>NZ_CABVPP010000004.1 GCF_902499075.1 Burkholderia pseudomultivorans | reverse complement strand
CTTTACCCCACCAACTAGCTAATCAGCCATCGGCCAACCCTATAGCGCGAGGCCCGAAGGTCCCCCGCTTTCATCCTCAGATCGTATGCGGTATTAATCCGGCTTTCGCCGGGCTATCCCCCACTACAGGACATGTTCCGATGTATTACTCACCCGTTCGCCACTCGCCACCAGGTGCAAGCACCCGTGCTGCCGTTCGACTTGCATGTGTAAGGCATGCCGCCAGCGTTCAATCTGAGCCAGGATCAAACTCTTCAGTTCAAACCTGTTACTGTTTTCGGTTCCGTAGAACCGGTCGCTCACTCAAAGCTGACAGGTCATATGAATTGCTTCATAAACCTGACTTACTTTAGTGTGAGACTCTTGATACTTTTGCTATCCCGATCCGAAGATCAGGTCTCGCTCACATCAAGCGCCCACACTTATCGGCTGTTAGTTTTTAAAGAACATGTCTGCGAGCAGATCGTCTTGCTCAGCAGCGCTGCGTTGTCAGCAGCAGAGAAGCGAGATTATGAACACTGTTTCGCAGCTCGTCAACAACTTTTTTCACTACATCGTTGCGACTGCGGGGTTCTTCTTCCTTCGCCGGGCGGGCGCTCTATGCTGCAGCACACGTCCGACTTCGCTTCCCCTCTCGCGCTGCGTTTCCGTTAGCGCGAAAGAGGCGTGATTCTATGCAGCCCGCGCCCAACGCGCAAGCGGTTTGTGAAAATATTTTTAAAAGACGCGACGGGCCACAGCGTCTTCCAGCTTCTTCTATATATACGCGGCGCTCACCTCGGGATATATAGGCGACGCTCACGTCGGGAACGTGTCTACCGGTTGCCCCTAACGCGTGTCGAACAGGCTGCCGCGCGCGGTCGAGTATCATGCCGCGATCGCATACCTACTCACGATGATGATGGACAGCTTCACACAATCGGGCGAGGCCGATCTCCGCGCCGAATTCGCCGCGCTGCGCGAACGCGCCGCCACCCTGGAAGAACAGGTCCCGCCGTTGCTGCAACGCATCTCCGATGTATTGCCGCGGATCAGCGGCGAAACGGAACTGGCGGACGAGCATCGCGAACGACTCGTCGGCGCGCGCAATGCAGCGATGGTATCGATCGAAAATTATCAGCAGGCGATTCCGTTCGTGCAGACCGCCGACTCGATCATCGAGCAGCTCGACAAAACGCCCGAACGCGACGAGGACGCCGAGTGGCGCGAAGCACTGCTGCAGCGACTCGACGAACTCATCGACGTCGCCATCGTGATGATCGACGATGCGGACAATTACTTCGAGCAGGCGCGCGCCTGCGATCTGGCGAGCGTGCCGTCGTCCATCCTCGAGGACTGACGACTCATCGCATCGCAGATCGGGAGCGGCAATGTGCGGACTTCACGCACGCCGACGTTCCGACGTTCGACACGCGCTGCGTCGGCCGCAACGGCCGGCCGCTTGCTCGAACAGAATGGCGCAGTCGGTCGCTCACGAGCGCGGGAACGCAAAACAACGACGCAGCCGACACTACGACGGATCGAGGACGATAGGCCCCGCCACGAGCGGCACACGGATATGCCCGCCTTGCGCATCGCCATACGCGTGCGCGCTTCCTTCGATCACGAATCGCGCCGTCACCGCGCATAACGCCGCATCGCGCGCATCGACGGTCCGCAGCGTCGCGACGTCGATCCCGAGCCGTTCCAGCAACTGTCGACGCTGAATCCGCTTCTGCTTCGCCGACGCCGTGGCCTTGCCGAGCAACGCACACGTGATCGCATACGGATAGGTCTCGAAACTCACACGGCCACCGCCATAGTGCGCGTCGACCAATAGCGGATACGCGCTCGCGAGCGCGCGATACACGCGCTCTCCCACGAACATCCAGTCGAAGAAGCCCGACGCACTCGAGATCGCCTGCTCGCGCGTCGGCGTCGGAAAGCACGAAATGCGCTCGCGCGCGAGCGCCTGCTCGACCGGCCGACGTCCGTTACCGGCCCACCACTGGCTCGGCGCGTCGACACCCACGGCAACGACGTCATGTTCGAGGCATAGCGGCAGCAGCGCTTCGGGCGAGATCCGCGCCTCATGGCAGACGACCGTCGAACCGCGCAGGATCACGAGATCGCACTGCTTCTTGTCGCCGCCGACGTCGACGCCGGCAACCGCGCGCGTCGACGACGCCTCATCGCGCCCGCCCCGCGCACGGCCGGTCGAACGATCGTCACGCATCGCGACGCCTCACTCGCTCGGCCGCGCGGCGTACGCGGCATCGAAGATCGCTTCGAGCCCCGGATGCACGCCGCGCATCCGGTCGACGACCGACTTCGCCCAGTCGAAATACGCCTGCTTGCGCTCGAGCGGCCAGTCGGCCGGAGGATGCCGCGCAAGGTCGCGCAGATTGCAGATCTTGTCGGCGAGCTTCACGAGTTTCGCGCGGCGGCTGATGTGCGCCGCGTGTTCGACCTGCAGCCGCTTGCGCGTTTCCTTCGGCAGCGACTTGTCGTCGGTGACTTCGACCACGATGTCCGCGACGTCCTTGCCGAACAGACGCAGCAGTTCCTGCTCGGTCGTCTCGGTGTCCTCGATCGTATCGTGCAGCACGGCGGCGGCGATCACGCGTTCATCCTCGATGCCGACTTCGTTCGCCAGCACGTCGGCGAGCGCGATCGGATGATTGATGTACGGCGACGCCTCTTCGTCCTTGCGACGCTGGTTCCGATGCCGGTCCGCCGCGAACGCGATCGCCGCGATCAGCTTGTTCATGACACCTCCCGTCGTATGGACGCACGCGCGGCCGCGTCGACCGGCCGCGCATCGAATCCGTCATCGTACGCGCATGCGGCTAGCGGACACGTGCGCCGCCATACCGGCCTGGCCTCTCATGCAGCCGCCGATTGCCGCTGCAGCTCGATCACGTTGACCTGGGCACCGAACACGTCCGCGATGAGCGGCAGCAGATGATCGTGGTGCGTGAGGAACAGCACCTGCGTGCGCGTCGACAGATCGCGCAGCGCCTCGAACCCGGCCTTCGCACGCGTATCGTCGAAATTGATGAACAGATCGTCGGCGACGAACGGCAGCGCGGTCCGGCTGCCAAGCTGCAACTCCAGCGCGGCGATCCGCAGCGCGAGAAACAACTGGTCGCGCGTGCCTTCGCTGAGGCCGGCCACCTCGACCGACGTGCCGCTCGTGCGCCGCGCATACAGCGCAGGCGGCGTCCGCTCGGTATCGACGGTCAGCCGCGCGAACTCGCCGAGCGTCAGCCCCGCAAAAATCTCGCCGGCGCGCCGCAGCATCGGCCCCTGCTTCTGATCGCGATAGCGGTCGGTCGCCCACTTCAGCAAGCGGCTCGCCGTCGCGGCTTCCAGATACTGCTCGGCCGCATCGCCCATCGCGGCCAGCGCTTCCTGACGCTTCGCCTCCGCGAGCGCCGCATTGGCCTGTCCGTCGATCGCGCCGAATGCCTGCTCGGCGACGACCTGCTGCTGCGCGAGCGCATTGAGCCGCTTGCCGACGTCCTCGATCGATTGCTTCACGGCTTCGAGGTGCGCCGGTACGTCCGCAATATCGTATTCCGCGACTTCCGCTTCGAGCGCCGCGCGCGACAGCCCGTCTCCGTCGCGCGTCAGCTGCTGTTGTGCGGCATCGACCGCTTGCCGAAGCGCGCGACGACGGTCCGAACGTTCGGCAAGCCGCAGCGCTTCGTCGATCGTCGCGACGCCCGCCAGCTGAAGCAGCGGGTAGACACGCGCTTCGGCGCCGGCCACTGCCGCGGCAGCGTCGGCGACCTTGTCGTCGGCCTGCCGGATCGCTTCGTCCGCACGCTCGATCGCGCGAGCGGTTTCCATCGCGGCAGACAGGCGCGCGCTCAGCCGGCGCGCGACTTCGAGCCAGTCGCCGATCGTCAGCCATTCCGGCGCCAGCGCTTCGGCGAGCCGTCGCGCGCCTGCCTCGAGTGCGGCCAGCTCCGCGCGTATCGTCGCGATCCGGTTGCGCGGCGCGTCCGCCGCAGCAAGCTCGGCCGTCACCGTATTCGCGAGTGCCAGTGCGCCCTCCGCTGCCGCGAGCGACGTCGCGCTGGCGGCAAGCCTTGCATCGGCGAGCGCGTCGCGCCACTGCTGCTGCCATGCGTCGTACGCGGACTGCGCCTGATCGACGCGCGATCGCGCCGTCGCGCAGCCGCGCTCGGCCTCCCGTGCGCGTTCGTCGAGGCTCTCCTTGCGCGCACTCGCCTTCTCCGCGGACTGCACGAACGTCTCGGCCGTCGCGACGAGCGTGTCCAGCCCTTGCGCGTCATCGCCACGCGAGACGACGCGCAGCGCCGCACGCAGTGCCGACTCTGCGCGCGTGCGCGTGTCGCGCAGCGTGTCGCGTTCGTTGCGCAGCCGCTCGACATCCGACTGCGCGGCGAACACCGCATCGCGTCGTGCCAGCCAGTCCGTCATTGCATCGAGCGGCATGCCGGGCACGCCGGCCGCAGCCGCGCATGCCGCCCACGCGTCGCGATGCGCGGCGAGGTCGCGTTCGCGGTCGTCGAGCACAGCTTGCCGGCGTGCGACGCCCGCACGTGCGGTCTCGACTTGCTGACGCAGCGATTGCAGCGTCGCGGCCGCTTGCGTTGCACCGAGCTGCGCATCGACGAGCTGGTCGGCGACGCGAATCGCGTTGTCGACGGCCGGTGCGCCCGCCGCGAGATCGACCGCACCGCTGCGCACGTCGCTCCATGCGCGGTCGCGCCGTGCACGAGCGGCAAGCACTTCCGCCGTCGTGACGACGGGGTGGTTCTCGGCGAAATGCCGTTCCTGCAATGCCAGCCGTTCGAGCTCTTCCTGTGCAGCGTCGCGCGCATCGCGCGCCGCTGCGACCGCGCTCATGCGTTCGCTTTCCGCCTTGAGCAGCGCACCGACCCGTGCTGCGGACGGCACGTCGAGCGCACGCAACGCGTCGACGGGCTGGCGCCACGGGCCCAGCGCATCGAGCGCGCCGGCCAGCACGCGCTCGGCGCTCGCGATTTCGCCTTCGAGCGCATGCTCGCGCTGCCCGATGTTGCGCAGGCCGCGCGCATCGACGAGCGCGGCACGAAGCGCTTCCGGTACGTCGACGGTCGACACGCTCGCCAGTTGTTCGCGCACCTGATCGGCCTCGCGCATCCGCTCGTCGAGCGAATCGCGTGCGCCGACGAGCGCCTGATGAAGCGCGCCGTGTTCGCGCAGCAGGCTTTCGACCGTCTTCAACGCGAGCGCCGACGGCAACGCCGCGCGCAATGCCGATTCGTCGCTCGGCCAGCCCAGTTGCGCAGCCGCGTCGAACGCAGCCGACAAATGCCGCTCGACCTCCGCGCCGAGCAGCAGCAGATCCTGTGCATGGTGCGCGCACGTGGCGCGCAGCCGTTCGAGCGTTTCGATGTCGGCCGCGCGTGCGAGCGCATCCGTATCCCCGTCGATCGCATCGCGCGCCTGCCGTTTCGCGAGCAGATCCGCGCGGCGCGCCTCGAGCACCTTTTGCTCCGCGGCGAGATCGCCCTGCGCCTTCAGCAGTTCCGCCCCCGCGGACGGCGGCAGGTCGACCACGTCGCCGAGCTCCGCCAACGCGGCCTCGTTGAGCGCCAGCTCCTTCAGATACGGCGCAAGCCGTCGGACGCGCTCGTATTTCGAGCGCAGCGATTCGAGCCGGCGCAGCTCGGTGCGCGCGAGCGCGATCTCGTGCTCGACCGCTTCGCGCGCCTCCTTCCGGTCGACCCAGTCGCGCGTGCGCACCTGCACTGCCTTCAGTTCGGCCACCGCTTCGTTGAACGCCGTTTCGGCAACCGCAAATGCGCTGCCGCTGCGCCGCGGCGCCCACAGGTCCGCGGCCCGCGCGTCGAGTTCGTCGCGCACGGAGCCGAGCCGGCCGACGCCGGCCGCCGATTCGAACAGCACTTGGCCGAGCTTGTCCGATGCATCGAGAATGCTGCGTCCGCCATCGAGGAGCCGACCGTGATCGAGACCGAACATCTGCTCGAAGAATTCGCGCGTCGCGCCGTCGAGCACGGCCGCGAGATAGTCGTCGGGCAGCTTGTCGTCGTCGGGCGTGCGCAGCGAGCTGCGGCCGCGCGCGCGATGAAACGCGAGCGTCGCGCCGCCGCTTTCGAGCACGCCGCCGATCCGCAGATCGGGCGTGCCATGCAGAAAGTCGAGCGGCGTCTGCAGCTTCATCCCGAACAGCAGTTCCGTCACCGCCGTCCGAATCGTCGACTTGCCGGCTTCGTTCGGCCCGACGATCACATGGAAGTCCTGCGTCGCCGCCGGAAAACGCAATGTCTCGTCGGTGAACTTGCCGTACCGGATCAGATCGAGTTGACCGATGCGCATCGCTTATTCTCCTCTCGCCAGCCGCGCGAGCAGCGCGGGACCGACCTGCCGAACGAGTGCCGTCAGATCGCCTTCGCGCGCGAGCGCGAGCAGCGGCACGTCCTCCTTCACGTCACTGCGCACCTTGCCGAGGAACGGCTTCAGATCGCGTTCGAGCAGCGCGAGGAAATCGGGATCGTGCGCGGCGTCGGCGAGAATCTGCTTCAGATCGTCGAGCGCTTCGAGCGGTTCGCCGGCGCCGTACGGATGCTCGGGCGCCGAAGTCGCGAGCCGCACCTTCTCGAGCCACAGCCGCTCATTGCCGATGATGCCGATCTGATTCAGCACCTCCGCGCGCAGCTGCGTCGCGCGGCCGAAGAACAGCCCGTGCGCGGGCGTGCGTCCCGTCACCGTCACGCGCACCGCGCGCGGCACATGCGCATCGACGCTCAGCAGCGTCTCCAGCGACTGGCCGATCTTGCGCGACAGATCGGCGACGCTCACGCAGTCCGACGCGTCGACCGCTAGCGATTCCCAGCGCAACACGTCGAGGTACAGACGCTCGACCTGCGTGCGTCCCTGCTCGACCGTCACGAGCACCGCACCGCGCCGCCCGGTCTCGCGAATATGCCGTCCCTGCAGGTTGCCCGGAAACACGATCGTCGACGGTCCCGTCCATTGCTGAAACTCGTGCACGTGGCCGAGCGCCCAGTAGTCGTAGCCCTTCGCATGCAACTCCGCGAGCGTGCACGGCGCGTAGTTCGCGTGCGCCGCATAGCCTTCGAGCGCCGTATGCAGCACGCCGATGTTGTAGTAGCCGGGCACCGGATCGGGATAGCCGGTGGCGAGATTGTCGACGACCGCCTTGTCCTTGAAGCTCTGTCCGTGCAACGCCACTTCGAACTCGGGCAGCCGATGCGTTTCCGGCTTGCGATGATGGAATACGGTGACGTTGTCGGGCAGCGTCAGCTTCTTCGTCATTTCGCTTTCGGCGTCGTGGTTGCCCCACAGCACGAACGCGCGGATGCCGGCCTTGCGCAGACGTCCCATCTGCTGGCCGAAGAAAATGCCCGTGTTGTGATCCTTCCAGTCTCCGTCGTACAGGTCGCCGGCGATCACGAGAAACGCGACTTCCTCGTCGATCGCGCGATCCACCAGTTGCCGCAGCGCATCGCGCGACGCACTGCGCAATTGCGCGGCCGGCGCGTCCGGATACGCGCTCAGGCCGTGCAGCGGGCTGTCGAGATGAATGTCTGCCGCGTGGATGAACTTCACGAAATTCCCCTGTTGGATGGCGCGCGTGGCGGTTGCCGTCGTATCGCGTGCGATCGACGTCGCGCTGCATCATGCTGCCGGTTGCCGACGGCTGGCGATGGTACCTGAAAGCGACCGCCGCGATCGAACCGCAGCGGCAAAGCATGATGCCATCCCGAACGGGTGCGGCGCCATTCGCATGCCGTTCGTCCGTATCGGAGATGCGAGGCCGGGGAAGGACGTCGCATCGCGCGCGCGAAAAAAAACGGCCCGGCCCGCATCGAAGCGGGCCGGGCCGTTACGGACCTGGATCGGTTACTGCGCCGCGCCTTGCGCCGACACCGAACCCTTCAGGCCGACCGACGCGCCGCCTTGCGCAGCGTTCGTCGTACCGGCCAGCGCTTCGCCGGCCTTCGCCTTCACGCCGCCCGCGACGTCGCCTGCGGTCGTCATCGCGCCTTGCGCGTGGGTCTTCGCCGACGCCGCGGCATGCTTCACGTGCCCCTTCGTCGAATGGACGGCCGACGCGGCAGCATCCTTCGCCGAACCTGCGGCCGTGCCGACTGCGTGCGTCGCGCCGCCGACCGCGTTACCGGCTGCCGAACCGACGCCGTCGACCGTCTTGCCGACGCCGCTCAGCGCGCCGCCGATCACGTTGCCCGAACCGGCCGCATTCGCGCCGGCGCCTCCCTGCGCGCCCACGCCGCCGCTCAGCAGCGGCGTCTGCACCTGTGCGCCGACGCCGACCGAGCCGTCTGCGCCGGTCTGTGCCGTCTGTGCGAAAGCAGCCGAGGTCGCGACAGCCGACAGCGCGGCACCCAGCAGGATCGTGCGAATCTTGTTCATGGTCATTCTCCCCAAAGATGTTGTTGCTGCGGGCCGCGTTCGTGCGGCTTGTCGCATGCCTCGCCGCGACATGCGGCAAGTGGGCGTAATGTAGCCGGCGTCGCGTGCAAAACCGCTGTTTTGCGGGGACTGTTACTTCCGTTGCAAATGCTGACGATTGACTCACACAGTTTGACAATTGCCGGATTGCGGCGCGATCGACTCGAGTCGTCCGGCACTTCAGCAGGCCGGCATCGTGGGCTTCGACATGTAGTGCGGGCGATGTTTGGCGGCGCTCGACACGCGCGCTATCGCAGCAACGAAACGCCCCGCCGCCGATCGCGATCGGCATGGCGGGGCGGTGGCTTCGTTCGCGCCGGCTTCGTGCTTACGGTCGGATCGTGTCGCCGAGCACGACACCCTCGCGACGCGGGTCGGTCCCGCCCTGCAGCGCAGGCGTCTGACCGAGCGTCACGCGCATCACCGTATTGACGCCGCTCGCCTGCGCGGACGTCGATACCTTGTGACCGAGCGCAAGCAGGCCGGCAATCAGCGGATCGTTCGCGCCGCTGTTCGACGTGTTGACGTTCGGATGTTCGCCGCCGATCGTCGTCGTCGGGCTATTGCTCGCGCCGAAATCGACGAGGCCGGCCGACTGCTGCGCGTCGAGGCCCCAGTCCAGCGCGCCGACGAGCGTCTTCACCACGTACTGCGGAATCGTACCGCCGCCCGGCGAGCCGGTCGCCATCACGAAATCGCCGCGCGATCCGTCGGCCGCCTTGGCGAACACGATCGCCGGCGCCATCGAGCTGCGCGGCCGCTTGCCGGGCTGCAGCCGGTTCGCCACCGGATTGCCGGCGCTGTCGAGCGGGTTCGCCGAGAAATCGGTCAGCTGGTTGTTCAGCAGAAAACCGTGCGTCATATGGAACGAGCCCATGCTCGATTCGACCGTCGTCGTCGCGCTCAGCACGTTGCCGTCGCCGTCGACGATCGTGAACTGGTTCGTGCCGTGTTCGACCAGCGTCGTATCGACGCCGAGCGGCACGGCGCCGAGATCGCCGGGCTGCGCGGTGCCCATGCTCTTGCCCGGATCGATCAGCGCCGCGCGCGACTTCAGATACGGCTTGTTCAGCAACGTGTCCCACGTGCCGCCCGGCAGCGGTACGAAATCGGTGTCCGCGACGTACTTGTCGCGATCGGCATACGCGAGCCGCTCGGCTTCCGACACGAGATGCACGCCGGCGACGGTCGGCTTGCCGCCTTCGAGATCGATCGCGGTCGGCTTCAGCGACTTCAGATCGAAGTTCTCGAGAATGCCGAGCGCCGATGCGACCGCGATGCCGCCCGACGAAGGCGGCGGCATCCCGCACACCCAGTAGCTGCGATAGGTCGTGCATACCGGTTCGCGACGTTTCGCTTCGTAGGCCGCGAGATCGGCGAGCGTCGTCTTGCCCGGCGTGATGGTCGAACCGTCCGCGCCCTTCGCCGTCGCGATCTTCGCGACGATGTCCTGTGCAATCGGCCCGGTGTACAGCGCCTTCGCGCCCGACTGCGCGAGCGCCGTCAGCGTATCGGCGTATGCGGGGTTTTTCAGCACGGTGCCGAGCGTCTTCGGCGAGCCGTCGGCGTTCAGGAAATACGCAGCGGCGTCGGGATCGCGCTTCAGGTTCGCGGCATTCGCCGCGATCGCGTCGGCCAGCCGGCCGCCGACCGGAAAGCCGTTCGTCGCGAGCGCGATCGCGTCGCCGAACAGGTCTTTCCACGCAAGCCTGCCGTGATCCTGCTGCAACGCCTCGATCAGCCGCGGCACGCCGATCGTGCCGATCGAGCGGCCGCTCGCGCGGGCATTCGGCTGCGGCGGCGATCGGTCGCTCTGATCGTCGACATAGCGCAGATAGTTTTCCGTCGCGGCCGCAGGTGCGGTTTCGCGGCCGTCGTACGCCTGCAGCGTCTTGTTGCGCGCATCGTAGTACAGCAGCACGCCGCCCGAGCCGAGCCCGGTCGCCTCGGGCACCGTCAGCCCGAGGACGGCTTGCACGGCAACGGCCGCATCGGCTGCCGTACCGCCTTTTTTCAGCACCGCGCATCCCGCCGCGCTCGCGTAAGCGTTCGAGGTCGCGACCAGATAGCGCTTCGCATAGACGGGCTTCATGCCGGTGCGATAGCCGGACGACGCTTCCGGCAACGACGGGTCTCCCGGCTGGTTCGAGCCCACCACGACGGTCGCGCCGCTGTTGTCGAGCGCGAGACAACTGGTGTCGGCCGTCGTGGACGAGCGGGCCGCTTCGTTTTCGACGTCGCCGCCGCACGCCGTCATCAGGACGGCTGCAAGCAGCGCGGACGCATACGGGAAGATCGCTGTTCTATTCATTGTCGGTCGACGTTGTCGTGCATCGTGGTGAAGTACGTCTCGTCGCCCGCGACCCCCTCGGCATGCGGGCAATGGGTTCGATCGTCGCACGGATGATTTTTTTTCCGCAACTCGTGGATGAGCGCAAGCCGCGCGTGGGTAAGCTCGCGCACTGTGCGTTCGCCCGATTTGCAGACTTCGCTGCATTGCGGCTATAACGGCGTCATGGATACGAGTCGCTGGATCGACGACCCCGTCGGGGCATTTCGGGCGTGGCAGCAAACGAGCGCGACGGGCGCGCGGCGGCAACCGTTCGCGCCGCGCTCGATCGTGCAGCACGTCGCGATGTTCGAACGATTTCTGCGCCATCTGCATGCGCAGCGCGCATCGCTCGCGACGTTCGGGCCTGACCACGTCGCGACGTTTCTCACGGAACTCGAGCGCAGTTGCGCGCCCGGCACGTCCACGCGCGTGCGCTATGCGAAGCTGATCGACCGGCTGTCCCGGCATCTCGTCGAAGCCGGCGTGCGCCGCGTGCATCCGGCTGCGCGTGCGGCGCACGCGCTCGCGTGGCCCGACACCGAGCCGGAGCCGTGCTATCTGCCTCCCGACGCCGACGCCGCGCTGCAACGTCACGTGCAAC
Source organism: Burkholderia pseudomultivorans (assembly GCF_902499075.1). Classification (GTDB taxonomy): domain Bacteria; phylum Pseudomonadota; class Gammaproteobacteria; order Burkholderiales; family Burkholderiaceae; genus Burkholderia; species Burkholderia pseudomultivorans. The sequence continues at coordinate 229,619 of NZ_CABVPP010000004.1, read as the reverse complement.
CGCGCGCCGACGATACGCCCGCCGCATGCAGGAACCGCGCGATCGTCGCGCTGCTGCTCGCAACGGGCATCACGTCGGCGGAAATCCGCGCAACGACACGCGACGCACTCACGCTCGACGAACGCCGACCGATGCTGACCGTGCCGCGCGAGCGCGCCCGGCCGGCACGCCGGATCGAACTCGCTGCGTTTGCCGTCGCGCCGCTCGCGGCGTGGCTGGCGGCTTGCGCGTCCGATTCGGATGCGTTAGCGCGACTCTTTCCCGCGCCGCGCGACGGCGGGCCGATGAACGACATGTTTCTGCTACTCGTCGTGCGCGACGCGCTCGCCGCGATCGGCTTCGAGGCGTCGGACATGAGTCCGCGTGTGCTGCGCAATACCTTTGCGCGCCGTCAGTTGCTGGCCGGTCACACGCATGCCGACGTCAGCGCGATGCTCGGCCTCGTCAGCACGCGAACCGTCACGCGCATCCGCCAAACACTGCCGCCGAATGCGGCCGCCGACCGCGCGGCGCACGAGCGCTGAGCGCCATCGCGCAAAGAGCGCGATCGGTATGTGTCATTCGGGCTTCGATTGAATCAGCCGCAGAATGCGGCTGTCGTACGGCGATTGCATGATTTCGACGATCCGCACGTCGGCGGCCGCGGGATGCAAAGGGTTCAACAGAAAATTGTGCGCATGCGGGACGACGACGCTCGGTACGCGCAACAACGCGGTGGGCCGCGTATGCAGCCATTCGGTGCCGGCGCTGCGCGTCCAGTCGACGTTCGTCTGCCAGTCGGCCGGCGCATCGGCCTCCACGATTTCGGCGATGTCGACCGATTCGGCCGCCTCGACGCGAAGCAGCTGGTATCCGCTCGGCAACTGCGCGACTGTCGCGATTTCGAAATGAACGAGCGTCTCGAGCAAGGCGAGCGCCGGATGTTCGGCGAGATAGACGACCGGTTGCCCGGCGAAGTGCCAGCGCCCGCCGGCACGCAATCCGCCGATCCCTCTCAGGTCGGCGTAATTGCTGATTCGCCACAGCGTCGTCAAGCGAAATACCCTTCGTCGATTTGCGTCAGCGCCTCTTCGACCAGCCGCGCGCCGTGTTCGGTGCTCGCCATGTCGAGCGATGTGCGCCCGCCGAAGCGTTGCAGGCCGCGGCGCAGCCATGCCATCGCCTTGTCCTGATCGCCGAAGGTGGCCGTCGCCTGCGCGACAATCCGCGCGAGCCGGATCGCCTTGTCGGATTCCTCCGGCGACAGGCGCTCGTGCGCCTGCCGGCGATGGCTCAGCGTGCGCCGCGGAATGATGAACGCCAGTTCGTCCGACTTCAGGCCGCGCTCGGACAGACGGTCGATCACCGAGACATCGACGCGCGCGCTCGCCAGTTCGGCGAGATCCGCGCCCGAGCGCACGGGAATCGCGAGCAGTTGCTCGAGAATCGTGAATTCGGCCTGGCGTGGATGGGCGACGCCCGAGGGGTGAAAAGCGATGGTGCTCATGAGCTGAGTCTCCGGCAATTTGCCCGTTCATTATAGGCGTTTTGCCGGAGGTTGGCAGGTTGAGGGTGGAGATGCAGTTTTTGGGAGGGCGGATCGGCTGGAGGCGCAGTGGGAGTGCGAATCGGAGATTCGCCTTGGAGGGCCGTGGGTGTTTTTCAGTATATAAAGTTACGTTGCAGCGGATCGGGTTGTCACGTAACAACTTATTAAGGTCGAAGCGGCGAAGGTCTGGCATGGATCAGCGTTCAAGCTACCGCGCGCTGCCGTCGCGTGTTCATTCCAGTGGAGGACTAGCGAGCCTGTTATGCGTCGGGCCGCGCCGTCTGCGCCCCATTTTTTAAAGCAGGACGTTGCGCCCGTTACGGCGCACGGGGCGATGCAAACAGGTTCGGCCCTTCGCGACCTCCGCCGGCATTCGGCGGAGACCGCAGCCACCGAATCCGCTGCGGCGGACGACGGCCATACCCGCCCGGCCCGCCTGCGCGCCACTCCCCGAATCAGCCCGCCCACGCCGACGACCGAATCACACGTCCGCCTTCACGTTGCCGAACGTCGTGTGCGGCTTATGTTTGATCCCGTCGTAGAACGCCTGAATGATGTCCTCCTTGAAGTGCGGCGTGCGCGGATGCGCATGAACGACAGCCTCGCGCTCGATATCCGTGAATTCGGAATACGCGAGGCCGAGCACATCCATTTCGACGCCGGCCGTCACCAGCGCGATCACCGGATGCATGTGCTGCGGAATGCCCGGCGTCGTATGCAGCGCGATCGACGTCCACACGAGGTCGATGTCCTGTTGAGCAATGCCCTTGCTCTTCAGAAAATCGCGCGCCGCATTGGCGCCGTCCACCTCAAAGCGCTCGCACGCACTGCTGTGCCGGTGCGTCAGCCCCATGTCGTGAAACATGCATGCGCAGTAGAGCAGCTCCGGATCGTACTTCAGCGCCTGGCGGCGACCGGCGAGCGCCGCGAAGTAGTACACGCGACTCGAATGGTGGAACAGCAGCGGGGACTCGGTATCGCGGACGAGTTCGGTGATCTCGCGCGCCAGTTGGCTATCGGGAATCGTGATGCCGGCAACGTTCACAGTCATGATCGACCTCCATTGAAGATACGTCGATTCTGCGCATCGCGATCGCTGTCTCCAATAGACGTGTTACGCCAAATCCTGCCATTTTGCGCGATCGGCTGACACGGCCGGCAAAGCGTGTCCGAGTCGGCCCGCAGCGCCGCTTCAGCCCCGCCCGGCGCGGCTCGCGCACGTCTATACTGCAACGCGTCGCGTTGTCAGACATGCCATCGTTCATGCCGAAAGTCGTGGGTGTTTTTGCCGTTCCGGGTGTTCAGTTGCTCGACGTTTCCGCGCCGCTCGACGTCTTCGCGCAGGCGAACGTCGAATGCGGAAAAGCGTTCTACACGCTGCGCGTGATCGCGTGCGAATCGGGGCCGATCCGCAGCTCTTCCGGCGCGCAACTGTTGGCCGACTGGGTCGCGCCGAACGTCCCCGAGCGCATCGATACGCTGCTCGTCGCCGGCGCGCCGGGCGCAGGGCGCATCGCGCTACGCACCGACGTGCTTGCATGGCTGCGCTCCGCGGCCGTGCAAAGCCGGCGATACGGCTCGATCTGCACGGGTGCGTTCGTACTGGCGGAGACCGGCCTGTTGAAGGGCCGCTATCTGACGACGCACTGGGCCGCGGCCGAAGCGCTTGCCGAAGCACATCCGACGATCACCGTCGACGCCGACGCGCTATACGTGCGCGACGGCAAGCTGCGTACCGGCGCCGGCGTGACGGCCGGCCTCGATCTCGCGCTGGCGCTCGTCGAGGAGGATCTCGGACGCGACATCGCCCGACGCGTCGCGTCGCAACTCGTGATGTTCTTCAAGCGACCGGGCGGGCAACTGCAGTTCAGCCGTAAAGGCGAAGCGCGGCCGGCCGGCCGCTCGGTGCTGCAGGAAGTGCAGCGCTGGATCGCGGCCCATCCGGAACTCACGCACTCGGTCGCCGACCTGGCGAAGCACGCGGGCATGAGCCCGCGGCACTTCGCGCGGCTGTTCCGCGCGGAAGTCGGCATGACGCCGGCCGCGTGGGTCGAAGCGACGCGCATCGCGGCCGCGCGTCAGCTGCTCGAGAACGGCCGCGATACGCCGAAGCAGGTCGCAGCGAAATGCGGCTTCGCCAACGTCGATACGCTGCGGCGCTCGTTCGCAAAACACGTCGGTATCACGCCTGCCGAGTATCGGAAACGGCAGGCCATCGTGACCGAATAGCAGCCGCGTGGCGCGCGTCTTCGTCGGCGTTGTCTTTGATCCGGTGCGTCGCGTTGTTTCGCATCGCTTGGTGCCGGCGGAGTCGACCCGATGATGCTTCAGGGCTCGCGTCCATACAGCCGATGACGGCACAACACGTTGTGTTGACAACCTTTTCTCGTTTCACTCGACAAGCACTTTTCGATGCCCGGGCGCGCGGACGCGCTGCTGCGCACGCGTCCGTTGCATTGCGCCGATTCGACCGTCGCGGCGCGTGCGCCGCCCACATCAGCCAATCTCCAGACAAATGGCGCGTGCCCCGCGATCCGCGAATCGTTTACTCAGCTGCAATAATGATTCGCCCGAACGCGTATTTCCGGTCCGTTACGCGATCGCTACGATGCAATCAACCGCTGAACGCAACGAGCGAAGCGCGAAATCAACGAAACCGGAGGTCATCATGAAGTCGTTCATCTACGCTGCCGTCGCAGCCGCCGCACTGTCTGCGTCGTATGGCGCGTTTGCGCAATCGAACCCGTCGGGTCAACTGACGCGCGAGCAGGTGCGCGCCGAACTCGTCCAGCTCGAACAGGCCGGCTACAAGCCGGAAGTTTCCGACACGCAGTATCCGCGTGCGCTGCAGACCGCGCAGGAACGCGTGACGAACGCCGATGCAACCGGATACGGCGCGCAAGCTGCGCCGCGCATTCATGCCGGCCGCGTCGCCGCCGCCCGCCAGGACGGCCGCGATTCGATCTACTTCGGCCAGTAATGCCGCCCGCGTACTGCGGTACGCGCGCGCCGTGCCTCGCACCCCGCTCCCGTTCATCGGGGCGGGGTGTTGTTTTGTCGGCGCGTGCCCATCGATGCAGGCGTGCATGCCAACGCGCGTACCGTGACACGCAGCGACACGATGCGCCCCGCTCCCCCGCCGCTCGGCCTACCGTCATGAACGCCGGCACCCCGCATTTGCGCATAGAATGGCCGCGTGGTCGGCGCCGGCCGCAGCGAACGCGAGCGTAATCTCGAACCGCCGGGCAAGCCCCGATCGTCCTCGCGTTCGCCGGCCGACTCCGATGCCGCATCAATGGCATTTTTCGAAAAGGAGCGGTTTCATGTCTCAAACATCCGGTTCCATGATCACGTTTCGCCGCCCGGACGGCCAGGAGCTGCAAGGCTACCTCGCGACGCCGGAGAAGACCGACGGCGCGCCCGCGGTCGTCGTCATTCAGGAATGGTGGGGCTTGAACGACCAGATCCGCGGTGTCGCGGATCGCCTCGCGCGCTGCGGTTACTTCGCGCTCGTGCCCGATCTCTATCGCGGCAAATCGACCGTCGAGGAAGAAGAAGCGCACCATCTGATGACGGGGCTCGATTTCGGCGATGCCGCGTCGCAGGACATTCCCGGCGCCGTCCAGTACCTGAAGACGCGCGCCGAGCGCGTCGCCGTGACGGGCTTCTGCATGGGCGGTGCGCTCACGCTGCTGTCGCTGCAATTCGCGGACGCCGACGCCGGCGTCACCTGGTACGGCTTCCCTCCGCTCGACTATCTCGATCCGTCGAAGATCAAGGTGCCGGTGATGGGTCATTGGGGCACGCAGGACGCGTTCTTCACGATCGACCAGGTCGACGCGCTCGAAAAGAAGCTGACCGACGCCAAGGTCGACATCGAATTCCACCGGTATCTGGCGCATCACGCATTCGCCAACGAAACGGCCGTCGGGCCCGGCCGCATCGCGGGCACGCAGTTCGATCCGGTGTGGTCGCAGTTCGCGTGGGATCGAACGCTGACGTTCTTCGGCCGCACGCTCTGGCAAAAGGCGGCCTGACCGGCCGTTAAAGAGGCGAGCGCAACGCTCGCCGCTCGATCGATCTATCGCTCTTGCCGGCACGGCCGCATGCAGCGGCGCGGCCGGCAACATGCGCACCGATCGCGAAACGGATGACGTGGTGCGCCGCTCGGCGGACTGCGAAGCTCGCGAGCATCGCGCGCCGCTTCCGCAAGCGGCGCGCAGCCGATGCCAAGGATTCCGTATCAATGATGGCCGCACGTGCGGCCCAACTGTCACGCGTTCGCGCGCGCATCCTGCGCCGCACAGAGTGCGGCCTCGTCGGCCGCGAGCATTTCCGGCACGCACTCGCGCAGAAAATCGACGAACGTCCTGATCTTCGCATCGAGATACTGACGCGAGGCATAGAGCGTATAGACGGTCAGCTTCTGCAGCCGGTATTCGGGCAACACGCGCACGAGCGCGCCGCTCGCGAATGCCGGCAAGGCCGTCGACATCGGCAATGCGCCGATGCCGAGCCCGGCGCGCAGCCCCGCGCCCAGCGCGTCGGCGATGTTCACCTGAAAGTCGGGCAACGGCAGTTCGAACGTCTCGCGGCCGTTGGGCCCGTCGAGATGCCAGCGATCGCGCGGAAAGATCGGCGTGACGATCTGCAGGCAGGCGTGCCCTTCCAGATCGCTCACGGTACGCGGCGTGCCGCGCTCTTTCAGATAGGCAGGCGACGCGCACAGCACGCTATGCATTTCGCCGAGCCGCTGCGAAACGAGGCCGGAGTCGGGCAGTTCGGCCGTGCTCAGCTGCAGCGACACGTCGTAGCCTTCGTCGATGATGTCGGGCACGTGCTGCGACAGCGTCAGTTCCACCGCGACCGACGGATAACGCTGTCGATAGCGAACGACCGCAGGCACGACGTACGCCTGCCCGAAACTCGTCGTCGCGTGCACGTGCAATCGCCCCGACGGCTTTGCCTGCGCGTCGGCCGCCTCGGCTTCGGCTTCGTCGATATACGCGAGAATCCGCTGGCAACGGTCGAGGTAGCGCTGGCCTGCGTCCGTCAGCGCAATGCGGCGGGTGCTGCGATTCAGCAGACGCGTGCGCAGATGCGTTTCCAGCTGCGCGACCGAGCGCGATGCGTAGGCTGTCGTAATGTCCAGCCGCTGGGCGGCGCTCGTAAAGCTGCCCTCCTCGCGACCCGGACAAAAATGCGCATCATCTGTAACGTGTCCATCGCCATGTCCCCGGGATTGAAACCGCGCCGTGCCGCGGCGTCGCCGCGTGTCTCCGTCGTCGAGAGCCGCTACGACTGCGGCCGGTCCGGCGCGAATTGTGCGGAACAGTACAGCAGCGTCGATAGCGTGTCCAGTTCGCCGTGCGCTGTCTCCTGCGGTGCCCGCAGCGCGGCGGGAGAACGCATTCCGCAAGGCGTGCGAGCGGGCATATCGCGCCGCCCGACGTCATGCCGGGACGGGACCATATGCCGTTTCCCTTAGACGCGCGGCGCCGGGTCGAACGGATCGCGCAACACGATCGTGTCGTCCCGTTCCGCGCCGGTCGTGATCATCGACACGGGAACGCCCGCGACCGCTTCGACGCGCGCGATGAACGCCTGCGCTGCATGCGGCAACGCTGCACGCTCGCGCACGCCTTTCACGCTGCGTTGCCAGCCGTCGAACCGCTCGTACACGGGCCGCGCACGCGCTTGGGCCTCGAGACTCGCGGGCAGATGCTCGACGCGCGCGCCGTCCAGTTCATAGCCGACGCAGAGCTCGATCGAGTCGAAGCCGTCGAGCACGTCGAGTTTGGTCAGCGCCAGCGAATCGATACCGGACACCCTGACGGGCTGACGCAACTGTGCGGCATCGAGCCAGCCGCAACGCCGCGGGCGCCCGGTGTTCACGCCGAATTCCTGTCCACGCGTGCGCAGCGCTTCGCCGGTTGCGTCGGTCAGCTCGGTCAGGAACGGGCCGCCGCCCACGCGCGTCGCGTAGGCCTTCGTGACGCCGAGCACGTGCCCGAGCTTCGACGCGCCGAGCCCGGTCCCGGCCGCCGCCGCGGAGGCTACGGTTGCCGACGACGTCACAAACGGATACGTGCCCCAGTCGATGTCGAGCATCACGGCCTGCGAGCCTTCGAACAGGATGTGCTCGCCGCGGTCGGTCGCGTCGTTCAGGTCGGCCCACACCGGCCGCACGAACGGGAGGATCTTCGGCGCGATGTCCATCAGCCTGTCGAACATCGCATCGCGCGAGCAGACCTCGAGGCCGAGGCCACGGAACCATGCGTTGTGATAGTCGACCAGCGCCTCGAGCTTGTCGGCGAGGCGGCCAGGTTCGGCAAGATCGCCGACGCGCAGCCCGCGGCGGCCGACCTTGTCCTCGTACGCCGGCCCGATTCCGCGCAGCGTCGTGCCGATCGGCTCGCGGCGCAGCCGCTCCTGAGCCTCATCGAGCGCGCGGTGAATCGGCAGCACGAGCGTCGCGTTTTCGGCGATCGACAGGTTGTCTGGCGTCACCTGCAGCCCGAGCTCCGCCATTCGCCCGATTTCCGCGAGCAGCGCTTCCGGATCGAGCACGACGCCGTTGCCGATCACGCCGCGCTTGCCGCGCACGATGCCGCTCGGCAGCAGCGCGAGCTTGTACGTCTTCCCGCCGACGACGAGCGTGTGACCGGCGTTGTGGCCGCCGTTATAGCGCGCGACGACATCGGCGCGTGCCGCCAGCCAATCCACGATCCGCCCCTTGCCTTCGTCGCCCCATTGGGCGCCTACCACGACCACATTCGCCACGCTCGATTCTCCATGTGAGAAATTCAGACACTCGCGTCGGCCGATGCGGCCGCTCGTGTGGCATAGTCGCAAAGCGTCTCTCGACGATCAAACGATTAAATCTGAGCGATCTCGTCAGAAAAACTCACACGAACCCGAAAAGCATGGCACGTCGACTTCCGCCGCTGAACTCACTATGCGCGTTCGAAGCCGCCGCGCGACTGGGCAGCTTCACGCTCGCCGCCGACGAACGGTGCGTCACGCACGGCGCGATCAGCCGGCATGTACAGCAGCTGGAGACCTGGCTCGGCAAGCCGCTGTTCGAACGTCTGAATCGACGCGTCGTGCTGACGGATGCAGGGCGCGCGTATCTTGCGGAAGTCGGCGCGTCGTTCGATCGCATCGCGCTCGCGACTGCGCAGCAGTTCGGGCAAGCCCAGCAGCGCGTGCTGCGCGTCAATGCGCCCGCAACGTTTTCGTTACGCTGGCTGGTGCCGAAACTGTCGTCGTTTCAGGTCGCCCATCCGACGATCGAGGTGCGGCTGTCGACGTCGAACGAGCCGATCGACAAGCTGCGCGACAGCGCCGATCTGATCATCCGCGGCGGCCCGCAGACGATCGACGGTTACGTCGCCGACGAATTCCTGTCCGAAGTCCGCTTGCCGGTGTGCGCGCCGAAGCTGCTCGAGCGCACGCCGCTGCGCACGCCGGCCGATCTGGCGAACTTCACGCTGCTGCATGCCGCCACGTATCCCGGCATGTGGCCGGAATGGCTCGCTGCGGCCGGCTGCCCGAATCTCGTGCCTCGGCATGCGCTGACGCTCGAACATTTCTATCTGACGCTGCAGGGCGCGCTCGACGGACTCGGCGTGGCAATGGGGCCGATCGCGCTCGTCGCCGACGACATTGCCGAAGGCCGGCTCGTGCAGCCGTTCAGCGGCCCGGCGTTGCCGGCGTGGCGGTATTTCATCTACGTGCCGGCCACGCGGATCGACGATGAAGCGGTACGCGCGTTCAGGGACTGGCTGAAGCTGGCGGGATGTGCGGAGAATTCGAACGGTCTGCGCTGATCGGCGTGTGAGGCGCCTGCCGGATGCGCATGCCGGGGAAGCTGGCGTAGAGCGGGAGGTCGAAGCGGGATGTGTCGTCGCCGATGGAAAGCGACTCGTGGAGCGCCGCAGTCATCGCTGCGGCAGGCAAGCCGCGAGGACATCCGCGGCTTGCGAACCGGTCGGCGCTTACTGGCCCGAACCGGCGGCCTTCTTCTCGGCGTTCTGGAGGTTCTGCGGATAATTCGGATCGTTGGCGGCCGGCTTGTAGCCAGCGTCCTCGAGTTTCTTCAGCTCGGCCGTATTCTTCGTGCGCGCGGCCTTGCGTTCGGCTTTGCGTTTGGCACGTGCCGCCTTGCGCGCTTCCTGCTTGGCAGCCTTGGCGTCCTGCGCGGCCGGTGCGCTCGCATCCGTCTGCGCAAACACGGGCGCCGTCGAGCCAAGCAGGAACGCAGCCGCAGTCGCGGCCAGCATCAGTTTTTTCGTCTGGATTCGCATCGCTGAACTCTCTTGTGTAATGGGTCACGGACAGACAGCACATCGAGATACCACCCCTGCTCCCCGATCGGTGGAGAGACCGGTCGGGGCCTGTGCATCATAACCGCGTTACGCGGCGGCCGGGTTGACGTTGCGATGGTGGCTTGGGGATACGTTTATGGGAGATATCTGGCCGAGCTGGGCTAGTCCGGGTGAAGCTGTTGGCCGATTTGCGGTTCGATCGGGTTTGGGAGCGGAACCGTTGTGGCGATCTGAAGGATCTTGTGAGGTGCCAAGCGCGACACTGCTACTCGCAGCGGTTCAGCAAGGGGCCGGCGAGCGGGTTGTCCACAGCGCCGCGGCTCGGCTAGGACAAGTCTGCTTGCCATAAGTCGGCTCGACAGCGATTCAACCGCGTGAATGGCCGTCGGCCCCACAGCTGTTTCAGTGCGGCGCCTGCGTCGATTGCGTGCGGAGTGACACGACTGCGCTGCCTGGATGCTCCCATAGACGGGAACCTATACGGTCCGATCGCCGTTTTGCGGGCGGTTTTCTCCCATAGGTTTCTACGTTTGCAGTTTGTGAGTAGGTACTCACATGCGAGGTCACGTTGGACGCGTAAGTCCTTGTCAGGGAAAGGAATTCTTGCGTCGCTCAGCTCCGGTGAGCACCACTGTGACGGTCACCTTGAACCACGTCGGCATCGTTGGGTAGCGGTTTATGGGGTAGGTCTTTCTGCAAAAGCACACGTGTGTTTACATCTTTAGAAAGCAACGTTTACTTCTTTAACTACTTTTAGCAGCCTCACAGCCTTGTCCAGTAAGGGTTTGAAGGGGGATCGGTACCCATTTATGGGAGCACAGGTAGAAGATCGTGGGGGGTGAGGTCTGTGGATTTGGGGGATTGGGTACCAGCCTGTGGGGAACCGGGGATGTGGATATGGGAAGAGCGTACCCGTCTATGGGATTTCAGACCGGAAATGGCTTGGGTAGCCATCTATGGGATCGCCTTCAGGTAGCCGTTTATGGTGCGTTGCCGGGAAATGCCGAATGTCGGGAGGCACTGCGTTCCTGTTTGGGTAGCCGTTTATGGTATCGGCGAAAGGTAGTCGTTTATGGGCATCAGTTCGGCGCTCGGGATGGTATCCAAGGTCGTACGCGCGGCGTGGTCTCCCATAAACAGGTGCCTCAGACGAGAAAGGTAACCTTTTATGGGAACGCGGTAAGGTAGCCGTTTATGGGGCGCTTTCGCGCGGCCGCTGCGCCGATCGTGCGAAACCTCTCCCTGTCGATGTGTTTGAAGGTATCCGTTTATGGGATTTTGAAAAGGTAGCCGGCTATGGGAGAAAATCGCGACCGTGCTGCACGGCACCACGAAATGCCGGTTCCGTTCCGGTTCAGCCGGATGAGTTCCCATGGAAGGCTACCTTCGATTCGGCAAGAGCCATGCCGGGCGCGGGTGTTCGGGCATCAAAGGTAGCCGTTTTTGGGACGTATTTTGGCCGAAAGGTATATGCCTATGGGGCGACGCGCCGATCGACACATAAAAAATTTCCCTTTTGCGTCGACGGCTTAGCGTCCGTTGTGCAAGTGACGCTGGAACAGGGGCGTTGCTCGCCGCCGCGAAAAGGTATAAAGTCCGCCCTCAATACGGTCACCTTATCCGGACACCACGATGCCGCGCAAGCCCGCAAGCAAAGGCTCCGACAAACAGGTTTCGCTGTTTCAGACACCCGAGCCTCCCGACTTGCTGCGCAAGGCGGTCCAGGCGATTCACATCGCGCCCAAGTCGGGGAAGATCGGACTGCAGCAGCGCAAGATGTTCAGTTCGCTCATCAAGAACGCGCTTCGACAGGAAGCGTTCGAGCCCGGCCGCACGAGCTTCTCGATTTCGATTGCCGCGCTTTCGCACGAGAGCGGGCTGAACAGCAACAACACGAAGTACGTGAAGGATACGGTCAACTCGCTGATCAGCACCGTCGTCAACTGGGACTATCTTGCCGCCGACCGGTCGACCGTGTGGAAGGCGTCGGGCTTGCTCGCGGGCGCGGAGCTCGAGCAATCGGTGCTGAAGTACAGCTTCTCCGATCAGATTCGCAGCGAGCTGCTCAACCCCGAGATCTATGCGTTGATCGATATGCGCATCGCGCGCGAGTTTCGTCGATCGCATTCGCTCGCGCTGTGGGAAAACACCGTGCGCTACGAAGGGATCGGCATCACCGCCAAGATCCCGCTGCCGAAGTTCCGCGATCTCATTCTCGGTCAGGACAAGGCATCGCAGTCGTACAAGGAGTACAAGCTGTTCAAGAGCAAGGTCCTGGTGCCGTGCATTCAGGAGGTGAACGAAGTATCGGACCACACGCTCGAGCTGATCGAACACAAGTCGGGCCGCAGTGTCGAGGCCGTGCAGTTCAAGGTGACGCGCAAGCCGAGCGCGGATACGGTCGAGGAAGGCGACGTCAAGAACGAAGCGCTCGTCGATGAGGTCGCGAAGTTCGGCATCCCGCGTTCCGAAGCGCGCCGGCTCATTACGCAATACGGCGTACAGCGGATCAAGGCGGCGATCGCCTATACGCTCAATCGGACTACGAAAAAGAACGCCGCGCCGATCGACAACGTGGCCGCGTATTTCCGCAAAGCGTTGACGCATGGCTACACGCTGTCCGACGGACAAGGCGCCGAGACCGGCGCAGCAGTCCAGGAATCCGCGCAAAGCAAGCAGGAGCAGATTCGCGACAAGTATCTGGCCGCGAAGGTCGAGGAAGCCGGCGCGTATTTCCGCGAGCTCGAGATCGACGATCAGACCAAGCTGATCGAACGCTACAACGAGACCGTTGCCGGGTCGAAGGACCTGACGCTGTCGCCGAAGAAGAAGGCAAGCAAGCTCGCACAAACGAGCTTCTTCCGCTGGCTCGCGCTCGACACCTGGGGCGAGCCGACCTCGGACGATCTGCTCGAGTTCCTGCTCAAGAGCAGCCTCGCCACCAACTGAACGAGACCTCGCGGATCCACGTGGACGTGCGTCGGATCGGCCGCACGTGGCGTGCGGCGCGGACGCGAGGTCTGCGTTGTTTCGTTTTACTGCTGTGCCGCCGCCAGTGCGGCGACGTATTCGTCGATGACGGCCTTGAGCTTGTCGGCGAGCGCTTCCTGATGGGTTGCGTCCACGCCCTTCAGTTGCAGGTCGAGACGCCCGTCGGGATAGGTCTTCAACTGGCCGATCGCGCGTGACTCGAGCGCGAAATCGTGACGGACGCTATAGCGCGTACGTCCAGCCTTCCTGGTGTCGTCGCTCTGCGCGCGCAGGAAGTTCTCGAGGTCGCGCACCGACTTCTTGCGATCGATGACGGCCGTCAGCAGACGGTCGGCGGTCGCCTCGCCCAGGCGCTCGAAGATCAGCTTCAGGAAATACGCTGCCTGCAGGCCGACGACGTCGCTCGCCGCCGCCATGCGCTCGAGCAGCGTATTCGGCAGCGCGTTCAGCGACAGCGTCTTGCTGATCGATGCCTTGTCCTTGCCAATCTTTTCCGCGAGCGTGTTCTGGTCGGGGAAGACCTTCTCGTCGAGCAGGCGCTTCCATGCCACTGCGTCGTCGAAGATCGTCTGGCGTTCGTGATCGTGGTTGGCGCGATACGCGATCGTATAGAGCTGCTCCGGCGTGTGATCGGTGCGGAACGTCGCGTTGATCGTTTCGTCGCCGTTGATGCTCGTGGCGCGCAAGCGGCGTTGACCGTCGATCACGACGAGCTTGCCCGGAAACTCCGGCAGCCGCGTGACCTTGATCGGCTCGATCTGCCCTTCTCGCTTCAACGTCAACGCGAGTTCGTGCAGGCTCGATTCGGAGTAGAAGACGCGCGGGTTGAACGGGTTCGGAATGCAGTCCTTGACCGCGACGCGTTGCGGAGCGCCGAGATCCAGCGCATCGGGTGGCGTGACGCCGGGTGCGGCAGCCACCGCGGCGTCGACGCCGGTTTTCGCCGCCGAGGACGGCTCGGGTATGCGCGTTTCGAGCGCTGCGTTTTCTTGCGCGAGCCCGCGCAGCAGGCCCGCCGCGAGATGCAGATTGCCGGTCGGCTTTTTCTCTTTGGTTGTGTCCTTAGCCATGAGCGGCTCCCGTTGCGCGCGTCGATGCGATGTATTGGGCCATTTCGGTCACGAGCTTTTCGATCTCGGCACGAGCCTCTTTCAGCCCCTTCAGATACCGGTTGTGATGGTGAATCGTCGTGCCGAGCGCGAACGTTTGGCGATAGACCTCGCGTTGCGCGATCTGGCTGTCGAGCAGATGTTCCCCTATTTCTTCTGCCCTTAGAATTTTTAAAATTTCTTCACGCATTTTAGTTTTTCCATTGACGCTATTCAGCATTAATGCGGAAGAGAGATTGGGATTGCGAACGGCGCGCATCGACTCGATCATCCGGATCATGGCGACGGTGCTGTACAGGTCGGCCGGAGACGGCGACAGCGGCACCAGGCAAAAATCGGCCACTTCGAGCACGGAGGCAATGCGTGGGTCCTCGAGGTTGCCGGGACAGTCGACGACGATGACGTCGAAGTTTGCATCCTGTTTTTTTATTTCGGCACCGATGCCGCGCCCGGCAGGCGCCAGCGACAGGACTGTCATCGGAAGCGTGTTCTCGCCGCTCGTTACCCAGCGGACGGAAGTGCCTTGAGGGTCGGCGTCGATCAGCGCCACTTTGTTCCCGCCGGCTTCGAATGCCGCCGCGATATTGACGGAGATGGTCGTCTTCCCCGTCCCACCTTTTTGATTGCTAACGGCGATTTTGAAGGCCATTAAATTCTCCACGGAGTTTTGCGTAATATATTCAGCGAGACGCTGATTGTCCAGACAAACGCTTTCAGAACGTCCGATTTTTTTACGAAATGTGCTTGTCACGTGACAAGTCGGTCGAATGGCTGGGTGGCTCGAATAACCACTCTGGGCAGAAAAACGGTGGGGTGGCGATTCCGGGGCACGCCGGGTCTGCGGGTATCTTAAATTGCGCGGCGCGCGAACGCGGTGTTATGGAAGCGCGACCGTAGGGCGGGCGGTTGTTACGTGACAAACGGGATGCCCGGAGCGACGTACCTCCACGACGCTAGCGCAGGGGAACGGCGCTGAGTTAGGCGCCTTTTCGATAAATTGGGCGCCCGTTGCGCTTGTCGCGGCCCCTGGTTCGCGGTTGTTACGTGACAACTACGGGCGACGCTCAGTGGGCTGCCGGGGTCTGCCGCCTTGAATGAACGTCCCTTTTGCTGCTTCGTCTCCTCGACGATCGTATCAGTAGGTTCCTGATGCCTACGACGCTCCGTAACTGTAGAAGTGCGTAGGCACGGCGGCGGGAGCCGAGTTGTCACGTGACAACGACGTGGGCCGTTGGATATCGCTTCGGGCGGCTCGAAAGAAGAGAGGACGCTACGTTCGCCGCGGAAAGCCCGCCGTTGGAATCGGGCCGGGCGGCATCGGGCTCAACTGCAAGCCAGCCGGGTTAGCAGCCGTCGCATCGTGCATTGATATGTCCCTAATAATGGGTGCCGGAAACCCCGCCTTGCATCGCAACGCTCTTGATTACACGTCGGACGCTGACGATCTCCGCCAATGTGCTCGAGTGGCCCGAGCGTAGTGACGTGAAAACCGCCCTCCGCAGGCTTTGAGCGCGACCGTGAAACAATCGCGAAAAACTGACGCGCCGCCGGCATCCTTTTGGCACAAGGGTTTACGCCGGATTGCTCAAGCTGTTTCACGGAAAATACACCGCGTCGGGGCGGGAAACGGGGGCGGATGACGGCTCACGCCTCATGACAGTACTCCGCGAGCTTCTCACGAACGAAGCCGTATTGATTGATACGTGTTCGGCCGTGATCGATACGAATCGCCCGTGCACGAGATTCATTGCCGAGTCTGATGCCCGAAACGGCGGTCATGCCGCGCGCTGATCCCGGCCGGTTGTCACGTGACAACGCGTGTGCAAACCGACGCAACGCACGGTTTGGACGAGGGCCACGGGACGACCGCATCGCCGATATTCGCAAGGCGATATCGCCCGTAAACTTACCTCTCGGCTTCCGCCGGACACAACCGCCAGCGGCGCGCCTTCCTTCCGGACGCGCTTTTCTCCTCAGGCACGGCCCGCCACCATTGCTCGCCGCGATGCGGTGCATCGAGATCGAGACGTTCGCCCATCCGCGGCGTCGACAGCGCAACACCTCGCGCCACGGCGAGCGCCGTCACCCTTTCGAACGGATCTTGCCAACGATGCATGGCAAGGTCGAATGTTCCGTTGTGTATCGGTAGGAGTTGTCGTCCGCGTAGATCGATATGAGCCTGAACCGTTTCTTCCGGCTGCATATGCACGTACGGCCACTGCGCGTCGTATGCGCCAGTCTCGATCAATGTCACATCGAACGGCCCCAAGCGATCGCCGATTGCCTTGAAGCCATCGAAGTAACCGGTGTCCCCGCTGAAGAACACACGAAGATCGTCGTCGACGATGACCCATGACGCCCAAAGCGTGCTGTCGCCATCGAACAGACTCCTGCCGGAGAAATGCTGCGCGGGCGTGGCCGTCACCGATAGCCCATCGATCTCGACGCTTTGCCACCGATCGAGCTGGTGCACTTTCGTTGCATCGACACCCCATTCGATCAAGCGGTCGCCGACGCCCAGCGGCGTGACGAATACGCCGGTCGTTGAAGCGAGCGCGAGCACCGTTTCACGATCGAGGTGATCGTAGTGATCGTGCGACAGGATCACTCCACGCAGCGGAGGCAAATCCTCGAGCGCGATCGGCGTAGGGTGGAACCGCTTCGGACCGAGCGTGCGGAACGGCGATGCGCGCTCCGAAAAGAGGGGATCGGTCAACCACCATTCGCCGCGCAACTTGATGAGCAGTGTCGAATGCCCAAGGCGGTACAGGCTGCGGTCCGGCGCTTCGTCGAGTTCGGATACGGTCAACCGATCGACGGGCAGTGCCGCGGCGGGCATCGTGCCTTGTGGTTTATTGACGAGCATGTTCCATGCGATCCGAAGCATCTTCCCGAATCCGTCGGCTGGCCGCGGCCTCACGTTGGCGAAGCGCGCGCCGTTATGCTGCGTTGAACGGCGACCATACGCGCGACTGCGCTTCCCGGCCGTGAGGCCCAGCGCGCGCTGCACAAAGGTAAAAGGTGAGGCCATGTTGGATTCGTCCGAAAAAGTACACTCAGCAGTGTAGTTTCTTATTCGGGAAAGTAAACTGCGCGGTGTAAAATTTTTCGAATGAACATCACCTCGTCTCCACAGCGCCTCACCGACCGCAAACGTGCTGCCATTGTCGATGCGGCGATCGAGGAGTTTCTCGCTTCCGGTTACGACGCAACGAGCATGGATCGAATCGCCGCTCACGCCGGCGTATCGAAGCGCACGATCTACAATCATTTTCCGAGCAAGGACGCGCTGTTTGTCGCGATCCTGCAGAAACTGTGGAACGCGACGCAGGGCGACGGCACACCTGCATATCGCGACGATGTCCCGTTGCGCGAGCAACTCGTCGCGCTGTTGAATCGCAAACTAAAGTTATTGAACGACGAGTCGTTCCTGGCGCTTGCGCGTGTCGCGATCGGCGCGGCGATGCATTCGCCGGACCGCGCACGCGACATGGTCGCGCGCCTCGGCGAGCGCGAAGAAGATGTCACCGTATGGATCCGCGAAGCGTCCGCCGCCGGACGTTTGGTTGTATCCGACCCCGTATTTGCCGCGCAACAGTTGCATGGCATCGTGAAGGCGTTTGCGTTCTGGCCGCAATTGACGATGGGCCAGCCGCCGCTCGACTCGCAGGATCGACGAAAGGTCGCCGAATCGGCGGCCGACATGTTTCTCGCGCGCTACTCGCGCGCCGACGGCAAGGACGCACGGTGAAATCGTGAGATTGAGCGCACTTCCCGCGTGGTGCGATGAGCCCGGAATCGCTGAAGCCTGCCGCGCTTATCGACACCGACATGCATATCACCAGTACAGACGCATCGGAGCGTGAGGACCGATCGATGAAAACGCTACTGATCGTCTATCACACGATGACCGGCGGGACGCGTCAGATGGCCGAGGCGGCGGCCGCGGCTGCACGCGACGAATCGGGTGTCGACGTCCGGCTGCAGCGCGCGGATGCGACTACGCCCGAGCACGTATTGAGCGCCGACGCGTACCTCTTCGCGACGCCGGAAAATCTTGCGGCGATGTCCGGCGTCATGAAGGATTTCTTCGATCGCTGTTATTACCCCGTCCTCGATCGCGTGAACGGCCGGCCGTATGCGGCGATGATCTGCGCGGGCAGCGATGGTCAGAACGCGCTACGCCAGATCGACCGGATCGCGACCGGCTGGCGACTCAACAGCGTGGCGCCGGGCCTGATCGTATGCACGCATGCGCAGACACCGGAGCGCATCCTTGCGCCGAAGACCATCGACGCCGACGATCTGGCGCGCTGCGCGGAACTCGGCGCCGCGCTCGCGGCAGGACTGGCGCTCGGCATCTTTTGATTCGTGATGCCGTGGCCGGACGCGCGCTCGACTAATCTCCCGTCTTCGCCGCTTCCGGTCGATGATGTTCTGGCCACAGACGCTTCACGAGATCGCGCGAAGCGCCGTAGGCATAGCAACTGTCGATTTTCACCGGCTTGCCGTCGCCGTTGTACTCGTTCAGCGACGACGGGCGAAATCCGACCATCGTCTGATACGCGGCCGTCGCGAGCGGCGTAAGGATCTCCTTCAAATGCGTGCAGGTGTCGCACGATGGCAGGCGCTTGCGAACCTCGCTGTTCCACCCGGCACCGATGCGCAGGCCGACCAGCGCCTGCAGCGAATCGCCGCCGCCGGGACATTGCGCGTACGGATGCGATTTGATGAAAGTGGAAACCGCGCGAACGATCATGTCGCCATCGAAGACGAGCGTGACGCCCAGATCGTGAATCGGCGCATGTGCGGCGATCATCCGCGCGTCGCCGGGCGGCGTAAAGTCGACAGGCTTTCGGTCGGTCAGACACGCCGTCACTTCGAACAAGCCGTCGCTGCGTCGATAACCGCGCATGTCGATCTGCCGATGATGAATTTCCTCGCGCGTGACGTCTTGCCGCGCGGTGTCGTCGGGGGAAACCATGGATCTGCTCCGTTGCGCAACCGGGTTTGCATAGGCAATGTGTATGCGGCTGGGCACGCGATAACGTGAACGCACAACAGCCGGACGCTGCACGACATACTACGCACTTTCGTGCTTTTCGGCAGCGATGCGACTCGGGACGAAAAGGATGCATACGCAACCAAATAGACCGGGGGCATCGACGCGCGTTTCGCTCCGTCCGTTCATCGCACGGCTGAGGCGGCGGGATATAGGTGACAAGATTCGCGCGATCTTGCGCAACGCGATTCCGAACACCTCTTCGCACCGTACCTCATCTCGCGATCCGGGAATCGTTCCTTCCCGCTGCGCAGCATGCCGGCGCACCGGAAATCATCGTGCCCCATTGCTTCTGACATCCCGTCCATTTTCGTTACCCAGCACGGCCGCTTTCCCGCGGTCACCGACCCGTCGGTCGCAGTCCGCGTCCGCGCATTCCGGCCGTTCCGGACCAGTGAGTCAGCCGTCATCCGCGCGTACCGGTATACTTCCACTCCTGCCTTGTCCGGCATCTTGGCCGGTGCCTGAAACAGTGGCGTGCGCGATGCGGTTTCGTCGCGATCCGCGTCGGCGGCAGATGCTGCAGTCGATGCGGCGAAGCGCGTGGTCCGACGTCGATACGCGCGATGGCCGCGCGAATCACGCCTTACACTCCTGGTGGATTGAATTTATGGGTTTTGAACAACTTGCCGAATTGCGGGCGCAGCTCGCAGCGAAGGCCAAGCAGGAACGGAACGCGAAGCGGCCGGCAACGCGTCCGGACACCGGCGCGAAGCCGTCCGGCGATCGTCCGCCTCGCGGGGCCAAATCGGGTGCCGGCACCAAAGCAGCGACGAGCGCGAAGGCCGCGCCGGCAAAGCCGTCGGCGCCGGTCGACCCTGTGATCGTCGCGATCGGAAAGCTGCAACGGCGTTTCCCGCGCGCGTTCCCGAAGAATCCGGCACCGAAGGTGCCGCTGAAGGTCGGCATCTGGGAAGACCTCGCCCGCGAAGCACAGACGCTCGGTCTGAGCGAAGCGGAGCTGCGCGACGCGATGTCGACGTGGTGTCGCGGCAACCGTTACTGGTCGTGCCTCGTTGAAGATGCGGTTCGCGTCGATCTGCAGGGCAACGAAGCAGGGCGCGTGACGCGCGACGATGCGGCGCGCGCGCGACACCTGAAGTCGCGGCGTCCCGGCAAGGGTGCTGCGAAGCCGGCGAAGGGCGCGCAGCAGCCGAAGGCCGACGCGCAGACGGACGCCGCCGTGCAGCAGCCGGCCGCCGCGGACACGCAACCGTCGGTCGAATCGGCGCCGCAAGTCGAACAGCAAGCGGCTGGTAACGAGTAAAGTCGGATACGTCGCCGCGCCATCGCGCGGCGACGTCCGTCGGCGGCAGGCATGCAGCTGACCTGTCGCGTCGTTTTGAGTTGCGCCGCGGTAAACACCGAGGTGGCAAAAACGTCAGCGCGCGAGCAGCGGCGTGGACGCTTGCAAAGCTTATCGACGCGTAGCATTTCGCGTTCCCGAGCGAAGTCCGCACACGATTCACGCGAAGTGCAACTGAGAAAATTCGTCATCCTGATCGAGCGACGACGCATGCCCGTCGACGTGAAGGAACGGAGTCGATCCCGTTGCGCTGCCGATGCTCCGTGTTCGAGACCACATCCTGCGCCGACATCGCCATCGTCCACGGTCCCTTTCGACGCGAGGCTCACGCGAAATGATGCAATACCTTCGTCCATCTCTCGATGAGTGACGCGACGCCTGATAAACAAGACGCGCACGCTTATCAGTGGGACGCAATCTTCACTGACCGACGCACCGGGCGAAACCACCATAACCGACAGCATCCGCGCACTGTACACGGCGACGGCACACCGTTTGCCCCACAAGCGCCCAACGGCCTACATTCCCCCGCCGTTCTGAACCAGCCGAATCAACGTTCCATCCAGATCAACCAGCGCACCGACCGTACCCCCCCACGCCTCCCGCTTCGGCCGATGCGCGCGAGGCCATCCGGTCGTCGTCTCCGGTATGCCGGCCGCGATCACTTCATCGAAGAACGCGTCGACATCGTCGAGGCGAAAACAGCAGCTGAACCAGCTTTCAGCCGGATCGAGATCGGGATGCCGAAAGAACTCGAGTAACAGATCGCGTCGCCGCAGAATCATCCAGTCTTCATCGCGCCAGGTTGCGACAAACCCGAACTTGGCGTAGAAGCGCGACGTCGCGTCGAAATCGCGCGAGGGCAGATTGGGGCTGGCAATATCCGTCATGGCGAGATGCTCCGAGTAGCGGCACAGCGAACCGAGGCGACGCAGCCGCGCAACCGTCGCGACCGACTATCGCTGCGGAGGAAAGCAAACAGGAAAGTCCTCGCAGCCGGGACATCCAGGCGCGGGCCCCGGCGGCAAGCCGAGCGATGCAGCGGCTTCCTGCGCCAGGAATTTCTTCCAGCGCAGCTGACCGACGTTGCGCGCCGCGACCGCCGGAAAATAGCGATCGAGCATCGCCGCGACCGCGTCGCGGCCGTCGAGCCCGAGGTCGCGCCACAGATGATCGCCGCGCAGACACCCATGCGCGACGATCGAAGCGACGCAGTCGGCGTCGTCGACGGCCACTGCAGCGCCGATATCGCGCATCAGCAGTGCATGCAAGGTCGCGACGAACTTGGCATGTGCGGGCGGCAAGGAGCGAACGATAAAAGGCGCTGCCAATTCCGCGGCGACGTCGCCGGACAACGCCGGAAAATGTCGCGCGAGCAGCCGCGTCAATTGCGCGTGCGACAGACCGAGCAGCGCGAGCTCGTTGCGGCGCGCGCGCGCCGCGACGAGCACGGCGAACAGTCTCGCGTCCGGATTGCGCTGATCGACCGCGCCCGACAGCAGCGACCGCAACGTCTCGGCGCCCGCCGCACACGCGCTCGCGTCAACCGGCTTCGAATCCTTCATTCGATGCCGACGATCACGCTCGATGCCTTGAACATCGCCGTCGCGGCGCTGCCGCTCGTGAGTCCGAGGCGTTCGACGCTATCGTTCGTGACGATCGCGATGATCTCGGTGCCGCCTGCCGTCCTGATGGCGACTTCCGAATTCACGGCGCCCTTCGCGACCGACGCGACGGTGCCCGCGATGCAGTTGCGTGCCGAGACCTTGCTGGCATCGACATCGACCATCACGATGACCGACGACGCCTTCACGAGCGCGAACGCTTTCGTGCCGGTCGACAGGCCGAGCGACGCGGCGCTGCCGTGCGTGATGACCGCGACGATCTCGAGACCGTCCGGCGTGCGCAGCGTGATTTCGTCGTTGACGGCGCCCGTTTTGACGGCGCTGATCTGACCGGTGAATTGATTGCGGGCACTGGTTCGCATGGCGAGTCTCCGGGGACGGGCCGCATCGTGCGCGGCAAATGGACAACGAAAGTGCGGTCGAGTTTACCGCCGATGCGACCGGCGTGCGGCATTCGCCTGCACGACACGCTTATCGCGCGTTATTCGCCGCGCCGTCCGCCGCCGCCGGCCGAGCCGACGACGTTTCCTGCTGCGACGCAGCGGGCATCGCATCACCTTCCCATCCGCCGCCGAGCGCGAGAAACAATCTCACCTGATCGGCCGCGACCTGTCCTTCGGCGGCCGCAACCTGCGCGTGCACGCTCGTCAGCGTGCGCGTCGCGTCGAGATCGGCGATGAACGACTCGCGTCCGGCGCGATAGAGCCGATGCGTTTCGTCGGCCGAGCTGCGCGCCGACTCGTACGCGGTACGCAGTTCGTCCGCACGCTGTACGTCGGCCGCATACGCGGCGACGCTCGACTGCGTTTCGCGCAGCGCATTCAGTACGACGCCGTCGAAATGCGCGAGGGCACCGCCGGTCGCGGCTTCGGCTTCGCGCACACGCGCGCGCTGTCCGTTGACCGGAAAGGTCCAGCTGATCAGCGGGCCGAACGACCAGCGATTCGTCGTCGACGAGAAGAGATCGGCGGCGACGCCGACCGAACCCGCCGACGCGCCGATGCTGATCGACGGATACAGCGCGGCGGTCGCGACGCCGATGCGCGCCGTTGCAGCCGCAAGTTGACGTTCGGCCTCGCGCACGTCGGGACGGCGGCGCAGCAGTGCGGCGCCGTCGCCGATCGGAATCGGGCGGCGCAGCTTCGGCAGCCGCGCGCATTCGGTGACGGCCTTCGGCAAGTCGGCCGGCGCGCGCGCGAGCAGCGCAGCGAGCTGGTACTGCGCGATCTTGCGGCGGCTTTCGAAGCGCGGGATGTCGGCGGCGAGCGTGCGGACCTGCGTGACGCCGCGCGTCACCTCGGTCTGATTGCCGCGCCCGACGTCACGCAGCCGCTGCGAGAGCGCGACACGCTGCCGCTGCAGCGCGACCGACTGCTTCGCGATCTCGAGTTCCTCACCGGCCGAACACGCTTCGACGTAAGCGCGCACGACGTCGGCGACGACCGTGATGCGCGCGAGATCGGCGGCGGCCTGTACGGCCTCGCTGTCTGCGCGCGCCGCTTCGACGCCGCGCCGCAGCTTGCCGAACAGATCGATCTCGTACGACACGTTGATGCCGACCGACCCTTCGTTGACGACCGGCAGCTTGTTCTCGAGCAGATACTGCTCGGCCGATTCCTGCGCGCGTTGCACCGCGGCTTCGGTGCGGCCCGAGAAGCCGCCCTGCTGGTTCGCGACCTCGAGCGCCGCACGCGATCGCGCGAGATTGGCCGCCGCGACGCGCAGGTCGGTATTCGACGTCAGCGCGCTGCGCACGAGGTCGTTGAGCGCCGGATCGTCGTACAGCTGCCACCAGTTGCCGGGCACCGCGTCGTGCGAAACGAGCGTCCCGTTCGCATCGTCGAGCGCGTGATTGGCGAGCGGTGCGTTCACGTACGCCTGCTGCGGCAGCGTGTAGTCGGGGCCGACCGACTTGCATGCGCCGAGCGCGAACGCGAGCGGCGCGAGCGTCGCCGCGACGCGAAGACCGGGCCGCTTCATTGCGACGCTCCCGCCGCGCTGGCGGCCGTGCCGGACGCGGGAGGTGCGACCGGCGCGGCCGGCGCGGCCGGCTGCGCGCGATCGCGGCGCTGCGTATCGGGCGCACGCACGGCGACAGTCGCGGTGCGCCCGGCGATCATGCGGAAATCGTCCGGCACTTCGTCGAGCGCGACGCGCACCGGCACGCGCTGCGCGAGCCGCACCCAGCTGAAGGCGGGATTCACGTTCGGCAGCAGGTTCGACCCTTGCGTGCGGTCGCGATCCTCGATCGCCGCGACGATGCTCTGCACGTGACCGCGCAGCGAGTGCGGTTCGCCCATCACGAAGATGTCGACGGGCTGACCGATATGGATGCCGCGCAGCTTGGTTTCCTCGAAATAGCCGTCGACGCGGAATGAGTTGCGATCGACGACCGACAGCACGGCACGGCCGGCCGGCACGTATTCGCCGACGCGCGGTGCGCGATCGTTCAGATAGCCGTCGACGGGGCTCACGACGGTCGTGCGCTGCAGGTTCAGCTTCGCGGTGTCGAGCGACACCTGCGCATCCTGCACGGCCGCTTCGCCTTGCTCGACGCGCGTGCGGCTCTCCTCGACCTGCTCGCTCGCGACGAGATTGCCGAGCTGCAGGTTGCGCGCATATTCGCGCTTCGCTTGCGCGAGCGTCGCGCGGCGCTGGGCGAGCGTCGCTTCGGCGAGCCGTTCCGCGAGCGCGTAGCGCGCGCGGTCGATCACGAACAACACCTGTCCACGCGTGACGGCCTGGTTGTCGGCGACTTCGACGGACGTGATCAGCCCCGACACGTCGGGCGCGACCTGGATCACATCGGCGCGCACGTGCCCGTCGCGCGTCCATGGCGAGAACATGTAGTAGTCGATCACGCGCCATAGCACGAGCGCGGCGACGACGACGACGATCAGGGTGAGCAGGACCTGTCCTGCCGAGAGCCAGGGTTTTTTCACGTTCACGTTAGGTAGCCACGAAATGGTGGGACACGATCACGACGGCGGCGAATACGAACACGTAAATGCCGAGATCGAAGATCGAACGGTGCCAGACGAGGCGGTAGAAGCCGATGCGATCGAGCACGGTGCGCACGGCGACGTTGATCAGGTAGGCGATCAGCATCAGCACGAGCGGAGCGGGCACGAACACGCCGAGAATGTCGATTTCGCCGATCATGGTCGCGGTCGGAAAGTCGGGTAGGGAAGCGGCATCATGCCTGCGCTCCGTCGGGCGTTTGCGGCGCGCGCGTGGACGCGGCCGGATACAGCGACAGACGCAGGCCGACGAGCGCATGCAGCGCGTCGCGCAGCCGGCGATGCATGACCGGGATCGCGTGACCGGCCGGCGGCGCATCGCCGGGCGCGGGTGCCGCGCCGGGCAGATTGCGGCCGACCACGCGCCGCAGCGCATCGTCGATCGATTCGAGCAGCGCGGGCGGTACCGGCTGACGCGCGTTCGCCGCCGCGCAGCGCGCGTAGTGGTCGGTTACGCCGGCGAGCACGCGATCGATCGCGTCGGACAGATCGCCGGACAATTTGCGCCGCAGCCGGCGCAGATCGAGCGCGTTCAGCGCGATGCGCAGATCGCGGAAGCTCTCGATCGACGGATGACGGTGATCGTCGGACGCGCCGAGACGCGGCAGCAGTTGCGTCACGCGATCGAGCATGCGCGCCGCATGGTTGCGCTGGTCCTCGAGCGGTTGCGTCGAGGCCGAGCGTGCGACGTCCTCCCAGCCCGAGCGCAGCAGCCGCCGCACCGCGAGCTCGGCGCCGAACGGCCGCGTCGCGCGTGTCCACACGTAGGCGAACAGCAGCCCCGCGACGCCCGCGAGGTTGCTGTTCAGAAACACGAAGAAGTCGGCGTCGTAGGCGCCCTGGATGCTGACGAACGTCGCCGTGTTCACCGCGACGAGCATCGTGACCATGTTGAACTGCGGTCGCGGCAGCAGCGTGCCGATCAGGATGAACGGGCCCGCGAACATCAGCACGAGCATCGGGAAATCGTGCACGTGCGGCAGCACGACGAAGAGGTAAAGCCCCGCGAACACGACGCTCGCGGCCGTCGCGAGGAAGAACCGGAACACCATCGGCGCCGGTTCGTCGAGCGCCGCGAAGAAGCTGCACGCGACGGCCACGAGCGTGACGGCGCCGGCACCGTCGTGCCAGCCCGATTCGATCCACAGCCAGCATGCGAACACGATTGCGCCGACGACGGTCAGCGTCGAGAACAGCATCATGCCGCGATCGAAGAAGCGCTCGGTGCCGCCGAGCCGCCAGTGCCGGTAGCGCGGCTGCCACACGCCCGATTCGTTCGCGATCAGCGCGCGCAGCGAACGGCAGTCCTGCCAGATGTCGATCACCTGGCGCAGCCGCCATAGCGCGTTCGACAGCAGCGCGCCGTCCCAGCTCGCGAGTGCCTCATCGGTCGGCTGCAGCGCGGCGATGCCGGCGCGCAGGCGGTCCGCGACCGGATCGTCGGCCATGTCGCCGTCGGTGCCGGGCTTGATCGTGGGCAGCGGTGCGTCGAACCATGCCGCGGCGTCGGCGAGCAAGGCATCGAGTGCGGGCGGCCGCACGTGCAGGTCGCGCATCAGCGCGATGAGCGGATCGGCAAGCGACGACATCAGCGGCAGGAACAGCTGCATTCGCCCAGCGAGCGCCTGCGCGCGCGACAGCACGCGCGGATGCGCATGGTCGTAGCTGAGCTGGCTCAGCAGGAATTCGAGGCCCGTGATCGTGGTCGCGAGCCGCTGCCGGCAGGCGCTCAATGCCTTGCCGGCGATACGGCCGGACAGCGTTTCGCGCCCGTAGAACGCGGCATCCCTGAACCATGCGTCGGTGCGCTCGATCAGCGTCGGCGCGAGCCGGTTCGGAAACACCGTGCTGCCGACGACGCTCGCGCAGACGATCCCGAGCACGATCTCTTCGGTGCGCGCGATCGCGACGTCGAACACGCTGGCCGGGTTCGTCACGGTCGGCAGCGCGACGAGCGGCATCGTGTAGCCGGCAAGCATGAACACGTAGCTGCGTGCGGTGCGGTCGGAGATCGCGAGGTAGAGCAGCGTGCCGCACCACGTCGCGACGATGACGCTGAACAGGAGCGGCGTCTCGACGAACGGCGGCACGAAGAAGATCGCCGCGGCCGCGCCGAGTGCGGTGCCGAGCGCGCGATACAGCGCCTTCGAGCGCGTCGCGCCGACGAACGGGTTCGACACGATGTAGACGCTCGCCATCGCCCAGTATGGACGCGGCAGCTGGAAGTACAGGCCGAGATACAGCGCCAGCATCGATGCGGCGAACGTCTTGCCCGAGAACAGCCAGTCGCGAAGGCTCGGGTAGGTCATGACGCGGAACCGGCGGAGTGCGGCGCGCGCGGCGCCGATGCATGCGCGTCGGCGCCATTGAATGCGGTCAGCACGCGCAGCGTCGCTTCGAGGTCGCTGCGCGAGATCCCCTTGAGCACCTGCGCGCGCAGCACGCGCAGATCTTCCTCCATCTTCTCGGTGACGGCGCGGCCCTCGGCCGTCAGCGAGATCGTTTTCGCGCGGCGATCGTGCGGGTCTTCGTCGCGGCGCGCGAGGCCGGCCGCGCAGAGCTGATCCAGCAGACGCACGAGCGACGGGCCTTCGATGCCGACGTACTCGGCGAGCGTGCCCTGACGCACGCCTTCGCCGAGGCGACCGGCAATCAGCAGCGGCGTCGCGCACGCTTCGGACACGTTGTACGCAGTGAGCATGCTGTCGCTCGCGCGGCGCCACTTGCGCGCGCTGAGCACCAGCAGGCTGCTGACGGCGAGGCGGAGATCGTGCAGATTCGTCATGGGCGAGATGATAGGGCAAAACCATTCGATAGCAAACTATCGTTCGGTGTCACCCGGCTGTCACGTCGTCGTGCGGTTCGGCCGCCCGCAACGACGAATCTAGGCCGCGCGCGACGCACGGTCAAGCGGCGCGATGCCGAGCGTGTGCTTCGTCCGGTCCGGTGCGCTCGCTATTGAATGGTCTGACGTCAACCGTTCCGCGACACGGCGCTCGGGCACGGCGCGGGCACCGCGCGGGCGGAGGCCGGACTGTCATCTTTTCGTAAGACATGCGTAGCGGGCACGCGAAGTGCACGCCGCGGTATACCCGCAGCGTCCTGCTTTCGCACGCGATTGCACTAGGACAATATTTTTCGGGTGTCTTTCTGAGCGACCATGCGGAAGCAACGACGGAGACATCGAGATGGGACGGACCGAGGTATCGACACGCTGGCACGACGCGATCGGCGCCGTGCATGGCATCGAGTCGAAATACAAGCGGCTCGTGAAGGCGATCGCCGCCGACATCGAGAGCGGCGTGCTCGCGCCGGGCGCACGGCTCGCGCCGCAGCGCGACGTCGCGGCCAGTCTCGGCGTCAGCGTGCAGACCGTGACCAACGCGTACAAGGAGCTCGAAAGGCAGGGCCTGATCCGCTGCGAGGTCGGGCGCGGCAGCTTCGTCGCCGCGCGCGTGACGGAGTCGATGTCGAATTACATGCTCGATACGGCCGAACGCGAGCTCGTCGATTTCTCGATCGCGCGCATCGTGCATACGCCGGAGCACGACGCGGCATGGCGGGCCGTCTGCGCGGAGCTGGCCGGCACCGAGGATCAGCCGTGGATCCGCTCGTTCCGGCCGATCGCCGGCCTCGACGCGCATCGCGAAGCCGGCGCCGCATGGCTCGCGTCGCTGAACATGCCCGTGCACCCGGAATCGTTGCTGATCACGAACGGTGCCGCGCACGGCATCTTTCTCGCGCTCGCGTCGATCGTCGGCCCGGGCGACACCGTCCTTTGCGAAAGCCTGACCGATCATGGCGTGATCGGCTCGGCGAACGTGCTCGGGTTTACGCTGAAGGGGCTCGAGATGGACGAGCACGGGATCCGCCCCGAACACTTCGAGGAAATGTGCGACGGCGAGCGGATCAGCGCGCTCGTCTGCACGCCGACGCTCAACAATCCGACCGTCTCGATGATGTCCGATTCCCGACGCCGCTCGATCGCGCGGATTGCGGCGCGCTACGGCGTGTACGTGATCGAGGACGACGTGTACGGCCCGCTTCCCGCCAAAACCGCCACGCCGATCGCGAGCATGATTCCCGAGCTCGGTTTCTACTGCACGAGCATGACGAAATCGGTGCTGACGGGGTTGCGCACCGGCTACCTGGCCATGCCGCGGCGGCTCGCGCTGCGCGTGGAGAGCGTGCTGCGCGTGAGCAGCTGGATGGCGACGTCGCCTATCGCCGAGATCGCGACGCGCTGGATCGCGGACGGCACCGCGCGCCGGCTCGTCGAGCTGCAGCGGCAGCGGCTCGCGGTGCGGCAGGAGATGGTGAAGGCCGCGCTTGGCCCATATCTGCTCGGCGCGCATCCGAACGCGCTGTCGGCGTGGCTGCGCGTGCCCGACTACTGGCAGGCCGATCGCCTCGTGCGCGAATTGCGCACGCGCAAGATCGCGGTCACGTCGCCCGATCCGTTTCTCGTCGGCGGTACCGAGCGGCCGAACGCGGTGCGCGTGTGCATCGGCGCGGAAACCACCGACGCCGCGTGCAATGCGGCGCTCGAGACGATGGCCGGCGTGTTCGAGCAATATCCGCACGTGCACGATTTCCACTGACTTTCCGCTGCAGCGATGCGGCGCCGCACACGAGCGCCGCACAATGTACCAGGACATTCGAAAGCGCAATTTGGAACATTAGACTGGATCGCACCACATCAATGAGGCGTGCGTTCCATGTCCTTCCTGTCGCTGTCCGACGTCTACCGCGCGCGCCAACGCATCGCCGGGCGCACGTGCGTCACGCCGCTCGTCGCGTCCGCTGCGCTGTCCGCGCGCGCCGGCGTCCCCGTTCACCTGAAGCTCGAAACGCTGCAACCGACGGGCAGCTTCAAGATCCGCGGCGCGACCAACGTGCTCGCGGAACTCGCGGCGCAGCGCGTGACGCGCGTCGTGACCGCATCGACCGGCAATCACGGGCGCGCGGTCGCTCATGCGGCGCGCGCGCTCGGCCTTGAAGCGGCCGTCTGCATGTCGTCGCTCGTGCCGGCGAACAAGGTCGATGCGGTGGCCGCGCTCGGCGCGCGCGTCGTGATCGTCGGGGACAGCCAGGACGACGCGCAGGCGGAGGCGCGACGGCTCGCACGCGACGAAGGCTATGCGTACGTGCCGCCGTTCGACGATCCGCGCATCATCGCGGGCCAGGCGACGATCGGCGTCGAGATTCTCGAAGCGTTGCCCGATGCGGGCACGCTCATCGTCCCGCTGTCCGGCGGCGGGCTGTTCAGCGGCGTCGCATTTGCCGCGAAAGCGATCCGGCCGTCGATTGCGGTGATCGGCGTGTCGATGGCGCGCGGCGCAGCCATGCATGCGAGCCTCGCCGCCGGTCGTCCCGTCGACGTCGAAGAACAGCCGACGCTCGCCGATTCGCTCGGCGGCGGCATCGGTCTCGACAACCGCTACACGTTCGACCTCACGCGCGCGCTGGCCGACGACGTCGTGCTGCTCGACGAGCGCTCGATCGCACGCGGCATCGCGCACGCGTATCGCGAAGAGCGGCTCGTCGTCGAGGGCGCGGGCGCGGTCGGCATCGCCGCGCTGCTCGACGAAGCCGTTCCGCGCAGCCGGCGCGACGGGCCCATCGTCGTCGTCGTGAGCGGCGCGAACATCGACATGGCCGCGCATCGCCGGCTGATTGCGGAGAACTGACATGGCGCATCCCATCACGCTGCTCGGCCAGGCCCAACTGCGCACGCTGGTGCCGCTCGATCGCGACGCGATCGATCAGGTCGAAGCCGCGTTTGTGTCGCTCGCGACGGAGCCCGTCGCGATGCCGCCGATCCTCAATCTCGCGCTGCCTGCGCGTCACGGCGAAGTCGATGTGAAGACCGCCTACTTGCCGCGCTTCGACAGCTTCGCGATCAAGATCAGCCCCGGCTTCTTCGACAACCCGTCGCTCGGCCTGCCGAGCCTGAACGGGCTGATGCTCGTGCTGTCCGCGCGTACCGGTCTGACCGAGGCCGTGCTGCTCGACAACGGTTATCTGACCGCCGTGCGCACCGCCGCCGCGGGCGCGGTGGCCGCGCGTCATCTCGCGCGCGCCGATGCGCGGCGCGTGGCCGTGATCGGCGCCGGCGAACAGGCGCGGTTGCAGCTCGACGCATTGCGGCTCGTGCGCGACGTCGCGCATGTGACGGTCTGGGCGCGCGATGCCGCACGCGCGGCGCAATTCGCTGCCGACGTGCGCAGCGCGCATGGCATCGAGGCGAGCGTCGCGCGATCGGTGCATGCGGCGCTCGCCGATGCCGACATCGCGGTCACCACGACGCCGAGCCGCGAGCCGCTCGTGCATGCCGAGGATCTGCATCCGGGGCTGCACGTGACGGCGATGGGCTCCGATGCCGAATACAAGACCGAACTCGCGCCGTCGGTATTCGCGGCCGCACGCTACGTCTGCGACCGCTTGCAGCAGACGCGTGTGGTCGGCGAGCTGCGGCATGCGATCGAGGCCGGCGCCGTTGCGGCCGACGCGGTCTTTCCCGAACTCGGCGAAGTGATTGCCGGCCGTTGCGCCGGCCGCACGCATCGCGACGAGATCACGATCTGCGACCTGACCGGAACCGGCGCGCAGGACACCGCCATTGCCGTTCTCGCGCTGCAGCGCGCCCGCGCCGCGGGCGCCGGAACGATTTTTCACAACGACCTCACGACCTGAGAGGAGACAGATGTCTGCAGTCATCGAAACCTACGAAGCTGCGCCGCGTCTTGCGTTCGCGCGCAGCGAATACGCTGCGCGCATCGCGAAGACGCGCGCGGCGATGGAGCGGGCCGGCATCGACCTGCTGATCGTCACGGACCCGACCAACATGGGCTGGCTGACCGGCTACGACGGCTGGTCGTTCTACGTACACCAGTGCGTGCTGCTGCCGATGGACGGCGAACCCGTCTGGTTCGGCCGCGGCCAGGACGCGAACGGCGCGAAGCGCACCGTGTTCATGGCGCACGACGACATCGTCGGCTATCCCGATCATTACGTGCAGTCGCCGCATCGCCATCCGATGGACTATCTGTCGACCGAAGTGATTGCGGCGCGCGGCTGGGGCGCATTGCGCATCGGCGTCGAGCTCGACAACTACTACTTCAGCGCGGCCGCGTACGCGTCGCTGCAGAAGCACCTGCCCGCCGCGCGCTGGGTCGACGCGACGGCGCTCGTGAACTGGCAGCGCGCCGTGAAGTCGCCGCGCGAGATCGAATACATGCGCGTGGCCGCGCGCATCGTCGAACGGATGCATGCGCATATCGTCGAGACGATCGAGCCCGGCATGAAGAAGAGCGACCTCGTCGCGCAGATCTACGCGACCGGCATCGGCGGCGCGGACGGCTTCGGCGGCGACTATCCGGCGATCGTGCCGCTGCTGCCGACCGGCGCCGACGCAGCCGCGCCGCATCTGACCTGGGACGACACGACGTTCGAGCGCGGCGCCGGCACGTTCTTCGAGATCGCCGGCTGCTACCGCCGCTATCACTGTCCGCTGTCGCGCACGGTCTATCTCGGCAAGCCGCCGGCGCACTTCATCGAGGCCGAGCGCGCGGTGGTCGAAGGGATCGAGGCAGGGCTCGCGGCCGCGAAGCCCGGCAACGTCTGCGAGGACATCGCGAACGCGTTCTTCGCGGTGCTGCGCCGCGCGGGCATCGAGAAGGACAGCCGTTGCGGCTATCCGATCGGCGCGAGCTATCCGCCCGACTGGGGCGAGCGCACGATGAGCCTGCGACCGGGCGACCGCACGGTGCTCGAACCGGGCATGACGTTCCACTTCATGCCGGGGCTGTGGCTCGACGACTGGGGGCTCGAGATCACCGAAAGCATCCTGATCACCGAAACCGGTGTCGAGACGTTCTGCAACACGCCGCGCAAGCTGTTCGTGAAGGAGTAGACCGATGCGTGCTTCACCGATTGTGCCGACCGTCGACTTCGACGCGGACGGCGAACAGCACGGCTTCCTCAAGCTGCCGTACTCGCGCGACGACTCCGCGTGGGGCGCGGTGATGATTCCGGTGACCGTCGTGAAGCGCGGCGACGGGCCGACCGTGCTGCTGACGGGCGGCAATCACGGCGACGAGTACGAAGGGCCGGTCGCGCTCGCCAAGCTCGCCGGTTCGCTGAAGGCGTCCGACGTGACGGGCCGCGTGATCATCGTGCCGTTCATGAACTATCCGGCGTTTCGTGCCGGGCGCCGTACGTCGCCGATCGATGCGGGCAACCTGAACCGCAGTTTTCCGGGGCGGCCCGACGGCACCGTGACCGAGAAGATCGCCGATTACTTTCAGCGGCACCTGTTGCCGCTCGCGACGCACGTGCTCGACATCCACGCGGGCGGGCGCACGCTCGACTTCGTGCCGTTCGCGGCGATTCACGTGCTCGACGATCGCGAGCAGGAAGCGCGCTGCGAGCGTGCGATGCGCGCGTTCGGCGCGCCGTATTCGATGCGCATGCTCGAACTCGACAGCGTCGGGCTGTACGACACGGCGGCCGAAGCGGCCGGCAAGGTGTTCGTGTCGACCGAACTCGGCGGCGGCGGCACGTCGACCGCGGCGAGCGTCGCGATCGCCGAGCGCGGCGTGCGCGGGTTTCTCGAGCATGCCGGCGTGCTCGCGACGCATCCGAACGAAGACGACGGCGTCGCCCGCACGGCGCCGCGTACGACGACGCTGCTCGACATGCCCGACGGCGCATGCTTCACGACGAGCGAGCATCGCGGGCTGCTCGAGATGTGTTGCGACCTCGGTAGCGAAGTCGAGGCCGGCGACGTGCTCGCGCGCGTGCACGACATCGACCGCACCGGCGTCGCACCGGTCGAATACGTCGCAAAGCGGCGCGGGCTGCTGGCCGCGCGGCATTTCCCCGGCCTCGTGCAGGCCGGCGACACGATCGCGGTGGTCGCCGACATCGTCGAGCGCAACATTCCGGTCGCTGCATAGGATGCGCACGCCGTGATCAAGCTCGACCGATACGATCTCGCGATCCTGCGCATTCTCGAACGCGACGGGCGCATCACGAAATCGAAGCTCGCGGAAGCCGTGAACCTGTCGATCTCGCCCGCGTGGGAGCGCGTGCGCAAGCTCGAGGAAAGCGGCGTGATTCGCGGCTATCGGGCCGACGTCGACTGGGTCGGCGCGTTCTCGGGCAGCCGCATCGTCGTCGAGGTGACGCTGTCGCGTCATACCGCACCCGACATGCGGCGTTTCGAGGAACGCGTGAGCGCGGCGCCCGAGGTCGCGCAATGCTACGCGACGGGCGGCGGCGTCGACTACGTGCTGCATGTGGTCGCGCGCGACATCGATCAGTACCAGCGCTTCATCGATGCGCTGCTGATGGAAGACCTCGGCATCGAGCGCTACTTCACGTACATCGTGACGAAGGTCGTGAAGTGCGAATCCGGCGGCGCGCCGGACTGGCAATGAAAACTTCGCGCCGGCGCGCGGCAATACCGAAAAAACCGCAAGCGCCGGCCGCATAAACCGAAATTTCCGGAGCCGGCGGCACGACAGAATGAAGCTCGTGCCCAACCAACGAGGAGACACAGCATGCTGCCCGGACACCCCGTTCTGTTCAAGTCGATGTGCTATGTCGACGGTCGCTGGATTCACAGCGACAGTGCCGCGACGGTCGCCGTCGTGAATCCGGCCGATCAGGCCGTCATCGGCCACGTGCCGATGCTCGAGCGTGCGCAGATCGTCGCGGCGATCGATGCCGCGCAGCGTGCATACGAAACGTGGCGCTGGACGCCGCAGGCCGTGCGCAGTGCGGCGCTGCTGCGCTGGCACGCGTTGATCCTGCGCCACCTCGACGACCTCGCCGCACTGCTCTCGCTCGAGCAGGGCAAACCGCTCGCCGAGGCGCGCGGCGAGATCCGCTACGCGGCAAGCTTCGTCGAATGGTTTGCGAACGAGCCGAAGCGCGTCGCAGGCCGCACGATACCGACGCATATCGACGGCGCGCAGCTCGGCACCGTGATGGAGCCGGTCGGCGTCGCCGCGCTGATCACGCCGTGGAACTTCCCGGCCGCGATGATCACGCGCAAGGCCGCAGCGGCGATCGCGGTCGGCTGTACGACGGTCGTGAAGCCCGCGCACGAGACGCCGTTCTCCGCGCTTGCACTGGCGCAGCTGGCCGACGAAGCCGGCTTCCCGGCCGGCGTGTTCAACGTCGTGCTCGGCGAGCCGCAGATGGCGATGGAAACGCTGGTCGGCGATGCGCGCGTGCGATCGGTGAGCTTCACCGGCTCGACGCGTGTCGGCCGTCTCGTGACCGAAACGGTCGCGCGTGCGGGCATCCGCAAGGTCGCGCTCGAACTCGGCGGCAACGCGCCGTTCATCGTGACCGAGGACGCCGATCTCGACCAGGCGGTGCGAATCGCGGTCGCTGCGAAGTTTCAGACGTCGGGGCAGGACTGCTGCGCGGCGAACCGGATCTTCGTCGCGCGCCCGCTCTATGATGCATTCGTCACACGCTATGCGGATGCCGTGCGCGAACTGAAGACCGGCCCGGCATTCGAGCCGGACGTCGATGTCGGGCCGCTGATGCATCAGGCGGCGTTCGATGCCACGGTCGCGCGTGTCGACGACGCGCGTGCACGCGGCGCGCGCATCGTGGCCGGCGGCCGCCCGCATGCG
The DNA here is from genome assembly GCF_902499075.1 of Burkholderia pseudomultivorans. Classification (GTDB taxonomy): domain Bacteria; phylum Pseudomonadota; class Gammaproteobacteria; order Burkholderiales; family Burkholderiaceae; genus Burkholderia; species Burkholderia pseudomultivorans. The sequence goes on along the minus strand of NZ_CABVPP010000004.1, from coordinate 193,993 downwards.
CTCGGCGGCTGGTTCTACGAACCGACGGTGATCGCGGACGCCGGGCCCGGCATGCGTGTCTACGACGAGGAAAACTTCGCGCCGATCTCGGCCGTATGCGCATTCGACACGCTCGATGAAGTCGTCGCGAAGGCGAACGACACCGAGTACGGGCTCGCCGCGTACGTGTGCGCGACGCGCATCGACACGATTTTCCAGCTCGTGCGCCGGCTCGATTTCGCGATGGTGTCCGTCAACGGCGTGAAATTCACCGGTGCGCCGATTCCGTTCGGCGGCATGAAGGCGTCGGGCCTCGGCCGCGAAGGCGGGATCGAAGGCTTCGAACCGTTCACCGAAACCAAGTACTTCTGCCTCGGCAACCTCGGCCTGCCCGTCGCGGCGGCGGCCTGATCATTCAAAAGGAGTTCATCATGACCCAATCCATCGACGCGCTGCTGCGCGAGGACCGTGCCCACTTCATGCATCCGTCGACGCACGCGTACGACCACGAAACCGGCGCGCTGCCCGGCAAGATCGTGCGCGGCGGCCAGGGCATCCGCATCGAGGACCATCAGGGCAAGCGCTATATCGACGCGTTCGCCGGCCTGTACTGCGTGAACATCGGCTACGGCCGCACGGAAGTGGCCGACGTGATGTACGAGCAGGCGAAGCAGCTCGCGTACTACCACACGTATGTCGGGCATTCGTCCGACGCGATCATCGAACTGTCGTCGCGCATCATCGACTGGGCGCCGGCCGGCATGAAGAAGGTCTATTACGGGATGTCCGGTTCCGATGCGAACGAGACGCAGGTCAAGATCGTCTGGTACTACAACAACGTGCTCGGCCGTCCGAACAAGAAGAAGATCATCTCGCGCGAACGCGGCTATCACGGTTCGGGCATCGTGACGGGCAGCCTCACGGGCCTGCCGAGCTTCCATCAGCATTTCGATCTGCCGATCGACCGCGTGAAGCACACCGTTTGTCCGCACTGGTACCGGAAGGCGCCGGTCGGGATGAGCGAAACGCAGTTCGTCGCGTACTGCGTGGACGAGCTCGAGAAGCTGATCGCGCGCGAGGGCGCCGACACGATCGCCGCGTTCATCGCGGAACCGGTGATGGGTACGGGCGGCATCATCGAACCGCCGACCGGCTACTGGCCGGCGATTCAAGCGCTGCTGCGCAAGCACGACATTCTGTTGATCTCGGACGAGGTCGTCTGCGGGTTCGGGCGCCTCGGCTCGAAGATGGGCGCGCAGCACTTCGGCATCGAGCCGGATCTGATCACCGTCGCGAAGGGGCTGACGAGTGCCTATGCGCCGCTGTCGGGCGTGATCGTCGGCGAAAAGGTGTGGGACGTGATCGCGCGCGGCTCGCAGGAGCACGGGCCGATGGGCCACGGCTGGACGTATTCGGGGCATCCGGTCTGTGCGGCCGCCGCGCTCGCGAACCTCGCGATTCTCGAACGCGAAAACCTCGTCGGCAATGCGGCCGAAGTCGGCGCGTATTTCGGCGCGAAGCTGCGCGACGCGTTCGGTGCGCATCCGCTCGTCGGCGAAGTGCGCAGTGTGGGGATGCTCGCGGCGCTCGAGTTCATGGCCGACAAGGACGCGCGTACGCCGTTCGATCCCGCACTGAAGATCGGCGCGCAGGTGTCGGCCGCCGCGTTGCAGCGCGGTGTGATCGCGCGCGCGATGCCGCACGGCGACATTCTCGGTTTTGCGCCGCCGCTCGTGATGACGCGTGCGGAGGCCGACGAGATCGTCGCGATCGTGCGGGAAGCCGTCGATGAGGTCGCGGAGCGGAATCTCGCCGTGGCCGGGTAAGCGCGCGATTCGGCCGTTTGCGTTCTCGCTGCGGCAGCGCATAACGGGCGCCGTCGTACGAAAGTACGGCGGCGTTTTTTTATCTTCAGAAGTGCGGTGATTTACGTCAATTGAACGCGTCTGAAGTGCGTAGGGTGTTAGCGGTTGCCGCCGGGCAATCTCGCAGCTCGCGACGGTCTGATAGCACGTGCATTTTTCGCCCGGCATGCTCTCATTGACAGCGTGCAACATGCGCAGTGAATCATGGGCAAGTCTTCGGGTTCGAAATGTGGATGAAGCGCTCGTCCAACGCGTGCGCGAGCGAGCGGCGGCGATAAGCTGATCGGAGCCACTGCACTGATCCATGATCTGATAGTGGTAACGCGAAACGTCAACGACTTTGTCGGCACAGGCGCTCGCATGCAGCACCCCTTCACGGCCTAGTGAAAGGGTGCTGCATGCGCATTAGGCCCCGTAGCGGCCGGGAGCCGCATGTCGACCCGAGTACAATGACGACGGAGTAATCCTTGAGACCCGGGCGACGGAACGGCGATAGGTAAAAGAGAGCGACGAATTGAGCTTGGTCGACGAACTGAAGTCACGAATACGTGGCGATTACGGCCGGTGGGTTTTGGTCGAATTGTATTCCGGCCGGTGGGCCGCTATTTGGTATGCCTGCCGTGACGACGAAGGATACTGCCGACTCATACTCAGCGAAGAATTTTTTGATGCAGAAAATCCGAGCTTTGCAACGCCTCACGAAGCACTCGCCAAGATCATTCAGGAATATGAGGATGAGGCTTCGGAGGTCGGTCCGTGGGTCTTGAGCGATGAAGTTCACGGGAAGGACCTGCAGCGAGCATGAGACGATATGATGAAACATCAATCGGCTATGCGTCGCTCGGAACCTGTGGCCAAGAAAATGCTCGCGAGGGCAAGCAAAGACCATTTGTTCGTGCAGGTCGACGGTGCGCTTCTGGATGCGACCATGACGATTACAACCGTACCGTCGGACGAGGTCGGTGCATCTCATCGGAAGTATCACTATGACTTGTCCGATGGACGGTCACTCGCCTACGGATATTCCAAGCGAGAGGCGCTAGACAGGCTTTGTGAAGTGGCGAAAGAGCACGGCTGGGCAGTCTACCAGCGATTGGCATAGGAAAACGCCCCAAGCATCACGGCTCTTTGCCGGCTGTTTGCTCTAATTGTTCCGACCGGTTGCGAGATGGCAAGTGAAGTGATGGACAGCGCATCCGATTCACTCGGAAGGCATATTTGCCGAGGAGGGCGATTGACGCCGCACATGTGCCAGCGCGCCTCACGTTTGTTGGCGACGATGACAAAACTACGAAGACCTAATGTTTCCACATCGACCGATTTACGCGGAACACACCGGACGCGTTGCCCAGCGCAGTGAATACGCAAGGCGCATCGGCGTTGCAAGAAATTGCATCGCTTTCGCATGCAAATAATTTGAGCGTTATGCGAGCGCGAGCGTCGGCAAGCTCCAAACTCGCGTCGGTGAGCTGGTGAACCTGAGCGACCTCGCCGGAGCACGACACCCCCCAAGACAATGCCGCCCGCGATGACCCCGGAAACGACGAACCCGGCCGCAGCCGGGTCCGGTTCGTCTCACCGACGCGCACTCGCGTCGCCGCAGCTCAACGTGCCTGCCCCGGCACCGTATCGCCGCGCAACGAACATCCGCGCGTCTCGATCACGGCGATCAACGCCACCAGGCCGACCGCGCACGCGGCCATCACGTAATAGGCGGGAACCAGCGCATTGCCGGTTCGCGCGATCAGCCAGTCGTTGACGATCGGCGCGGTGCCGCCGAACAGCGACGTCGACACGTTGTAGGCGATCGCCATGCCCGCATAGCGGACGTGCGTCGGGAACATCGCCGGAAACATCGCGGAAATCGTCGCGAGTTGCGGCACGTAGAGCACGCCGAGCACCGCGAAGCCGATGAACGCGCCGAGCACGCCATGCGTCATCAGCGTAAACATCGGCACGGCGGCGACGAACAGCCCGACGAGCGAGATCCACCACATCGTCTTGCGGCCGACGCGATCCGACAGCCAGCCCGCGAACGGCAGCAGCAGCATCATCGCGAGCATCCCGATCAGCGGAATCAGCAGCGACATGTTCTCGCTGACGCCGAGCTACTTGTGCATGTACGTCGGCATATAGGCGAGCAGCACGTAGTTGACGACGTTCAGCGCGACGACGAGCCCGCCGAGCAGCAGCAGCGGCGTCGCATAGCGCACCAGCAGCCGGCCGATCGGCATCGCGGCCGGCGCGGCCTGTTCGCGGCGGTGCGCCTGCTCCTCGAGCTCGCGAAACACCGGCGTTTCTTCCAGACGCGAGCGCAAATAGAAGCCGACGAGACCGAGCGGCGCCGCGACGAGGAACGGCAGGCGCCAGCCCCACGCATGCATTGCCGTGTCGCCGAGCAGCAGCGCGAAGCCGAGCATCAGCAGCGCGCCGAGCGAGAAGCCGGCCAGCGTCGCGAATTCGAGAAAGCTGCCGCACAGCCCGCGCCGCGAGTCGGGCGCGTATTCGGCGATGAACGTCGCTGCGCCGCCGTATTCGCCGCCGGTCGAAAAACCCTGCACCATGCGCAGCAGGATCAGCGCGGCCGGCGCGAGCCAACCGGCCGTCGCGTAGGTCGGCAGCAGGCCGACGAGCAGCGTCGCACCCGACATCGTGAGCACGGTCAGCGCAAGCACGCGCTTGCGGCCGAGCCGGTCGCCGAGCGGGCCCCAGAACAGGCCGCCGAGCGGGCGGATCAGGAACGAAATCGCAAACGTGCCGAGCGCGAACAGCGTCGCACTGGCCGTGTTGCCGGGAAACAGCGCAGCGGAAATATACGCGAGTCCGTACGCGTATATCCCGTAATCGAACCATTCGGTCGCGTTACCGAGCGCGGCGGCCGCGATCGCGACGCGCGGCAGGCTGTGCGGCTCGTCGCCGCGATGGGAAACCGTATCGTCCGGGACGGACGGCGCGGAGACGGAAGTCCACGATGGCACGTATCGCATAAGGGATCCTCGTTGGCAGCATGCGCCCGGGCGGGCGCCGACGAGGTTCAAAGTAATCCCGCCAATTTGCCATGCCCGATGTCATAGGACGATGTCGGGATTGGGGTTTTCCCCGTGCCGAAGACCCGCGCGGGCCGCTCGCCGGCGGCCCGCGGCAATGACGCGCCGCGTTATCGGACGTGCGGCAGCAGTGCGCGCAGCCAGTACGCGACGGCGATGGCGCCGCCGTCGGGCGTGCCGATCGCGCGTTCGCCGAGATAGCTCGCACGGCCCGCGCGCGGCGTCATGCGCGCGGTGTCCTGCGCACCGCGCTCGGCGGCGTCGACGGCGGCCGCCCACGCGCCGGCGCTGTCGCGACCGTCGTCGAGTGCACGGTCGAACGCGGCGGCGGCCGGCACCAGCGCGTCGAGCATCGTTCTGTCACCGGCACGGGCGCCGCCGAGTTCGGCGATCGCATCGGCTGCGCTGCGCAATGCCGCGGCCCAGTCGCGTGCCGACGGCTGCGCGAGGCCGGCCAGGCGCCGCGATGCGCGCAGCAGCGCGGTCGCGTAGAAGGGGCCCGAGCTGCCCGCGATCGCACGGCGCAGCGCGGCGCCGAGCGCGGCGAGCGCACCGGCCGGCGTCGCATACGCGGTTTCCGGCAACGCGAGCATCGCGTCCGCGGCACGACGCATGCTCGCGCCGAGGTCGCCGTCGCCGGCGGCGGCATCGAGCTCGGTCAGCGTTGCTTCGTGGTCGATCAGCGTGTGCGCGACCGCGTGCAGCGCCGGGCGCAGCCGCTCGGCCCACACGCGGCCCGCCGCGTCGAGCGGCGGCGGCGACGGTTCCTGCGGCGCCGCGGCGGCGATGCGGATCTGTGCGTTGACGGCGCCGCCGCCGGGCCACGCGCGCGCTTGCGTCGGTGCGTCGAGCAGCGCCGCCCGCTCGTCGTCGAGCCGCAGCACCGAGATCGAACAGCCGGGCATGTTCAGCGCCGACAGGAACGTACCGGCCCACGCGCGCTCGACCGCGATGCCGCGACGGCTCAGGTTCTCGTAGGCGGCGCGCAGCACGATCGCAAGCTCCATGTCGGGCGTCGCGCCGAGACCGTTGACGAGCAGCGCGACGCGTTCGCCGCGATCGAGCACGAGGTCGGCGACGATCCCGGACAGCAGCGTATCGGCGAGCGCGTCGGCCGGCAGCGGCGCCGTGCGTTCGACGCCTTTTTCGCCATGAATGCCGAGACCGAGCTCGATTTCGTCGTCGGCGAGGCTGAATCCGGACTGGTCGGCGCCCGGCAGCGTACAGCCGTCGAGCGCGACGCCCATCGTGCCGAGATCGGCGGCCGCATCGCGCGCGATCGCCGCGACGCGCGGCAGCGACAGCCCGCGCGCGGCCGCCGCGCCCGCGAGCTTGTGGATCAGCACGGTGCCCGCGATGCCGCGCCGCTGTCCGCGCTCGACGCGGCCGCGCAGCGATACGTCGTCCGCGACGATCACGGTCTCGACCGGAATGCCTTCTGCGCGCGCGAGTTCGGCTGCCAGACCGAAGTTGAGCCGGTCGCCGGTGTAGTTCTTCACGACGAGCAGCGCGCCGTTCGGGCCGGCCGTCGCGCGGATCGCGGCGAGCACCGCGTCGGTGGACGGCGACGTGAACACTTCGCCGCACACGGCCGCACTGAGCATTCCGTCGCCGACATAGCCGCCGTGCGCAGGCTCGTGCCCGCTGCCGCCGCCCGACAGCACCGCAACCGTGCGCTGCGACGGTTCGGGCAGCGGGCGGCGGACGAGCACGTGCTCGTCGCCGAGCATCGCGAGATGCGGCGACTGTCGCGCAATGCCTTCGAGCATTTCACGCACGACGTCGGACGGACGGTTCACGAGTTTTTTCATGGCGACGGTTTCCGGGCAGATGAAAGCCCGCGGGCCGAACCGATCCGGCGCCTCGGGCTGTCGGGTTGCGGGAATGCGCGCGCCGTGGCGGCGGTGGCGTGGAGCAGTGCCATGGATCTCGCCGGTGCGCGCTTCGGTGCCACGATACATCAGGTCGGCACGCCGCTCCACGGGCGGCGTGCGCTCGCGGCCCGAGCGCCGGCCGCGAGCGGATGGGCCCGGTCGTCAGGCACCGAAGCGCGCTTACTTCAACGCGGCGATCTCGTTTGCGCGGATCAGTCTCGCGCGCAGCACGTTGCGGCTGATGCCGAGCAAGCGCGCGGCCTGAAGCTGATTGCGGTGACTGAACTCGAACGCGACACGCATCACGGTATCTTCGATGCGTTCGTACAGTCGGCCGTGACCTTCGTCGAACAGCGCGCGCAGCGCGGCTTCGAGTGCGGCCTGCGCGCCCGCAGACGGTTCGCCTCGATGCGGTGCCGCAGCGGCCGTGCCGGCCGAGGCGATCGTCAGGTCGGCGTGCTGCAGCATCTCGTGCCGGCTCACGAGCAACGCATGATGGATGACGTTTTCCAGCTCGCGAACGTTGCCGGGCCAGTCGTACGATTCGAGCGCGCGTGCGGCGCGCGCGTCGATGCTGCGCGGCCCGTAGCCGAGACGGCGGCGGTAGTCGTCGACGAAATGGCGCGCGAGCGGCAGGATGTCGGCCGGCCGCTCGCGCAGCGGCGGCACCGCGAGCTGCACGACGGCGAGCCGGTAGAAGAGGTCGCCGCGGAAATGGCCGGCCGCAACCGCCTGCTGCAGATCGACGTTCGTCGCAGCGACGACGCGCACGTCGATCGGAATGCCGGCCCGCGCGCCGACGCGCACGACTTCGCGCTCCTGCAGCACGCGCAATAGCTTGACCTGCATCGGCAGCGGCAGGTCGCCGATTTCGTCGAGAAACAGCGTGCCGCCGTCGGCGGTTTCGAACCAGCCGGCCTTCGCGCCGAACGCGCCGGTAAACGCGCCTTTCTCGTGACCGAACAATTCGCTTTCGACGAGCGTCGTCGACAACGCGCCGCAGTTCACCGCGACGAACGGGCCGTCGCGACGACGGCTCGCCTGGTGCAGGCGACGCGCGACGAGCTCCTTGCCGGTGCCCGTTTCGCCGACGATCAGCACGTTCGCGTCGCTCGGTGCGACCGCGCGGATTCGCTCGAGCAGCGCGTGCGAGCGCGGATCGGCGAATACGGCGGCGTTCGCGCGGATCGACGAAGCGGACGCCGGCGCGCCTGCGTACGATCGCTCGGCGGTAGCGGAATCGGCGTCGCCGTCGGCGGCGGCGAGGTCCGCACCGCTCGGCCACGAGTCGGAGAGAAAACGGTTCATGAATCGAAACGCGTCGTTGAACGGAAGGGCGCAGGCCAGCACGCATTGCTGCCGCGGTGCTGCCTGAGCAGCAAAGTGTCGATCGATTCGCGCCGCGCGGGAAACATCGATTTCTGATAAGCAAAGTCGCGAGCTTGCGCAGCGGCGCGGGCGTGCCGATGCGGTTCGAAGCGTTGCCCTTGCGGCTGCGGCGCTTGCAGCGTCAAGTCCCTCAGCAAAGTCCGCCGCGCGACGCGAAAGACCGTCGTCGACGTTCTGTCAGAATACGCGCGTCATCCTCTGTCCGATCGCGGAATGGAACTCAGACAACTACGCTATTTTCTCAGCGTCGTCGAACACGGCAGCATGGGCAAGGCCGCGCTGGAGCTCGGCGTGGTGACCTCGGCGCTGAGTCAGCAGATCAGCCGTCTCGAAGGCGAACTGTCCACACGGCTGCTGCAGCGCACGTCGGGCGGCGTCATTCCGACCGACGCAGGGCTGGCGTTCTGGCGTCAGGCGCAACTCGCGCTGCGTCATATCGACGATGCGGCGCTCGCCGCGCGTTCGGCGCGTCTGTCGGGCCATGTCAGCGTCGGCATGGCGCCGAGCACGGCGAGCGTGCTCGGCGTGGCGTTCATGCAGGCGATGCGCGCGCGCTATCCCGATGTGCGGCTCCATCTCGTCGAAAGTCTGTCCGGTCACCTCGCATCGATGCTGAGTGCGCGCCAGATCGATCTCGCCGTGCTGTTTCGCGAAGAGTCCGCGCAACGCTGGAGCGTGCAGCCGCTGCTCGACGAGCGGCTGTTCCTGATCGGCGCGGCCGATCTCGACGGGATGCCGACACGCGGATCGATCCGGCTGACCGACCTCGGCAAGCTGCCGCTCATTCTCCCCAGCGGTACGCACGGGCTGCGGTCGCTGCTTTCATCGGCGTTCAAGCGCGCCGAATACGAGCCGAACATCGTCGCCGAAGTCGACGGCCTCGCGCTGCTGATGGACATCGTCCGCACCGGCATCGGGGCGACCATCCAGCCGGGCGCAGCACTCGCCAGGCGCGAGAACGCGACGCTGACGAGCGTGCCCGTCGCGGAGAAATACGCGCGGCGGCCCAACCTGATCGCGAGCATTTCCGATGACGAACTGTCGCCGGCCGGGCTCGCTGCGCGCGTGGTCCTTGCCGATGTCGCGCGTCAGCTCGTGCACGAAGGCCGCTGGCCCGGTGCACGGTTGCGGGAAACCGACTCTTCACAAAAAGTGAAGACCCGTTGACGGCCGCCTGATAGCGCAGCGGGCACGAGATCCCTACGATTTGTCCGAAAGGAGACAAGTCTGATGGTCGATGTGCTCGTAATCGGAGGAGGGAATGCCGCGCTCTGTGCGGCGTTGATGGCGCGCGAAGCGGGCGCGTCGGTCCTGCTTCTCGAAGCCGCTCCGCGCGAATGGCGCGGCGGCAACTCGCAACACACGCGCAATCTGCGCTGCATGCACGATGCGCCGCAAGACGTGCTCGTCGATGCCTATCCGGAAGAGGAATTCTGGCAGGACCTGCTGAAGGTGACCGGCGGCATCACGAACGAACATCTGGCGCGGCTGACGATCCGCGCGTCGTCGTCGTGCCGGCCGTGGATGCAGAAGCACGGCGTGCGCTTCCAGCCGCCGCTGTCCGGTGCGCTTCACGTCGCACGCACGAACGCGTTCTTCATGGGCGGCGGCAAGGCGCTCGTCAACGCGTATTACCGCAGCGCCGAAGCGCTCGGCGTCGACATCCGGTACGACACGCCGGTCGATGCGATCGAGCTCGACGGCAGCCGTTTCGTCGCGGCGCGCAGCGGCAGCCGGCGTTTCGAGGCGCATGCCTGCGTCCTCGCCGCGGGCGGCTTCGAATCGAACCGCGAATGGCTGCGCGACGCGTGGGGGCAGAACGCGCGCGGCGAATGGCCGGCCGACAACTTCCTGATTCGCGGCACACGCTTCAACCAGGGCGTGCTCCTCAAGCATATGCGCGACGCCGGCGCGGACATGATCGGCGATCCGTCGCAGTCGCACTGCGTCGCCATCGATGCGCGCGCGCCGTTGTATGACGGCGGCATCTGTACGCGCATCGACTGCGTGTCGCTCGGCATCGTCGTGAATCGCGACGCCGAGCGCTTCTACGACGAAGGCGAGGATTTCTGGCCGAAGCGCTATGCGATCTGGGGGCGGCTCGTTGCGCAGCAGCCCGAGCAGATCGGCTATTCGATCATCGATTCGAAAGCGATCGGCCGCTTCATGCCGCCGGTGTTTCCCGGCGAAAAGGCGGACACGCTGCCGGAACTCGCCCGCAAGCTCGGCCTGCCCGAACGGCGCTTCGTCGACACGCTGACGCGCTACAACGACGCGTGCCGCGTCGGCACGTTCGATCACACGGCGCTCGACGACTGCCACACCGAAGGCCTCACGCCGCCGAAGACGCACTGGGCGCGCCGCATCGATACGCCGCCGTTCTACGGGTATGCGTTGCGGCCGGGCATTACGTTCACCTATCTCGGCCTGAAGACGAACGAGCGCGCGCAGGTCCACTTCGGCGGCGAAGCCAGCGACAACCTGTTCGTCGCCGGCGAAATGATGGCCGGCAACGTGCTCGGCAAGGGCTATACGGCCGGTGTCGGCATGTCGATCGGCACGGCCTTCGGGCGCATCGCCGGGACGCAGGCTGCACGCGCGGCACTCAAGACAACGGAGGCAGGCAGTGCAGCAGTCTGACGCACTCGCGACCGAACGCACGCACAGGGCGTCGCCGGTCGATACCAAAAAAACTTCGCACGGCGGCGCGGCACGCGTGATCCCGATCGTGCCGATGAGCGCGAGCGAAACGGAAGTGGCGCGCCAGATGCAGATCTGCAACGCATGCCGCTATTGCGAAGGCTTTTGCGCGGTGTTCCCCGCGATGACGCGCCGGCTCGAATTCGGCAAGGCGGACGTCAACTATCTCGCGAATCTCTGCCACAACTGCGGTGCGTGCTATCACGCGTGCCAATACGCGCCACCGCATGAATTCGCCGTGAACGTGCCGAAAGCGATGGCCGAAGTCCGGCTCGATACGTACACCGAGTACGCGTTTCCTGCGGCGTTCGGCGCGCTGTACAAACGCAACGGTCTGACGCTGTCGGTTGCGCTCGCGGCCGGGCTCGCGCTGTTTCTGCTGCTCGGCACCGCATGGCACGGCGGCCTGTCGCGCGACGTCGCGCCTGCGAACTTCTACGCGGTCTTTCCGCATACGCTGCTCGCCGCGATGTTCGGCAGCGTATTCCTGTTCGCCATGGTCGCGCTCGGCGTGGGCGTCACGCGCTTCTGGCGCGACGTGTCGGCGGGAACGACACGCGCGAGCGCACCGGCGGTGGCGGAAGCCGCGAAGAACGCGCTGACGCTCAAGTACCTGGACGGCGGCCACGGCGAGGGCTGCAACGAACGGGACGATGCGTTCACGCTGGCCCGGCGCCGCTTCCATCACCTGACGTTCTACGGCTTCATGTTGTGCTTCGCGGCAACGGCGGTCGCCACGCTCTATCACTACGCGTTTGGTCTGGAAGCGCCGTATCCGTTTTTCAGCGTGCCGGTGCTGCTCGGAACGGCGGGCGGCGTCGGACTGATCGCGGGGCCGGCAGGGCTGCTTTGGCTGAACCTGACACGCGCGCCGGAGCGCGGCGATCCGCGTCAGCGTCCGATGGACCGCGGCTTCATCGCGCTGCTGTTGCTGACCAGTGCATCCGGTCTCGCGTTGCTCGCCGGCCGTACGACTGCCGCGATGCCGTCGCTGCTTGCAGTCCATCTCGGCATCGTGATCGCGCTGTTCGCAACGCTGCCTTACGGCAAGTTCGCGCACGGCATTTTCCGCTCGGCCGCCTTGCTCAAATCGTCGATCGAGAAGCGGCAACGCAACGCGTCGAGCGTCGGCGCCGACTAGCGTCACGGGCGCCGCCGGCGCCCATCACCACAAACACAACAGGCAGGAGACACCATGAGCCGTACCGAACCGATCGCCGCGACGTCCGGCGTTTCGCCGATGACGCGGGCCGCCGCCGTGTTGCGCGTGACCAGCGGCAATTTCATCGAACAGTTCGATTTCTTTTTGTTCGGTTTCTATGCGACATCGATCTCGAAGATCTTTTTTCCGTCGGACAGCGAGTTCGCGTCGCTGATGCTCACGTTCGCGGTGTTCGGCGCCGGGTTCCTGATGCGTCCGCTCGGCGCGATCTTTCTCGGCGCGTATATCGACAAGGTCGGGCGGCGCACCGGCCTGATCGTCACGCTTTCGATCATGGCGAGCGGCACCATCCTGATCGCGTGCGTGCCGGGCTACGCGAGCATCGGCCTGCTCGCGCCGGCGCTGGTGTTGCTCGGACGGCTGTTGCAAGGCTTCTCCGCGGGGGCGGAGCTCGGCGGCGTGTCGGTCTATCTCGCGGAAATGGCCACGCCCGGCAACAAGGGTTTTTATACGAGCTGGCAATCGGCGAGCCAGCAGGTCGCGATCGTGATGGCGGCGGCCATCGGTTACGGGCTGAACCAGTGGCTGTCGGCGCAGCAGATTGGCGCATGGGGCTGGCGCGTGCCGTTTTTCATCGGCTGTGCGATCGTGCCGTTTCTGTTCTTGCTGCGGCGCTCGCTGCAGGAGACCGCGGCGTTCGAAGCGCGGCGGCACCATCCGCAGGCACGCGAGATCTTCGCGATGCTGCTCGGCAACTGGCGGATCGTCATCGGCGGCATGCTGCTGACGGCGATGACGACCACGACGTTCTATCTCATCACCGTCTATACGCCGACCTTCGGCAGGTCGGTGCTGAAGCTGTCCACGTCGGACAGCCTGATGGTGACGCTGCTCGTGGCCGCGTCGAATTTCATCTGGCTGCCGATCGGCGGCGCGATCTCGGACCGCATCGGCCGCAAGCCGCTGCTCGTCGCGATTTCCGTGCTTGCGATCTTCACGGCCTATCCGGCGCTGTTCTGGCTCGCCGATGCGCCGAGCTTCGCGCGCATGCTGATCGTGCTGCTGTGGTTCTCGTTCTTCTTCGGCATGTATAACGGCGCGATGGTCGCCGCGCTGACGGAAGTGATGCCGGTCGAAGTACGCGTCGCCGGGTTCTCGCTCGCGTTCAGTCTGGCGACCGCCTTGTTCGGCGGGTTTACGCCGGCCGTGTCGACATATCTGATTCAGGCGCTGCATGACAAGGCCGCGCCGGGCTACTGGCTGAGTTTCGCCGCGCTGTGCGGGCTCGGCGCGACGCTCGCGCTGTACCGGCGGCGCGCGGACAGTGGCGTGTCGGCTGCTTCGTCGGCGGGATAGGCAGTGCGGCGCCACGTTCGAACATGCGGCAAGCCCGGCTTCGCGCCGGGCTTTTTGCTTTTTGGGCGGTGCGGCGGTGCGCGCCAGCGGCTCGCAAAACGGCATGCGCGCTACGGCAGCGTGACGCCCGTGTCGACCCAATATTGCAATACGCAATGGCGCTATTGAATCCATTGCATTGCCGACATGTGTCACGCGCCGTATCGTGGTCTCCATTCAAGGAGACGTGGATGAAAATCGCATTTTTGGGCGCCGGCGCGCTGGGTTGCGCCATCGGCGCCACGCTGACCGAAGCCGGTCACGAGACATGGCTCGTCGACCGGTTTGCCGCGCACGTCGCGGCGATGTCGCGCGACGGGCTGCAGGTCGACGACGAGCGCGGCACGCGGCGCGTCAAGGTTCGCGCGACGATGGATCCCGCCGAAGTCGGCACGGTCGATCTCGTGATCGTACTGGTCAAGTCGTTCCATACCGATGCGGCGATGCGCGGCGCGCTCGCGCTCGTCGGGCCGGAAACCGTCGTTCTGTCGCTGCAAAACGGCCTCGGTCACGAAGACGTGCTCGCCGAAATCGTCGGACGAGAACGCGTGCTCGCGGGCAAGACCTACGTGGGCGGCGTATTGCGCGCGCCGGGCCATATTCAGAGCGGTGTCACGGGCAAGCTCACGATCGTCGGCGAACTCGACGGCCGCATCACGGCCCGCGTGCAAGCGGTCGCGGACGCGTTCAACGGTGCCGGTTTGACCACGCGCGTCAGCGACAACATCCTCGGCACGATGTGGGACAAGCTGCTGATCAATGTCGCGACCGGCGCGATCACCGGCATCACGCGCCTGACCTACGGTCAGCTTTACGACGAGCCCGTCCTCAAGGCGACGTCGCTTGCGGCGATCGAAGAAGCGATGGCCGCGGCCAGAGCCGCCGGTGTCAGGCTGTCCATTGCCGCAGCGGAAGACGCGTGGAACATGGCGGCCGAAGGCCTTCCGGCCGCGTTCAAGACGTCGATGCTGCAAAGCCTCGAGAAAGCGTCGATCACCGAGATCGACTTCATCAACGGCGCCGTGGTGCGCTGGGGCGAACGGCTCGGCGTGCCGACGCCCGTCAATGCGACGCTCGTCGCCTGCATCAAGGGGATTGAACGCGCCATGATCGATCGCCAGAAAGAGGAGGTCTCGGCATGAGCGCCCCGAAAGCCTATCTCGAGCACGTCGCCATCCGGGTGAAGGACATCCATTGGCATATCCGCTTCTTCGAGGACGTGCTGGGCATGACCATGCGCGAAGTCGACGGCAGCCGGGAAGCGCCGCGTCAATACTGGACGCTCGGCGGTCTGCAATTCATCAGCGAGCCGCATTACGACGGACCGGAGGGCCGGCTCGCGCACCTCGGCGTGATGTGCGAAGACCTCGACGCGGCCATCGCGGCGGCGCAGGCATTCGGCGTGACCGAAATGCCGCAGGGACGCAACTGGCTGCGCCTGCCCGACGGACTCGCGATCGAACTCATTCAGGCGAAGCCGGCCACGTGCGTCGCACAGGCGCTGGCGATCAATCCGCGCGCGGAGGCGTGAGCATGAGCCGCATCATCGAAAAATACTGGGACGATGCGCAGGAAGGCGACGAATGCATCAGCCCGACTTACACGGTCACGCAACAACGCATTCTCGCCTATGCCGATCTCACGGGCGATCACACGCCCGTGCACGTCGATGAGGATTACGCGAACGCGAGCCACTTCGGCTGCATCGTCGCGCATGGCTTGTTCGGCTTGTCCATTGCGGACGGCCTCAAGACGCAAAGCGACTATCGCTTCGTGCCCGGCATGTCGCTCGGCTGGACCTGGGATTTCTTGCTGCCGATCAAGGTGAACGACGTACTGCGCGTCAAGTTCCGCGTCGGCGCGATGCGCGCCAGCAAGAGCAAGCCCGACTGGGGCATCGTCGTTCTGCCGTCGGAACTGATCAACCAGGACGGCCAGGTCGTCCAGCGCGGCGAGCATCGTCTGATGATTCCGCGTCGTCCGGGAGCGTACTGATGCAGGCCCGTCCCCTCGAAGGCATTCGCGTCGTCGATTACAGCCACTTTCTTGCCGGTCCGTATGTCGGCCGCTGCCTCGCCGCGCTCGGCGCAGAAGTCATCAAGGTCGAGCGCCCCGGCGGCGGCGATGCCGGGCGCCGGCACGCGACGATTCTGGACGACCAGCAAAGCGCCTACTTTCTGCAGCTCAACATGGGCAAGCGCGGTGTCAGCGTCGACATGAAAGATCCGCGCGGCAAGGCGTTCATGCAACGCCTGTGCGACTCGGCCGACGTGTTCATCGAGAACTATCGTCCCGGCGCACTCGACAAGCTCGGTCTCGGTTATGCGGCGTTGTCGGCGCGCAATCCGCGGCTCGTCTACTGCTCGATCTCGGCGTACGGCCACACGGGGCCCGACGCGCATCGTGCGGGCTTCGGCCTGATCGCCGAAGCGAAGAGCGGCATCATGCAGATGATCGGCAATCCGGGCGAGCCGCCGCCGCTCATGCGCATTTCGCTCGGCGACATGTACACCGGCATTCATGCGGTCGCCGCGATCAACGCGGCGCTGTTCGGCCGCGTAACGAGCGGGCGCGGGCAGCATATCGACATGGCGCTGTACGACACGCTGGTATCGATGCACGAATATGCCGTCCAGTGCTACACGATGCAGGGCGTCGTTCCCGAGCAGACCGGCCACGACATGCCGACGTCGACGCTGTACGGCGTGTTCCGTGCCGCCGACGGCGATCTCGTCATCGCCGCGCAAGTCGACGATGCGTGGAAGCGGTTCGCGGCGGTCGTCGAGCAGCATGGCGGCCCCGCCGGTTTTGGAACCGATACGCGCTTTCACGACCCGAACGGCCGCAACGCCCATCGCGAGGCCATTCTTGCCGTGGTGAAGCCGTGGGTGGGCGGCCGCTCGGTGGCCGACGTTCTGGCGCTGCTGGACGAGGTCGACGTTCCCTGCGCGAAGGTGCAGCGCATCGACGAGGTCGTCAACGATCCGCAAATCGTCGCGCGCGGCATGGTGATCGAGCAGGCGCATCCGCGCTTCGGCACGCTGCGTCTGCCGAACCTGCCGTTCCGTTTTTCCGATTGCGATACGTCGATTCGCGAAGTCGGCCCCGATCTCGGTCAGCACAACGTCGAGGTCGCGCAATCGCTCGGCTTCAGTGCAGCGGAAATCGACGCGATGCAAACCGACGGTGTGCTGTTCTCGAAAAGGAGCGCGTGATGAGCGACCGGTATGCGGTAATCGGCAATCCGATCGGGCACACGAAGTCTCCGCTGATCCACCGTCTGTTCGCCGAGGAGACCGGGCAGGACATCGCCTATGTCGCGATGGAGGCGCCGCTGGAACCGGACGGCGCGTTCGCCGACACGGTTAGCGCCTTCATCGCGGCGGGCGGCAAGGGCATGAACGTCACCGCGCCCTTCAAGCTGGAAGCGTTTGCGATGGCCGACGAACGCAGCGAACGCGCGACGCTCGCGGGCGCCGTGAACGCGATGAAGTTCGAGAACGGTCGCGTCATCGCCGAGAACTTCGATGGCGTCGGCCTCGTGCGCGACATCGAAGTCAATCTGCATCAGCCAATGGCCGGCAAGCGCGTACTCATTCTCGGCGCAGGCGGCGCCGTGCGCGGCGCGTTGCTGCCGTTTATCGGCGCGCGCCCCGCCGAACTCGTCATCGTCAACCGACATCCGGACAAGGCGCAAGCGCTCGTCGAGCAAGCAGGCGCAGGCAGCGCGCTGCGTGCGTGCAGCTACGCGGACCTCGAATCGATGGGGCGCTTCGACCTTGTCGTCAACGCGACTTCGGCAAGCCTCACCGGACAACTGCCGCCGGTTCCGCCCAGCGTATTCAGCGCGAGCGGCAGCGCCTACGAGCTCGCCTACGGCAAGGGTTTGACGCCGTTCCTGCAGCTCGCGCGCAGCGCCGGTGTGCAGGGCATCGCGGATGGCGTCGGGATGCTGGTCGAGCAGGCGGCCGAAGCGTTCGCATGGTGGCGCGGCGTTCGACCGCAGACGCGTGCGCTGATCGATCGGCTCACCGTTCCGCTCGCGCGGCATGACGAGGATACTGCGCGCGAGTGAGCGCAACCGCCATTAGTGCGGTGTTCTTGCGATCCGGGAAGCAGGGCGTCGAGTCCTGTCCGCGGGCGTCCATTCGTCAGGCGTGCCGCATAGGCGCAACGAAATGACTACAATGGCGACATTGCGAAACACAATGAACCCATGGGCACTGCCGAGCTGCCGGATCTCAAGCTGCTTCAGCTTTTCGACTTGCTGTACGACGTGCGCAGCGTGACGCGGGCGGCGGAGCAGCTCGGGCAGAGCCAGCCGACGATCAGCATCTGGCTGGGGCGGCTGCGCGAACATTTGCAGGATCCGTTGTTCGTGCGTACGCCCGCCGGGATGACGCCGACGCCTCAGGCAGACGCGTTGATCGGCCCGTGCCGGGAAATCCTGGAGTCGCTGCGGCGGTTTTCGGCGTGGGAAATCTCGTTCGATCCGGCCACGGCCAAGCGGCGCTTCCGGATCTGCATGACGGATGCGAGTCACATCACGCTGCTGCCGAAGATGCTCGCGCATGTGCGCGCGCAGGCGCCGGGCATCCGGCTCGAAGCGGCGAGAATCGACGGGAACACGGAGCGCGCGCTGGAATCGGGCGAGGCGGATCTCGCGATCGGGTATGTGCCGTGGCTTGGCAGCGGCATGTACCAGCAACAGCTCTACATGCAGGATTGGGTTTGTCTCGCCAATCCCGATCATCCTCGCGTGCGCGCGAAGCTAACGCTCAAGCAATACCGCCGCGAAGGACACGTGATCATCGCGGCCGGCACGGGTGCGCAATTGCTGGAGCAGGCGCTGCTGCGCGAGAACATCGACCGCGACGTCGTGCTCGAGCTGCCGGGTATGCTCGGGCTCGGGTCGATCATCCAGTCGACCGATCTGATTGCGACGCTGCCGAGAAACATCGGGGAGACGCTCGCGCGCGTGAACGGGATCGCGGTTCATCCCTGTCCGTTTCCGGTCGACAAGTTTGCGGTGCGTCAGCATTGGCATGCGAAATACCACCACGAGGCCGGTAATCGCTGGTTGCGGTCGGTGGTGGCGGATTTGTTTCTGGATAGAAGTTAGCGATGCACGGCGCGCGCGGTTGAACGGCGGAATGGCCGGGCCGATGGATGACCGAATGGTAGCGCGCAGGTTGTGCTCTCGGTTTGCGTCGCGCCGAAGGAAGGTCGTCGGTATGGCGCGTCGAAGCTGCAACCGCAACGGTCGTCGGTTACGCCCGACGTCAAATGGAGAGAAGCGGGGGCAACGGTCGACACAGTGCCCCGAGCTGTAGGCCAACCACGGCTATTCAGTCCGTCGACACAGGCCGCGATGCCACCCGCTTCTCCGGCGCTGCGCTTATTTCAATACCCCTTCGGACACGAGCACCTCATGCGCTGCCTTGAACGCGCTGAGCCCGTGCGGAATGCCCGAATAAGCCGTCGCGTGCAGCAATGTCGCCTTGATTTCCTCGACGCTTACGCCGTTGTTGAGCGCCCCCTTCACGTGCAGCTTGAGTTCGTTCGTATGGCCGGCGGCAGTCAGCATCGCGAGGTTGAGCAGACTGCGCGTTTTCCGGTCGAGCGTGTCGTCGCCCCATGCCCATCCCCACGCCCATGCGGTGGTGGCGCGCTGGAACGCCATCATGAACGCGTCGGCCTTTTCCATCGACGCATCGACGTATTCGGGGCCGAGCACTTCACGGCGGATCGGCAAGCCTTTCTGAAACAGCGCCTCGTCTTCATTCATGATCGATCTCCATCGTTAATCCAGAGCGCCGGCGCCGGCCGGACACCGGCTTCGCGAACGCGAGTCGTCCCGCGACGCGAACAGGTAGCACACCAGCGCGGTGACGACGAGGCCGACCATCCATGAGACGTCGACGCCGCCCAGAATCGACGCCCACGGGCCGCGGAAGAAGCTTTCTTCCATGAACGGAACCTGCACCGCAATCCCGAACACGTAGATCGCGGTGGTCTTGGCGTTGAACGCGCCGTACATGCCGCCATTGCTGCTGATGATCTCCGCGACGCGGTAGTGCCGGTTGTTGACGAGATAGAAGTCGATCAGGTTGATCGCGATCCATGGCGCGAGCACGATGCGCAGCGCGAAGATCGCGTTCAGAAAGATCGCGATGAAGTTGCTCGACGCCCACAGGGCGATCGCGGTGGACGCCACCAGCAGCACCGCCGACACGGCGACGCGTACGTTGCGGCCCGGCACCCAGTGCGGGCGGAACGTCTGCGCGGCGGTGATGAACGACAGTACTGCGCCGTACAGGTTCATTCCGTTGTGGCCGATGATGTTGACGAGAAACAGCAGGATCAGCACGTAGCCGAACGCGCCGGTCTGCTCGCGGACGGCCTGCATCGCGTCGGTCGAATGTCCGGTGCTGACTGCCAGCACACCGAACAGGAACGCGAAGATCGTGCCTAGCGACGTGCCGAAGTAGGTATACGCAAACGTCTTCCCGAATCCGGCGGAGGTCGGCAGATAGCGAGAATAGTCGGACGTATAGGGCGCGAAGCTGATCTGCCAGATGGCGCACAGCCCGAACATCGCGAACCAGTTCGTGGCATCGAAATGCCCTCGCTCGAAGATCTGCGCGTCGAGCCCCGGCGCCATCAGCGCGATGCCGATCAGCAGCGCGCCGCCCATGAACCACGCACCGATCTTGTTGAAGCGATGAATGAAGTGGCAGCCGATCACGCCCACCAGCGTCGCAAGCACCGCGCCGACGACGGTCGCGGCGGGTACGGGTATCGCGGGCATGGCGGTGTGCAGCGTTTTGCCCGCGAGAATGATGTTCGATACGAAGAAGCCGAGGTAGATCAGCGTGGTGAACCCGACCACGAGCAGCGAGCCGTAGCGGCCGAACTGGGCGCGGCTCTGGATCATCTGCGGTACGCCGACGAGCGGCCCCTGCGCGGAAGTGAGCGCGTGAAAGATTGCGCCGAAGCATTGCCCGGCCACGATCGCGAGAATCGCGCTGACCAGGTCGAGATGAAACACCAGCACCGACGTGGCGCCCGAGATCACGGCCAGCGGTGCGACGTTCGTGCAGAACCACAGGGTGAAGAGGTCGGCCGGCTTGCCGTGGCGGGCCTCCGGCGGAACATATTCGATCGAGTTGCTTTCGATGGCGAGAACGCCGCCGTCGCTGTCCTGCTTTGTCATGCTGTCTCCATCGTTATTGCCGGACCAAACGGCGCCGCGCGGGCGCAGCCTGGTCTCCGTCGCTTATGAATCGATACGGCAGGTGAGCGGATCGCCGCTCAGCGCATCACGAACGGGTCGCCGATCGGATCGTCCGACGTGCGCAGCCATACGGACTTCGTGGTGGTGTATTCCAGTGCGGCGCTCAGCCCGCCTTCGCGGCCGTGTCCGGACAGGCCGAAGCCGCCGAACGGCACGAGCGGCGATACGGCCCGATACGTGTTGATCCACACGATGCCGGCGCGCACGCGCTTCGACACGCGGTGAGCCCGCGTGAGACTGGTCGTGAAGATGCCGGCCGCGAGGCCATACGCGGTGCCGTTCGCCTTGTCGATCGCTTCCTGCTCGGATTCGAACGTGTCGACCGATAGCACCGGCCCGAACAATTCGGTCGTGATGCTGTCGGCGTGCGCGACGCCGGTGCAGTCGAGGATCGTCGGCGCGTAGTAATACCCGTCGCGCTCCAGCTTCGTTCCGCCGGCGAGCACGGTCGCGCCCTGACGCACCGAGCGCTCGACGACCTTCTCGATGTGGCGAAGCTGTCGCTCGGTACACAACGGGCCGTATTCGGTCTCCCGCTCGCCGGGTGAGCCGATGCGAATCCGCGATACGCGTTCCACGAGCAGCGCGAGGAATCGATCCTTGACGGAAGCCTCGATCAGCAGGCGCGAACCCGCGACGCAGCTCTGGCCGCTGGCTGCGAAGATGGCCGCGACCTGCGCATTCACGGCGCTCTGGATGTCGGTATCGGCGAACACGATGAACGGCGACTTGCCGCCGAGTTCGAGCGACACCTTGGCGAGGTTGTCGGCCGTATTGCGCACGATGTGGCGCGCGGTCTCGGGGCCGCCGGTGAACGCGACCTTGTCCACATCGGGATGGCTGCTCAGCACCGCACCGCATTCCGGGCCGAAGCCGGTGACGACGTTGACGACACCGGGCGGGAAGCCGGCCTCGTGCACGATGCGCGCGAACTCGAGCAGCGGTCCCGGTGCTTCCTCGGATGCCTTCAGCACGACGGTGCAGCCCGCGGCGAGTGCGGGGCCGAGCTTGACCGCGGACAGGAACAGCTGGCTGTTCCACGGCACGATCGCGGCGACTACACCGACCGGCTGCCGCTCGAGCCATACCTGCATGTCGGGCTTGTCGACGGGGATGTTGCTGCCCTCGAGCTTGTCGGCGATGCCGGCGTAGTAGCGGTAATACTCGGCGACGTATGCGATCTGGCTCGACGTTTCGCGGATGATCTTGCCGGTGTCTTTCGTTTCGATTTCGGCGAGCCGCGGTGCAGCCTGTTCGACGAGGTCCGCGAGCCGGTACAGCAGTTTGCCGCGCGCCGACGCGGTCAGGCCTGCCCAGGCGCGATCGGTCAGTGCACGGCGGGCCGCCGCGACCGCGCGATTCACTTCGTCCGTGCGGGCTTCCGGCATCTGCGCCCACACGGCGCCGGTTGCCGGGTCGATGCTGCCGAAGGTGGCGGCGCCGGGCTCGAACTGCCCGTCGATATACAGCTGAAAATGTACATTCATGACATCGTCCCCTTACCGGAACGCCGGCATCACGTCGCGGATCATCCGCTCGAGCGACGCCTTCTTGCGTTCGAACGGCATGCCCGTGTCGATCCAGAACGAGTACTCGTCGAAGCCGAGCGCCTCATAGGTCTTCAGACGTTCGATCACTTCCGCCGGCGTGCCGATCACGTTGTTCCGGCGCATCGCTTCGGGCGTGTAGAACGGGTGCGCGGCGATTTCCTCGCGGCTGAGCGGCTGGATCATCCCGCGACTGACCGGACGTTCGTTCTTGAACCACGCGCCGAAGTAGTTGTAGAACACGTTGATTTCGTCGGCGGCTCGCTGCGCGTCGTCCTCGTTGCTCGCGACATAGGTGTGACGCAGCAGCATGATCTGCGGACGCGGCACGTCGCTGTACTTCGCGCACGCGGCGTTGAAATGGCCGACGAGCTTCTCGACTTCGTCGTCGCCGAGATGCAGCGGTGTGACCTGCACGTTGCAGCCGTTGGCCACCGCGAACTCGTGACTGTTCGGATCGCGCGCGGCGACCCAGATCGGCGGATGCGGTTGCTGCAGCGGCAGCGGCGATGATGTCGTCGACGGGAACTTCCAGAATTCGCCGTCGTGCGCGTAGTTGCCTTCCCACAGCTTCTTCACGGCCGGAATCAGCTCGCGCATGCGCTGGCCTGCGCTCCACGCGTCGAGACCCGGCATCAGGCGCTCGTATTCGAACGAGTAGGCGCCGCGCGCGATGCCGAGCTCGAGGCGCCCGCCCGAGATGATGTCCGTCATCGCGGCTTCGCCGGCGAGCTTGATCGGATGCCAGAACGGCGCGACGACCGTGCCCGTGCCGAGCCGTACGCGCTTCGTCTTGTTCGCGAGATCGGCGAGGTTGATGAACGGGTTCGGCGCGATCGTGAAATCCATGCCGTGGTGCTCGCCGGTCCAGACGGCGTGCATGCCGCCGCGGTCGGCGATCTGGCACAGCTCCACCATCTCGTCGTACAGCTGCTTTTGGCTGGTCTGGTCGGAGACGCGCTCCATGTGAACGAAAAGCGAAAAACGCATGATGGGACCTTTCAGGAAAGAAGCGGACGGACGGTGCCCGTGCTGTGATCGCCGAAGTACAGGCCGTAACTCTTCAGCTGGCTCTCCTTGCGATAGCGTTCGAGCATGCTGGCGAGCGCGCTGTCCTGGAACGCGTCGGCGTCGAGATCGTCGAGGCTCACGAATTCGCCGGCGGCCGCCGCTTCGTCCGGTGCGCTGCAGAGGAACGAGATGTACTGATAGTGCGTCTCGGTATTGTTGTAGACCGAATAGATAAAGCTTGCCGATGCGTCGGGCTGGTATTGCCGGAAGAGTTCGGCGAGCGCCTTGTCGGCGCCTTCACGGCCGATCGCCTTCGCGGGCAGTGTCCACTTGCCCTCGGCGGTGCGGATCATGAGCACCTTGTCGTCGCGCGCGATGATCGCGCTGACGACGACCTTCGGGCCAGCAATGACTTCGGTCGACAGCTTCGCCGGCGTGAAATACCCGCCGCGGTAGTAACCGAGCCCCGCATAGCCTGCCGAATGAAACGCCTCTACCTTGCCGATGATGATTGCGTGATCGCCCGCATCGATCACCTCGTGCGTCGTGCAGTCGAACCACGCGCTGACGTCGTCGATCAGCGGATTACGATGTGCGCTCAGATGCCAGCCGACGTTCGCGAAGCGGTTCTCGCTCGGGCGCGCGAACCTGTTCGACAGCTCCGTTTGCCCTTCCGCGAGGATGTTGATCGCAAAGTGGCCGGCCGTGGAAAACGTCTGGAAATTGCTCGACGTCTTCGCGATGCTGACGAGCAGCAGTGCCGGATCCAGCGACACCGACGAGAACGAGTTCGCGGTGAAGCCGAGCGGCTGGCCGTCGTCGCGCGCAGTCGTGACGATCGTCACGCCCGTCATGAACGCGCCGAACGCATCGCGCAGCTCCCGGGTGTTGATCGTCGAGGCTTCCTGGCTGATTGCTTGGCTCATGTCACACTTCCGATTTCAGGGTTTCCGCCTGCGGCACGGTCTGCAGCCACGTACGCAGCGCGCGATTGACCGTGTCGGGCGCGGTCAAGTTGACCATGTGGCGCTCGTTCTCGATCACGACCGCCTTGCCATCCTGTGCGGCCTGCGCCATCTGTCGCGCCATCTCGGGCGTCGAATTCGGATCGTCCGAGCCGGTGAGCACGAGGGCGGGGCAGGCGATCCGGTGCCAGGCGTCCGCATACACCTCGTCGCCGTTCGCGAAGGCGTGGTACGCGGTCGCATAACCGGCGAGGTCGACCGAATGCAGCCACGATTGCACCTTCCGGGCGGCGGCCTGCTGCGCTTCTTCCGCGTTGAACCAGCGCTTGAGCGGCGTATCGACGTCGATGGTGCCCGACCTCAGTTCGGCGGCGCGTTGCAGTACGGCTTCGCGCGCCTGCTCGGTTCGGCGGTACACGCCGTTCAGGACTGCCACGCGCTTGACGAGATCCGGTCGCGTCACGGCGACGCCAGCCGCGATCAGCGAGCCCATCGAATGGCCGGCCAGATTGACGGGGCCGACCTTCAGCGCTTCGATGAACTCTGCCGCCCACTGCACGAACTGCGGCAGCTCGGCGCCGGTGTCGAGCGGATCACTTCTCCCGTGGCCCGGCATGTCGACGGAGATCACGCGAAAGTCGCGCGACAGGTCGTCGATCTGCGGATACCACGCGCTCGCCTGCATGCCGACCCCGTGAATCAGCACCAGCGGTTCGCCCGCGCCCTGGTCGAGATAGTGGGCGACGCGCTTATTTGACAGCGGCAGGGTTCTTGACGTCATTTCCGAGCTCTGCGAGATCTTTGTAGCGGTCGCCGATGCGGTGATGCGGCCGGCCGGCGGTGGCCGCGCCGAGGGCAATGACGAGTTCGTCGGCGGCCGGCGCGTCCGGAATCGCGAACTGGAGCGTCAGGTAGTGCGAACGGCGGCCTTCGTCGTTCTTGTCCATCATCGGAATCAGCAGCGGCGCGTTGGCCGGGCCCCGCGTGTTGTTGAACGCGAGATACGACTTCGCGCCGACGGCCGTCCGATACGTATTGCCGAAATGCAGCGTGTGGATCAGCGCGGATGCGTGCTCGATCTCGCCGTCGAGACCGACGATCGCACTCTTGCCGAACGCTTCGACGGCCTCGCCCGAACCGGCTTCGTCGAGGATCAGCTGCGTCAGGTGTTCGCTCAGTTGCGGCGCGAGCCTGCGGATCTCCGGCGACAGGTCCTCGACGTATCCGCGGCCCGCCCACGGGTTCTTGATCACCGCGGCCGCGCCGATCATCTTCAGCGGTTTCGCAGCGACCTTGTCGCCATCCACGTACAGCGTTTCGACGTGGAGGACGGATTTCCGAATCAGGCTCATGGCACCTTCCTTTCATGCGTTGATTGTCGGATTCATTGTGGTATACCATGTTACGGCATGCCATGAGTGTTAACCCGTGTCTCGAAATTGCGCGAAAGCGGAGGTGAAAAATGAGTGCGTACTGGATTGCCCACGTGCAGGTGCTGGATCCCGTGAAGTACAAGGACTACACGGATCTCGCGCCGCAGGCGTTCAAGAAGTTCGACGCCGTATTTCTCGCGCGCGGCGGCGCGTCGCAGACGCTCGAGGGCGACGCGTTCGAGCGCCACGTCGTGATCCGCTTTCCCGATATGGACACCGCGCTCGCGTGTTATCACTCGGTCGAATACCGGACGGCGAAGGCGAAGCGGGACGGACATTGCCGCGCGCAGATCTCGATCGTCGAGGGTCTGGAGGACTGAACCGGCGGCGTCGCCGGGCACGCGGCGGGCGGGATGGAAAGCTCGATGACAGTTAGGTCATAATATGGCATTCCATGTCGCCCGCCGACTTTCGGCGGGCGGCAGGCCATTTCGTTTCCAGAGTGCCGTCCATGCAAGACCTGAAAATCGACCGCAATGCCAAGACCCTGCGCGAACTGACGCTCGACAAGCTGCGTGGCGCGATCGTGCAGGGCTATTTCCGACCGGGCGCGCGGCTCGTCGAGCGCACGCTCTGCGACGAACTCGGCGTGAGTCGCACGGTGGTGCGCGAGGTGCTGCGGCATCTCGAGACGGAAGGGCTGGTCGAGACCGTGTCGCGGCAGGGGCCGGTGGTCGCGCGGCTCGATCCGGGGCAGGTCGGCGAGATTTACGAACTGCGCGGGCTGCTCGAAGCCAATGCGGCGCGCGCGTGCGCGGAGGGCGCGACGCCCGAAGTCGTGCAGCGACTGCGCGAAATTCGCGCGGTGATCGAGGATGCGTTCGAGAAGGAAGATCTGCCGCGCGTGCTCGAATACACCGAACGTTTCTATGAAGCGCTGTTCGAGGCGGCGGGCAAACACGTGTCGCTGACGGTCGTCAAGACGCTCAATGCGCGCATCAACCGGCTGCGTGCGCTGACCATCGCGATGCCGGGGCGCGGCAGCGATTCCAATACGGAGATGAACCGCCTGCTCGACGCGATCGAGCGGCGCGACGGCGACGCGGCTGCCGCGGCGTCGGCGGCGCACATCAAGCGCGTTGCCGAGCTGGCGCAGTCCGCGCTCGCGCAGCAGCAGGACGAGGCCGTCGACGACCGTTGACGACACGCCGGCGCGGGCGTCGATACGCGCGATTCACCACGGAAGGCCGTCGGCACACTTGCCGGCGGCCTTTTGTTTTGTCTGCCGATCCGACTCATGGTATTCCATAATACAGCGTTCATTGTTGTAGCCCATAAGATGGCATACCATAATCTCATCAAGCAGCACAGCCATCGCGGGAGGACGCCATGACCGAGTCGATAACCGAGCCCATCGCGCAGCAGCCATTCGACACGTCCGGCTTTCGCCGTGCCCTCGGTGCATTCGTCACCGGCGTGACGGTCGTCACGACGATCCAGCCCGACGGTTCGCCGCGCGGCTTCACCGCCAACTCGTTCACGTCGGTGTCGCTCGATCCGCCGTTGGTTCTCGTGTGCATCGCGAAGACGGCGTCGAGCCATCCGGTGTTCTCGGCCACGCAGCGTTTTGCGGTGAGCGTGCTGGCGGAGAACCAGGCCGACGTGTCCGGCGTGTTCGCCTCGAAAGCACAGGACAAATTCGCCCGAGTACCGTGGGATACGCGCAAAACGGGTGCCCCGGTGATCCGGGATGCGGCCGCGAGCTTCGACTGCGTGACGCACGACGTGGTCGACGCGGGGGACCACATCATTCTGATCGGACGCGTGGTCGACTTCGCGCAGACGAGCGCGTCGCCGCTCGGCTATTGCCGCGGCGCATACGTGAACTTCAGCCTGTCGCAGGACGCGTTGTCCGCGGCGGGGCGCGCGCAGGTGGGCGCGATTCTCGAACATCGCGACGGGCTGGTGCTCGTCGATACGCCGCACGGCCTGCGCCTGCCGACCGGCAGCCGGCTCGAACCGGCGAGCGACGCGGCGAGCCTGCGCGGCGTGCTGACGAAGCTCGGGCTCAACGCGCATCTCGACTTCCTGTTCGCCGTCTTCGAATCGGCCGGCGGCCGCGAGCCGGGCGTGCACATCTATTACCGCGGCCGCGTGATGCCCACCGGTTCGCCGTGGTTCGACAGCAGTATTCGCATCGTGCCGCTGTGGCAGGTTCCTTGGGACGACATCGCCGATACCGCCGTGCGCTCGATGCTCGAGCGCTACGTGCGCGAACGCAGGCAGGACGCATATGGAATCTACGTCGGCGACACGGAGGCCGGTACGGTCCAGCCGCTGGCCGCCGCGTAACGGCATCGGCGGCGCGCGATGCGCCGCAGTGACGAACGAGGCGATCGAGCAGCCGGCGCGGCGGGCGCTGCCGGACCGAGCACGCGTATTCGGAGGGCTGCCGTTCCGGTGGCCGCAAGCCGCACCCGTTTCATCTGGAGAGAGACCATGAGCAGCAGAAGCATCCCGCGTTTCGCAGCATCGCGTCTGGCATCGCAGCTTGCCTGTATCGCACCGTTGGCCGTTCTTTGCGCCGCACCGGCGCGCGCTGCGGACCCGATCGTGTTCACGAGCTGGGGCGGCACGACCCAGTCGTCGCAGCAGAAGGACTGGGCGCAGCCGTTCACGCAGGCGAGCGGCATCAAGGTGCTGATGGACGGACCGACCGACTACGGCAAGCTCAAGGCGATGGTCGAAAGCGGCAACGTCAGCTGGGACGTGGTCGACGTCGAAGGCGACTTCGCGTATGCGGCGGAAAAGGCCGGGCTGATCGAGCCGATCGACTATTCCGTGGTGAAGAAGGCCGACCTCGACGCGCGCTTCGCGACGCCGTCTGCCGTGGGCAGTTTCTATTATTCATTCGTGCTCGGCTACAACAAGGCGAAGTACACGGGTGCGCAGCCGCAGAACTGGGTCGATCTGTTCGACACGAAGCGTTTTCCGGGCAAGCGTACGCTTTACAAGTGGTCGGCGCCGGGCGTGCTCGAGATCGCACTGCTCGCCGACGGCGTCGCGCCGAACAAGCTGTATCCGCTCGATCTCGACCGCGCGTTCAAGAAGCTCGATTCGATCAAGGGCGATATCGTCTGGTGGAGCGGCGGCGCGCAATCGCAGCAGTTGCTCGCATCGGGCGAAGCGCCGATCGGCATGTTCTGGAACGGCCGTCTGCATGCGCTCGCGCAGACAGGCGTACCGGTCGGCATGTCGTGGAATGAGAACCTGACCGCGGCCGACATGCTCGTGATTCCGAAGGGCGCCAAGCATCGCGACGCGGCGATGAAGTTCCTGGCCGCCGCGACGAGCGCGGAAGCCCAGGCCAGGTTCGCCGCCAATACCGGGTATGCACCGATCAACGTGAAGTCGGCCGCGCTGATGCCGCCGGCGATCGCGAAAGCACTGCCCGACCAGTACAAGGGCTCGCAGATCAATCTCGACATGAAGTACTGGGCCGAGAACCGCGATGCGATCGCGAAGCGCTGGTACGCGTGGCAGTCGAAGTAAGCCGGCGCGTCGTGTTGTACCCACCCGAACGCCGTTCAGGAGCCTGAACCGGACGGAACCCGCCCGGTAGAGCAACGAACCCGCATGGGGCCAGCGGCAACAGGCACTGAAGTGCCGGCGCTGGCCGACAAAGGAGACACCATGCCGAACGTATTGAGTACCGTCGCGCATCCTGCCGCGACACCGCCGCGCAAGCGGCGCGATTGGCGCAGCGTGCGGCTGCTGGCCCCCGCGATGCTGCTCCTCGTGATCTTTTTCCTGCTGCCCGTGCTGTCGCTGCTGTTGCGCAGCGTGCTCGAGCCGGCGCCCGGGCTGCACAACTACGCGCAACTACTCGGCTCGACGACGTACGTGCGCGTGTTCGGTAATACATTCATCGTCGCGACGGTCGTGACGCTCGTCACGCTGATCGTCGGCTTTCCGATGGCGTGGCTGCTCGCCATCGCGCCGCGCAAGCTCAGTTCGGTGCTGTTCGCGATCCTGCTGTTGTCGATGTGGACGAACCTGCTCGCGCGCACGTTCGCGTGGATGGTGCTGCTGCAGGGAACGGGGCCGATCAACCGCGCGCTGATGGCGCTCGGCGTGATCCGGGAGCCGCTGTCGCTCGTGAACAATCTGACAGGCGTGACGATCGGCATGACCTACATCATGCTGCCGTTTCTCGTGATGCCGCTGCATGCGACGCTGCGCGGCATCGACCCGTCGACGCTGCGCGCGGCCGCGGTGTGCGGTGCGAGCCGTTGGCAGGCGTTCTGGCGCATCCTCGTGCCGCTCGCGATGCCGGGCGTGGCGTCCGGTGCGCTGATGGTGTTCGTCATGGCGCTCGGCTACTTCGTCACGCCGACGCTGCTCGGCGGGCCGTCGTACATGATGCTGGCCGAACTGATCGCGCAGCTCGTGCAGGAGCTGCTGAACTGGGGCCTCGCCGGCGCCGCGGCCTTCGTGCTGCTTGCCGTCACGCTCGCGCTCTATGCGTTGCAGCTGCGCTTCACGGGCAGCGCACACGCCGCCGCCGGAGGGCGCTGACATGTTGCTCGATTTCGATCGCCTCGGCGCGCTGCGCTGGATTCTGGTGGCCGTGGGCGCGGCCGTCGCACTGTTCCTGCTGTTGCCGATCGTGTTTATCGTCGCGTTGTCGTTCGGCGATTCGCAATGGCTCATTTTCCCGCCGCCGGGCTGGACGCTCGAATGGTATCGGCAGCTGTTTACCGACGCCGGCTGGATCGACTCGCTGCTGACCAGCGCGAAGCTGGCGATTATCGTGACGAT
Source organism: Burkholderia pseudomultivorans (assembly GCF_902499075.1). Taxonomy (GTDB): domain Bacteria; phylum Pseudomonadota; class Gammaproteobacteria; order Burkholderiales; family Burkholderiaceae; genus Burkholderia; species Burkholderia pseudomultivorans. The sequence goes on along the minus strand of NZ_CABVPP010000004.1, from coordinate 163,568 downwards.
GCTGTCCGTCGCGATCGGCTTTCTTGCCTCGCTGGCGCTCGTGCGGGGCAGGTTCCGCGGCCGCGAGGCGGTGCGCGGCTTCTTCCTGACACCGATGGTGCTGCCCGTCGTCGTGCTCGCCGTTGCGCTCTATGCATTCTTTCTGCGTATCGGGCTCAACGGCACGATGACCGGCTTCGTGATCGCCCACCTGATCATCGCGCTGCCGTTTTCGATCATCGCGATCAGCAATTCGCTCTTGAGCTTCGACACGGCGCTGGAAGACGCCGCGCTGATCTGCGGCGCATCGCCGCTCACGGTGAAGCTGCGCGTCACGCTGCCTGCCATCCGGCTCGGCCTGTTTGCGGCCGCGGTCTTCGCGTTTCTCGCGTCGTGGGATGAAGTCGTGGTGTCGATCTTCATGTCGAGCCCGACACTGCAGACGCTGCCCGTGCGGATCTGGGCAACGCTGCGGCAAGACCTGACGCCTGTCGTCGCGGCCGCGTCGTCGCTGCTCGTCGGACTGACGACCGTATTGATGCTGGCGGGCGCCGTGGTGCGCCGCGCACGCGCTCACTGAGGTACTACGCCATGACTGCTTTCCTGCAAATCCAGCGCCTGCGCAAGACCTACGATGACGTCGTTGCGATCGACCACGTGTCGCTCGACGTGCGCAAGGGCGAATTCATGACCTTCCTCGGGCCGTCGGGTTCGGGCAAGAGCACCACGCTCTATATCGTCGCGGGCTTTCAGGAGCCGACCGACGGACGCGTGCTGCTCGACGGCAAGTCGCTGCTTTCGGTTGCGCCGAACCAGCGCAACATCGGAATGGTGTTTCAGCGCTATACCTTGTTTCCGCACCTGAGCGTGGGCGAGAACGTCGCGTTCCCGCTGCGCGTGCGGCGCCGGCCGGACGCGGAAGTTCGCGCCAAAGTGGAGCAGATGCTGAAGCTCGTACATCTGTCCGAATGCCGTGACCGGATGCCTGCGCAACTCTCCGGCGGCCAGCAGCAGCGCGTCGCGATCGCGCGTGCGCTGGCCTACGATCCGCCCGTGCTGCTGATGGACGAGCCGCTGTCCGCGCTCGACAAGAAGCTGCGCGAGGAAATCCAGCTCGAACTGCGCCGCATTCACCAGGAGACCGGCGTGACGATCCTTTACGTCACGCACGACCAGGAGGAGGCGCTGCGGTTGTCCGACCGTATCGCCGTGTTCAACCAGGGGCGGATCGAGCAGGTGGGCACGGGCGAGGAACTGTATGCGAATCCCGCGTCGCGCTTCGTCGCGAGCTTTATCGGTAATTCGAATTTCCTGCCGGTCAAGGTGACGAAGACACGCGACGGTCGCATGGGCGGCGTGTTTCCCAACGGTGTCGAAACGGCCTCGGACGCGTTCCATCCCTCGCTCGCTGCCGGCGACGATGGCACGCTGATGATTCGTCCGGAACAGATGCGCATCCGCCCGGTGCAATACGCAGGCACAGCAACCGCGTCGGCCGTCGGCGCGGGTCTGCCCGTCACGGTGCGCGACATCACCTATCTCGGCGATGCGATGCACTACGCGGTCGCGACACCGTGGCAGCAGGAAATCTCGATCCGCACGCCGGCCGCCCATCGACACGGCAACGGCATCGTGATCGGCGCACAGGCGCTCGTCGAGTGGGATGCGCGCGACGCGCGCCTGTTCGCGCAAGCGTGACGGCAACGGCCATGCGTCCCGCACTGCCGTCACTGAAAGTCGAGCGGCCTACTGCCACGCTGCGGGAGCTCGCGCTCGAGAAGATGCGCACCGCGATCCTCGACGCGCATTTCCAGCCGGGCGAACGGCTCGTCGAACGCTCACTGTGCGAGATCCTGGGCGTCAGCCGGACCGTCGTGCGCGAGGTCCTGCGCCATCTGGAAACGGAGGGCCTCGTCGACTCGATCCCGAACCAGGGGCCCATCGTCGCGGTCCTCGACTTCGACACGGCCGCCGAGATCTACGAGATCCGCGCCTTGCTCGAGGGCGAGGCCGCGATGGCCTGCGCGGAGCATGCCGATGCGTCGCTCGTCGCAGATCTTTCGACGTGCATCGACCGGATCCAGCACGCGTTCGATACGCAGGATCATCACGCGGTGAAGGCGCTGACGTCGGCGTTCTACGAGCGCATGTTCATCGCCGGTAAAAAGCACGTTGCGTGGGAGATCGTGCAGACGTTGATCGCTCGCATCAATCGGCTGCGTGCGCTGACGATCGCTTCCGACGATCGCGGTCAGCAGGCGGTCGAGGAAATGCGCGAGATTCTCGCCGGGATCGCGGCCGGCGACGCGAGGGCGGCACGCGAGGCAGCCGTCGCGCACGTGGCGCGCGTGGCCGAGATTGCGCGCAAGCTGCTGACGCAGGGACGCGAGAGCGCCGCGTGGCGCCAGGCCGGGTAGCGCGCAGGCGGCAGCGTCGCGGCCGTGGCCATTGCCACGCCGCATCAATCGACCGGCGGAATCACCCCTTCATTCAAGGTCTTGAGAAGACGCGCCCGACGCTTTTCCAGGTCGGCGATCTGACGCTCGATTGCCTCGAGCCTTGCCCGCTGAACGTCCGTAATCTGATCGCAAGAACGGGCACCCTCGATCAAAAGCATGCAGTCGGGAAAACCGCGAATATCGTCGATGGTGAATCCGGTCGCGATCATGCGCTGAATCTGCTTGACCTGCGTGACGGCCTTCTCGGGAAACATGCGATAGCCATTGCTCGCACGTACCGAAGTGAGCAGACCATGTTCGTCGTAGTGGCGGATCGACCGCACGCTGGCGCCGGTGAGTTGCGAAAGTTGTCCGATCGCCAGCAGCTGCCGGGAAGGCGTGTTTTTCATGCAAAGCAGCGTAGCACGATTCGCTTGACTCTCACATCAGTGTAAGGGTTGAGAGTAAGCGTACCGACACTCTCCCGGGCAAGACAATGAGCTTAAGGACGTTCTCTCACCTTCTGATTTCCGCGCTCTCGGCGGTTACGCTGCTTGCGTCCGCGCCCCACGCATTTGCAGCACCGAACAGCTATACGGTGACCTCGGCGGATGGCGTAAGGATCGCCGTTCAGGAAAACGGTAATCCGAACGGCCAGCCGATCATTCTCGTGCATGGACTGCTCGGCAGCCGCCTGAACTGGGATGCCCAGGTGCGAAGCCGCGAACTGAGCCGATACCGGATCATCACCTATGATCTGCGCGGTCACGGTCTGTCCGACAAGCCGGCCGGCCCGGAGCCCTATCACGACGGGAGCCGCTGGGGGGACGACCTCGCAGCGGTGATCCGCGGCTCGCATGCGCGCAAGCCCGTCGTGGTCGGCTGGTCGCTCGGCGGCGTGGTGATATCGAACTATCTCGCGAAATACGGCGATAGCGGCATCGCGGGTGCCGTATATGTCGACGGCGTGGTCGAGCTCGCGCCCGGTCAGATCGTCGCCCACCCCGACGTTTATCGCGACATGAATTCGGCCGATCTGAAGACGCATCTGGACGGCGAGCGTACCTTCGTCGGCCTTTGTTTCAATCGTCGGCCCGACGCCGACACATTCGCGCGGCTGCTCGCGAACGCCGCCATGGCATCGTGGGACATGCAGCGAGAAGTGCCGGCCATGACCGTGTTCGCCACAGAAGGGCTCGCCAAGGCGCGCGTACCGCTGCTCTTTATCTACGGAGGTCGCGACGTACTGGTCGACACGCAGGCAACGCTCGCCCGCGCGGCCGCGCTGAATCCGCACATCGTAAGTCACGTGTACGCGGACGCCGGCCATGCGCCGTTCATCGAGGAGCCCGAGCGTTTCAACCGCGATCTGGACGCGTTCGTCAGGTCGGCATCGCAGCAAGGCCGCGACGTGTTACCGGAAGGTAAAGAGGGAACGTGACGTCGGATGTTTTCGGCCGACGGTTCGCTATCTCGTCGTCGAAGGTCCGACGCCTTTCCGCCTCGTTGTACTGCGGGCTTCGCGCAGTATCACGAGATCGTCGGGCGCGACGGCGTGTCGATATCGGCCGTCTCGACCACGACGCGTCCGAGCGCCCTGAACGGCGCAAGAAGCGCCTCGTCGGCCATGCTCGACGTGATCAAGCACCAGTCCCGTTCGAGCGGCGTCCAGTGTTGTTGCCGCGAGCGGCCGAGCTTGTCGGCGTCGGCGAGCACAAACGTCTGAGCCGCGCGCCGGATGATGCAGTCCTTCAGATACGCTTGTTGCGCGCTCGCTTCGCACAGCCCGAACTCCGCGACCACGCCGTCCGCACCGAGAAATGCCTTGTCGACGCTCAAGCGGCTCAGCGACAGTTCGGCGAGCGGCCCGAGCGTGCTCATGCTCGATTTGCGCAGATCGCCGCCGATCAACGTGAGATGGACGCCGGGCGCGTTCGCCAGCGTCATGACGGCAAGCAGATTGTTGGTCACCACATGAAGATCGACGCGCGAGACGAGATGCCGCGCCAGCGCGGCGCAGGTCGTGCCGCCGTCGAGCAGCAGCGTATCGCCGTCGTGCACGTGAGCGGCCGCCGCGCGAGCAATCGCTTCCTTCTGCTCGCGCTGCGTCGCCTTGCGCTCCTCGAGCGACGCCTCCGGTTCGTGTGCGCCGATCAGCGCCGTCGCACCGCCATAGGTGCGCACGAGACGGCGCTGGTTGGCGAGCGTCGTCAGGTCGCGCCGCACGGTAGCTTCGGATACGCCGAGCGCGGCGCTGAGCTGTTCGACGCTGGCGTCGCCCGTCAGGACGAGATCGAGAATCGCGCGATGGCGCTCGGACGCTTTCATGGCTGACATCTGCAGGATGGGAGGTTGCCGATGTTACACCACGGCCCGCGCGCATTCCGTCACGCCGGTTGCGCGCTCAGCCGCGCCGCGTCGCGAGTTCGGCGCCCTGGCGCAGCGCTTCGAGCAGGCTGCGCTCGTCCGCGACGCCCGTGCCCGCGATGTCGAACGCGGTGCCGTGATCGACCGACGTGCGGATGACTTCCAGTCCCACCGTCACGTTGACGCCCGCTTCGAGCCCGAGCACCTTCACCGGGCCATGACCCTGGTCGTGATACATCGCGACCACGAGATCGAAGTCGCCGCGGCCCGCACGGAAAAACAGCGTGTCGGCAGGCAGCGGGCCGGTCACGTCGAGGCCGCGTTCCTGCAACAACGCGACCGCCGGCACGATCTTCTCTTCTTCCTCGCCGTATCCGAACAGACCGTTCTCGCCGGCATGCGGATTGATCCCGCATACGCCGATGCGCGGCTTTGCGATGCCGGCCTTCACGAGCGTCGCGTGGCCGCGCTCGATCGTGCGCTGTACGAGGCCCGGCTCGATTTTGCGGATCGCGTCGATGATGCCGATATGCGTGGTCACATGAATCACGCGCAGTTGCGGCGCGACGAGCATCATCGATACTTCGTCGACGCCCGTCAGATGCGCCAGCATTTCGGTGTGGCCGGGATACTTGTGGCCGCCGGCGTGCAGCGCTTCCTTGTTGAGCGGCGCCGTGCAGATGGCGTCGATCTGCCCGGCTTCCGCCAGCTTCACCGCGCGCGCGATGAATTGGTAGGCCGCATCGCCCGCGACGGCCGACAAGCGGCCGAATGGCAGGTCGGCCGGAATCAGGTCGAGATCGATGCAGTCGATCGTGCCCGGTTCGTAGCGCGCGTCGGCCGCTTCCTGGATGCGGCGGATCTTCGTCGTGCCGCCGACGATCTCGTTCGCTCGTTCGAGCCGGCGCGCATCGCCGATCACGAGCGGACGGCATTGCCGATAAACGACGTCGTGTGCGAGGCTCTTGACGATGATTTCCGGGCCGACGCCTGCTGCGTCGCCCATCGTAATGCCGATCACGGGAAGGTAGTTGCTCATGATGTTTTGCCTTGATGTCCTTGAATTCTGCTCTACTGCATACCCGATCGCGTAGGAACGATCAGGCCGAACCGTGTGAGCGGGCGCCCGCCCTGACGCTCGCTGCCGGCGTTTCGCGGAGATAGCGCCACGCGGCGAACAATGCGTGATCGGTGCCGAACGCCCCGGCCTTCGTGACGATACGCAGATGAGGCTGGCAAACGGAGGCACCGATCGGCTTGCCGACGGCCACGCCGGCCTCTATCTCCTCAATCAGTTCGACGCTGCCGACGCCAACGGCGCTCAGCATCGCGCGGGCGGTTTCGCCGCCCGTCGCGATCAAGCCGCCGAGCACCGCGAAATGCGGCTTGACGAGCGCGGCAAGCGTGGCCGACAGCAACGCGCCTTCCGCCGGATCGAACGCGTCGTCGCTGCCGATGCGCAGCAGCAGGTCCGCGCCCGTTCGCAGCGCGTCGCCGATGCGCGCCTGCCATTGCGGTACGTCCGCGTGGCGCTCGCCGCCACGCAGCACGGCGGGCGGTACCGTCAGTTCCATCATGCCGGCGCGTTCGCGCAGCATCGCGCACTGCCGCTCCGACACCGCCGACAGGCTGCCCACCAGCGCCAGCACGGGCGCGTGTCGTGGCTGCCGTTGCGAAGCGGCAGCGCCTGTTCGCGCCGCGCGCGCGTCGAACAGACTTTCCACGCTCGCGATTTCGCGCGCGAGCCCGCCCGAGCCGACCCAGAACAGCGCGTCGTCCATCTGTGCCGTCGCCCGTGCGAGTGCGATCAGATCGTCGTTCGTCTCGGCGTCGACCACCAGCGCCTCGGTGCCGCTCGCCGCCACGGCGGCGATTCGCGCAATGAGCGTCTGGCTGCTTTCGCGCAATGCATCCACGTCGAGTTGGGCGGTCGAAACACCGTTTTGCGCGAGCATCGCGTGCAGGTCTGCAGTGCGGCCCGCGTTTTCGAGCTTCCATGTATCGGTGGTTTCGAGCGGCTCGCCGCGCACGAACACACGGCCGCCGAGGACGGTGCGGCCCGTCGCCGGAAACGCCGGCGCGACGATCGCAAGACCCGCGAGCGGCTGCAACGCGGCGACTTCGGCCGCCCAATTGCCGCGCAGCGTCGAGTCGATCTTCTTGTAGAGGCGCCGGCCCGGTTCGCGCAACGCCCGCCACGCGGCCGACGTGCGCTGCGCGGCCTCGGCCGGCGTGAGGCGGCGGGTGTCGGTATCGGCTGCGATCACGTCGGCGACGGTTGCGTCGAGGCCTTGCGTGGGCACGTCAAGCGTGACGACCGTCCGATAGCCGGCGCTCGCAAAGCCGATGGCGCAATCGGCGGCGCCCGACAGATCGTCCGCGATGATCAGCATGCTCATTGCGCCATTTCCGTTGCTTCGCGGCCGACCTGCACGCGTTTTGCGACGGCGGCGGTCAGGATCGGCGAAAGGACCGCGGTCACGACGACACAGGCGGCCACCAGCAGCGTCGCGCTCTTGGCGGCCTCCGCGTAGACCGGATTTGCCGCGGCGATCAACGCCGGCACGGCGGCCGCGTTACCTGCCGTATTCGCCGCCGCGGTGCCGGCGACGCCGGTGCCGCCCGTCAGACGGTCCGCGAGGTAAAGGGGAATGCCCGTCACGATGACGACAGCGATCCCCAGGCCGACGCCGAGCACGCCGGCCTGCCACACCTTGTGCAGATCGAGACTCGCGCCGAGCGCCAGCGCGAAGAACGGAATCATCACGGGTACCGCTTTGCCGAGAAACGCACGCATCTCGCGATCCAGATTGCCGAGCAGCATGCCGAATGCGAGCGGCAGAATGCTGCCGACCAGCGTCGGCCACGGGAACGCCGACAGTCCCGCCACGCCGAGCGTGACCATGGTCAGGAACGGCCCGGATTCGAGCGACATGATCGTATACGCGCCGACGTCTTCGGAGCGACCGTACTGGCCCATGAGCGCCATGTACAGCCCGCCGTTGGTGTCGTTCATCGCCGCGACGACGGCGAGCGTCGACAGGCCGGCGAACAATCCCGACGAAATCGGCTGTTCGCCGAGGAAATGCCCCATGACGACGCCCACGACGATCGCGGCGCCCACCTTCGTGACGAACAGCGCGCCACCCTTCTTCAGCAGGTAGGGCGTTGCCTTGACATCGATGCTCGCGCCCATGCAGACGTAAAACACCGCGAGGATCGGCAGCGCGCCGGTGAACAGCGCATTGGTAAAGGAGCCGAAAAACTTCGGCATGTCAGGCAAAAACGTGGCGACGAGTGCGCCCACGAGCAACGGCACGATCATCATGCCGCCGGGTACGCGTTCGATGCCGCGCTTGATGTGTATTTGAGCCATGCCAGTCTCCATTCTCTGATCGGACTTTGATTGAATCGGTCACTTATATGATTGAAACGATCAGTCTGGAGTGTACTTCGGCTGCGCATTTTGCGCAAATCGATCATTTTGGTGATCGATTCGATCACGCGCGTGGCGGGTGACCGCGCTCGAACCCGGTCATTGCCCCGAGATACAAGGAGCGCGCTGGCGCCATGCTTCGTGTGTCGAGGCGGATATCTGAAGCGCGCGCTCGAGCCAAGCTCCGGATACTGCTGCCCCAGCAGCACCGAATCAGCACCGCTGTTCACGCTCGTTCATCTCGTCTGCCGATAGCGTTATGAGCACCTTGCTCACACGCATATCTTCGCGCGTGGAATAACGCCGCCGCGCCCGCCGGACGTCGCGCACCATCCCGACACCCGCCCTTTGCCGCCGAACCTCGACGCGACTCGCGGAAATGGCACGCCGCTTGCAACGCAATCCAGCGACGGGCCCCTGGCCCGCTTCGACAGGAGAGATGCAAGCGATGAGCAAACCGGTGAACGTCGTCGCGGTATCGGGCAGCCTGCAACGCCCGTCGCGCACGCTCGTGCTGATCGACGCGCTCCTCGCGGCGCTCGGCAATGCGGCACGGATCGAAACGCGACGCATCGAGCTCGCGGAAATCGGCAGCCGGCTTGCCGGCGCCGCTACGCGCGCACAGGTGCCGCCCGATCTCGACTCGCAACTGCGCGCGATCGAAACAGCCGACGTGCTGATCGTGGCGAGCCCCGTCTATCGCGCGTCGTACACGGGCCTGCTCAAGCACTTGTTCGATCTCGTCGATCGCGATGCATTGGTCGACGTTCCCGTGCTGCTCGCCGCGACCGGCGGCAGCGAGCGGCACGCGCTCGTGATCGACCACCAGCTGCGCCCGCTGCTCGGCTTCTTCCAGGCGCGCACGCTGCCGATCGGCGTGTATGCATCCGAAAGCGATTTCGACCGCTACGCGATCGCGAATCCGGCGCTACACGCACGCATCGCACGCGCAGCCCGGCATGCCGCGCCGCACCTGCGCGCACGTCAGTTTCCGGTGGCGGCAGACGCCGCCGCGTAATCCCGCTTTTCCCGACGAGGACAATTCATGAGCGTTACCGAATCGCACGCCGATGGCGTCAAATTTGCGTACTGGGTGCCGAACGTCAGCGGCGGACTCGTGGTCAGCACGATCGAGCAGCGTACCGACTGGAGCCTCGAATACAATCAGCAGCTCGCGCGCGTCGCAGAAGCGGCCGGCTTCGACTATGCGCTGAGTCAGATCCGCTTCACGGCCGGCTACGGCGCCGAGTATCAGCACGAGTCGGTATCGTTCAGCCAGGCGCTGCTGCACGCGACGACGAAACTGAAAGTGCTCGCGGCGATCCTGCCGGGGCCGTGGCATCCGGCCGTCGTCGCGAAGCAGCTCGCGACGATCGACCATATTTCGAACGGACGCATCGCGATCAACGTCGTCAGCGGCTGGTTCAAGGACGAATTCACCGCGATCGGCGAGCCGTGGCTCGAGCATGACGAGCGCTATCGACGTTCGAAGGAATTCATTCAGGCCTTGAAGGGCATCTGGACGCAGGACAACTTCACGTTCAAGGGCGACTTCTACCGCTTCAACAACTACACGCTGAGCCCGAAGCCGCTGCAGAAGCCGCATCCGGAAATCTTCCAGGGCGGCAGCTCGCGCGCCGCACGCGACAACGCGGCAAGCGTGTCCGACTGGTACTTCACGAACGGCAATACGCCCGAAAACCTGAAGACGCAGATCGACGACATTCGCGCGAAGGCGGCCGCAAACGGCCATCGCGTCCGAATCGGCGTCAATGCGTTCGTGATCGCGCGCGACACCGAGGACGAGGCGCGCGCCGTGCTCGACGATATCGTCCGTCACGCCCATGTCGAAGCGGTGCACGCGTTCGGCGACGCGGTGAAGCAGGCCGGCAAGGCTTCGCCCGAAGGCGAGGGCAACTGGGCGAAATCGACGTTCGAGGATCTGGTCCAGTACAACGACGGCTTCCGCACGAACCTGATCGGTACGCCCGAGCAGATCGCGCAGCGCATCCTCGAGCTGAAGGCGATCGGCGTCGATCTCGTGCTCGCCGGCTTCCTGCATTTCATCGAGGAAGTCGAATACTTCGGCAAGCGCGTGCTGCCGCTCGTGCGCGAACTGGAGGCGCAGCGGCAGCCGGTCGCCGCCTGACGGGCGAACGCGCGCGTAGCGAAGCGCGTGGCGACGGGCCGGCTCGCCGGCCGCTACCGGCGCGCTTTGGCCGCGCGCCGCCGCGGCGTACCGGGTTGCATCGCGCGCAGCTCCGCCGCGTCGAGGAAGAAGTCGCGGTTGTCGGCGAGCCGCTCGACGACGAAGTCGATGAACGTCTTCACGCGCAGCGACCGCTCGGTGCGGTGACCGTAGTACAGATAGATCATCCCGTGCTCGACCACGTGTTCGGTCAGCAACGGAACGAGCCGGCCGCTGCGGAGATGCATCGCCGCACTGAAGCTGCCGAGCTGTCCGACCCCGAGTCCCGACAGCACCGCATGCGTTTCCATGTCCGTGTCGTTCACGGTGAGCGCGGCGGGCACGTCGCGGTACACGATTTCGTCGCCGACGCGAAACGTCCACTGCGCGAGCTTGCCTGTGTTCGCGCGTCGATAGCCCGTGCAGCGATGCGCGGCCAGTTCGTCGATCGTGCGCGGCGCGCCGTGGCGCGCGATGTACGCGGGCGACGCGCATACGATCAACTGGATCGGCACGAGCGGGCGCGCGATCGAGCCGGCGGACGGCGGCGGGCCGCCGCGGAATCCGACGTCCGCGCGCTCGGTGACGAGATCGGTGAACTGATCGTCGAACCGCACGTCGAGCTGCACGTCGGGATACGCGTGCTCGAACGCCTCGAAGCACGGCCAGAGCACGGGCAGCCCGAGCGCGCGCGGCGCGCTCACGCGCAGCAGGCCGGCTACCTCGGACTTCGAACGCCGCGCGTCCCCGAGCGCGGACGCGAGCATCGCAAGCGCCGGCTTCACGCTGTCGAACAGCCGCTCGCCTTCTTCCGTCAGGCTCAGCTTGCGCGTCGTCCGGTGAAAGAGCCGCACGCCGAGCGCCTTCTCGAGCTGCATCACCGCGTGGCTCGCCGCCTGCGGCGAGATGCCCTGATCGACGGCCGCCGCGCGCAGGCTGCCGAGCGTCGCGGCACGCACGAAGACGGTGATCGCACGAACTTCGTTCACGGCGGTCTCCTCGATTCGCAAATAAAAGTTGATTATGCGTCCAGTTCGCGGCAGCTAGTGTGTGTCAATCGACGCGCCTACGATGAAGTCACTTCATCACACACGTAGGAGAAACGTCATGGCAGCCACGCAACATCACGGTTTCAAGCGCGTCTGGTTCATCACCGGCGCGTCGCGCGGGATCGGCGCACTGATTGCGGAAGCGGCGCTCGCGGACGGCAACGCCGTCGTCGCGGCAGGGCGCAACGTGTCGGCGATCGTCGAGCGGCTCGGCGAATCGGCCGCGCTGCTGCCGGTCGCGCTCGACGTGACCGACGAAGCGCAGGCGCGCGCGGCCGTGCAGGCGGCGGTCGAACGATTCGGCCGCATCGACGTGCTGGTCAACAATGCGGGCTTCGGCCTGCTCGGCGCGGTCGAGGAATCGTCGGACAAGGACGTGCGCCGCATGTACGACACGAACGTGTTCGGGCTGCTGAACGTCACGCGCGCGACGTTGCCGGCGATGCGCGCGAACCGGTCGGGGCACGTGATCAACATCTCGTCGGTCGGCGGCTATCGTGCGGCGGCCGGGTTCGGCGTCTATTCGTCGACGAAATTCGCGGTCGAAGGGATCACCGAAGCGCTGCATGCGGAACTGCAGCCGCTCGGCATTCATGCGACGGTCGTCGAGCCCGGTTACTTCCGCACCGATTTTCTCGATGCGTCGTCGCTGGTCGTCGCGCCGACCGTCATCGACGATTACGACGCGACGTCGGGCGCCGTGCGTCGCAAGGCCGCGCAGCTGAATCACAACCAGCCGGGCGACCCGACGAAGCTCGCGGCCGCGATGATCGCGCTCGTCGATGCGCCGAACCCGCCGTTGCGTCTGCCGCTCGGCACCGACACGCTGGCCGCGATCGCCGCAAAGAACGCGTACGTCGCGCAGGAAACGGAAGCGTGGCGCGCGCTGTCGGCGTCGACCGACTTCGCGGCGTGACGGGCGGCGCGGCCGTGGCGCCCGGCTGCGGGCCGCGCCGCTTCGCCGCTCAGCCGGCCGGGACGAAGGCGGGATTGAAGACGACTTCCCACACGTGGCCGTCGGGATCCTGGAAGTAGCCGGAATAGCCGCCCCAGAACGTCTCGCCGGCGGGCTTCACGATGCGCGCGCCGGCGGCCGCCGCTTGCTGCATCACGTCGTCCACTTCGCGTGCGCTCGCGACGTTGTGACCGATCGTCGATGCGATGCCGTCGCGCGTCGTGGGCGGCAGGCCGGTGTCGTGTGCGAGGTCGGCGCGACCGAACAGGGCGAGTTTCAGCCCCGGCTGCAGATCGAAGAACGCGACCGCGCCATGTTCGAATTCGCGGCCGACGATGCCGTCGGTTTTTAGGCCGAGGCCGTCGCGGTAGAACCGCAGCGCGGCTTCCAGATCGTCGACGCCTAGCGTCAGCACGCTGATTCGGGGTTGCATCGATCGGACTCCGTCGTCGAGTAACGAAGCCGACATCCTAAACCGTACGATGCGCGACGGGTGTCGATTCGGCAACAGTGTGTGTCCGTCCCTGGCGCTACTGCGTTGCAATACGTGGCAACCACGATGCTGACGAAGCCGAACGTGCCGTCGGGCGCCTGATGCGGGCTCGCAAAGATGCACCGGTATCGACCTCGACGCGCGGTTCAAGAAGGGCGCGCCGGCGCCGATGCCGATGAAGCGACGCGCTCAGGTTCGTGGTAGACCGCGAGCCACACGGTCGGCACCGACGGATCGGTCCACGCGACGCGGTGCCGGCAATGCGCGTCGATCAGCAGATGGTCGCCGGCGTGCAGCGCGTGGCGCGCGGCGTCGTGTTCGAACTCGAGCACGGCCGCGCCCGACAACAGCACGACCCATTCGGCGCGCGGATCGTCGTACCAGAAGCCGGGCGGGCTGGCGTGTCCGGCCGAGACGATCCGCTCAATCGTCACGTTGGATCCGGCGACGAGCGTGTCGAAGCGTTCGCCGTCGCCGGGCGTGCGTTCGATATCGAACAGGTTGCCGATCCTGAGCATCGTTGCGGGCCTCGCTGCGAGCGTCGCGCGCAGGCCGCGCCGAACAATTACAGCGCCGCCTGCGGCGTGTTGCGAAAGCTGATTGCCATTCGGTTATAGGCATTCATCAGGCTGATCGCAATCGTCAGATCGACGATTTCCCGCTCGTCGAATACCTGCCGCGCGGCCTCGTAGGCAGGGTCGGGCACGCCGGTCTCGGCGACGCGCGTGACCGTTTCGGCCCAGGCGAGCGCCGCGCGTTCGCGTTCGTCGAACAGCGAGCCGGCTTCGGCCCATGCCTGGACGAGCGCGAGCTTCTCGATGCTCGCGCCGCGCTCGATCAGGTCGCGCGTGTGCATGTCGAGGCAGTATGCGCAATTGTTGATCTGCGAGACGCGCAGATAGACGAGATCGACGAGGATCGGCGAAAGGCCGCTTTGCATCACGTATCCGTAGACGCTGCCGAGCGCCTTCATGCCGGCGGGCGCAATCTGCGCATAGTCGAGACGACGGGTCATATCATTCTCCATGTTCAACGGGGGTTGTCAGTACGCGTGTTTCGATACGCGTGTCGGGCGTCGTCCGGTCGATCGCCGCGGGCGCGCGCATTCGTCGATACGCGGCTTCGGCGCACACGAACGCGACGACGATCAGCGCGGCCGCGACCACGCTCAGATAGCGCGCATCGATCGTGCGCAGCACGAGGCCGCCGAGCACGCCGGAGCCCGCGAGCCCGATATAGGTCGCCGTATTGTTCAGCGCGAGCACGAGCGGCGCGACCTGCGGCGCGGCATGCACGAGGCGGTGCTGCTGCGGCACGATCAGCCCCCAGCCGCAGAGGCCCCAGATCGTCAGCGCCACGATCGCGCCGAATACGTGGGCCGCCGTCCACGGCAGCAGGCAGAAGTTGACGATCGCAATCCAGAGCATCGCGTCGATCACGCGTCGGCTGTCGAAGCGGTCGACGAGCCGGCCCGCGATGAAATTCCCGGCAGTCGCCGCGACACCCCACAGCAGGAACAGCGCGGCGAGCATGCGTTCGTCGCCGTGCGTCACGCGCTGCAGCACGACGCCCGCATACGTGTAGACCATCAGGAAGCCGCCGAACGCGAACAGCGAGGTCAGCAAGGTCAGCGCGATCCGCGCGTCGCGCATCGGCGCGATGCGCTCGCGCAGGCCGACCGGCGCGGGGCGCGGCACGGCCGGCAGCATCGTCCACACGCCGATCATCGCGACGGCGCCGAGCGCGGCGACGAACCAGAGCGTCGAACGCCAGCCGCCGAAGCCGCCGATGAAGGTGCCGAGCGGCGAGCCGAGCGCGGTCGCGCCTGTCAGGCCGGCCGTCACGGCGGCCAGCGCGCGTCCGCGCCGTTCGGGTGTCGCGAGCGCCGATGCGACGCCAAGCGCGGTCGGCGAAAACAGCGCCGCGCCGAAGCCGGCCAGCGCGCGGCTGAACAGCACGACGCCGAGGTCGGTCGCGAGCGCGCTCAGTACGTTGCCCGCGACGAAGATGCCGAGCGCGGACACCAGCAGCAGCTTGCGCGGCCAGCGGCCGGCGAGTGCTGCCATGATCGGCGCGGCGATGGCGTACGTGAACGCGTAACAGGTCACCATGAGTCCGGCGAGCGCGACCGACGTATGAAGGGATGCCGCGACGCCGGGCAGAATCCCGGCGACGACGAAGTTGTCGGTCCCCATCGCGAACATTCCGACGGCGAGTATCGATAGTCGACGATCCATACGAAAGCTCTGACGGTAAGGGTTTCGGGAGCGGTACGCGGAGAGGATAGGCGCGATTGACCGTGTCTCAAATGTCATATATACAAGCAATTTCGGACATCGCTGGAGCACGCGCATGCACACGATCGGTTTCGTCGTCTTCCCGAATTTCTATCTGCTCGGCTTCGCGGCGATCACCGCGTTCGAGCTCGCGAACGTCGTGCTCGGCGAACCGGCGTATCACGTGACGGTGCTGTCGGAGGAAGGCGGGCTCGTGCTGTCGTCGGCCGGCATCCGCGTCGAGACGCAGCCGTTCTCCGACACGTCGTTCGATACGGTGATGTTCGGTTCCGGCGTCGAGATCGACATCGCGTCGCCTGCGCTGACCGCGTTCGTGCAACGCGCGCTGGCGACGTCGCGACGCATCGCGGCGCCGTGCACGGGCGCGTTCATTCTCGCGGAGGCCGGCGCGCTGGACGGGCGGCGCGCGACGACGCACTGGCGCTTCGCGGCCGACCTGCAGCGCCGTTATCCGGAGGTGGCGGTCGAGGACGATCAGATCTTCATCGTCGACGGGCCGATCTGGACGTCGGCCGGCATGACCGCGACGATCGACATGGCGCTCGCGATGATCGAGAAGGATCACGGACACGAGGTGTCGCGCGCGGTCGCGCGCAAGCTCGTCGTCTACCACCGTCGCGCGGGCGGGCAATCGCAGTTCTCGACGCTGCTCGATCTCGAACCGAAATCGGATCGGATCCAGAAGGCGATCGACTATGCGAGCGCGAATCTGCGCAAGCCGCTGACCGTCGAGGAGCTCGCGGACGTCGCGGGACTGAGTCCGCGCCAGTTCAGCCGCGCGTTCAGCGCGGAAACGGGCCAGTCGCCGGCGAAGGCAGTCGAGCATCTGCGCGTGGAAGCCGCGCGGCTGCTGCTCGAGAAAGGGCGTCTATCGCTGGACGTGATCGCCGATGAAGTGGGCTTCGCCGATCGCGAACGGATGCGGCGCGCCTTCCTGCGCACGATCGGTCAGCCGCCGCAGGCCGTTCGCCGCTTCAGCCGCAGCGCGCGTGCGGGCAATGCGGACGGCGGCGAGCGCACGCTCGTGCCGCCGGCCGCCGACGTGCAAGCGGCGACAGCAGCCGGCGCGGTACCGCGGTCATAGGCGGGACCCCTTGGCGGCTGCGCGTGCGTCAGCCACCGGTCGCGAAGCCGAGCGCGGTTGCCTTCGCGCGCAGGTCCGCGAAGCGGTCGGCGGTCGGATTCACCGCGGGCTTCGCGGCCATTTGCGACGGATCGATCTGCGAGATCGAGTCGGACGGCGCCGGTGCGGTCGCGCCGGCGCACAGCCCGCCGAACGGCCCTTGCGGCACGGTGAAGGCGGGCGCGTCGGTGCGCGGCGCACTTGCGAGATCGAGCGCATAAGCGAGATTGACGGTCGCCGGATCGCTGCCGCGCACGCCGAGCGGCTTCAGTCCGAAGCGCCATTGCAGCAGCGCATGAATCGAACTCGGATCGAACGGGTAGCGCGTGACCGTTCCTGCGCGCACGCGCGGGCCGAGCAGCGCGAGCGGCACGCGGCAGCCGAGCTTGCCGTCGTTGCCGAGCGCGAGCTCGTTGTTGCTGATCGGCCGCGTCGGCGGCACCACGTGTTCGAGAAACCCGCCCCATTCGTCGTACACGATGATCAGCAGCGTGCGGCTCCACGTCGGGCTCGTGCGCAGTGCGTCATACACCTGATTCAGGAATGCCTGGCCGTCGCGAATGTCGGCGTGCGGATGATCGTCGGACGACGTGCCCTCGCGTTCGCCCGCGAAAGCGGGGTCGACCATGCAGAACGCCGGCAGCGTACCGGCCGCTGCATTCGACAGGAACTCGGAGAACGGATGCGAGATGCCGACATAGCGCGTGCCGTACAGCGCCGTGAACGGCACGTCGTGATAGTAGTAATGGCAGCCCACGTTCGCATCGGCGAGGTTGTCCCAGATCGTGCGCAGCGTCGACGTATCGATGCCGTCGCCGAGGCGGTCCGTCGCGCCGCTGTGCAGATACAGGCGGTTCGGAAACGTGCTCGTCAGAATGCCGGTGAAGTAGAAGTCGCCGATCGTGTAGTGAGTCGCCGCCGCGCTGAAGAACGGCAGGTCGGCGGACGTGTAATAGCCGATCGGCAGCAGGTCGCCTTGCGTCTGGCTCGTGCCCGGCGTCAGCAGCCAGCCGTTCATCGCGCCGGACGCGAGTTGCGTGCGCGCCCCTTCGTAGCTGTGGTTCGGATCGTGGTACGCGCAGGCCTGATAGCCGTATGCGGGATTGGACGCGAGCGCGAACGGCGCATGTGTCGCGCCGAACGCGTCGGTGTATTGGCGGTTCGCGGGCATGCCTTCGGCGCCGGGCACCCAGCTCAGGAAGTGATCGAACGAACGGTTTTCCATCGTGACGAGCACGATGTGATCGATGCCGGCGTTCGACGGGTCCGGCAACGGCGGCCGCGGCAGACTGTAGCGATCGCCGCCGTTCGGCGAAGGCGTGTTGCCGATCGACGGCGCGGCCGCATTGCCGTCGGCGCCTGATCCGCCGCTACCGCCACCGTTACCGCCGTCGCCGCCCCCGCCGCCGCAACCCGATAGCGCGACACTGCCCGCAACAGCGGCAACGCCGGCGAGAAAGCGCCGCCGGTCGTAATGGCGATATGCTCCGGTCCCGTCCATGACAACGTCTCCCTGAATGAATGCGGCGCTGGCCAGCCGTGAGCGCTCCGAGCCGCGAAGCGAAGCGCGCTCGCCGTGCCGTGCGGCACGGCCGGCCGACAGGGGCAAGCGTCGTGCCCGGCGCGCGCATCGACGGACGGCCGATCACGATGCGGTGCTGCGGCGACGGATCGCGCGCGGTGACTGCGCACGTCGTGCGGCGCTTCGGCGTTCGTTGCGCAGGCAGCGTCCGGCGCGGCGTGTTGCGCCGCAATTTGTCGGGGGAGAGCTATCGGAAGGTTGGTACGCGATGCCGTTTGGATGGCCGCTGGTCAAAAAGACACAGTCGATGCGTGCGCAATGATCGGCGGAATCGAACGGCGCGTGCGCATCGGGACGTCGAATCGTGGGCGCAGATGCTTTGGATCGAGATGCCGCAGCGGCCCGATGCGCGATGCCGAGCAGTTGAAGCCGTTACGCGCAGTCGCACGGTCGATCCGCAACGCCACTGATTCTCGAAGCGACACTGCTTCTCATTTTCGGTTTGCGTGGCGAGACGGGACGCGGAACACGATCATCGCGATGCTCTCAAGAGCGCGCTCTGTACGTTGAACGCAATGGGGCGCGTCATCCGCATCTGCATCGAACCGGCCAGCCGTACGATCGCAACGCGCCGGCTCGATGCGGCCGCTCGCGGTCCCGGCTCAACGCATGACAGGAAGCGCGGCACGCACGACCAGCGACACGAGCTCGGCCTGCCGATGCGTACCGGTTTTCGCGAGGATCTGTTTCAGATAGCCGCGCGCGGTGCCGATACCGATGCCGAGTCGAGCGGCCGCTTCACCGAGATCCAGGCCGCCGGAGAGCAGCGCGGCGAGTGCCGCCTCGCGCGGCGTGAGATCGAACGTCGTCGCGATGCAGTCCGGATCGATGTCCGCCGGCCGGTCCGGCTCGGTCACGAAGACGATTGCGCGCGCCGCCGTGTCGATGCCGTCGGGCAGGTCGGAGGCACCGACCGGCACGACGCGGATCGTGAGCGGCGGACGCGGCGGACGGCGCGATACGTGGCAGCGCATCGACGCAGGCGGCTGCACGGTCGCGTCTGCGACGCGCCGGCTCCCGGCGTTCAGCGCCACCGCCGCGGCAATCGTACGCCGCAATCGCGCCGCGTCGGCCGGTTGCACCGCCGACACGGCGTTGCGATCGAGCAGCAGTCCGTTGCCGCCGCGCGCAAGCGCTTCGGCAGCTGGATTCGCGAACAGCGGGCGCATCGCCGCATCGACGAGGATCACGCCGAACGCGAGACGCGAGATCGCGTCGTACGCGCCCTGCGCACGCAGGTTGGCCTCCGCGATGCGGCGTTGCACCTGCAGCGCGGTCGCGACATGCGGGACGAGCCATTGTGCGACGCGCACGTCGTCGTCCGTGAAGTCCGCCGCGCCGCGATGGCGGCCGATCGCCAGAACCACGCGCCGGTCGGCGGCGAGCGGCGCGATCATCGCATAGAAGCCGTCGGCCGGCCGCACCGCGTCGTGGTAAAAGCGCGACCGTGCGAAATCGCGATCCGATATGCAGGCGGTCTGCCGCACCGGCGTGGCGACCGGAATCGCGCCGATCCACGGCGGCGGCTGCGCTTCGAACTCATGTTGCATGCGCGTGGCGCAAGCAGCGTCGAAGCCGGTCGCGAGCCTCGCCGAGCGCTGCGTCGCGGGCCGCGCATTCAGCAGGATCGCCATCGGCGAGGCAGCCGCATGCGCGAGCGCGCTGCCCGCGCGCGACCATCCGTCCGGCATCAGCGCAGCATCGTAAATGTGCCGGATCGTTTGATGGATCGTTTCGATGCGCGTCATGGACCCCTCGCCGGACAGCCGTTTCCCTCCCAAATGGGAGTGCCGCATATGCGCCGGCCGTTCAAAAGTATAGGTAACGGCGCGCGTTGCTTCGAGCGGAGTGGAGGCTAGGGGTTAACCCGTTCGGAGCGCGTCGACGAACCGTTGCGACTTCGCGAGGATCGGTTTCCATGCGGCGCTGGTGGATCGTCATCGGAGAGCGGGCCGACATCTGTCTGCTCGTTGCGCTTTACGCGGGCATGCTGGCCGTCGCGTTGTGTTGCGCGACGTCGGCGGACGGCGATCGCGACGGAGCGCTGTTTGCGTTCGACGTCGCGCCTGTCGTCGAGCTGAAGCTGCGCGGCGATGCCGCGACGTGCGTCGTGGAGAACGTCGTCGTCGGCGATGGCGCGATTCGCGCCGGTACGCGCTGCGCGCCGACGCTGCCGGTGCCGCGGCAGCGAGCGGGGCCGCGTTGACGACGACTGCGCACGCGATGCGCGCGCGCTCACGTCATGCAGACGCTGCCTCCCGCAGCCGAAACTGGGCGACCGCATTGCTGAGCCGCGCGCCCTGTTTCTCGAGCGACAGCGCGGCGGCAGCCGTCTCTTCGACGAGCGCGGTATTGCGCTGCATCGTCTGCTCCATCTGCGTGACGGTCGCGTTCACCTGTTCGATGCCCGACGACTGTTCGTCGAACGCGGTGCTGATGTCGCTCATGATCGCGTTCACGCGCTCGACGGCCGCGACGATCTCGGTCATCGCGGAACCAGCATGCGCGACGAGGCCGCTGCCGTGTTCGACGCGCTGCGTCGAATCGCCGATCAGCTCCCGGATCTCCTTTGCCGCCGCCGCGCAGCGCTGCGCGAGCCCGCGCACCTCGGTCGCGACGACCGCGAAGCCGCGGCCCTGTTCGCCGGCGCGCGCCGCTTCGACCGCCGCGTTGAGCGCAAGGATATTGGTCTGGAATGCGATGCTTTCGATCACGCCGACGATCCCCGCGATTTGCGCGGCACTTTGCGAGATCGCCGACATCGTATCGACGACGCGCTGCATCGCCTCGCCGCCGCGCGCCGCGATGCCGGCCGCGCCTTCGACGTAGCTGCGCGCATCGCGCGCGTTGTCGGCGTTCTGCCGCACGGTCGCCGTCAGCTGCTCCATGCTCGCGGCCGCTTGCTGCAGCGATACCGCATGCTGTTCGGTGCGCGCGGACAGATCGACGTTGCCGCTCGCGATCGTGCGCACGTCGCCGACGATCGTTTCCGTGCTCGCGCGTACCTGGCTGACGGTGTCGACGAGCCCGTCCTGCATCCGCTTCAGCGCGTTGAGCAGATAGGCCATCTCGTTGTCGCCGCCGATCGCGACCGCGCCGGTCAGATCGCCCTTCGAGATCTTGTCGAAATGATCGACCGCGAGCGCGATCGGCTCGATGATCGCCTTCGCGAGCAGACGCTGCGCGACGAAGCCGACAACCAGCGCAATCGCGGCGACCGCCGCCATCGCCCACACGATCCGGTGAAAGCGCTCGCCGGCCGCTTCGTAGCGCGCCTTCTCGCGCTCGACCTGAAACGCTTCGAGCGCGTCGATCGCCTTCTGGTATGCGGTGAACAGCTCGGGCGGCGCGGTGCGCTGCGTGTCGAGGAAATTGAACGCGTCGTCCTGATCGAGCTGCGCGAGCGCCTTCGAGAACACGCGATCGAGCAGCGTGCGGCGACTGGCCTGCAGTGCGTCGAATAGCGTCTGTTCATGCGCGTCGCGCGCATGCAGCCGCGAATACGCGAGCAGTTCGTCGTTGCTCTGCTGCAGCAGCGTGCGAAGCTGCGCGATTTCGTCCTTCGCGGGCCGGCCGGCGCTGATGATCTGCGCGACGTCGGCCATCCGCTCGCGCAGTACGAGCATGCGCTCGGAGCTGGTCTTCAGGTGCAGCAGCGACGCGGTGTCGTCGCGGTACATCGCTTCGAGCGAGTCGTTGCCGAGGTACAGGCCGCCGATGCACGCGGCGACCACGAGGACGAGCAGCAGCGTATAGCCGGCGATGGTCGCGACGAGCCCGCCGCGGATCGTGAATCGTTTTCGCATGTCGTTCCCTTGCCGGCGGCCGCACGCGGCCGACGGCGCAGAAGTGTTCCGGGTCGGAGGGACGAACGCCGCATGCAGCGCGCGGCGCCCGGGCTGCGAACGCGTTAACGGCACCGCGGCGGCCGCGCTTTTATCCGGACACGACGCGAATCATCACGATTGCGACAGGTTGTGCGTTTTTGGTTCAGCGCGGTTCGATCGCGTTGGCTGGTGCGAGACGTTCGGCGGCGCGGCGCGTCGCGGCGGGGCCGCCCAGTTCGTGCAGCGGCGTGCGGTGCGTCTCGCGTGCCGTCCATGCGGCGACGGCCGCGAGCGCGCTGATCGCGAGTGTTACGGTGCCGATCCGCAGTGGAATGTCGTGCGTGCCGGGCGGCGCGATCGCCGCGAACAGCGACGGCAGCAGCGCAGTCAGCGCCATGCCGACGTTCTGGCCGATCGACATCGCGGAGACGCGCGTGCGCGTCGGAAAGAGTTCCGGCATGAAGCTCGGGAACACCGCATTGAAGCCCTGATAGACGACGCCCCACATCAGCACCGACGTGAGAATCGCGGCCGCCGCGTTGCCGACGCTGATCGCATACAGATACGCATACGACAGCAGCCCCGCGCCCAGCGAACCGACGACGACCGGAATGCGGCGGCCGATGCGGTCGGACAATCGTCCGACGAAAGGAATCAGGATCACTGCGACGACGTGGCGCGCGTCGAGCGCAAGCCGCTGACGCCGTTTACGCGCACGTCGGTCGACGAGATCAAGGCGATCGTCGCGCAGATCCGGGAGCAGGGGTACGTGGAACTGGATCAGGAGTACGAGGTCGGCATGCGGATCCTCGGCGTGCCGCTGACGAATCGCGCCGGGCAGATGTGCGCGAGCCTCACGATCACGACGCGGGTGTCGTCGCTGTCGCTCGACGATATTCGCGAGCGCTGTCTGCGTTATCTGTATGAAGGACAGGCGCTGCTTCGGCCGATTATCGACATGTGAGGGTGGAGGGCGTGTCGGGTGATGGCGCGCTTCGCAGGGTGCGATACCGCAGTGTCGGCCCTCTATTGGGCCTTGCTGCGGCATGGAGCCCGGCGTGCGCCCCAGAACCGGCAGTCGAGCCGGCGAAGCAGGGAAGGGAGACCCCCGAATTGATAGCTGGGGGGAATGACGATGTCAGCTGGGCAGAGTAGCGGACCGGATCTTGGCCTGCTACGTGCCGATCACCGGCTTTGTACAGATCGCGCTGCTATCGGCTATTACGGGCGCAACCCTGCGATGCGCTGAGCCGTGTCCGGGCAACCAGCCCCCTCGCCCGATAAATAGATTGCGTTTTCGATGAAATGTAACTGAAAGGTAGTTTCGAGCACCTTTCGCCGTGTTGGAATTTGTCCTACAGTAGCGGGGCCTCGGATTGGCGGTCTGCCGGGGTAGAACCTGAGACGAGAAGAAAGGAACAAGAATGAGTTTCGCCCCGAATGGCGGTATTCCGAGCGGATTCGGAGGGAATTCGTTGGGCTCACTGAGTGCGCTCGTTGGCCTTGCCGGTCCAATTGCGTCCACAGTGGCCGGCCAAATCGGCCCGCTTGCTGGCGTCGCCGGCCATCTCGACACCGTGCAACGCGCGGTCCAGCTGGCGCAGACCGGTTTCTCGTTGATGAACAAGACGCCCGCTGCGATTGCGGATGCGCTCAACAATGCAACGGGCGGCGTCGCTCGTCTGACGCAACTGAACCGGTACGTGACGATCGAGTCTCCGCTCGGGCCCGACGTGTTATTGGTCGGTGCTGCGGTCATCGACGAACACGTCAATCGCCTGCCGGAAATTCATCTCGATTTGCTGTCGCATAAGCATGATCTCACGCCGGATCATCTGATCGGCCAGCCGATCAAGCTGCGGCTCGATCACAATGCGCGGCAGTCGACACTCGAACGCATCGTAATGTCCGGCGGTGCCGACAATAACCGCTATTTCGACGGGTATGTCGCGTCGTTCGATCGCGCCGGCAATCCGGGGCGCGTAACGCAGTACCACATGACCGTGGTGCCCTGGTTCTGGTTCCTGACGCGCTCGACCGATTGCCGAATTTTCCAGAACAAGACTTCGCGCTAGATCCTCGGCGAGATTTTCCAGGATCACGGGTTCACCGACTTCGAGTTCGACATCCGGACCGCCCAGAAACCCATCGAGTACATCGTGATGTACCAGGAGTCGTATTACAACTTCTGCGCACGATTGATGGAGCAGGAAGGGCTGATCTGGACGCACCGCTACGAGAAGGACAAACACATTCTCGTGATCGGTGATACCAACTTCGTGTTCCGCCCGATCGAAGGACTCACGACGGTTCCTTACGCGGACAGCGAAGCCAGTGAGTTCAACGGAATCGATCAGCTGCACGAAGGGCGGCGTTTTGGCGTCGGCAAGGTTACGTTCCAGGATTTCAATCATCAGAATCCGTCGTCGCCGCTGATGCTCGTACAAGCTGAGCCGCAGACGTTGCGACACGCGCGGCTCGACGCGACCGAGCGTTTCGAGCACCAGTCGCTGTATGACCACGGTGACGACGGAAATCGCTACGCGCGCATTGCGATGCAGGCGGAGGAAGCGCAGGCGCATCGATATACCGGTAGCGGCTATGCATGGAGGATGACCACCGCAGGCAGTGTGACGGTAGCCAACCATCCCGTGATGGCAAACAATCAGGAATACGCAATCCTGCACGTGCGGCATGAAGCGGTGAACGACTACACGCAGCATGCCGCGAAGATGCCGTACCGCAACTCGTTTGCGCTTCTGCCGCAAAACATTCCGTACCGCGCGCCGCGTAACACGCCGAAGCCGGTCATCCATGGAACTCAGTCAGCGATTGTTGTCGGCCCAAAAGGCGAGCAAATCCATACGAATGGCAGTTGCGTGAAGCTGCACTTCTTGTGGGATCGGCGCGGCCAGATGGATGGGTCTGACTCGATGTGGATTCGAGTGTCCCAGCCATGGGCGGGTGCAGGGTGGGGTGCAGCTGCGATTCCGCGGATCGGGCAGGAAGTTCTGGTCTCGTTCAATCAGGGCGATCCTGATAACCCGGTGATTGTGGGGCGCGTCTTCAACGGCGAGCAAGGCAATCCGTACCACGGTGCGGCTGGCCAGACGATGGGGATCAAGAGCCAGACGCACAAAGGACAGGGCTCGAACGAGTTGCGGTTTTCCGACGTGAACGGTGCTCAGGAAGTCTTTCTGCATGCGCAGAAGGATATGAAGACCGTGATCAAGGATTCCGAAACGCATACTGTCGAAGCCGGCGCGCGCACTGTTTCATTGCTCAAGGGCAGCGAAACCAAGCAGATTGCACAGGGCGGGCTGTCGGAAACCATCGCACTGACGCGCGACACCACCGCGAACGTGATCAACACGAAGGCGATCGCTAGCAAGGCCGGCCCCGGGATGCAGAGTCACCAGGCCAGCGACGGCATGGAGTTTCGTGTCGGCGAAAGCATCGTGACGATGACGCCGGACGGCATCAAGCTGGCGCACGGACCGTCGACGATCCTTATGAACGCGAACGGGATCTATCTCGACGCGCCCGTCATCCACCTGAATCAGGGCAGTGCACAGGCGCCTGAACAAGCGCTTGCGCTTCAGTGGGCGGAAGCACAAGCGATGATTGCCCAAGGGCTGGCGAGCCCTGATCCCGCGACTCGCGCCGCCGCGGGCAAGCTGGCGAATTCCCTGAAAGCCCAGCAAATGGCGAAACTGGCTGATCACGTTTATCACCCGAACGATCCACCGCCCACCGGCTGGAAGATGGTCACCAACGATCCGGAAGCGCTCAAGGCGTTTGGCTTGAAGCCGAGCGATTTCCTGAAAGGCGGTAGCAATTTTGGGGCACAGATGTATGTTCCCGATCCCAAGGTCTTCGGCGACAGCATGAAACCTTCGATCGCGTTCAAGGGAACGCAGCAACTCTTCGGCGAAGACATGACCAACAACATGGCGCAGGGGCTTGGTGCCGATGCACCGTACTATCGTAGTGCGGTCTCCATCGGCAAGAACATCCAGGCCGCAGGTGCGTCCTCGGGCGTCGATTTCACCGGGCATTCCCTAGGCGGTGGGCTGGCCTCGGCGGCCGCAGAAGCCAGCGGTAGCTCGGCAATGACGTTCAATGCGGCTGGCCTCAATCCGGGGACAGTGGCGCAGTACGGTGGGACCGTTCAACCGACCAACATCACGGCCTATCGGGTAGATGGCGATATCTTGACCGGGCTACAGGAAGGCCGGCTCGGGCCGATTAGCGATGGCACTGCGCAGCTCATGCCCAAAGCGGTCGGTACACCCGTCACCCTCGACGGCGAAAGCATCACCACGGTTGGGCGCCACATGATGGGCGACGTAACGAACGGGATGAACCAGCAGGTCGCGAAAGACGAGTTCGACCTGGTGTCCCAATTGAATTCATCACATTGACATGCAATACAAGAAAGCGATAACCGCTGGCGCGATTGCCGTGCTCGTGGGAGCGACCTCACCGCTTTGGTGGCCCACTCAAGCTCAAGGGACGAACATGACTGGCTTCAAACGTTACGCACCGGAAGAATTCTTCTCGGGGCAGCAGCTCGCGTTGGCTCAGGCCATTCATGACGGCGACCTTAACCGCGTGCAGCAGCTCGCGCCGAAGACCGATCTGAATGCACCGGGCGCAAAAAATACGACGCTACTGTCGTATGCTGTGCAGGAGATCGTCCCGGTAAAGAACGATGCGTCAAACACGCGCTATCAGATTATCTCGGCGCTCCTCAAGAATGGTGCTGATCCCAAGGCGCCGGTCGGAGCCAGCGGTGGGACGGTCGTCGATGTTGCGTTGCGCGCCGACACGCCGAATCTGCTGCGCGTGCTGCTGGACGGTGGCCTCGATCCCAACTGGCGGCCAAGCGGCGACACGCCAATGATTTTTGAAGTCGCCGAGAACAAGCTGCTGCCCCAGTTGAAGCTGCTGATCGAACATAAGGCGAATGTGAATGGCCGCGATTCGCTTGGAAAAACGGCGCTATTCGAGGCGACGATGATTCAGCAGTGGGATACCGTCGACTACTTGCTCGCGCATGGCGCTGACCCGAAGATCTCCAGCGAACTCGGCGTTTCTTACGGTTGGGTGCTGCAGAACGAACTGAAAAACCACACGACGCCCGATTCGCCGGCGCGTGCGCGCATCGACGCAATCCGCCGCAAGATTGTAGCGGCTGGTGCGCCGTGGCCGCCGGTCGATCCGAAAGCGCAACGCGCGGACATGCGCGCGCGTGGCGAAAAGGTCGTGACACCGGCTGGCCAAACGGAATGAGCGTGTGGGCAATCGATAATCCGACTTGCGAAGGAATCAGGCAATGACGCGTGCCTTGGAATCGCTGCCACGCGTTCGACGAGGAACCGTCCTGGGGGTATCGGTCGGGCTGTATGTCGTCTCGCTGCTGCTGCCCGCGATGTATTTCGAAAAGGAAGCCCCGCTCATCGGGATGTCCGTTCTCGCTCAGGGCTGGTGGGGGTTGCTGATGCTCAATCCTTCATGGCTCGCCAATCCGCTTTATGTGATCGCTGCGGTCCAGTTTGGCCGTGCACGATACGGACGCGCCAGCGTATTTTCCGGCGCGGCAGTCGTATGCGCACTCTGCTCACTGTTCACGACGAAGTGGTACTTCAACGAAGCCGACGCCACTCCGATCACGGGCTTCGGCATTGCTTTCTACGTCTGGCTCATCTCGCAGGTTGCGTTGTTGTTGGGCGGTTTGCGTTTGCGTCAGGACGCCGCTACCGCACCGCCCGGCAACTGAGTTTTACCAAGGCGCCTGACTCCTTTCGACTTCCCCGTTTCACGAGATTACCCGCATGACCGATTCCGAAAACCGCATCCGGATTCACGAAGGCAGCATCGTACTGCCAGACGGTTTCGAGGATCGCACAACCAATCTGCTTGTGCCTGCCGACTTGACCACGCAGCCGAACCTCAGTGTGGCCCGCGACTGGCTCAAGGATGGAGAAACGCTCGCGCCATACATCGACCGGCAGGTCACGTTGCTCAAATCCCGTTTGCAGGGCCTTCGCTTGCTCGGTCGTCAAGCCGAGCGGCTCGGCCCTGAGGCGGACGGGATGCCTGGAGAACGCATCGACACAGCCTATCGGAACGGCGCAAAGATGGTGTTTCAACGGCAAGCCGCGTTCATCGTCGCGCCCGGGCGCGTACTTATCTTCACGGCGTCGAACGCGAAAAGCTTCAACGGCACCTTCGACACATTCTGGCGCACCTGGCTCGATGGCTACCGGCCGGCTGAGCAAGCGTCGGCATGACAACAGCAAAGGACATTCATCGTGTACGAAGCCGCACGCGTCACTGATCCGATCGAGCATACCAGCGCGCTCGCGGGCTTTCTGGTCGGCGCTGTACTCGGCATCGCCCTGATCGCCGCCGTGGCGTTCGCGACATTCACGTGTGGATTCGGTGTGGCGCTGCTGGCGGGTATGGCAGCAGGCATCGGTGCACAGGGGCTGCTATCGTTAGGCGAGGCGATCGGCAAGATGTTCAGCTCCCAGTCCGGCAACATCATCACCGGCTCGACGAACGTCTATGTCAACGGCAAGCCGGCGGCCTATGCGACGCTGAGCGGCGTGGCGTGCAGCAAGCACAACCCCGTTCCGCTGGTCGCGCAGGGCTCGACAAACATCTTCATCAACAATCGGCCTGCGGCCCGCAAGGACGACAAGATCACTTGCGGCGCGACGATCGGCGGTGGTTCGCACGACACCTTCTTCCACGGCGGCACCCAGACGTATCTCCCGGTCGACGATGAAGTCCCGCCGTGGCTGCGGACTGCGACCGACTGGGCCTTTGCACTTGCCGGTTTGGTCGGGGGACTCGGTGGGCTGCTGAAGGCGGCAGGCGGTTTATCGCGCGCGGTCTTGCCGTGCGCTGCGAAGTTTATCGGTGGATACGTATTGGGCGAAGCCGTAGGTCGCTATGTTGCCGGTCCCGCGATCAACAAGGCGATCGGCGGGATGTTCGGCAACCCGGTCGACGTCACGACGGGTCGGAAGATTCTGTTGGCCGAATCAGAAATCGACTACGTCATCCCGAGCCCGATTCCGGTCGCGATCAAGCGATTCTATTCGAGCAGCCTCAACTACGTAGGCACGCTCGGCCGCGGCTGGGTGCTGCCGTGGGAACTTCGACTTCAAGCGCGAGACGGACGCCTCTGGTACACCGACGCCCAAGGGCGTGAGAGCGGATTCCCGCTATTGCGTACCGGGCAAGCGGCTTTCAGCGAGGCCGACCAGCGATACTTGACGTGCACGCCGGATGGCCGCTACATCCTGCATGACATCGGCGAGACATATTACGACTTCGGCCGATACGAGCCGGATTCCGGGCGTATTGCGTGGGTGCGCCGTATTGAGGATCAGGCCGGACAGTGGTACCAGTTCGAGCGCGACAGCCGTGGCCGCGTCACCGAGATCCAGACGTGCGGCGGCCTGCAGGCTGCGCTCGATTATGAACCGGAGCATGGCCGCCTTGGCGCGGTCACGCTCGTTCACGGTGACGAGCGCCGGGTTGCCGTTACGTACGGGTACGACGAAAACGGCCAACTCACCTCTGTGACGGATGCAAACGGCGCGATCGTGCGCCGATTCAGGTATGCCGACGGCCTGATAACGAGCCATTCCAATGCGCTGGGTTTCACGTCGAGCTACGTGTGGTCAACGATCGAAGGACAGCGGCGGGTCGTCGAGACGAACACCAGCGAGGGTGAACACTGGACTTTCGAGTACGACGTCGACGGTCGGCAAACCCGCGTTCGGCATGCTGACGGCCGTACTGCGCATTGGCGTTTCGACGCTGCGTTCCAGATCATCGAGTACACCGACCTCGACGGTGGCTTCTATCGGATCAAGTACAACGACGCGGGTATGCCGACGATGCTCATGCTGCCGGGTGAGCGCACGGTCGAGTTTGAGTACGACGACGCCGGCCGAATCGTTGCCGAGACCGACCCGCTCGGGCGCACGACGCGTACCCGCTATGACGGTAACAGCATGCGGCCCGTCGAGATCATCGGGGCCGATGGCGGCGCCTGGCGCGCCGAATACGATCCACAAGGTCGGTTGCTGTCGACTCAGGATCCACTGGGCCGTGAGAATCGCTACGAATATCCCACGGGATTGACCGCGCTGCCGACCGCGCACATCGATGCACGCGGCGGCCGCAAAATGCTGGCGTGGAACCGCCTTGGCGAGCTGGTCGGCTACACGGACTGCTCAGGCAAGACAACGCGTGCGTTCTTCGACGCGTTCGGCCTTCCGCTCGCACGCGAGAACGCGCTCGGGCAGCGCATCTCGTATGACGTGCGTCCAACCGGTGAGCCCCGTCGGATCACCTATCCCGACGGCAGCTCGGAAACGTTCGAATACGATGCCGCCGGGCTCGTAGTGAAGCACGTCGGACTCGGCGGCCGGATTCAACAATCGCTGCGCAATGCGCGCGGGCAACTTGTCGAGGCAATTGATCCGGCTGGTCGACGGACCCGCTTTCGTTACGATCCCGAGGGGCGGCTTCGCGAGCTACAGCAGGGGCACGCGCACTACGCCTTCACGTATAGCGCCGGCGGTCGACTAGCGACCGAAACACGTCCCGATGGTGTCGAGCGGCGGTTCGGGTACGGCGAAGCCGGCGAACTGGTTGCGCTGGACATCGTCGGCGCGCCGGACAGCGGTACAACCTCGAATCGGCCGATCCGCACCGTCCGCTTCGAACGTGACCGGATGGGCAACCTGAAGGTCCAGCATACGCCGACCGAAGTGACCCGCTACGAGCGTGACAAGGGAGATCGGCTGCTGAAGGTGGAGCGCACCCCGACGGCCATGGGTGTCGCGCTCGGCGTTGCGCCGGATACCGTCGAGTTCGAGTACGACAAGGCCGGCCGCCTTGTTGCCGAGCATGGTGCGAACGGAACCGTTCAGTACACGCTCGACGCGCTGGACAACGTAATGACGCTCGAATTGCCGCACGAGCAGAAGCTGCAGATGCTGCGCTATGGCTCAGGCCACGTGCATCAAATTCGTTGCGGCGATCAGATAGTCAGCGACTTCGAGCGCGACGACCTGCATCGCGAGGTGACGCGTACGCAAGGGCGGCTGATTCAGCGTTCTGCGTATGACCCGCTCGGCCGAAAGGTCTGGCAGTCCGCCGGTTTCCACCTAGAGGCGCTGGGCCGCGGGCGCGGCCATCTGTGGCGTAACTACGGGTACGACGCCGCCGGTGAACTGATCGAAACGAGTGACAACCTGCGCGGCAGCACGCAGTACGACTACGACCCGGCAGGACAGCTGACTCGCCGCGTGAACATCCTGGCCCGGCAGCTCGAGGAGTTTGCGTGGGATGCCGCCGGTAACCTGCTAGACGATGTGCAGCGCAGAAGCCGCGGATATGTCGAAGGGAACCGTCTGCGAATGTGGCAGGATCTGCGGTTCGAATATGATGCGTTCGGCAATCTGGTGGCCAAGACGCGCGGCGCGAACCGGACGCAGCGCTTCACGTACGACGGGCAGGATCGGCTGATCGCGGTGCGCACGCAGGACGCGCGTGGTGTTGTGGAATCGCGCTTCGCTTACGATCCCCTCGGTCGGCGCATCGCGAAGTCCGATACGTTTTTCGACATCCGCGGAGTGAAGCAGCGCACTGAGACGAAGCGCTTCGTATGGGAGGGGCTGCGACTCGCTCAGGAGGTGCGCGAGACCGGGGTGAGCAGTTATGTGTACAGTCCAGATGCGCCTTACTCGCCTGCAGCCCGCGTCGACAGGGTGATCGCAGAAGCGCTGGCGGCCGCAGCGATCGACACCGCGAAGCGTGCAGCGCGGATCTACCACTTCCATACTGATCTGGTTGGAGCCCCACTCGAAGTGACAGACGAGTCGGGCGAACTGGCATGGACCGGGCAATATACGGCGTGGGGCAAAGTTGAGTCGAGCAGCAAGGACATCGCTAGGATCGAGCAACCGTTGCGCTATGCCGGGCAATATGCTGACGAAGGCACCGGCCTGCACTACAACACCTTCCGCTTCTATGATCCAGACGTAGGGCGGTTCATCAATCAGGATCCGATCGGCCTGTACGGCGGCGGAAACTTATATGCCTATGGGCCAAATTCACAGCAGTGGGTCGATCCGTGGGGCTGGTGTTCGGTCAAGCTGAGCAATAACATGGAAAAGTCAGGCGTGACTCGTCCGGCCAACTCTGCCGCGCACCACATCGTCGGGGATACCGCGAAGGAAGCGGCGCCGGCGCGCGCCATCCTCTCGAAGTACGGCATTGATGTCGATTCTGAATTGAATGGCGTATTCTTGCCTAATCGGAATAATACTGACAATCTCGCCGGGATATTGCATAACGGGAAGCATCCGAATACGTATTTCCAAAAGGTAAACCAGTTGCTGCAGGATGCCGATCTGGGTGGCAAGCAAGCCGTTCTCGACCAGCTTCAGACGATAAGAGAGACGTTGCAAAATGCATCCAGAGATACTCCGTGGAAATCTGTTCTTTCTGAGTTGTGAGGGTATATGAACAATATCTATGGCTTGAGGCAGGACGACGCATTCCAAGCGTTGGTTCAGGTCGATGATGCGGGTGAAATTGGATATGACGACAGTGTCGCGATAAAGGCGACGGCGCTTTGTGGAGAGAAGTTTGACGGAAGCTTTTTGCCGCCCAAACTGTCTTGGGGAACGCCGCGCAAGAAGAAAGATTGTGATTTGCAGGCGATGCTTTCTCCGTTTCTCGTATTTAGTAAAAGAGCGTTAGATGCGTTGATGCCCTTCCTTCAAGCAAGCGGACAGATATTGCCGGTTCAAGCTCCAGTGGACGGTATGAGCGGATTCCATGTTACGCGTGTGCTGGAAGGCGCTGTAGATATGGATGCGTCCAAATTCAAAGTCTACCCTCAGGCGACAGTATTCAATAAGATTGTTCTCTTGGAAAAGCGGGTGCGGGACGTTGATATGTTCCGGTTGAAAGAGAAGCCGGCGACAGTATTTGTTTCCGAGAAATTTCGAAGAGCCGTAGAGGCGAGTAATCTCAAGGGATTTGACTTTGGGGAAGTAATCTTGCAGTCAGCCGAGAGGGGCTGATCCGATGGCGCCTGCGTGGTATCTCGTGGGTGCCAACCCGATCGCTTTCATCACGGTTTTCCTACTCGCCCGCTGGCGGAACGTGCGGCTCGAGCGGGCGCGGCACAATGATCGTGTTCCGAGCGGGGTGCGCGGAACGCGACACGCGGCTCGCAATCTCACGAGCGAACACGTCGTTACGCGCCACACGGGCAGTCCTAGCTACAAAGTCATCACGTAGGTGAGATCTAGCGTCCGCTGCCCGCGAACAACAGTGCAAGTGCGTCATTCAAATACGAAGTCCTTTTTGCGAACGTGCTCGTCACCGACATACGGGCCTTGAAAATCGACATTGTCGCCGTGCCCTAGTACTTTGCCGCATTGACCGCGTTGCCCGACCCACAATTGCGCGCCGCGAATAGCAAAATCGAGCTGGCACGCATCCGCACCTGCATATAACGCCTTGCTGTCGGCTCGCACGACGGCATCACCATTGAATTCCCGTCCGCTGTTCTGACCGTTCCATGAAACTGCATCGAACGTCAAACCGGCTGCGTCGGCGCGCTCGTTAACATGGATCGTTCTCATTTCATAGAGACCGGAATCACCGGAGCTGCCGACACATTGTGTCGCGAGCGACCGCGATCACAAGCTGATCGTCGAGTTTTGACAGCTCTGGGACGGCGCAAATAGTTCGTTCGGTCGGATGGCCGGCCCGATGGCAATTGAAGGAAGTTGCGTGTCCCGTGCTGGGAACGCAAAAGGAAACCAGTAGGGAAGCGGTTCGGAGTAGCGAGCGGTGGGCATGCACTTTCTTCATGTCGAAAAGGTCGGGAATGCCCCCGGCTCCGAATGCGCCGAGCAAGAGGGCGAACGGCACGAGCGCTGATCACGGCATCAACCCGGCCCGTCGCTCGCGGCCGCGAGGAGCGGCACAAGGACGTCGCTGATCGGAGTCGGAATGCCGTGCATCCGGCCGCGACGCGAGATGACACCGTTGCGGATATCCCATTCCAATGGCCGGCCGGCTTCCCGGTCCGTGAGGATGGAGGTGCCCATGTCGGCAGGCGCTGCACGGAACTTGTCGAGAATCGCTTGGGGCACCTCGTCGCCGAGTTCAGCGCCTTCCGCGCGAGCCACCGCCAGGCATTCGCGCAGATAAGCCAGCGCAAGCTCGGCGATGTCGGGGCGGCCGAACATGCCCGAGCGGCGGACCGCGAGCGCCATAAGACCGGCTACCGCGTTCTGCAGCAATTTGCGCCAGGCCAGAGAACTGAAGGCGGCCGTCACGTCCACGGCGCATCGCGTCCCGCGCAACGCGTCGGCTACCGTGCGGGCATCCGCCGTATCCGGCAGGCTGAGGCGCACTTCGCCTCGCAAGCGTACCGAGCCGTCCGGTTGCGCCTGCGCGGGGAACCATACGACCGCGGGAACGATCCGCCCCTGCGAACAATGCGGGGCCACCGTATCCGACTGCTCGATTCCGTTCTGCAAGACACACACCATGGTTTCCGGCCCGGTCAGCGCCGCCAGCCATTCTGCGGCCGCGGCAGTTTGCGTTGCCTTGACTGACAGGAAGACGAGATCGACCGTGCGATCGATTTCCGCGGGATCCGTTCGGACCGGGCCGGGCACGACGATGAGGCGGTCGCCATCGCGCAGCGTCAACTCATCGCGACGCGTGCGGCCACACAGCAAGGGCGTGCGGCCCGCTTCGTGCAGTGCCGCCGCGACCGTGGTGCCGATGGCGCCGGGGCCGACGACAGCGATTTCAGTACCGATTTCGGCGTTCATGAGAGGAACTCCTGTAACCGCGCATGCCGACGGAATGGTTGCGCGCGTGGAAGCGGCGTTTCGAACAGATCCGAACCCGAACCCGAACTCGATCGCACGTTTCAGCGCGCGTTCATGAGCCAATCCCGAAACGCCGCCAACGACGGCAACGATTCGTTCTCCGGCGGGTACACGAGGTAGTAACTGCGCCGGCTCGTGATCGCGTCGCCGATCGACACCAGTTCGTTGCGGCTCAGCTCGTCCTCGACGAGCACTTTCGGCACGAGCCCGATCCCCATTCCGGCGCGCACGGCCTGAATCAGGTGCGACGTCAGTTCGAAGCTCGGGCCGATCCGCATCTGGCGGTGGTCGAGCCGGTAATGCGCAAACCATTCCGCCCATGCGTGCTGATTGCTCGTCACGCCGAGCAGCGTCTGCCGAGCGGCCCACGCAGGGGCGCGCTCGCCGTTTGCGTCGGGCGGCGCGTCGGGGCTCGCGATCGCGATCAGAAACTCGTTGTATAGCCGGTGCGCATGCAGGCCCGGCCAGTCGCCGGTGCCGACCGCGATCGCCGCGTCGAGATCGTCGACGTGGAAATCGATGTTGCCGATCCGCGAATGCAGATGCACGGTCACGCCCGGATGCGCGGCATAGAAGTCGTGCAGATGCGGGAGCAGCCATTTCGAGCCGAACGTCGGCAGCGTCGCGAGCCGCAGCGTGCCGGCGCCCGCCTGATGCGACATCGCCTGCAGCGTCGCGCCGCGAATGCGGCCGAGCGCACCGCCGACCTCGGCGAAGTAGCGGCGGCCGACGTCGGTCAGCTTCACCGAGCGGCCTTCGCGCCGGAACAGCGGCACGCCGAGCTGATCCTCGAGCGTCTGGATCTGCCGGCTGATCGCGCTCTGGCTCAGCGACAGCTCGTCGGCCGCGCGCGTGTAGCTCTCATGACGCGCGGCGGCCTCGAAGACGAGCAGCAACGACATGGACGGAGTCAGACGCCGGTAATTCATGAGTTTTATGCAAGTGTCGACGGACAAGAATACGTTTGTTTGCGGCCATGACCCGAACGATACTGGAAACCCCGGCCGCGCGGAAACTTGCTCAAAATTCATGATTCGGCGGCGGCCGCGGACCGATTCATTCTCTTGACCTGTTCCTCCGATGCCGATCGCTCCGTTGCCCCGTCCCGCCGCCCCGACCGCCACCGCCTATCGCGACTTTCTCGATGCGCTGCGGGCGGCCGGCTTTGCCGGCGAGATCCGCGCGGACTACGCGAACCGCACGGTGCAGGCGACCGACAACTCGATCTATCAGCGCCTGCCGCAGGCGGTCGTGTGCCCGGCCGACGTAGGCGACGTCGAACGGCTCGCGCGGCTGCTCGCGCAGCCGGCGCATCGCGGCGTCGTCGTCGCGCCGCGCGGCGGCGGCACCGGCACGAACGGACAGTCGTTGACCGACGGGCTCGTCGTCGATCTGTCGCGCAACCTGAACCGGATTCTCGAGATCGATGTCGAGCGGCGCCGGGTGCGCGTGCAGGCGGGCGTCGTCAAGGATCAGCTCAATGCGGCGCTGAAGCCGCACGGACTGTTTTTCGCGCCGGAGCTGTCGACGTCGAACCGCGCGACGATCGGCGGGATGATCAACACCGATGCGAGCGGGCAGGGCAGCTGCACGTACGGCAAGACGCGCGATCACGTGCTCGCGCTCGATTTCGTGCTGCCGGGCGGCGAGCGGCTGCATAGCACCGCGCTGTCCGACGACGAGCTGGTGCGCCGCTGCGCGCGGCAGGACCGGATCGGCGAGGTCTATCGCACCGCGCGCCGGATCGGCGACGACCACGCCGCGCTGATCGACGCGAAGTTCCCGAAGCTGAACCGCTGCCTGACCGGCTACGATCTCGCGCACCTGCGCGAGGCCGACGGCCGGTTCAACCTCAACAGCGTGCTGTGCGGCGCGGAAGGCTCGCTCGGCTTCGTCGTCGAGGCGACGCTCAACGTGCTGCCGATTCCGAAGTACTCGGTGCTCGTCAACGTGCGCTACGCGGGCTTCATGGAGGCGCTGCGCGATGCGCGCGCGCTGCTCGAGCTCAAGCCGCTGTCGATCGAAACCGTCGACTCGACCGTGCTGATGCTCGCCATGAAGGATTTCGTGTGGAGCAGCGTCGCCGACTATTTCCCGCAGGACGACCGGCGCCCGACGCTCGGCATCAACCTGATCGAGTTCAGCGGCGACGATGCCGACGAGGTCGACGCGCGCGTACGCGCGTTCGTCGAGCATCTGCGCGCCGACACGACGGTCGAGCGCCTCGGCCATACGATCGCGGCCGGCGACGATGCGGTGAAGCGCGTCTACGCGATGCGCAAGCGCGCGGTCGGGCTGCTCGGCAACGTGCAGGGCGAAGCGCGCCCGCAGCCGTTCGTCGAAGACACGGCCGTGCCGCCCGAGC
This sequence comes from Burkholderia pseudomultivorans, assembly GCF_902499075.1. Lineage (GTDB taxonomy): Bacteria > Pseudomonadota > Gammaproteobacteria > Burkholderiales > Burkholderiaceae > Burkholderia > Burkholderia pseudomultivorans. The sequence goes on along the minus strand of NZ_CABVPP010000004.1, from coordinate 126,513 downwards.
ATCTCGCCGCGTATATCGCCGAATTCCGTGCGCTGCTCGACGGCTACGGGCTGCGGTACGGGATGTTCGGCCACGTCGATGCGGGCGTGCTGCACGTGCGCCCGGCGCTCGACATGAAGGACCCGAAGCAGGCGGCGCTGGTGCGGCCCGTGTCGGATGCGGTAGCCGCGCTGACGCAGCGGCATGGCGGCCTGCTGTGGGGCGAGCACGGCAAGGGCGTGCGTTCCGAATATGCGCCGGCGTTCTTCGGCGAACTGTATCCGGCGCTGCAGCAGCTGAAAGCCGCGTTCGATCCGCACAACCAGTTCAATCCGGGCAAGATCGCGACGCCGCCGCAGCCCGCGATGCGGCTGCTGAAGATCGACGAAGTGCCGACGCGCGGCGAGCACGACCGGCAGATCGACGAACGCGTGTGGCAAAGCTACGGCACCGCGATGCACTGCAACGGCAACGGCGCGTGCTACAACTTCGATCCGGACGACGCGATGTGTCCGTCATGGAAGGCGACGCGCGAACGCGTGCATTCGCCGAAGGGGCGCGCGTCGCTGATGCGCGAATGGTTGCGTCTGCAAGGAGAAGCGGGCGCCGACGTGCTCGCCGCCGCACGCGAGCGGCAGCCGTGGCTGCGCGGCTTCGTCGACCGCTGGCGCAACACGCGCGCCGCACGTCGCGGCGCAGCGGACTTTTCGCACGACGTGTACGACGCAATGGCCGGATGCCTCGCGTGCAAGTCCTGCGCGGGACAGTGTCCGGTCAAGGTCAGCGTGCCGGAGTTCCGTTCACGCTTTCTCGAGCTTTATCACCAGCGCTACTTGCGGCCGCTGCGCGACTACCTGATCGGCTCGCTCGAATTCACGGTGCCGTGGTTCGCGCGCGTGCCGGCGCTATACAACGGACTGATGCGTGCGGGCTGGGTGCGCACGCTGTTCGAACGGCACGTCGGCATGGTCGACAGCCCGTTGCTGAGCCGCTTCGATCTCGCGGCCGTCATTCGGCAGTTGGACGTGCGGCCGGCCGATCCGCATGCGCTCGCCGCGCTGACCGACGCGCAGCGCGCGCGCAGCGTCGTGATCGTGCAGGACACGTTCACGCGCTATTTCGACACCGAACAGCTGGCGACGCTGATCGAACTGGCCGCGCGGCTCGGCTTTCACGTGTGGCTCGCGCCGCTCGCGCCGAACGGCAAGGCGCTGCACGTGCAGGGCTTTCTGCGCGCATTCGAGCGGGCCGCGGTCCGCAACGCGACGCAGCTGGCTGCGCTCGCGCGTGCGGGCGTCGCGCTCGTCGGCGTCGATCCCGCCATCACGCTCACGTATCGGCAGGAATACCGCAAGGTGCCGGGGCTGCACGACGTGCCGCCGGTCGCGCTGCCGCAGGAGTGGTTGCTCGATGTGCTGCCCGATGTGAAGGGTGATATGCAGGCCGACACACAGGCCGGCGACGCGGCTCGCGCGTATCGGCTGCTGCCGCATTGCACCGAGAAGACCAATGCGCCGGACAGCGGCAAGCAATGGGTGCAGGTATTCGCGCGCCGCGGCTTGCGTCTCCAGGTTCAGCCGGCGGGATGCTGCGGGATGTCGGGCACGTATGGACACGAGGCGCGCAACGTCGATACGTCGCGGACGATCTACGCGCAGTCGTGGGCCGCGCACGTCGATGCATCGGAGCCGGCCGGCGAAGCGCTGGCGACCGGCTATTCGTGCCGCAGTCAGGTCAAGCGCATGTCCGCGCGGCAGTTGCGGCATCCGCTGCAGGTGCTGCTCGATCAGGTGCGGGCGGCGCAGTGAATCGCGGCTTCGGCGACGTGCAGGCGCGCAACGTCGCGGCGATGGAGAAGATGCGGGCGCGGTTGCCGCAGCGAACCCGGGCGGCCGCACAGGCGGCTGTGGTGGCATGACAGGGCTGGGCGGCGAGGGGCGATCGAGCAATCGCGAACGCCGCATGTGAAGCGCGCATCGAGCGACGTGCCGTCTGTCGTGAAGTCGCGCGTGCGCGCATGCGAGCGATCCGAACGGATAGTCTGGTTGCGCGGCGGCGTGCCGTTCGCGGCCGCCGGTTGACGCGCTTTACGACTGTTCGTCGCCGCGCTTTGCGGTACGCGGATGGGTCGTTGCGGGAAACGCCCCGACGCCGCGCGGCCGTTTCGGCTCGATCCGCGTCTGCCGGATCACGCGGCGGAAGTCGATCTCATGCGCGGCCAGCGCGCCGATCAGCGTTGCGATCACGGCGAGATGCGACGGCACCGTGCCCTTGCTCGAATAGTTCGTGATCGAGCTTTCGTTCATCCGGATCAGGCGCGCGAACTCGCGCGCGGTCAATTGCGCCTTCTTCAACTCCTGCTGAAAGTCGGCATACGCCATCGCACACATGATTGCTGTCCTCCGTCAAGCAAAGCCGGCTCGCGCGGCGCCGGCGCCGACGGGCGGCGACACCCGTCGCGCCGGCGTTGCGGCCGTTACATCCGGACCTGATCGAGGAAGGTCTTCTTGCCGCCCTTGTAGCCGTAGATCGAAATGATCCCGTGCGTCAGGTCGCCCTTCGAATCGAACGTCGTCGTGCCGATCACGCCTTCGTACTTCGTCGCCGGCATCGCGGCCAGGATCTTCGCGGGGTCGGTCGAGTTCGCGCGCTTCATCGCGTCGACGACGATGTACACGGCGTCGTACGCGAACGGCGCATCGAACTTGATGCCCTGGTTGAAGCGCTTCTGATACTTCGCGACGAACGCGGCGCCGCCCGGCATCTTCTCGATGGCCGCGCCGGCCTGCGAGCAGAGCACGTTGTCGGCCGCGGGGCCGGCGAGCTGCGCGAGCTGGTCGGTGCAGACACCGTCGCCCGACAGGATCTTCGCGCGCAGGCCGAGCTGCTTCGCCTGCTTCGCGAGCGGGCCGCCGGTCGCGTCCATGCCGCCGTACATGATCGCGTCGGGGTTTTCGCCCTTGATCTTCGTCAGGATCGCGCGGAAGTCGACCGCCTTGTCGTTCGTCGCGTCGTGTGACAGCACCTTCAGGCCGAGCGCCTTCGCCTTCTTCTCGAACTCGTTCGCGAGACCCTGGCCGTACGCGGTCGAATCGTCGACGACGGCCACCGTCTTCACGCCGTTCGACTGCGCGTAGCTTGCGAGCGCCGGGCCTTGCTGCGCGTCGGTCGCGACCACGCGATACGTCGTCTTGAAGCCCTGCTGCGTGTAGGTCGGGTTCGTCGCCGACGGCGAAATCTGCACGATGCCCGCGTCGCTGTAGATCTTCGAGGCGGGGATCGACGTGCCCGAGTTCAGATGGCCGATCACGGCGACGACCTTGTCGTCGACGAGCTTCTGCGCAACCTGCGTCGCCTGACGCGGGTCGGCCGCGTCGTCCTGCGGGTCGAACTGCAGCGTGATTTTCTGGCCGCCGATCGTCAGCCCCTTCGCGTTGATTTCCTCGACCGCGAGGCGCGCGCCGTTCTCGTTGTCCTTGCCGAGGTGTGCGATGCCGCCCGTCGTCGGTTCAACGCTGCCGATCTTGACGACCTGATCGGCCAGTGCGCCCGACGCCGCGCCGAATGCGGCGACGGCGAGTGCGGCCGTGATCAGGGGTTTGCAGCGCATGCCGACAATGCTTCGTTCCATCAGCCATCTCCATATCGATTGATATTTCTATTGACGTCCGGCGCGCCGGTCGCCTTGTGGGCGGCCGATGACCGGACGAGTCTCCGTCACCCTTGAAGGGTTCGTTTGCCTGGCGTCGGCGGCCGCGCGCGCATGCGAGCGTCGCGCGCGGCGTATTCGCCTGACGAAAAGCAAGGTGTGAATATAGCCGAACCGCTGTCGGCTCGCTTGCGGTTCGCTTCGGCTTCGGCGATGTCGGTCGCTGTCGTCGACTGAAGGATTATTCGGCCGCGTACGACGCGCTGGCCATGGACAGTCCGGTGCTGTCGGTACGGAACTGTTCGGTCGTTTTGGCGGCACACTTTCCGTCGATGTCATCGACAGGCCGACGACCGGATCGCGACAATCGGCACGTTGACGCAACTAACGGTCCGGTTCGCCGGCCTCCGCCAGTGACGGGCCGCACACGCGGCTCACGCTATGGGGCGCCTTGTTTTCGAGCGAGCAAAAAAACGGGCGCACACCGCAGTGCGCGCCCGTCGCGACGCTTGCCGATACGCCGCTATCGCGGCAGCGCGCAGCGGTCAGAACTTGTGCCGGATCCCGACGATCGCCAGTTCCTGCGTATCGGTACCGGAATTGACACCGTACGACCCGACCGACGCGGTCGCATTCACACGCGCGCCGTTCGCGTCGAGCGTATGGCCGCTCGCCTTCTGATAGCCGAACAGCGCATACAGATCGGTGCGTTTCGACAGCGCATAGTCGGCCCCGACGTTGACCTGGTTGTAATGCGCGGAGGTCGGCCCCGTCAGCGACGTGTAGTTGTAGCCGACGCCCGCGCGCAATGCCGGCGAGAACTGCCAGTTGAAGAACGCGGAGCCGTTGTTGAACTTCGCGGTCTGGCGGAACGCCGACAGCGTGTCGGCGCCGTATTGCGTATTCGAATACGCGATGCCGAACGTCGCCGGCCCGGCTACGTACTGGCCGGCCACGCGCACGATCTGAATCGACTTCGCGCTCGAGAAGCCCTGATTGATCACGGTGTTGAACAGCGTGTCCGAACTGCTCGTCCACGAGCGGATGCCGTTCGCGGTCGTCGTGCCGCCGTTCGCGAAGAAGTAGCCGGCGCCGAGCGACAGCGGGCCGTTCGCATAGCCGAGCGCGAAGCTGTACGTGCGCCCGCTGCCCGTCGCACCGGCGACGCCGCCGAAGCCGTACAGCGCTTCGGCCTGGAAGCCGGCGATCAGCGGACTCGTGTACTTCACCGAATTGCTCACGCGCAGGCTGTTGTCGTAGTTGTCGAGATCGCCGGGCGTCGCGAACACGCCGCCGAAGTAGTTGTCCTCCGTGAGCCCCTGCACGAGATCGACGACCGGATCGTACTGGCGGCCGAGCGTCACGGTGCCGTACGTGCCGCTCGACAGGCCGACGATCGCCTTGCGGCCGAACTCGCGCTGGCCCTGGCCGAGCGCGCCCGTGCCGATGTTGAAGCCGTTCTCGAGCTGGAACAGCGCGGCGAGCCCGCCGCCGAGATCCTCGGTGCCGCGCAGCCCCCAGCGGCTGCCGGACAGGTTGCCGCTGCTGAACTTGACGAGGTTCGACGCGTTGCTGCCGTTCGCGTTCTGCGCGTTGTGCACGTACGCGATGCCGGCATCGACGATGCCGTACAGCGTGACGCTGCTTTGCGCGTGCGCGCCGGCCGCGTAGAGCGATGCCGGCAGGGCGAGCAAGGCGAGTGACCTGATGCGTTTCATGACTGGATTCCCCCGTTGGTCGTTAGGTCTGACGATTCGGGGTGAACGATACGGACAGACGCCTCGTCGAGGGAACCAATAAATTGTCGGAACGTTATGAGGTGCCGCGGTGTACGCGCGCTCGGCTCCGATGCAATGGCGTTTCGTGAGGCGATGCGGGTGTGGCGACGATCGGTCGGCCTTGCGGGTTCAAGGACGATTGCAGTTGCGGTCGCAGTCGCAGCCGCGCACGCATGCATGACGTCGCGCGACCGATGGGCGTCGGCCGCGCTCGCTATCGCGAGATCGCTTCGGCTCCGCCGTCTCGCCGAGAAACCCGCCGCTCCGATGCGCCCACAGCGCCGCGTAAATCCCTTCCGCCCTCGCCCCTCGCGCACCGTATTCGCGCCTTCACGTCGCGCCCGATCGGCCATGCCGATGCGATCGCGCTGCCGCCGTACGAAGGTCGAAATCGACGCGCTCGGCGTGTTGCGAAATCCCGTCGCAAAAGTGAGGGTGGCCGGCTGATGCGGTAAAGCCAGGTGCGGGCGCTCGCTGTGGCAGATCGCCCAGCATGCGCATGTCCGCGAATGCCCGCACATTTGTCGCTCCTTCTTCAGTCGCCGCCTGCTCCACAGCAGGCGCTTCCGCCGCGAAACGATCGCATCCCGGGCGCCGCGAGCGGCATGCCGATGTCTATGAGGGATTCCCCCGTAGGCGCCCGTTTCAATCCCCCATGCGTTCGCGCAGCGCTTCTCCACCGGCCTGCGCGCCCGCCACGCCGATTATTTGCATTTCGCGAATGGCGCGTTCGCCGGTTGTTTCATACCCAATCCGCATCCGCACACCTATCGTTCGGGCGTCGGCGGGCTGAATTCGACGCCTCCGGCCGGCAGGCGAGCGCCATTTCCGCGCGGCTCGCGTCGCATCGCACCCAAAGACAACGGACCTGGCTCATGCACGAACGCCGCGCCTCGCGCGCGCTGACCAGCTTCACGGAGACAGACATGAAAGCAAACAAGTGGGATACCGCGTACGAGTGGAAGGCGGTCACGCTGCTGGCGCTCGGTTTCGGGCTGGTCGGCCTCGACCGCTGGCTCATCGCGCCGCTATTCCCCTCGATCATGAAAGACCTCAACCTCACGGCGCAGGACGTCGGTAACTGCATCGGCGTACTCGGCCTGTCGTGGGGCATCTTCGCCGCGCTGATGGGCGGCATCTCGGACAAGGTCGGTCGCCGCAAGGTCCTGATTCCCGCGATCGTCGCGTTCTCGCTGCTGTCCGGCTTCTCGGGGCTCGCGAGCGGGCTGCTCGGGCTGATCGCGATTCGCGGGCTGATGGGCGTCGCCGAAGGCTCGTTCTGCCCGACCAGCTTCGCGGCGACGGCCGACGCGTCGCATCCGCGGCGGCGCGGCTTGAACCTCGGGCTACAGCAAAGCGGCTTCGCGCTGTTCGGGCTCGCGCTGTCGCCGATCATCGCGACGCAGCTGCTCGAATTCGTGTCGTGGCGCTGGGTATTCGCGCTCGTCGCCGTGCCCGGTCTGGTCCTCGGCGCCGTCATGTTCTTCGTGATCCGCGAACCGGAGCGCGCGAAGGCAGTCGAGTCGGAGCACGCGCCGGCGTCGCTCGGCCATGTGCTGAAGAGCCGCAACATCCTCGTCGCGATGGCCGCATTGTGTTGCGCGATGACGGGCGTGTTCGTGCTCGGCGCGCTGCTGCCGCTGTACCTGACGGACTACCTGTCGCTGGGCACGCAGAAGATGGGGCTCGTCGTATCGGCAATCGGTTTCGGCGGCTTTTTCGGGCAGTTCGGGTTGCCGGGGCTGTCGGACCTGGTGGGGCGCCGCGTCGCGAGCATCGTCGGCTTCGCCGGCACGGCCGTGATGCTCTACCTCTTCCGCGGCCTCGGCCCGCAGCCCGTCATGCTGTTCATCGTCCTGTTCGTCGCCTCGTTCTTCACGCTCGGGCTGGTGTCGCTGCTGTCGGGGCCGGTTGCAACCGAAGCCGCGCCGGTGGGCCTCGTGTCGACGTCGATCGGCGTGGTGGTCGGCTGCGGCGAAATCTTCGGCGGCGGCATCGCGCCGGCGATGGGCGGCTACGTCGCCGCGCACTTCGGGATCCAGAACATCCTGTGGCTGCCGATGGGTGCGGTGCTGCTCGGCATCGTGGTCAGCACGCTGATGCGGGAAACCGCGCCGGCCGTGCTGCAGCGCCGCGTCGGCGTGCAGCCGGAGCTGACGGCCGGCAAGCAGCAGTAACGTGCCGGAGGCGGCCGGCGCGATTGACACCCGTCAGGCGACAGAGTGACGCCTTTCGCATGATCGAACCGGCCGGCAGCTCCGGTTAGACTGGTGCTTTCGCTTGCAGCAAGGGCGCGGTATGGATCGGTTTCTGAGCATCGAGGCATTCGTCAGGGTCGCGGAGGCGAGCAGCTTCGCCGAAGCGGCCCGTCAGCTTGGGGTCACCAGTTCGGTCGTGACGAACCGTATCCAGCAACTGGAGAAGTTCGTCAACGCACCGCTGTTCCATCGAAGCACGCGGCACGTTCGCTTATCGGAAGTAGGCGAGACCTTCTACCGCGAATGCGCGGAGGTCGTCGGGCGCGTGAACGAGCTGACCGACCAGATGCGCGAGCTGCGCGCGACACCGACCGGGCGGCTGCGCATCCAGATGCTGCCCGGCTTCGCGCTCGATCACTTCGGCGTGCCGCTCGCCGAATTCAATCGCCGCTATCCGGGCATCCAGCTCGACGTCATCGTCAACGATCGGGTCGTGGACCCGGTCGAAGAAGGGTTCGACATCGCATTCCAGATCTTCCCGCCGATTTCCGACTCGCTGATCGAGCGGCGACTGTTCGTCGTGCGGCGCCTGTTCTGCGCGTCGCCCGCGTACCTCGAAGCGCATGGTGCGCCACAGCATCCGCGCGAATTGCTGCAGCACACCACCGCGCTGTATTCGGGTTATCCATCACGCAATCGCTGGACGCTCACGCGCGGCGACGAAGTCGTCGAAATGGAGCTGCCCGGCATGATCCGCTCGAACTCCGTGCATCTGCTGCGCGAGTACGCACTCACGGGCGGCGGTGTCGTGTGCCTCCCGACGCTCGTCGCGAGCGATGCACTCGTCGCGGGCCGCCTGGTGCCGATTCTGACCGACTTCCAGATCGCCCCGCTGAGCTTCGCGGCCGTTTATCCCGCAACGCAGCGACAGGCGTTGAAGGTCAAGGCGCTCGTCGAATTCCTCGCTGAATACATCGGTGACGAATCGCCTTGGGACCGCCCGCTGCTCGAGCGCGGCTGGGTTCGCTGAACGACGCGATTATTCGCGAATCGCAAATGCCGTAGTCGCGGTCCGTTGCCTTGTTGAGAGGCGCCCCTGCCCCTAGAGTTGAATCCAACAAGCGGTTCAACTCAGGAGACAGCAATGACCGACACGGCACGTCACACCGTTTTTGGTTCGCTCGACAGCTACACGCGGGGCGAGATCGAAATCACCAGCGGCAGCGCGAAGCACTACGCGTTTTCGAACATCTTCGACATCGCATCGAAGTCGGCGCCCTACGAGAAAGTGGTCGCCGGCAAGAATCTCGAATACGTGATCGAGGTGCTGCGGACCGAGGGCGAGTCGCCGTGGTTTGCTTGCGCGCACGACGAGTTCGCGATCCAGATGGACGGCGAAGTCCGCATCGAATTCATCAAGCTCCACAGCCCGCCCACCACGGGCCGCGGCACCGTGAGCGCCGGCATCCAGCCGGCGGGCCGCGAGATGGGTTACGTGGTGCTGCGCAAGGGGCATCAGGCATTGCTGCCGGCGGGCTGCGCGTATCGGTTCATCGCGAGCAAGCCCGGCGTCGCGCTCGTGCAGACCGTGCTCGGCGAGCTCTCCGTCGAGAAGTGGGCCGAGATCTGCGTGCACTGATCCGCCCGCTCGACACCATTCAACTATTCCTGGAGACATCTCATGGCCACGCTCGAGACCCTCGATCTTTCCGCAGGCTTTGCCGCCGATCTGGTGCAGGCCACGCAAGCCGATGCCGTCACCGGTTACCGCCGCTTCCAGCTCGGCGAATTCGCGTTCCAGCGCGACGAGTACTTCGTGAAGATCAGCTGGCCCGCGAAAGGCCAGACCCGCACGCACGCGATACCCGCCGACGCCTTCCTGCGCGCGATGATGCGCGACGTCGCGTGGGGCTTCTTCTACGGCTGGGTGAATTTCGATCACGTGTTCGGCACGCGCAATCACTACGGCAAGGTCGACGTCTATGCGGGAACGTTCAACGGCATCCTGAAGGAAGCCGGTGTCGACTACACGGAGACGTTCGAGACGCCGACGATCATGGCGACGTTCAAGGCGATGCTGCACGACTGGACCAACGAAGGCTTCGATCCATTCGCGGCGCCGGAGGAGACGGGCAGCGCATTCGGCCGCAAGCACGGCGAAAACGATTCGGCGATCGAACGCACGCGCATCGCGACGCGCCGCATGCCGGGCCTCGAAGGCGACTCGCCGCTGCGCGAGGCGCTGCCGGTCAACCGTGCGTTTCTCGACGTCGATCAGGACGAGCCGGAGGTGCACGTGGAGCCCGGATTCGAAGGTGAGCTGCACGCGTTCAACCTGTTCAAGTACCTGTCGCGCTCCGACGTGACGTGGAATCCGTCTGTGACATCCGTGTGCGGGCGCAGCCTGTTCTGCCCGACGACGGAGGAATACATCCTGCCGGTGTTCCATGGCAACGACCGGGTCGAATGGTTCCTGCAACTGTCGGACGAAATCGTGTGGGACATCGGCGACAAGAACACCGGTGCGCCGCGTGCGCGGATCACGATGCGCGCCGGCGACATCTGCGCGATGCCGGCCGACATCCGGCATCAGGGCTACTCGACGAAGCGCTCGATGCTGCTGGTCTGGGAAAACGCGACGCCGGACCTGCCGCAGCGATACGAAAGCGGCGAGCTGGCGCCGTATCCGATCGAGTTCTGAGCCGCGCTCGCGCAACCAATCGAGGACGATTCATGCAAACCCAACTTTTCATCGACGGGCGCTTCGTCGACGCCGTCGACCGCGGCACGATCGACGTGCTCAATCCGCACGACGGCTCGCTGATCGCGAAGATCGCCGCCGCCACCGCCGTCGACGTGGACGCGGCGGTCGAAGCCGCGACGCGCGCGTTTCCGACATGGTCGGCGCTGGCGGCGGCCGACCGCGGCCGGCTGCTGCTGCGTCTGGCCGATGCGATCGAGGCGAATGCCGAGGAACTCGCCCAGCTCGAATCGCTCGACACCGGACACCCGATCCGCGATTCGCGGGCGCTCGACGTGCCGCGCACGGCGGCGTGCTTCCGCTACTTCGGCGGGATGGCCGACAAGCTGCAAGGCTCGGTGATCCCGGTCGAACCGGGCTTTCTCAACTATGTGCAGCGCGCGCCGATCGGCGTAGTCGGCCAGATCGTGCCGTGGAATTTCCCGCTGATGTTCACGAGCTGGAAGATGGGCCCGGCGCTGGCCGCCGGCAACACGGTCGTGCTGAAGCCGTCGGAGATGACGCCGCTGTCGACGCTGCGCATCGTCGAGTTGATGGCCGAGGTCGGCTTTCCGGCCGGCGTCGTCAATATCGTGCCCGGCTATGGACACACGGCCGGCCAGCGTCTTGCCGAACACCCTGGGGTCGGCAAGATCGCGTTCACCGGTTCGACGGCGACGGGGCGCCGGATCGTCGAGGCATCGCAGGGCAACCTGAAGCGCGTGCAACTCGAACTGGGTGGCAAGGGCGCGAACATCGTATTCGACGACGCGAACCTCGATGCCGCGATCAACGGCGCCGCGTGGGCGATCTTCCACAACCAGGGGCAGGCTTGCATCGCCGGTTCGCGTCTGATCCTGCACGAACGTATCGCGGACGAATTCCTCGAGCGCTTCGTGTCGCTGGCTTCGTCGATCCGCATCGGCAATCCGCTGGACCCGGACACCGAGATGGGTCCGCTGACGTCGAAGCAGCACCTCGATCGCGTGCTGTCGTTCGTCGACGTCGCGCGCGAGCAGGGCGGCCGCGTGCTCGCCGGCGGCAGCGCGCCGCAGGATGCCGCACTCGCCGACGGTTACTACGTGCGTCCGACCGTCATCGAAGCGAAGAGCGCGGCCGATCGCATCGCGCAGGAGGAAGTGTTCGGTCCGTTCGTCACGGTGCTGCGCTTCGGCAGCGACGAGGAAGCGCTGTCGATTGCCAACGCGACCGAATACGGGCTCGGCAGCGGCTTGTGGACCAACGACCTGTCCCGCGCGCACCGGATGGCATCGAAGATCGACGCGGGGATGTGCTGGATCAACTGCTACAAGCGCGTCAACCCGGGCAGCCCGTTCGGCGGCATCGGCAAGTCGGGCTACGGCCGCGAGATGGGCTTCGAGGCGATGCACGACTACACGGAAGCGCGCTCGGTGTGGGTCAACGTCGACGGCAACGTGCCGCCGCACTTCAAGCGTTGAGGTCGCGATGGAGCGTTTCGTCTACCAGGGAACGCCTTCGCGCGTCGTGTTCGAATGGGGCGCGCTCGAACGGCTGCCGGACGAGCTGAATGCACTCGGCGTGCGGCGGGCGCTGATCCTGTCGACGCCCGAGCAGCAGCCGCTCGCGGAGCGCGTGAGCCGCGTACTGGGCGAGCGCGCGGCCGGCGTGTGTGCGCAGGCCGTGATGCACGTGCCGGTCGAAGTGGCACGCGCGGCATGCGAGATGGCCGTCGAACTCGGCGCGGACTGCTGCGTCGCGATCGGCGGCGGTTCGACCATCGGGCTCGGCAAGGCGATCGCACTCGAATCGTCGCTGCCGATCGTCGCCGTGCCGACGACCTACGCGGGCTCGGAGATGACGCCGATCTTCGGGCTGACGGAAGACCGCCTCAAGCGCACCGGGCGCGATGCGCGCGTGCTGCCGCGCACGGTGCTTTACGACCCGTCGCTGACGCTGTCGCTGCCGCCGGGGATCTCGGCGGCGTCCGGCGTCAATGCGATGGCGCACGCGGTCGAGGCGCTCTATGCCGACGATGCGAACCCGGTCATCAGTCTGATGGCGGAGGAATCGATACGTGCGCTCGGCGAAGCATTGCCGGCGATCGTTCGCGCGCCCGACGATCGCGAGATGCGCAGCCGCGCGCTGTATGGCGCTTGGCTCGCCGGCACGTGCCTGGGGGCGGTCGGCATGGCGTTGCATCACAAGCTCTGCCATACGCTCGGCGGCACCTTCAACCTGCCGCACGCCCAGACGCATGCCGCGATGTTGCCGCATACCGCGCACTACAACCATGCGGCGGCGCCCGACGCGCTGCGACGTGTCGCGCGGGCGCTGGGCGGTAGCGACGCCGCCGACGCCGGCCCGCTGTTGTTCGAACTGAACCGGCAGCTCGGGCTGCAGGCGGCGCTTGGCGACCTCGGGATGCCGGAGGTGGGCCTCGACGAAGCCGCCGACCTCGCCTGCCGGAATCCGTATGCGAACCCGCGGCCGATCGAACGTGCGCCGATCCGGGAGTTGCTTCAGCATGCATGGGAAGGGCGCGCGCCGCGGTGAGCGGCGGTCCGCGTCCAAGGAGACGAACGTGACGAATGATCATGATGACGGCGATACGCGGTTGACCGAGCAGGTCGTCGCCAGCTTCGACGGCGCGCCGAACCCGCGCGTGCGCATGCTGATGCAGAGCCTCGTGCGGCACCTGCATGCGTTCGTCCGCGAAACCGAGCTGACCGAAGCCGAGTGGATGGCCGCGATTCGCTTCCTGACCGAAACCGGGCAGATGTGCGACGACGTCGTGCGGCAGGAGTTCATCCTGCTGTCCGACACGCTCGGTGTGTCGATGCTGGTCGACGCGATCAACCATCGCTTGGCGACCGGCGCGACGGAAACGACGGTGTTTGGACCGTTCTACATCGAAGGGATGCCCGATCGCGCGTATGGCGAGAACATGGCGCTCACGTCCGGCACGCCGGCGCTCGTGCATGGCCGCGTGCTGACCACCGACGGTGCGCCGCTGCCGGATGCCGTGCTCGACGTCTGGCAGACCGCCGACAACGGCATGTATTCCGGACAGGACCCGGCGCAACCGCACGGCAACCTGCGAGGCCGCTACCGGACCGATGCGCAAGGGCACTACGCGATCACGACGATTCTGCCGGTCAGCTATCCGATTCCGACCGACGGCCCGGTCGGCAAGATGCTCGACGCGACCGGGCGCCACCCGTGGCGCCCCGCGCATCTGCACTTCATGATCGATGCGCCCGGCTATCGCAGGCTCGTCACGCATCTGTTCGACGAGGAAGACGCGTACCTGCAGTCGGATGCCGTGTTTGGCGTGAAGCCGTCGCTGATGGTGGCCTATCGTCGGCGCGAAGCGGGCGATGAGCTGGCGCGCCGATTCGGCATCAGCGGTGCGTACCGCGAAGCGACGTACGACTTCGTGCTCGACCGGAGCTGACCGATATGGCTCGATTCTTTGCGGTGTTCGCGACGGACCAACCGGGGATGCGCGACGTGCGCGACCGCGTGCGGCCCACGCATCGCAGCTATCTGCGCTCGGCGGCTCAGCATGGCGTGTACGTGCGGCTCGGCGGCCCGACGCTCGACCCGCAGGGCGATGCGATGAACGGTACGCTGCTCGTGATCGAAGCCGATGACATCGATGCGGTGATGCGGTTCGTCGGTAACGATCCGTATGTGAAGGAAGGCCTGTTTTCGCGGGTGGACGTGCGCCCGTGGGACTGGAGCCTCGGCAACCCGGAGCGGAGAGTGTGAGCATGGGCGCGACGCAACTCTGTCGCTTCTCCGACGTGCCCGACGGCGGGGCGCGGGTCGTCGATGAAGCGCGCAGCGGCCGGTCGGTGATCGTCGTGCGGCGCGGGCCGCAGGTGTGGGCGTACGTGAACCGCTGCCCGCATTTCTCGGTTCCGCTCGACTTCGTGCCGGGCAACGTTTCGTGCTATCGGTCGCAGGTGCTGATGTGTGCACATCACAGCGCGCTGTTCCGGTTCGACGACGGGATGTGCATCGACGGGCCGTGCGCCGGTGCGGGGCTGGAGGCCGTGCCGGTTGAAGTCGATCCGGCGGCGTGGGTGATTTGCCGAAACGCTTGAATCGAGGGTTCGCGTAATCGCGTCGACGCGATGAAGAAAGCGACTCGCCGGCGAGATTCCAGTCGTGCTGTTGAATCAGTATCACTAATCAAAGTTAGATGTGACGCCCTGAATCTTCGCTGATCCAGGGCAGGGAAGGTGTTGTTTAAAAAAAACATCGGGCGAGCGCCGGTGACGTAGCGCACGCTCGCGCGTGCGAATTTTCAAAAAAAAGACGGAGACACGATGAAACTCAGGTTTGGTGTAGTCGCGATGCTGGCCATCGCGCCGGGCGCGTATGCGCAAAGCAGCGTGACGCTGTTCGGGCTGATCGACAGCGGCATTTCGTATGTGAGTAACGAGGGCGGCGGGAAGAACGTCAAGTTCGACGACGGCATCTTCACGCCGAACCTGTTCGGCCTTCGCGGCACGGAAGATCTCGGCGGCGGCTATCACGCGACGTTCGCGCTCGTGAACCAGTTCTCGATGGCGAACGGCAGCATCGTCGGCACGGGCCTCTTCGCCCGTAACGCTTACGTGGGCATCGAGAGCGAACGGTTCGGCAGCGTCCGGCTCGGTAACCAGTACGACTTCATGGTCGATTCGCTGTTCGCGAAGGGCAACGCGATTTCGATGGACATCACGGGGCTGTACGGCTTCAGGAACGGGCCGTTTCAGCGGCTCGCGCTGCCGAACAATCCGACCGGCGCGTTCGATTGGGATCGCACGGCGGGCAGCAAGCCCGTTGCGAATTCCGTCAAATACAGTTCGCCGACGATTGGCGGGCTTTCCGGCGGCGTGATGTATGCGTTCGGCGGTGTGGCCGGGTCGGTCGGCGCGAACAATACCGTCAGCGTCGGATTGAACTACGAGGCCGGGGCATTGGGTATCGGCGCGGCCTATACGAACGAGAAGTACGGCTCGACGCCGGGGACACCGTCGACCAGCGTGCGCAACTGGGGCGTCGGCATGCACTACGACTTCGGCGCGGTCACCGCCAAGGCCTTGCTGACCACCGTCCGCAATTCATTCAACGAAGCCGGCGTGTGGATGGCCGAAGCCGGCGCGGTCTGGCGGATCCGGCCGGACGTCTTTCTCGGCGCGAAATACATGTACATGAAGGGCAACGAAGCCGTGAACGACAACCATGCGCATCAGGTCAGCGGCGCGCTGCAATACCTGTTGTCGAAGCGCACGATGGTGTATGTGTCCGCCGACTATCAGCGCGCGAATAGCGGCGCGAATGCGCAGATCAACGGCGTGCTCGATCCGAACGGGGCGTCCGGCTCGGCGAGCCAGGCCGTTGCACGCATCGGGGTGCATACGATGTTCTGAGGCGGTGGCGGCGAACCGCGTATGCAGCTTCTTCGAGCATCTCGGGCTGATCGCCGCACTCGTCCTCGTCACCGTGCTGGGCGACGTTCAACGCGGGGACGCCCGCAGCCGCGCCTGATCGCCGGTGCGGCCGGCCGCAACGGGACGGGGATGCAATCGCGAAGCCGATCGCCGGCCGGGCTTGCACCGATGCCGGCGGCCGGCTTTACCGCGACGCTCACTGCGCGGGTGCCGCCTCGTCCGCCGTCTCGCCGAGGAACCCGCCGCTCTGATGCGCCCACAGCGCCGCGTAAATCCCGCCTGCCTGCAGCAGCTGCTGATGCGTGCCTTCCTCGACGATTCGCCCTTCGTCGAGCACGATCAGCCGGTCCATCGCCGCGATCGTCGAGAGCCGATGCGCGATCGCGATCACCGTCTTGCCCATCATCAGGCTGTCGAGGCTGCGCTGGATCGCGACTTCGACCTCCGAGTCGAGCGCGCTCGTCGCTTCGTCGAGCACGAGAATCGGCGCGTCCTTCAGCATCACGCGCGCGATCGCGACGCGCTGCCGCTGGCCGCCCGACAGCTTCACGCCGCGCTCGCCGACCTCGACGTCATAGCCCGAGCGCCCATGCCGGTCGCGCAGCCGCTCGATGAATTCCGACGCTTCCGCACGCTCGGCGGCGGCGCGCATCTCGCGTTCGGTCGCGTCCGGGCGGCCGTACAGGATGTTCTCGCGCATCGTCCGATGCAGCAGCGACGTATCCTGCGTGACCATGCCGATGGCCGCGCGCAGGCTGTCTTGCGTGACGTGCGCGATGTCCTGCCCGTCGATCCGGATCGCGCCGCCGTCGACGTCGTAGAAGCGCAGCAGCAGGTTCACGAGCGTCGACTTGCCGGCGCCCGAGCGGCCGATCAGCCCGATCCGCTCGCCTGGACGAATCGTCAGGTTCAGCCCGTCGAACACCGGCTTCTCGTTGTCGTCGTGCGCGAACCGCACGTTGTCGAACACGATCTCGCCGCGTGACACGACGAGCGGCCGCGCATCGCGCGCGTCGACGACGCTGCGCACGCGTGTGAGCGTCGTGATGCCGTCCTGGATCGTGCCGACGTTCTCGAACAGCTCGGTCATCTCCCACATGATCCAGTGCGAGTAGCTCGACAGCCGCAACGCCATCGCGATCACGGCGGCGACGACGCCCGCGCTCGCTTCGCCGTGCATCCACAGCGCGACCGCGAGGCCGGTCGAGCCGACCAGCAGCGCCGTCGACAGCAGGTGATTGACGATCTCGAACGCACTGACGAGCCGCATCTGCGCATCGCCGGTGACCTTGAACGCTTCCATCGCGCGCCGCGCGTGATCGGCCTCGCGGCGCGTATGCGAGAACAGCTTGACGGTCGTGATGTTCGAATACGCGTCGGTGATGCGGCCCGTCATCAGCGCGCGCGCGTCGGCCTGCTCGCTGCCGACGCGGCCGAGGCGCGGCACGAAATACGCGCACGCGGCGCCGTAGCCGAGCGCCCACAGCGCAAGCGGAATCATCAGCCGCCAGTCGAAGCTCGCGGCGAGCGCGAGGATGCCGAGCAGATACGCAGCCACGCCGATCACGACGTCGACCGACATGAACAGCGCGTCGCGCACGGCGAGCGCGGTCTGCATGATTTTCGTCGTCACGCGGCCCGCGAATTCGTTCGCATAGAACGACAGGCTCTGTTCGAGCATCAGCCGATGAAACAGCCAGCGCAGCCGCATCGGGAAATTGATCGCGAGCACCTGATGCTTGACCATCGTGTGCAGCGCGATCAGCACGACGCTGCCCGCAAGGATCGCCGCGAAGCCGGCCAGCGTGCCGAAGTGAAGCTCGCCGAACGTCGCCGGCGTCGCCGACGACAGCCAGTCCACCACGCGGCCCATCATCGCGAACAGCGCGGCTTCGTAGGCGGCGAGCGCCGCCGAGGTCAGCGCGATCAGCAGGATCCAGCCGCGCGCCCCCTGCGTGCAGGCCCAGACGAACGAGAAGAAGCCGTTCGGCGGCGTCGCGGGCTCTTCGAGCGGGAAGGTCGGCAGCCGTCGTTCAAACCACGAATACATCGATCATTCTCCTGATGCGATCGGGCGACGGGGCCCGATCGGCCATGCCAATAGCGGTGGGTGTGCGGCCGCATGTACCCGCGCCGGCTCACGGCCGTTGCAGCGCGGACTGCGTCGCGGCCGCGACGCCCGGCTGCGAGTGTCGCATCGTTTCGCTTGCGTTGCAGGGCGGTTGTAAACCATGCCGGAATCGCGGCTTGCTGGCGGGCGCCGTCTTTTTTTCGTCGAGCCGAAAAAAGTCCTTGACTATCTATCTATGAGTAGATAAAGTTCGATCCATGGAAACGAAACCGACCGTCCGCGAACAGATTCTCGATCACGCGATCACGCTGATGATGCTGCGCGGCTACAACGGCTTCAGCTATCGCGACCTGTCCGATCTGGTGGGCGTGAAGACGTCGAGCATCCATTACTACTTCCCGTCGAAGGACGATCTCGTACTGGAAGCGGTAGCGGCATACAGCGACGAAGTGCTGGCCGCGATGCGCGCGATCGATCCGTCGTTGCCGGCCGACGTGAAGCTGAGCCTGTACACGAAGCTGTTCGGGCGCGCGCTCGGCGACGGCGACCGGATCTGCCTGTGCGGCATGCTCGCGGCCGATATCGAGTCGCTGCCCGACAACGTGCGGCAGGCGGTGCAGGCGTTCTTCCAGGCGAACGAGCGCTGGCTCGCGGAACTGCTCGCGCAAGGCGCAAAGGAAGGCACGCTGAGCTTCAGCGGCAAGCCCGACGCGGCGGCGCGCGCGCTGTACGCGGCGTTTCAGGGCAGCGTGCTCGCGAGCCGGCTGTTTCATACACGGGCGCGCCTCGAGGATGTCGAGGCGGTCTGGAAGACGCGGGCCTGACGGCGGGCGCGTAAGCAAGAAGGAGGGCGGTTCGCCGCCCTTTTGTCGGGTTTGGTTGTCTATCTGTTGGTAGATAGACTATGTTGCGCAGATGCCTGGACATCTGCATTTTTTGGGGATGTTTATCTATCTATGAGTAGATAAACAAACGCGAAGCCGGCGACGACGATGCCGCCTGCGAGCGATCCCCGCTGGAAGGTTGTTCCACTCACTTGTTGAAAAGGAGTCTGTCATGTCGATCGAAAAAGTGCTGTACCGCGCTCACGCAAAAGCCACCGGCGGCCGCGACGGCCGTGCGACGGTGCCCGAAAGCAATCTGGACCTGAAGCTCACGACGCCGCGCGAACTCGGCGGCGCGGGCGGTGCAGGCGCGAATCCCGAGCAGCTGTTCGCCGCCGGCTACAGCGCGTGCTTCATCGGCGCGATGAAGTTCGTCGCGGCGCGCGACAAGATCGCGATGCCCGCCGATGCGTCGATCGAGGGCAGCGTCGGCATCGGCGCGATCCCGAACGGCTTCGGCATCGAAGTCGAACTGAAGATCTCGCTGCCGGGCCTCGAGCGCGAGGTCGCGCAGACGCTCATCGAGCGCGCGCATATCGTCTGCCCGTACTCGAACGCGACGCGCGGCAACATCGACGTCACGCTGACGCTCGTCTGACCGTCCATCGCAACCGCCCCGTTCATCGCCCATCCCTTACCCGATTCAGGAGTCTCATCATGAAGATCGTCAAGCCGCTGCTGATCGC
Organism: Burkholderia pseudomultivorans; assembly: GCF_902499075.1. GTDB lineage: Bacteria > Pseudomonadota > Gammaproteobacteria > Burkholderiales > Burkholderiaceae > Burkholderia > Burkholderia pseudomultivorans. Next base: position 107,102 of record NZ_CABVPP010000004.1, on the reverse strand, counting down.
CGCCGCCGTCGCGGCATTGTCTTCCGCCATTCCGGCCGCGCTCGCGGCAGGGCCCGACACCGTGCGCCCCGACGCGACGACGAGCGCGTTTCTCGCCGCGTTGAACGCGCAGAAGGGCCCGGGCCTCGAAACGCTGAGCCCCGCGAAGGCGCGGCAGGTGCTCGTCGACGCACAGAACGGCGTGAAGGTCGACCTGTCGGGGATCGACGTGTCGAACCGCACGATCGAGCAGGACGGGCTGTCCGTGCCGATCACGATCGTGCGTCCCCAACACGCGACGGGCACGCCGCCCGTGTTCATGTTCTTCCACGGGGGCGGCTGGGTGCTCGGCGATTTCCCGACGCACGAGCGGCTCGTGCGTGACCTCGTCGTGCAATCGGGTGCGGTGGCCGTGTTCGTCAACTACACGCCGTCGCCGGAAGCGCGTTACCCGGTCGCGATCAATCAGGCCTATGCGGCGACGAAGTGGGTGGCCGCGCACGGTGCGGAGATCGGCGTCGACGGCAGCCGTCTCGCGGTGGTCGGCAATAGCGTCGGCGGCAACATGGCGGCGGTCGTCGCGCTGATGGCGAAGGACAAGGGCGGCCCGGCGATTCGCTTCCAGGGTTTGCTGTGGCCCGTCACCGATCACGACTTCGACACGGGTTCGTATCGCGCGTATCAGCAGGGCCACTTCCTGACGCGCCCGATGATGAAGTGGTTCTGGGACGCGTACACGAAGAACGAAGCGCAGCGCAACGAGATCTATGCGTCGCCGCTGCGCGCGAGCGTCGCGCAACTGAAGGGGCTGCCGCCCGCGCTGATCCAGGTCGCGCAGTTCGACGTGCTGCGCGACGAAGGCGAAGCGTACGGCCGCAAGCTCGACGCGGCCGGCGTCGAAGCGACGACGACACGTTACGACGGCACGATCCACGATTTCGGGCTGCTCAACGCATTGGCCACCGATGCGCCGACGCAGGCGGCGCTGAAGGCGATGGCGAACGAAATCGCGACGCGTCTGAAGTAAGGGTGCATTCGCGCGCGCCGCGAGGTGCGCGCGGAAATCGACGCGGCGGGCCTATGCCCGCCGCTCTTGCGTGTAGGCCACGCCAACCGAAAGCGTCGCGCAGGACGCGGTGCTCGGCCCGTTCGTGACGGTCACGACGTTTCGCACCGGCGAAGAGGCGCTCGCGATCGCGAACGGCACTGCGTGCAGGTTCGGCGCGGGACTCTGCACGCGCGACCTGCAGCGCACACGGCTTCGCACGCAATTTCAAAAGCGGTGCAGGGCGAATCGAGTGCGACAAACGCGTGAGCGCCTGGTCGCGGTTCGACGGCGTCGGTGCGAACGGACGACCGGCGCGCGAAGCGGCTACGACACGATGCACGAGTACGCGCATGCGAAATCGGTCCGGCTCGACGTCGACGCGCAGATTCCGCCGTACTATCCGCGTTGAACCTTTACACGGAGCGCATCGCGATGCATTCGTTCGTCTACAACGGCCTGCCGTCGCGCGTCATATTCGGCGCGGGCAGTCTCGCGCAGTTGCCGCAGGAAATCGAGCGCCTTGGCGCGACGCGCGCGATCGTGCTGTCGACGCCGCCGCAGCGCGCGCAGGCCGAAGCGCTCGCGCATCGGCTTGGCGCGCGCGCCGCCGGCGTGTTTGCCGAAGCGGTGATGCACGTGCCGAACGAGACGGCGCGCGCGGCCCGCGCATTCGCCGCGCAGGTCGATGCGGACTGCGCGATCGCGATCGGCGGCGCCTCGACGACGGGCCTCGGCAAGGCGATCGCGCTCGATTCGGGGCTGCCTATCGTCGCGGTGCCGACGACCTATGCCGGCTCCGAAATGACGCCGATCTACGGGCTCACTGAAGGCGGCGTGAAGAAGACGGGCCGCGACCTGCGCGTGCTGCCGAAGGCCGTGATCTACGATCCGGACCTGACGCTGTCGCTGCCGGTGGCGCTCTCGGTGACGAGCGGGATCAACGCGATCGCGCACGCGGCCGAAGGGCTGTACGCGCCGGACGCGAACCCAGTCGTGAGCCTGATGGCGGAGCAAGGCATCCGTGCACTGGCCGGCGGCCTGCCGCGCATCGTGCACGACGCGCACGACGCCGACGCGCGCGCCGACTGTCTGTACGGCGCCTGGCTGTGCGGCGCCGTGCTCGGCAGCGTCGGGATGGCGCTGCATCACAAGCTGTGCCATACGCTGGGCGGCACGCTGAACCTGCCGCACGCGGAAACCCATACGATCGTGCTGCCGCATGCGCTCGCTTACAACCGCGATGCCGCGCCGGCCGCGATGCGCCGCATCGCCGCCGCGCTCGGCGCCGACGACGCGGCACGCGGCGTCTTCGATCTCGCCCGTGCGAGCGGCGTGCCGGTCGCGCTGAAGGACATCGGCATGGACGAGGCCGACATCGAACGCGTGCTCGATCTCGCGTTGCGCAATCCGTACTGGAACCCGCGTCCGCCCGAGCGCGCATCGCTGCGCGCGCTGCTCGAAGACGCCTATGCGGGCCGCCGGCCGGCGTGAGCGGCGCGACGCCGGCGGGCCCATTGCGGCGCGCGCGTCGCGCCGACGAAGAGAGGAGACGGAGCCGAGTTCCGGCGCACGCGCCGACGAAGCGCCGAGCGCGATCACCGACACGGTGCGCGCGACATTCGATGCCTGCGAGGACCTGCGGCTCGAAACGATCATGAGCACACTCGCGCCGCTACCCGCACGGCTTCGCGCGCGAGCATGAACTGACGCCGGCCGAATGACGCTGCAGGTTTCGCGAACTTGGTACGATCGCGCTTACCGCGCGCGCCGAGGCCGGTAGCGGCCGGCGCGTGCCGGCCGCCGCGGCGCGCGCCGTCGTCAGGAGAATCGCTTCATGTTGCAGGCTTTCGCGGTATTGCTGACCTTCCAGTGTCTCGGGGAAGGCGTGTCCTATCTGTTCGGTTTGCCGGTGCCCGGCCCGGTGATCGGCATGCTGCTGTTGTTCGGTTTCGCGATGCTGCGGCCGCAGGTCGCCGACGCGATCGAGCCGACCGCGCTCGAACTGCTGCGCCATCTGTCGCTGCTGTTCGTGCCGGCCGGCGTCGGGATCATGGTGTCGGCGGGCCGCGTGCGCGGCGACGCGGTCGCGGTCGTCGTCGCGCTCGTCGTCAGCACGACGCTCGCGATCGCGGTTACCGCACTCGTCACGCGCGCGCTGCTGCGGCGCCAGCAACGTGCGGCCGGCACCGCGGAGGGCACGCGATGACGGCCTTCCCGAAACTCGGCGCGATCTGGGTCTACCTCGCCGCGAGTCCGCTGCTCGGGCTCACGATCACGCTGATCGCGTATCTCGTCGCGCAGGCCGTCTATGCGCGCGCCCGCTTCAATCCGCTCGCGAACCCGGTGCTGATCGCGGTCGCGCTGATCGTCGCGCTGCTGACGCTGACGCGCACGCCGTACCCGACGTATTTCGAAGGCGCGCAGTTCGTCCATTTCCTGCTCGGCCCCGCCACCGTCGCGCTCGCACTGCCGCTGTATCGCCAATGGGCAAAGCTGCGCCGCGCGGCGGTGCCGCTGCTGATCGGCCTCGTCGCCGGTTCGCTGACGGCGATCGTGTCGGCGGTCGGCATCGCCGCGTTGCTCGGCGCGTCTCATCAGACGATTGCGTCGCTCGCGCCGAAGTCCGCGACGACGCCGATCGCGATGGCGGTTGCCGCCGAGATCGGCGGCATTCCGTCGCTGACGGCCGTGCTCGTCATTTCGACCGGCATCTTGGGCGCCGTCTGTGCGCGCAGCATCCTGAACGCGCTGCGCATCGAGGAGCCTGCGGTGCGCGGCTTCGCGCTCGGCGTCGCCTCGCATGGCATCGGCACCGCGCGCGCGTTTCAGGTCAGCGAGGAAGCCGGTGCGTTCGCCGGGCTCGGGATGGGATTGAATGGCGTGTTGACCGCGTTCGTCGTGCCGATCCTGCTGCCGATCGTGTCGCGCTGGCTCTGAGCGGCGTGCGCTGCGGCTGTACGGCAAGATCGCATTACGCGTCTCGATCGCGGCCGGCACGTATGCGGGCCGTTATCGCCGGAATTCACGAATGCACAAGGACAATTCCGCGGCGATCGGCTAACGTTGCATCGGCGCCGTCGTGCGCAACCGAGATCCGTCGCGAGCGCGCCGGCGCCGCTCGATTCACCATCAACAATCGACAAGGAGATCCGGCATGAAGCAGTCTCGCGTGGTTTCGGTGGTAGTGGCAGTCACGGCGTCGTTCGGTCTGCTGTTGACCGGTGCGCCGGCGGCATGGGCGCAGGACACGACGGCGGCATCCGCGCCGACGCAGAAGCAGCTCGACAAGGCGAAGAAGAAAGCGGCGCGTAAGGCGGCACGCGAGCGGCACGCGAAGGACCTGAAGGCGATCGGCACGGGCAGCGGCTATCGGCTGACCAACGATCAGAGCAACTATCCGCAGAACGCGGTACAGAAGGCGCCGGCCAACGCGGCGCCGGCCGCGCCGGCTTCCGGACAGTAGCGCCGGCGGCGCACGACGCAGAACGCGCGGCGCGCGGCGTCGCGGCGCCACGCCCGCGACGCGCACGGTCGCGCTACGCGCGCGACCTGACGACGGGCTTACGAAGCGAGCTTCACCGCGAGTTCCGCGACGTGCTTGCCCTGATAGCGCGCGATGTCGAGTTCGTTCGCGCTCGGCTGACGGCTGCCGTCCGCGCCCGCGAGCGTCGTCGCGCCGTACGGCGTGCCGCCCGTGATCTCATTCATGTTCACGAGCCCGCTGCACGCATACGGCACGCCGACGATCACCATCCCGTGATGCAGCAGCGTCGTATGGAACGACGTGATCGTCGTTTCCTGGCCGCCGTGCTGCGTGCCCGTCGACGCGAACACGCTGCCGATCTTGCCGACCAGCGCGCCCTTCATCCACAGGCCGCCCGTCTGGTCGAGGAACGTGCGCATCTGGCCGGCCATGTTGCCGAAGCGTGTCGGCGTGCCGAACAGGATCGCATCGTAGTCCGCGAGCTCGTCCACCGTCGCGACCGGTGCGGCCTGATCGGTCTTGATGCCGATCGCCTTCGCCTGATCGGCGGGAATCGTCTCCGGCACGCGCTTGAGCGTGACTTCGACGCCGGGCACCGATTTCGCGCCTTCCGCGACCTGCTGCGCCATCGTTTCGACGTGTCCGTAGGATGAGTAGTAAAGAACGAGTACCTTGGCCATGTTGCGAATCTCCGCTTAAAAAAGGCCCCGCACGCGGCGGGGCCCGGTTTCCCGAGCAGGCGTCATGCCCACTCGGCCGTCACTTCGATCGGACGCAGGTCGAAGACCAGCACTTCGGCATCGTGGCCATCGGCGAACGTCAGCGCCTGTTCGCCGCGAATCCGTGCGCCGTCGCCTTCACCGAGCGTCACACCGTTGACCGTGACGCTGCCGCGCGCGACGTGCACGTAGGCGAAGCGATCCGGTGCGAGCTCGAGCGTCGCGCGTTCGTCGCCGTCGAAGAGGCCCGCGTAGATCCGCGTGTCCTGGCGAATCTTCAGCGAACCGGCGGCGCCATCCGGCGACACGACGAGCGCGAGCTTGCCGCGCTTGTCGTCGGCCGCGACGTGCGTCTGCTGATAGCGCGGCGCGGCGCCTTTCTCGGCCGGTCCGACCCAGATCTGCAGGAAGTGGACGGGCGCGTCCGGCGAGTGGTTGAACTCGCTGTGGCGCACGCCGGTGCCGGCGCTCATCAGCTGCACGTCGCCCGGCACGATCACCGAGCCGGTGCCCATCGAGTCCTTGTGCTCCAGCGCGCCTTCGAGCACGTACGACAGGATTTCCATGTCGCGGTGCGGGTGCGTGCCGAAGCCGCGCGCCGGCGCGACGCGATCGTCGTTGATCACCAGCAGATCGGAGAAGCCGACCTGCTGCGGATCGAAGTAGTTCGCGAACGAGAACGTGTGACGGGAGCTGAGCCAGCCGTGCTCCGCACGGCCGCGTTGGTTTGCTGCACGGATGTCGATCATGATGGGTCCTTGGTGACGCATCGCCTCGGAAGTGGGCAGTCGCGTTGTGTTGACATCCATCGTAGGTCAATCGATTTGACAAATAAATCGCTGAGGCGATAATCACTGTCACATTCAAGTGGACAATATGGAACTCAACGACCTCCGGATTTTTGTCGCGACCGTCGATGCGGGCAGTTTCACCGCGGCGGCCGATCAACTGATGCTGTCGAAGCAGTTCGTCAGCCGGCGCACGATGGCGCTCGAGGCGTCGCTCGGCGTGCGCCTGCTGCACCGGAACACGCGCAATCTCGCCGTGACCGAATCGGGCCAGGAGTTCTATGCGCGCGCGCAGCGGATCCTCGCGGAAGTCGCCGATGCCGAGCAGGCGATGTCGGTGCGCAGCACCGAACTGCACGGTTCGCTGAAGATCAGCGCGCCGCTGTCGTTCGGGATCACGCACGTCTCGCCGCTGATCGCCGAGTTCCTGTCCGCGCATCCGGCCGTGCGGCTCAATCTCGATCTGACCGATCGGCGCGTCGACGTGATCGGCGAGGGCTTCGATCTCGTGCTGCGGATCGGCGCGCTCGAGGATTCGACGCTGATCGCGCGGGCGCTCGGCGCATGGAAGATGATCGCGTGCGCGAGCCCCGCCTATCTGAAGCGGCACGGCACGCCGGCGACGCCGGCCGAGCTCGCGAATCACACGTGCCTGCTGTACGGGCGCGAGCGGCGCGTCGGCTGGGAGTTCCGCGTCGACGGCGCGCCGCGCACGTTCGACGTGCAGGGGCCGCTCGTCGCGAACAACGGCGAAGTCGTGCGCGATGCGGCAATCGCGGGGCTCGGCATCGCGTTGCTGCCGTCCTTCATCGTCGGCGCGGCGCTCGACGGCGGCGCGCTCGTGCCGGTGCTCGACGCGTATGCGCCCGCGCCGATCACGCTGAACGCGGTGTTTCCGCAGCATCGCGAAGGCTTCGTCACGCTGCGCACCTTCATCGGCTTTCTCGCCGAACGCCTCGGTCCGCGCGCGTGACGCGGTCCGGTGCGGCGCGGCGCAGTGCGTCGCGTCGCGTTCGCGTCCGCCTGCACGCCCGCTGGCCCAAACGATTCCCCGCGTCTGGCACTATCGCCGCGCATTTTGGCTTCGAATACTGGGTTCGACGATTGCGCGCGACGTGCCGCCGCGCGCTCGCATCGCTGTTCCCGACGAACCCGTTAGCGAGGAGGCGTGCATGCTCCGATATCTGATCGGCATCGGTATTCCGTATCTCGGTGTGATGGGCGTGCTGCCGTGGGTCGCGTCGCAGGACCGCTACGTGTTCGGCGTGCCGTTCCTGTTCATGTGGATCTTCGCGTGGTTCGTGCTGACGTCCGGCTGCCTGTTCGCGTGCTGGATGCTGTTCGACCGCCACACGCCCGGCGCGTAGCCGGTTCGTTCGCGCGGACCGCCGGCCGCCTGCGCTTTCCGGCGAATCCTTCGTTCCCGTCCTTTCGCCGAGGTGCGCATGTCCACGGTCGTCTTCGCCGCGCTGATCGCGCTGTCGCTTTACCTGGCCTACCGCTCGCGACGCGGGCACGGCAAGCAGAGCGTGCATGACTTCTTCGTCGCGTCCGGCCAGTTCGGCACGGCGCTGCTGTTCTTCCTGACCGCCGGCGAGATCTACAGCATCGGCACGATGGTCGGCTTTCCCGGCGGGATCTACGCGAAAGGGCCGACCTACGGCGTATGGTTTCTCGGCTATATCCTGCTCGCCTATCCGATCGGCTATTTCATCGGCCCGAAGATCTGGGAAGCCGGGCGTCGGCATCATGCGATCACGCTCGCCGATCTGTTCAAAGGCCATTACGGCAGCCGCGCGCTCGAACTGATGGTTGCGCTCGCATCGATCCTGTTCCTGATTCCGTGGGGGCAGATGCAGTTCACGGGGCTCGCCGCCGCCCTGAAAGGACTCGGCTGGCACGTCGATCCGCTGTATCTGATCCTCGTCTGCGCGGCGCTCGCGTTCACGTATATCGCGATGTCGGGCGTGCGCGCGTCCGCGTATATCGCGATCCTGAAGGATATCCTGATGCTGCTCGCGATCGTCGTCACGGGCACGGCCGTCGCATTGAAGGTCGGCAGCGTGCATCCCGTATTCGAAGCCGCGAGTCGGCACGTGAGCAACACGATGACCGCACCGCAGCTGCGCTTCTCCATGAGCACGATGCTCTATCAGTCGCTCGGCTTCTACATCATGCCGTTCGCGGTGCAGGGCTTTTTCACGGCGCGCGGGCCGAACACGATTCGTCGCACGCAGGTCGCGATGCCGCTGTACATGTTGATGTATCCGTTCCTCGTCGTCGCGTCGTATTACGCGATCAGCGCGAATCTGAAGCTCGCGTCGCCGAACGACGCGTTCTTCGCGGCCGTCGTCCATCTGCTGCCGGGCTGGCTGATCGGGCTCGTCGCGGCGGGGGCCGCGCTGTCGGGGCTGCTCGTGCTCGCCGGCATCTGTCTCGCGATCGGGCCGATCGTCACGCGCAACCTGATGCCGAATCTGCCCGAGACGCGCCAGAAGCGCGCGGCGAAATACGTGATCGTCGGCTATCTGCTGCTGTCGATCGCGACGACGATGCTGACGCCGAACCTGATGCTCACGCTGATCAACACGACGTTCTACGGCATCGCGCAGTTTCTGCCCGGCGTGCTGATCCTGCTCGCCGGGCGTCGCGTGCGGCCCGTCGCCGTGGCGTCGGGCATGCTGTGCGGGCAGGCGCTCGCGATGCTGTTTTACCTGTTGCACGTCGATTTCGGCGGCATCAATCTTGGCCTGGTGTGCCTCGTTATCAACATGCTGGTCGTCGCGGCCGTGCACGCGACGCTGCGCGGGCGACCGGTCAAGCACTATGCGGTGTCCTGACGCGCGTGTCGCGCGTCTCATGGAGGAAAACCATCGATGCAAGCCTTCGCGAGCTCCGACGCGCGCGTGACGATCTTCGCCGCGCGCCGCATCCTGACGATGAATCCGGCGCAGCCGGCGGCCACGCACGTCGCGGTGCGCGACGGCCGCATTCTCGCGGTCGGCGACGCCGACGACGCGGCCGCGTGGCACACGCGCTTCGGCGCCTGCGCGACCGACGACACGCTGCGCGACCGGGTGCTGATGCCGGGTTTCGTCGAAGGGCATTGCCATCTGATGGAAGGCGCGATGTGGGATGCGGTGTACGTCGGCTACTACGATCGCCGCGGGCCGGACGGCACGTTATGGCCGGGCCTGCGCTCGCTCGACGCGGTGCTCGACCGGCTCGCGCAGGCCGAGCGCGCGATGACCGACGACGGGCCGCTGCTCGCCTGGGGCTTCGATCCGATCTTCTTCGGCACGTCGCGGCTGACGGTGCGCGAGCTCGATCGCGTATCCGCGCGCCGGCCGATCGTGATCCTGCATGCGAGCGTACACCTGATGAACGTGAACGGCGCGATGCTCGCGCAGGCAGGCATTGACGAGGACACCGACATCGACGGCATCTCGCGCGACGCCGACGGGCGTCCGACCGGCGAATTGCAGGAGTTCGCGGCGATGTTCCCGGTCTATCAGGCGATCGGCAGCAAGCTCGCGATTTCGGCCGGCGAACAGCCGCATGCGATCCGCAATTTCGGTCGTGTCGCGCAGCTCGCGGGCGTGACGACGGCGACCGACCTCGTGAACGATCTTTCGCCGGCAGGCAATCGCACGCTGCGCGATGTGACGGGCGACGTCGATTATCCGGTGCGCATCGTGCCGGCGTTCGCGCCGCAGCGCAGCCCCGCGCGCTCGGCCGACAGCGTGCTTGCCGAAGTGGCGCGCAATACCGACAAGCTGCGCTTCGGCGCGGTGAAGTTCATCGTCGACGGCTCGATCCAGGGCTTCACGGCGCGCGTGCGCTGGCCCGGCTACGCGGGCGGCCAGCCGAACGGGCTGTGGCTGATTCCGCCCGCGCAGCTCGTCGACGTGTTCGCGCCGTTTCACCGCGCGGGATTGCAGCTGCATATCCATACGAACGGCGACGAGGCGACCGAGGTCGTGCTCGACGCGATGACGACGCTGCTCGCGCGCGATCCGCGCCCCGATCATCGCCACACGCTGCAGCACTGCCAGATGGCGGACGCCGCGCAGCTCGCGCGCATCCGCGCGCTCGGGATGTGCGTGAACTTCTTCGCGAACCATCTGTACTACTGGGGCGACGCGCATTACGCGCAGACGATCGGCCCCGACCGTGCGAACCGGATGGACGCGGCCGGCTCCGCACAGCGGCTCGGCATTCCGTACGCGCTGCATTCGGATGCACCGATCACGCCGCTGAATCCGCTGTTTACCGCATGGTGCGCGGTGCAGCGCGAGACCGCGTCGGGGCGCGTGCTCGGCGAGCACGAGCGGATCTCCGTCGACGACGCGCTTCGCGCGATCACGCTCGGTGCCGCATATACGCTGAAGATGGATCATCTCGTCGGCAGTATCGAGGTCGGCAAATTCGCGGACTTCGCCGTGCTCGACGACGATCCGTCGCGCGTTGCGCCGGCGCGGCTCAAGGACGTGCGTGTGTGGGGCACCGTGCTGGGCGGACGCGTGTTCCGCGCACCGCAATGAACGCGGCCGCCGCGCCGATCGATCTCGCGGTCGTCGGCGGCTATCTCGGCGCGGGCAAGACGACCGTCGTGAACGCGATCCTGCAGGCGCCGCACGGCCGCCGCATCGCGGTGCTCGTCAACGACTTCGGTGCCGTCAACATCGACGCGCGCCTCGTACGCGCGCGCGGCGACGACGTGATCGAACTCGACAACGGCTGCATCTGCTGCACCATCGGCGGCGCGCTCGTCGATGCGCTCACGCGCGTCGCGGCGCGCGATGCGCGTCCCGAACTGCTGCTCGTCGAAGCCAGCGGCGTCGCCGATCCCGCGAAGATCGCGCAGATCGGCATGCTCAACGGCGCGTTCCGGCTGACGTCGGTGCTCGTCGTCGCCGACGCGATCGCGCTCTACGATACGCTCGCCGATCCGCACGTCGGTGCGATCGCGCAACGGCAGCTCGACGGCGCGAGCGCGCTCGTCGTCACGAAGCTCGACCTGCTTGCGCCGCCGCAGCGCGATGCGGCGCTGGCGCGCGTGCGTGCGCGCGCGTCGACAGACATCGTCGTTGCCGCGTCGCACGGCGCGATTCCGCTCGCGCTGCTGTTCGATGCCGCGGTGCCCGATCGGCGCGCGACGCTGCGTATCGCGCGTGGGCACCGGCCGCTCGGCAGCGACGCGATGCCGGCGCTCGCGAGCGTGACCATCGTGCCGCCGCAGGTGCTCGACAAGGCGCGGCTGCGCGCGTGGCTGAAGGCGCTGCCGCGCACGATCCTGCGCGCGAAAGGCATCGTGCGCGTCGCGGACGGCGACGACGTCGCGCTGCGCGTATGCCAGGTCGCGGCACGGCGCGTGCGCTTCACGCCGCACGAATCGCAAGCCGAAGCCGACCGGCGCTGCGCGATGGTGTTCATCGGTATTCTCGACGCCGACACCGTGGCCGCGCTGCATGACGGGCTCGCGCAATGCCGCGCGTCGGGCGTAGCGGCGTCGCCGTCGGCCGTGGATTGACGGCGAACGATGGCAGGCCGACGCCCGAGCGTCGGTCTTTATCGTCAAAGCAGATAAACGTATCGAAATCGCTTCGTTGACGCTTGCGTTGCGGCGCTCGTAGATTCGCGTTTTTGACCGAATCGGAGGGCTGCACCGTGACGACCACTGCCACCCGCGACGCGGCACCGGATGCCGTCGTGCCACCGCCCGTGTCGCCTGCGTCGGCTGCGCCGCAGCGGTTCGAGATCGTGCCGTTCGATGCGCCGCTCGGCGCCGAAGTCGTCGGCATCGACCTGTCGCAGCCGCTCGACGCCGACGCGTTCGCGCGGATCCGGCGCGCCCATCTCGACCATCATGTGCTCGTGTTTCGCGACCAGCGCATCACGCCGGACGAACACGTCGCATTCAGCCGCCGCTTCGGCCCGCTGCAGACCCACGTGCTGCATCAGTTCGCGCTGCCCGGCCATCCGGAAGTGCTGATCGTGTCGAACATCGTCGAGAACGGCAAGCCGATCGGCCTTGGCGACGCCGGCTACTTCTGGCATTCCGACCTGTCGTACAAGCGCCGCCCGAGCCTCGGCTCGCTGCTGCACGCGCAGGAACTGCCGGCCGAAGGCGGCGATACGTTGTTCGCGAACATGCACCTCGCGTGGGACACGCTGCCGGAGGCACTGCGGCGCGCCGTCGAAGGGCGCCGCGCGGAGCACACCTATCTCGCGCGCTATGCGGAGCTGCAGGCGCGCAGCCCGTGGCGGCCGAACCTGTCCGCCGAGCAGATCGCGCAGGTCGAGCCCGTCGTGCATCCGGTCGTGCGCACGCACCCGGAGACGGGCCGCCGCGCGCTGTTCGTCAGCGAGCATTTCACGACGCGCATCGTCGGGCTGCCCGACGACGAAAGCCGTGCGCTGCTCGACGAATTGTTCGCGCACAGCGTGCGCGCCGAGCATCAGTATCGGCATCGCTGGCGCGACCACGACCTCGTGTTCTGGGACAACCGGTCGCTGCTGCATCTGGCCGCCGGCACGCCCGACCATCTGCGCCGCAAGCTGTACCGCACGACGATCGAAGGCGACGAACCGTTCTGATCGCACGCCGCGCCGTACCCGTTTCCGCCATTCATTTCCGACCGGAGGTCCGATGTCGTTTTCGTTTCTGTCCGCGCTGACCGGCGCTGCATCGCGCCCGCGTCGCGCGCTCGCCGCGACGCTGGCCGCCGCGCTCGCATTCGCGGGCGTGGCCGCGCCGCAGGCCGCGCATGCCGAAGGCCGGATTCGCATCGCCGAGCAGTTCGGCGTCGTCTATCTGATGCTGAACGTCGCGCGCGACCAGCAGCTGATCGAGAAGGAAGGGCGCAAGGCGGGGCTCGACATCAAGGTCGACTGGGTGCGGTTGTCGGGCGGCGCGGCCGTCGACGATGCGCTGCTGTCCGGGGCGGTCGACATCGCCGGCGCGGGTGTCGGCCCACTGCTGACCGTGTGGGATCGCACGCGCGGCCGGCAGAACGTGAAGGGCGTCGCGTCGCTCGGCAATTTTCCGTACTACCTCGTCAGCACCAATCCGAACGTCAGGACGATCGCGGACCTGAGCGCGAAAGACCGGATCGCGGTGCCGGCCGTCGGCGTCTCCGTGCAGTCGCGCGTGCTGCAGTATGCGGCCGCCAAGCAATGGGGCGACCGTCAGTTCGACCGGCTCGACGCGCTGACGCAGGCGATCCCGCACCCGGACGCGACGGCGGCGATCGTCGCGAACAGCAACGTGATCACGGGCCACTTCGGCAACCCGCCGTTTCAGGAGCAGGAACTGGCCGGCAATCCGAACGCGCATGTCGTGCTGAATTCGTACGACGTGCTCGGCGGCCCGAGCTCCGCGACCGTGCTGTACGCGACCGAGGCGTTTCGCCGCGACAACCCGAAAACGTACCGCGCGTTCGTCGCCGCGCTCGCGGATGCCGCGCAGCAGATTGCGGCGGACCCCGAGCGTGCGGCGGACGTCTACATTCGTGCGAACGGGTCGAAGATCGATCGCGCGTTGCTGCTGAAGATCCTGCGCAATCCGCAGGTGCAGTTCAAGATCGCGCCGCAGAACACGCTGCGGCTCGCGCAGTTCATGTATCGCACGGGCGCGATTCGCCACGAGCCGACCTCGTGGCGCGACTATTTCTTCGACGATCCGGCGACGGCCGGCGGCAGCTGAGCTCGCCGAGGCACGCGTCGCCGCTGCTGCAGCGGCGGCACGCACGCTTATGCATCGCCCGGATTAGGTTATGCGCAATCGTTGGTTGATGTGCGCATCGGGCAGCCGTATCGTGATGCGTTATCGACGTTTTATCCGCGAGAGCTTCGATCGTGAACGCCCCTTCTTCCCGCACCTGGCTGCCGCCGTTCGCGGCGCGCGATCGCGCGTCGTCCGACACGGGCACGGCTGCGTCCGCGTCCGCGTCGCGTGACGCCCATCGCGCGGCGCCGCAAGCCGCACCGTCCGCCGCGCATAGCGCACGTCTGCTCGCGGTCGACCGCGTGACGCTCGAGTACCGCACCGGCACGCGCATCGTGCGTGCGACGCAGCAGGTCAGCTTCGACGTGTACGGCGGCGATCGTTTCGTGCTGCTCGGCCCGTCCGGCTGCGGGAAATCGACGCTGTTGAAGGCGATCGCCGGCTTCGTCGAACCGGTCGCGGGCACGATCTCGCTCGACGGCGCGCCGGTGCACGGGCCGGGCCCGGATCGCGTGGTCGTGTTTCAGGAGTTCGATCAATTGCCGCCGTGGAAGACCGTCGTCGAGAACGTCGCGTTTCCGCTGCGCGTCGCCGCGAAGCTGACGCGTGCCGAGGCGCGCGAACGTGCGCTGCACTATCTCGACAAGGTCGGGCTCAGCACGTTCGCCGATGCGTATCCGCATACGTTGTCGGGCGGCATGAAGCAGCGCGTCGCCATTGCGCGCGCGCTTGCGATGCAGCCGCGCGTGCTGCTGATGGACGAGCCGTTCGCCGCGCTCGATGCGCTGACGCGCCGCAAGATGCAGGAAGAGCTGCTGCGGCTGTGGGACGACGCGCGCTTCACGCTGCTGTTCGTCACGCACTCGATCGAGGAAGCGCTCGTCGTCGGCAACCGCATCCTGTTGCTGTCGCCGCATCCGGGCCGCGTGCGCGCGGAGCTCAACAGTCATGCGTATGGGCTCGACAGCGTCGGCAGCGGCGATTTCCGCGCGAGCGTCGCGCGCATTCATCGGCTGCTGTTCGACACCGATACACCGCAGACGGAGGAGGCCGCCTGATGCGACCGTTCGATCCCGTCCTGCCGCCCGTGCGCGCCGAATACGAGCGCGAGCTCGAACCGCCGCGCGACGCCGAGCGCGCGGCGCCGTTGCCGTTGGTGCGGCGTGTCGCCGACGCGGCGTGGTTTCGCCGCGCGGCGATCGCGTTCGTGCTGATCGCCGCATGGGAGCTCGTCGCGCGCGTCGTCGCGAACGATCTGCTCGTGCCGACCTTCAGCGCGACGCTCGCCGCGTTCGTCGACGGCATCGTGTCGGGCGAGCTGCTCGTGAAGACCGGCATCTCGATGTCGGTGCTGCTGCGCGGCTATGCGCTCGGTGTGCTGCTCGCGTTCGTGCTGACGTCGGTGGCGGTGTCGACGCGCTTCGGCCGCGATCTGCTGACGATGCTCACGTCGATGTTCAATCCGTTGCCGTCGATCGCGCTGCTGCCGATCGCGTTGCTGTGGTTCGGGCTCGGCACCGGCAGCCTGCTGTTCGTCCTCGTGCATGCGGTGCTGTGGCCGCTCGCGGTGAACATGTATACCGGCTTCGTCGGCGTGCCGGCGACGCTCAGGATGGCGGGCCGCAACTACGGCCTCACCGGCCTGCGGCAGGTACTGCTGATCCTCGTGCCGGCCGCGCTGCCGTCGATCCTCTCCGGGCTGCGCGTCGGCTGGGCGTTTGCGTGGCGCACGCTGATCGCCGCGGAACTCGTGTTCGGCGCGAGCGCCGGGCAGGGCGGGCTCGGCTGGTACATCTTTCAGAACCGCAACGAGCTCTATACGGACCGCGTGTTCGCCGGCCTGGCGGCCGTCATCGTGATCGGGCTGCTCGTCGAGCATCTCGTGTTCGACACGCTCGAGCGCGTGACCGTGCGCCGCTGGGGCGTCCAGCACTGACTCGGTAGCGGCACCGACGCGCGCCCGACGGCGTGCCGCTCGGACGGAGGTTGTCCACAGGGTTATGCACGAAAACTGTGGATAGCTTCGGGCATGCGGCCGTATGAGGCCGGTTCTGCGAGGGCAGCGCAGGGTGCCGCGTCGTGCGGCGTCTCCATTTTCCGTGTCGGCAATCCGTTCAATTGTCCACCAAACCGTGACAGCCAATCAGAATCCAGCCAATTGATGAATTTCAACGGGACAGTAGACTGCACCCGTGCTTCGCCGAAACCGCTTCGAAGCCCGCGCCGTGAAGGTGCGGCCGGGACGGTTCTACGTGACGCGCGCCGACCGGCGCGGGGATCGATCGTGCGAGGAAAGGGTCCGTCGTCGACGTCGCCGCCCTGTATGGCGGCCGCTCGCTGCGGATGCAACGAACGTCAATTGAAGGATGACTGCCATGCGTTACCTGTCGCTGGAATCGAAGAAGGACGAGCTGCTGCTGGCCGCTCGCGTACTGTTGATGATCCTGTTCGTGCTGTTCGGCTGGCAAAAGCTGACCGGCTTTGCGGGCACCGTCGCCTATATGGCGTCGACCGGTTCGCCGTCGCCCGAGTTGTCGGCGGCGATTGCGGTGGGCGTCGAGCTGGTCGGCGGCGTGCTGATCGCGATCGGGTTCTACACGCGTCCGCTCGCGCTCGCGTTTTCCGTCTATACGCTCGCGACCGCGTTCATCGGCCATCGCTACTGGTCGCTGCAAGGGATGGACCAGTACCTCGCGATGATCAACTTCTACAAGAACATCAGCATCGTCGGCGCGTTCCTGCTGCTCGCGCTCACGGGCCCCGGCCGGTATTCGGTCGACCGGCAGTGACGAAGCGGCGCATCGGCGGATGCGGCAGCCCGGCGCGCGACGCGTGCGCCGGGCTTTTTTGATGGGACGCCCGCGCTTCGCTAAGATGGGCGACCGGAATCCGCCACGGCCTGCGCCTGCACTGCCCCCATGACCGCCGCTTCCCCGTCGTCCCGTCCCGCCACCGTTCTCGTGATCGGCGCGTCCGGCCTGCTCGGCCGCGCGGTCGTCGCGTCGCTGGCGCGCGATCCGGCGTTCGCGACGATCGCCACGATCCGCAACCGCGATACGCGCGGCGCACGCCTGCTCGCGCTGCCGCCCGACAAGATCGCGATACTCGACGTACTCGATCGGCCGGCGCTCGAACGCGCATTCGACCTGTATCGGCCGGCGGCGGTCGTGGTGTGCGCGGCCGAGCGGCGCCCGAACGTCTGCGAGCGCGATCCGGCCGGTGCGCGCGCCATCAACGTCGACGCGCCGGCCCGCATCGGCGCGCTCGCCGCGCGCTACGGCGCATGGACGCTCGGCATCTCGACCGACTATGTCTTCGACGGGCGCGCAGCACCTTATCGCGAGGATGCGACGCCGAATCCGCTGAACGTCTACGGCCGCACGAAACTGGAAGGCGAAGCGGCGCTGCTCGCCGCGTCGCCGCTGTCGTGCGTGCTGCGCTTGCCGCTGCTCTACGGACCGATTGCCGACTGGAGCGAGTCGGCGGTGACGAGCCTCGTGCCGGCGATCGTCGCGTCCGCGCGCGCGGGCGCCGATGCGGTCGGGATGGACGCATGGGCGATCCGCTATCCGACCTACACGCCCGACGTCGCGGCCGTGATCCGCGATCTCCTGCATCGGCATCTGGCCGGTGCGTCGGTCCTCGGCATCCGCCATTGGTCGGGCGACGAAGCGATGACGAAGTACGAGATCGCGCAGCGCATCGCCGACGCGCTGGGCCTGCGCGCATCGCTCGCGCCGATCGACACGCCGGCCGATGCGACGCCGCGTCCGTACGACTGCCATCTCGACGCGGCGCAGTTGCACGCGCTCGGTATTCATCATGCGACGCCGTTCGACACCGCGCTGCGCGAGGTGCTGCGCGATGCACCGCCGCTTCCGTCGCTTCCGTCGCCATCGACTGCGCCGCACAAGTCCTGAAACGCGCGGGTCGCGCACTGCTATCATTCGCGCCATGCCGCCTGTGCCAGGGGGCGGAGCCGGCGGCGAGGAGGTCGTCGCCGGCCGCGTGCGTCGTGCGCGCGCGCGTGTTGCGGTTCGACGGCGCGCCGGCGTTCGACGAAGTTCGGACGCCGCTCGGTCGGCCGCGTCACACATTGCAACACGGATCGGCGGAACTTCGTGTTAGGTTCGGCCATCGGAGTTTTTCAGAAAACATGCCCAAAGAGGATGAATCAATGACCCAGGCCCTGCGGGATCTCGAAGCACAGCTTCGAGACCTGAACATCAAGCTGTCGGAAGCCAAGCAGAAGGAGAAGCAGGCCGCACTCGCGGCATTCAAGCAACAAGTCGAGCTGTACGGCATCACGCAACAGGAAGTGCTGAGCGCGCTCGGTTATATCGTCCAGCGCAAGCGCAAGGCGCCGGCCAAGTATTACGATCCGACGACCGGCCGCTCGTGGTCCGGCCGCGGTCCGAAGCCGAAATGGCTCGAAGGCAAGGATCTCGATTCGCTGCTCGTCGATCGCGAAGCGAAGACGTGGTGGCCCGGCGACGATCAGGGTTGAGGCAGGTCGCGCCGGACGGCAGGTCGGCGTAGCTCGCCTGGCGCGAGCAGGTTTTTCCGGCGATGCGTGGCGTCGCCGTTCTTCTGCGGTTTCATTGCGGCATTCCGTTCAGCCGGTCGTCGATCGTTCGACGGCCGGCTTTCCTTTTTTCTGCGTCCGCCGATTCGCCTAGAATGTCGCGAATATTTTTCGGCAGAACACGATGGCAGCAGATCTCCCTTCTTCGACGCTCGGCGATTCGTCGACGCCGCCTGTGCAGCAGGTCGGTCCCTACGCATGGAAGGCGCTCGCCGGCTCGGCGATCGGCTATGCGATGGACGGCTTCGACCTGCTGATTCTCGGCTTCATGCTGCCCGCGATCACGGCGGCGCTGCAGTTGACGCCGGGCGAGGGCGGCGCGCTCGTCACGTGGACGCTGATCGGCGCGGTCGCGGGCGGCATTCTGTTCGGCGCACTGAGCGATCGCTACGGACGCGTGCGCGTGCTCACCTGGACGATCATGCTGTTCGCGATCTTCACGGCCCTGTGCGCGTTCGCGCGCGGCTTCTGGGATTTGCTCGTCTACCGGACCGTCGCCGGGATCGGCCTCGGCGGCGAGTTCGGCATCGGCATGGCGCTTGCGGCCGAAGCGTGGCCCGCGAACCGGCGAGCGCGCGTGTCGTGCTACGTCGCGCTCGGCTGGCAGGTCGGCGTGCTGCTCGCGGCGCTGCTCACGCCGTGGCTGCTCGTGCATATCGGCTGGCGCGGGATGTTCGTCGTCGGCGTGGTGCCGGCGCTGCTCGCCTGGGTGCTGCGCAACCGGCTGCACGAGCCCGAGGTGTTCGTGCAACGCGCCGCGCAGCCGGCGTCCAATGCGTTCCGGATGCTCGTCGCCGACGGCCGCACCGCGCGCACCAGTGCCGGCATCGTGATCCTCTGCGCGGTTCAGAACTTCGGCTACTACGGCATCATGATCTGGCTGCCGACGTTCCTGTCGAAGCAGCTGGGCTTCTCGCTGACGAAGTCAGGGCTGTGGACGGCGGCGACCGTCGTCGGAATGATGCTCGGCGTCTGGGTGTTCGGCCAGCTCGCGGACCGCATCGGCCGCAAGCCGACCTTCCTGATCTACCAGCTCGGCTCGGTCGCGACCGTCATCGCCTATGCGCAGCTGTCGAATCCGACCGCGATGCTGTGGGCCGGCGCGTTGATGGGCATGTTCGTGAACGGGATGGTCGGCGGATACGGGACGCTGATGTCCGAAGGCTATCCGACGGCGGCGCGCGCGACCGCGCAGAACGTGCTGTGGAATATCGGCCGCGCGATCGGCGGCCTCGGGCCGATGACGGTCGGCGCGCTCGCCGCGCGCTACTCGTTCCAGACGGCGATTGCACTGCTTGCGGGCCTGTACGTACTCGACATGGTGGCGACGGTATTCCTGATTCCCGAACTGAAGGGCGTCGAACTCGAGTAGCGCACGCGCGCTAATGCGCGGCCTCTCGCGCGACGATGCGCGGCCCGCGTGCGATGTCGGTCGCGACGACGCGTATCGCATCGATCAGCGCGCGCGCTGCCGGCGACGGCGGGCTGCCGCTGCGCGTGATCAGCCCGATGTCGCGCGTCGTGTCGTGCATCGGCACGTCGAGTACCGCGAGCAGCCCCGACTCGCATTCGTAATGCAATTGCTGCGCGGACAGCACGGCCAGCATGTCGCTATGCAGCAGCAGCCCGCGGATCACCGCGAGATCGGCGCTTTCGACGGTCGGCATCGGCGGCTTGAGCTTCATGCGCCGGAACAGCGCATCGAACAGGCCGCGCGCGGGCGCATGGCTGCGCGGGAGGATCCATTGCGCGGCCGCGAGGCTGCGCAGCCCGAGATTGCGCACGCGCGCGAGCGGATGATCGCGGCGCGCCAGCACGACGAGATTCTCCGACATCAATCGTTCGTTCTCGAGGTCGCCGGCCGCATCGTTCGCGCGCAACGCGCCGAGAATGAAGTCGATGTCGCCCGCGCGCACGCCCGCGACGAGCGCCTCGTACGCGCTTTCGTCGGTGATCACGCGCACTTTCGGGAAACGCGTGACGACGCGCGCGACCGCTTCCGGCAGGATCAGCGTGCGGCCGAGCGGCAGCGCGCCGACGGTCACCACGCCCTGGATGCTGCCGTGCAATGCGGCGACGTCGTCGGCGACATGCCGCAACTCGTTCAGCGCGCGCCGCACATGCAGCAGAAACGTTTCGCCGTCGGCCGTCAGCAGCAGGCCGCGCGGATGGCGATGAAACAGCGCGAAACCGGCGCCGCTTTCGAGAATCCGGATCGCGCTGCTGACGGCCGGCTGCGTCACGCCGAGCGCGCGGGCCGCGCTCGGCATGTGACGGTGCCGCGCGAGCGTCGAGAAGAGCTGCAGCCGCCGCGTGTTCAGCAGATACGCCGGCAGCCCGCCTTCGCCGGGCGCACGCCGCCGCGACTGCCGCAACGCACACCAGTTCGCGAGTTCGCCGAGCTCGGCGAAGACGCGCTCGCTGCGCTTCAGCACCGCGCGTCCGACCGGCGTCGCCAGCATGCCGGACGGCTTGCGATCGAACAGCGGTTCGCCGAGCGCCGCTTCCACTTCCTGCACGGCACGCGTGACGGCCGATTGCGCACGAAACAGCGCGGCGGCCGCGCGGCTGACGCTGCCCGTGTCGGCAACGCGCTGGACGGCATACAGACACGCAAGGTTCGGCAGATCGTTGGAATCCATGGTCGCGGAAGTTCGATGGAAGGCACGCGAGCGTCGTCGCGGCGGCGCTCGCCCATGACGATCGACTTTACCGGAACGGCGCCGCCCGAGCTTGCGTCGTGCTTATCGACGTATCTGTTTTATTTATCGGGGATGAATCCGGCGCCGCTGCCACGCGCGCCGAGCGGCGCGCGACGGCCGCGCGCGGAAGCCCTGTCCCGTGGGCCTGCGGCGTGTGCAGCACGCCTGCGGCGCGCTCGCCGAACGTGCGCCACATGCGACTTTCCGCTCAAAACCAAGGGTTTACCCCGACTGGGTGGCGACGATGCGCAATGGGTAATTTCGGCCTGGTCAGCAGCGTGCGTGCCGTTGCCGGCGACCGGGCGGGCCATCTGATCCGTTGTTCGTCCGATCGAAACCGGACATCGGGCGGCAACGGCGAGCGGCGACACGCGCTCCGCGCACCGTCTGCCGCGACGGTGGCGACGCGCACACCGCACACGCGCATCCATTCTGCCGGACCGTCGAGCGGACGATCCGCATTCGAACATCGCGAAGGAGCACACAGGCCATGGCACGGATTATCGGAGGCATCGCCGCCTCCCACACGCCCACGATCGGGTTCGCGTTCGACAAGAACAAGCGCGACGATCCGGTCTGGGCGCCGATCTTCGAGAACTTCGCGCCGCTCGCCGCATGGCTCGACGCGCAGCGCCCGGACGTGCTGCTGTTCATCTACAACGACCATGTGACGTCGTTCTTCTTCGACCATTACTCGGCATTCGCGCTCGGCGTCGGGCCGCAATGGCATCCGGCCGACGAAGGCGGCGGCGCGCGCGACCTGCCGCCGATCGCCGGCGATCCGGCGTTCGCCGCGCATATCGGCCAGTCGCTGATGGCCGACGAGTTCGACATGTCGTTCTTCCAGAACAAGCCGCTCGATCATGGCTGTTTCTCGCCGTTGTCGGTGCTGTGTCCGCATCGCCCGGACTGGCCGGTGCGCCTCGTGCCGCTGCAGATGGGCGTGCTGCAGCTGCCGGTGCCGTCCGCGCGCCGCTTCTACCGGCTCGGGCAGGCGCTGCGCCGCGCGATCGAAAGCTATCCGGAGGACCTGCGCGTCGCAATCGTCGCGACGGGCGGGCTGTCGCACCAGGTGCACGGCGAACGCGCGGGCTTCAACGATCCGGAATGGGACCGGCGCTTTCTCGATCTGTTCGAGCGCGATCCCGAACGTCTTGCCGGCATGACGCTGGCCGAATACGCGACGCTCGGCGGCTTCGAAGGCGCCGAGGTCGTGATGTGGCTCACGATGCGCGGCGCGCTGCCGGCCGGCGTCGTGTGCCGGCATCGCAGCTACTACCTGCCGTCGATGACGGGCATCGCGACCGCGATCTACGAAAGTGCGGACCCGGACGTCGACACGGCCGCCGTCGAACGGCACCGTCGGCGCATCGCGGCCGAACTCGACGGCGTCGAGCGCCTGCCCGGCACGTATCCGTTCACGATCGCGCGTGCGGTGCGTGCGTACCGGATCAACGACTATCTGCACCGGATGATCGAGCCCGCCCATCGCGCGCAGTTCCTGGCCGACCCCGAAGCGAGCTTCGCGGCGGCGGGCCTCAGCGACGAAGAGCGCGACCTGATCCGCCGACGCGACTGGGCCGGCCTGCTGCGCTACGGCGTGATCTTTTTCCTGCTGGAAAAACTCGGCGCGGTGACGGGCGTGTCGAACCTGCACATCTATGCGGCGATGCGCGGCGAATCGCTGGAAGATTTTCAGCGCACGCGCAATGCGCCCGGCGCGCTGTATTCGGTCGCCGGCAAGAGCGCGGGGCCGCTCGGCTGGGACGCCGGCACGGAGGGCAACGAAAGCTAGCGAATGCGCGCGCGCACGCGGCAACGTTGCCGGGTGCGTCGCCGGCCTCCACAGGAGACCGGCTCAGATAAATAGGATGGCGAAGCGAAGCGCGGGTCGCCGCCAAGGAGACAGGAGAAACAGGATGGCAAGTGGAAAGACAATCGACATCAAGTCGTTCATCGACGACCGGCCGGTGTCGCGCTACCAGTGGCTGCTGGTCGCGCTGTGCTGCCTCGTCGTGATCGCGGACGGGATGGACGTCGCGATCATGGGGTTCGTCGCACCGTCGGTGATTCGCGACTGGGCGATCTCGCGGCCGGAATTCGGGCTCGTGATGAGCGCGGCGCCGATCGGTCTCGTGATCGGTGCGCTCGTCGCCGGCCCGAGCGCGGACCGGTTCGGGCGCAAGCGCGTGCTGATCGCGTCGGTGTTGCTGTTCGGCCTCTTCACGATCGCGACCGCGTATGCGGGCTCGCCGGTTCAGATGGCCGTGCTGCGGCTGCTGACCGGCATCGGGCTCGGCGCCGCGATGCCGAACACGACGACGCTGCTGTCGGAGTATGCGCCGCAGCGGATGCGGTCGCTGATGATCACGATCATGTTCACGGGCTTCAATCTCGGCTCGGCGCTGATCGGCTTCGTCGCCGGCTGGCTGATTCCGCTGCACGGCTGGCGCGCGGTACTGCTGTTCGGCGGCGCGCTGCCGCTGCTGCTGATTCCGCTGCAACTGTGGCTGCTGCCCGAATCGGCGCGGCTGCTCGCCGTGCGCGGTGCGCCGTCGCAGCGCATCGGCGCGTTGCTGAACCGCGTCTGCGGCGCACGCTTCGACGGCAACGAGACGTTCGTCTCGAACGAGCCGCCGCTGCCGACGCGCAAGCCGATCGGCGTGCTGTTCTCGCAAGGCTACGGCGTCGTCACGGTATCGCTGTGGATCACGTACTTCATGGGACTGCTCGTGATCTATCTGCTGACCGGCTGGCTGCCGACACTGATCAAGGATGCGGGCCTGTCGGTCAGCACGGCCGCGAACGTGACGGCGATGTTCCAGATCGGCGGGACGATCGGCGCGATCGGCGTCGGCTGGCTGATGGACAAGGTGCGGCCGGCACCCGTGATCGGCGCCGCGTATCTCGGTGGCGCACTGTGCGTGGCCGTGCTCGCGTGGGCCGGCGCGCTGTCGTCGTCGCTCGCGCTGCTCGTGTTTGCGGCGGGCTTCTGCATGAGCGGCGCGCAGACGGGGCTGAACGCGTATGCGCCGGGCCGCTACCCGACCGTTGCGCGCGCAACCGGCGTGAGCTGGATGCTCGGCATGGGCCGCTTCGGCAGCATTTTCGGTTCGGCGATCGGCGGCGCGCTGCTCGGCCTCGGCTGGAAGTTCGACGCGATCCTGTCGATGCTCGCGGTGCCCGCCACGCTTGCGGCGATCGCGATCGTCACGACGCAGCGCGCGGCCGCACCTGAACCGAAGGAAATGGAAAAACCGGCGCACTGACCGCGTCCGCACGATCGCGCGTCCCGCGTCGCGGGCCGGCGCCGACACGCGGCATCCGGCCAGCACGTCATGCAACAGGAGTGTCAATGATCATCGATATTCACGGCCACTACACGACCGCGCCGAAGGCGCTCGAGACCTGGCGCAATCGCCAGATCGCGGCGATTCACAGCCCGTCCGAGCGGCCGAAGGTCGCGGAACTGAACATCAGCGACGACGAGCTGCGCGAGTCGCTCGAGCCCAACCAGTTGCGGCTGATGCGCGAGCGCGGCCTCGACCTGACGATCTTCAGCCCGCGCGCGAGCTTCATGGCACACCACATCGGCGACTTCGACGTGTCGAGCACCTGGGCCGCCGTCTGCAACGAGCTGTGCTACCGCGTGCACCGGCTGTACCCCGACCGCTTCGTGCCGGCGGCGATGCTGCCGCAAAGCCCCGGCGTCGACGTGGCGACCTGCATTCCGGAGCTCGTCCGGTGCGTCGAGGCGTACGGCAACGTCGCGGTCAACCTGAATCCCGATCCGTCCGGCGGCCACTGGACGAGCCCGCCGCTGTCGGACCGCTACTGGTATCCGCTGTACGAGAAGATGGTCGAGTACGACATCCCCGCGATGATCCACGTGAGCACGAGCTGCAACGCGTGCTTTCACACGACCGGCGCGCACTACCTGAACGCGGACACGACCGCGTTCATGCAGTGCCTGACGTCGGATCTGTTCAAGGACTTTCCGACGCTGCGCTTCGTGATTCCGCACGGCGGCGGCGCGGTGCCGTATCACTGGGGGCGCTTTCGCGGCCTCGCACAGGAACTGAAGAAGCCGCTCCTGACCGAGCATCTACTCAACAACGTGTTCTTCGATACGTGCGTCTATCACCAGCCGGGCATCGATCTGCTGACCGGCGTGATTCCGGTCGACAACATCCTGTTCGCGAGCGAGATGATCGGCGCGGTTCGCGGCATCGATCCGGAGACCGGGCACTACTACGACGACACGAAGCGCTACATCGAAGCGTCGGCACTCGACGCGCAGGCGCGCTACAAGATTTACGAAGGCAATGCGCGCCGCGTGTATCCGCGCCTGGATGCGCAACTGAAAGCGAAGGGGAAGTGAAGATGAACGAACTCGGCGTGGTTTACCGCACGATCGATCGCGCGGACGCGCAGGTCGCCGCACGGCTCGGCGAACTCGGTGCCGCGACGGTGCACGAGGCGATGGGGCGCACGGGGCTGATGAAGCCGTACATGCGTCCGATCTATCCGCGCGCGCATGCGTCGGGCACGGCCGTGACCGTGCTGCTGCATCCGGGCGACAACTGGATGATGCATGTCGCGGCCGAACAGATCCGGCCGGGCGACGTCGTCGTTGCCGCGATCACCGCGGACTGCACGGACGGCTATTTCGGCGATCTGCTCGCGACGAGCTTCAAGGCGCGCGGCGCGCATGCGCTGATCATCGACGCGGGCGTGCGCGACGTCGCGGTGCTCGAGGCGATGCAGTTTCCGGTATGGAGCAAGGCGATCTCCGCGAAAGGCACGATCAAGGCGACGCTCGGCTCGGTGAACGTGCCGGTCGTCTGCGCGGGCGCGCTCGTGCATCCGGGCGACGTGATCGTCGCGGACGACGACGGCGTCGTCGCGGTGCCGGCCGCGCAGGCGGCCGACGTGCTCGACAAGGCGCTGGCGCGCGAAGCGAACGAGGCGAAAAAGCGCGAGACGCTCGCGTCCGGCGTGCTCGGCCTCGACATGTACGACATGCGCGAGCCGCTGCGGCAGGCCGGCCTGCGCTATATCGACTGACGCGGAGGCGACGATGGCACACGGGCCCCGCACGCCGGCCGCGATCGCCGGCATCTCGTCGATGGCGACGCGATCGCTGCTCGCCCGGCTCGTCGAGTGCTATGCGTACGACACGGGCGGCCGCGTCGACGTCACGTCGATCGGCGGTGTCGATGCCGCGCGTCGCGTGCAGGCCGGCGAGCCGTTCGACTTCGTCGTGCTCGCAGCCGACGCGATCGAGCGGCTCGCGGTCGAGGGCCGGGTCGACATGGAAGGCCGCGTCGACGTCGCGCGCTCGGCCATCGCGGTGGCGGTGCCGGCCGGCACGCCGCGCCCCGATCTCGGCACCGAAGCCGCGGTGCGCGACGCGGTGCTGCGCGCACGCCGGATCGGCTACTCCACCGGGCCGAGCGGCGTGCATCTGAATCGCTTGTTCGCGCGCTGGGGCATCGCCGATGCGCTCGCGTCGCGCATCGTGCAGGCGCCGCCCGGCGTGCCGGTCGGCTCGCTGATCGCATCCGGCGACGTCGAGCTCGGCTTTCAGCAATTGAGCGAGCTGGCGAACGTCGACGGTATCGACGTCGCGGGCCTGCTTCCCGACACGATTCAGTCGATCACGGTGTTCGCGGCGGCCGTCTGCACGGCGGCGCGCGAACCGGCTTCGGCCGCGCAGTTTCTCGCCTATCTGGCTTCGCCGCACAACGATGCGGCAAAGCGTGCATGCGGGATGGAGCCGGCGTGACGTCGTAATACGCGACCGGATGTCGGCGCGCGCGTCGGCTGCATCCGAGCGATAAACAGATCGGATGGCACGGCGCGCGGTTCGCAACGCAGCAATGCGACGTCGCTCGTTATGCTGACCAACGAACGTCGCGCCTGTCGATGCACGGCGTTCAACCGCGTGTCGACGCTTTCACGAACGGCCGTCGCGCGACAAGCGCGAGCCGGCCGCCAATCAAAACGACAGGAGACGGACATGGAGACGAACGGCAACGCAGTGTGCGCGCGGCGCACGACTGGACGCGAGACGGGCAGCGGAACGGAGCGGCTGCTGCGGCGGCTGGCGATCGCGATCGGGTGGCTCTGCGCGGTGATGCTCGGCTGGCCGCTGGTAGCAAGTGCAGCCAATGCAGCGAGCAGCGGCGGTCTCGCGAATCTGCCGGCCGTGATGCCGGCGATGTCGTGTCAGGCGATCGCGTCGCTCGACCTGAGCGGCGTGACCGATGGCCCCGTGACGATCACGTCCGCGACCGTGCTGCCCGCGGGCACGGTCGTCGGCAACAACACGCTGCCCGCGCCGATGTGCGACGTGAAGGGGACGATCGGCCCCGGCGCATCGCTGTTCGAGCTCCAGCTGCCGACGCAGGGCTGGACGCAACGCTATCTGCAGACGGGATGCGGCGGCCTGTGCGGCAATCTGTCGGTCAACGCGCCGATGGCATCGACCTGCGTGCCAGTGACGAACGGCACGATCGCGATGGCCGCGACCGACATGGGACACGAAGGCGGCAACGACGGTGCCTGGGCGCTGGACCCGCGCGCGAAGCTCGACTTCGCGTATCGCGCCGAGCATGCGACCGCGCAGGTCGCGAAGGCGATCATCCAGCGCTTCTATGCGCGACCCGCACGCTATGCGTACTTCGACGGCTGTTCGGACGGCGGCCGCGAGGCGTTGATGGAAGCGCAGCGCTACCCCGACGATTTCGACGGGATCGCCGCCGGTGCGCCCGCGAACGATCTGATCGTGCAGAACACGTTTCATCACGCGTGGCCCGCCGCCGTGAACACCGATCCGAAGACCGGCAACGCGATCCTGCTCGCCGGCAAGCTGCCGATGCTGCATGCCGCCGTGCTGAAAGCATGCGATGCACTGGATGGCGTCGTCGACGGCGTGATCGACAATCCGCGCGCGTGCCGCTTCGATCCCGCGACGCTCGTCTGCGCGACCGGCCAGGCGGATGCGACCTGCCTGACGCCGCAGGAAGCCGCTGTCGTGCGCCGGCTTCACGACGGCGCGACGACGGCCGACGGGCTGCGGCTCGAACCGTTCGTATCGCGCGAGTGGGGCTCGGAGCTGAACTGGACGCTGTTCGTGCCGGCGACGGCCACCGCGCAAAGCGGCACGATCGGCTTCGTGCTGCCGTTCCTGCGCTACCTCGACTATTACAACGCATCGTATCCGTCCGCGACGATCGGCGATCTGAAGTTCACGCTGGCGGGCTTCCTGAAGACGGTGGTCCCCGCGTCGAACTACCTCGCCGCGACCGATCCCGACCTGAGCCGCTTCGCCGGCCGCAACGGCAAGCTGCTGCTCTGGCACGGCCTCGAGGACCAGCATATCTCGCCGCGTTCGAGCATCGAATACTACGAAGCGATGAAGCGCTACATGGGCGATGCGACCGTCGACCGCTTCGCGCGCTTCTACCTGTTCCCCGGCGTCGCGCACTGCGGCGGCGGCCAAGGACCGAACGTGTTCGACGTGCTGACGCCGCTGATGGCGTGGACCGAGACGGGCGCGACGCCGGGCCGAATCGTCGCGTCGATCGTCGACGCGAGCGGCAACACGACGCGCACGCGGCCGGTGTTTCCGTATCCGGCCACCGCGCGCTACACGGGCAGCGGCAGCACCGACGACGCGGCGAACTTCGTCGCCGACACGCCGAAGGCCGACCCGTTCGTCGACCTGCACTGGGCCGGCGAATGGCTGTACTCGCCGGGCTACGAAGCGACGTGCCGTGTGAGCGGTTCGCAACTCGCGTGCACGGGCGGCAACGGCTGGCGTGCGTACCGCCCCTGATCGAACGAGCGGCGTCGATGCGCCGCTCGCCATTTCAATCCTGTCAGACAAAACCAACGAAGGAGACATATCGATGAAGAAGCAGGCATGGCGGACGGCGCTGACGTCCGGCGTCGCGTTCGCGGTCGCTGCACCGGCATTCGCGCAAAGCAGCGTCACGCTGTACGGGATCGTCGACAACGGCATCGGCTACCAGAGCAGCGCGACGACGGTCGGCTCGACGTCCGGCGGCAAGTCGCTCGTCAAGATGAATCAGGGCGTGTGGGCCGGCAGCCGGTTCGGCCTGAAGGGCACGGAGGATCTCGGCGGCGGCACGAAGGCGATCTTCACGCTCGAATCCGGATTCAATTCGGGCACCGGCGCCGCGCAGTACACCGACGCGATGTTCGGCCGGCAGGCGTGGGTCGGGCTGACCAACGCGACGTACGGCACGCTGACCGCCGGGCGACAGTACGCGTCGTACTACCAGACGATGGCGCCGTTCAGCCCGATTACATGGATCACCGGCTACTACGGCGCGCACCCGGGCGACGTCGACGGGCTCGACACGATCTATCGTGCGAACAACACGATCGAATATACGTCGCCGAAATGGTACGGCCTGACGCTGAGCGGCTCGTACTCGCTCGGCGGCGTCGCGGGCAGCACGAACGCCGGCTCGACGTGGGCAACCGGCATTCAGTATGCGGCCGGCCCGCTCGGTGTCGGCGTCGCGTTCGAGCGCATCAACAACTCGAATACCGCGGGCGGCACGTGGGGCGCGAATTCGACGACGTCGAACGGCGGCTCGCAGATCGGCGTGTCGGCGGTCACGAACGGCTATCAGACGGCGAAGGCGCAGCAGCGCTTCGCGGTCGGCCTCAGCTACCGGTTCAGCGACGCGTGGGATGCAACGGCGACGTACACGAACACGCAGTACATTCCGGGTGCCGCATCGAAGTTCTTCAATACGGCGATCTTCAATACGGCGGGCGCGGTACTGCACTGGAAGCCGTCGGCGGTGTGGGATTTCGGTGCGGGCTATGCCTATACGCGCGCGACCGAATCGAACGGCATCACCGATAGCGCGCAATATCATCAGTTCAACCTGTCGCAGTACTACTCGCTGTCGAAGCGCACCGGGCTGTATCTGCTCGAAGCGTATCAGCATGCGAAGGGCAAGACGCTCGGCACGAACGGCGCCGGCAATATCGTCAATGCGACCGCGACGCTCGGCGACGGGCTGAACACCGCGCCGTCGTCGACCGGCAATCAGTTCGCGTTCGGTGCCGGGATCATTCACCGGTTCTGAGCGGAGCGAGAAGCAACGCCGATTTCATGAAGGAGCGTGAACGGGCCGATAGGCCCGTTTTTTATCGTCGTGCGACTGCTGCGGGCGGTATGGACCGCGCCTTCAGAACGAATGCGTGATCCCCACATGCGCGAGCAACTGCGACCTGCCCGACGACGGCCCGTTCGGATAGGTCGCAGCCGTCGCGCCGTTGCCCGACGCGAGCTGCCACGTCAGCGTCGCCTGCACCTGCGTGCGTTTCGACAACGAATACAGGTTGCCGGCTTCCAGCGTGTTCCAGTGCATGCCCTCCATGCGCGAATACGTGTAGTCGAGCGTGACGGCCTCCGCCGCCGTGAACTGGTAGAGCGTGCCCGCATCGATGTTCTGCATGTGCGTGGCCGACCGCGCACCCTTGATGTCGGTACGCGTGTACAGCAGGTTGATCGTCCACGGCTGCACGATCCGGTACGTGAGCCCGATGCCGAGGTTGTCGACCGCGTTGGACTGGAACGTCTGCTGCGCCGACAGCGTCTGTCCGAGAAAGCGCGTCCAGCCGAAGTAGTTGTAGAGATCGAGCACGCGCCGCTTGGTCGTCATGTAGGTGACGCCGGCCGACAGCGGGCCGCGATCGTACGTCGCGTACGCGCCCGCGCTGTGCCCGCTCGCATCCGAGCCTGCAAAGCCGTATAACGCGCCGACCCGCACGCCGTACCAGTCGGGGCTGCGGTATTTGACGGCGTTCTCGATCTGGTAGCCGTTGGTCAGGCTGTCCAGATTGCCCGCATGGAACGAGTACAGGCTGCGATTCCAGAACGCATTCGAATAGCGGATCGCGACGTCGTCCATCAGATCGGACTGGCGGCCGAGCGTCAGCGTGCCGAGCGGCCCGTCGAGGCCGACGTAGGCCTGCCGGTCGAACAGCGTATTGGTCTTGATCAGCGCGCCCGTATTGACGTTGAAGCCGCTCTCGAGCGCGAACACGGCGCGATAGCCGCCGCCGAGCTCCTCGTTGCCGCGCAACCCCCACCGCGTCGGTGAACCGATGCCCGATGCAGTGCCCCACGACGCACCGCCGCGCTTGTTGCTGATGTACGTGATGCCGGAATCGACCTGCCCCCATAGCGTCAACGCGCTGCTTTGCGCATGGGCGAGCGAAACCAGCGAGACGCCGCAGCCGGCGATCAGGAGCGTGCGAGGCAGGATTTTCATATGTCGGAGTCGGAAGGGGAGTGAGTGCCGATCTTTGTTTAGATGACCATAGGTGGTCATTTCGTTATTGCGTGGAAAAATCATAGGTCTGCCGCTCGACGCCGTGCAAGCAGAAAAATAATCAAGTGCTGCTTGACCGGCACTTTTGACCGCGCGATGATCGCGGCTCCAATGGTCTAAATGTCCATACATGGTCATTCAACGACCAAACCGACGCCACCGACGAGAGACGACCGAATGCCTGATACCGCTGCCCGGAAACCCACGCGCGTCCGCTTCCTGATGCTGTTTCTCGTGTTCGTCGGCACCGTCGTCAACTATGTCGACCGCGCCAACCTGTCGGTGGCCGCGCCGCTGCTCAAGCACGAGTTCGGACTCGACCCGGTGGCGATCGGCGTGCTGTTCTCCGCGTATTCATGGACCTACGTGCTCGCGAACCTGCCCGGCGGCTGGGTCGTCGATCGCTTCGGCTCGCGCGCGATGTATGCGCTGGCGCTGCTGATCTGGTCGAGCTTCACGTTCCTGCAGGGCTTCGCCGGCCGCTTTGCGACGCTGTTCGGGCTGCGGCTCGGCGTGGGCATTGCCGAGGCGCCGACCTTCCCGATCAACAACCGCGTCGTGTCGATCTGGTTCGCGCAGCGCGAACGCGGCAGCGCGACGAGCGTCTATCTCGTCGGCCAGTACATCGGCATGGCGGCGCTGACACCGGCGCTGTTCTGGATCGCGGGCACCTTCGGCTGGCGCGCGATCTTCTTCGCGACGGGCCTCGTCGGCATCGTGTGGGCCGGCATCTGGTATCTGCTGTACCGCGATCCCGAGCAATGCCGATGGGTGAACCAGGCCGAGCTCGATCACATCCGGCGCGGCGGCGCCGTCGTCGAGACCGGCAAGCCCGCGCGCGGCGAACCGTTTCCGTGGCGCAAGCTCGCGATCGTGTTCAGCAACCGGCAGATCGTCGCGATCTGCGCGGGCAAGTTCGCGTCGCTGTCGTCGCTGTACTTTTTCCTGACCTGGTTCCCGAGCTATCTGATCAGCGAGCGGCACATGACGGTGCTGAAGGCGGGCGGCGTCGCCTCGGTGCCGTTCGTGGCCGCGTCGATCGGCGTACTCGCCGGCGGTGCGTTGTCGGACTGGCTGCTGCGACGCGGCGCGAGCGTCGGCACCGCGCGCAAGACGCCGATCATCACCGGCCTGCTGCTGGTGCCGACGATGACGCTGACAGTGCTGACCGACACGAACTGGATCGTGATCGCGATCATGTCGTTCGCATTTTTCGCGCAGGGCGTCGCGTCCGCGTCGTGGTCGCTGATCGGCGACATCGCGCCGCGCAGCATGCTCGGCATCACGGGCGGCGCGGTGAACTTCGTCGGCAACCTGTCTGGTATCGTTACGCCGATCGCCATCGGCTTCATCGTCCGCGAGACGGGTTCGTTCGGGTGGGCGCTCGGGTTGATCAGCGTGTTCGCGGTGATCGGCGCGCTGTGCTACACGTTCCTGCTCGGCGAGGTCAAACGCATCGACCTCGATCCGCCCGCACGCGGCGGCCGCTCGCCCGAACCGCTGAAGTCGACCGTGCAAGACTGACACGCCAGCCCACGATGAATCCAGATACACCCGATACGACCGGCACGCCTTCCGACGACGACACTTACCTGGTACCCGCGCTGGAGCGCGGCCTCAGGGTGCTCGAACTGTTCAATGCGCGCGAGCCGGTGCTGACGCCCAACGCGATTGCGCAGCGGCTCGGCTTGCCGCGTACGACCGCGCTGCGCCTCGTGCAAACCCTGCATACGCTCGGCTACCTCGAACGCGCGAATCGCGACCGCGACTACCGGCTCGGCGCGCGCGTGATGAAGCTCGGCTTCGACTATCTGAGTTCGCTCGCGCTGACCGATATCGGCACGCCGGTGATCGAGCGGCTGCGCGACGAGACCGGATTCGCGAGTCATCTGGTCGTGCGCGACGGACGCGACGTCGTGTTCGTCGCGAAGGCGTGGACGCACGATTCCGTGATGAGCGCGATCAAGGTCAATATCGGCACGCGGATTCCCGCGCATGCGTCGGTGCACGGCCATGTGCTGCTCGGCGATCTCGATCGTGCGGAGCTCGAAGCGCTGTTTCCCGAACCGATGCTGCCGACCTATACGCCGCATACGCCGCGCACGGCCGCCGAAGTCCATGCGCGTGCACAGAAATATGCGGCGGAAGGCTATGCGCTGAGCGAGTCGTCGTTCGAGCCCGGCATCTCGGTGATCAGTGCGCCCGTGCGCGACGGCAGCGGGTTGATCGTCGCCGCGGTCACGCTGACCGTCGCGCGGCCGTTCCTCGAGAAGTCGATGCTCGACCAAGGGCTCGTCGGCAAGGTGCTGAAGGCGGCCGGCGAACTGTCCGAGCGGTTGAACTACCGCGCGCCGGATCCGGCGGCCACGCGCGACTGACGCGTGACACACGCGGCAGGAAATCGCCGCACCTCACCAGCCCAGATTGACGAGCCGCCGCGCGGCGTCCAGGCAGCGCCGCTCGTCGCCGGGCCACCCGATCAACTGCACGCCCGCCGGCAGCTCGCCCTTCGCGTGGCACGGCGCGCTGACCACAGGTAACCCGGCAAACGAAATCGGTTGAGTGAACATGCCGAGCGTCGTCTTCGAATCGAGCGCCTCGCCGTTGACGTCGACCGTTGCATCGCAGAAGCGCGGCGCGACATAGGGCGTCGCCGGTGCGATCAGGATGTCGAAGCGTTCCAACAGTGCAGCCAGGCGTGCCTGCCACTCGGCGCGATGGGCGAGCGCGTCGGCGTACGCGGCATCGTCGATGGCGAGCCCGGTGCGAATACGCTCCCGCAGAGGCGCGGACACCTGCGACGCGTCGGCATCGAGCAGCGCCCGATGACGGCGCGCGACCTCGAAGTTCGACACGAGGCGTGCACTTCCGCGGATCGGCTCGAGCACCGATTCATCGATCGGCTCGGCCTGTACATGGTCGTGTTGCGCGAAGCACGCGGTCGCTCGCTCGACCGCACGACGCACCTGTGCATCGGCTCGGCGTTCGAATTCCCCGGTCAGCACGCCGACGCGCAGCGGCGCGTGGCCGATGGGTGAGTCGTCGCGGCGCGTACCGGACAGCGCGTCGTAAAGCGCGCAAAGATCGTCGAGGTTCGCGGCGAACCCGCCGGCCACGTCGAGCGAAGACGCATACGGCACGCAACCGTCCATCGACAGCCGGCCGTGCGTCGGCTTGATCGCCCATACGCCGCACAGCGCAGCCGGCGCGCGAATCGAGCCGTTCGTGTCGCTGCCGAGCGCGAGCGGCACGTGGCCGGCGGCCACCGCGGCCGCCGATCCGCTCGACGAGCCGCCGGTCATGCGCGAAGGGTCGGCCGGCAGGCGCACCGCACCGAAATGCGGATTGACGCCGGTCGCGCCGCACGCGAATTCGTCCATATGCGTTGCGGCGACCGGCACTGCGCCGGCCTGCACGAGGCGGTCGACCATGGCCGCGTCGCAGCGCGCGGCGGGCGCGCGAAGCCGGGTCGGCGAACCTGCGACGGTCGCATAGCCGGCGACGTCGAAATTGCTCTTCACGACGAACGGCACACCGGCGAGCGGCCCGGCGTCGCGGCCCGCGCGCACGCACGCGTCGATGCGCGCCGCCGCCTCGAGCGCACGGGTATCGAAGCACATGCTGATCGCGTTGAACTGCGCATGGCGCGCGCCGATGTCGTCGAGCACCTGCCGCGCGACCTCGACGGCGCTCAGCCGGCCCGCGCGAACCGCGCGCGCGATGCCGAGCGCGTCGCGCATGTCGATCGTATCGGTCGGCATGATCAGGCGCGACCGATGAAGCGGCGCGGGATCGACAGGATCAGCGCAGCCGCACCGAACAGCGTGAGCGCGAGCAGCGCGACACCGATCTCGGTGCTGCCCGTCATCGCCTTCAGATAGCCCATGATCGACGGCCCGACGAAGCCTGCCACGGCCGCGCCGATGTTGACGAGCCCCGCGCCGCCCGCGGCGGCCTCGCCGGCGAGGATGCGCGATGGCAGGCTCCAGAACATCGCGAGCGTGCTCATGATGCCGGCCACGCCGACGGTCAGGCACACGACCGCAAGCAACGGATGCGCACGCATGCCGACGCTCGCGAGCAGCGCGACGCCGCCGACGATGACGGGCGCGGCGGTGTGCCAGCGACGCTCGCCGGTGCGCACCGAGTGCTGCGCGTTGAGCACCATCGCGACCGAGGCGACGAGATACGGGACCGCGCTGACCACGCCGACCGCGAAGTTGCTGAGCGAGCCGAGCGCCTTGATCATCGTCGGCATCCAGAAAATTAGCCCGTAGTTGCCGACGTTGTAGAGGAACGACGTCGCGAACAGCAGCCACAGCGTCGGCTCGCGCAGCGCGGCGCCGAGGTGGGCGCGCTTGCCTTCGGTTTCCTGCGCCATCTCCGCGTGGATCATCCGCTTCTCGGCGTCGGTCAGCCAGCGCGCGTCATCGATGCGCTCGGTGACCGAGGCGAGCAGATAGAGGCCGAGCAGCACGGCGGGCAGGCCTTCGAGCAGGAACATCCATTGCCAGCCGCGCAGCCCGAAGCCGCCGTGCGTCGCGTCCATGATCCAGCCCGACAGCGGGCCGCCGATCACGACGCCGAGCGGCATCGCGAGAAACAGCAGCGCCATCACACGCGACAGGCGTCGCGACGGAAACCACACGCTGAAATAGGCGATCACCGCCGGGAAGAAGCTCGCTTCGGTCACGCCGAGCAGGAAGCGCAGCACGTAGAAGCTGGTCTGGCCGGTCGTCGCGAGCGTGCCGATCGACACGACACCCCACGC
Source organism: Burkholderia pseudomultivorans (assembly GCF_902499075.1). GTDB lineage: Bacteria > Pseudomonadota > Gammaproteobacteria > Burkholderiales > Burkholderiaceae > Burkholderia > Burkholderia pseudomultivorans. The sequence goes on along the minus strand of NZ_CABVPP010000004.1, from coordinate 70,912 downwards.
GAGCATGGACCCCGCGATGCATTTCTTCACGCCGATGCGCTGCACGAGCCAGCCGGCCGGCACTTGCAACAGCAGATAGCCGACGAAGAACAGGCCGGCGCCGACGCCGTATGCGGCTTCGGACAGGTGGAGGTCCGCCGCCATCTGAAGCTTCGCGAAGCCGACGTTGACGCGGTCGAGATAGCCGAAGAAGTAGCACACGAGAATCAGCGGAATGATGCGTCGCGTGAGCTTGCCGTAAAGGGCGTCGATGTCGGCGGCGGTGCCGGCATCGCGTTCGGATGGCATGTCGTGCATCCGTGCCGTGTCGTTGGTGCTTGCCATGATCAGTTCCCCGCGAGGTGGTCGTTGTGGCGAATCGGCGTGCCGGCCTGACGGCGCAGCGCGCGGCCCGGACGTGCGCCGGTGTGCTGCCCATGCGCGAGCACCGCGCGGCCGTTGACGAAAACATGGTCGATGCCTTCGGGGCGCAGCGTCGGATGCTCGAAGGTCGCGCGGTCCAGCACGCGTTCGGGATCGAACACGACGAGGTCGGCGCAATGACCGACCTTCAGCTCGCCGCGCCCGGCAAGACCGAACTGCGCGGCCGTGAGGCCCGTCATCTTGTGCACCGCCGTCTCCAGCGGAAAGAGTCCGCGCCGCCGCGAGAATTCGCCGAGCACGCGCGGGAACGTGCCCCACAGGCGCGGATGCGGACGCGTGTCGTTCGGCAGTCCGTCCGAGCCGACCATCGTCAGGTCGTGCCGGAAGATGCGTTCGACGTCGCCTTCGTCCATCACGAAGTAGATCGCGCCGGCCGGGCGCAGCGCGTCGATCGCCGCGTCGACCGAATCGCCGAACAGCGGCAGCAGTTCGTGGAAATCGCGGCCGGCCAGCTCAGGGTGCGGCTTCGACCATGCGAGCATCACGCGCGACGATTGGCGGATGCGATCCGCACGCAGCATCGTCGACGTGGCCGTGTACGGATGGCAGTCGAGGCACAGCGGCTGCAGCGCGCGCTGCGCGTCGATGCGCGCGAGCGTCTCGACCGAGCGCCCGTGGTTTTCCTTGCCGGCGACCTTGTGGTGCGACAGCACGACACGCACGCCGAGCGCGCGGCCGATCGCGAACGCCTCGTCGAGCGACGCGAGGATCTGCGCGGTCTCGTCGCGCAGGTGCGTCGCGAACACGCCGCCGGTGTCGCGCAGCGGCGCGCACACGTCGATCAGCTCGGCCTGCGTCGCGGCGGCGGCGGGCGGGTAGAACGTGCCCGACGATACGCCGAACGCGCCCGCGGCCATCGCCTCGCGCACGTCCGCGCGCATCGCGGCGATCTCCGCCGCATTGGCTTCGCGCTGCAGATCGGCGACGTGTCGCACGCGCAAGGTCGAGTGGCCGACCAGCGCGGCCGTGTTGACCGCGGCGGGCGTCGCGTCGAGCGCGTCGAGATAGGCGGCGAAGCTCGGAAAGCGGAACCGCTGCCATGCGCCGAGCAGGTCGAGCGGCTGCGGTACTTCATGCTCGGCCAGCAGCGGCGCGAGGCTGATCCCGCAGTTGCCGGCGACGACGGTCGTCACGCCTTGCGCGACCTTCGGCTCGACGTCGGGATCGGTCAGCACGAACGCATCGTCGTGCGTGTGGCTGTCGATGAAGCCGGGCGCGACGATGTGGCCCGAGACGTCGATGACCTGATCGGCCGACGCGTGCGACAGGTCGCCGATCGCGGCGATGTGTGCGCCGCGCACGCCGAGATCGGCGCTGAAGCGGGCGGCGCCGGTGCCGTCGATCAGTTCGCCGTGGCGCAGGATGACGTCGAAATGCATGGTGGCTCCTTGCTGCAGCCGGGCCGTGGGGTGGGCCGGTACTGTCTGCCACTTATCGTCTGCGGCCAATTTCCGGCCGTCCAATGCGAGTCTGCTCGCGATTCATGCGTGAACGCTATCAAACCGGCATGCGCATCGCTTATTCCCGCGCGGCGGCGGCCTTGACCAGCGCGCACAGGTCGCTCGCCATGCTCGACATCGACACCGCGCGATGCCGGACGATGCCGACCGTGCGCGAGATGACGGGGCTCGTGATCGGCACCGCACGCACGTCGGGCGACGCGAGCATGCCGACGCCGTCCACCGCGCTGCGCGGCAGGATCGCGCAGCCCACACCGGCCGCGACGAGCGCCGCGACGCACGAGATGTGCTCGACTTCGTAGAACCAGCGCAGGCGCACGGCTTCCTGCCCCATCAGCATTTCGAGCAGCAGCCGGTTGCCGCTGTCGCGCCCGCCGATCACGAGCCGCGCGTGGCGCAGCTCCGCGAGCGTCACGCCGTCGGCCTGCGCGAGCGGATCGTCGCGATGCACGGCCAGCACGTAGCGATCGGGAAACAGCGGCTCGAACAGCAGGTCCTCGTCGTCGCCGGGATGCAGGCTCACGCCGAATTCGGCGATGCCCGCGCGCACCTGCGACAGCACGAAGTCGTGATTGCCGTCGAGGATCTGCACGCCGATCAGCGGATATTTCTCTGCATACTGAAGCAGCACCTTCGGCAGCAGTTGCGCGACGACGGTCGGAATGCTCGACACGCGCACCTTGCCGTAGCGCTTCTCCGCGATTTCCTGGATCGACGAGAGCATCATCCCCAGCTGCGCGATCTGCTCGCGCGCCATCGGCAGGAACTGGCGGCCCACGCCGGTGAGCGTCACGCTGCGCGTCGTGCGCTGGAACAACTCGACCCCGAGCGCCTGCTCCAGTTTCTGGATGCGACGGGAAAGCCCCGGCTGCGTGAGGTGCAGCTTCTCCGCCGCACGATGGAACGTCCCCAGTTCCGCGACGGCGACAAACGCTTCCAGTTCCGAATTTTCTACTTTCATAGCGCTTCCGCATCAATTCCAAACGGGTCGTCATTGGACGACGGATTTTGATACGCCGACCATTGTCACCGAAAAATATTCGCGTGGCCGTGCAGATCCGTGCCGGCAGCGACGCGAAAAACGTTACCTCCACAACCATCGAACGAGCTCACGCGACCATGAGACCAGTCCATCGATTCGCATTCCCGATTACGTTGTCGACACTGTGCTGCGCCGCGGCATGCGCACAGAGCGGCGTCACGCTCTACGGCTTGCTGGATGGCGGCGTGGCCTATGTCAGCCATGCCGCTGCGGCGAACGGCGCGAGCGGATCCGCGTTCCGGTTCGGCAATGCGATGTCGGGCAATCGCTGGGGCTTGAAGGGCAGCGAGGAATTGGGCGGCGGCTTGTCGGCGGTGTTCCAGCTCGAAAGCGGCTACAGCCTCGGCACAGGCATGGCGGCGCAAGGCGGGCGCGAGTTCGGGCGCACGGCGATCGTCGGCTTGTCGAGCACGCGCTGGGGGACGGTGAGGATGGGGCGTCAGTACGATCCGCTCGTCGATCTCGTTTCGGCGCTGACCGAGGACGCGTACTTCGGGCTGACGTTCGGGCCGCCGGGCGATGTCGACAACTACGACGGCAGCATGCGCGTGAACAACGCGATCAAGTACACGAGCCCGCTCGTCGGCGGTTTGCGGGTCGCGGCGCTGTACGGCTTCGGCGGTGTGGCCGGCGCGACGTCGGCGGGGCAGACGTGGAGCGTGGCGGGTAGCTACGCGTACGGACCGTTCTCGGTCGCGGCCGGCTATTTTTCGGCGAACGGCGGCAATACGATGAACGATGCAGGCGTGCGCACGTGGAGCGCCAGCACGGACAGTCCGTTCAACACGGCCGCGAACGTCGGGTTCGGGAGCACGCATGCGGTCAATATCGCGCGCATCGCGGGCCAGTATGCGGCCGGCGCATGGACCGTCGGCACGGGGTACTCGCGCACGGAGTATGTGCCCGACGGCGCATCGGTGTTCCAGGTACGCACGCGCTTCAACGACGGATCGGCGTTTGCCAACTATCGGATCGGCGCGGCGCTGAATGTGGGCATCGGATATCACTACACGTGGCTCGCAGGCGCGAGCGCCGCGCATTATCACCAGCTGAATGCGGGCGTCGACTATCTGCTGTCGAAGCGCACGGACGTCTATGCGATCGCGGCGTTCCAGCGCGCATCAGGAACGACGCTCGGCGCGGACGGCACGCGCGTGACCGCGCAGGCCGTGATCGGCGACTACGGGTTGAACGCGGGCGCGAATACGCAGACGATTGTCGCGATCGGGATGCGCCAGCGGTTTTGATTGCGTCGCTACGCGTGGCGACAGAACGCGCGGCTACGCACCCTCGATGTCATTGCTCCGGCCGTTGCCGAACGAAGCGCTGCTCGGTGACGGTCGTGCCCCATTGCGCGCCTTCAGCTTCGCTGTCGAGCGTAAAGCCGAACGACTCGTAAAGATGGCGGGCCGAATCGAGACCCTTGAACGTCCATAGGTAGGTCTCGCGGAATGGATAGTCGTCGACGAAGCGCATCGCGCGCGTCATCAGTTGACGCCCGATGCCTACGCCGCGCAATGCGTCGCTCACGATGAACCAGCGCAGGTGCGCGACGCCCGTCGCCGCGTCGCCGTCGATTGCGAGAGACGCCACCGCGCGGCCGTCGTCCATGCAGAGCCAGAGCGCGCGGCCTTCGGCCGGCAGCGTGGCCGCGAACGCCGCGAGCTCGGTCGCGACCCGCTTCTCGAAAAAGGCGCCGAATCCCCAGTGTTCGGCATAGAAGCGGGCATGGAGGCCGGCGATGTCGCCGATGCAGCCCGGCTGATAGCCTTCGAGAATCGGCGGCGCGTCGGGTTTGCGAGCTGTCGTCCTCGCCGCATTGTCCTGCGCGAGCGCGTCCGCATAAAGCGCGAGCGAGCGCAGCAGCGCCTGCTGATCGGCGGGCATCAGGCGGCGCAGCGCATTCGACACCTGATCGGTCGCGAACTGGTCGATGCGTTTGCGCAGTTTTTTGCCTTCCGCGGTCAGAAACAACGCAGCCGTGCGCGCATCGCCGCTCGAGACGCGGCGCTCGACGAGGCCGGCCGCTTCGAGCCGCGCCAGCTGTCGGCTGGTGTTCGACTTGTCGAGCCGGAGGATCTGCGCGAGATCCTTCGCGTTGATGCCCGGCGACATGCCGATCTCCAGCACCGCGTGAACGGCCGACGGCGCCCAGTCGCTGTCGGCTAGCGTCGCGCGCATGAACCCCAGTTCGCGCACGAGTTTGCGGGAGAAGTCGCGCAGCTCGAGGATGGTGGCATCGCGCGGCTGTGCGGGAAGGTCGACGAGGTCCATGATCGGTCCTGGAAAGCTGCGAGTCGCAATCGATAATAGTTGCGATGCGCAACTCAATCAAGCGAAATTTTCGGCGCGATGCGCGCTGGTGAAGTGCGTGGTCTGCGACGCAATTCGAGGCACACTTGCGCTCAGGATCGGCCGCGCGTCGATCCGAAGAATCGATGGGCACGCAATGGAGGTGGGCATGAACGGACTGCGATCATCGGCTGCCATGCTGGGTGTGGGGTGCAGCATCGTCTGCGGCGTTGCGCATGGCGCGGGCGGCCAGGACACGTCGCCATGTCGTGCGGCGAACGCTGCGCCGCCGGGTATGCAGCTGATGTTGCCGGACCGACCGGGCGCGTCGACGAACGCCGAGACGACGGTTCGCAGCTTTTCGACGCAGGGATGCGCCGGCGCCGTGCTGAAGGGCGAGCGGGGAACGGCGACGGTCGACGGGGACAAGGTCGAATTGAAGCAGGGCGCGGTGTACGTGAACGGCATTTCGTACGGAGCCGTGACGTCCGCGCAAACGGTCGAATACGACGTCGCGCGAGGGACGCGCACGCTGAGGGTGGATGGGGAAGTGCGCACGCCGGCGCGATGATGGGCGGGCCTTCGTTGTGCAACTGAGGGCGATCGACCGGTTTGAAGATTGACGCGTAGTCGTCGATTGCCCGCGCCGACCGTAGATCGGACCAATCGATGCCGACACGCGTAACGGAAAGCGGCAACTGCTCGACACCGCCGACGAGCCCGACGAGGCGCGCGTTTTCGACCGGATTGCGACGGTCGGCGACGCTTCCTGCGCGCGGGATGCTCGCCGTCCCGCGATTGTCCACGATTCGTGCACGACGAATCCCCGGTTGAGCTGATTATCCGCGCCGCGCTTTCCGGCATCCTGTCGTCCAGCGTTGCGTGCACCCGCGCATGTCGCGCGCACGCCGACCGAGCACCGCACACCGGCGCATCGAAGCAGACGCAAGACGCAACCAACGACACACACGGAGAACCGGAAATGACCCAGACATTCAAGATCGCCGCGATCGCCGGCGACGGCATCGGCCAGGAAGTGATGCCCGAAGGCGTGCGCGTGCTGCAAGCAGCATGCGCGAAGTTCGGCCTGAACCTCGAGTTCACGCATTTCGAGTGGGCGAGCTGCGACTACTACCTGCAGCACGGCAAGATGATGCCGGACGACTGGTTCGAAACGCTGCGCGGCTACGATGCGATCTACTTCGGCGCGGTCGGCTGGCCCGACAAGGTGCCCGACCATATTTCGCTGTGGGGCTCACTGCTGAAGTTCCGCCGTGAATTCGACCAGTACGTGAACCTGCGTCCGGTGCGCCTGCTGCCCGGCGTGCCGTGCCCGCTCGCAAATCGCAAGCCCGGCGACATCGATTTCTACGTGGTGCGCGAGAACACCGAAGGCGAATACACGTCGGTCGGCGGCAAGATGTTCGAAGGCACCGAGCGTGAATTCGTGCTGCAGGAGTCGGTGTTCACGCGTCACGGCGTCGACCGCATCCTCAAGTACGCGTTCGAGCTCGCAAATACGCGTCCGCGCAAAAAGCTCACGGCGGCGACCAAGTCGAACGGCATCGCGGTCAGCATGCCGTACTGGGACGAGCGCGTCGCGGCGATCGCGGCCGGCTATCCCGACATCGCCTGGGACAAGCAGCACATCGACATTCTCTCGGCGCGCTTCGTGCTGCAGCCGGATCGCTTCGACGTGGTCGTCGCCTCGAACCTGTTCGGCGACATCCTGTCGGATCTCGGTCCTGCATGCACGGGTACGATCGGTCTCGCCGCATCGGCGAACCTGAATCCGGAGCGCACCTTTCCGTCGCTGTTCGAGCCCGTGCACGGCTCGGCACCGGACATCTTCGGCAAGAACATCGCCAACCCGATCGCGATGATCTGGTCCGGCGCGATGATGCTGGATTTCCTCGGCGATGGCGACGCACGCTTCAAGGACGCGCACGACGCCATCATGCGCGCGATCGAGACGGTGCTCGTGAGCGGGCCGCGCACGCCCGACATGGGCGGCACGGCCGATACGACGGCGGTCGGCAAGGCGGTCGCGGCCGCACTCTGACGCTCGCCGTACGCGATGCGAGATGCGCGGGCAGCCGGACGTCAGTGCGGCGTGGTCGCCGCGGCCGGTTGCGCGGCGAATGCGATCGCGTCGGCGGGTTCCGCTGCGCGGCACATCGCCGTCACACGCACGCCGTCGCCTTCGTCGTCGGGCCGCGCGTGACCCTGCTCGAGCATCAGCCGCACGGTGCCGTCGGGCAGCAGCGCGCGGTACAACGCGCGATAGTCGCCGTGCTTCGTCATCGCTTCCTGCAGCGCGGCATCGCGCGCGGCGCGATCGTCCGGATGCACGCGTGCCTGCACTTGCGCATGACGATGCGGCGCATCGTCACGCTCGACGCCGAACAGCCGGCACCATTCGTCCGAGACCATCACTTCATCGGGCGCCTGCCGCCATTGCCACGCGCCGCGCCCGGCCAGACGCTCGGCGTCGGCGAGCAGCGCGATCTGCGCACGCAGCTGCTGTTCCAGCGACTTGCGCGCGCTGATGTCGATCGTCGTGCCGACCATCCGCGTCGGCCGGCCCGCATCGTCGACGAGCGTCGCGGTGCGCGATTCGATCCAGCGCACGGTGCCGTCCGGCAGCACGATCCGGAACTCCCACACGTACGGCTTGCGCGCGTCGATCGCTTCCTGCAGCGCGCGGCTGTTGAGCCAGCTGCGCTCGTCGGGATGCAGGATGTCCCAGAACTCCTCGTTGCTGTGAATCTCGCGGCCGTACAGCTTCGCGCAGTTGTCGGAATAGATCAGCTCGTCGGACACGAGATTCCATTCCCAGGTGACGATGCCGGCCGCTTCCTGCGCGTGCTTCATGCGCGCTTCGCTCGACACGATTTCGGCGGTATAGCGACGGCGCAGGTCCGTCATCGGCAGTTCGGGCTGCGCGCCGATGCCGAGATCCTTCACCGCATCGTCGCCGTAGCGCAGCCAGACCCAGTTGACGTCGAGGAACGCGGCGAGCTTGCGCAGGTTGGAATAGTCGATCTCGCCGCCGCGCGTCCACTTGTGCACGGCCGGCCGCGAAATGCCGACCGCGTCGGCCACTTGCTGCAGGCTCAGCTTCTTGTGCTCGAGGAGCACCTTGAGACGGAACGCGAACGTATCCTCGGACATCCATTCCTCTTTCTGACGGCGGCGCGCGGCCAGACGACAAGGCGGCATCGCCCGCGGCGCGCGAAGGGCGGGCCGCGGGCGATGCCGCCGCGTCGAAAAGGAACGGCGCGCCGGGGTTCCTGTATCCGGCGTAGTTTACCGGATACGGCGCGCGGAAAAATTTACAGGTCGATCACGAGGCGCGGCGTGCGCGCACGCGAGACGCACAGCAGGATCGTCTTCTGCGCGGCCTTTTCGTCGTCGTCGAGATACTGGTCGCGGTGATCGGCCTCGCCTTCGAGGATCGCAACCTCGCAGGTACCGCACACGCCTTCGCGGCACAGCGAATCGATCTTTACGCCGGCGCGCTCGATCGCCTGCAGGATCGTCGTGTCCTCGGGCACCTCGAGCTCGATGCCCGAGCGCGCGAGCACGACGGTGAAGGCCCGGCCGGCCGTATCGGTCGCGGCGAACTGTTCGGAATGGAGCTGCGACTTCGGCCAGCCGAGCAGCGCGGCATTCGCATAGACGGCGTCGTTCAGGCCCTGCGGTCCGCATACGTAGACGTGCGCATCGGCGGGCAGCGTCTTGAACAGGCGCATCAGATCGAGGCGCTGGCCGAGGCTGTCGACGTACGTATGCACGTTCGCCGCATGCGGGCCGGCCTTCAGCTCGTCGACGAACGCGCCGTGTTCGGGGCTGCGGTACGCGTAGTGCAGTTCGAGTTCGACGTCGCCGCCCGGCGCATGCTCGGCGAGTTGCGCGAGGAACGGCGTGATGCCGATGCCGCCGGCGATGAACACATGGCGGCGCGCGTTGCGTGCAAGTTCGAACAGGTTCGCGGGCGAGCCGATCGCGAGCCGCGTGCCGGCCGCGACATGCTCGTGCATGAACGCCGAACCGCCGCGCGACGCTTCCTCGCGGCGCACCGCAATCTGGTATTGGCGCGTGTCGTGCGGCGAGCTCAGCAGCGAGTACGCGTTGTGGTGCCACTGCTCGCCGTTCTGCATCGACACGAGCACGTGGGCGCCGCCGCTGAACGGCGGCAACGGTGCGCCGTCGGGCAGCGCGAGCGTGAAGCGCTTGATCAGCGGGGTCAGGGTCTCGACGGCGACGACGTCGACGAAGATCGATTCACGGGCGTTCATCAGGCATTCCTTTGCCGGCGGGAAAAGCAGGGGATTCGGGACAGCAGAAAAGGCGCGCGGCCGAAGCGCGCGCGCCTGTCACGGGGATCAGGCGCTCACGCCGCCCATGCACAGGTATTTGATCGACAGGAAATCGTCGATCCCGTACTTGGAGCCTTCGCGTCCGATGCCCGACTGCTTGACGCCGCCGAACGGCGCCACTTCGTTCGAGATCAGGCCGCTGTTGATGCCGACGATCCCGTATTCGAGCTGCTCGGCCACGCGCCACACGCGGCCGATGTCGCGGCTGTAGAAGTACGCGGCGAGGCCGTAGATCGAGTGGTTCGCGAGACGCACGACTTCGTCGTCGCTCGTGAAGCGCACGATCGGCGCGACGGGCCCGAAGATTTCCTCGCTCAGCACGGCCATCCCCGGCTTCGCGTCCGCCAGCACGGTCGGCGCGTAGAAGTTGCCGCCGCGCGCGTGCGGTGCGCCGCCCACCAGCACGCGCGCACCTTGCGCGACCGCGTCGCGCACGAGGCCGTCGACCTTGTCGCGCGCGGCTTCGTTGATCAGCGGGCCGATGTTGACGCCGGCATCGAAACCGTCGCCGACATGGAACGCCGCGACGCGCTCCGCGAAGCGGCGGCAGAATTCGTCGTACACGGTGTCGTGCACGAAGAAGCGGTTCGCGCACACGCAGGTCTGGCCCGCGTTGCGGTACTTCGACAGCAGCGCGCCTTCGACCGCGCGGTCGAGGTCGGCATCGTCGAACACGATGAACGGCGCGTTGCCGCCCAGCTCGAGCGACATCTTCTTGACGGTGTCCGAGCACTGGCGCATCAGCAGCCGGCCGACTTCGGTCGAACCGGTGAAGGTCAGCTTCTTCACGAGCGGGCTCGAGGTCATTTCCGCACCGATCTCGCGCGACTTGCCGGTCACGACGTTGACGACGCCCGCCGGAATGCCGGCTTCCTCGGCGAGCGCCGCGAGCGCGAACGCGGACAACGGCGTTTCGTTCGCGGGCTTGATCACGATCGTGCAGCCGGCCGCGAGCGCGGGGGCGGCCTTGCGCGTGATCATCGCCGCGGGGAAATTCCACGGCGTGATCGCCGCGCACACGCCGACCGGCTCCTTCGTCACGACGAGGCGCTGATCGGGGTTCGGGCTCGGGATCACGTCGCCGTCGATGCGCTTGGCCTGCTCGGCGAACCATTCGACGAACGACGCCGCATAGGCGATCTCGCCGCGTGCTTCGGCGAGCGGCTTGCCCTGCTCGCGCGTCATCAGCACCGCGAGGTCTTCCTGGCGCGCCATGATGAGCTCGAACCAGTTGCGCAGCAGGCGCGCGCGCTCCTTCGCGGTGGTCTTGCGCCACGTCGCGAACGCCGTATGCGCGGCCTCGATCGCGGCGCGCGCCTCGGCGGCGCCCATGTTCGGCACGCGTGCGATCAGCTCGCCGGTCGACGGATTGGTGACGTCGAGCACCGCGCCGTCGTCGGCGCCGCGCCACGCGCCGGCAATGTATGCCTGCTCGCGCAGCAGGCCCGGTTGTTGAAGGGAAGTCATGTCGATGTCGTCCTGGTGCGGGTGTCAGTCCTGATACTTTTGTGCGAGCAGATGATGGAAGTGCGCGATGCCGTGTTCGCTGATGCCGCTGCGGCGCTGGTCCACCATGATTCGTCCTTGGCCGCGATAGCCGCGCGACTTCAGCCCCTTCTGCACGCTTTCGACGAGGCGCAGGTCTTCCGGGCGGAACACGTTGCGGTACCACTCGATCAGGTTCTTCTGATAGTCGGTCAGCGCTTCGTTCAGGAAATAGATGTCGTAGTGCTGCAGCGTCACTTCGGCGTTGACCGGGAATTCATGGATCACCGTCATGAAATCCGCGCCCGGCGGCACGTTGAACATCGTGCACGGCCACGCCCAGAAGCCCTGGAAGCTCGCGTCCTGGATCGACGGGTCGAGCTTGAACGAACGCTCCGACGATTCCGCGTGACCGAACTGCAGCGTCCAGTTGCCGTGCAGCGTGTGCGTGTACTGGTCGATCTTCACCGAGTCGGAGAAGCCGGGGTGCGCGGGGCCGCAGTGGTAGCACTCGAGATAGTTGTCGACGATCGACTTCCAGTTCGCGGGCGTCTCGCTGACGAAGCGCGCGGCGAGCTTCAGGTCGTCGATCACCGGGCACGCAGCGCGCAGGCGCGCCTCCATGCCGGGCAACTGCTCCTCGACCGTGCCGGCGTTCGGGTTCAGGTTGATGAACACGAAGCCCGCGTATTCCTCGACCTTGACCGGCACGAGGCGTGCGTTCTCCTTGTCGAACGCCATCACGTGATCGCAGTTGTTCGCGTGCGCGAGCGCGCCGTCGAGCTTGAACGTCCATGCGTGGTACGGGCACGTGATCACGTTCTTCGCCTTGCCGCTGCCTTCGAGCAGCTGATGGCCGCGGTGCGGGCAGACGTTGTAGAACGCACGCAGCACCTTGTCCTTGCCGCGCACGATCAGCACGTTCTCGCCGATCACTTCGCGCGTGACATACTGGTTCGCGTCGGCCAGTTCGCTGCGGTGCGCGACGCAGATCCACGTGTCCGCGAAGATCTTCTCTTCCTCGACCTTGAAGACCTCCTGCGACGTGTAATAGGTTTTCGGAATCGTCCACGCGAGTTCCGGGTTCGAGCAGAAATCGGCCGGCAGTTGCGGCAGCTTGGCTTTCTGGTGGAATTCGATGGGCAGATAGGTCATGGCGTCGGCTCGGATGTCGTATTTGATTAACTGGTGGTTACGTTAAAACTGACGGTTAACGAAATATAGAAGATGCGTGAGCGATTTGGGATCAGGGTTATCCCGAGATTGGCCGCGAATTTGGCGGCATCAAACAGCAAAATTCGTATGACGTTTGCTGCAAATCAGGAACGCGTCGCATAGAGCTTGCGTCAATAGGAAATTGCGCTAGTACGGTGGACCCGGCGAAGTGCGTGCTATTGTTAACTGATAGTTCATCGTTAACTGTAAGTAACGTCACCGGTGTTCGGTGATCGGCCACGCCGCTGCCGGTTTCGCTTCGGCCGCGGCGCGGCGCGTCACTGCCGCCGACAGACGCAATGGAGGAGACATGAGACAGCAGGCAGTGGCCGACGGCCTCGCGATGGAAGGTCGCGGCAAGTCGCGCATCGAGGCGCGTTCGATCGACTATGTGCCGCTCGCGGAGCGGCGCGGCAAGGCGTGGCACTTGTGGCCCGTCTGGTTTACCGGCGACGCGAATCTCGCGACGATCGCGTGCGGCGCGATCGGCGTGAGCATGGGGGGGAATCTGCTGTGGAGCGCGATCGCGGTGCTGATCGGCAATCTACTCGGCACGTTCTTCATGGCGTTCCATTCGAGCCAGGGCCCGCAGCTCGGGCTGCCGCAGATGATCCAGTCGCGGCCGCAGTTCGGCTACATGGGTGCGCTGCTGGTATGGATCGTCGCGCTCGTCACGTATGTCGGCTACAACTCGTTCAATCAGCTGATGGCCGGCCAGACCGCGCATCACCTGCTCGGCACGGAGCCGCACGTCAGCTATATCGTGTTTACCGCGATCGCGGTGGGGCTCGCGATCTTCGGCTACGACCTGATCCACAAGGCGCAGCGCTGGCTCGCGATCGCGCTGCTGATCGCATTGAGCGTGTTCAGCGTCGGCATCTGCGTGAAGGTGCCGTTCCCGGCCGGGCAGCTGTCGTTTGCCGGCTTCAAGGCGACGCCGTTCCTCGTGCAGCTGTTCGCGGCGGCGGCCTACCAGCTGTCGTGGTCGATCTACGTGTCGGACTACTCGCGCTACCTGCCGCCCAAGACCGGTGTGCGCGCAACCTTCTGGTGGACCTTCACCGGCGCGCTGATCGGCGGCGCGTGGATGATGCTGGTCGGCACGGCCGCAGCCGCGCTGAATTCGAAGATCGAGATCGCCGACGCCGTGCAGCGCGCGGGCGACGCCATCCATCCGGGTTTCGGCTCCGTCACGCTGCTGCTGTCGCTGCTCGGGCTGCTCGCGATCACGGGCCTGAATTTCTACGGCGCATCGCTGACGCTGCTCAGCATCACCGATTCGTTCCGGCCGCTCAAGTCGAACGCAGGCAAGCGCGTCGCGAGCCTGCTGATCGTCGCGGTGGTCGCGACGTCGCTCGCGTTCGCGGCGTCCGACGACTTCATGGGCAAGTTCGGCGACTTCCTCGGCATCCTCGGTTATCTGTTCACGCCGTGGACCGCGATCAATCTCGTCGACTTCTTCTTCGTGCGGCATACGCATTACTCGGTGCGCGAAATCTTCAACCCGCGCGGCATCTACGGGCGCTGGAACTGGCGCGGCCTTACCGCCTATGCGGTCGGCTTCGTCGCGATGATCCCGTTCTTCAAGACCGAGACGTACAGCGGCCCCGTCGCACGTGCGCTCGGCGGTACCGATATCGCGATGCTGGTCGGCCTGCCGGTTGCCGCGCTCGTCTATCTGTGGGCATGCCGCTCGCTCGATACCGAAGCGGAGCGCAAGCTCGTCGAGGCGGCCGATCGCGGCCTGAACTGATCCGCACGGATCGTCGACTTCGCGATGAAACGATGAGTCACGTGCTGAAGCAGATGCTGTCGCTGGTGGCGCTGAGCCTCGCGTGCGTCGCCACCGACAGCCGTGCGCAGGGCGGTGTCGCGCAACGCGGCGGGTTCGCCCCTGCGTTCGGCGCGGACGGCGTGCACGTCGCAAAGTGGGGCGACGAGGACGCAAACGCAGGCATGCGTCGGCAAGTGCGACGCGATCGGAACGGAGCCGCGCGATGAACGAGACGAGCGCGATGCCGGAGCTCGGCGACCTGCGCGTATTCTGCATGGTCGCGCGCAAGGCGAGCTTCAGTGCGGCGGCCGACGCGCTTGCGATGTCGTCGTCGTATGTCAGCAAGCGCGTCGGGATGCTCGAGACGAGCCTCGGCATTCGTCTGCTGCACCGCTCGACGCGCCGCGTCTCGGTGACGGACGCCGGCGAGCGCGTATACGCGTGGGCCGAGAAGATCCTCGACGACGTCGAGCATCTGGTCGAGGACGTGTCGAGCACGCGCCGCGTGCCGCGCGGCACCTTGCGCGTGTCGAGCAGCTTCGGCTTCGGCCGCAATGTCGTCGCGCCCGCGCTGGCCGAGTTGTCGGATCGCCATCCGCAGCTCAACGTCCGGCTGGAGCTGTTCGACCGGATCGTCGATGTCGCCGCCGAGGGCTTCGACGTCGACATCCGTATCGGCGACGAGATCGCCGGCCATCTGATCGCGAAGCAGCTGGCGACGAACCATCGCGTGCTCTGCGCGTCGCCCGACTATCTGGCACGGCATGGCGCGCCGAAGCAGGTCGGCGATCTCGCGTCGCACGCCTGTCTCGCGATCAAGGAGCGCGACCATCCGTTCGGCGTGTGGCGGCTCGACGCGCGCGGCGAGACGGTGTCCGTGCAGGTCACGGGGCCGCTGTCGAGCAATCACGGCGAAGTCGCCGTGCAGTGGGCGCTCGCCGGGCGCGGGATCGTGCTGCGCTCGGTGTGGGACGTCCAGCCGTTGCTCGATGCGGGCCGGCTGCAGCGTGTGCTGCCGGGCGTCACGCAGCCGGCGAATGTCTGGGCCGTCTATCCGGCGCGGCTCGCACAGTCCGCGAAGGTGCGCGCGTGCGTCGAGTTTCTGAAGGACAGGCTGGGCGCGTAGGAGTGCGGGTGATCGCCCTTTCGGGTGGTTGCGTCGCGGGCCGCGTGCAGGTCCGCTTCTCCCGGATGGCACCGCAATGCGCACAGAGAGCCGCGGCGACTTTCACGCATCGCCGCCGCGACCCTCGCGCGGCGTGCGTCCGGTCCAGCGCCGGTAGGCATGACGGAACGCGCGCGGCTCGCTGTAGCCGAGATGCTCGGCGATCGCGGCAACCGTCAGCGCCGGATCGTCGAGCAGCCGTGCGGCTTCGTCGCGCCGCACGTCGTCGAGCAAGGCCTGAAACGAGATGCCGTCCTTCTCGAGCCGTCTGCGCAGCGTGCGCTCCGTCATGTGCAGCGCATCGGCGAGCGACGTCATCGACTTGAAGCGCGATAGATCGCGCGTCATCAGCGCCTTCGCACGATCGGCGAAGCGCGTGCCGATCGATGCGGCCCATTGCCGCTCGAGCGCCTCGCACTGGCCGTGCAGCGCGTTGAAGCTGACCTCGTTCGCGAGCCGCGGCGTTTCGGTGCCGTTCACCGCAGTAAACACGAGACTGTTCTCGCCCGCATTGAAAACGGCCTTGCAGCCGAAATGCCGCACGTAATCGGACGCATTGCGCGGCGTGCGGCGCGCGAGCAGCAACTGGTCGGGCCAGACCGGCTTGCCGACGAGATCGGACACGATCAGCCGCAGGCTCGACAGGCACATGTCGGTCTGGAACACCTCGAGATCGGGCTCGCCGTTGTAGCGGTCGATCGTCACCGTCATGCCGTCTGCATGCGCATGCACGCGCACGTCGAAATACAGACCCATGAACAACGGAAACTGGCTCATGCAGCGAAACGCCTGCATCACGGAGCCGCTGATCAGCATCGCGTAGCCGGCAAGACCGAGCGTCGACACGTGCAGCCGCGCGCCGATCCACAGCCCGATCGACGGCACGCCGCTGCATCGCAGCAGATTGCGAAAACAGCGCTGCTCCTGCGCGCGGTTCACGTACAGGTTCGGCGACGCGACCTCGTCGGCGCCGAGCCCCGTGCCTTCGAGCAGTGCGGCGCTGTCGATGTGTCTGACGCGGCATTCGTCGAGCGCGACCGCGATCGCGTGGCCGGTCGCGGGAATGTCTTCCTGGCGTCCGGCCGGACGCGCGGGATCGAAAGACGAACGCTGGCTGCGTTCGGCGCTGCATTGATGTCGGTGAGACGGGCTGTCCATGGCAGTGAGGCGGCGACGGGATCGCGTAGAACATAGCCGGAATGTGCGCGCGGCGCCAGAGGCGTCGCACGCGTCGCGCGCCGGCGCGGCCGCGCATGTCTGCCTGTCCGGAAATATCCCTCGATTACGTCCGCATTTGTCATTCGTCCTCGCGTTTTTGGCGCACCACACTTTGTCCGACATCGCGCTCGGGCCGTCGACGGCCGCGAGCGGCGCAACACGACACGACGAACGACATACACGTGAGGACAGCATGACAGACAGCACATCCGCTCGACGCGCGCCGCACGCCGCGTTCGACGATTCCGCCTCCGACGCCGACGCACGCGACGCCTTCGCGTCGCGGCACGCGCGTCCGCTCGGCCTGTTCACGCTCGTGATCTTCGGTCTCGCCTACATGCTGCCGATGACGGTGTTCACGACGTACGGCCTCGTCACGCGCGAGACGAACGGCCACCTCGTCGCCGCCTATGCGGTCACGCTGATCGCGATGCTGTTTACCGCGCGCAGCTACGGACATATGACGCGTCTGATGCCGAGCGCAGGCTCCGCGTACACGTTCGCGAGCCGCAATTTCGGCACGTCGGCCGGCTTCATGGTCGGCTGGGCGCTGCTGATGGATTACCTGTTCATCCCGATGATCAGCTATCTCGCGATTGGCATCTACATGAAGCAGATCGTCCCCGCGGTGCCGCCCGCCGTCTGGATCGTCGCGAGCATCGCATTCATCACGGCGCTGAACGTGATCGGCATCCGGCTCGTCAATCGCGTGAACCTGATCCTGATCGCGAGCCAGCTCGTGTTCATCGCCGTGTTTCTCGTTGCGGCCGCGCGCGCGGCGGGCGGCGACGCGCTGCCGACGACGATCGCGCTGCCCGTCACGGAGGACGCACACGCGATCTTCTCCGGCGCCGCGATTCTGTGCCTGTCGTTTCTCGGCTTCGACGCGGTGTCGACGCTGTCCGAGGAAACGCGCGAACCGCGGCGCACGGTGCCGCGCGCGATCCTGCTCTGCACGCTGGCGAGCGGCGTGCTGTTCATGCTGATCGCGTATGCGGGGCAGGCCGCGTTTCCGGACTGGCACGCGTTTCGCGATCTCGATTCGGCGAGTCTCGAGCTGATGCGGCATATCGGCGGCGGCGCGCTGTCCGCGTTTTTCGTCGCGGTCTACGTGGCCGGCTGCTTCGCGAGCGCGATGGCCGGGCAGGCGAGCGTCACGCGCGTGCTGTTCGCGATGGGACGCGATCGCGTGCTGCCCGAATGCGTATTCGGCCGTCTGCATGTCCGGCTGCGCACGCCGGTGCGCGCGACGCTCGCAGTGGGCGCCGTGTCGCTGTCGGCGTTGTTCATCACGCTCGATCTCGCGTCGACGATGATCAGCTTCGTTGCGCTCGTCGCGTTCGCGGTCGTGAACCTCTGCGTGATGCGCAGCTATCTGTCGCGGCCCGAACATCGCACGGCGGCCGGCTGGATCCGGTTCGGCGCGATGCCCGCGATCGGCTTCGCGCTCAACGTCTGGCTGTGGTCGGGGCTGTCGCGCCAGACGTTCTACGTCGGCATCGCGTGGCTCGCGCTCGGACTCGCGCAGCTCGTCTGGCTCACGCGCGGCTTCACGCGCCCCGCGCCGACGCTGACGATGAATTGAACGGCCGGTCGTCGCACCGGCACTGATAAGGAGGAACGAGGCAATGAACGTCAATCCCGATACCGATCTGCAGGCGCTCGCGAAGCGCCATCTGCTGATGCACTTCACACATGCCGACGCATACGGCGACGCGGCGCTGACCGTCTTCGACTGCGGCGAAGGATGCTGGCTCGTCGATCGCGACGGCAAGCGCTACTTCGATGCGCTGGCCGGGTTGTACTGCGTGCAGGTCGGCTACAGCCACGGCGCGGAGATCGGCGACGCGGTGCGCGAGCAGATGACGCGGCTGCCGTTCGCGACGAACTGGAGCTATGCGCACGAACCGGCGATCCGGCTCGCAGAGCGGCTCGCGACCTTGGCGCCGGAAGGGCTCAATCGCGTGTTCTTCACGTCGAGCGGATCGGAGTCGAACGAATCGGCGATCAAGCTCGTGCGCCAGTATCACCAGGCGCGCGGCGAACCGCAGCGGCGCAAGTTCATCGCGCGGCGCGTCGCGTATCACGGCACGTCGTTCGGCGCGCTCGCGCTGAACGGCATGACGGCGTTCCGCAAGCATTTCGAGCCGCTGATGTCGGGCGTGCGGCACGTCGGCAACACGAAGCGCTACGGCCGGCCGGTCGATGAGACCGAAGCGCAGTTCACGCGTCATCTGCTCGACGAGATCGAGTCGCTGATCGTGCAGGAGGGGCCGGACACGGTCGCGGCGATCGTCGTCGAACCGCTGCAGAACGCGGGCGGCAGCCTGACGCCGCCGGCCGGCTACACGGCCGGGCTGCGTGAGATCTGCGACCGGCACGGCGTGCTGCTCGTCGCGGACGAAGTGATCTGCGGGTTCGGCCGCGTCGGCGAGTATTTCGGCTCGACGCGCTACGGGTTGAAACCGGACATCATCACGTTCGCGAAAGGAATCGCATCGGGCTATGTGCCGCTCGGCGGCGTGATCGCGAGCGACGCGGTGGTCGATGCGGTACTCGCAGGCCCGCAGCAGATGTTTCTGCACGGCGCGACCTACGGCGGCCATCCGGTTGCCTGCGCGGCCGCGCTCGCGAATCTCGCGATCATCGAGCGCGAGCGCGTGTTCGACAACGTGCGCGACAACGCCGCGTATTTCCGCGCGACGCTCGATGCGCTGCTCGAGCTGCCTTGCGTCGGCGACGTGCGCGGCGACGGCTATCACTATTCGCTCGAACTCGTGACCGACAAGCAGGCACGCCGCTGGACCGGCAGCATCGACGCACGGACCTTCGTGTCGACCGTGCTCGCGCCGGCGATCTTCGATGCGGGGCTGCTGTGCCGCGCCGGCGTCGATCACGAAGGCACGCCGATCGTGCAGTTCTCGCCGCCGCTCGTGATGACGCGCGACGAGATCGCATGGTTCGTCGCGCAGATTCGCGACATCGTCGCCGACGCGTATGCGCGCGCGACGCGCTGAGCGCCCGTGCCGCGCGCCAAACCCACAGGAGCATTCGATGCGTACGTCCCGACAAACCTACATCGCCGGACAATGGCTCGACCCGGCGGACGAACAATCGATCGACGTGATCGATCCGGCCACGGCGCGGCCGTATGCGCGGCTCGGCATCGGCGGCATGACCGAGGTCGACCGCGCGGTCGCCGCCGCAAAGCAGGCATTCGATGCGTATGCGCGCTGGCCGGTCGACGCGCGCGTTGCGCTGCTGTCGCGCGTGCTCGACATTTACCGGCGCCGCTACGACGAGGTCGCGCAGACGATCAGTCAGGAAATGGGCGCCCCGATCGCGTTCGCGCGTGCGATGCAGGCCGCGGTCGGCACCGCGCACCTCGAGCAGACGATCCGCGCGCTGCAGTCGTTCCGCTTTGCGACGCAGACCGATTCGCTGCTCGTCTCGCACGAGCCGATCGGCGTTTGCGCGCTGATCACGCCGTGGAATTGGCCGATCAACCAGATCGTCTGCAAGGTGGCGCCTGCGCTTGCGGCCGGCTGCACGATGGTGCTGAAGCCGAGCGAGATCGCGCCGTTCAGCGCGATCCTGTTCGCGGAGATCCTCGACGAAGCCGGCGTGCCGCCCGGCGTGTTCAACCTCGTGCATGGCTACGGGCAGGTCGTCGGCGATGCGCTCGCGCGGCATCCGGACGTCGACATGGTGTCGTTCACGGGCTCGACGCGCGCAGGCATCGAGGTCGCGAAGGCCGCGGCCGATACCGTCAAGCGCGTGCATCAGGAACTCGGCAGCAAGAGCCCGAACCTGATCCTGCCCGACGCGGACATTGCCGACGCGGTCGCGCGCGGCGTGCGCAGCTGCTTCAGCAACAGCGGCCAGTCGTGCAATGCACCGACGCGCATGCTCGTGCACGTCGATCAACTGGCCGAAGCCGAAGCGGCAGCGCGCGACGAGGCGCGCCGCACGATCGTCGGCGATCCGCGTTCGCCCGAGACGACGATCGGGCCGGTCGTGAGCCGCACGCAGTTCGAGCGGATCCAGCAGTTCATCGGGCTCGGCATCGACGAAGGCGCGACGCTGATCGCCGGTGGCCCCGGCCGGCCGGAGGGGCTCGGCGACGGGTTTTACGTGCGGCCGACGGTATTCTCGAACGTGACGCCCGACATGACGATCGCGCGCGAGGAAATCTTCGGGCCCGTGCTGTCGATCATGACGTACCGGACCGAGGACGAGGCGATCGCGCTCGCGAACGATTCGGTGTACGGGCTCGCCGCCTACGTGCAGTCGAAGGATCTCGAGCGCGCGCGGCGCGTGGCCGCGCGATTGCGCGTCGGCAACGTGCACATCAACTATCCGCCGTGGAATCCGGCCGCGCCGTTCGGCGGGTACAAGCGATCGGGCAACGGGCGCGAGTATGCGGAATTCGGCCTCGCCGAATATCTGGAAACGAAGGGCACGACGGGCTACGCTTGAGCGGCATGTCGATCCGCGCACGCCGGGCGGCGTTCTATCGATGCGGATCGCCATGACGATGCCGCGCGCGGCCGGTCGCCGCGCAACGAAACCGACCGTCGCGCGCGCACCGGCCGCACGCGACAAGGAGGACGCGACACGATGAAGATCCTGATCGCCCGGATGAATCACGAGACGAACACGTTTTTGCCGGTGCCGACGCCGCTCGCGGCCTTCGGCCGCGACGGCCCCGACTGGGGCGACGACGCGGCGCGCGCGAACCGCGGCATGCGCACGGCGATGGCCGCGTTTCTCGACGCCGCCGCGCGCGAGCGCGCCGACGTCGTCACGCCGGTGTCGGCCGCCGCCAATCCGAGCGGCCCCGTCTCGGCCGACGCGTATGCGGCGATCTGCGAGGCGATCGTCGCAGCCGCGCCCGGCTGCGACGCGGTGATGCTCGATCTGCACGGCGCGATGGTCGCCGAGCAGAGCGCGGACGGCGAGGCGATCTGCTCGAACGCGTGCGCGCGGCGCTGCCCGACGCGCCGATCGCGGTCGCGCTCGATCTGCATGCGAACGTCACGCAGAAGATGATCGATCATGCGGACGTGATCGTCAGCTTCAAGACCTATCCGCACGTCGACATGTACGAGACGGGCGAGCATGGGGCGCGCCTGCTGTTCGACCGGCTGCACGGCCGCGCACGGCCGGTGCTCGCGTGGCGCCAGCCGCCGCTGATGACGTCGACGCTGCGCAGCGCGAGCGCCGAAGGCGCGATGCGGCGTGCGGTGGAGGCCGCGCGCGCGGCGGAAGCGGACGGCATGCTCGCCGTGTCGGTGCTGCCCGGCTTCTCGCTCGCCGATATTCCGGCGCCATGCATCAGCGTTGTCGTGGTCGGCGACGGCGACCGCGCCGCGGCCGACGCAGTGGCCGCACGCATCGCGCGGCAGATCTGGGAGGCGCGCGACGAATTCGTGTATCGCAGCGCGCCGCTCGCGGAATCGGTCGCCCAGGCGGCGGCGCTCGCGCGCGATTCGGAGCCGCCGGTGCTGATGCTCGATCACGGCGACAACTGCATGTCGGGCGGCCCGTGCGACACGATGGACGTGCTCGAGGAAGCGCTCGCGCAGCGGCTCGACGGCATCGTCAGCGGCCCGCTGTGCGACCCGGACGCCGTCGCGCAGCTGATCGCCGCCGGCGTCGGTGCGACGGTCACGGTGCCGGTCGGCAACAAGCGGCCGTCGCATGGCGGCGTGCAGCGTGAGCCGTTCGTCGCGACCGGCATCGTGCGCGCGCTGACCGACGGCGAATACGTGATCACGGGGCCGACGTATACGGGCCAGCGCGCGTACATGGGGCGCACGGCCGTGCTCGACATCGGCGCGGCCACGCTTGTGATCGCGGAGCGCACGCAGGAGCCGTGGGATCTCGGCGTATTCGAGAGCGTCGGGATCGACCCGCGTCGCGCGCGATTCCTGCTGCTGAAGTCGCGGATGTACTGCCGGCCGGTGTTCGTGCCGATCGCCGCCGCGCTCGTCGAATGCGACAGCCGCGGCGTGACGAGCTCCGACTACGCGCTGTTCCGCTACGCGCGGCTCGCCCGGCCCGTCTATCCGCTCGACGCGATCGATCGATGGGCGCCCGCCGCGTAAGCGGCATGCGCGCGCGGTGACGTGCCGAACGCCGGCGTCGCGCCGTTTCGTGCATCATGCGAAGGCGCGACCCGCGATGGCGCCGGGTCGCGCGTTTCCTGCATCCGCACCGACCCGGAGAACCGACCGCTCATGCCTACGCATTCCTTCCGCCTGCGCCGCACGCGCGCACTCGTCGCGCTCGCGCTGGCCTCCGCTACCGTCGCCGTGCATGCCGCCGACTGGATCGTGTCCGGCAACGACGGCAAGTATCAGCGCGTCGAAGGCCGCGACACGTATCTGCCGTCGCCGCCCGCCGACACGCTGACGCTGCTCGACGCAAGCTCGTTTCCGCCGAAGGTCGCGCAGACCGTCGACGTCGAAAACGGCATTCAGGGGCCGCCGCAGGCCGTCGCGATCGCGCCCGACGCGAAGCTCGCGCTCGTCGGCGCGCCGACGCGCTACGACACGGCCGCCAAGCAGCTCGTGTACGACACGTTCGTGCAGGTCGTGAATCTCGGCGCGTCGCCGCCGAGCATCGCGCGGATCGAGCTCGGTACGCATCCGCAAGGGATCGCGATCGATCGCTCGGGCCGGCTCGCGCTCGTCGCGAACGTCGACGGCAGCGTATCGATCCTGCGCATCGACGGCACGCAGGTCACGCTCGACGGCAATCTGAAGATCGGTAAAAAGCGGCTGGCCGGCATCAGCTTCACGCACGACGGCAAGCATGCGCTCGTGTCGCTGCGCGACGAGCAGGGCATTGCGGTGCTGAACGTCGACGACGGCAAGGTGACCGACAGCGGGGCACGTTTGAGCACGGGCGTCGCGCCGTATACGATCGACGTGTCGAGCGACGGCCGCTGGGCCGTCGTCAGCAACGTCGGGCTCGCGGGGCTGCCCGGCTATACGGGTACGCTCGCCGGCGATGCGGATACGATCGCGCTGATCGACGTGTCGCGCGTGCCGTTCCGCACCGTCCAGTATCTGACCGTCCCGTCGCTGCCAGAAGGCGTCGCGATTTCGCCGGACGGCAAGTGGATCGCCGTGCAGGCGATGGACGGGTCGAACCTGACCGCCGACAATCCGGGCCGGCACAAGCGCGGCAAGGTGCTGCTGTTCGAAATCCGCGACGGCCGTGCCGTGCAGACGAGCGAAGTGCCGGGCGGCGAGGCGTCGCAAGGCATCGTGTTCACCGCGGACAGCCGGCACGTGATCGTGCAGTTCAACGTCGAGCGGCAGCTCGCGCTCTATGCGGTCGAGGGCGGCAAGCTGCGCGATACGGGCCAGCGGATCGCGCTGTCGGGCGGGCCGTCGTCGCTGCGGAGGCTGCCGCGCTGACGCACGCGCGTGTCGCGCGACGCGGTGCGCAGGCCGATGTGCGCGGCATGCGCCCGCTATGTCGATCACGGACGCAGCAGATCGAATCCGCCGAACACGACGACTCCGCTGAGCGCGATCATCGCGACCGAATGCTGGCCGAAATACAGAATCGCGGCCGCAAGCCACGTCGTGATGCAGAAGGCGCCGATGCGGGCCATCGTGGGTTCCTCGAATCGAGAAGCGGTCGAACGGGCGATCGCCGGCGCCGGACCTGCGGCTTGGTGCGTTGCTCGAATCGGCGGACGACGCGGGGATGAACAACGGGCGATCGGTGCGGTCGCGGTGACGGCGCGCGTTGCGCGGCACGATCGACGTGCGGCGCGCGGGCGGCCGGCGAAAAGCGCGATTTTACCAGCGTCGTCGCGGTGCTCATCCGGCCCTTCGATGCGGAATTCGCGTGGCCCGTCTGCCGCGGCCGGGTCCTCAAGTTTCGTGTGACGAATGCCGTCAACCGGTTGTAAGCCACGCAGGGCTCAACCGATACGACCCGTTCATTCATTCCGGACCGACACGATGCAGATCGATCTTTCCGCGACCCATGCGTCTGCGTTGCCCGCCGCCGGCGGCGCCGCGGACGCGGCCGTGCCTGCCTCATCGACCGCGCCTGCCGATGCTTCGTCGGCGGCCGGCGCGTCGGGCGACACGACGTCCGCCGGCGCAACGCCGACGGGACCGACGCTCGGCGCGGCCGGCAGCGATGCCGACAACCCGGCCGTCAAGCAACTGAAGCAGCTGATCGAGCGCTTGCAGAAGCAGCTCGCGCAGTTGCAGCAGCAGATCGCGCGCGCCGCGCAACGCGCGAAGACCGACCCGGCCGCAGCCGTCGAACAGCAGGCGCTGAGCGCGGAAGCGAGCGCGGTGTCGGCCGCGCTGTCCGCGGCGATCGGGCAGCTTGCGCAGGCGCTGCAGCAGTCGGGCGCATCGGCGGCCGGCGCGCTCGTATCGACGCAGGCATGACAGGCCGCCGCGCGGCGCAACGCGCACGCAGGCGCGTTCGCGCGTTGCCCGCCCATTAGTTTTTCTTTCTGCTCGCGCAACATATCGTCGATTGTCGGCACGCGGCCGGCAGCGGATAGTCCAGCATCGGCAACCGGCCGGCGCGCCATGTCGCGTTGCCTGTCCGTCGCCGTCGCCGTTGCGGCTCGCGGCCGCGCGCGCCGAAGCTGTTCGTTCCACTGTCCGACAGGAACCCGAAAACCATGCGAATCACCGTCACACGTGTCGTCGCGACGCTGCTCGTCGCGACCGCCGCAATCGCCACGACCGGCCGCGCGGCCGAACTCACGCAGGCGCATATCCGACAGATCGTCACGCAGCAGGTCGCGCCCGCGATGAAGCAGTACGCGATTCCCGGCGTCGCGATCGGCGTGATCGTCGACGGCAAGCGCTATGTGTTCGACTACGGCGTGATGTCGAAGGACACCGGCAAGCCGGTGACGGCCGACACGCTGTTCGAGATCGGCTCGGTCAGCAAGACGCTGACCGCGACGCTCGCGGCCGACGCGCAGGAGGGCGGCGAGCTGTCGCTGTCCGATCCCGTCGCGCGCTACGTGCCGGCGCTGAACGGCAAGCCGGCCGGCGCGCTGACGCTGCTCGAACTCGGCACGCATACGGCCGGCGGCCTGCCGCAGCACGTGCCGGACGCGATTCACGACGACGCGACGCTGATCGGCTATTTCGACGCGTGGCGTCCGGCATCGGTGCCGGGCACGCAGCGCGTGTACTCGAACGTCGGCATCGGCACGCTCGGGTGGATCACCGCGAAGGCGATGAAGCGCGACTTCGCCGAGCTGATGGAACGACGGTTGTTTCCGGCGCTCGGCATGACGCACACATATATCGACGTGCCGGACGCGCGCCGCGCCGATTACGCGCAGGGCTATACGACCGACGGCACGCCGATCCGGATGAAGCCGGGCGGGCTGTGGCAGCCGGCGTACGGCGTGCGCACGACGGCCACCGATCTGCTGCGCTTCGTGCAGGCAAACATGGGCGGAATCGACATCGCGCCGCGGCTGCAGCGCGCGATCGAACGGACGCACACCGGCTACTTCCGGGCCGGTCCGCTGACGCAGGATTTGATCTGGGAGCAGTATCCGTATCCGGTCGCGCTGCCGACGCTGCTCGAAGGCAACGCGTCGAAGATGCTATCGGACGCAGTGCCGGCCGTTGCGCTGACGCCGCCGCTCGCGCCGCAGCGCAACGTCTGGATCAACAAGACCGGGTCGACCAACGGTTTCAGCACGTATGTCGCGTTCGTGCCGGCGAAGCGGATCGGCTTCGTGATGCTCGCCAATCGCCGTGTGCCGAACGAAGTCCGCGTCGAGATCGCGTACCGGATACTGGCGTCGCTCGGCGGCGCACGCTAGCGCTCGTTGCATGAACGCGCACGCACCCGCAGGTGCACGCGCGTGCTGCTGCGCGCCCGCCATGCCGCCGAACGCAGCACTCAGCGCTGCGCGGCGACGACGGCGATCTCGACCAGCAGATGCGGCGCCGCGAGCTTCGCCTCGACGGTCGCGCGCGCCGGTGCGTGACCGGCCGGCACCCACGCATCCCACACCTCGTTCATGCCGGCGAAATCGCGCGCGATGTCGGCGAGCCACACCTGCGCGGACACGAGCCGCGTCTTGTCGATGCCGGCCTGTTCGAGAAAGCCGTCGATCTTCTCGAGCACTTTCGCGGTCTGCACCTTGACGTCGGGCGACGGATCGGCGGACGTCTGGCCGCCGATGAAGACGAGGCCGGCGGCCTTGACGACGCGGCTCATGCGCGCATTGGTTTCGATGCGAACGATTTCGGACATGATGACAAACGCTCCTTCGCCATGACGGCAGGTGGAAAGATTCAGTGAGTCGCAGGCGCCGCGCCACGTGCGCGCGCGAAGCGATCGATCGCGAATGCGTCGAGCGGCACGGACGGCGTGCCGTCGAGCATCAGCTCGGCGACGACCTGCCCGCAGCCGGGGCCGAGCTGGAAGCCGCTGCCGCAATAGCCGAACGAGTAGTAGAGATCGTCGGCCGTGCGGCTCGCGGAGATCACCGGTAGCGCATCGTCGGTGAATGCCTCGACACCGGCCCACGCGCGGTTGATGCCGAGATCGCGCAGATGCGGAAACAGATCGACGACGGTGCGCGCGCTGCGCGCGAGCCGCATGAAGTCGACTTCGCCGTGCCGCGCCTGCAGATCCGCATGGCCGATCAGCTTGCCGCCGATCACGACCGTGCCGTTGTCGAACTGCTTGAACGACAGCGGCCGCCCGGTCGCCCCGAGCGTCGCGCGGCAAAACGGCGCGACGCGCTGCGTGACCATCAGCATCAGTCCTTCCGCATGCAGCGGCACCGGTTCGCCGGCCGCGCGCGCGAACTCGCCCGACCACGCACCGGCCGCAATCAGCAGTTTGCGGGCCGCGAACGCGCCGCGCGGCGACTGCGCGATCCAGCGCGTGCCGCGCCGCTCGAGATGCGTGACCGGCGTGCGTTCGTGAAAGCGCGCGCCGTGTCGCTGCGCGGCGATCCGGAACGCGGCGGTCGTGCGAAACGGCAGCGCGTAGCCGTCGTGCTCGACCCAGATGCCGCCCGTCACGTGCGGCGCGAGCGCGGGCTCGAGTTCGCGCACGCGCGCGCGGTCGATCAGCGTTTCGTGCGTGTAGCCGTGCGCTTCGAGCAGCGCGACGCGCGCACCGCATTCGTCGAGCTCCGCCTCGGTTTCGGCGATCTTCAGCTGGCCGGACGGCACGAACCCGCCCGTATCGCCGATCAGATCCGGCAGCGTGTGCCACAGCTCGCGCGACAGCAACGCAAGCGGAATCTCGTCGAGCGGCCGGCCCAGCGTGCGCACGCCGCCGGCGTTGACGCCCGACGCATGGCGCGCGACGTAGTCGGCCTCGAGCACGATCACGCGCGCGCCGCGCCGCGCAAGATGCCACGCGCTGCTCGTGCCGTGCAGGCCGCCGCCGATCACGATCGCATCGGCTTCGTCGCGTATCGCCTCGTGTGTGCCGGTCATGTCACTCACCGGCCAGTTCGCCGAGCGTGATCGGCTTGATCGGCGGCCGGATCCGGTAGTAGCCGACCGTGTCGGGCGCGACGCGGCGCGCATCGGCGATCACCTCGGTGACGGTCAGCCCGCACAGGCGTCCCTGGCACGGTCCCATTCCGCAGCGGCCGAACGATTTCGCCTGGTTCGGGCCGACGCAGCCGAGCGCGACGAAGCCGCGCAGCTCGCCGGCCGTCACTTCCTCGCAGCGGCAGACGATCGTGTCGTCGGCAGGAATGCGGTTCGCGTCGCGCGGCCGGTACAGGCTGTCGAGGAACGGCCGAATCCGCAGCGCGCGGGCCAGCGCGTTCCGATGCGCGCCCGCTTCGCGATCGCGCGCGGCCTCGTCGAGCGCACCGAGCTGCGCGGCCACCGCGAGCGCAGCGAGCGTGCCCTGTTGCGCCGCGGCCTGTGCGCCGCCGATTCCGGCGCCGTCGCCGGCGACGAAGATGCCCGGCACGTCGAGTTCGCCCCACGCGTCGACCTGCGGCGTAAAGCAGAGCTGCGCGTCGTCCCAGCGGTGCGCGGCGCGCAGCGCATGCGTGAACTGCGTGTTCGGAACGACGCCCTGATGCAGCAGGATCACGTCCGCGTCGATGCGGTGCGCGCGGCCCTGCGCCGTAAACGTCAGGGCGGCGGCGCGCGGCTGGCCGTCGTCGCCTGCGCGGCTCACGATCGCGAGATCGTCCGCGCCTTCATGGATCGGCACGTTCGCGTCGCGCAGCGCGCGCATCATCTGCAGCCCCTTGCCGAGGAACGGCCACGCGCGCAGCGCCGCGAACAGATGCTTTTTCGCGCGCCAGCGATCGGCGGGCCGCGTGGTGTCGACGAGCGCGCGAATCGGCACGCCGGCGCGCAGATACTGCCAGCCGAGCAGATAGAGCAGCGGCCCGCAGCCGGCCAGCACGGGCGGCGTCGACGGCACTTCGCCCGCGCTCTTCAGCAGGATCTGCGCGGCGCCCGCGCTCAGCACGCCGGGCAGCGTCCAGCCCGGAATCGGAAACGGCCGCTCGAGCGCGCCGGTGGCGAGAATCACACGGCGCGCGTCGAAGCAGCCGACCTTGCCGTCGCGCAGATAGTGCACCTGCCGCTCGCGCGTGACCTGCCAGACCGTCGTGCGCGTCAGGTGACGGGCGCCCGAGCGCGCAAATGCGTCGGCGAGCGCGGCGCCGGCCGCGTAGTCGGGGCCGAGGATCTCGCGGCGGCGTGCGTCCGCGCGCTCGATCGCGCGATAGATCTGGCCGCCGACGGCATCCTGCTCGTCGAGCAGCACGACCGACAGCCCCGCGCGCGCTGCGCGCGTGGCGGCGCCGAGGCCGGCGGGGCCGGCGCCGACCACGACGACGTCGACGGTTTCCTGCATGAATTCAGCGGTCATCGGCGTTCTCCAGTGACGCGGCGGCAAGCGCGGATTCGGGCGGCAGGTCGCGCGCGCCTTCCTGCGTGCGCACGCACATGCCGTCGCGCACGTCGACCATGCAGCTCTGGCGCGCGGGCACGCCGTCGATTTCGACGAGACATTCGAAGCACGCGCCCATCATGCAGTAGGGCGCGCGCGGCGCATGCGACACGGGCGTCGCGCGAAAGCGCCGTACGCCGGCCGCGAGCAGCGCGGCAGCGACGCTGACGCCGGCCGGCACGCGCAGCGGCGCATCGTTGAAGCGGATCTCGACGGTCGCCGCGGCGGCATCGAGCGGCTTGAACAGGGACGAACTCGGGTGGGCAGTCATGGGCGGGCGGACAAAGTCAGTAAGCGGGAGCAGGCCGGGCGGCAGCGGCGATCGTGTCGGGCGCGTCCGGAAAGCGCCGCGCGGACAGCGCGGGCAACTCGTCGGGCATCGGCGCGCCGACGATCCACGGCGCGATGCGCATCGCATGCGCGGCCGCGAGCGTGACGCCGCTGTGGCAGGTGACGACGAACGCGCCCGGATGCTGCGGCGATTCGTCGTAGATCGGAAAGCCGTCGGGGCTGTACACGCGCAGCGCGGCCCACATCCGCACGAGCCGCACGTGCTGCAGCATCGGGAATGCGCGCACGCCGCGCCGCGCGATGTCGGCGAGCACGGGCGTCGTGGTCAGGTCGTCGAAGCCGACTTCCTCCATCGAGTCGCCGAACTGCACGGTGCCTTCGTCGGTCTGCCGCACGTTGATGGTCGGATAGCGGAGAAACGGTGCGACGCGTTCGCTGACGAGCACCTGCCCGCGATTCGGTGCGACCGGCGCATGGAGCCCGACCTGCGGCGCGAGCGTGCGATTGCCGAGGCCGGCCGCGAGCACGAGGCGGCCGGTGCGGAACGTGCCGGCCGCGCTGTCGGCGACGAAGCCGGCGCCTTCGGCGCGCACCTGCTGCACGCGCGCGCCGGACACGAGGCGCACGCCGCGATGCTGCATCGACGCGTGCAGCGCGCGCAGCAGCTTCAGCGGATTCACGTGGCCGTCCATCGGCGTGTAGCTCGCGCCGACGACCGCGGGGCCGATGCCCGGCAAGCGCTCGCGCAGCTCGCGATGATCGAGCAGCTCGAACGGATAATCGCCGAGCGCGGTCTGCAGCGTCGCGAGACGCGTGCGGCGCTCCGCGAGCTCGTCGTCGGAGAAGCAGAGATGAAAGCCGCCCGGCTGGCGCAGTGCGACGTCGACGCCGCTGTCCTCGAGCAGGCTCGCGGCGAGCTGCGGCCAGCGCACGGCCGAGCTGCGCGACCAGCTCGCGTAGGGCGTGCGGTCGTGGCCCTTGCCCTGAATCCAGACGAGGCCGAAATTGCCGCGCGACGCGCGAAAACCGCCGTCGTCCTCGTCGAGCACGGTCACGCGCGCGCCTTCGCGGGCGAGGCCGTACGCGACGGCCGTGCCGACGAGGCCGCCGCCGATCACGAGCACGTCGGGGCTCGCGGCTGCAGGTCGAATCATCGTGCTTCTCCGATCAGGATGCGATCGAGCCCGACCAGCCGGTCGAGCACGAGCATCAGCAGGACCGTGCCGACGATCAGCACCGCCGACACCGACGTGACGAGCGGATCGATCGTCTGCGCGATCTGGTTGTACATGGCGACGGGCAGCGTCGTCGTGCCCGGTGTCGCGACGAAAATCGTCATCGTGAGCTCGTCGAAGCTCTGGATGAACGACAGCACCCAGCCGCCCGCGACGCCGGTGCGGATCATCGGCAGCACGACGCGGCGAAACGCGGTGAAGCGGCTCGCGCCGCACGCCAGCGCCGCGCGCTCGGCATCGCGGTCGAGCCCGATCGCGGACGACAGCGCGAGCCGCAACGCATACGGCAGCACGATCACGACGTGCGCGGCGACGAGCGCCCAGAACGAGCCGCTCAGATGCAGCAGCGACAGGAAGCGCAGGAACGCGATGCCGAGCACGACCGCCGGAATCATCATCGGCGACAGGAAGAAGCTCGTCAGCGCGCCGCGTCCCGGGAAGCGGTAGCGCGCGATCGCAAGCGCGGCCGGCACCGCGAGCGCGACGCCGAGCGTCGCGGCGACGAGCGCGAGCCGCACCGACAGCCAGAACGCCGACACGATGTCGCCGTTGTCGGCGATCGCGCGAAACCAGCGCAGCGACGCGCCGTCGAACGGCATCGAGATATAGCCCTTGTCGGTGAACGCGACGAGCATCACGGCCGCGAGCGGCGCGACGATGAACGCGACGAACAGCGCATGGAAGGCGAGGGCGGCAAAACCGTTGCGTTGCATGGCGTCGCTCCGTCAGTCGAAGATGTGCTTGAAGCGGCGGTCCGCGAGCCGGCTGCAGCCCATCACGATCGCGACGTTCGCGATCAGCAGCAGTACCGCGATGCTCGCGCCGAGCGGCCAGTTCAGCGTGCCGAGGAATTCGTCGTATGCGGCCGTCGCGACGACTTTCAAGCGGCGGCCGCCGATCAGCGCGGGCGTCGCGAACGCCGATGCGGACAGCGCGAACACGATGATCGACCCCGACAGCACGCCGGGCAGGATCTGCGGCAGGATCACGCGGCGAAACACGCGCATCGGCGACGCGCCGAGCGACCGCCCGGCCCATTCGACCTGCGGGTCGAGCTTCTGCAGCGTCGCCCATACCGACATCACCATGAACGGCACCAGCACGTGCGTGAGCGCGACGATCGTGCCCGTCATCGTGAACACGAGGCGCACGGGCTCGTCGGTGATGTGCAGCGCCTGCAGCGCATCGTTGAGCACGCCGTTGTTGCCGAGCAGGATCTGCCAGCCGAGCGTGCGCACGACGACCGAGATCAGCAACGGGCCGAGCACGACGAGCAGGCAGATCGACTGCCACGGCTTGCGCATGCGCGCGAGCACGATCGTCTCCGGCACGCCGAGCACGATCGACAGCAGCGTGACGGCGGTCGCGAGGCCCGCGGTGCGCGCGAAGATCGTCAGATAGTAGGGATCGCGAACGACTTCGAGATAGTTCGCGACTGTCCAGCCCGGCTGCGTGCCCGCGATGTCGCTGAACGTATGGAACGACAGCACGAGCGTGAGCAGCAGCGGCGCGAGCAGCAGCGTCGCGAACAGCAGCAGCGCGGGCGCCGACAGCAGCCACGGCGCGGCGCCGCCGCGCGTATCGTCAAGCGTGGCCATGCGCGCCCTCCCGCGTCAGCATCCGCAGATCGTCGTCGGCCCACGCGAGGCCGACTTCGCTGCCTTCGTCCGGCGGCGGCGCGCCGGTGTTCGACTGCGTGACATGCAGCTTGCCGAGCGCCGTGTCGATCACGAGCAGCCACTGGTTGCCGACGAACACGCGCGTCGCGACGCGCCCGTGCAGCCGCGCGTCGCCGTTCGCGAGCCGCATCTTCTCCGGACGGATGTAGACGTTGACGGGGCCCGCGACGTCGCGCCCTTCGTGCGGCACATGCAGCGTCGTGCTCGCGACCGCGACTTCCGCGCAGCGCGGATTGCGGCGCAGCACTTCGCCTTCGAACGTGTTCGTGCGGCCGAGGAACACCGACGCGAACGGCGTGGCCGGCCGCTCGTACGCGTCGAACGGCGTGCTCAGCTGCGCGATGCGGCCGCGATGCATGACGGCGATGCGATCGCTCATCGTCATCGCCTCGACCTGATCGTGCGTGACGAGGATCGTCGTGATGCCGAGGCGCTTCTGGATCGCGCGCAGCTCGATGTGCATTTCCTCGCGCAGCTTCGCGTCGAGGTTCGACATCGGCTCGTCGAGCAGCAGCAGCTCGGGCCGCATCGCGATCGCACGCGCGATCGCCACGCGCTGCCGCTGGCCGCCCGACAGCTCCTTCGGGTAGCGCGCGTCGAGGCCGTCGAGCCGCACGAGTGCGAGCGCCTCGGCGATCCGCTCTTCGCGCTGCGCGCGCTTCATCTTGCGCATTTCGAGGCCGAAGCCGACGTTGCCGGCGACCGTCATGTGCGGAAACAGCGCGTAGCTCTGGAACACGACGCCGATGCCGCGCTTCTCCGGACGTTCGTGCGTGATGTCGCGGCCGTCGAGCGTCACGCGCCCGGCGGACGGCGCGACGAAACCCGCGATCATCTGCAGCGTGGTCGTCTTGCCGCAGCCCGACGGCCCGAGCAGCGACAGAAATTCGCCGCGCTCGACCGACAGGTCGAGCTGCTCGATCGCCGTGAAGTCGCCGTAGCGTTTCGAGACGTGTTGCAGGGTCAGAAAGCTCATGGGTCGGATTCCTTGCGAAGCGGCGGCGCCGCGCGTTCAGCGTTCGACCGAGCGGTTCCAGCGCTGCGTCCATTCGGTGCGGCGCGGGTTGATGGTCGTCCAGTCGACGGTCGTCAGCTTCGCGACCTGGTCGGGACCGTAGGGCACGCGCGCGGCGACGTCCGGTGCAAGCTTCACCGTCCGGTTGACGGGGCCGAGCCCGATCGCCTGCGCTTGCAGCGCCTGGACTTCCGGCGTCAGCAGGTACTGGATGAACTGCTGCGACAGCTGTGGCTGCGCGTTTTCGGCGACTGCGCACGCGGCGACCTGCAGTGCGACCGCGCCTTCCTTCGGATAGACGAACTTCAGCGGGAAGCCGGTGTTCTGCAGCGACACCGCGCGACCGCTGCCGTACGGTGCGGCGATCACGTCGCCGGCCTGCATCAGGCCATCCATCTCGCCGGGCGTCGGCGCCCACGACAGCACGTTCGGCGCGACGCGTTTGGCCATCGCATCGAAGCCGGGATCGATGCGCTTTTCGCCGCCGCCGTTCAGGCGCGCGAGCATCACGAGCGTGTGCAGCCCGTACGTGACGGTGATCGGCGGCATGCCGAGCTTGCCCTTCAGTCGCGGATCCTCGAGCGACTTCCACGAATCGGGTGCCGGCAGGCCGAGCTTCTTGAACGCGTCGGCGTTGTAGCCGATGCCGGTCGCGACCACGCCGACACCGACTGCCGCCGGACCGAGGCGCGCAAGCGGATAGAGATCCTTCATGATCGGCGCATCGTCGATCGTCGCGCAGAGGCCGAGCGGCATGGCCTGATACATCGGGCCGTCGTCCATCACGGCGACGTTGATCTGCTGATGGCCCTTCTGCGCCTGCAGCTTCGCGAGCGTGTCGCTCGAGTTGCCGGCGACGTAGACAATCTTCACGTTGTGCGCCTTCTCGAACGCCGGGATGACCTTCTGCCGATAGAGCTGTTCGTTCGAGCCGCCGACGTTCGCGACGTTCAGCGTCGTTTCCGCATGCGCGGCGACCGACGCGATCAGCGCGAGCGCCGCGCCTGCGGCGACGAGCGGTTTCGCCGCGACGCGGCGCGAGGCGGGAGAGAAGCGGGACGGGCGGCGGTGCGGCGAACGGTTCATGACGGCGATCTCCATTCGGGTGTGGTGGGCGGCGGCATCGGAACGTGTGCCGATGCAATGCAGTCTGGCGCCTGTGGTCCATGCCGTCCAATACGAATAAAATGCCGGTCCATACCGAAATGTGATGGATCAGGGTTAGGCTCTACGGGACGATACGGAGTGGCACGATGAACCTGAAGCAGATCGAAGCGTTTCGCGCGGTAATGGTGGCCGGTTCGATGACGGCCGCCGCGAAGGCGCTGTTCACGACGCAGCCGAACGTGAGCCGCATGATCGCGAGCCTCGAGCGCGATACGGGGCTCACGCTGTTCGAGCGTGTCGGCGCGCGGCTCGTGCCGACGAGCGAGGGCACCGCGTTCTTTCGCGAGGTCGAGCGTGCGTATGTCGGATTGCGCGGGCTCGCGAATGCCGCCGAGCAGATTCGCAATCTCGGCAGCGGACGGCTGCGGATCGCCGCGATGCCGGCGGTCGGCTATACGCTCGTGCCGCGCGCGATCAAGCGCTTCCAGGAGCAGTATCCGGGCGTCACGGTGTCGCTGCACGTGAACACGTCGGCCACCGTGAATCACTGGACCGCGTCGCAGTTCTGCGATATCGGCGTGGCCGTCTACGTGAGCGAGACGTCGAATTGTGAGGTCGAGCTGCTGTCGAAGGTCGCGGCCGTCTGCGTGATGCCGGGGCAGCATCGTCTCGCGAGCAAGCGCACGATCAAGCCCGCCGATCTCGCCGGCGAGTCCTTTATCTCGCTCTGTCAGGGCGACGGGATGCGCACGCTGATGGATGCGGTGTTCGAGCGCGCGGGCGTCGAGCGCAAGCTCGCGACCGAAGCGCAATACACGGCGATCTGCTGCGAGATGGTGCGGCTCGGGATGGGCGTGACGCTCGCGCATCCGGTCGTCGCGCAGGCGTTCGCGGGGCCGGACGTCGCGATCCGTCCGTTTTCGCCGGCCGTCACGATGCCGACGTATCTGCTGTTTCCGCCGCAGCCGTCGCGCGACCGCCTCGCGACCGCGTTCGCGACGCTGCTCGCCGACGAGCACGACGCGGCGACGGGGCGGACGTCGGCGCGAGGGCGTCGTTAGTTATTTGGTTTGTGAAATCGTCGGCGTCGCGGCCGCTAGCCGACGCAAACGCCGATTCGCACGCAAGCGGCAACGCACGCCGCTTGCATCGCGCGGTCTACCAGAGCGCACTTCAATTCCCGTACATATCGAAGTCGAAATACTTCGACTGAATCTTGTTGTAGGTCCCGTCGCTGCGAATCTGCGCGATCGCGCGGTTCAGCGCATCGCGCAGATCGGTATCGGCCTTGCGCACGCCGGCCGCATCGCCGTTGCCCATGATCTTCGGGTCGTAGACGACGCCGCCCGCGAACGAGAAACCCTTGCCGCGCGGCGTCGCGAGGAAGCCGAGCTGGCCCTGCACGGCGTCCATCAGCACGCCGTCGACGCGCCCGTTCACGAGATCCGCATACGCCTGGTCGTAGCTCGGATACGGCACGACCTCGACCTTCGCCGCCGCCCATTTCTCGCGCGCATAGGTCTCCTGGATCGTCCCTTGCTCGACCGCGATGCGCTTGCCGGCGAGCTTCGCCGCTTCGGGTAGCAGCCCGGAGCCCGTGCGTGCGATCAGGCGCGTCTGGTTGCGGTACAGCCGATCGGTGAAATCGATCTGCTGGCGCCGCTGCTCGGTCGCCGCCATCGACGACAGGATCACGTCGAACTTGCGCGCCTGCAGCCCCGGAATCAGTCCGTCGAAGCTGCTCGACACCCATACGCATTTCGCGTTGAGCTTCGCGCAGAGCGCGTTGCCGAGATCGATGTCGAACCCTTGCACGCTGCCGTCGGTCGCGGTCGATTCGAACGGCGGATAGGTCGGATCGACGCCGATGCGGATCGTCGTCCATTCCTTCGCCGAGGCGAGCGTCGCGCAGGCCATCGCGGCCGCGGCGACGAGCATCGTGATACGCGTCTTCTTCTTCATGGTCAGGCTCCGTTCGTGTGGGGAAGCGGGGGCGGGTGCGGCGTCAGCTCGGGAAGTCGCCGCGGCGGAAATCGTCCGACAGTTCGACGGCGTCCGCGAGTTCGTCGACGGTGATCGGCTTGATCGGCGCGCGCACGCGGTATTGGCCGACGTCGGCGACGTCGCGCTGCTGCACCTCGGCGATCAGCTCGCCGACGGTCGTGCCGCACCAGCGTCCCTGGCACGGACCCATCCCGCAGCGCGTGAACGCCTTCATCTGATTCGGGCCCTGACAGCCGAGCGACGCGAGCCGGCGGATTTCGCCGGCCGTCACTTCTTCGCAGCGGCAGGCGATCGTGTCGCCGTCGGGACGGCGCAGCGCGGCGGGCGGCGTATAGAGTGCATCGAGCAGCGGCCGTACCGCGAGATGACGGCGCCACGCCTTGAGCAGCGGCCGTTCGCGTGCGGCCTGTTCGTGCGGCGCGAGCGCACCGACGCTCGCCGCGATATCGAGCGCCGCGACCTCGCCCGCGATCGCCGCAGCCTGCGCGCCGCCGATGCCGGCGCCGTCGCCGGCGATCCAGACGTGTGCGACGCTGCTGCGTCCGCGCGCATTGCGTTGCGGCCGCCAGCACGCGGCGCGTTCGTCCCACTCATGCGCGCAGCCGATCGAGCGGGCGAGCTGCGTTGACGGGATCACGCCCTGATGCAGCAGCACGAGCGACGTGTCGAGCGCGTGTGCGATGCCGTCCGCGTCGCGAAAGCGCAGATATTGCGCGCGGCCGTCGCCGTCGACGCGCACGTCGGTGGCGCCGCGATAGACCGGTATGCCGGCGTCGCGCACCGCGCGCAGCATGCGCCAGCCTTTCAGGAGATAGTCCGCGCCGCGCAGTGCGGGCAGCGCATGCGGGAGTGCGCGTCGCCAGGCATCGGGCGGCGTCGTGTCGACCAGCGCGCGCACGCGCCGGCCCGCATTCAGCAACTGCGCGGCGAACAGCCACAGCAGCGGGCCGCTGCCGGCAAGCACCGTATCGGCCGACGGCGCGAGCCCCGACGATTTGAGCAGCGTCTGCGCGGCGCCGACGCCCATCACGCCGGGCAGCGTCCAGCCGCGCACGGGCCACGGGCGCTCCTGCGCGCCGGTCGCGATCAGTACCGCGCGTGCATCGATTTCGAGCGTGCCGCGCGCTGCGCCGCCGAGCGTCAGCATCGCGACGGGCGCAGGCTCGAATGCGATCTGCCAGACCACGCTGCGCGGCAGATAATGCGCGCCGCTCGCGAGCAGCCCGTCGATCAGCGGGCGTCCCGCCGCATAGTCGGGGCCGAGCCACTGCGCGAGCTTCGCCGGCACGTCGGCGAGGTTGCGATAGATCTGTCCGCCCGGCGACGGACCTTCATCCGCGACGACGACCGACAGCCCGGCCGAGCGTGCGGCCATGGCGGCCGCCATGCCGGCCGGCCCTGCGCCGACGATCAGCAGATCGCATGCACGCCGCGTCATGCGAGCCTCGCTTTGCCGTGCATCGCGCGCACCTGCATCCCGTCGCGCACGGGCGTCATGCAGCCTTGCACGTTCGGCACGCCGTCGACTTCGACGAGACAGTCGAAGCAGACGCCCATCATGCAGAACGGCCCGCGCGGCGATGCGCTGACGGCCGTCGAACGGCAGGCGAGCGTGCCGGCCGCGAGCAGCGCGGCCGCGACGCTGTAATGGGCCGGCACGTCGTGCGCGATGCCGTCGACATGGATGCGCACGCGTTCGCGTATCGCGTCGGCGGGAACGATCGATTCAAACATGCCGGGCCTCCTTCGGTGCGGCGAAACGCGCGGTCGTAAACGCGGACAGCTCGGCCGGCGCCGCGCGCCCGGCAATCCACGGCGCGACGAGATCGGCATGCGACGCGGCCAGCGTCACGCCGCTGTGGCAGATCGCGAGATACGCACCGGGGTGCGTGCGCGACGCTTCGTAGACGGGCAGCCCGTCCGGCGTCATGATCCGCAGCGCGCCCCAGGCGCGTACGATCCGCGCATGCGCGAGCGCCGGGAACGCGGTGCGTGCGCGGCGCGCGATGTCGGCCATCGCGGGGCGCGTCTGGCCGTCGTCGAAGCCGACGTCTTCGGCCGAATCGCCGAGCAGCACCGAGCCTTCCTGCGTTTGCCGGACGACGAGCGTCGGATAGGCGAGAAACGGCGCGAGCCGTTCGGTCACCATGATTTGCCCGCGCAGCGGCGAGATCGGCGCGGCCATGTCGACCATCGGCGCGAGCCGCGCATTGTCGAGGCCGGCCGCGAGCACGACGCGCGCGGCGTCGAGCCGCACGTCGCGCGTGTCCACTTCGAAGCGGCCCGCGCGCGGGCGAATCTCGACGACGTCGTGACGCGGCAGATAGACGCCGCCGTTTTGCAGGAACGCTTGCAGCAAGGCGCGCAGCGTGTAGAGCGGATTCGCGTGGCCGTCGTTCGGCGACCACAGCGCGCCGGCCAGCGCGGCCGACGCGGCCGGAATGCGGCGGCGCAGTTCGGCCGGATCGAGCGCTTCGTAGGCGAGCGCCGCGTCCTGGCGGCGCAGCGATTCGAGCAGCGCGATCGCGTCGTTCATGTCGGCCGCATGCTCGAACAGTTCGATGCCGCCCGGCCGCTCGAAGCCGCAGTCCACGCCCGTCTCGCGCTGCAGCTGCGCGGCGAATGCGCCCCAGCGCTCGGACGATTCGCGCGACCAGCGCGCATACGGCAGACAGCGGCCGCCCTTGCCCTGCACCCAGACGAGCCCGAAATTGCCGCGCGCCGCGCGAAACGCGATGTCGTCGCCGTCGCATACGGCGACGCGCTCGCCGAGCCGCGCGAGGCCCCAGGCGAGCGCCATCCCGACGAGCCCGCCGCCCGCGACGACGACGTCGAAGCTGCGCACGTTCATCGGCAGCTCCGGCGTGGGGAGGTCTGGATAGGGATGTTATGGTGCATGGCGGCGGCGTTCGTGGCGGAATGTACGTTGCAGGACCGATGTTCGGACAGGCAAAATGGGCTGTCCAATACAGGTTGATCAACGACCCATAACCCAATGTTATGACGACGCCTTCACTGAGAATCCGCCAGATCGAAGCGTTCCGCGCCGTGATGCAGCGCCATACCGTCACGCGCGCGGCGCGCGATCTGCATATTTCGCAGCCGGCCGTGAGCCGGCTGATCGCCGATCTCGAGGCGCGCGTCGGGTTCGTGCTGTTCGAGCGGCAGCAGGGGCGCTTCACGCCCACCGCGCAGGCGCGCGTGCTGTACGAGGAAGTCGAGCGCGCGTTCATCGGGCTCGATCGCGTCGCGCAGGCCGCCGAGCAGATTCGCGCGATGCGGCGCGGCACGCTGCGCGTGGCCGGCTCGCCGGCCGTCGCGCTCGATCTGCTGCCCGAGCGCATCACGCGTTTTGCGCGCGCGCATCCGGGCGTCGATATCACGCTGCTCGCGCACAGCGCGTCGACAGTCGTCGACAAGATCGCATCGGGGCAGTGCGACGTCGGGCTGATCGCCGAGCCCGTGCCGCATCCGGCCGTACGCAGCGAGCGGCTCGCCGACGCGCCGATGCGCTGCATCGTGCCGCGCACGCATCGGCTCGCGCGCAAGCGCGTGATCCGCCCCGACGACCTGCGCGACGAAGCCTTCGTCTCGTTTCCGCCGAGCTTCGAGGCGCGCAGCGCGATCGACCGCGTATTCGTCGACGCGGGCGTGTCGCGCGGGCTGTCGATCGAGGCGCAGCTGTCGCAGACGATCGTCGCGTTCGTCGCGAACGGCGCCGGCGTCGCGCTGATCGATCCGGTGACGGCCGCGTATGCAGGCCATCGCGTCGCGGTCAGACCGTTCGAGCCGGTCGTGCCCGATCACTTCTATCTGGTGACGTCCGCGTCGCAGCCGCTGTCGATGATCGGCGAAGCATTCTGCACGGACTTGCGCGAGGCGTTCGGGCGGATGCGGGCGCTGCGCGACGCGTGAACGGCGTACGCGCGCACCGCGAGGATCGCGCCGGACGCCGTCGCTCGTCGGCGCGCCGGCGCGTTGCGATCGCCGTTTACGCGAGCGCGGTATCGGCCGCGTGCGGCGCCCGTCCGGACGACGCACGCGCCCGCGCCTCGGCCGCGCCCGCCAGGCGCCGGTAGCGCGCGAGCGCCCATAGCGGGAAGTACGCAGTATAGCCGTGATACTTCAGGTAGAAGATGCGCGGGAAACCCGGCGCGTTGTGCGATCGGTGCCACCAGAAGCCGTCGTCCTGCTGCACCGATTGCAGATACGCGATGCCGCGCTTCACCGAATCGGACGCGCAGTCGCCGAACGCCATCTGCGCGAGCAGCGCCCATGCCGTGCAGTTCGATGTGCTCTCGCCGCCGTTGGTGCCGGCAAGCGCCGGGTCGAGATAGCTGTCGTTTGTTTCGCCCCAGCCGCCGTCCGCATGCTGGTGCGCGCGCAACCATTCGAGCGCGCGCGCGATATACGGCTGCGACGGATCCTCGCCGGCGAGCGTGAGGCCCGCGAGCACGCTCCATGTGCCGTACAGATAGTTCGTGCCCCAGCGGCCCCACCAGCTGCCGTCGGGCTGCTGCGTGCGCTTCACGTAGTCGATTGCACGCGCGAGCGACGCGCGGTCTTCCGCACGCCGCGTCACGCCGAAGCACAGCAGCACGCGGCCCGATACGTCCTCGGTCGGCGGATCGAGCAGCGCGCCGTGATCGGCGAATGGGATCGCGTTCAGGTAGAGGCGATCGCAATCGGCGTCGAACGCCGCGAAGCCGCCGTTGCGCGACTGCAGCGCGCGCATCCAGTCGAGCGCGCGCGCGACGCGCGCCGCATACGGGTGCGAGCCGTCCGCGTTGCGATGCGTGCGGCCGCGGCGATCGAGCATTGCGGTGACGACCGCGCTGTCGTCGATGTCGGGGTAATACGGGTTCGCGTACTGGAAGGCCCAGCCGCCCGGCTGCGTGTCGGCCGGCGCGTTCTCGATCCAGTCGCCGCGCAGGTCGTTCACCTGGCGCGTCGCGAGCCAGTCGTAGGCGCGCGCGATGCGGGCGTCGAGTTCGTCGAGCGCGCGCGCCGATTCATCCGATTCCGGCACGGCCACGCTGCGTGCCTGTTCGAGCGCCATCGTGCTCCACGCCGTATCCCAGACGGGCGACAGGCACGGCTGGCAGTACACGCTGCCGTCGGGCCGCGTGACCAGCAGCTTCGCGAGCGCGTTTTCGCAGTCGCGGCGCAGCGGATGATCTTCCGGATAGCCGAGCACGTCCATCATCTGATAGCTGTACACGATCGGCGGAAAGATGCCGCCGAGGCCGTCCTCGCCGTTCATGCGTTGCGCGCACCAGGCCTCCGCGTGCCGGATCGCGCGCCGGCGCAGCCGTTTCGGCAGCAGCGGTTCGACATGGCGAACCACGCGGTCGAGGATGAGGAACGCGCGGCGCATGCCGCGCGTCGGCGGGAAGTAGTGGCGCTCCTGGTCGGGCGGCGTGACGAACAGCTCGGGAATCGCGACGTTGCGCGGGTTGCGCGCGCGGGCCTTCAGCGAGCACAGCACGAGCAGCGGCACCATCGTCGTGCGCGCCCAGTACGCGACCTTGTACATCGAGATCGGTACCCACTTCGGGAACAGCACGAATTCGATCGGCATGAACGGTGTCGCGCGCCACGGCACCTGCCCGAACGTCGCGAGCAGGATGCGCGTGAACACGTTCGAGCGGGCCGCGCCGCCGAGCTTCAGGATCGCCTCGCGCGCGCGGATCATGTGCGGCGCATGCTCGCTGTCGCCGGCCGCCTTCAGCGCGAAATACGCCTTGACGCTGCACGAGACGTCCGGCGCGCCGTCGACGTACAGATCCCACGCGCCGTGCGTGTCGAGCCGCTGGATCGCACGCAGGTAGCGCGCCATCCGTTCCTGAAGCGCGTCGTCGATCCGGTCCATGAAATGCATCATCAGGATGTATTCGGCCGTGATCGTCGCATCGGATTCGAGTTCGAAACACCAGCTGCCGTCGGGCTGCTGAAGACGGGCAAGCGCGTCGCGTCCGCGCGCGATCGCGGTGTCGAGCGCGGACCAGGGAGAGAGGGCGGACTTGTTCATGGCGCGGATCATACCATCCGGATGGAATGTTTACCGCGAGACGGCCGGTGCTAACATCGCGTCCATGAAAAAACGCTCCGTATCCGCTCGTTCCGCTCAGTCCGTACCCGTCGATCGCGCAGAACCGGGCGACGATGCTGCGCAATCGCGTGCAACCGCCGCCGCGCCTGCGCCCGTTGCCGGCGTGCGGCGTAAAAAGGCGCCGGAACAGGTGCGCGCCCAGCTGCTGGATGCCGCGTCGGAGATCGCGACGCATCACGGCGTGGCCGCCTTGACGCTCGACGCAGTGGCCGAGCGTGCCGGCGTGACGAAGGGCGCGCTGCAGTATCACTTCGCGAACAAGCAGGGCCTGCTCGATGCGCTGTTCGAGCAGGCCACCGA
This sequence comes from Burkholderia pseudomultivorans, assembly GCF_902499075.1. Taxonomy (GTDB): domain Bacteria; phylum Pseudomonadota; class Gammaproteobacteria; order Burkholderiales; family Burkholderiaceae; genus Burkholderia; species Burkholderia pseudomultivorans. Next base: position 27,744 of record NZ_CABVPP010000004.1, on the reverse strand, counting down.
GCGGTTCGCGGCGCAGATGGCCGCGCGCCGGGCGGCCGATCCGCACGGCGAAGGGGCGGCCGCGCGCGCGTATCTGCATGCGGTGCTCGATACCGCGCAGCCGGCCGCGAGTACCGACGTGCTGCGCGTGCTCGTCGCGTCGATGATTACCGATCAGGAGACACGCGCACGCTGGTCGGTGCCGATGCGCGAGTGGACGCGGCCGGACCCGGTACCGCTCGAGCAGGCCGCGACGCTGATGATCTGCCGGCTCGCGGCCGACGGACTGTGGATCTCGGAGCTGCTCGACAGCGTGGAGATGTCGGCGGAGCTGCGCACGGAGATCGTCCGGCAGCTGGACCGCATGAGCGGCGGCGGTGCGCCGCAGGCCGGGACGAAGCCACGCGCGCAAGCACGCGCGCGCGGGCGGCGCGGCTGAGCGGCTCCGGTTTCAGTCGCCGAACAGCGCGACGAGATCCGCGATCCGTCGCACGCCCGTCTTCGCGAAGATCGATTTGATCTGGCTTCGCACGGTGCTGATGCGCACGCCGTTGCGCTGCGCATATTCGGCAGGCGTCAGGCCGCCCGCGATGCCGCTCGCGACGGCCATTTCCGCCGGCGTCAATGCGAACGGTGCGCCTTCGGCGTGCGGACGCGCGGCGCCGCGGAACGGCCGCCGCGGCAGCAGCATCGCGAGCGGCCGCGTGTCGCGGTCGAGCGATGCGGTCAACTGCGGCTTGAGCGGAACGACCTGAATTTCGAGCGTCGGGCGACGCTCGCGATCGAGCGCATAGAGCGGCTGCGGCGCGGCGACGTGCGGCGGCGTGCACGCATCCTTCACGCGCTGCGCCAGTTGCGGCGCCACCTGCGGCGACGAGGCGACGACCCGGTCGGCCTGCACGCGCAGTTCCGTCGAAGCGCCGAGCAGTGCGCTCGCGGCCGCATTCATATAGCGCACGCGCAGCGTGTCGTCGACGACGATCACCGCACGCGGCAGCGCGTCGAGCGCCGCGGCCAGCATCGGCGCACTGTCGTGCGTCTGCGCGGCCGTTTCGCGCACGCGAAAGACGTTCGGCAAATGATCGAGCACGCGCTGCAGTTCGCGCACCGTATGCGCGTCGTAAGGCTGGTGATTGACCGGACGATGCACGGCGAGAATCAGCCGCCGATCGCCTTCGAGCCGCATGCCGCCGCACGAATAGCGCAGCCCTTCGCGGATATAGAAGTCCTGGTAGTACTCGCTGCGGTCGATCACGCTGTCCGGCAGGAAGCGGTGCATCGGATACATGCGGCCTGCGGGTTCGCGCATCAGCACCTCGCGCGCGAGATCCAGGCTGTGATAGTGGCTCGCATACGCGTCGGCCCAGCCCGAGCCGTAACCGGTGAAGCGGTATTCGAGGAAGCGGCCGGTGCGCGCGTCGTGCACGAAGCAGTTCGCGGCGCGCGCGTCGGCGAGGGCGACGAGCGCCCGAAGCGCGACGTGCCATTGTTCGGGATCGATGGCGGCCGCATAGAGCGCCGCGATCGACTCGTCCGCCGATCGTATCGTGGTCATCCCCGTACCCCCGTTGGCGCATGCGCGCCGCCGCACGTTCGAGCTGGACGATCAGCGCCCGCCCGTCGAACGAATGCCGTGCGATCGATTCTAGCAAGCACCCCCAGTTTTGGGGATGCTGCTGCGATGCGGAATGTCTAGGATCGGCAACAGGCTCGCGGTTCGGCGTGCTGGCGCACATTTCGATACCGACGTTTTGCGCGGTGCGGAATGATGCGACTCGCGGCGTCATTGATCGGACGATAGCGCGGTACGACGCGCGGCACCGACAAGATTCCGACACACGCCGCGCGTACCGTCATCGAGCACGCGCGCAATCTGACGCAGACGGAGACACGGCGGCAGCGCGGGCAGCAGGTCGGGGGTGTCATGTTTCGGGGGGCAGGATCAACATGCTGACGAGAGACTATGTCGAACGCGAGCTGTCGCACATCCAGAGAATGGTCGCGATGCTCGAAAGCGATAGCGGCACGAAGGCGTATCTGCCGGGCGCTGCGCGCGTGAGTTGTCCGAGTTACTGGCGAGGGCGCATCGAAGCGCTGCTGTCGACGCCCGACATGCCGCGTCATGCGCGGAAAATCAGCGAAACGCTGCTCGTGAAGATCGACGGCATGGAAGCGCGATTCGCGGCGCGTGCGTCCGCGCGCAGATAGCAGGGTCCGTTCGCGCGTCGGCGCGGATTGGCGCGCATCGGCGCGCATTCACGCGATCAACGCAAAGGCCACGGAAACATCCCGTGGCCTCGTGGGTGCGCGCAGCCGAGTCGGCTGTGCGCGTCAGTGCATCGTGCGCCGGCTTAGCCAAGCGTCTTCGACCAGTTCGCGTACCAGTTGCGGAACAGCGTGTACTGCGTTTCCGCATAGTTGCGCTGCGCGTCGCTCAGCACGTCGGTTTCGTTGAAGTGCAGCGTGTATTCCTTGTCGCCGTTCAGCACCATCAGATACTTGTAGAACAGCACGAGGTCGCAGCCTTCGTCGAACGACGACAGCACCGCCAGCGCCGACTCGAGTTCCTTCGCGCGCGCCCGTGCGACCGCATCGCCTTGCGCCGCCTTCTTGCACAGCTCGACGAGGTGCAGCACTTCGCGCGGCAGCGCGTTGCCGATGCCGGTGATCGCGCCCGCCGCGCCGCAGTTGACGAAGCCGTGGAAGACTTGCGTATCGACGCCAGCCATCAGCGTCACGCTATCGTCCTGCGACGTGATGTTCTCTGCGGCATAGCGCATGTCGGCCGCGCCGCCGAATTCCTTGAAGCCGATCAGGTTCGGATGCTGGCGACGCAGTTCGAAGAACAGGTCGGCGCGCGTCGCGAAACCGTAGTACGGGCTGTTGTAGATCACGGCCGGCAGATTCGGCGCGGCCTTCAGGATCGCGGAGAAGTGCGCCTTCTGTGCGGCCGGCGACGCGCCGCGCGACAGCACGCGCGGAATCACCATCAGGCCGTGCGCGCCGACGGCCGCTGCGTGCGCCGCGTGCGACACGGCTTCCTTCGAGTTCACCGCGCCAGTGCCGACGATCGTCGGCACGCCGGCCGCGACGAGGCGCGCGACGCCCTCCTGGCGCTGCGCTTCGGTCAGCAGCGGCCAGTCGCCCATCGAGCCGCAGTACACGACCGCGCGCATGCCGATTTCCACCAGCTCCTTGCCCTTCTTGACCAGTGCGTCGAAGTCGGGCTGGCGGTCGGCCGTGCACGGCGTCATCAGCGCAGGAATGGTGCCGGTAAAAATGTTGTCGCTCATCACGTTTCCTCTTTCAGATTGGATCAACTGCCGTGGCGCCCGCGGCGTGGCCGGTGCGCGCTCGTCTCCTCGTCCGTGCAACGTGGCCGCGGCTTCGCCGCCGGCCGACCTCGCACGCCGATGAACGCATTCTAGATGTTTCGAATATTTTATACAATATAAAATTAAAAGGATGCGGCCCGGAATGTTCGGGCGTGTGCAGAAGGGCCGTGGTGTGCCGAAAAAGGCGTCGGACCTCGGCCGCCGAGGCGAGTCGATGTAGCGAACCTCTCGCCGTCCCACTCTCGGTGAGCCGCGTGCTCGTCCTGTTGGATTGCGTAATGAATATTGTATAAAATCGTGCCGCGAGCAGGCTCGCGTAAAGAACCAGAAAGCACAACGCAAGACATGAACAGGAGACACCCATGACAGGTCAGGTCGGCGACGCAGTGTCGCCCGGTAATGCCGCCGCGCAGCGCGCGGCATCGAACAGCGCCTTGAAGCGCGTTGTCGCCGCATCGATGGTCGGATCGATCGCGGAGTGGTACGAATTCTTTCTGTACGGCACGGCGTCCGCGCTCGTCTTCGGCACGCATTTCTTCAGGAAGACCGGCAATCCGGTCGACGGGCTGCTCGCCGCATTCGCGCTGTATGCGGTCGGGTTTGCCGCGCGCCCGATCGGCGGGCTCGTGTTCGGCTATTACGGCGACAAGTTCGGCCGCAAGCATCTGCTGCAGGTGAGCCTGATCGTCGTCGGCGTCACGACGTTCCTGATGGGCTGCCTGCCGACGTTCGACGCGATTGGCTACTGGGCGCCGGCCCTGCTCGTCACGCTGCGGCTGATCCAGGGCTTCGCCTTCGGCGGCGAGTGGGGCGGCGCGGTGCTGCTCGTCAGCGAGCACAGCCCCGACGACCGTCGCGGCTACTGGGCCAGCTGGCCGCAGGCCGGCGTGCCGGCCGGCAATCTCGTCGCGACGATCATTCTGCTCGTGCTGTCGAGTTCGCTGCCGGAGTCCGAGTTTCTGTCGTGGGGCTGGCGCGCCGCATTCTGGTTCTCGGCGGTCGTCGTGCTGATCGGCTTCTGGATTCGCCGCAAGGTCGACGACGCGCCGATCTTCAAGGATGCGCAGGCGCGCCGCGAACGGAACCAGGAGAAGCAGCTCGGCGTGATGCATGTGCTCAGGCATCACTGGCGCGAGGTGCTGATCGGCATCGGCGCGCGTTTCGCGGAAAACATCCTCTACTACATGGTCGTCACGTTCTCGCTGACGTACCTGAAGCTCGTCGTCGGTGCCGACACCACGCGGATCCTGAAGCTGATGTTCGCCGCGAACGCGATCCACTTCTTCTTCATCCCGCTGATGGGGCTGATGTCGGACCTCGTCGGCCGCAAGCCCGTGTATCTGACGGGCGCCGTGCTCACCGCGTGCTGGGGCTTCGTCGCGTTTCCGATGATGGACACCGGCAACGACTGGATCATCATGGCCGCGATCGTGCTGGGCCTGTTCATCGAGTCGATGACGTATTCGCCGTATTCGGCGCTGATGACCGAGATGTTCCCGACCAACGTCCGCTATACGGCGCTCTCGCTCTGCTATCAGGTTGCGCCGCTGATGGCCGGCTCGCTCGCGCCGCTGATCGGCCTGTCGCTGCTCGAGCGCTATCACTCGTCGATGCCGATCGCGATCTATCTCGTCGTGGCGGCCGCGATCTCGATCGTGTGCGTCGGCGTCGCGAAGGAAACGCGCGGGAAATCGCTGCGCGACGTCGATGCGGATGCGCAGCGGCGCACGGCGCGCTAGCAGCAGCCGGGAGGCGGCGCATTTCGACGAGCCGGGCAGCGTGCAAAACGCGCTTGCGCGTGCTTGGCCGACGAGCGGCGACGTATCGCGTCGAATGTCGCGGCGCCTGCGCTCATCCGTCGCTATGGCGTATAGCGCGACGCATAGCTGGCCGCCCGTGCGACCTGTTGAGCGTGGCGCTCGCCGGCCGTCACGTACTTCGTCGTGGGCGGCAGCACGGAGGGCAGGTCACGCAGCTTCACGAGTCGGGCGGACGCCGACGGCGGCGCGGCGCCCGCGGTATCGGGCAGGCCCTGCCAGCGCAGGTTCAGCAGGCCCTCGTGGATGCCCACCGTGTCGACCCAGTTGTAGACGCCGGGATCGCTCGGCGACACCACGAACGTATAGGTGCCGTCCGGATCGGCCACGGCCTGCGTGTTATTCAGCGTCTGTGTATGGCCGATGTAGTCGGTGGTGATGGTCCAGCGGCTATAGGCCGGCGCGATGAAGTACTTCGCGCCGCCGAGGTTGACGCTCAGCACCAGCGCTTCGTCGTCCGCGAGTCGGAACGCACTGTAGGTCGCGGCCTGCGAGCTCAGGCGACCGTTCGCGCCGCCGCGCGTGATCGCCGGCAGCGTGTTGACGGGCTGGGCGTAAGCCAGCGCGTTGTAGTAGGCAAAGACGTCGCCGACCTTGCCGAGCGTCGACGCCAGTGCGGCGGCCTGGGCGTCCTGCGTCACGGTGCTCGCGGTAGTGGTCGCGGGCACCCGCTTCACCGAGAGGCGGTTGAATTGCTGCACGCCCCAGTCGTTGACGGTGTCGCGGATAAAGAACGACGCGGCCGTCGGCGTGAGCTGCACATGGTTGCCGCTGCCCTGCGCGTTGGCATCTGCCGTGATCGTGAAGTTGCCGTCGGCATCGATCGCGAGTTGCTGGCCGGCCAGGTTGGATAGCGTCGCGTTCGCGCTGTTCCAGAGGCTGATGTTCACGTCGACCGGTGCATGCCTGTCGACGTGGCCGGCGACGACATAGCTGGCCGCCGGATCGACGACGAAGGTGCGGTATATCGTGTCGGGGTTGTCGAACGTCGTGCGCGAGCCCGGGACGTTGAGGCCGAACCAGGCGTGCGGTGCCGCGAGCAGCGACACGATTTTCGGCCGTTCCGGATCGCGGTTGGCGATGGACAGCGCATTGGAGAAGACCGTTTCGTCCACGGCGGTGTCGAGGCTGGCCATCGCTTCGGCCGGGACACCGCCGAGCGTCTGCGCGACGGCGAGCCATTTGGACTTCAGGACGGCCTTCGCCTCGATCACGGCAGGCGCCTGCACGAGTTCGAGCGCCCGCTTTTCGGCGGCGATCTGATCGTCGGTCGCCAGCGGATTTCTGCTGCCCGCGCTCGCCGACGCCGCCGGGCTGGAGGCATCGCCACCGCAGGCGGCCACGCCGAGGGCGACGAGGGCGACGGGAATCGAGAGTCTTGCAATGCGCGTGGAACGGGTCATGTCGGGCCGGCGGAAGTCGAGGATCGTGCAGCGGTCGCCGATCTTAAAAGGCGGTCGTACGTGCCGGGAACCAAGAAAACGCGATATGGAAAGCAGGAAAACCGGAGAGCGGCGTCGCGTCGCCCGTTCGTATGTCGGAGGGCCGCGTCGCGCCGGCGCGATAGGGGGCGAGCGTCGGAATGCCGTGCATCGATCGCCCGACGCCGACGCGCCGCTTCCGTGCGCAGCGAATCGCCGCCCGAAAACGCTCTGCTAATATCGTAGAAAATATGCAATATCCACCGTCGCGCCGCCGCACGCCGACGGTCTAGCCGAAACCGCAAACATGAACGAGAAACGCCCCGCGCTGGTCTATGCGACGCGCGCCGAAGCCGCAGCGAACGAACTGCGCCGCCGCATTCTGTCAGGCGAATACGTCGACGGCTATCAGCTGCGCCAGGACGCGCTCGCGACCGAACTCGGCATCAGCCGCATTCCGCTGCGCGAAGCGCTCGTGCAGCTCGAAAGCGAAGGGCTCGTGAAGATCCTGCCGCACAAGGGTGCGGTCGTGTCGGAGCTGTCGCCGGAGGACATCACGGAGCTGTTCGAATTGCGCGCGCTGCTCGAACCCGTGCTGCTGAAGAAATCGATCCCGAAGCTGACCGCGGAAGATTTTGCACGGCTCGACGCGATTCTCGCCGAATACAGCAAGGTGCTGCACGCGAGCCAGTCGGGCCGCTGGGGCGAACTGAACACCGAGCTGCATCACGTGCTGTTGTCGCGCGCCGAGCAGCCGAAGACGGCGGCGATCGTCGCCTCGCTGCTGCAGCAGACCGATCGCTACACGCGCGTGCAGCTGTCGCTGTCGCAGGCTGCGCGCGACGTCGCCGAGTCCGAGCATGCGGAACTCGTCGCGCTGTGCCGCAAGGGCGATGCGCGCGCGGCCGCGTCGTTGCTCAAGCGGCATATCGAACACGCGGGCGGCGAGCTGAACGCGTTTCTGCGCGAACGGCGGCTCGGCCGCTGACCGCGCCGCGCGCGCCCGCCCGCGGCGCTCAGCCGCCGCCGATGCCCTGCAGCACCTTGCCGGTCCCGCCGCACACCGTGCACGGCCGGCCCTCGACCATCCCGGTGCCGTGGCATGCGCCGCATAGATCCTCGCCGACGCCCGGCGCGTCGGGCGGCCCTTCGTCGCCGGGATTCAACGGTTCGTCCGGATTCGGCCCTGCCGAGCGTTTCGTCGTCTGCATCGCGTGCCTCCTGTCGGATTGACAGATGCACGCGGCGGCGCATCGCGCGTGCCTGCTCGTGCTTGCTCGGGCCTCCTCGTGCGATAGGGGCCGCGACCGCGGCGCGCGGGGCGCCGAGTCGAGGCGAGTCAAGGCGAGCACGAGTTGAAGCGCGGCCGCGAGTGGCAGGCGTGCTGCACACGCGGGCAACCCCGTTCGGCTCACCCGCGCGACGCGGCGCTTACAACGACGGCGCCCACGTCGTCCCGAACGGATTCGACTGGTCGATGCCGGGGAAGTCGACGAACGCCTTGCTGCAGTCGACGACGTTGGCCGGACGCGCGTTGTGCGTCGCCATGCCGTCGACGACGACGCGGTTCGCCGTCGATGCGAATATCGGCAAGTTCACGTTGTGCAGCGTCAGGTTCGCGTCCGAGGCGATCACCGAGATGCTGTCGGGCGTGTCGGCGACCACGTCGGTCAACGTCATCGCAAGCGGGAACGCCGGTTCGCCGTAGCCGCCGGTATTGGCTTCGAACCCCTGCAGCTTCACGCCCGCCTCGCCGAAGATCGCGACGTTCGCAAGCGAGATGTCGTGGAAGTTCGGGTAGAGCGGACCGCCGGCCGGCACGGCCTTGGTGCTGTAGTACGGCGTGAACAGCAGCGCGTTCTTCGCGTCGCGAATGCAGATGTTCGCGTAGTGGATCTGGCTGACTTCGCCGCCGCGTGCGTAATCCGACTTGATCCGCAAGCCTTCCTCCGAATCCTGGAACGAATTGTCGTAGACCTGCACGTTCGTCACGCCGCCGTTCGTCTCGCTGCCGATCGAGATCCCGTGCCCCCAGTAGATGTGGTTATGCGCGATGGCGATGCCCCACTTGCGGTCCGCGCGCACGTCGCGGTTGCCGTCGATGCCGGGCAGCTGCGAGCCGGCCGGCGACGGGTTGTTGCCGCCTTTCAGCGCGATGTCGTCGTCGCCGGTGCTCACGTAGTTGTAGGCGAACACGACGTTCTTCAGATAGCCGTCGAACGAAACGGGGCTGGCCGACGTCGTCGTGCTGCCGGTCGATAGCGCGGCCGAGATCGGCTTGGACGCCGAGCCCGGATCGAATGCGTCGGTGTTCTTGACGTTGTCGGCGTTGAAGGTCTGGCCGTTGTAGAGCGGATTGCCGTTGCCGGCCGGATTCGCGAACGCGGCGAGCGTCGGCGTCTGCACCTTCACGTTCCAGACGGTCAGGCCGTCGATGCCGCTCGGCACGACGTGGAAGTTCGGGCTGTTGTTCAGCGTGATCCGGTACAGCGTCAGGTTCTTCGCGTAGTTGAACACCATCAACCGGAAGTTCGACTGCGAGCCGAAGCCGGTCGTCCCGTTCTGCACCATGTTGCCGAGATACGCGAGATCCCACCACGTCATGTTGCGCACGGTCGATTTCGAATCGACGACGGTGCCGCCGTCGTCGCACGCGGTGCCGTCCGGCGCGACGGTGCCGTTGCGGTAGGCCGCGTACGTGTTCGAGCAGGTCAGGTCGACCTTCATCAGCGGATATTTCGCGTCGGACGTCACGAGTTCCGCGTAGCCGCGCCCGTCGATCCGGCCGTCGCCGACCACGGCCGCGTTGACGAGGTTCGTGCCGGTGATCAGCGCGAGACAGTTCGACGAACTGCCGGCCTTCGTCGCGCTGACGGCCGTGTTGCCGCAATACGGTCCCGCCACGTTCGGGGCATACGCCTTCACGTCGCGCGATGCATACAGCGTGACGCCCTTGTCGATCCACAGCGTGACGCCGGACGGCAACGTCAGCGGCCCGCTGATGAAGCCGTTGCCGGCGCCCGCATGGTTGACGACGAGCCGCACCGCGAACTTGCTCGCGCGGTACTTCGGTTGCGCGAGCGTTTCGCCGGACGCGCCGGCGAGATTCACGTTCGGCACGGCCGCCGCCTTCTGCGATGCGGTCGCGGCCGCATCGGCGGCGGCGATTGCCGCGCCGACTTCGGCGTCGACGGCCGCGCCGCAGGCGTCGAGCGCGGCCTGGATGCGCGCCTGGTCGGGATTCGCGGTCGCGGCCGACACGGCCTTGCCGACGCCGGACGGCGACGGATCGGCCTCCGGCGGCAGCGAGCCGTCCGGACGGCTGACGAGCGTATTGCTCGCCTCGAGCGTGCTGCAGACCTGCGCGTCGGTCGGCAACGCGGGCTCTGCGGGCAGGTTCGGGTCGACCGTCGTCGTGCCGACCTGGAACACGCTGTTCGCCGACGGTGCCGCCGCCAGGGCGGCGCTCGCGCCGGGCTCGTCGCCGCCGCATGCGGCGAGCGTCGCGGCCGACACGAGCAGGACCGCAAGCAGGCCGAGCGCGCGCGGGCGCGCGTGCGGCCGGAATCTACGGGATGTCATCACGCTGTCTCCTGAAGGGCATCGGTTGCATCCGATGCGGTTGGGGGTATCGGGTGCTGCGCGGTGTTGCGGGGCCGGCGCGGCGGGCAGGGCCGCGGTCGCGCGGCCGGTGCCCGGGCCCATGCATGCTCGTGACATGCGGCGTGAGGTGATTGTGGTCAGTCATCCTATAACGGCGCGCGGAGCAGCGAAAGAGCACGCATTGACGGCCGGAAAACGGCAAAACAGCGGCGCGGTTTCCGTTATGGACGCGTTCCGGAAAACGTTTCGCAAAACGGCGCGAAAACGGAGAAGCGTGTTCCACGTTCTGGGCAATAGACCGTGGCGGGGCGTGTTTCTAGGGGTATGCACCAAGTGAGTTAAACGATTAACCGACGTACATTGGCGCAACACATCATACGACGTACGACTGAGACGCCCGAAACCGCCCGCCGCCAGGCGGCCGGCATGCCGGCGCGCCGCAGCGTACCTCGCCGACGAACGCGTGCCGGAGGATCGCCGAGCCGCAACCATCAAGGAGACTGACGATGAAGCACCGATTCACCCGCTCCCGTACCGCGCTGGCCGTTGCGCTGCTCGCCGGCTTCGCGGCATCGGCTCACGCGCGCGTGTTCCGCTCGGCGGACGTGCACGGCGACAACTTCCCGACCAACATGGCCGTCAAGTACATGGGCGACGAGCTGTCGAAGCTGACGGGCGGCAAGGATTCGATCAAGGTGTTCGGCAACAGTGCGCTTGGTTCCGAGAAGGACACGGTCGACCAGGTGCGGATCGGCGCGATCGACATGGCGCGCGTGAACGGCGCGTCGTTCAACGAGATCGTGCCGGAATCGCTGATCCCGTCGTTCCCGTTCCTGTTTCGCGACATCGACCATTTCCGCAAGGCGATGTACGGGCCGGCCGGCCAGAAGATCCTCGACGCGTTCGCCGCGAAGGGCATGATCGCGCTGACGTTCTACGAGAGCGGCGCGCGTTCGATCTACGCGAAGCGCCCGGTGCGCTCGCCGGCCGACATGAAGGGGCTCAAGGTGCGCGTGCAGCCGTCGGACCTGATGGTCGACGAGATCAAGGCGATGGGCGGCACGCCGACGCCGATGCCGTTCGCCGAGGTCTACACGGGCCTGAAGACGGGCCTCGTCGACGCGGCCGAGAACAATCTGCCGTCCTACGAGGAAACGAAGCACTTCGAGGTCGCGCCCGACTACTCGGAAACGCAGCACGCGATGACGCCCGAAGTGCTCGTGTTCTCGAAGAAGGTGTGGGACAAGCTGACGCCGGAAGAGCAGACGGCGATCCGCAAGGCCGCGGCCGATTCGGTGCCGTACTACCAGAAGCTGTGGACCGCGCGCGAGGCGTCCGCGCAGCAGATCGTGACGAAGGGCGGCGCGAAGATCGTGCCGGCGTCGCAGGTCGACCGCGCGGCCTTCGTGAAGGCGATGCAGCCGCTCTGGGCCAAGTACGAGAAGACGCCGCAGATGAAGCAGATCGTCGACGAGATCGAGGCCATCAAGTGACGCGTCACACTTCCCTGGACGGCGCGGCCGCCGGTGCGCCGGCCTCGGCTGCGGCCGACGGCGGCGCGGCGGCGCGGCCGCATCCGGTGCCGGTGCTGCGCCGCGTGAACGACGTGCTGTTTCGCGTGCTGGCCGTGATCGCGTCGCTTTGTCTCGCGGCGCTCACGGTGCTCGTGTTCTATGCGGTCGTGATGCGCTACGTGTTCGAGAACGCGCCCGACTTCGTCGAACCGATCGCGCTGCTGCTCGTGATCGTGATCGCGATGTTCGGCGCCGCGATGAAGGTGCGCGACGGTGGCCATATCGGCCTCGACTCGTTCGTGCGACGGCTGAACCCGCGTGCGCGCGACGCGGTCGTCGCGTTTCAGCATCTGAGCCTGATCGGCTTCGCGATCGCGATCCTCGTCGGCTGCGGCAGCATGGCCGTCGAAACGATGGGCGACCGCATTCCGATCATCGGGCTGCCCGAAGGCGTGCGCTATCTGATCACGATTCCTGCGGCGGTCGCGATCATCCTGTTCTCGCTCGAGCACCTGCTCGCGCTTCGTCGCGCTTCAAGACCATAAAACGCCATGGAACTCGCGATCCTGTCCGTCAGTTTTCTGATTTTCCTCGTGCTCGGCGTGCCCGTGTCGTTCGCGCTCGGGATAGCCTGCGTGCTGACCTATATGGTCGAAGGGCTGCCGATCGCGACCGCGATGCAGTCGATGATTTCGGGAATGAACGCGTTCTCGTTTCTCGCGGTGCCGTTCTTCATCTTTTCCGGCGAGCTGATGCTGCACGGCGGCATCGCCGACCGGATCCTGCGCTTCGCGCAGGCGACCGTCGGCCACTTCCGCGGCGGGCTCGGGATGGCGAACGTCGTCGCGTGCACGCTGTTCGGCGGCGTGTCCGGTTCGCCGACGGCCGATACGTCGGCGATGGGCGGCGTCGTGATTCCGCTGATGAAGCGCGAAGGCTACAGCGCCGCGTATGCCGTGAACGTGACGACGCACGCGTCGCTCGCCGGCGCGCTGATGCCGACCTCGACCAACATGATCATCTACGCGTTCGCCGCGCAGGGGATCACCGGGATGCTGCACGGCCAGCCGGTCAGCGGCGTGTCGATCGGCGATCTGCTGTTCTCGGGGCTCCTGCCCGTGCTCTGGGTGATGGGCTTCGTGCTGGCCGCCGCGTACTGGCAGGCCGTGCGTCACGGCTATCCGCGCCGTGCGGACGGCTCGTCCGCGCTGCCCGCGTTTCCCGCCTGGTATGCGGTCGCGCGCAGCTTCGTCGGCGCGGTGCCGGGGCTGCTCGTGATCGCGATCATCCTGGTGTGCGTCGCGAAGGGCATTGCGACCGCGACCGAAGCGGCGGCGATCGCGGTCGTCTATTCGCTCGTGCTGACGGCGATCGTCTATCGCACGTTGACGCTCGACAAGCTGCGCCGCGCGTTGTCGCATGCGTCGCGCACGACGGGTGTCGTGCTGCTGCTGATCGCGGTGTCGAACATGCTGCGCTTCCAGATGTCGTATCTGGAGATTCCCGATGCGATCGAAGGGCTGCTGAAGCAGTCGACGGCCGCGCCGTGGCTGATGCTGCTGTACATCAACATCATCCAGGTGTTTCTCGGCACGTTCGTCGACATGGCCGCGCACATCCTGATCACGACGCCGCTGTTCCTGCCGATCGCGATGGCATGCGGCGTCGGCCCCGTGCAGTTCGGCATCATGCTGCTGCTGAACTGCTCGCTCGGCCTCGTGCACCCGCCGATCGGTTCGGTGCAGTTCGTCGGCTGCGCGATCGGCAACGTGTCGATCGGCGAGACGACGAAGATGGCCTGGCCTTACTACATCGCGATCTTCAGCGCGATCAACATCGTCACGTATCTGCCGTTCTTCTCGACCTGGCTGCCGAGCCTGATCAGCGGGCACCCCGTGTACTGAACGCCGTTTGTCACGCGCCTCGCGGCGGCGCCGGACGAAGCCAATCGTCCGGCGCCGCCGCGTTTTTTCCTCGTCGCCATCGGATGATATCGAACGTGTTCACGAAAGCGAAGCGGCCCGCGCGCGCGATCGCGACGCTCGCGCGCCGCATCGATCACGCGCGCTCGCCGGCCGGCGCGAACTTGCGCTCGCGCACGCGTGCATCGCCGGTTTCGCCGCGCATCAGCGCGAGCGCCTCGGCGCGACTGCCGACGCACGGCGCGGAGCCCGGCAGCGGCCGGCGTGCGCTCTCGCGCAGCGCGAGCACCGACACGATGCCGATGAACGAGGCGCCCATCAGGTAGTACGCGGGCATCATCAGGTCGCCGGTGCGATCGACGAGCCAGGCGGCGACGAGCGGCGTCGTGCCGCCGAACAGCGACACCGACACGTTGAAGCCGATCGCGAGCGCGCCGTAACGCACGCGCGTCGGAAACAGCGCGGGCAGCGCGGACGGCATCACGCCGGTGAACGTCGACAGCAGCGTGCCGTAGATCAGCATGCCGGCAAACACGGGCAGCATCGCGCCGCTGCGAATCAGCATCAGCGCGGGCACCGACAACACGAGCAGCCCGACGCAGCCGAACATCATCACGGGCTTGCGGCCGATCCGGTCGGACAGATGGCCCGCGTACAGCGTCATCGGCATCATCAGCACCATCACGATCAGCACGAGCACGAGGCTGTGCGATTCGTCGAAGTGCAGCGTCGACGACATGAAGCTCGGCAGATACGACAGCGCCATGTAATCGGTCACGTTGAAGATCAGCACGAGGCCGACGCATTGCAGCAGCGGCTTCCACTGTTCGACGAGCAGCGCGCCGAGCGTCTGTTTCGGTCGTGCGCGTTCGTCCGCTTCGCGCGCTTCGGCCTCCTTCTTGAACGCCGGCGTTTCCTCGAGCTTCAGCCGCACGTACAGGCCGACGAGGCCGAGCGGACCGGCGATGAAGAACGGCACGCGCCAGCCCCACGACAGCAGCGCTTCGTGCGACAGCGTCGCGGTCAGCAGCGCGACCGTCGCGGCGCCGAGCGTATAGCCGATCAGCGTGCCGAACTCGAGGAAGCTGCCCATGAAGCCGCGGCGCCTGTCGGTCGAGAATTCGGCGATGAAGGTCGCCGCGCCGCCGTATTCGCCGCCGGTCGAGAAGCCCTGCACGAGCCGCGCGATCAGCAGCAGCACGGGCGCCATGATGCCGATCGATGCGTAGCTCGGGATCAGGCCGATCGCGAAGGTGCCGACGGCCATCATGATCATCGTCATCGCGAGCACGCGCTGACGGCCGATGCGATCGCCGAGCGGGCCAAACACCATGCCGCCGAGCGGACGCACGATGAACGCGGCCGCGAACGTGCCGAAGGTGGCCAGCAATTGGGCGGACGGGCTGCTGGACGGGAAGAACACTTTGCCGAGCGTGACGGCGATATAGCTATAGACGCCGAAGTCGAACCATTCCATCGCGTTGCCGAATGCCATCGCGCCGACTGCACGCTTGAGCACCGCGCGGTCGACGATCGTGATGTCGTCCAGCTTGACGGACTTGCGCGAAGAGCGGGCTTTCGCGGGGCGCGCTTGCGACGTACTCAATGATGTCTCCTGGAAGGGCCTCGATGCCCGGCCGAGCGGACGCGCGGCGCGCGTGCGCCGGCCATCGGGGGACGAAGCGGATGTCTCGGGCCGCGGCGATGCCGTCGACGCGCGCGCGCCGGCCGACACCTCGCGAGTGTGTTGGTGGAAAACAGTGTAGAGAAACGGGCGGGACCGACTATCGGTCATCCGCCCGGAAATCGGTCGTAAACGACACGGATGGCGCGCGCTGACAACTGGCGAGGCGGCGCATCTGCGCGGCGGGGCAGGCGGTCCGCATCACGCCGGCGGCGGTCTATACAGGAACGCCGCAGGCACGCGGCCGACGCCGCATGGCGCAGGCCGGCGCCGCGCAGACGTGCTCGGAACGCGCTCAGAACGCGTGCCGAATCCCGACGTTCGCGCCGACGGTCGTCCCCGTCGCACCGTAGAGCGCGTTGTTGATGCCGAGCCCCGTGTTCATCGCGCCGTGGTTGTCGACCATCGCGACCTGCGCATAGAGCGAGGTCGCCTTCGACAGGCTGTAGCTCGCGCCGAGCGCCGCGAGCAGCGAATGATTCGCGGTGTCGTTGCGATCGCTCGTGTACCAGACGCCGCCGTTCAGATCGACGGCCGGTGTCGCCTGATAGTCGAGCCCGCCGCCGTACACGTTGTTGCTGAACGAGCCGCCGACCTTGTAGCTCGCGAACGAGGCCTTCGCGGTGACGGGCCCGAACCGGTACGCGGCGCCGATCGTGCGGCCGACGAACGCGACGGTGCTCGGCACCGGCGTTGCCGCGGTGCCGCCGTCGTTGCCGTCGTAGAACGCGGCGTTGATCATGAAGCCGCCGTGCTCGTACTTGAGGCTTGCCGAATACTGGCGTCCGGCCTGGAAGTTGCCGGCGGCGCCGCCGAACGCGAACATCGCGCTGCCCGTCAGGCCCGCGATCGTCGGGCTCGTGTACGACACGGCGTTCGCGTTGAACAGGCCCGTCACGAGCACGTTGTCGACGTACGGAATCAGTCCGCTGCCGAAGTGCGAGAAGCTGCGCGGATCCGAATCGAAGATCGCGAGCAGGAACGGCGAATACTGCAGGCCCGCCTTCACCGTGCCGAATGCGCCGTCGAGTCCGACCCACGCTTGCCGGCCGAAGAAATTGCCGTTCGAATGATTGAACGCGCCGTTCGTGACGGCGAAGCCGCTTTCGAGCTGGAACTTCGCTTTCAGGCCGCCGCCGAGATCCTCGGTGCCCATCATGCCGAACGTCGTCGGCGTCATCCCGGTGTCGGTCATCGCGAACTGGTGGCCCGCGTTGCGTCCGGTCGTCGCGTCGAGCGTCTTGTTCGTATAGAGCAGGGCGGCGTCGAGATTGCCGTACAGCGTCACGCTGCTTTGCGCGAACGCGCCGCTGCAGGCCATTGCGCCGGCGGCCGCCGCGCAGCCGATCCAGAAGGTGTGCTTCATGTGTGTCTCCAGTGTTGTTGTACGTCGGAAAGCGTCGAACAGAATTCCAAAGCATCGAACTGCGAAAACGACGGCCACCGGCAAACCGGCATCCGTCGCGCGGGCCGTGCAGGCGGATGGCGCGCGGCGGGAACGCACGGCGGCGCGATCGGTTGGCGATCTGCGCGCGAGCGCGTTCGCGGCACGGGTCGGTGCCGGAACGGGCGTGCGTCGAAGATGTCGTGAGCGGCCGGCCATGCCGGCACGCGCTACAGTGCGCGGGCGAGCTGCCTGAGAATCGCCGGATTCTCGAGCGTGGACGTGTCCTGCGTGATGGCCTCGCCCTTCGCGAGCGAGCGCAGCAGGCGCCGCATGATCTTGCCCGAGCGCGTCTTCGGCAGGTTGTCGCCGAAGCGGATGTCCTTCGGCTTCGCGATCGGGCCGATCTGCTTGCCGACCCAGTCGCGCAGCGCCTTCGCGAGCGCCGCGGCCTCTTCGCCTTCGGGCCGCGCGCGCTTGAGCACGACGAACGCGACCACCGCTTCGCCCGTCGTGTCGTCGGGACGGCCGACCACCGCGGCTTCGGCCACGAGCTCGTGCGCAACGAGCGCCGACTCGATCTCCATCGTGCCGAGCCGGTGACCGGACACGTTCAGCACGTCGTCGATGCGGCCCATGATCGTGAAGTAGCCGGTGTCCTTGTCGCGCACGGTGCCGTCGCCGGCCAGATACAGGCGCCCGCCGAGTTCCTCGGGGTAGTAACTCTTCTTGAAGCGCTCCGGGTCGCCCCAGATCGTGCGGATCATCGACGGCCACGGCCGCTTGACGACGAGAATGCCGCCCTGACCGTTCGGCACGTCCTGGCCCGTCTCGTCGACGACCGCGGCCATGATGCCCGGCAGCGGCAGCGTGCATGAACCGGGCACGGTCGGCGTCGCGCCCGGCAGCGGCGTGATCATGTGGCCGCCGGTTTCGGTCTGCCACCACGTGTCGACGATCGGGCAGCGCTCCTGGCCGACGTGCTTGTGGTACCACATCCACGCTTCCGGATTGATCGGCTCGCCGACCGTGCCGATGATGCGCAGGCTCGACAGGTCATAGCTCTTCGGATGCACTTTCTCGTCGGCTTCGGCGGCCTTGATCAGCGAGCGGATCGCGGTCGGCGCCGTATAGAACACGCTGACCTTGTGATCGCCGATCATCTTCCAGAAGCGGCCCGCATCGGGATACGTCGGCACGCCTTCGAACACGACCTGCGTGCCGCCGCATGCGAGCGGGCCGTACGTGATGTAGGTGTGGCCCGTGACCCAGCCGATGTCGGCCGTGCACCAGAACACGTCGGTGGGCTTCCAGTCGAAGGTCCACTTCACCGTCTGCGCGGCCCACAGCAGGTAGCCGCCCGTGCTGTGCTGCACGCCCTTCGGCTTGCCGGTCGAACCGGACGTGTAGAGGATGAACAGCGGATGCTCGGCGCCGACCCATTCGGGCGCGCAGGTGTCGGATTCGCCGTCGGCCAGTTCGTGCATCCACAGGTCGCGATCGGCATGCCAGTCGATCTTGCCGCCGGTGCGGCGATAGACGATCACGCTCTTCACCGCGTCGCAGCCGCCCATCGCGATTGCTTCGTCGGCGATGTTCTTCAGCGGCAGCGTCTTGCCGCCGCGCACCTGTTCGTCGGCCGTGATCAGCGCGACGGCGCCGACATCGACGAGCCGCTCGTTCAGCGATTTCGCGGAGAAGCCGCCGAACACGACCGAGTGCGTCGCGCCGATTCGCGCGCAGGCCTGCATCGCGACGATGCCTTCGATCGACATCGGCATGTAGATGACGACGCGGTCGCCCTTGCCGATGCCGCGTTTCTTCAGCGCATTGGCGAAGCGCGAGACGCGCGCGAGCAGGTCGGCATAGGTGACGCGCGTGACGGTGCCGTCGTCGGCCTCGAAGATCACCGCGACGCGCTCGCCGTTGCCGGCTTCGACGTGGCGGTCGAGACAGTTGTACGACGCATTCAGTTCGCCGTCGTCGAACCACTTGTAGAACGGCGCATCGGACTCGTCGAGCACCTTCGTAAACGGCTTGTGCCACGCGAGGCCCTCGCGCGCGAGGCGCGCCCAGAACCCTTCGTAATCGCGCTCGGCCTCGGCGGCCAGTGCGCGATAGGCCTCCATGCCGGAAAGGGTCGCGCGGTCGCGCGTGTCGGCCGTCGGTTCGAAGATTCGACGTTCGTGAAGGATCGAGACGAGGGCGGTCAAGGTGTTCTCCGTGGAAAAGCGCAACGTGTCATGCAATGGCGAACGAAACGCAACATGCATGCCAGTCGCACGACGATGCGCGCTGCCTGCACGCCGGTGCCGCCGGTGCGAGGCGGCGGGCACGCCGTGCGTTGATCGGCCGACGCAGACGCCGCGGCCGGCGGCCGCCGGCGTGCGCCGAAATGCAGCAGCGGCTGTTGCAGGTATCAACACGACGCGCGGCACAGTCGGCGCATCGTGTGCGTGCGTCATCCGACGAACGGGCGCAGCACCGCGAGCGTGCCCGAGGCGCGCAGGCGTGCGAGTGCGGACGCTTCGATCTGCCGCACGCGCTCGGCGGACAGATTCAGACGGCGGCCGATGTCGCGCAGCGAGCAGCCTTCGCCCGCATGCAGCCCGTAGCGCAGCCGCACGATCAGCGCTTCGCGCGGCGGAAGCCGGTCGATCGCGGCGGCGATCGCAGCGCGCCGTTGCGCCGCGTCGGCCGCGTCTTCCGGCGACGGTGTCGACGCATCGGGCACGACGTCGACGAACGTCATGTCGCCGTCCGGCGCGATCGGCAGGTCGGCCGAAACGGGCTCCTTCACGATCGCCATCAGGTCGCGCACCTTGTCGACCGGCTCGCCCATCTGCGCGGCCAACTCGGCTGGCGTCGCGGTCGCGCCCGCACGCTGCCGATGTTCGCGCGCAAGCCGTGCGAGCTTGTTGATCGCGTCGACGGTGTGCGTCGGCACGCGGATCGTGCGTCCGAGATCGGCCAGCGCATGCGTGATCGACTGCCGGATCCACCAGGTCGCGTAGGTCGAGAAGCGGAAGCCGCGGCGGTGATCGTAGCGGTCGATCGCTTTCAGCAGCCCGATGTTGCCTTCCTGGATCAGATCGGCGAACGGCAGCCCGCGATCGGGATAGCGCTTCGCGATCGACACGACGAGCCGCAGGTTCGCGTCGAACAACGCGGTCTTCGCCGCGCGCGTCGCGCGTTCGATCGCATCGAGCCGCGCATCGAGCAGCGCGACCGTGCGCGGCGGCAGCACCGATGCGCGTGCCTCCGAGGCGAGCGCGTCGCGCGCCTCGAACAGCGCCGGCGCGCTGCGCTTGAGCGCCGGCTCGCATTCGGGATGCGCGGCGATGCCGGCCGCGAGCCAGCGCGCGTGATCGTCGTCGTGCGCGTCGTGGTATCGCCAGGTCGTCTGCGACGGGATGCCCGCATGGCGGAGCACGCGCGTCATACGCGCGAGCTGTTCGCGATGACGTCGTGCGCGCCCGCGCAGCGGCGCGCCGATGCGCTCGACTGCACGTGCGGACAGTCGCAGCGGGCGCAGTAGCGCCGCGGCATCGCGCGCGGCGGCGCGGTACGCGCGCGACGCCGTGCCGCCCGACGTCAGCGCGGCGCGCATGTCGCGCGCGAGCACATCGAGCGACGACAGACGGGCGAGGGCCGCGTCGCACACGTGTGGCTCGCCCGGCCGCATGTCGTCGTGTTGCGCGTCGCCATGCAGGTCCAGTGCGGCCGCTGCATCGGCATGCCCGCCCGCATCGACGAACATCAAATAGGCCGATGCAGCGGCCCGGCCTTCCGCGATCTCGCGACGGATCGACGCCAGCGCATCGAGCGCATCGGGATCGCCGCACAGCACCGCCACCGACGCCGCGCGGCCGCGCTCGATGCGCTGCGCGTAGGCGATCTCCTCGTCGTGCGTGAGGAGCGGCACCGTGCCCATCTCGCGCAGATAGAGCCGCACCGGATCGGTCGTGCGCGGCACGAGCAGATCGAAGGCCGCGAACGCACCGTTGCGCTCGGCCGCCGCGCGGGAGAGCGGTGCGGGCCGGAAGTACCGGTCGAGCGACCAGCCCGTTTCCGCATGGGCATCGTCCGATACCGCGATGCCGAGTTCCGCAAGGACGGCTGTCGCGGCGTCGATGCCGGCATCGTGCGCGTCGTCGTCGGGCAGTGCGTCGATCAGGTCGCCGCGCGTCACGAAGCCGCGCGACAGGCCGAGTGCGATCAGTCCGGCGAAACGCGTGCTCGCCGATGCGAGCGTGTCGTCGTGGCCGCCCGCGGGCGCCGGCTGCCGTGCATCGGGCATCGCCGATGCGTCGCGCGCGGCATCACGCGCGCTTCGCATACACGTTGCACCAGCCGTCCGCCGCGACCGCCTTGCCGCCGAACATCGGACACGTGCCGGCTGCGTCCGCGGCCTCGCCCTTGTAGAACCGGCAGTTCGCGCAGCGCTGGCCGGGCTGGTATTTCGGGAACTGCGCCGCATCGACGGCCGCGGCGTGCGCACGATAGCCGAGCGATTTCGCCGTGGCGTCGTTTTCGTCGACGAGCGGCGGCGCCGCGGTCGCGGTGCGCGCCGCCGCGAGCGCCGCGCACAGGCCGAGCGTCTGGACGATGAAGGTTCTGCGAGTCGTCGAGTAAGTCACTGTCGTATGTCCTGATGAAGAGAAAAAAACAGATGCATGCGGCGCCGTTCGCATCGGCGTGCCGCGTGCGGTCGTCACTGTCCGGCGGCCTGATGACCTGCGGGCCCGACGACGAGCGGCGCGGTCGACGCGCGCGCGGTATCGGCCGTCAGCTTGCTCTTGCCCGCGACATAGCCGTTCGACGCGAGCAGGAAGGCCATCAGGTCCGCGTATTCCTCGTCCTTCAGCTTGCCGGGCTGGTCGGCCGGCATGTTGGTCGCCATGTAGCCGAACACGCCGCCGATCGTCAGATGCGAATGCGATAGCGGCGCGAACGACGGGCCGCTCAGCGCAGGCGCGGTGTTGCCTTCGAGATCGGCGCCGTGGCATTTCGCGCAGGCGTTGCCGTACAGCGTGCGGCCATGCTCGACCTGCGCGGCGTCGAACGTCGGCGCGTGCTCGGCGGTGCTCGCGGCGATCCGGATGAAGCCGCCGCCGGCCGGCAAGCCGCGCGCGCGCACGAAGCCTGCGCGCATGATGCTGCCGGCGACGGGCGGCATCGCATCTGCGTTGCGCGCTTCGAGTGCGTTGGCCGGCAGCGTCCATTTGCGCGTGAGTGCGGCGAGCCGGCCGTCACGCTTCATCTGCGTGAGCGCGGTGTCGATCCGCTGCTGCAGCGAGGCCGAGCGCGGCGCGAACGCAAATGCCAGCTGCCACGCGGTGTACGGCGACGACGTCGGCGCGATGCGAAACGTCTGCTTCGGATGCGCGGCCTGATACGCGACGACGGCCGGATACCAGACGATCGCGCGATGCGCGCGGCCGCTGGCGACTGCCGCGACGGTCTGCTCGGACGTGTTCTCGAGATCGAAGTGCGCGTTCTGCTGCTGGACCGCGATCAGTTGCGCGGGGCTCGCGTACGTCGCGGCGACGATCTCGCGACCGCTCGTCGACGCAGCCGCGTCGCGGCGCGTGACGCTCACGTAGCCGGAACGCAGATAGCCCTGCGAGAACAGCAGTGTCGTGTCGGACGCATCGGCGATCGCCGAGCGCGGGAAGCCCGCAAGCACGTCGCAATCGCGTTCGAGCAGCCGCACGAGCTCGTGGGCGGAGACGCCGTCGTCGTCGCTGCCGTCGACGCCGGGGGCGGCGAACGTCGCGACGACGCCGGCCGTGCGGAACGCTTCGCGCGCGACGGCCTTGTCGAGCGCAGCGGTCGGCGTGCCGGGAAGCGAGCACACGCGCACCGGCGCGGCCGCGGCGGGCAGTGCCGTCAGCGCGGCGCCGGATGCGAGCGCGCAGGCCGCGGCGAGGTGGGGAAGTCGGAGGTTCATGTTCGTACGCTCGGATGAAAGTCGGGAAGCGCGCCCGCGCGCGGCGGCGCGGGCGCGACGTAGCAGCGGCTCAGGTGCGATCGAGGGCGAACACGTAGAGCGTGCCGCCGCGCGGCACGTCGTCCGCCGCCTTCGCCATCGGGCCGCCCCAGATCGGGTTCGCGCCACCGTAGCCGGCGAGCACGGCGACGTATTCCTTGCCGTCGACCTCGAACACCGAGGGCTGCGCGATGATGCCGCTCGCGAGCTTCGGGCTTTCCCAGAGCACCTTGCCGGTCGATACGTCGAACGCGTACAGGTGTCCGTCGAGCGAGCCGCTGAACGCGAGGCCGCTCGCAGTCGTCGCGACGCCGCCGTTCCACGGCAGCTTGCTCCAGTGGCTCCACACCTTCTTGCCGGTGTTCACGTCGATCGCCTGCAGTTCGCCGTATCCTTCGCTGCCGGGCTCGGGCTTGATCTCGAAGCCTTCGCCGAGATACGGCAGCCCTTCCATGTAGTTCACCGATTTGCCCGACAGGCTCATGCACGCGTGCAGCGACGGCACGATCGCGAGGTGGCGCTCGGGGTCGTACGACACCGACCACCAGTTCTTGCCGCCGAGGAAGCTCGGGCAGGTATCGATCGTCGTGCCGACCTTCGGATACTTCGCCGGATCCTGGATCGGCGTGCCGTCCTCGGTGTAGCCGGTGACCGACGTCGCCTTCACGAACGGCTCCGCGTAGATCAGCTTGCCGGTGTCGCGGTCGATCGCGTGGAAGAAGCCGTTGCGGTCCGCATGGATGATCGCGTCGCGCGCCTGGCCCTTGTAGCGGATCGTCGCGAGGATCGGCGTGTTCACGCCGTCGTAGTCCCATGTGTCGTGCTTCGTGTACTGGTAGTGCCACTTCAGGTCGCCGTTCTTCGGGTCCAGCGCGAGCAGCGAATCCGAATAGAGGTTGTCGCCGGGACGCAGATCGGCGAGCCACGGCCCCGGATTGCCGACGCCCCAGTACAGCGTGCGCGTCGCCGCATCGTAGGTGCCGGTCAGCCACGCGGGTGCGCCGCCGTGCGTCTGCATCCCGTCTGGCCAGGTGTCGCCGTGTTTTTCTCCCTGGCCCGGAATCGTGAAGCGCTTCCAGAGCAGCGAGCCGTCGTTGGCGTTCAGCGCGGCGATGAAGCCGCGCGCGCCGTATTCGCCGCCCGAGCTGCCGACGACGATCGCACCGTCGAGCGCGAGCGGCGCGAGCGAGAACGCGTAGCCGAGCCCCGGCTCGAACATCTGCTTCTTCCACACGAGCGTGCCCGTCTGCGCGTCGAGCGCGGCCACTTCGCCGCTGAGCATCGCGACGTACACGTTCTTGCCGTAGAGCGCGACGCCGCGGTTCACGACGTCGCAGCACGCGGTCTTGAACGATTCCGCGCCGAGCTTGGGCTCGTATTTCCAGAGCTGCGCGCCGGTCGCCGCGTCGAACGCGTAGACGTTGTCCTTCGGCGTCGTCACGAACAGATAGCGGCCGTTGACGATCGGCGTCGCTTCGAAACCCTGCTTCAGTTCGGCCGGAAACTTGTAGCTCCAGGCCTGCGTGAGCCGGCCGACGTTCGACGCATCGATCTGCTTGAGCGGCGAGTGCGCCTGGCCGTTGTACGTGCGGTAGTAGGTCAGCCAGCCCGGATCGTGCTGCGCATTCGTCAGGCGCTGATAGGTGACGGCCGGATAGTCGGCCGCGGCGTCCACGAGGCCGGGATTCAAGGCGATGGCGGCTGCCGCCGCGATGCCGATCGTTGCCAGTCGGCTCGTCGAAGCCGAGAGTTTCTTCATGGTTGTCTCCTGAGTCATTGTGGTCGCACCGCGGCAAACAGATCGCCGGGCCGGCATGGACGGGTTCCGGATCCAGTGCGACCTCGGTCACGCAAATCGCATGCCATTACGCCGGCGGCCTTGTGCGGCGAGGGTCAGCGCGCGATTCGAAGGCGGCGCTGGCAATGCGCGGCATGGTCGGCCGCGGCGCGCATCTGTTGCGTTCGGGAACAGCGTGCTGTGCGCACTGTTGCGAAACATGACAGTGCGGGTGGTGCGCACGGTGCCGGTCGGCGTGGCGATGAGGCGATGCGGCGATGCGCGTGGCATGCGACGACCAATCGACATCGCGTAACGGCGCGCATCGCCCGCGCACCGCGCGTCGTCGATCCGCATTGGCGCAGGCGCAGCGCGCCGACCCGAAGCGCAACACCTGCCGATCCGACAACGCGGTGTACGCCGCACGTCGTCGCGTCGGCGCACTACGCGTGCACCGCGATTTGCACGCATCGGCATGCTTCTTGCCGTTCGGTTTACAGACGACTCGTTGCGCGGCCCACGTCGTGACATGCACGCGCGACGGGATCGCGAAAGCGACAAGGACACCGGAGGAGACACGATGAAAGAGACCGCACCGTCGAAGCGGCGCGTCGCGGCCTGCCGCGCGCGCATCGCGCTGTGCTGCGGCGGCGCGTTCGGCGGGCTGCTGATCGCATGGCCCGCACATGCCGCACCGGACGACAGCCGCGACGCGACGACGCTCGCGCCGATCGTCGTCGTCGGCACGACACCGTTGCTCGGGCTCGGCACGCCGCTGTCGCGCGTGCCGTCGAACGTGCAGACCGTGCGGAGCGCGGAGCAAGAACGCCAGCATCGCAGCACGCTGACCGACTATCTCGACAAGAACGCGACGAGCGTCGACATCGCCGAGGCACAGGGCAACCCTTACCAGCCGGACGTCAACTACCGCGGCTTTACCGCGTCGCCGGTCGTCGGCACGCCGCAAGGCCTGTCGGTGTTCGTCGACGGCGTGCGCATCAACGAATCGTTCGGCGACGTCGTGAACTGGGACATCCTGCCGCCGTCCGCGATCGACACGCTGCAGCTGATTCCCGGCTCGAACCCGACCTACGGGCTCAACACGCTCGGCGGCGCGCTCGCGATCACGACGAAGAACGGCAGCACGAGTCCGGGCGGCGCAGTGGAGGTCGGCGCGGGTTCGTGGGGACGCAAGACGGTGCAGTTCGAGCAGGGCGGCCGTGTCGGCGATCGTGTCGACTACTACCTGAACGCGAATGTGGCGAACGACAACGGCTGGGCCGACCACAATGCGAGCCGCGTGCGGCAAATCTTCGGCAAGCTGCGCTATACGGATGCCGATACGACGCTGTCGCTGTCCGCCGGCGGCGCGGACAATACGCTGCAGGGCACGCAGACGATTCCGCGCTCGTTCCTCGACAATCCGCGGCAGGCCTATACCTATCCGGACCTGAACCGCAATCGCGCCGGCTATCTGACGCTGTCCGGCGATCATGCGTTCGGCGATCGCGTGCAACTGAGCGGCAACGTGTATTACCGCCGGTATCGGAACACGAACGTCAGCAGCAACGTGAACGAAGACGTCGGCCGCGCGGACGACGATGACGCCGCCGACGGCGCGCAGGCGACCAACGACCGCTCGACGATCGCGACCGAGCGCTATGGCGCGAGCCTGCAGCTCACGCTGCTCGGCAAGCCGGCCGGCTTCGACAATCAGTTAGTGCTCGGCGCATCCGCCGATCTGGCGAACGCGCGCTTCGAACAAGCGTCGCAGCCGGCGGCGTTTACCGATTCGCGCGCGACGATCGGTATCGGCGAGTTTCAGCAGACGACGCGCGCGAAGACGCGCAACGCAAACTACGGGTTCTATTTCGACGATACGCTGCAGCTCGCGCCGCAATGGTCGCTGACGCTGGCCGGCCGCTACGACTGGGCGCGCGCGGCGATCGAGGACGTCAGCGGGCTGCAGCCGCTGCTCACTGCCCGCCACACGTTCTCGCGCTTCAATCCGGCGATCGGCGTCACCTGGAATCCGGCGCCCGGCCTGACCGCGTATGCGACCTACAACGAAGGCATGCGCTCGCCGACCGCGATCGAACTCGCGTGCGCGGACCCAGCGGCGCCGTGCTCGCTGCCGAACGACTTTCTCGCCGATCCGCCGCTGAAGCCCGTGATCGCGAAGACGGTCGAATTCGGCGCGCGCGGGCGCGTCGGCGCGGCGACGACGTGGAGCGCGGCGCTCTACCGCACGACGCTCGACGACGACATCCAGTTCGTCAGCAGCAACGGCGGCGCGGGCACGCTCGGCTATTTCCAGAACGTCGGCAAGACGCGCCGGCAGGGGATCGAGCTCGCCGCGCATACGCGCGTCGGGCCGGTCGGGATCGGCGTCAGCTACAGCTATGTCGACGCGTCGTACCGCTCGACGTGGACCGAGCACAGCGCGAGCAACTCGAGCGCCGATGCACGCGGCAACATCGTCGTGCGATCGGGCGACCGCATCCCGGGCATTCCGGCCAGCACCGCGAAGCTGCGGCTCGACTATGCCGCGACGCCGACGTGGAGCCTCGGCACGAACCTCACGTACCGCAGCGGCGTGTTCGCGCGCGGCGACGAAAACAACCGCGACGCGGGCGGCAAGCTGCCGGGCTACCTGCTGATCGACGTCGACACGACATGGCAGGCGACGAAACATCTGCAGCTGTTCGCGTCGATCACGAACCTGCTCGACAAGCGCTATGCGAGCTTCGGAATGCTCGGCCGGAATTTCTTCAACGGCCCGAACCATATGTTCGACGGTGCCGCTGCGGTCGACGAGACGTTCGTCGGGCCGGGCGCGCCGCGCGGCGCGTGGATCGGCATGCGCTATGCGTGGGACTGATCGCGCGCCGCGCGGCCGTCACGCATCGCCGAACAGCGTGCGGATCGCGCGCGCGAGACGGCGCGCGAGTGCGGCATCGCTCGCGAGATGACCGGCCGGCACGCGTTCGACGATCGCCGCGGGTACCGCGCGCGCGAGGCGCGCGACGTTATCGACAGGGCAGACCGCGTCGCGCGTGCCGTGTACCGCATGCAGCGGCACGCCGGCGTGCGCGGCGCGACGCGCGAGCGACAGCAGCCGGCGCTCGCCGAGCCAGCAGCGACGCTGCAGGTAGTGCGCCTGGATCCGGTACTTGTCGGCGAGGCGGTCGAGCGCGCGCGGCGTCGTGCGCATGCGACGCACGGGCGCGCCGGCGAGCAGTGCGTCTTCGTACGCGCTCCACGCACGCGCGATCGCGCGGCGTCGACCGGCATCGACGCCCGGCCGCAGCCCGCG
>NZ_CABVPP010000003.1 GCF_902499075.1 Burkholderia pseudomultivorans | reverse complement strand
CCGGCCGTGAAGCGGTCCGCGCGCCGATGCGGCGCAGACGCCGCCGCCGGCAGCGGCGCCGCGCGTCGCGTCGCACAGCGGTCGGCGGCCGCGTCGGCGCGCTCGCGATGAAACGCGAACGCGAGCGGAATCCGCGCCGAACGCATGCCGTGCCGCATCGCGACGCCGGTTTCCGCCGGCCCGACGAACAGCATCCCGTCGTCGGCGAGACAGCCGTCGAGCGAACGGATCACGCGATCCTGCGCGTCGCGGTCGAAATAGATCAGCACGTTGCGGCAGAACACGAAATCGTAGCGAATGCCCGTGTCCGCCAGCGGCTCCATCAGGTTCGCATGGCGGAACTGCACGCACGCGCGCACGCGCTCGTCGAGCAGCCAGCCGTCCGCGGTCGCCGCGAAATAGCGCGCGCGAAACTCCGTCGCGGTACCGCGAAACGCGTTGCGCCCATAACTGCCGACCCGCGCGTGCTCGATCGCGCGCGCGCTCAGGTCGATCGCGTCGATCGAAAACGCGGCCGGGTCGAGCCCCGCGTCGAGCAGCGCCATCGCGACCGAATACGGCTCCTCGCCGGTCGAGCACGGCGCGCTCAGCACGCGAATCACACGCCCGGGCGCGGCCGCGACACGTTCGGCCGCGAGCCGCCCGACGGTCGCGAACGCTTCTCGGTCGCGGAAAAACCACGTTTCCGGCACGACGAACAGCTCGATCAGCGCGCGCCGCTCGTCCGCACATCCGTTCAGCCGCTGCCAGTACGCGTCGAGCGCTTCCGGCGTCACGGGCGAGCGCGCCGTCGACGGCAGTCGCTCGCCGTCCGCGGCCTGCACCGCGTGCACGCGCTCGGTCACCGCGCGAATCAGGAAATCGTTGCCGAGCGAATCGGGGTCGATGCCGGTCTCGCGCAGCAGCCAGCCGCGAAAACGCGAATCGAAGTCGTTCATGCGGCTCCCCCTTCGTGGCCCGCCACGCTGTCGAACAGATGCAGGCGCGCGACGTCGTCGAGCAGGTCGGAGACCGACACCTGCTGCACGATGCCGTCGGGCGTATTGGCGACCTGACCGAGCCAGCGCGTGCGCAGCGTCGACACGCCGCTCGCGCGGAACGCCGCGCGATCGATCCGCATCGTCTGCGTCGCGCGCTCGACGATCAGCCCGATCAGGCGCTCGGCAGCCGCCGGCCCGGTGCGATACCGCACCATCACCAGCCGGGTCGAGCGCAGCGCATGCGCGCGCCGCCCGAGCGCCAGCATCGGCACGTCGATCACCGGCACCGGCTGGCCGCCGTGCATCAGCAGCCCGGCGATCCAGTCGGGCGCGCCGGGCACGGCCTTGGCGGCCGCGAGCGGCAGCACCGCGTCGATGCCGGCGGCATCGAGCGCATACCGCTCGCCTTCGAGCTCGAACATCAGGAACAGCGCCTGCGCGCCGTTCTGCGCTTCGGCGCGCATCACGCGTCGACCTTGAAGCGCGACACGCTGGTGCGCAGCTGGTTCGCGACCAGCGTCAGGTCGTCGATCGCCTGCGACGACTGCCGCAGCGATTCGGCCGTCTGCTGCGCGGCTTCGGACAGCTGCGACAGCGCCTGCGTGATCTGCTCGGCGCCGTTCGCCTGCGTCTGCATCCCTTCGTTGACCATCTGGAAGCGCGGCGCGAGCGTCTGCACCTCGGCAATGATCTGCGACAACTGTCCGCCGACCTGCTGCACGTCGAGCATCCCGCGCCGCACTTCCTCGGAGAACTTGTCCATTCCCATCACGCCGGCCGACACGGCCGACTGGATCTCCTTGACGGTCTGCTCGATGTCGTAGGTCGCCACCGCCGTCTGGTCGGCGAGGCGGCGGATCTCGGTCGCGACGACCGCGAAGCCGCGGCCGTATTCGCCGGCCTTCTCGGCCTCGATCGCCGCGTTCAGCGACAGCAGGTTGGTCTGGTCGGCCACCTTGGTGATGGTCGCGACGACCTGGTTGATGTTCAGCGCCTTCTCGTTGAGGATCGCGAGCTTCGCGTTCACCGAGCCGGCCGCATCCATCACGCTGCGCATCGTCTCGCCCATCCGCGTGAGCCCGCTCTGGCTCACGCCCGCGAGCGTCGCCGACTGCTCGGCCACGCCGGCCACCTCGTTCATCGTGCGCAGCAGGTCGCGCGAGGTCGCGAAGATCTCGCGCGAGGTCGCGCCGATCTCGGTCGTGGTCGCCGCGGTCTCGTTCGCGGTCGCCTGCTGTTCGCGCGACGTCGCGGCGATCTCGGCCACCGACGTCGTCACCTGCAGCGACGACTGCTGTGCGCGCGAGACCAGCTCGGTCAGCTCGTCGGCCATCCGGTTGAAGCCCGTCTCGAGCGTGCCGAATTCGTCGCGGCGCCGCAGGTCGAGACGGCGCGTCAGGTTGCCGGTGCGCATCACGTCGTGCACCTCGACGAGCCGCGCCATCGGCCGCGTGATCGACCGGAACAGCCCGTAGCCGAGCCCGAGCGCGGACAGCAGCACGATCGCCAGCGCAACCGCGAGCACCACCTCGGTGTCCTGCACCGAATTGCGGATCAGCTTCGCGGACTGGTCGGCGAACTTGCGGTTCTCCTGCACCAGCGTGTTCGCGTTGCGCACGACCTCGGTCCACACGGGCAGCGCCCTCGCGTAAGCGGCGACGGCCTCGTCGTGCGACGCACGGCCCTTCTGCATCGCGTCGTTCAGCAGCGGCACGTAGCGGTCGTAGGACGTGCGGAACGTCGTGAAGCGGCCGCGATCGTCGTCGCGGAACATCGTCGCCTGGTAGTCGGCCGTCAGCCCGTCGACGTCCTTCATCAGCTCGGCGATCCGCGCAAAATCGCGCTGGACCGCGTCGGGGTCGGTGTCGACGAAGGTCGCCTGCTGCAGCGCCATGAAGGTTTCGTTGACGGTGCCGCGCAGCGACGCCGCCAGATAGACGCCGGGCAGCGAGTCGCGCTCGATGCTGACGGCCTCGCTGTTGATCGCGCGCAGGCGTTCGTACGACACGCCGGCGGTCACCAGCATCAGCACGAACAGCACGCCGAAACTGAGCAGGATGCGGTTGCCGAGCGTCAGCCGGACGGCGCCGATCGTCGGAGGCAGGCTTTCATTGTTCGCGCGGGGCGTCACGGTGGCCATGTTCGTTATGGACTTTCTAGTGTCTTGCGTTGAAAAATTCCGCACCCGCCTGCGCGCCGGACGGCGCGCCGCGAGCACATCGGGATCGGCGCGGCGCCGGCAGGCCGCGCCGGGAAATCACCGTTCCGCCTGCGCCGGCAGCCGGAGCGCGACCATGAAGCCGCGCGCCGAATTGCGCATCAGGATCTGGCCGCGATGCCGCGCCGCCGTCGCGCGCACGAACGCGAGCCCGAGCCCGAAGCCGCTGCGCGCCGCGCCATGCGCGGATTCGAGCCGCACGAACGACTCGGTCGCGGCGGTGCGCTGCTCGGGCGCGATGCCGGGGCCGGCATCCTCGACGCCGATCAGCCACGCGCCGTCCTCGTCGCTCAGCGTGCAGTGCACGTCCGCGCCGGTCGGACCGTATTTCAGCCCGTTGTCGATCAGGTTCGCGACCGCGCGCGTCAGCATCATGCGGTCGCCCATCGTCACGCATTCGGTGTCGGGCACGTGCGCGACGACGCGGCTGCCGAACCCGGCGGCCTTCTCCCACAGCTGGTCGACGGCGTCGAGCACGATCTCGTTGAGACTCACGACCTCGTGCGCGCGGCGCTCGGACTGCGCGCGGGTCAGGTGGATGAAGCCGTCGGCGAGCGCGAGCGCGCGCCGCGCATGGCCCGCGATCCGCTCCATGATGGCCGGCATGTCGCCGTGCTCGGCCCGGTAGACGTCGAGCAGCGCGAGAATCGACGTCTGCGGCGAGCGCATGTCGTGCGACAGGAAGTCGAGCGCCTCGTCGCGCTGTCGCGACATCAGGTACGAATTCGAGTGATAGCGGATCCGCGCGGTCAGTTCCATCGCGTCGGGCAGCTTGACGAGATAGTCGTTCGCGCCGGCGATGAACGCCTCGCGCTTGACGATCGGCTCCTCCTTCGCCGACAGCACGATGATCGGCACCCGTGCGGTTTCGGCATCCGCACGCCAGGCGCGCACGAGATCGAGGCCGTCGATATCCGGCATCACGAGATCCTGCAGGATCACCGTCGGCTTCACCTCCCGCGCGACCGCCATCGCGCGGTGCGCATCGGTGCACACGTGCAGGTCGATGTCGTGTTCGCTGCGCAGCGCGCGCCGGATCACCTCGCCGACGAACGGCTGATCGTCGACGAGCAGGACCGATAGCCCCGACTCCAGACAATCCGAGGCATTTTCACCGATCGATTCTTTCATAAATACCGTTTCAAACGCCGAATCTCCAATCGATTCTTTCATAGGAGTTGCTTATCCGACTTGTACGCCATCTTATTTTGGCGGTTGAGAAGTCCGCCTGTTTTAGCCGATTTGGCCCATCAGCGTTGCCTGGCGGGGCTCCGGGCGCCGATTTTTCCCCGTCGGCGACCGCATTACCTCCGCACGCTTTCTCTCAATAAAGATAACCGGCTGATTCTAAATGAAATTAGAACACAGCATCTATGTCCTTCCGGTTTAGTTTTGCCAAATAAGCGGAAACAGCCGGAGGCGGATAAATCGGATCATTTCCGGAATCGGGGGCGAGAACGTTTGCCGCGCGGGCACGGCGTGGCTTGCGACCGACGGCGGGCGAGTGCGCACGCCGCCGCGGCCTGCGCGTCGGGCGGCAATATCGGGGCCGGGCGCGGCGCGCCGGCCTATCCGCGCGCGTGCTGCGCGGACACTTCCTGCAGGTCGAGATCGCGTTCGAGCGCGTGCAGCATCTCGTCGTGAATGCGGTTCGAGCGATGCAGGCGCAGCAGCTCCGCGCGCCCGGCGCGGATCGCGGCCAGCACCACGTCGTAGTGCGCGGCGCGCACTTCCGCCGGATACTCGGGCTCGTTCTTCGCCCGCTCGGTCAGTTCCGCACGGTACGTGTACTGCTCCAGCAGGCGCGGATGGATCACAACCCCGTTCTCGTCGCGCACCAGCGGCTGGATCGCCGCGAGCTGCGCGGCTTCGATGCACGCCCAGGCCTGCGGCTCGGTCAGGTGATGGGTGGCGCGCTCCTCCCGCTGCGGCAGCCGCAGCAGCCGGATCAGCGGCCCGATCGTCGTGCCCTGCAGCAGCACCGTGACGAGGATCACCGCGAACGCGGCGACCAGGATCAGGTCGCGGCCCGGCATCGCGTCGGGCAGCGACAATGCGATCGCGAGCGTCACGACGCCGCGCATGCCGGCCCAGCTCATGATCGTCGCGGCCTTCCAGTCGGGTGCGTCGACGCGCTGCGCGAGCCCGCGCACCGGCCATTTCAGCGCCTCGACCGCATAGATCCACACGAAGCGCGACAGGATCACCGCCGCCAGCACCGCACCGACCGGCGGCAGCATCGTGGCGAGCACCTGCTCGAACCCGCCGAGGCGCTGCATCGCGCCGCGCAGCGACAGCCCGATCAGCACGAACACCAGCGCCTCGAGCAGGAACACGATCACCTGCCAGAACGCGGTGCCGCGCGTGCGCACGGCGGCCGAGAACACCTCGTGCTGGTGCCAGCCGACGATCATGCCGGCCGTCACAGTCGCGATCACGCCCGACACCTCGGCCATTTCGCCGGCGATATACGCGATCCAGCCGGCGAGCACCGCGACGGTGATCACCAGGTAGTCGTCGTCGAGCAGCTTGAGGAACCATACGATCAGCCGGCCGACCACGAAGCCGACCACCACGCCGCCGAGCCCGAGCTCCAGGAAGCCGACCACCGCATGGCCGGCGCTGAAGACGCCCGTCATCGCGGCCGCGATCGCGATACGGAACAGCACGAGGCCCGCCGCATCGTTCAGCAGGCTCTCGCCTTCGAGCAGCACCATCAGCCGGCGCGGCAGCGCGACGCGTTCGAGCACGGCCTTCGCCGCCACCGCGTCGGGCGGCGACACGATCGCGCCGAGCGCGAAGCACGCGGCCCACGGCAGCGACGGCACGGCCCAGTGCACCGCGACGCCGACCGCCAGCGTCGTGAACGCGACCGCGCCGATCGCGAGCAGCAGGATCCCGCCGACGTTGCGCTTGAACTCCTCCCACACGGAGAAATACGCGCCGTCCATCAGCAGCGGCGGCAGGAACACGACGAGCACCAGGTCGGGATCGAGGTTGACGGGCGGCAGGCCGGGAATGAATGCGATGCCGATGCCGCCGACCAGCAGCGCGGCGGCGGGCGGCAGGCGCAGCCGCTTGGCGATGCATTCGAGCGCGACGATCGCCAGGAATGACAACAAAACCAGCTTGAATGCCGAGACGTTGGACATGAAACGACCTTGTGACGAATGAATGCGCGAGCCGCCCGGTACATACCCCGGGCGGCGTTTCGCGCGATTACATCACGAGGCCATGCATGCAGTCGAGATCGTCAGGCCTGCTTGACGCGTCGGCGGGCGAAAAGCCGCGCCGCGCATCATCGGCGCCGCACGACCATCAGGCGCGGTTCGGTCATGTCCTCGATCGCGTAGCGGATTCCTTCGCGGCCGAGCCCCGAGTCCTTCACGCCGCCGTACGGCATGTTGTCGACGCGGAACGACGGCACGTCGTTGATCACCACGCCGCCGACTTCCAGCTCGTCCCACGCGCGCTGCGCATGCGCGAGCGAATCGGTAAACACGCCGGCCTGCAGCCCGAAGTCGCTGTCGTTTACGCGCGCGAGCGCATCGTCGAACCGGTCGAACTTCTCGAGGATCGCGACCGGGCCGAACGCCTCCTTCCGGTAAAGATCCTGCTCGCGGCCGACGTTCTCGAGCAGCGTCGCCTCGAACATCGCGCCGTCGACCTTGCCGCCCGCGACGATCTTCGCGCCCGCCGCGACGGCCGCGTCCATCCAGCCCGACAGCCGGCGCGATTCGGATTCGGAGATCATCGGGCCGACGAAGGTCGACGGATCCTTCGGGTCGCCCATCTTCAGCGCACGCGTCTTCGCGGCCAGCTTGTCGCGCAGGGCGTCGTAGAGGTCGGCATGCACGAGGATCCGCTGCACGCCGATGCAGCTCTGGCCCGACTGGTAGAACGCGCCGAACGCGAGACGCTCGACCACGTAGTCGAGCTGCTCGCGCTGGTCCGCGTCCACGATCGCCGCGGCGTTGCCGCCGAGCTCCAGCACGACTTTCTTCTTGCCGGCCTTCTCCTTCAGCGCCCAGCCGACGGCCGGCGACCCGGTAAACGACAGCAGCCTGAAACGCTCGTCGGTCGTAAACAGGTCCGCGCCGTCGCGATGCGCGGGCAGCACCGAGAACGCACCCTTCGGCAGGTCGGTTTCGGCCAGCACTTCGCCGATGATCAGCGCGCCGATCGGCGTGCGGCTCGCGGGCTTCAGCACGAACGGGCAGCCGGCCGCGAGCGCCGGCGCGACCTTGTGCGCGGCGAGGTTCAGCGGGAAGTTGAACGGCGAGATGAACGAGCACGGCCCGATGGGCACGCGGCGCGTATAGCCGGTATAGCCCTGCGCGCGCGCCGAGATCTCGAGATTGAGCACTTCGCCGTCGATGCGCACCGACTCCTCGGATGCGACGCGGAACGTATCGATCAGCCGCGTCACCTCGCCCTTCGAGTCGTTGATCGGCTTGCCGGCCTCGATGCACAGCGCTTCGGCGAGTTCGTCGAAGCGCTCGCGAAAGCGCGCGACGCAGTGGTCGAGCACGGCCTGCCGCCTGAACGCGGGCAGCTCGCGCATCGGCTTCGCGGCGTCGACCGCCGCGCCGATCGCCGCGTCGATCGCTTTCGCGTCGGCCAGCGCGACGCGCGTCGCGACCTTGCCGCTGTATTTGTCGGTGACTTCGAGATCGGTGTTCGCGTAGACGGCCTCGTTGGCCAGGTAGTACGGATAGGTTTCCTTCAGCATGGAACGGCTCCTTCCGGTGAACGGGGAATTCAGAGCTGCGCCGACAGCCGCTTGATC
This sequence comes from Burkholderia pseudomultivorans, assembly GCF_902499075.1. Classification (GTDB taxonomy): domain Bacteria; phylum Pseudomonadota; class Gammaproteobacteria; order Burkholderiales; family Burkholderiaceae; genus Burkholderia; species Burkholderia pseudomultivorans. The sequence goes on along the minus strand of NZ_CABVPP010000003.1, from coordinate 236,276 downwards.
TCGCGGTTCAGCACGCGCTCGTTGTCCGAATAGTCGATCGGCACGTCGATCACGTGCACGCCCGGCGACGCGAAGCACTCGCGCAGCAGCGGCTCGAGATCGTCGGCCGCCTCGACGCGATGGCCGTGCGCGCCGTAGCTTTGCGCGTACGACACGAAATCGGGGTTTTGCAGCGTCATCGCGAAATCGGGGAAGTTCATGTTTTCCTGCTTCCAGCGGATCATCCCGAATGCATCGTCGCGCAGGATCATCACGACGAGGTCGAGCTTCAGCCGCACGGCCGTTTCGAGCTCCTGCGAATTCATCATGAAGCCGCCGTCGCCGCACACCGCGATCACCTTGCGCTGCGGATGCACGATCTTCGTCGCGATCGCCGACGGCAGGCCCGCGCCCATCGACGCGAGCGCGTTGTCGAGCAGCAGCGAGTTCGGCTCGTGCGCGCGCCAGTAGCGCGCGAACCAGATCTTGTACATCCCGTTGTCGAGGCAGACGATCCCGTCGGCCGGCAGCGCGTCGTACAGGTCGTTGACGATGCGCACCGGGTACATCGGGAAGCGCGGATCGTGCTGGCCCTTCTGCAGGTGCGCGTCGAAATGCGCCTTGATCATCGCGAAGCGCGTGAAATCCCAGTGCGGCTGCGGCGCGATCGCCTCCTTCATCTGCCAGACCGCGTTCGCGATGTCGCCGACCACCTCGATCTGCGGGAAATAGACGGGATCGACCTGCGCGCCGAGGAAGTTCACGTGGATCACGGTCTTGTCGTCCGCGCGCATGAAGAACGGCGGCTTCTCGATCACGTCGTGGCCGACGTTGATGATGCAGTCCGCATGCTCGATCGCGCGGTGCACGAAGTCGCCGTCGGACAGCGTCGCGTTGCCGAGCCACAGCGGGTGCGTCTCGTCGATCACGCCCTTGCCCATCTGCGTCGTGAAGAACGGGATGCCCGTCTTGTCGACGAATTCGAGCAGCATCTTGCAGGTCGTCTTGCGGTTGCCGCCCGCGCCGATCATCAGCAGCGGATGACGCGCGGCCTGGATCGCGTCGACCGCGTGCGCGACCGCCTTCTCCTCGGCGATCGGCCGCCGGCTGAAGCTGCGCGGGATCGGCTTGCCGTCCCCTTCCTCGTGCGCGATGTCCTCGGGCAGCTCGAGGTGCGCGGCGCCCGGACGCTCCTCCTCGGCGCGGCGGAACGCTTCGCGCACCGCCGACGGGATGTTGCCGATCGACACGATCTGCCGCGTGAACTTGGTGAGCGGCTGCATCATGTCGACGACGTCGACGATCTGGAAGTGGCCCTGCTTGCTGGACTTGATCGGCTTCTGGCCCGTGATCATCAGCATCGGCATCCCGCCGAGCTGCGCATAGGCGGCGGCCGTCACGAAGTTGGTCGCGCCCGGCCCGAGCGTCGACAGGCACACGCCGGTGCGGCCCGTCAGGCGGCCGTAGGTGGCGGCCATGAAGCCGGCCGCCTGCTCGTGCCGGGTCAGCACGAGCTTGATCTTCGATCGCCGCAGCGATTCGAGCAGATCGAGGTTTTCCTCGCCGGGAATGCCGAACACGTACTCGACGCCTTCGGCTTCCAGCGCCTTCACGAACAGATCCGATGCTTTCATGGGGACTCTCGGTTGATGCCGCCTGCCCGGCCTACGGACGCGCGACGTTCAGGACGCGCACCGGCCTACGGCGCGCGGACGCTTACCTGCTGGACTGAGACCACGGGCACTGCCCGCCGCGCGCTGCGCGACGGCGCCTCCGGCTCCCGGAGGACGAACGGATCCGCCGGCGCGCGACGTGCGCGCGCCGACGGCAAGGACGTTTTCGATTGTAGACGCTATCGCGAAATGCCGGCTTCGGCGGCGGCGGCAGCGCCGCGCCGGCCGCCGCCGCAGGGTCGTCCGGATGGCCGGGAACGCCCGCGCGACGGGGTCATGGCCCTATAGTCGGAGCGCCTGCCTGCGTCGCGCCAGCTGCATGGCCACGACATCGAGGCGCGCGTTTCGAATGGAATCTGTGAACCATGGTTTACATACCGACGACAACACGTTACACTCCGCCCACCTACAGCATTCGCACCACCGACGTGTTCGACGCGTGGTTCGACTCGCTGCAGGACCGCGTCGCGAAACGCCGCATCCAGGCGCGCATCGACCGGCTGTCGATGGGCAATCCGGGCGACTGGAAATCCGCCGGTGCGCCGATCGTCGAAATGCGGATCGACCACGGTCCCGGCTACCGCGTCTACTACACGCGGCGGGGATCGATCTGGGTGATCCTGCTTTGCGGCGGCGACAAGTCGACGCAACGGGCGGACATCCGCGCCGCGCACGCGATGCTCGCGCATCTCGATTTCGATACGGAGTGATCGATGGACAAGATCAAGACCCGGCCGTGGGATTCGGCCGAACACCTGAAAACCGAAGACGACATGGCCGATTATTTCGAGGCCTGTCTGCAGGAAGCCGGCGACGATCCGGCGTTCATCGCGCACGCGCTCGGCGTGATCGCGCGTGCGCGCGGCATGTCGCAGGTCGCGCGCGACGCGGGCCTGTCGCGCGAAGGGCTGTACAAGGCGCTGTCGCACGACGGCAATCCGAGCTTCGGCACGATCTTGAAAGTCATCAAGGCGCTCGGCCTGCAGCTGCACGGCTCGAAAGCACACGCGTGACGCGCGCGCAACGCGCCGTCGCGCGCCGGTCCGGCCGCCTCAGTGCAGCCAGCCGCTCGCCCAGCGCGGCACCAGCGACACCAGATACAAACCCAGCCCGATCAGCCCGCCGACCAGCGTGCCGTTGATGCGGATGTACTGCAGGTCCTTGCCGATGTTCAGCTCGATCTGCCGCGACATCTCGCGCGCATCCCAGTTGCGCACCGTGTCGCGAATGTGACGCATCAGGAAGTCCGCAAAATCCGGCGCGATCTCGTGCACGGCCTTCTCGATGTGCTCGTTCAGCGACGCGCGCAAGGCGGGGCTTTCCGCGAGCCGCGCGCCGAGCCAGCCGCCGAGCGTCGCGGCCTGCCGGTGCAGCGCCGAATCGGGGCGCGCGAGATCGGCCTTCAGCCATGCGCGCAACTGCTCCCACAGATCCTTCAGGTACAGGTTGAACGCATCGCCGTCGCGGATGTAGCGCTTGATTTCCTCGCCCTTCTCGACAAAGGCCGGGTCGTGCTTCAGCCGCTCGGTCAGGCGCGCGACGACGCGATCGAAACGCTGGCGCAGCTCGTGGTCGGGGTCCGCGGCGACGCCTTCGAGCACGCGGCTGACCGCATTCGCGACCAGTTGCGCGCCGTTCTCGCCGAGCCAGTGCGTCGGCATGATCTTCTCGAACTTCGGGTACTGCGTCTTCAGCCATTCGACGATGAAACCCGCGATCACCTCGCGGTTCTCCTCCTTGCCGAGCACGTCGACGATCTGCTCGATCGCGTCGTCGAGCATCGCCTGGTGGCGGCCGTCCTTCGTCAGCGTATCGAGGATCGCGCCGGCCGACTGCGACAGGTCGACCTTGTCGATCAGCGCGCGGAATGCGTCGTGGACGAACGACTGGATGCGCGCGTCGTCGGTCATGTCGAGCGCGAAGCTCATCAGTTTGGTCGCGTAGCCGCCCAGCGCGTCGGTGTTGGCCGGCTCGCCGAGCCACGCGCCGAGCCTCTGCGCCGGATCGTGCTGGCGAATCTGCGCGGCCAGCGCGTCGGGGCCGAGGAATTTCTCGCGGACGAACACCGCGAGGTTGTCGGCGATCTTGTCCTTGTTCTGCGGAATGATCTCGGTGTGACGCGACACGAACGGGATCGGCACGCGGCGAAACAGCGCGACGACCGCGAACCAGTCGGCGAGCGCGCCGACCATCGCGGCCTCGGCCACGGCCTTGACGCCGTCGATCCACGGGCCGCGCGGCAGGACGATCGTCGTCACGAAGACCGCGACCGCGGCCAGCAGCAGCCACAGCGCGCGGCGCTTGCTGCGTTTCAGTTCGAGGGCTTTGTCTGGCGTCATGGGCAACCGGCAGCACGAAAGATGCCGTCAATATGCACCGACTCGGCGATCGCCGCCAAATACCCGGCCCTCTTTTACCGGCCGCACGCACACGCGGTCCCTTGACCTGTCCCCTCCACTTTCATCCCGCCCGCCGTGCGGGTCCCGCCGCCTTCGATACGCCGCCCCGCTCGCATCGACACCGCCGATCGCCCGCTGTGCCGCGCCAGACGGACTGTCTCTCGATCTCGCGTTTACCCGGATAGCACGACGCCGCGCCAACCGCGCAGACTGATTTCACATTTCGAGACAATGTCTCTTATACAGAGACAAACATCATGCTCAAGACACTCAGCAGCGCCCTGCAACTGATGCAGTACTTCACCGCCCGGCAAGCCGTATGGGGCGTTCGCGAACTCGCGAAGGAAAGCGGCGTGCACCACGCGATCGTCCATCGCGTGCTGGCGACCTTCGCGGCCGAGGGCTACCTCGTGCAGGACGACGCGGGCCGCTATGCGCTCGGCCTGCGCTGGTTCGAGATGGGCGAGATCGTGCGGCGCTCGCTGTCGCCGTCGCAGATCGTCGAGCCCGCGCTGCACCGGCTCGCGCAGCAGAGCGGCGAAACCGTGTTCCTGTCGCTGCTCGACGGCTACGAAGGGCTGTGCCTCGACATCGCGCATGGCGACCAGCAGCTGCGCTTCTCGATCGAGGAAGGCCAGCGCTTCGCGCTCCACGCGGGCGCACACGGCAAGGCGATGCTGGCGTTCCAGCCCGACCCGGTGCGCGACGAGGTCTATGCGCGCGCCGCGAAGGCCGGCCAGGCGGTCGACCGCGCGGCGGTCGAAGCGCGCCTCGACGTGATCCGCGAGCACGGCTGGGCGTACACGCGCGAAGAAGCCGCGACCGGCGTCGCAGGCCTCGCGGTACCGCTCACCGCGAAAGGCAGCCGCTCGGTCGCGGGTTCGCTCGCGATCTCGGGGCCGATGCAGCGCCTCGACGAATCGGCGGTGCCGCGCCTGCTGGATGCGCTGAACGACGCGCGCCGCAAGATCGAAAGCGTGCTCAGCCTGATGCGCTGAGCGCCGCCATCGCCCGAAATCCAGCCCGACTCACCGACGGGCCGGTCCGCAGCCGTACCGGCCCGCTACATCACAACAAGCCACAGGCATTGAGGAGAAACCCATGAACGCTTTGCAAGACGCGCAGGTCGGCGAACCCGCCGCCCCTGCGGCCCCGCCCGGCGCCCCGCGCGTCCGCTTCGCCGAACCGGTGCTGCTGATCGTGTCGGTCATGCTGTCCGTGCTCGGCGCGATCATCGGCATGCAGCTGATCGTGTCGCTCGGCATTTCGGCGAACACGTCGATCATCGGCGCGCTGATCGCGATCGTGTTCTCGCGCATTCCGCATGAACTCGCGCGACGCTTTCGCGTGCTCGAACGCCAGAACCTCGTGCAGACCGCGATCTCGTCGGCCACCTTCGGCGCGGCCAATTCGCTGATGATCCCGATCGGCGTGCCGTACGCGATGGGCATGCCCGAACTCGCGACGCCGATGCTGATCGGCGCGCTCGCCGCGATGCTGGTCGACGGCACGATGCTGTACCTGCTGTTCGGCAGCAAGATCTTCCCGGCGACCGGCAGCTGGCCGTCGGGCGTTGCGACCGCCGAGGCGATCTGGGCCGGCGACCGCGGCGGCCGCAAGGCCGCGTTCCTCGGCATCGGCGTCGCGGTCGGCGTGGCCGGCGCGTGGCTCGGCGTGCCGATGTCCGCGTTCGGCGCAGCGTTCCTCGGCAACCTCGCCGCGCTGACGATGTTCGGCCTCGGCCTGCTGGTGCGCGGCTACTCGGTCGCGCTGACCGGCGTCGACATCGCGAAGGCCTACATCCCGCACGGCGTGATGATCGGCGCGGGCGCCGTCGCGATGCTGCAGGTGTCGGCGGAAATCCGCCGCGCGCGCCGCGCGCCGGTCGACGAAGCCGGCACCGGCGACGTGTCGCCGCGCCGCGCGGGCCGCATCCTCGGCCTCGGCTATCTCGTCTACATGCTGATCGCGCTGGTGATCGTCGGCTGCACCGGCGGCTTCTCGGAGATGTCGACCGGCATGCTGATCGTGTTCGTGCTGTATGCGGCATTCGCGGCCTACATCCACGAGCTGATCGTCGGCATCGCGGCGATGCACTCGGGCTGGTTCCCCGCGTTCGCGGTCGCGCTGATCACGCTGACGATCGGCATCCTGATCGGCTTCCCGGCGCCGGCGCTGGCGGTGCTGGTCGGCTTCTCGGCCGCGACGGGCCCCGCATTCGCCGACATGGGCTACGACCTGAAGACCGGCTTCCTGCTGCGCGGCTCGGGCCAGGACCCCGCGCTGGAACTGGCCGGCCGCCGCCAGCAGTTCCTCGCGGCGACGCTCGGCTTCGTCGTCGCGGGCATCGTCGTCGTGCTGTTCCACCACGGCTTCTTCAGCCGCGACATGTTGCCGCCGGTCGATCGCGTCTACGCGGCGTCGATCAGGGCCGGCTCGTCGTGGGACATCGCGCGCAACCTCGCGATCTGGGCCGTGCCCGGCGCGCTGCTGCAATGGCTCGGCGGCGCGAAGCGCCAGCTCGGCGTGCTGCTGTCGACCGGCATGCTGCTCACCTCGCCGCTGGCCGGCTTCGCGGTGCTGTTCGGCCTCGCGATCCGCTTCATCCTGCTGCGCACGCGCGGCGAGCGCGACGTCGCCGAAATGAGCGCCTTCGCCGGCGGCGTGATCGCGGGCGACGCGCTGTTCAGCTTCACGCGTTCGCTGATCAAGCTCAAGTAACTCCGTTTCATCCACAGGACTTTCGATGGACATCACTGCAATCCGCGCCGATACGCCGCTGACGGCCTCGACGATCTACCTCGACACGGCCGCCGCGTCGCTGCCGCCCGAGCCCGTGCTCGACACCGTCAACGACTACCTGCGCGACACGGGCCGGGTCGGCATCTACCTGCCCGCGTTCCGCAAGGCAACCTACGCGCGCGTCGACGCCGTGCGCGCCCGGCTCGCCGCGTTCATCGGTGCGCAGGTCGACGAAATCGCGTTCACCAAGAACGCCACCGAAGCGATCTCGATCGTCGCGCAGGGGATGCGCTGGCAGCCGGGCGACGAAGTGCTGGTCGCCGATACCGAAATGCTCAGCAACCTGCTGCCGTGGAAGCGGCTCGAGACGACGCACGGCATCGTCGTGAAGATGGTCGCCGCGAACGACGAAGGGCTGCTGTCGCCGGATGCGTTCGCGCAGGCGATCACGCCGCGCACGCGCCTGCTCACGTTCTCGCATGTGCCGAACTCGTCGGGCGCGCTGCAGGACGCCGCCGGACTGTGCGCGGTCGCGCGCACGCACGGCGTGCTGTCGCTCGTCAACGCATCGCAAAGCGTCGGCATGGTCGCCACCGACGTGCGCACGCTCGGCTGCGATTTCCTCGCGGGCTGCGGCCGCAAGGCGCTGCGCGCGACCGAAGGCTCGGGCTTCCTGTATGTGAAGCGCGAGCAGGTCGAGACGCTCGAACCCGTGCTCGCGGGCTGGTGGAACGGCGCCTACGATCGCGCGACCGGCGCGCTGTCGTTCGTCGCCGGTGCGAAGCGCTTCGAGGCCGGCTGCCCGATCGTGCCGGCGATCCTCGGCCTCGGCGCCGCGCTCGACTATGCGCAGCGCATCGGCATCGACGCGATCGAGGCGCGTGTGCACGAGCTGACCGCCTACGCGATCGAGCGTTTCGCGACGCTGCCGGGCTTCGAGCTGTACGGCCCGCGCGATGCGGCGCGCCGCATCGGCATCGTGCCGTTCAACCTGCGCGGCGTCGATCCCGCGACGATCGTCGCGGCGCTCGAAGCGCAGCAATGCATCATCGAGGCCGGCAACTTCATGGCCGACGCGATCCTCGCGCGCTATGGCGTATCGACGATGGCGCGCGTCTCGCTGCACTACTTCAATACGCGCGAAGAAATCGACCGCGTCGCCGAACTGATCCGCGCGGCGGCCCGCTGATTCCCTCCCCGACTACCGACACAGGAACCACCATGAACCAACGTTTTCTGCTGATGAGCAGCTCCCGTAAGGACGCGCTCGGCTATCTCGAACACGCGACCGAGCAGATCCACGCGCTGTTCCGCCGCGAGGCGCGCAAGATCGTCTTCGTCCCGTATGCGGGCGTGTCGTTCAGCTTCGACACCTATGAAGGCATCGTGAAGCCCGTGTTCGAGAAACTCGGCTACGCACTCGAATCGCTGCACCACAGCGCCGACCCGCGCAAGACGATCGAGCACGCCGACGCGATCGCGGTCGGCGGCGGCAATACGTTCGCGCTGCTCAAGCGCATGTACGACGCCAACCTCGTCGATGCGATCCGTGCGCGCGTGCACGCGGGCGTGCCCTACATCGGCTGGAGCGCGGGCAGCAACGTCGCGTGCCCAACGATCCGCACCACCAACGACATGCCGATCGTGCAGCCGCCGACGCTGCGCGCGCTCGGTCTCGTGCCGTTCCAGATCAACCCGCACTTCATCAGCGGCAAGCCGGTCGGCCACAACGGCGAGAGCCGCGAGGAACGCCTCGGCGAATTCCTCGACATCAACGCGCCCGAACAGGTGTTCGCGCTGCCCGAAGGTTCGGCGCTGCTGTCCGACGGCACGACCGGCACGGTGCTCGGCGAACGCGGCGCGCTGCACTTCGCGAGCAAGACGGACGTGCGCACGCTGGCGGAAAACGCGAGCTTCCCGCTCGCGTCGATCACCGGCCCGGCCGACATCGACCAGTGGCCGTCGTTCCGGAAATAAGCGCCGCATCTTTCTTTAAAAAAAACAGTCCCATATCGGTTAGGAGACCTTTTCATGAACAAGAAGCTTGCCGGAATCGCACTGCTGGCCGGCGCGACGGGCGTCGCACACGCGCAGTCGACCGTGACGCTGTACGGCGTGATCGACGTCGCGATCGGGTACCAGACGCACACCAACCCGTCCGGCGACCGCACCGTCGGCTTGCAGCAGGGCAACGAAGGCTTCCTGTCCGGCAGCCGCTTCGGGCTGAAGGGCAGCGAGGCGCTCGGCGACGGCTGGAAAGCCGGCTTCACGCTCGAAAACGGCTTTCTCGCGAACAACGGCAAGCTCGACCAGCAGGGGCAGTTGTTCGGCCGCCAGGCGTTCGTGAAGCTCGGCCACGAGCGCTGGGGCGAACTCGCGCTCGGCCGGCAGTACACGACCGGCAACACGATGCTGTACTACGTCGACCCGCTCGGCGTCGGTGCCGCGCCGACCAACTCGTGGCAGGTCTACCTCGTCGGCCAGCGTTACGACAACGCGGTCAGCTACACCGGCAGCTACGGGCCGATGCAGGTAATCGCCGAGTATGCGTTCGGCGGGATCGCCGGCGACACGCGCGCACGCTCGTCGATGTCGCTCGGCGTCAAGTATCAGTCGGGCCCCGTGACCGTGATCGGCGACGCGCAGCAGACGCGCGACACGCAGAGCCGCCGCGCACGCATCTACCTGGCCGGTGCGAAGGCTGCGATCGGCAGCGTGAACCTGTACGCGAACTATCTGCACAGCGATCGCGACGCGGGCTTCGACTCGTCGAACGGCGGCACCGATACCGCGTCGATCACGAGCATGGCGTCCGGCGCGCCGACCGCCGCCGTCACGATCAACTCGGTGTTCGGCTCGCATCGCCGCGACGATTTCTTCACGCTCGGCGCGAGCTGGCGCGCGACGCCGGTATGGAACTTCGTCGTCGCGGGGATGCACAACCGCACGCTCGCCGACGGCTTCAACGGCGCGCGCAGCACCGTATACGGCGTCGCCGACTACAGCCTCAGCAAGCGCACCGACGTCTACCTCGCGACCTCGTACGAGTGGACGCGCGGCGGCTGGTCGGGACTGTTCGGCAACACGACGACCAATGCGGCGGCGGCCACGGGCAGCGCGCTCAACGGTCGCAACGAGCAGCTGTCGGTGCTGCTCGGCCTGCGACATTTCTTCTGATCCCCGCGCAATTTGCCGATGCGGGTCGCGGCGCGGCGCACGACACGCCGCATCGGCACACTGAACCAAGAGGCATTCGATGGCACTGAAACAGACCCTCGTCATTTTCGACGCGCTCGACGGCGCGACCGTCAACGGGCAGGACATCGCCGCGCTGTTTGAGCCGTACGCGGCGCACGTGACGATCGAGGTCACCACGGTCAACAACGAACCGCCGGAAGACCCGACGAAGACGACCGACTTCATCCGCATCGTGATCCCCGGCACACGCGGCAAGACGGCCGGCGGCGACGCGCGCACGCTCGGCATCGTCGGCCGCAACGGCGCAATCGGCGCGCGCCCCGCGAAGTTCGGGATGGTGTCGGACGCGGACGGCCCGATCGGCTCGCTCGCGGCCGCGTTGAAGCTCGCGCAGATGAAGGCGAACGGCGACGTGCTGCCCGGCGACGTGATCGTCACGACGCACCTGTCGACCGACGTGTCGATGAGCGAGAACAACGGCGTGCCGTTCATGGGGATGCCGGTTTCGTCGGCGACGATGAACCGCTACGAAGTGACGCCCGACATGGATGCGATCCTGTCGCTCGATGCGTCGAAGGGCAACCGGATCGTCAAGCAGCGCGGCTTCGCGCTGTCGCCGACCGCCATGCAGGGCTATATCCTGCGCATGGCGCCCGATCTCGTCGCGATCATGGAATCGACGACCGGCATGCCGGCCGTCACGTTCCCGATCTCGCTGCAGGACATCTCGCCGTACGACAACGGGCTGTCGCACTTCAACAGCATCATGCAGCCGCATGTCGGCACCGACAAGCCGGTGGTCGGCGTCGCGCTCACCGCGCGCTCGGTCGTCGGCGGCAGCGACTCGAGCGCGAGCCACGAGATCGACCTGGCCGAGGCCGTGCGCTTCTCCGTAGAAGTCGCGAAGCGCTTCACGGCCGGCGCATGCGAGTTCTACGATGCGAACGAATGGCGCAAGATCCGCAGCATGTATCCGGACCTGCGCGTGTTCCAGGGCTACGGCAACGCGGCGTAACCGGCGGCGGCGACGCGCGGCTCGACGATCGTGCCGCGCGTCGTCCTGTCTCGCTTCGTGCGGCGCTGTGTCGAGGACGCATCGCCTCTTCGCTGCTTCCGCTACTTCGCTACAGAAACGTCTTCAGATTCACTGCCGGATCCGCCAGTTGCACCGGATCGGGCACCGCCCCCGCCGCGATCAGCCGCCGCGACGCGCCGATGTCGCGCCCGAGGTTCGCCGCGGCCACCGCGACGATTCTCCCGTCGTCGCCGAGCCCGAACGCCGTGAACGGCCCGCTCGCCGGATTGCCGCGCACGACGATGGTCCGCTCGCCGCCGAACAGCCCGAGCATCTGCAGGTTGCAGTCGTACTGATCGGACCACAGCCACGGCAGCTCCGCATACGCGTCGTCCGCGCCGAGCGCATTGGCGGCCGCGACGGCCGGCTGGTTCTCGGCGACCTGCCACGACTCGATCCGCACATGACGGCCGAGCAGCGGATTGAAATGCATCGTCACCTCGCCGGTCGCGAAGATCGCGGGATCGTTCGTGCGGCATCCCGCATCGACGCGTATCCCGTTGTCGACGTCGAGACCGGCCGACTGCGCGAGCTCGACGTTCGGCACGACGCCGATGCCGACCACGACGATATCGGCCGGCACGTCGCCGCGGTCGGTCTCGACGATCGCGCCGCCCGCCGCCGCGCGACGAATCGCACGCGGCAGCGTCGCGAGCCGGAACGCGACGCCGCGCGCGTCGTGCAGCTGCCGCGCAAACGCGCCGACGACTTCCGGCAGCGCGCGCTGCAGCAGCCGCGCGGCCGGATCGATCACCGTCACGTCGCAGCCGAGCTGACGCGCGGCGGCCGCGACCTCGAGGCCGATGAAGCCGCCGCCGAGCACCGCGACGCGCCGCCCCGGCGCCAGCTGTGCGCGCAGCGCCCGCGCGTCGTCGACGGTGCGCACGTAATGCGGCGCGACGCCTGCGTCGATCGGCCCGCCGAAGGTCCGCACGCGCGAGCCGGTCGCGAGCACGAGCCGCGCGTATGGCAGCGTAGCGCCGTCGTCGAGTCGCACGCGCTGCGCCGCGCGCTCGATCGCGTCGACGCGCGTGCCGAGCCGCAGCTCGATCCGCTGCGCGTCGTACCAGCCCGCGTCGCGCACGAACGCACGCCGCTCGCCGTCGTCGCTCAGCAGCGCATCCTTCGACAGCGCGGGCCGGTCGTACGGGAGCTCGCGCTCCGCGCCGATCATCACGATGCGCGCGTCGGCATCGCGTTCGCGCAGCGCCTCGGCGGTGCGCCGCGCCGCGTGGCCGGCGCCGACGATCACGAACGGGTCAGCCGACATTGACTTCCACCTGCCCATCGACGATCCGGATCGGATAGGTCCGCACCGGCTCGGTAATCGGCGCGCATTTCGGCGCGCCGGTGCGGATGTCGATCAGCCCCTGATGCAGCGGGCATTCGACGCAGCCGTCCTCCACATAGCCTTCGGACAGCCGCGCATGGCCGTGCGTGCAGAGGTCGTGCATCGCGAACAGTTCGTCGCCGATGCGGAATACCGCGATCGGTTTCTGGCCGGCGACGCGCGCCGCCGGTTCGTCTTCGGAGAATTCGTCGAAAGCGCCGAGCGGATGCCACTCGGCCAGCGTCGTGTCGTTCATGTCGGTTCCTTGCCCGTGCATCAGATCGGCGTCGCGAGCAGCGTCTGCACGCGCGACGTGTCGTAGATCACCCGCTTGGTCTTGTAGCGCAGCCCGTCCGGCGTGCGCACGACCGTGTCGTAGTACTTGCCGGCCTGGTAGACGTTCGATTCGCCGTTGCTGCGCGTCTGCACGACCACGTAGTTGCTCTCGGTGTCGATCTCGCCGTCGCGCTCGGCGACGATCGTCAGGCCCGACGTCATGTGCCGGTACGTATGCTCGTCGTAGATGTTCGCGTGGCGCAGCGACACCACGCGATCGCGCAGCATCCGCTGGTTCGTGCAGTGCACGATCCCGACCGGCAGCCCGAGATCGGCGTTCTCCTTCGGCACGATCTCGTACGTGCAGTCCTCGGTGAACATCGCCGGCCACTGTTCGAGCCGGTTGTTGTCGAGGTGGCCGATATAGCGGTTCTGCAGCATGTACAGCTCGAACCACGTCTTCATGTCTTCCGTCATGTCTCGCTCCCGCTTCAATAGCCCATCAGCTTCTGGTAGCCGACCCAGAACCGGCGGATGAGGCTTTCGGTGATCACCGTGCCCTGCTGGTCCGGATTGCCGCGCGACATCTCGATCACCGACGTCGCGTCGCCGTCGCGCACCGTGCCGCGCTGCACCAGCTCGGTCGCCTCGGTATCCTCCATCGAGATGTAGCCGGCCGGCCCGACGAGGTTGGCCTGCTTGATGCGCAGCGCGCGCAGCTCGGGCGTGTCGTCCGTGTAGCCGAAGAAGTGGAAGATCAGCTCGAAGTTGTCGGGCCCCTTCGGCAGGATCTGCCGCGCGACCAGCGTGTTGTGGATCTGCTGGATCACGAGCTGCGGGAAGATCGGCTGGATGTGGTTCGTGCAGTCCTCGTCGTATTCCGGCACGAGATCGAGGATCGATTCGTCCTCGAGATGAAAACCTTCGTCAAACGAACGGATGTTCTGCTGCTTGTACGCGGCCGACGTGTCGTCGCCGGTCTTCGTCACCGTGATGATGCTGTGCAGCCCGTGGTTCGCATCCGGAATCGAGCGCGCCTTCATGCCGACGCGGAAGATGTTGAAGGTCGTATGGAACAGGTGCAGCATGCTCGCGTGATACGGGTCCTTCACATTCTCCAGGTACAGCTTCCAGTTCGACTTCGAATACTGGCGCGTGCAGCCGAGATACTCGACCGGCTTGTGGAAGATCCGGTCGATCCACGGCCGCATCTGCTCGCCGAGATAGTCGGGCAGCGGCGCGACCTCGTCGCTGAAGCTCGCGAACACCAGCCCGCGATAGCTGTCGACGCGCAGCTTGCGCAGCCCGTGCTGCTTCGGGTCGAAATCGGCCGGCATTCCGGTCATGCCCTTCTGGCCGCGCCGGAACGGCACGCCGAGCAGGTTGCCGGTATTGTCGAAGCTCCACTGGTGATACACGCACGTATGCGAGCTCGCGTTGCCGCGCGACTTGCGGCACACCTGCGCGCCGCGGTGCGCGCAGCGGTTCACCCAGGCGGCGAGCGAACCGTCGTCGGCGCGCGTGACGACGACCGGCGTGTCGCCGACAAAGGTGCTCTTGAAGTCGCCGGGGTTCGGGATTTCCGCTTCCAGCGCGACGAAGTTCCACGTCGGGCCGCGGAAGATGCGTTCCTGCTCGCGGTCGTAGACGGCGCGCGAGCTGAACACCTTGTACGGCACGCGCGAGCCGTCCGCGTGCGGAAAGCTCACGTCGGACGCATCGTCGCGCGAGGCGAACACGACGGGCGATTCTGTCTGCTCCATGTCGGACTCCTTGGGGGTTCCGTTTCGTTGATCGATGGAGCCGATTTTTGAAAAGCTAATATTCGCCGTCTATCCGGAAAGTGCGATTGCGGCGGCGCAGTATCCACTTTCGGCGGATTTCTGCGCTAGCATGACGACACACTCGGCGCGCGATCGCGACCCATTCGTCCGATCGATACGCGCTCCAACAAGGCCGATGCCCATGTCCCCGACGTCGTTCGAGCCGCTCGCGCTGCGCGCGCACCGGCTGTTCGAATCCCGCGATCTCGACGAGACGCGCGAGCGGATCTCGCGCGTGATGCAGCCGCATGCGCTGCTGCCGAGCGGCCGCGTGCGCGGTGCGTCGCATATGGATTTCGTCCGGCTCGGCGGGCTCGGGATCGGCACGATCGCGTTCGGCGACGCGATGCGCGTGCAGGTCGACGCGGTCGACGGCTACTACCTGCTGATGTTCTGCCTGTCCGGACAGGCCGAGGTGCGCGCGATGGGCCGGCAGCTCGGCGTCGACGGGCAGACCGGCGTGCTGTGCGCGCCGGGCGAACGCTTCGACGCGACGCTGTCGGCCGACTGCGAGCAGTTCGTGCTGCGCATCGACGCGGCGACGGTCGGCGCATTGACCGGCGACCCGCGCGCGACGCTCGATCCGGTGCTGCACGTCAGCGATGCGGCGCTTGCCGCGTGGCGCGAGCAGCTGATGCTGGTCGCGCGCTCGCCCGAACTGCTCGAACGCGCGAACGCGAACCCGCGCGTCGCGTCGCAGCTCGAACACCTGCTGATCGACCTGCTGATCGAAGGCCATCCGCCGTCGGCGCTGCCCGCGTCGCGCCACGAACCGGCGCCGGGCTTCGTGCGGCGCGCGCAGGAGTTCGTGAACGCGCACTATGCGCAGCCGCTGCAGCTTGCCGACATCGTGCGCGCCGCCAACGTGCCGGAGCGCACGCTGCGCGACGCGTTCCTGCAGTTTCGCGGGATGAGCCCGATGCAGTACCTGCGCGCGACGCGGCTCGAGCATGCGCGCGAGCTGCTGCGCGCGGCGGCGTCCGACCGGCGGATCGCCGATATCGCGCTCGACTGCGGGTTTACGCACCTCGGACGCTTCGCGATCGCGTATCGGGAAAAATTCGGCGAATCGCCGTCCGATACGCTGGACAGCAGATCGTAGCCGCGCTGCATCGCAGCTCGCCGCGCACGCACCACCGGCACCGCCGCCGCTGCGTCATCCGAATTCGCCGACGCATGAGGGACTCGACCGTTAGTTGCGAATCAGACGATGACGGCTACGCATGCGCGGTCGGCGCGATCATCTCCCGCGCAATCGCGCAGAACGCGCTCGTCGCAGCGCTTTCGCCGTGCAGCCGGCGGCTCATGATGATCGGCGAGGTCGCCGCGGGCTCCGGCAGCCGCCGGTAGACGACGCCCTTCACGCGCACGCCCTCCACGCTCTCCGGCACCAGCGACACGCCGACCTTCGCGGCGACGAGCCCGAGCGCCGTCTGCAGCTCGCGCACCTCGTGGACGGCCGCCGGCACCAGCGCGCCGTCGCGCAGCGCGGACAACTGCTGGTCCGCGAAGCTCGGGCGCGGCGTGCTCGGATAGACGATCAGCGTTTCGTTCGCGATGTCCGCGAGCGTCAGCGGCCGGCCCGCCTCGGCGAGCGGATGGCCGACCGGCACCGCCGCGATCAGCTTTTCCTCGATCAGCGCCTCGCGCACGAGCTGGTCGTCGTCGAAGCGCAGGCGGCCGAACCCGACGTCGATCCGCCCGCCCTTCAGCGCGCCGAGCTGTTCGAGCGTGAACATTTCGATCAGCGACAGCTCGACGTCAGGCTGCCGCTCGCGGAACGCGCGAATCACGTCCGGCAGCGCGCCGTACAGCGTCGACGGCACGAAGCCGATCACGATCCGCTCCGACAGTTGCGCGAGCCGCCGCGTCAGCGGGCCGAGCTCGTCGGCCTGGTCGACGACGCGCTTCGCCTGCGCATAGAACACGCGCCCCGCATCGGTCAGCTTCAGCGGCCGCGCGCCGCGCACGAACAGCGGCAGCCCGAGCTCGTCCTCGATCGCCTGCAGCTGACGGCTAAGCGGCGGCTGCGTCATGTGCAGCCGCTCCGCGGCCCGCGTGATGTTCATTTCCTCGGCCACGGCCATGAAGTACCGAAGCTGACGCAATTCCATTTCATGCTCCGAAGGTATGGAAGTAGTCGGAAAGAGTGTTGGACGGCCGCCCGCCGCCGTTCCTACCATATGCACCGACAGGAGGAATCGCATGATAGCAACTGCCGCCGCCATCGAGCGCATCGAGACGCTGCTCGTCGACGTGCCGACGATCCGGCCCCACAAGCTTTCGGTTGCCACGATGAATTGCCAGACGCTCGTGCTGGTCCGTGTTCGATGCACGGACGGTATCGAAGGCGTCGGCGAGGCCACGACGATCGGCGGCCTCGCCTACGGCGAGGAGAGCCCGGAGAGCATCAAGGCCAATATCGACACCTATTTCGCGCCGCTGCTCGAGGGCATGGACGCGACCCGCCCGGGCGCCGCGATGGCGCGGGCGCGCAAGCTGTTCCAGGGCAACCGTTTCGCGAAGTGCGCGCTCGAGACCGCGCTGTTCGACGCGCAGGCGCGCCGTATCGGCGTGCCGCTGTCCGAGCTGTTCGGCGGCCGCGCGACCGATGCGGTCGACGTCGCGTGGACGCTGGCGAGCGGCGACACGCAGCGCGACATCGCGGAAGCCGAGGCGATGCTCGACGCGCGCCGCCATCGCGCGTTCAAGCTGAAGATCGGCTCGAACGCGGTGGACGACGACGTCGCGCACGTGATCGCGATCAAGCGCGCGCTCGGCGAACGCGGCGACGTGCGCGTCGACGTGAACCAGGCCTGGACCGAAACCGACGCGATCCGGGCCGGCGCGCGGCTCGCGGATGCCGGCGTGAGCCTCGTCGAGCAGCCGATCGCCGCGTCCAACCGCGCGGGCCTGAAGCGCCTGACGCAGCTCGCGCAGATCCCGATCATGGCCGACGAGGCGCTGCACGGCCCGGTCGATGCGTTCGCGCTCGCGCAGGAACGCGCGGCCGACGTGTTCGCGGTGAAGATCGCGCAGTCGGGCGGCCTGCAGGGGGCGGCGCACGTCGCGGCGATCGCGTCGGCGGCCGGCATCGAACTGTACGGCGGCACGATGCTCGAAGGCGCGGCCGGCACGATGGCGTCCGCGCAACTGTTCAGCACCTTCGCGTCGCTGAAGTGGGGCACCGAGCTGTTCGGCCCGCTGCTGCTCACCGAGGAGATCCTCGTCGAGCCGCTGCGCTACGCGGATTTCAAGCTGCACCTGCCGGCGACGCCCGGCCTCGGCATCACCTTCGACTGGGCCCGCATCGAGCGGATGCGGCGCGGCGCCCGCTGATTCCCCTACGACAACCGCCACCGGAGACACAGATGAACAAGGAAGCCATCGACGCGCTGCTGAAAACCTTCGACGATGCCGCCGAGAAGCCCGGCAACCCGCGCGTGCGCGCGATCGTCAACCGGATCGTGAAGGACCTGTGCTACACGATCGAGGATTTCGACGTGCAGCCGAGCGAGTTCTGGACCGCGCTCAACTACCTGAACGAAGCCGGCAGGGAATTCGGCCTGATCGCCGCGGGCCTCGGCTTCGAGCGCTTCCTCGACGTGCGGATGGACGAGGCCGAAGCGAAGGCCGGCATCGAAGGCGGCACGCCGCGCACGATCGAAGGGCCGCTGTATGTCGCGGGCGCGCCGGAATCGGTCGGCCACGCACGTCTCGACGACGGCACCGATCCGGGCCAGACGCTCGTGATGCGCGGCCAGGTGCTCGGCAACGCCGGCACGCCGATCGCGAATGCGCTGGTCGAGGTGTGGCACGCGAACCATCTCGGCAACTATTCGTATTTCGATCCGTCGCAGCCCGCGTTCAACCTGCGCCGCTCGATCCGCACCGACGCGGAAGGCCGCTACAGCTTCCGCAGCGTGCTGCCGGTCGGCTACAGCGTGCCGCCGGGCAGCAAGACCGAGCAGCTGCTCGACCAGCTCGGCCGCCACGGCCATCGTCCCGCGCACATCCACTTCTTCGTTTCCGCGGACGGATATCGTAAGCTGACGACGCAGATCAACATCGAAGGCGATCCGCACATCTGGGACGACTTCGCATTCGCGACGCGCGAAGGGCTGATCCCGGCAATCCGCCAGGCCGAAGGCGCACAGGGCAAGCCGTACGGCATCGACGGCCCGTTCGCGCTGATCGACTTCGATTTCTCGTTGGTCAGGGAGCGCGACAACGTGCCGGCGAGCGAAGTCGAGCGCGCACGCGCACAGGCCTGAACGGCCATTTACAGGACGAACCGATCAAGCAAGGAGTGCGCAATGCTGTTTCATGTGGAAATGACCGTCAAGCTGCCGGCGGACATGGACCCGGTCAAGGCCGCGACGCTGAAGGCCGAAGAGAAGGCGATGTGCCAGCGCCTGATGAACGAAGGCATCTGGCGGCATCTGTGGCGGATCGCCGGGCGTTATGCGAACGTCAGCATCTTCGACGTGGAAAGCGTGCAGCAACTGCACGACCTGCTGAGCCAGTTGCCGCTGTTCCCGTATATGGACCTCGAAGTGCGCGCGCTTTGCCGGCATCCTTCGTCGATTCGGGAAGACGACCGGTAAGCGCGCCATCGTCGCCGCTTCGCGGCGTCGGCTGCGCGCAGACACGGGCGGCCTGCGGTTTCTTCGCGGGTCGCCCGTGTCGCATCTCACTTCCGTGGATCCCCCTTGTCGGCGGCTGCGTCGCCGGATACCTGCGCGACGCGCCGCGCGACGATCGCCTTCATCAGCGTCTCGTCGAAATCGTCGGCGGTCTTCCAGCCGCTGCCGTCCTTGACGAAGGTGAAATCCCCCTTCAACTGCAGCATCGACGGCATGCCGATCGCACCGAGCAACCGGTCGCGGTAGTCGATCAGCAACGGGCACGACACGCGGTCGCCGTCGATCCGGCTGCAGTCCGCGGCCGGCATCACGCCCTGCACGCTGCTGGTCAGCGTCGAAGGGCTGTCGTCGCCCGGCAGCGGTTTGCCGTAGCTCGGCGATCGGTCCGATACCTGCTTGTCGAACCGTGCGACGCCCTCCCTGAACGCGGTGTCGATGACCTCTCGCCCGAGCGGCGCGCCAAGCTTCGGATTCAGGCCTGCCGCGCTGTAGCGGGCCGTCACGTATTCGGACGGGAAAGTCTGCACGACGAACGTACTCGGGTCCTTGTCGTCATGCCGGACGACGTAACCGAGCGTCGTATGCTCGTCGGCGACCGTCAGGTCTGCAAGGCAGCCGCGCGAGCGATTGGCCTCGTCATAGCCGACTTCGCGATGGTTGGCGACATGCGGATAGGTTTTGCTGCCCCCGTCGAGCGCGTGCATCGGGTCCTTCCGCATCATCTCCACGCGCAACTTGAACATCAGCGAATCCAGCGTCTTGACCGTGGTCGACGCGCCGCACATCGGCGTCGATGCCGGCCACAGCAGATAGGCGCCGACCGCGAGCGCGGCAACGAGCACACCGAAACCGGTCAGCATCCGTTGCCGCTTTTGCCCGCGCTGGACCGACGCGATCGTCTCGTCGAGACGCTGTGCGAAGCGGGGCGGATCGATGTCTTGCAGCATGTCCAGCAGAACGAGCTTCGCGCGCACGTCTGAGAAGCTCGAGTCCAGCACCGCCTGCGTCGCTTTCGCCTCGGCCTCGCCGGTCGTATAGCCTTCGGCGATCAACCAGTCGAGCAGGTCGCGGGCGGAGTCGGTATCGGGAATTTCGTCCGGCCTGTCCTTCAGGCGCTGCCCGACGCGCTCCGCCGCCTCCTCCGTCAGATAACCGCCGACTTCGAGCGCCATCAGCAATACGTTACGGTCGTCGCCCTGCGGCGGTTCGGCGGGGTCCGCCTGTTCCAGTGACATGGTTGTTGTTCTCCGTCGAGATCGATTCGCGATGCCCGACGGCACGGGCACGCGATTCCATTAAGCAGACAAATCGCTTCGATCTCCGGAAACTACTGGATTTGGCCGCGCCTGTCGACTCGTTGCGGCCGGCGGCGTGCGCCCGCTGCCGGCACGCGCTACGCTCCCCCGCTGCCGGACACGTTCAATACTCGTGCCCGAGATGCGCGGCAAACCCCACCTTCTCCGGCGCGATTTCCGTCTTCAGCGTCAGCGCAGGAATCTCGTAATCGCCCGCGTTCTGCCGCCGGTACGGAATCGGCGGCGTGTCGCGCAGCGCGTCGAGACGCGCACCGAGCGCCGCGCGCGTCGCGTCGAAACGCGCGCCGTCCATCTTCCCGGTCCGGTAGATCACGAACGGCGGCAGCACGTCGAAGCCCGGGTAGTACAGCATGCCGTGCTGGATCGGGAACAGCAGGTCGTCGATCGGCCCGTTGATGCCGCGCGCGCTGTAGTGCGATTCCCAGCCGCCCGCCGTGACGATCAGCATCGCCCGCTTGCCGGCCAGCGTGCCTTCGCCGTAGCGGTCGCCCCAGTGCGTGTCCGAATGCTCGCCGACGCCGTAGGCGAAACCGTATGCATACACGCGCTCGACCCAGCCCTTCATGATCGCCGGCATCGAGAACCACCACAGCGGAAACTGCAGGATCACCGCGTCGGCCCACTTCAGCCTGGCCTGCTCGCGTGCGATGTCGTCGCGCTGCGTGCCCGTCTCGAACGCGCGCTTCGAGTCGAGCGACGGATCGAAACGCGCACCGGCATCGGGCGCGCGATCGGTCGCGTCGTCCGCGTCGAGCGTCGCCTTCCAGTTCATCGCATACAGGTCGGAGACCTGCACCGCATGGCCGGCCGCTTCGAGATGCGCGACGGCAAAGTCGCGCAGCGCGCCGTTCAGCGAACGCGGTTCGGGGTGGGCATACACGATCAGCACATTCATGTTCGAGACTCCGTCGATGGAATGACCGCAGGATGCCGTTGCCTTCGGTATATTGGAAATGAATTCCCGATATGCCAGGTATAGCGATGAACAATCTCAGGCGCCTCGATCTGAACCTGCTCGTCACGCTCGACGTGCTGCTCGCCGAGCACAACGTCACGCGCGCAGCCGAAAAGCTGAACGTGTCGCAGCCGTCGGTCAGCGTGCAGTTGCAGAAGCTGCGCGAAGTATTCGGCGATCCGCTGTTGTTGCCGGGGCCGCGCGGGATGCGGCCGACCGCGCGCGCGGAAGCGCTGCGCGAGCCGCTGCGCGACGCGCTCGAGGCGGTCGAACGCGCGGTGCTGCCCGCGACGCCGTTCGATCCCGCGACCGCAACTCATACGTGGCGCGTGGCCGCGACCGACTACGGCGAATCGACGATCGTGCTGCCCGCGCTGCCGGCGCTGCGCGCGGCCGCGCCGCACACGCGGCTCGCGGTCGTCGAGCTCGTGCCGCCGCGCATCGAGCAGGACACGGAGCGCAACGGGATCGACCTCGCGTTCCACATGACCGAAGGCTCGCCGGCCGGCGTGAGACGACTGCCGTTGTTCGTCGAGCGCTACGTGCTGGTCGGCCGCGCCGGCCACCCGAAGCTGAAGCGCCGCCCGACGCTCGCGCAATTCGCCGCACTCGAGCACGTGATCGTGTCGCCCGACGGCGGCGGCTTTTTCGGCGTGACCGACGAAGCGCTCGCGAAAGTGGGCGCGACTCGCCGCGTCGCGCTTTCCGTGCCGCACTTCCTGTTCTTGATGTCGGCCGTCGCCGCCACCGACCTCGTCGCGATGCTGCCCGAGCGGCTGGCGCGCGACGCGCCCGCGCTGCGCGTCGTCGAGGCGCCCGTCGAGGTGCCCGGCTACGAGATGTCGATGCTGTGGCACGAACGCGTGCATCGCGATCCGGCGCATCGGTGGCTGCGCGAAACCATCGCGGCATCGGTGTAGCGCGACGGCGCTGTGCCGGTGCGTCGCCGCGTTGCCTGCCGCGCGCAAATTTTCGTGATCCGGGGCTTGAAACCGCATCGGACACTGTATATATTTACAGTGCTTTTGCACCATTTGACCCGAATTCCGTCACCCATCGACGGACGGATTTTTGTGAGGCGACCATGTTCCAGTCATCCGCATTCGATCCCGAGCAACCCGGCTTCAATCCTGTTCATTTCGAGCGTGCCGCGCAGCGGGCGGTCGTCGATCTGCAGCGCGTCGTCGGCGGTCCCGCGCAGCGTGCGCTCGGCCTGCGCCGACGCAGCCACCCGGCCGCGGTCCGCACGATGAGCTGGCGCGCGCTGCTCGACGTCGAAGAGCTTGCGTTCTCGAATTCGGGGTTTCTGAACCGCAACGACCCGACCGTCGTCGACGCGTTCATCCGGCTGCGCGACAGCCGGCTGGTCGCCGCGGACGTCGACGAGCCGGTCGACTGGCATCGCGACGACGACGACCTGCCGGCCGTCTATCTGATCGTCAAGGCGATGCTCGAAGCGGAGGCCGAGGAACGGGCCGAAGCGGCCTGAACCGCGCCGCTCGGCGTGTGCGCGTCGTGCAGACCGCGCGGCGGTAGCGAACGCGTTACAGCCGCGCCGCGAGCCGCGCGCCCTGGTCGATCGCGCGCTTCGCATCGAGCTCGGCGGCCAGCTCCGCGCCGCCGATCAGGTGCACCGAACGCCCGGCCGCCTGCAGCGGCGCGAGCAGCGCGCGCTGCGGCTCCTGCCCAGCGCACAGCACGATCGTGTCGACCTCGATCAGTTCGTGATCGGTGCGCTGCTCGCCGTACGACACGTGCAGCCCGCGCGCATCGATTCGCTCGTAGTTCACGCCGCCGATCATCTTCACCTGCTTCATCTTCAGCGTGGCGCGGTGAATCCAGCCCGTCGTCTTGCCGAGCCCCTTGCCGAGCGGCGCGGCCTTGCGCTGCAGCAGCGTCACTTCGCGCGCGGGCGGCGACACCTGCGCGCGCGTCACGCCGCCGCGCGTCTCGGCCGGATCGGTCACGCCCCACTCCGCTTTCCACTCGTCCAGATCGAGCGCCGGCGACACGCCGTCCTGCACCAGATATTCGGCGACGTCGAAACCGATCCCGCCCGCGCCGATCACCGCGACGCGCGGGCCGACCGGCCGCTTGCCCGCGAGCACGTCGATATAGCTGAGCACGTTCGGCCCGTCCTGGCCGGGAATCTTCGGATCGCGCGGCGACACGCCGGTCGCGAGCACGATCTCGTCGTAGCCGCCCGCGATCAGCTCGCTCGCGTCGACGCGGCGGTTCAGGTGCAGCTTCACGCCGGTCAGCTCGACCTGCCGCGCAAAGTAGCGCAGCGCTTCATTGAATTCCTCCTTGCCGGGAATCTGTCTGGCCATGTTGAACTGCCCGCCGATCTCGGACGCGGCATCGAACAGGTCGACCCGATGGCCGCGCTGCGCGAGCACGGTCGAGCATGCGAGGCCGGCCGGCCCCGCGCCGACCACCGCGATGCGCTTCGGCTGCCGCGTGCTCGCGTAGACCAGTTCGGTTTCATGGCATGCGCGCGGATTCAGCAGGCACGACGCAATGCGGTTCTTGAACGCATGGTCGAGGCACGCCTGGTTGCAGCCGATGCAGGTGTTGATCTCGTCCGCGCGGCCCTGCGCGGCCTTGATCACGAACTCGGCGTCGGCGAGCAGCGGGCGCGCCATCGACACCATGTCCGCGCAGCCGTCCGCGAGGATCTGCTCGGCCACTTCGGGCCGGTTGATCCGGTTGGTCGTCACGAGCGGAATGCCGACCTCGCCCTTCATCTTCTTCGTCACCCACGCGAACGCGCCGCGCGGCACCGACGTCGCGATCGTCGGCACGCGCGCCTCGTGCCAGCCGATCCCGGTGTTGATGATCGTCGCGCCCGCACGCTCGACCGCCTTCGCGAGCTGGACCGTCTCGCGCCAGTCGCTGCCGTCCGGAATCAGGTCGAGCATCGACAGCCGGTAGATCAGGATAAAGTCGCGGCCGACCGCTTCGCGCGTGCGCTCGACGATCTCGATCGGCAGGCGGATCCGGTTCTCGTACGAGCCGCCCCACGCGTCGCTGCGCTTGTTCGTATGCATCGAGATGAACTGGTTGATCAGGTAGCCCTCGGAGCCCATGATCTCGACGCCGTCGTAGCCGGCTTCGCGCGCGAGCTGCGCGCAGCGCACGAACGCACGGATCTGCCGCTCGACGCCGCGCGCGCTCAGCTCGTGCGGCGCGAACGGCGAAATCGGCGACTTGATCTTCGACGGCGCGACCGCGAACGGGTGATAGCCGTAGCGGCCCGTATGCAGGATCTGCAGCGCGATCTTGCCGTCCTCTGCGTGCACGGCATCGGTGATCGCGCGATGCCGGCGCGCGCCGGCCGACGTCATCAGCGTGCCGCCGAACGGCTTGGTCCAGCCGGCCACGTTCGGCGCGAAGCCGCCCGTCACGATCAGGCCGACGCCGCCGCGCGCGCGTTCGGCGAAATACTCGGCCAGTCGCGGCAGCGTCTTGCGGCTGTCTTCGAGGCCGGTATGCATCGAGCCCATCAGCACACGATTCTTCAGCGTCGTGAAGCCGAGATCG
The DNA here is from genome assembly GCF_902499075.1 of Burkholderia pseudomultivorans. GTDB lineage: Bacteria > Pseudomonadota > Gammaproteobacteria > Burkholderiales > Burkholderiaceae > Burkholderia > Burkholderia pseudomultivorans. Next base: position 211,321 of record NZ_CABVPP010000003.1, on the reverse strand, counting down.
AGCGGCGCGAGCAAGTGGGGAAAGGGTGTCGTCATGATCGGCAGGCAGAGAAGCGATGGCTGCATCGTAGGCCGTGCGCCGCGTTGAACGTGAGGGGGCAAACAGCCATAATGCTTGTCATTTCCGGCCAATATCAGATGACCTCCCCACCCCGCAAGGACCGCCTCGGGCTGCGCCGGCCGACGATTCCGGTCGCCTATCCGCGCCTGCTGCTGCAGGCGCTGGCCGCGCGCGGCGTCGACCTCGACGCGGTGCGCGCCGGCACGGGCCTGCGCGACGCGGTGCTGGCCGAGTCCGACGCGCGCGTCGCGCCATCGCAATGGGGGCGGCTCGTGCTCAACGCGATCGACATCGGCGGCGATCCCGGCATCGGCCTCGCGTTCGGGCTGCTGCTGAAGCCGACCGTGCACGGCTTTCTCGGCTATGCGACGCTGACCGCGCGGGACATCCGCGAAGCGTTGCAGGTCACGCACCGCTACTTCCGGATGCGCAATCGCCAGTATCGTCTGACCTATGCAGAGGACGAACGCGGCGCGACGCTCGAACTGCACGGCGTGCAGGCGAGCCCGGTGCTCCAGCATCACGTGATGTTCGAATTCGTGCTGACCGGCCTCGCGCAGAACATCGCGCAATGGGCCGGCCGCGCGGCGCCGGAGATCGCGCTGCGGTTCGCATGGCCGGAGCCGGCCTATTTCGCACGGTATCGCGACCGCCTGCCGCCCGTGGCCTTCGACTGCGCGGCCAATGCGCTGTGGATCGCGCACGACGTGCTCGACTGGCCGCTGCCGTTCGCCGACGACGTCGCGCATCGGCAGGCGCTCGTGCAGGTCGAGCGCGAATATGCGCAGGTCCGCCAGGAGGAAGGCGACCTCGTCGAACGCGTGCGCGCGGAACTGGCGCGCACGGCGGGCGACTATCCGGGGCCCGACACGCTCGCCGATGCGCTGCTCGTGTCGACGCGCACGCTGCGTCGCCGACTGGAAGACGCCGGATCGAGCTATCGCCAGTTGCTCGACGAAGCGCGGTTTCGCGACGCGAAGCAGTTGCTCGCGGCGTCCGATCTCGACCTGAAGACGATCGCCGAGCGCCTGCAATTCACCGACCCGGCGAACTTCACGCGCGCGTTCCGGCGCTGGGCCGGGCAGACGCCGAGCGCCTACCGGGCCGCGGCGGCCGCGGTGTGACGGGTTCGGCGCGACGCGGGGGCGAGACACGCGCCGCACACCCGCGATGGTCGTCGCGCGCGATGCCGCCCGGCAACGCGAAGCGACGCACCATCCATAGCCGGGGCGGCGGCATCCGCATCGACACTGCCGCCCGTTGGCCGCGCTACCGCACCGGCGTCATCTGCCCGTTGTCGAACGTGAAGACGGTCGTCGGCGCCTCCAGCAGTTCGCCCTGTTTCGTGAACGCGTAGGTCGCCGCCACGCCGCGGTGCGATGCCGAGCGCAACGCGGGAATCAGCTTCGCGGGATCGGTCGTCTGCACGGCTTCGATCGTCTTCGCGAGCAGCATCATCCCGTCGTAATACGTGATGCCGTAAGTCTGCGGCTCGCTCTTGAACCGCGCGCGGTATCGCGCGATGTAGTCCCTGCCCGCTTCGGTGCCGTCGAGGCCCGTCCCGCTCATCGCACAAAAGACGTTGCGCGACGCGGCCTGCGCGACCTGCCCCATATTGACCGAACAGATGCCATCGCCGCCGAGCAGCTTCGCGCGCACGCCGCGCTGCACCATCTGCCGGGCCATCGGCGCCGCCTGCGCCGTATAGCCGCCGAAGAAGATCACGTCCGGGTTCTTGCCCTTGATCGTCGCGAGGATCCCGAGGAAGTCGTTCGCCTGCGAATGCGTGAACTCGCGCGCGACGACCTGCAAGCCGAGCGATTTCGCCTTGTCGATGAACTGCTCGGCCAGCCCTTGCCCGTACGCGGTGCGATCGTCGATCACGGCCGCCGTCTTCGCGCCCAGTTTCCCGGCGGCAAACACGGCCATCGACACGCCGAGCACCGAGTCGCTCGCACCGGTGCGGAACAGGTTGTCGTAGCCGAGCGTCGTGAGCTGTGGATTCGATGCGACCGTCAGCATCGGCACGCGCGCCGCGCTGGTCAGGCGCGCAACCGGAATCGCGACGCCCGAATTCTGCGGCCCGAAGAACGCGACCGGCCGCTGGTCCAGCAGGCGCTGCGCGACCTGCACGCCGGTTCGTGGATCGGCCTGGTCGTCCTCGGACATCATCCGGAACCGCACCGGCTGCCCGCCGACCTGAATCGGCTTCGCGTTCAGCGACTCGATCGCGAGCCGCAGGCCGTTCTCGTCGTCCTTGCCGCTGACCGATTGCGGGCCGGTCAACGGCCCCGAGATCGCGACCGTGACGACCTGCTCCGCGCGCGCGATGCCGGTCGCGGCCGCGCCCAATACGAGCGATGCAACAACGATTTTCGTCTTCATGCAGTCTCCTCAACGATTGCCCGCGATATCGCGAGCCGGATTGGGCCGGCGCCCCGGTGAGCGCCGCGCCATCGCGCCGGAATGCGCGTTCTGAGCCGGTTCGATGCCGACACCTCGCAAGTGCGCACGGGACGTGTCCTAATGAAACGCCGGCATCCGTTCGGTAATTGATACGCCATCCTAATTTTCAGAATGAAAACCAGGACGGCCGGACGTGCAGCGCGCCCGGCCGTCGGGATCGGCAGGTGCGTCGCTACAGGTAGATTCGCGCGCCGCCGATACCGTCTTCCGCTTCGATCCGGATCGGCCCCGATGCGGCGGCGATCGTGTCGTACACGGCTTCCGGCACGCACACGACCGGCACCGCGATTGCATAAAGCTCGGCCGCGACGATCGCTCCGATCGAGATGATCAGGTCGCGCTCCTTCAGGATGATCCCGACCGGCCCGGTGCCGTTGCGCACCGCTTCCGCGAGCACGCTGCTGCTCGAACTGGAGCCTTTCGCATGCGCCATCACCATGATCCGGCCCGCGAGGCTTGCGCCGGCCAGCGGATGGCCGCGATCGATGATCCGGCCGGCGGCCGAGTCGTAGCCGCCCCAGAAGCTCAGCGGCTTCTCGAGCACCACCGTTTGCGCAACCGCATGCCCCGCGACGAGCGTATCGCCCGACAGCACCGTGCCCTCGCCATTTGCTTCAGTCATCGAATCGCACCTTTCCTTCAAACGCCGACCGCACGCATTCGCTCATGCTGCCGTACGCGACCGTCACGCCGATATTCGCGGGCGCATACGACGCCCATTTGCCGGAATTGGTCATCACGAGCCCCGACAGTTGCTTCATCACGGGCGTGATGTACGTGCAGGTATCGACGACGATCTGGATGCCGCGCGCCGCGAAGCGGCTCGCGAGACCAAGTTCTTCGAGTTCCCACAGGATGAACCGGCTCGTATTCACGTAGAAATCGCACTTCGGCCGCCCTTCGAAACGGTCGAGCAGCGCATCGAGCGTGCGGAATTCGGCGAGCGAGAAATGCGGCGTGCCGAGCGCGACCGCGACGAGCGCATCGCCTTGCGCCCCGTGGTTCAGCGTGCGGCGAATCTCGACGAGATCCGCCATCGACACGTCGATCGTCTGGCGCGGCGCCTGCCCGTGCAGCGCCGCATCGAGCGTCGGCGCCTCGGGCGTCACGCCGACCGCGTGAAACAGCGCGACGGCCCCGCTCGACGCGGCCGCCGCGCCGAGCGCCTTCAGCTCGTCCTCGGTGGTATCCGCCGGCAGCCCGACGATCACCGGCACGATCGCGCCGGCGATCCTGCCCACCAGCAGGCCGAGCGCCGCGAAGTAGATGTCGCGCGTCGGCAGATGGCTGAAATCCGGCGCCGTGAAGACGATCTGCCCGGCGCGGTTCGCTTCGACATGCAGCCCCGCATAGGGCGCACGCCCCGTGATCGCGGCGGCGAGGTCGAGGAAGTCGCCGTAACGGCTGGTGCGCGCGCCGAGCACCGAATTCGCGAACACGATCGCGTTCGACTCGGCCCATGCGATCTGCTCGCCGCGCGCGGGCCGGTTCTTCAACTGGTAGGGCGCGCAGGTGAAGCTCGACTCGCAGCCGAGTTGCAGATGCGCGTCCATCAGGCGCTGCGCGTCGCGCTGGATCGTGCGGTCGCCGTGGTACAGCTCGGGATGGATCAGGTCGAGCGAGCCGACGTTCAGCGTGGTCGGCACCGCGACCCGCGCGCCGGTCGCGACGAAGTATTCGACGAAGTCGAGGCTCGTCTGGCCGTGATAAAGACAGCCGTCGATGTGCGCCGACGTGATGTCGATCAGGTGCGGCGCGGACATCACGTCCGCCGTGCGCGCGACGATCCGCATCGCCCGCGCGACGCCTTCGCCGAAATCCCCGCGCAACATCGCGTCGTCGCGGTCGCTCAACTGCAACATAAGTCGCTCCTGTCGGCGGCGCCCGGCGCGCCGGCCTGTGAAGTTCGTGGGGCGACTGTACAACTGGAAATAAAATATGTCCAGAAGACTATCCATCCGGACGACATTCAAACCAATTTGTCGGTGAGAGCGACCAATTTCCCGACACGAAGCAACCAAATCGGAAAAGTGGATGCGATTTTGCGCCAATCCGGCACACATCGGATCGTATTCGCCCCGTGTCCGGCAACGGACGCGCGCCGATGCGACGGAGGCGCCAGCGCCTGGAGAAACGGGGATCGACGGAAAACAGGCGTACGCCGGCGGCGAGCAGCCCCGCCGGACGGCTAACGATGAATCAGCGGCACCGCATCGTGCGCGGCCGCCGGCCCGCCGGTGCGACCGCCTTCCGTTACCGCTTGCCGGTCAGCTCGAACAGTTCTTCGCGCAACGCCTTCGCACGCCCCTTGCCGAACTGCGCCTCGAACTCGTCCTGCGCCGCCTGCCACGCGATCTTCGCCTGCGCGAACGTGCTCGCGCCGAGCGCGGTCAGACCGAGCGCATGCGCGCGCGCATCGTGTTCGGACGCGGCCGCCGCGACGAGCCCGTCGCGCTGCAGCGGCTTCAGCGCGCGCAGCAACGTCGTGCGATCCATCACGAGCGCCTCGGCCAGCTCGCTCATCAGCATGCCGGGCCGATGCGTCAGGTTCGCCATGATCGAGAACTGCGCGGGCGTGACGCCGACCGGGGCCAGATGGCGTTCGTACAGTTGCGTGACGAAGCGCGTCGCCTGGCGCAGCGCCAGGCAGTTGCACGCATGGGCAATCTGGATGTCGTTCATGATGCGCAATTTATATGTGCATATGCATAAAGTCAATGTACACTCCGCCGTAACGGCCGGCCAGGAGACGGACATGGACTATATCGACAAGCTGCGGATCTTCCGGTCGGTGGTGGAACTGCGCAGCTTCACGCGCGCCGCCGACATGCACGGCCTCGCCCGCCCGGTCGTGTCGCGCGCGGTCGCGGACCTCGAGGCACGCTTCGGCGGCCGGCTGCTGCACCGGACCACGCGCCAGGTGTCGCTGACCGAAACGGCCGAGCGCCTCTACGAACGCTGCGCGGCCGTGCTCGACGAACTCGACGCGCTCGAAGTCGAGGCGCAGACGCAGACGCGCGAACCCGAAGGGCTGCTGCGCCTGGTCGTGCACACGACGGCCGCGCTGAACCAGCTCGTGCCGCTGATCGCCGGCTTCAAGAGCGCGCACCCGAAGCTGCGCCTCGACGTGACGCTGACCGAGCGGCCCGTCGATCTCGTCGGCGAAGGCTACGACATCGGCATCGTCGTGCCGTACATGCTGACGAGCGAAACGACCGTGGTGCGGCTCATCGCGCGGATTCCGTTCGTGATCGTCGCGACGCCCGCGTATCTGCGCGCGCATCCGCGCCCGGCCACGCCGGCCGACCTCGCCGACCACCCGTTCGTGCCGCTGTCGCCGTCGCTGCGCCGGCCGGCGCTGTCGTTCCGCGTCGGCGGCGACACGCTGACCGTGCCGTTCCGCTTCGACATCTCGTCGAACAGCCCCGTGTTCAACCGCGAGATGGTGATGCACGATTTCGGCATCGGCGTCGTGCCGAAAACGCTCGTCAGCGCCGAACTCGCGTCGGGCGCACTGGTGCCGCTGCTCGAAGACGCCGAACTGCTCGACGCGTTCGTCGAGATCAAGCTCGCCTACGCGAACCGCGCGCTGCTGCCCGCCAAGGTCAAGGCGTTCATCGACTACACGACCCGCTACTGCGAGCACGAAAACTGGATCACGTCGATGGCGGCCTGACGCGCGGGTTCGCGCACGCCGGCCCGCGGTCGATTGGTACGGCCACGACACCAATCTGATCCCGCCTTGCACATCGCTTCGCGCCCGCGCGCCGCTTAACATGTGTACATGCACATAACGACCCTCACCGACGACGATTGCTTCGCGATCCGGCAGGCCGCCCGCCGGATCTCGCAGTTCTACGAACGCTACCTGTCGCAGGCAGGCGTCACGCCGTCGCAGTACAGCATTCTCGCGCTGCTGCGCGAACGGCCGGGATTGACGATGGCGACGTTGTCGGCCGTGCTGGTGATCGAGCGCACCGCGCTGCTGCGCGCGCTGCGGCCGCTGATCGGCGCGGCGCTGGTCGCCGGGCGAACCGAGCCGCACTGCCGCCGGCAGACCTTCGCGCTCACCGCGCAAGGCGAGACGAAGATCGCCGAAGCGCACGCGCACTGGCGCGACGCGCAGCAGGCGTTCGAGCGGCGCTTCGGGCCGCAGCAGGCGGCCCGCCTCAGAGACGAGTTGTTCCGGATCACGCACAACCTGCCGGAACGTTGACCCTTTCCGCGATCGACGCGGTAGCGCCGATCGCATCGGTAAGTGCATATACATAGGTGAATCGATGGATACGACCCAAGCTGCGGCTTCCCGCGAGGCAGCCACAATCGAACCGCCCGCGAAGCAGCGCCGTCGCGTGCCGTGGATGCGGATCGCGACGGGCGCCGTCGCCGTCGTGGTCGTGGCGGCCGCGCTCGACTGGCTGTTCGTACTGCGCTTTCAGGAGAGCACCGACGACGCCTACGTCGGCGGCGACGTGACGGTGCTCGCGCCGAAGGTCACCGGCTTCGTCGACAGGATCCTCGTGACCGACAACCAGCGCGTGAAGGCCGGCGACGTGCTCGTGCAGCTCGATGCGCGCGACTACGACGCGAAGCTCGCGCAGGCCGGCGCGGAAGTCGACAGTGCACGCGCCGCCGTCGCCGAGCTCGAAGCGAAGCAGCAGCTTCAATACGCGGTGATCGGCCAGCATGCGGCCGACAAGAACGCATCGTCGGCCGAGCTGACGCGCGCCGCGTCGGATCGCGTGCGCTACCGCGAGCTCGTGAAATCCGACGCGGTGTCGAACCAGATCGTCGAGCGCGCGGATGCCGACTACACGAAGGCCGATGCCGCCGTCGCGCGCAGCGACGCCGCGCTGCTCGCGTCGAAGCGCCAGCTCGACGTGCTCGGCGCGCAGCTCGCCGATGCGCGGGCACGCGTGAACACCGCGCTTGCCGCACAGCGCGTCGCCGCGCTCAACGTCGAGTACACGACGATCCGCTCGCCGGTCGACGGCTATGTCGGCAACCGCACCGGCCGCGTCGGGATGCTCGCGAACGTCGGCGTGCCGCTGCTGACGATCGTGCCCGCGACGGGGCTGTGGATCGACGCGAACTTCAAGGAGGACCAGCTGCGCAAGATGCGCGCCGGCGATCGCGTCGACGTGACGCTCGATGCGTCGGGCACGCCGCTGCACGGCCGCATCGACAGCCTCGCGCCCGCGACCGGCGCGACCTTCAGCGTGCTGCCGCCCGAGAACGCAACCGGCAACTTCACGAAGATCGTCCAGCGCGTACCGGTGCGCGTGCATCTCGATCCGCAGCCGGGCCTCGAGCCCGTGCTGCGCCCTGGGCTATCGGCGGTCGTGACCGTGCACACCGCGCACGCGCACTGAACGGGAGCCGACCATGACCACCGCTTTCACCGGCGACCCCGCGTCGCAACCGACCCGGCAGCGCATATTCGCGTTTGCGCTGATGTGCGTCGGCTTCTTCATGGCGACGCTCGACATCCAGATCGTCGCATCGTCGCTGCGCGACATCGGCGGCGGATTGTCCGCGAGCCAGGACGAGCTGTCGTGGGTGCAGACCGCGTACCTGATCGCCGAGATCATCGTGATCCCGATGTCGGGCTGGCTGTCGAAGGTGATGTCGACGCGCTGGCTGTTCGTCGCGTCGGCGGTCGGCTTCACGATCACGAGCATGCTGTGCGGCCTCGCGTGGGACATCGACTCGATGATCCTGTTTCGCGGGCTGCAGGGCGCGCTCGGCGCCGCGATGATCCCGACCGTGTTCACGACCGCGTTCGTGCTGTTCCCCGGCCGGCAGCGGCTGATCGCATCGACGACGATCGGCGCGCTCGCGTCGCTCGCGCCGGCGATCGGGCCCGTGATCGGCGGCTGGATCACCGATCAGTGGTCGTGGCACTGGCTGTTCTACCTGAACCTCGTGCCGGGCATTGCGGTGGCCGCGCTGGTGCCGCGCTACGTGCATATCGACGAGCCGAACGTCGGCCTGCTCAAGCGCGGCGACTATCTCGGCATCGCGCTGATGTCGGGCTTTCTCGGCTGCCTCGAATACGTGCTCGAGGAAGGCCCGCGCAAGAACTGGTTCAGCGATCACGTGATCGTCGGCTGCGCGTGGATCGCCGGCATCTGCGGCTTCCTGTTCGTCGTCCATGCGCTGACCGCGGACGAGCCGATCGTCGACCTGCGCGCGCTTGCCGTGCGCAACTTCGGGATCGGCAGCCTGCTGTCGTTCGTGACGGGCATCGGGATCTTCGTGACGGTGTTCCTGACGCCGCTGTTTCTCGCGCAGGTGCGCGCGTTCAGCTCGCTGCAGATCGGCATCGCGCTGCTGTCGGTCGGGGCGTTCCAGTTGATCGCGCTCTGCGCGTACGCGTTCGCGGCGCGCTACCTCAGCCTGCGCGCGCTGCTCGTGTTCGGGTTGATCTGCTTCGGCCTCGGCTGCTACCTGTACACGCCGATCACGCACGACTGGGGCTGGCGCGAACTGCTGCTGCCGCAGGCGCTGCGCGGCATCGGCCAGCAGTTCAGCGTGCCGCCGATCGTCACGATGGCGCTCGGCTCGCTGCCGCAGTCGCGGCTGAAATCGGCCAGCGGCCTGTTCAACCTGATGCGCAATCTCGGCGGTGCGATCGGCATCGCGGTCAGCGCGACGATGCTCAACGACCGGCTGAACTTCCACTATCTGCGCCTGAACGAGCACGTGAGCGCCGGCGAGCCGCAGATCGCGTCGCTGCTCGATCGCCAGGCCGCGTACTGGACGTCGGTCGCCGGCAATACGCTGAACACCGCACAGGCCGGACTCGCGAACCTGCACCGGCTGATCTATCGCGAAGCGTTGACGCTCACCTATGCGGACGCGTACTACGCACTGTCGCTGTGCTTCGTCGTCGCGCTGATCGCCGTCGTCTTCTCCCAACCCATTTCGCTGAACGCGCCGCCGCCCGACGCGCACTGAGGTCATCGTCATGAAAAAGCTACTCGTCGCGCTCGCCGTCAGCGCGTTCGCCGCCGGTTGCGCGGTGCAGCCCGCGCAGCATCCCGCGTTGCCCGATTCGGTCCGCACGCTTGCGCCGGCCGCGTGGGATACCGAGGTCCCGCGTGCGGACATCGACGCCGCCGCGTGGTGGGCGCAATTCCGCGATCCCGTGCTCGACCGCCTGATCGCGACCGTGCTCGACGACAATCTCGACCTGCAGGCGGCCGCCGAGCGCGTGAAGCAGGCGCAGGCGCTGACCGTGCAGAAGCGCGCGGTGCTGCTGCCCGAGCTCGACGCGACCGCGCATGCGTCCGACGCACGCCAGAACATTCCGCCGCCGCTCGGCTACGTGAAGCAGGCCGGCGCGGGCCTCGCACTGAGCTGGTCGCCCGACGTGTTCGGCGGCGAACGGCTCGACCTGCTGGCCGCACAGGCCGCGCTGGTCGGGCAGAAGCACGCGGAAGACGCGATGCGGCTCGCGCTCGCGGCCGACGCGGCTGCCGCGTATGTCGACCTGCGCTGGGCGCAGCAAGAACTGAAGATCCTGCAGGACAACGCGACGATCCGCCATCATGCGCTCGAACTCACGCGCAAGCGGCAGGCGTTCGGACTGTCGACGGAACTCGACGTCACGCGCGCACAGAATCAGCTCGATGCGCTCGAAGCGCGGATTCCGCCGACGCAGGCGCAGATCGCGCATCAGCTCAATCTGATTGCCGTGTATTCGGGGCGCACGCCCGAATCCGTCGATCGGCTCGTGCTCGCGCAGGCCGGCGATATTCCCGCGCCGCCGGCCGGCTCGCCGCAGACGCTGCCTTCTCAGGCGCTGCTGCGCCGCCCCGACGTGCTGGTCGCGTATGCGCAGGTCGAGCAGCGGGCGGCGCAGGTCGGCGCGGCGAAGGCCGAGCGTTATCCGAAGTTCTCGCTGAACCTGACGGACGGGATTCTCGCGGCGTCGTATCTCGGGCTGCCGACGCTGACCGACAATCTGTTCAGCGCGGCCTTGAGTGCGACGAGCCCGATTTTCAATGCCGGGCGGATCACCGCCGATATCGCGCAAAGCGAAAGCCGGATGCGCGAATCGGAACTCGGGTTGACTCAGACGATGCTGCAAGCATTGCGGGAGGTCGAAGATGCGCGCGCCAATCTCGTCAGTACGGACGAAGCGACTCGGCGGCTCGACAGCGCGCTGGCGGCTTCGGACAAGGCGCTCGGGCTCGCGAATCAGCTCTACAAGGGCGGTGCGACGGATTTTCTGGATGTGCTGTCCGCGCAGGAGGTGTATCTGCGCGACTCGGATTCGCTCAATCAGGTGAAGCGCGAGCATGCGCTCGCGGCGGTCGCGCTTTATCGGTCGCTGGGGGGCGGGTGGAGCAGGAATGACGCGGGAGAAGCAGCGGAAGCCGTGGCGAGGAATTGAGGATGCGATGCGTGCACCGGAAAGCCGTCGATTGCCCGGCTTTCCGGCGCCCGCTTCCCGTTGTGCCGGATGCAGGCCCGGGGCCGGGCGTGTGTGTCGACAGCCGGACCCGGCTTAACGATCCAGCGCCAGCTTCGCGCCGAGCCCGAGCAGGATCGCCCCCATCACCGCGTCGATCGGCTTGCGCAGTTTCGCGTAACCGACTTGCACGCGATTCGTCGAAAACAGCACGGCGACCGTGCAGAACCACGTCAGCGACACCGCGACGACGATCGCCAGCGTCGCGCCGTGCACCCATGCCGGCGCATGCGCGGGCAGCAGCGTGACGAACAGGCTGCCGAAGAATGCCGCGGCCTTCGGGTTCGTGAGTCCGACCAGCAATCCCTTGCGGTACGCATGCGCGCCGCCGCGCACGGCCGGCTGGCGCGCGGCTTCCGGCTGCTGCGCCGACTGACGCAGGCTCGACAGCGTCTTGATGCCGAGGTAGATCAGGTACACAGCGCCCGCGATGCGGATCGCCTCGTACAGCCACGCGAGCTTCGCGACGACCAGCCCGAGCCCGAAGATCGCCATCGCCGCCCAGACGGCATGCGACGACGCGATGCCCAGCGCGGCCAGCAGGCCGGCGCGGCGGTTGCCGAGCGCATGGGACGACACGGCGATCAGGTCGGGGCCGGGGCTGACGCAGGCCAGCAACATCACGCCGCCGACTGCGGCGAGTTGGGGAAGATAGCTCATGGCGGTTCGGGTGGTTTCGTGTGGGTGAACGGGAAGACCGGCCTACTCTAGCACGGCGGTTTTCGGCGCGCTCGGCGCGGCCGCGTCACGCGACCGTGCCACGCCGAGCGCTGCGTCGCGTCACAGCGGCGGCCGCTTCAGCTTGACCCAGCGCTGTACCGACGGCCGCTCCCATTGCGCGCGCGCATAGTCGGCCAGACGCTGCGGCACCCGATCGTCGTTCAGCACCAGACGGTTCAGCATCACAGCGAGATCGACGTCGGCGATGCTCCACTCGCCGAACAGGTTCGCCGCGCCCGGCGCGAGCAGTTTGTCGGCGGCCGCGAACAGCTTCTGCGCGGCGGCCTGTGCGAGGTTCGACAGCGGCTCGCTCGACGGGCCGTAGAACAGCACTTCGGTCGACCGTTCGGTGCGGATCAGCATCAGGTCGCTGCGCAGCCATGCCTGCACCTGCCGCGCCCGCGCGCGCTGGCGCGGATCGACCGGATAGAGCCGCACGCCGGGGAAAGTCTCGTCGAGATATTCGGTAATCGCCGACGACTCCGACAGCGCGAAATCGTCGTGCACGAGCGTCGGCACACGCTGCGTCAGCGACGTCGCCGCATAGTCCGGCGCGAAGTGCGCGCGGTTGCCGAGGTCGACGGTCACCAGTTCGTACGGCAGCGCCTTTTCCTCGAGCGCGACGAACACGGACATCGCGTAAGGGCTCGCGTATTGCGCGTCCGCGTAGAGACGAAGATTAACGGTTTGCACTGCAGGCTCCTGATGGATGCGGAGATCGAGTCGGCACGCGTGGCGCGCGCGGCTCCGAAGGGTCAAAACAGCTCGCGACAGTTTAGCAACGCGGTGGCGGGCCGTTGCGGCGAGTCGATGCGCGGCGGCGTTACCCGGCGTCGGGCCAGCGGTATCCGATCACCTCGTCCAGCGGATACGCCAGCTCGCGCACTTCTTCGAGCTGGTTGCCGCCGAACAGATGGACGTGCTCGTCGTCGTGATGCAGGTAGAAGCCGACATGGCCCTTCCAGCTCGCGGGATCGTCGCGCGTCAACACGGCGATGCAGCCGTAGACCGGCCTCTCCAGCGGCCTGCCCCATTCGAGCCAGGAGCGTGCGAGCGCGGAGCCCGTGCCGCGAATCCCGGCGCGCGTCATGCACCAGTTGACGAACGACGAGCACCACGAAATCTTGTCGTCGTAGCCGACCAGGTTCGTCTCATTGTTGTATTCGACGATGCGCGGGTTGATGCTGTCGGGCGGGTGGCGGCGGATGCCGAGTTCGGCCAGCGCGACGGGCATCCACGGGGGATGGGCTGAATTCGGATCGCGTTCGGGGTTCGATCGGGTCACGTCGGTCTCGGTCGGATGGATCGCCGTCAATCTTCGCATGAATGCGGCGACGCGGTTGCGGCGTTTTCCGGAATGCCGCCGAAACCGCGACGGCCGGCCCATGGCGATATGCGACGCTACTTCGCCCTGAAGCGCAACGTATAGCGTCGACTCGCCTGATCGTCCGACTTGCCCGCAACCTCGATGTTGGCAGCCATGCCGTTCATCTGAACCGTCACCGCACCGCCTTCCAGCACTTCGTCCGCGACATGCAGCGCGGTTCCGGCCGGAATCCTGAACTCGAGGTACTGGTGCCGCTCCAGTGCAAGCGAACTCACGCGTTCAGCCGAATTCGCAAAGTAGTTGTCGTCCGGGACATACATCCACGCGCCCGCCGGAATCCGCATGACGTCGACCTCGAACGTCGACGCGAGCACGCCCTCGCGAACACCGGGTTCGCCTTGCGGACTCCGATAGACCGTTATCTTGCGATCCTCGGCGAGATCGTAGCCGGCGATGCGCTGCCGCTTCGCCGACACGCAGGTGAATCGACCGGACTCGTCGATATCGAACGCGCCCTTCGCGCAGCGGACGCCGAACGTGGACCATTCGTGCGGCAACGTGCCGGAGATCGTCCCCACGTGCGTGGCGTCCGTATCGATCGCTTCGATGTGGCTTCCGGTCGGCAAAACGACGTCGCCCGCACGAAAATCCGACGCCAGCGTGCACACGACTTTCTTTTGATAGTCGCGACTGACCTGCCCGGCGCGATGAGAGAACGCGCCGGGCGCGCAAGCGATGCCTTCGAAGCTTGCCGGCCGGGCCAGCGTTCCTTCCGTGAGATAAGTGCCCTTACCGACGGAGGCATCGATCGAGTCGGACGCGAAGTCGCCGCTCACGGCGGCGCCCCACAGCGGCGTGTTCGGCGGGACGGTGCCGCCCGTTACCGCATGCGGCCAGTCGGGGCTCTGCACGACGGTCGACCCTGCCGGGAACGTTGCGCCATCGAAGACGGCAGGCCGCGTCAGATGGTGCGTGTACCACGCGACACTGGCCCGTTCGTAAAGCTGCTCGATCGCGGCGTTGCCGGCGAGCATGACGGCTTCGATGCCCGCGATGACGATGAAGCCGACCAGGCTGCGCTTCCAGAGCCGGTTCGCGCGAATGGTCCGACCGAGGCCGAGCAACGCCACGACGACGACCAGGCCGATTGTCGCGACGAGTGCCAGAAACATCGCAATGGCAAAGCCCGAGATTCCATAGAGCATCAACGCTGGAGTTCCTTTTATCCGGCAGCAAAGTGTGTGTCGAAACGTCGGGAAGAAGCGCGCGGCCGCATTATCGCGACGAGTTTAACCGCAGACGACCCGAAGCGGCCGATCCGCGCGCAGTCCCCCGCGACAGTCGGTTTTGATGTCGAATCGATATCGCTCTAAACTGGGTGCGCCGTGACTGTTGGGTCAACGCCGTCTTGCGTTGCGCTCGTACACACGGTCGACCACCAGACGAACAAACAGGAAAATCTCATGGTCCGTCTTTTCAGGCGCTGGTTCGGTAACAGCAAGGCAGTCGACGCGAACAACCCGCCGGAACCGGCCGAGCCATCGATTTCCGATGCCGAGATGCTGCGCGACTACTTCTCGCCGTCGCCACAGGCCTTGTCGGCCCTCGCCGATCTCGTGGAAATCATCGTCAAGCCGCTCGACGCAGCCGCACGCGAGCGCCTCGTCGCGTATGTACACCACGCGGAGCCAGGCGAGGACGCGTCGTCGATACTCGACTGGGTGCTCACGCGCGATGTCAGCACGACGCCGGAAGTCATCGACACTTCCGACTGGTGCCTGTGCATCTCGGTCGACTGGCGCGCGTCGTATGACATCGAATGGCAGGCAAACCAGATGCTGGATACGCTGGGCGTCGCGGAGCGCTGGACCTGGCGCGCCGACGGCGACGTTCCCGCCGGATTGAGCGTGCTGGGTCGATGGCTGCACGACAAGGGTTATGTGCTGCTGCACCTCGACACCGGCTCCGATGAATACACGGCGTTCGCCGTCAGGCATGAGGACCTCGATCGGGTACTCGCGCTTGCGAAGGCCGCCGGCGCCGATATCTCGACGGACATCGAGTTTCGGTCATAACGCGCCAGCACTCGCGCGTCAACCGCACGCACATCGCATCCCTCGCCCCGGTTTCGACCGCGTCCTGCATCCTCGCACCCCTTCAATATAATTCATGACATGCCGCCGTTTCATGCGCGGTTCACATGCATCGACAGAAGGGACGCCAATGACGCTCGCCCAGTTGCAGGCGCTCGCCGCCGTGGTCGAACTCGGCTCGCTGACGGCCGCTGCCGATCGGCTCAACCGCAGCCAGTCCGCGATCAGTCACGCGCTAACCGAACTGGAGGACCTCACGGGGGTCAAGCTGCTCGCGCGCGACCGTCAGCCCGTCGTACTGACGGCGGCCGGCGAACGCCTATGGCCGTACGTGCGCAACGTGGTGCGCGAAGCGCAGACGCTGCGCCAGCAGTTCAGCCTGTCGCGCGGCAAGCTCGAAGGCCGGCTGGTGGTCGCGTCGCTGCCGAGCGTGTCGCTCGCGTTCGTCGCACCCGCGCTCGAGGCGCTGAAGCAGATGCATCCGGGCGTGTCGGCAGTGCTGCTCGAAGGCACCGACGCGGAAGTCGAAGGATGGATCGAGGACGGCACCGCCGATATCGGCGTGGTGGCGGGCAGCAACACCTTCGCGAACCGTTTGCCGCTGCTCGACGAGGACTTCGTCGCGGTCGCGGCGGCCGGCAGCTTCGACGATCGCAAGAGCGTGTCGGCAAGACACCTGTCCGCGCAGCCGTTCATTTTCTCGAAGGCCGGTTGCGGGCCCGTGATCGCGGATTACTTTGCGCGCGGCGGCGTGCCGCTGCGGGCCGCCTTCAACGTGGTCGAGATGCGCACGATCCTGTCGATGGCCGAGGCCGGCATGGGCGTGTCGATCGTGCCGCGCATCACGCTCACCTACACGCCGTTCGCCGGCCGCGTGCTGACGCTGTCGCCAAAGCTGCAGCGTTCGGTGCGGCTGGCGTGGAACAGGACCGGCAACGCGGTCACCGACGAATTCGTCAGGCTCGTCGCTGAACAACGCGCGAAAGCCGGCACGGCGCGCGGAAAACGAACCTCGAAGCGGGCATCAAAAGAAAAGTAGCGGGCCGCCGTCCGATGAACGGCGCTCATGCGTGGCTTGCAGATTATTCATGCCGGATGCGCCTGATATGCAATACATTGCACGGAGCCTGTCGACCCGACTTTCCCGCCCCCGAAGGAGACCCCCGTGCCGCCGATGTCCACCCTGCTCGCTTTCGGACTCGTGTCGCTCGGCATGGTCCTGACGCCCGGGCCCAACATGATCTACCTGATCTCGCGGTCGATCTGCCAGGGCCGACGCGCGGGCCTGCTGTCGCTCGGCGGCGTTGCGCTCGGCTTCGTGTTCTACATGTTTTGCGCGGCATTCGGGATCACCGCACTCGTGCTGACCGTGCCGTACGCGTACGACGCGTTGCGCGTTGCCGGCGCGCTGTATCTCGCCTATCTCGCGTGGCAGGCGCTCAAGCCGGGCGGACGCTCGGCGTTCCAGGTCCGGCAGTTGCCGCACGACAGCCGCCGGAAACTGTTCACGATGGGCTTCGTCACGAACCTCGCGAATCCGAAGATCGCGGTGATGTATCTGTCGCTGCTGCCGCAGTTCATTTCACCGGGACATGGCAGCGTCCTCGCGCAATCGCTCGCGCTCGGCTGCGTGCAAATCGCGGTGAGCGTCAGCGTCAATGCGCTGATCGCGAGCATGGCCGGCTCCATCGCGGGATTTCTCGCGCGTCGGCCGGGCTGGGCCCTGGTGCAGCGCTGGCTGATGGGCACGGTGCTGGCCGGGCTCGCGGTACGCATCGCGCTGGAATCGCGCCGGTAGAAGGCGTTCTCTTTCCCACGCCGTGATGTAAAACGGCCGCCGTGATCCCACAACGGCCGCTCTCCGGAAACGCGCGACTTCAAGCCGTCACGCACCCCTCATTCATCCACCTTGAACGCCGCAACCAGCGTCGTCAATTCCGCCGCCTGCTGCCGCAAGCTCTCCGCGGCCGCCGCGCTTTCCTCGACCAGCGCCGCATTCTGCTGCGTCATCTGATCGAGCGACTGCACCGCATCGCCTATCTGGTCGATGCCGGCGCTCTGCTCCAGGCTCGCCTCGGCGATCTCGCGCATCATCGCGCTGACGCCCTGCACCTGCGACACCACATCGCTCATCACCGCCCCCGCCTCGGCGACGAGCCGCGACCCGACGTTCACCGTCCCCGCGCTGTGCTCGATCAGCGCCTTGATCTCCTTGGCCGCCTGCGCACTGCGCTGCGCCAGGTTCCGCACTTCCGACGCGACCACCGCGAACCCGCGGCCCTGCTCGCCGGCCCGCGCGGCCTCGACCGCCGCGTTCAGCGCGAGGATGTTCGTCTGGAACGAAATGCTGTCGATCATCACGATGATCTCGGAGATCCGCTGCGATGCGTTGCTGATCTGCTCCATCGTGCTCACGACTTCGCCCACCACCTGCCCGCCGCGCGCGGCCGCATCCGATGCGCCATTGATCATCGTCGCCGCGGTCGTGGCCGTCTCCGTGTTGTTTCTGACGACGGCCGTAATCTCTTCCATCGACGAAGCGGTTCGTTCGAGATTGCTCGACTGCCCTTCGGTCCGCGCGCTGAGATCCGCGTTGCCCGACGCGATCTGCGCGGACCCGGTCGCAATCGACGCCGAAGCCGCACGGATCCGGTGCACGAGCGTCGACAGCGACGACACGAAGCGGTTGAACGCGTCCGACAACTGGCCGATCTCGTCCCCGCCCTCGACGGTCATCCGGCGCGTCAGGTCGCCGTGCCCGCTCGCGATCTCCGACAGCAGCGTCGCCGCGCGCCGGATCGGCGCGGCGATCGCCCGCCCGACGAACCAGATCACCGCCAGCGCGACCCCGAGACCGACCACGGCCGCCACCAGCGCCGCACCATGGATCGCACGCGTCACCGGCCCGAGCAGTTCGTCTTGCGGCACCTCGACGACCACGTACGCATTCAGCTCCGGCACGAACGACGTCGCGATGAAGCGCGCGCCGCCTTCACCGTCGTAGCTCATATACGCATACGGCTTGCCGCTCAGCAGCACCGACGACGCATCGTCCGGCAAGCCCGGCCGATCCTTCATGAAATGCTTGCCGTCGATCAGCGACGTATCGCGATGCATCATGATCGCGCCGTCCGGACGCACCAGATACGCGAAGCCGGTGTCGCCGATCCGGTACGCGGCGATCCCCTTCGCGAGCGCATCGACGGACAGGCTCATGCACGCCGCGCCGATCGGCACGCCGTCGAGTTCGACGCGGCTGTTGATGAACATCATGTAGCCGCCGACCGTCACTTCGTGATCCATGTGCACTTCGTACGGCATGCCCGACGACAGGAAACGCGTGAGCCACTGATCCTGGTCGGTGACCTTGCGCTGCAATCCGGCTTCGTTGTAGTAGTTGCCGCTCTTCACCGACACCCACTGCACGGACGCGGCCTTCTGCTCGTCCTTCACGTTGCGCGCGAGTTGAATCCAGTTGCGCGCGCCGGCGTCGGGTTCGCCGTCGGCTTCCCACTGCAGCAGGAACGCATCGCGCGCCAGGATGCGCGATGCGGCGATCGGCCCGGCAAGCTGGCGCTGCACGTCCGCGCGAATGCCGTTGACGGCCGTCGGCAATTCCTCGTGGACGACGCGCTCGCGCACCGCGTTGCCGATCAGGCGGACGCTCAATCCGCTCGAAATCGCGACAAACACGAGCAGACAGCTCGTCATGCTGAGAATCAGCTTGTTCTGAATGGAAAGCTTGCGCCAGAAATGCATGGAGAACCCTCGGTAACCGCTCGTTCGAGCCAGTTCGGGTTATCGGCACGCGATGCGCGGAACATCATTGCTGATTCTTGATATTCGTCATATCAAATTCGATATGTCGTTGACGGCGCACTGCGTCGTCAATACGCGACGAAGATCGTCACGCGGCGATTGCGTGCGCGCGACGCCGCATCGTCGCCCGCGACCAACGGCTGCGTATCGGCCCGCCCGACTGCCGCGAGCCGGTGCGGCGCGACGCCCCGCTCGGCCAGATAACGGACGACGCTGCCCGCACGCGCCGACGACAGCTCCCAGTTCGATTCGTATTTCGCGTTCGCGATCGGCACGCGGTCCGTATGCCCTTCGACGAGAATGTCGCCGGTCGCATGCGCGCCCAGCGCCTGCGCGATCCGGTCCAGCACTGGTGCCGACTCCGGCAGCAGGCGGGCGTCGCCGACGTTGAACAGGATCTTCGCGTCGATGCCGATCTCGACGCCGTGCTGCACCTTCACGAGCGAAATCCCGCCGTGCGTCTTCAGCGAATCGAGCAGCGCCAGCCAGGCCGGCGTGCGCGCGGGCACGACGGCCTCGGCCGCGCTCGCCGGACTGCCGCCGCTTCGCTCCAGCGTCCGATAGCGCGCGTCGAGCGCGTCGTATTTCGCGAGCTGCAGCACGTACAGCGCGAGAAACAGCACCATCAGCGTCGTGACCAGATCCGCGTACGAAATCAGCCAGCGCCCCGCCTGCGCGCCTTCGGCGTCCTCGTCGTCGCGATCGGCGGATCCCGCGCCCGCCCGTGTGCCGTCAGTGCGAGCGTTCATCGCGAAACTCCGCGTGGATCACCGCCGCTGCCGTTTTGGGCGAACCGAAATTGCACGCGCCGCTCATGCGAGCGACTCCGACGCGCGGCCGCGCACGTCGCCGGTCAGCCGCGTCTCGATCGTATGCGGCGACTCCTTGCGCGAAATCGCCAGCAGGCCGTCGAGATACAGCTTGCGAAACCGCAGTTCGCTGTCGAGCTGCGCACGCAGTTTTCCGTAGAGCGGCAGGAACACCAGATTCGCGAGCGCGAGACCATAGAGCGTCGCGACGAACGCGACCGCAATGCCGGGCCCGAGCTGCGCGGGTTCGAGAATATGGCTCGTCACCTGCACCAGCCCGAGCACCGAGCCGAGAATGCCGAAGGTCGGCGCATAGCCG
Source organism: Burkholderia pseudomultivorans (assembly GCF_902499075.1). GTDB lineage: Bacteria > Pseudomonadota > Gammaproteobacteria > Burkholderiales > Burkholderiaceae > Burkholderia > Burkholderia pseudomultivorans. The sequence goes on along the minus strand of NZ_CABVPP010000003.1, from coordinate 191,229 downwards.
CCGGCCTGCTGCCATACGCGCGCGGCGGCCAGATGGCTGCGCTCGTACGCGTCGAGCTCGCGCTGCAACGCGTCCTCGATCACGGCGGTCGACATGCCGTTCGCCAGCAACTCGATGCCGCGCCGCGCGAACGGATGAATGCCGCTGACATCCATCGACTCGAACGCGAGCAGCCCGTCGAGCTTCGCGCGATCGCCCCATTCGAGCAGCGCCGACAGATGCGTGCGATCGACCTCGGCCGCCCGCACGAACGCGAGCCGCAACTGCTTCACCGCATCGAAAAAGCGCGCCCACGTGTTCTGGATCATCACCGCGCCGAGCGTGCCGCCCAGCACGATCACGAACGCTTCGAGCTGGAACAGCGTCGCCAGGTGGCCGCCTTCGAGCGTGAAGCCGAACACGATGGCCGCGCCACCGAGCACCACGCCGGCCAGGGTCAACAGATCCATGGCGCGCGTCAGACGTCGGACTCGGACGGCACGGACGACGCCGCGCCCGCGGTCGGCGCCTTGGCCGCCCGCACCGCATCGAGCAGGCGCTGCTCGATCTCGTCCACCTCGGCCGGATCGAGCTTGAGGTCGCGGCGCATCACCCACGACACCTCGTTGCGCCGCACCTCGGTCATCACGGAGAACAGCCGGTCCGCCACCGCGCGGTCGTCGACGCTCGCGATCAGCTTCGCGAGATCGTAGGTATCGAACGCGGCGACGACATCGAACAGCGTGCGCGCGTCGATCCACGCGAGATCCGCGAGCGAACGGATGTCGCCTGCACGCCGCGCGTTGCGCCGGGAAAAATACGCGACACCCTTCTGCTCGACATAACCGAGCACCTTCGACTTGCGGAACGCGAACAGTTCGTCGGCGATCTCGCCATGCGACAGCTTGTTGAGCAGCAGCTTCCGGTCGACGCCGATCAGCGATTCGAGATCGGCCAGTTCGATCAGCTCCAGTTCGCTGTTGATCGACAGGTCGAACTCGCGATCCGCGACCTGCTGCGCGCGATCGACGATGCGCGCGGCATCGAACGCGACGACCTGACGCGCGTCGGCGGACGCGGCGTGCTCGAGCGCGCCGCCGGCCGGGTCGGCCTGCGCGGCTTCGATCGTGACGAGATTGAGCTTTTCCATGCGTCGCAGCATCGCCATCACGTGCGGGCGCGAATGACCGGCGATCGCGCGGCATTTGCGGATCACGTCGGCGAGCGGCACCGCGGCCGTCTCCGCATGCGCGTGCAGCGGGCGGCGGCTCCATGCGTCGCCCGCTTCGCGCACGTTGCCGGACGCCATCAGCGCGAGCACGTGCGCGTACGACAGCACGCCCGGCATGAAGTCGGCGTGCGTGTAGGTCGCAAGCTGGTCGTCCCTGCGCTTCACGCGGCGGATCGTCGTGCGCACGATATGGCGCAGCAGCGCGGACACGCGCTCGATCTCGTCGTCGAGCAGGCTGGCCGGCACGACCGTCAGCTGGCAGAACGACAGCGCCTTCGCGGTATGCGCGCGCGGCTCGGCCGCAAGCAGCGCGGATTCGCCGAAGAACTCGCCGCGACCGAGCGTCGCGAGCACGACCCGCTTGTCGTCGCAGCGCGTCGACAGTTCGACCTTGCCGTCGGCGATCAGGAAGATGACGGCTTCTCCGGCGAAGCCCTCGGCGTAAATGATCTCGCCGGGCGCGGCCGTACGCGTCCACGATTGCTGACGATTCAAGTTGATTCCCCTGCTGCGCTGATTGCCGTCGACCGCGTCGCATGTTCGAAGCATGGATCGGCGGTCGTCCCCGTGACCCGTTTACGTCATCGCGGCCGCGGTTCTTTAGGGAAATCACACTCGCTTCGTCGTGAAATCGATGTCAAACGTTTGCGAGCGATACAGTCGCGCGAAACAAATTTCATTCGCCGCAGCGTCGACGCAAAATCGAAAGCCGCTCGTCAGCTGCGTCGCACCCGCGCCGTTCAGAACTCCATGTCGAGCTCGTCGATATCCTCGTGCTCGGCCTTCGCGCCTTCGATCCATTCGGCGACGAACGGCTGCGCGAGGATGCGCATGCAGTAGTCGGCGATCTCCGGTTCGAGCTTCACGTCGTAGGTCAGGAAGCGCGTGACGACCGGCGCATACATCGCATCGGCGATGCCGATCTCCGCGCCGAACAGCCAGGGTCCGCCGTACGCGGCGAGACATTCCCGCCAGATCGTCACGATCCGCTCGATGTCGTGCTGCGCGCGCGACCAGATCCGGAAGCCGGGAAAATGCGCGCGCAGGTTCATCGGCAACGCGGAGCGCAGCGCACTGAAACCCGAATGCATTTCGCCGCAGATCGAACGGCAATGCGCGCGCGCATGCCGATCCGCGGGCAGCAGTCGCGCCTGCGGCCGGATCTCGTTCAGGTATTCGGCGATCGCGAGCGTGTCCCACACCTGGTTGCCGTCGTGCGTGAGGCACGGTACGAGAATCGACGGCGACAGCAGCAGCAGCTCGGCGCGCGACGCCGCATCGATCGGCACGCTCACCGTCTCGAACGCGAGCCCGCTCAGCTTCGCGAGCAGCCAGCCTCGCATCGACCACGACGAGTAGTTGCGGCTGCTGATCGTCAGCGTCGTCTGTCCGGTGGATTCCATGTCGCTCCCCTGCTGGATGCCGTGCGTGCCCGCGCACCGAAACGGAGGTCGGGCGGCTCGACCGCACCATGCCGGTGCGACGCATTCGCCGAACTGGCGCAGCTCCGCACGCTGTCGCCGCATGCGCGATCGGCACAATCGGCGCGCGCTCGCTGCGCGCGGCGCCCGCGCTGCCGCGCACCATCCGCGCCGCCGTGTTGCCCAATCGCGTGCAACGCGCGTGCCAGCCGCGCACTTGGCACACGGCTTGCCTCGTTCTCTACAACGCAGCGCTACGAGCGACGGTCATGAACCTGCTTGCCTACCCGTTCTATCAATGGTCTGCAGAATGCCTGCGCCCGGCGCGCGCATGGGCGGCCTGCACGCGCGCGACGCTGTCGCAGTGGCCGCCGGCGGCGGCGACGCCGTCGGGCCGCATGCTCGATGCGCTGTGCGAACTGCTCGAATGCTGCGCGTTCTCGCATCGGCGGCCGCCGTTCGGCATCGAGTCGATCGTCGTCGGCGGCGCCGCCGTGCCGATCGTCGAGGAAGCGGCAGCCGTCACGCCGTTCGGCACGCTGCTGCATTTCCGCAAGGCGCGGCCGGTCGCGCGCCAGCCGCGCGTGCTGATCGTCGCGCCGATGTCGGGACACTTCGCGACGCTGCTGCGCGGCACGGTGCACACGATGCTCGCCGACCACGACGTATACATCACCGACTGGCACAACCCGCGCGACATCCCGCTGACGGCCGGGCGTTTCGGCTTCGACGAATACGTCGCGCACGTCATCGACTTCATCCGCCACGTCGGGCCCGATGCGCACGTGCTCGCGATCTGCCAGCCGACGGTCGCGGCGCTCGCGGCGGTCGCGCTGATGGCGGCCGGCGGCGATCCGGCGCAGCCCGCGAGCCTGACGCTGATGGCGGGCCCGATCGACTGCCGCGTGAATCCGACCAAGGTCAACGCGCTCGCGACGAGCCGCCCGATCGAATGGTTCGCGAAGCATCTGATCAGCGTCGTGCCGACCGGCTTCGTCGGCGCGCAGCGGTGTGTCTACCCGGGATTCGTGCAGGTCGGCGCGTTCATGTCGATGAACCCGGACCGGCACGCGGCCTCGTTCGCCGACCTGTATTACGAGCGCGCGAAAGGCGATCCTGCCAAGGCCGATACGCTGCGGCACTTCTACGACGAATACTTCGCGACGGCCGACCTGACCGCGGAGTTCTATCTGGAAACGGTCGAGAAGGTGTTTCAGCAATATGCGCTCGCGCGCGGCGAGCTGACGGTCGGCGGCACGCTCGTCGAGCCGGCGGCGATTCATCGCACCGCGCTGCTGACGATCGAAGGCGAAAAGGACGACATCTGCGCGGTCGGCCAGACCGTGGCCGCGCAGGAGCTGTGCTCGGGATTGCCGCCGTATCTGAAGACCCATCACGTTCAGACGGGCGCCGGCCACTACGGCGTGTTCAACGGCAGCCGCTGGGAATCGCAGATCTATCCGATCGTGCGCGCGACGATCCACGACAACGAGCCGTACGATCGCACGGCCGATGCGGCGGGCCACACGAACGGCATCCACTACGTGACGCTGCGCGCGCTGCTGGACGCGCAGCCGGCGAGCAGCGCGGCCACGGCGAACGTCGTCTCGCCGCAGCCTCACTGAACGCGCATCGCGCCACGCCGGACGGGCGGCCCCGCGCCGCTACGCGCCCGCTTCCCCCCAGGGCGTCGGCGCCGGCACCGCACACGGGCCGTCGACGTCGATCGACTTGAAGTCGGCGGGCCCGACGATCTCCAGATACTCCATGTCCGGCGAGTAGTCGAACAGGTAGTGGACGATCCCCGGCGCCTGATGCACGCAGTCGCCGGCGGCAACCAGCGTCTCCTGCTCGCCGTACATGAAGCGCGCCCAGCCCTTCAGCATGATCACGATATGGAACTCTGCCTCGTGACGATGCCAGCCGGTGCCCGCCTCCGGTGCATGGTTTGCCCTGACAAGCTGCGCGACGACCTTGCCGTTCGTCGCGGCCGCGATGCCGAGATCGCGATACAGAAAGAAGTCGCGCAGGCCCTCGCCCTGAAACGCCGTGTCCTGCGGCTTCACATGGGAAAAACGGGTGGTGGTCGGCGTGCTCATCGCGGCGCTCCTTGATCGACAGGATCCCCGTGACAAGCATTTCGCGTTCCAGTTTGCACACCGGCACGCCGGCCGTGCAAGCGAAGCGCCCGCCGTCTCGGCAAGGTCGACGCCGCGACGCGGTGCGTCGCTTGGGCCGACCCGCCGCGGCGGCGGGCGCAAGGCTGCCCGACAGCCGTCAGGCAACGCGCGCGGGCTGGGCCCCGCGCATCCGGCTTACGAGCAGGCCTTGCCGTGCGACGGATGGAAGCCCTTCGCTTTCGCATCCGCTTCCGACATGTAGCTGCCGTGCTTGGTCTTGCCGTAGTACTTGTCGGTCGGGCAGTGATAGACCTTCGTGCTGTCGTTGACCCACACCTTGCCTGCACCGCCGCCTGCTGCCGCCGTCGTCGCAGGGGCGCTCTTCGCGGGCGCGACGCCCGAAGCAGCGGGTGCGGAAGCCGCGGTTGCCGGCGCCATCGCGGTCGGCGCGCTCGCAGCCGCGGCTGCCGATGCGCCGTACCAGGCCTTCACGCCCTTGTGACCCGCGCACGCCCCCTTCTTCGACGCACCCGAGTAGAACGACCCGTCCTTGCACAGGCCGGTCGTGCCTGCCGGCGCGCTGGCCGGAACCTGTGCGAACGCACCGATCGACATACCCATGCCGGCGACGAGCGCGGCGATCAACATCGTCTTGTTCATGTGTGCTCCCTGTCAGTGGAATTGCCCGGGCTCGGGACGATCAGCGCACCCAGCGGCACACGCGATGGTGGTGATGGTCGAAATGGCACACGCGGTGCGAATGCGCTTCGGCAAGCGTCGGTGCTAGGACTGCACAGGCGACGGCCGCAGCCGTCAGGATCTTTGCGATGCGGGTCATGACATTCTCCTGGGTAGGCCAGCCGGCCGTCCGGCTGTTACGTCCTTAACGCCGGCCGACGACGACCCGTGCACCGCGCCTGCACTGAATTGACGATTCTTGACGTCACCGACAACGAGCTTTCCAAACTTTCAATCCGGAAACAATGTGGAAGTCGAATGACCCGCCGTTGAATGATTCTGCTTGTGTTGCCGGGACGAGCGGAACGAAGCGCCCGCTCACCGCCTGCGCCGCCTGCCCGTCAGCAGCGTCTGCGCGATGACCGCCAGCAGCAGGAACGCGCCGCTCGCGAGGTTCTGATAGTACGGGCTCAGCGTCCCGACCTGATTGATCACGTTCTCGATCACGCCGAGCAGCAGCACGCCCGCGAGCGGGCCGAACAGCGTGCCGACACCGCCCGTCAGCAGCACGCCGCCGATCACCGCCGCGGCGATCGACTGCAGTTCATAGCTGTTGCCGGCTCCCGGCAGCCCCGAATCGAGCCGCGATGCGAGCAGCGCGCCGGACAATCCGGCCAGCGCCCCGCTCAATCCATACGTGACGACTTTGAGCGCCTCGACGTTCACGCCGAGCATCCGCGCGGCCTCCTCGTTGCCGCCGATCGCGAACACGCCCGCGCCATAGCGCGTGTGATTCAGCACGAACGCGGCAACGAGATACGCGATGCCGACGATCCACACGAGATTGCCGATGCCCAGCACCGAGCCGTTCGCGATCGTCGAGAAGAAACCCGGATCGGCGATCAGCATGTCCTGGCTAGCGAGCACGAGCGACAGTCCCTTCAACCCGAGCAGCGCGGCGAGCGTGACGATGAACGGCGCCATCCGCGCCCGCGCGATCAGCCAGCCGTTCAGCAGGCCGATCGTGAGCCCGACGAACACCGGTGCAAGCAGTGCAGCACCCCATCCGTACGGCGCCGCATACGCGGCGATCACCGTCCCGAGTCCGACGAGCGAGCCGACCGACAGGTCGAACCCGCCGAGCACGATCACGAAGCTCTGCCCGATCGTGATCAGCGCGACGAACGCGGCCGCCGCGACGATGTCGAGCAGGTTCGGCATGCTCAGGAAATGCGGAAACACGCGGCCGGCGATCAGGCACACGATCACGAGGATCGCGATGGCGCCGCGCGCCTGCACGAGCCGGATCAAGCGCGCGCGGCCCGGATCGGGCGACGACTGTGCGGAGAGCGGCGTACTCGACATGTCACGCTCCCGAACGCTGCAGATACAACGCGCCGAGAATGAACGCGGCCTTGAGGATCTGCGCGTACGTATAGCTGATGTTGTTCATGATGAAGCTGGCGTCGAGCAGTTGCAGCAGCAGCACGCCGAACACGGTGCCGACGATCGACACGCGGCCGCCCGACAGCGGCGTGCCGCCGATCACCGATGCGGCGATCGCGTCGAGTTCGAAGTTCACGCCGACGTAGTTCGGATCGCCCGCGCCGAGACGCGCGGTGGCGAACAGGCCGGCGAGCCCCGCGAGCGCGCCGCTCGCCGCATACACCGCGAGCAGCGTGCGCCGCACGGGCACGCCGGCGAGATGCGCGGCGTCGCGGCTCGCGCCGACGAGGATCGTATGGCGCCCGAACGTCGTGTTGCGCACGACGAAGAACACGATGGCCGCACACGCGAGCGCGATCAGCATCACGACCGGCAGCCCCGCAAGCGTGCCGATCCCGATGAAGTCGAATGCGTCGGACGGCGGCAGGCTCACGCGCGAGCCGCCGAGCAGCGCCTGCGCAAGCCCGCGTGCCGCGACGAGCAGCGCGAGCCCGGAAATCAGCGGATCGATGTCGAGCCGCGCGACGAGCGCGCCGTTGAACAGCCCGACCGCGAGCCCGATCGCGACGGCCGCGGCGAACGCGGCACCCGTTCCGTACGGCAGGCACACGGCGATCATCGCGCTCGCCAGCGCCATCACCGAGCCGACCGACAAGTCGATCCCGCGCGTCGCGATCGCGAGGTTCTGCCCGAGCGCGATCAGCACGATCGGCGCCGCCTGGAACAGCAGGCTGCGCGCGGCGAGCGGATTCGAGAAGCCGGGCGTGACGATCAGGTTGAAGACGGCAAGCGCGACGAACGCGAGATACACGCTGTGATCGCGCGCCAGCGCGAAAAGCAAGCGGCGCGACAGGCGGCGCGGCGCGTCCGGTTCGCTGATCAGGTTGGCAAGATTCACGCGGTCCTCGTGGTCGGGTCGATGGGCGGTGCGCTAGCTCTGGTTCGCCAGCAGCGCGGTCACGTCGTCGGGGCTCGCGCCGCGCGTCGGCATTTCGCCGCTGGTCGCGCCTTCGTGCAGGATCACGAGCCGGTCGGCCAGTTCCAGCAGTTCCTCCATCTCCGACGAGGTCGCGACCACCGCGAGCCCCGCGTCGGCCAGCCGCTTCACGAGGTCGTGCACTTCCGCCTTCGCGCCGACGTCGATGCCGCGCGTCGGATCGTCGAGCAGCAGCACCGAAGGCTCGGTCGACAGGCAGCGTGCGATCAGCGCCTTCTGCTGGTTGCCGCCGGACAGCGTCGATATCGGCGCGCCCGCGTTTGGCGTCTTGATGCCGAGCTCGCGGATGTAGCGCTCGACGAGCGCCTCCTGCTTGCGCACCGAGATGAAGCCGAAGCGGGCGATGCGCGGCAGCACGCACACGACGATGTTCTCGCGCACCGACAGCTTCGAGAAAATGCCTTCCGAGCGGCGATCCTCCGACAGGAACGCGAGCCCCGCGCGGATCGCGCGCGACGGGTCCGCGCCGGCAAGCACGCGGCCGCCCACGCGCACCGCGCCGCCGTCCGGCTGCTGCGCGCCGAACACGGCCTTGAAGGTTTCCGTGCGGCCCGAGCCGAGCAGGCCGGCCAGCCCGACGATTTCCTTCGGCGCGACGCTGAACGACACGTCGCGCAGCCGCGTGCCCCAGCGCAGGCGCTCGACCGCGAGCGCCGGCTGCCGCATCGCGTCGGCGGCGGCCGCCGGCGCCGGTTCGCGCACGCCGTGCGCGCCGACCTCGCGGCCCAGCATCGCGGCGATCAGCGCCCGGCGCGGCAGCCGGTCGGGCGTATCGCTGCGCACCACCGCGCCGTCGCGCAGCACGGTAAGCCGGTCGCACATCCGGTAGCACTCCGACAGCCGATGGCTCACCAGCACGATCGCGATGCCCGCCGCGCGCAACTGGTCGACGACGCCGAACAGCACCTCCGCTTCCGCGCCGCTCAGCGCGGACGTCGGCTCGTCGAGAATCAGCACGCGCGCACCGAGCGACACGCCGCGCGCGATCGACACCATCTGCTGCTGGCCGAGACCGAGCGCGCCGACCTTGTCCGCCGGATCGACCGAGAGCCCGTAGCGCTCGACGATCTCGCGCGTGCGCGCGCGCATCTCGCGCCGGTCGATCCATGGGCCGAAGCGGCGCGGCTCGTGGCCGAGGAAGATGTTCTCGGCCACGCTGCGCTCGGGAATCAGGTTGATTTCCTGGTAGACCGCGCAGATGCCGGCGCGCTGCGCGGCGCGCGGGCTGTCGAACGACACCGGCGCGCCGTCGACACGAATCTCGCCCGCGTCGGGCTGGTGAAAGCCGGTCAGGATCTTGATCAGCGTCGACTTGCCTGCGCCGTTCTCGCCCATCAGCCCGTGCACCTCGCCGGCGCGCAGCGACAGCGACACGCCGGCGAGCGCGCGCACGACGCCGAACGTCTTGCCGACGCCGCGCGTCTCGAGCACGACGGGCAAGGCTGCGCCGCCATCGGCGGCATCGGGGGCGGCGGGAAGCTGGGGGTCCATCGCGCGTCGCGGTCGGGTTCAGCGCTGCAGCGCCGGGCGATCAGTAGACGAGATTCGCTTCGAGCGAATGCTTCGCATTCGACTTGTCGTACAGCGCGTCTTCCATGATCTGCTTCTGCGGAACCGGCTTGCCGGCGAACCACGCCTCGAGCGACTTGAACGCGAGCGGGCCGAAGCGCGGATTCGTCTCGACGCTCGCCGCGGCCGTGCCGTTCGCGATCGCGGTGACGAAGTCCTTGGTGCCGTCGATCGATACGACGGTCACGCCGCGCTGCTTGCCGGCCTGCCGCAGCGCGGTCATCGCGCCGAGCCCCATCGTGTCCGCCTGCGCATAAACGGCGTTCACGTCCGGATGCGCGAGCAGCACCTGCTCCATCACCTTTTGCGCTTCGGTCGCCGACCAGTTGGCCGTCTGCGACGCGACGATCTTCATGTTCGGATATTTCTTCAGGCCGTCGGCGAAGCCGTCGGTGCGCTGGCTCTCGACCGTGTTGCCGTAGCCGCCCTGGATCTCGGCGATCGTCGCGTGGCCGCCGGTGGCGTCGGCGAGCGCCTGCGCGGCGCGCTGGCCTTGCCGGAAGAAGTCGGAACCGAGGAAGGTGATGAAATCCTGGCACGGCGTGCCGGCCGTCTGCCGGTCGATCGTCACGACCGGGATGCCCTTCGCGCGCGCCTGCGCGAGCGCGGGCTGCAGCCCGGTCGAATCGTTCGGCGCGACGATCAGCGCCTGCGCGCCCTGGTTGATCATGCTTTCGATATCGGCCACCTGCTTCGCCTGGTTCGCGTTCGCATTCGTATACAGCAGCCGCTTGACGCCGGCCGCCTTCGCCGCCGCGCGCACCGACGCCGTCTCGGTCGCGCGGAACGGGTTCTGCTCGTTCTCCGATTGCGAGAAACCGACCACCAGATCGGACAGCTTCACGCTGCCCGGCTTCGGATTCGTGCAGGTCTGCGCGGAACTGGACCCGATCTTCTGCGCATTGTCCTGCGCCTGCGCGAGCGCGACGCACCCGAACGTCACACCCATCGTCACCACGATACGTTGCAGCTGTCCACGGCTCGGCATCATCGTCTCCAGTCGTTGTGATCGGCCCGCGCACCGCGCCGCACGGTCGGCAGCGGCTTCGCGAACTAATATTATTACTCGATATTATCGCCCGCCCGACTCAGGATAATCCCGTAGCGCGGGGCCGCCCCGTCAGATCGGGCCGGGCATCCAGCGCAGCGTCGCTTCGAGCATCTCGCCCGGCGCCAGCACGCAGCCGCCGACGGGCGCCTGCGGGTCGCGCGCGTTGAAGCAATCGGTCGTGTTCGTCACGGGCTCCACGCACAGCGCATGGGCGTCGGCCGGCGCGAACACGACGAGCTGGTCGAACGGCCGCTCGGCCGTCAGCACGATCTGCCGCCCGCGATCCGGCCAGATCACCGCGGCTTCGCGCGTCCAGCCGACGAAATTATTGTCGAGATCGAACGCGTCGACCTGCAGTCCGTCGCGTAGCGCGTCGACGACCGGATGACGACCGACGCGAGTCGGCAGCACGTGCTCGTCGGTGTGCCACATCGCCTCCACCTGCGCCCTCACGACGGTGTGCGGCGTCCTGACGTAGTACGGGTGATGCCCCATGCCGAACGGCATCGGCGTCGTACCGAGGTTGCGCGCGAACAGCGTGATCGACAGGATGCCGCCGTCGAGCCGGATCGACTGGCGCGCCTCGTAGCGAAACGGCCAGTCGCCCGGCCGTCCGGGATCGGGGCGATGTTCGAAGCGCAGCTCGAGCGACGCGTCGTCGCGCCGCGCGACCCGCCAGGGCCGGCGCCAGCCGTGGCCGTGCAGCGCGTGCGCAAACGCATCGTGCGAACCGGACAAGTCGATCGTGCGGCCATCGAAGACGAAGCGCCCGTCGCGAATGCGGTTGCAGTAGGGGAACAGCGGAAAGCTTGCCATGCCGAGCGGATCGCGACCCGCCAGCGCCGCGCCGCTGGCGGGCCGGAACCAGTGCCGCAGGCCGTCGCGCCCGACTTCGTAGTAGGCGGCGAGCGAGCCGCCGACCTGCGGCGCGACACGCACGCGGGTCGTGTCGCTGGCCAGTTCGATCAGCTCGGCGTGGCGAGGATTGTCCATCGGCATCGATCATCCCGGGACGAGACTGACGACCGTGCGACCCGCACGTCGCCCGACGATCCGCGGCCGGCCTTCTTCCTCGGTCGGGCCCGCGAACATGTGCGGGCAAGCATGGCATGCGGCCGCGCCCGCAGTCAATAATATTTGTTGATATTATTAGTTTAGCGTCGGCGGCCGCGTCAGGCAGGAGTAATACTTTATTGCCGGCCCGGTTGGCCGATGCTACTGTCGGGTCAGATCCAGCCCATCCGCTGTTCGTTACCGTTTTTGCTCATCCTGCCGAGGCCGGACCGCGCTCCTACCGTGAAACGCTCTACTCAACGTCGCCCCACGATGACCGACATCGCCAAGCTTGCCGGCGTGTCGCAATCCACCGTTTCCCTCGTGCTGAACAACGCGGCGGGCACCAAGTTTTCGGACGCCACGCGCGAGAAGGTGCTGAAGATCGCGCACGAGCTCGGCTACCGCTTCCTGCCGCGCGAGGTGACGATGACGCGCAACGGCGAGCGCGACCTGATCGTCTATCTCGCCGACGAGATCTCGACGAGCCCGCACCCGGTCGTCAACATCGACGGCGCGCGCGACGCGGCCTATGCGAACGGCAAGATCCTCGCGGTGTACTCGACGCATGGCAACGTCGATATCGAGCGCCAGGTGCTCGACGCGGTGCTCGCGATGCCGAACCTGTTCGGCGTCGTCTATGCGACCGTCTATACGCGCAAGGTCGCGCTGCCGCCCGAGCTGCTGCGCGTGCCGGCCGTGCTGCTCAACTGCTATACGCCGGACAGCGGCCTGTCGTCGATCGTGCCGGCCGAAGTCGCGGGCGGCCACGCGGCGACCGAATACCTGCTGCGCGCCGGCCACCGGCGAATCGGCTACATCAACGGCGAGCCGTGGCAGGACGCCGCGAAAGACCGGCTGAAGGGCTATCGCACCGCGCTCGCGACGGCCGACATCCCGTTCGCGCCCGAACTCGTGCGCGACGGCGACTGGAGCTCCGGCGTCGGCTTCGAGCAGACGCTGTCGCTGCTGCGCGAGCCGCACCCGCCCACCGCGATCTTCTGCGCGAACGACCTGATGGCGCTCGGCGCGATCGAGGCCGTCAAGCATCTCGGGCTGCGCGTGCCCGACGACATCTCCGTGCTCGGCTACGACGACCAGGAAATCGCGCGGCACACGCATCCGCCGCTGTCGACCATCGTGCTGCCGAACTACGAACTGGGCCGCTGGGCGGTCGAGACCCTGCTGCAGGAAGAGCAGAGTCGTGCGGTCGGCATGCCCGTGCGGCGCCGCGCGATCAAGCTCGACGGGCCGCTCGTCGAGCGCGGGTCGGTTCGCACCGTCGAAACGGCCGCGCAGTCGGCCAGCGCCTGAGCGAACGCCGGCGATTGCCCGGCTTCTCTTTTCCCCGAACCGCTCGCCAGGCTCGCACCGCCGGCTGCCGTCCGGCTTCCGGCATGCCTCCCGTCGATATGAATCCCCCCATGGCCGACGCAGGCTTCAGGGTAAACACCATCGCTAAATTATTAGTAATATTTTCGAGGCATTTCTATACTTGCCACGGCACCGGGCAGCAAGCGGTGCCGTGACACAGCACCACGCGACGGCGGGCGGTACCGGGCGCGCGCGTAGCCCGCACCACGCCGACTTCCCCGCCTTGCCCGCGCGCCCCCGCCCGGGCGCCGTGCCGTTGCGCGACGCATCCTGGCCGTAAACCGCTTCATCCGCATCGAGTCACCAGTCGTCCGCTTCTCCTCATTCATACGGAGTCCAGAATGACTATCACGTCTCGTCTCAAGCCCGCCGCGCTCGCGGTCGTCGTGCTGCTCGCGTCCTGCGGCGGCGACGACTCGTCCGCGCCGTCGGCGTCGCTGCTGGCCGCGCGCGCGTCGGTCGACGCGTCGTCGAGCGCCAGCGCCGCCAACACGGCGGCGGCAGCAGCCGATGTCGCCAATGCGATGCACGGCGGCGACCCGACGCATTTCCCGAATCAGCCGATCACGCTCGGCCTGCCGGGGCCGACGCCCGCGCTGCGCGTGTCGGCGCCTGCCGTCGCGCCGTTCGTGCCGGCCGCGCCGCCCGCCGCCCTCGATACGCAGACACTCACGCTCGCCGACTTCGACACCTACGGGCCGGCGTGGACGAGCAGCGGCGCCAACACGATCCAGATCGCCGGCACGAGCCAGGACGGCGCGAAACTCGTCACCAACGCGCAGCACGCGGCCTACGGCCACGCGTCGTACGAGGCGGACGTCACGATCGGCGCGCCCGCACCGGGCGCCGGCACCGCGAACGCGGGCTTCATCGTGCACGTGACCGATCCGACGGTCGGCACCGACGCGCTGACCGGCTACTACATCGGCCTCGACGCGGTGCGGCACGTGGTGCAGGTGGGCCGCGAGCAGAACAACTGGACCGACTTCATCGATTACCCGGCGCCCACGGTCGTCGCGGGCAGCACGCATCACCTGAAGGTCGTCACGCGCAACAACGCGATCGACGTCTATCTCGACGGCACGCAGGTGATCAGCATCAACGACGCGACCAGCGGCCTGACCACCGCGCTGCGCGCCGGCGCATTCGGCCTGCGCCGCTTCGGCGCAAGCGTCGCGTTCGGCAACGTGACCGTGAGCCGCTACCCGGATGTCGCACCGGCGACCTACGATTTCTCGCGCGTGGTCGGCGCCGTGTACAACCCGTGGAACGCGGTCAACGCGATCGACTTCTGGGAAAACTATGATCCGGCAACGGTCGACCGCGAGCTCGACTACGCGCAGACCTACGGCATGAACACGATCACCGTGTATCTGCATTACCTGAACTGGGTCAATGATCGCGTCGCGTTCCTCGCGAAGTTCGACAGCCTGCTCGATATCGCCGCACGCCACGGCCTGAAGGTCGCACCGATCTTCTACGACGACTGCTGGCATACCGATCCGGCCTGGGGGCCGCAGGCCGCCCCGATCTTCGGCGTGCACAACAGCCGCTGGGTGCAGTCGCCGGGGCTGTCGGTCGAGCAGCAGTACCTGCAGCCGGTCGCGGCCGGTGCGTCGACCACCTACAAGCAGGACCTGCAGCACTACATCGCCGATTTCGTGTCGGCGCACCGCAACGATCCGCGCATTCTCTACTGGGAACCGATGAACGAGCCCGGCTGCAGCGGCAACGGCGCGCTGCAGCCGACGCGCGCGATGATGATGAACGATGCGCGCATCGCGATCCTCGCTGCGGGCGCGACGCAGCCGATCAACTCGCCGAACGTGCAGGAACCGGAAGGCGACTACTTCTCCGACTTCCACGCGTTCCATCCGTACGCGATCAACGCGACCACGCCCGACTACTCGCTGCCGCCGAGCCTGCTCGACAGTCTGAACTCCGAAACGCTGCAGCGCGGCTGGCCGGGCGGCCAGGCCGGCCAGACGATGGCCGGCATCGCGAGCACCTACGGCGGCAAGACCGGCTTTCTCGTCTGGGAGCTGATGATCGGCCGCACGAATACGCGCTTCCACTGGGGGCAGACGGCATCCGCGCCCGCGACCGTCGAGCCGGCCACGCCGTTCCAGGGCACGCTCTACCCGGACGGCCATCCGTGGAGCACGGCCGAGGTGCAGGCACTCGCGAGCGCGTTCGGTTCGCGGCTGCGCGTGCTGAATGCGACGTACTACAACGACACGACGTTCACGACGCCGGTGTTCTCGTCGATCACGCCGCTGGTCGACTTCGACCTGAACACGGAGCGCGGCACCGATTCGCCCGACGCGTCGAAAGGGATCAATGCGACGAACTATGCGATCCGCTGGACCGGCGCGCTGGAGATTCCGAAGGCGGACAACTACACGTTCAGCGTGACGAGCGACAACGTCGCACGCGTGTGGATCGACGGACAGAAGGTGATCGACAAGGCGCAGCCGGGGCTTGCGACCGTGAAGGGCCGCATTCGCTTGTCCGAGCGCAGGAACGTGCCGATTCGCGTCGAATACGTGCACGGCAGCGGCGCGGCCAGCATGCACCTGCAGTGGTCGAGCCCCGGTGCGAGCCGCACGAACCTCGTGCGCATCGCCGAGCGGCCGCTGACCGACGCGCTCGCGCAATAGGCGTTCGGCCCGCGCACTGCGGATGCGGCGCGCGGGCCCTGCTGCTTACTTCAACCGCCCCGACAGGAACTGCCCGAGCCGTTCGCTCTTCGGGTTGACGAGAATCTCGTTCGGATCGCCCTGTTCCACGATCTTCCCCTGGTGCAGGAAGATCACGTGATTCGACACGTTGCGCGCAAAGCCCATCTCGTGCGTGACGACGACCATCGTGCGCCCTTCCTCGGCCAGCGCCTGCATCACCTTCAGCACTTCGCCGACCAGTTCCGGGTCGAGCGCCGAGGTCGGCTCGTCGAACAGCATCACCTCGGGCTCCATCGCCAGCGCGCGCGCGATCGCGACGCGCTGCTGCTGGCCGCCCGACAGATGCGACGGATACATCGTCTCGACCCGCGACGGCAGCCCGACCTTCTCGAGATACTTGCGCGCACGCTTCACGGCCTCGTCCTTGCCGATTCCGAGCACGGCCATCGGCGCTTCGATCACGTTCTCGAGCACCGTCATGTGCGCCCACAGATTGAAGTGCTGGAACACCATCGACAGCTTGGTGCGCATCCGCTGCAGCTGCTTCTGGTCGGTCACGCGCAGCGAGCCGTTGCGGTCGCGCGTGGTCTGGATCGCTTCGCTGCCGAGCGTGATCTGCCCCGAGCACGGCTGCTCGAGGAAGTTGATGCAGCGCAGGAACGTGCTCTTGCCCGAACCGCTCGAACCGATGATGCTGATCACGTCGCCGGCCTTCGCCTTCATCGTGACGCCCTTCAGGACCTCGTTGTCGCCGAACTTCTTGTGCAGGTCCTCGACGATGAGCTTGTACATGCGTGTGTTTCCTTTCGAATGCGCGAATGCGTTAGTGGCCGCGGGGCGACAGGTAGGCCAGCCAGCGGGCCTCGAGCTTGCGGAACGCCCAGATGAGCGTGAACACGACCGCCGCATAGATCACGGCCGCGATGCCGTACGCCTGGAACGACATGTAGGTCGCGGAGTTCACGTCGCGCGTGACCTTCAGCACGTCGGGCACGGTCGCGGTGAATGCGAGCGTCGTCGCGTGCAGCATCAGGATCACTTCGTTGCTGTAGCTCGGCAGCGAGCGGCGCAGCGCGGACGGCAGGATGATGCGCGTATAGAGCTTGAAGCGCGACATCCCGTAGGCGAGACCGGCCTCGATCTCGCCCGCCGAGGTCGCCTTGATCGCCCCCGCGAAAATCTCCGTCGCGTACGCGGCCTCGTTCAGCACGAACGCGAGCAGCGTGCAGTTCATCGCATTGCGGAAGAACGTGTCGAGCAGGACGTGGTTGTGCACGACCTGCAGGCTGTAGATGCCCGTGTAGCACATCAGCAGCTGCACGTAGAGCGGCGTGCCGCGGAACACGTACGTATAGAGCCATACGGGCCCCGAGATCCAGCGGTTCGACGACGCGCGCGCGATCGCGAGCGGCACCGCGAGCGCGAAGCCGGCGACGATCGACACGACCAGCAGCCACAGCGTGATTGCAAGACCGCTGAAGCGGTAGCCGTCGGTATACAGATAGCTCTGCCAGTACTGGCTGATGATTTCGATCACAGTGCAAGCCTCCGGACGCCGGCCGAATAACGCTTCTCGAGATGGTGCAGCACGAGGTTCGACACCGTCGTGATCGCGAGGTAGATCGCACCCGCCGCAAGCGTGAAGAAGAAGAAATCGAGCGTGCTCTTGCCCGCATCCTGCGACGCCTTCACGACGTCGGCCAGGCCGATGATCGACACCAGCGCGGTCGCCTTCACGAGCACCTGCCAGTTGTTGCCGATGCCCGGCAGCGCAAAGCGCATCATCTGCGGGAACAGGATGCGGTGAAACACGCGCCAGCCGCTCATCCCGTAGGCGAAGCCCGCTTCGAGCTGGCCGCGCGGCACCGCGAGAAACGCACCGCGGAAGGTCTCGGTGAAGTACGCGCCGTAGATGAAGCCGAGCGTCACGACACCGGCCACGAACGGGTCGATGTCGATCTGGTCCCAGCCGAGCAGGTCGGTCGCGTTGTTCAGCAGGATCTGGATCCCGTAGAACAGCAGCAGCATCAGCACGAGGTCGGGCACCGCGCGGATCAGCGTCGTGTAGAACGTGCCGAGCGACTTGAGCACGCGGTTCGTCGACAGCTTCGCGGCCGCGCCGGCGAGGCCCAGTATCAGCGATGCGGCGAGCGACAGCACCGCGAGCTTCACGGTTTCGACCGTGCCGGCCCACAGCAGCGGGCCAAATCCTTGGAAAATCATGTCAGCGTATCCATCCAGAGAGGCGGGCGGCGCACGCGGCCCGGGCCGCGCGCGCCGCAAAAACGTCAACCGCCGTACACGTCGAACGCGAAGTACTTCTTCTCGAGCTTCTTGTACGTGCCGTCCTTCAGCATGCCGGCGATCGCCGCGTCGATCTTCGCCTTCAGGTCGGCGTCGTCCTTGCGCAGGCCGATGCCCGCGCCGTTGCCGAGCGTCTTCGGATCGTCGATGTCGCCGCCCGCGAACTGGAAGCCCGCGCCGCGCGGCGTCTTCAGGAAGCCGAGGTCGGCCTGCACCGCGTCCTGCAGCGCGGCGTCGAGACGGCCGGACATCAGGTCCTGGTACACGCCGTCCTGGTTCTGGTACGGCACGACCTGCACGCCCTTCGGCGCCCAGTAGGTCTTGGCGTAGGTTTCCTGGATCGTGCCCTGCTCGACGCCGACCGTCTTGCCCTTCAGCGATTCGGCCGTCGGCTGCAGCGTCGAGCCCTTCTTCGCGACGAGGCGCGTCGGCGTGTTGAACAGCTTGTCGGAGAACGCGATCTGCTCGGCGCGCGCGGGCGTCATCGACATCGACGACAGCACGCCGTCGAACTTCTTCGCCTTCAGCGCGGGAATCATTCCGTCGAAGTCGTTCTCGATCCACACGCACTTCGCGTTCAGGCGGCGGCAGATTTCGTTGCCGAGATCGACGTCGAAGCCGACGACCTTGCCGCTCGCGTCCTTCGATTCGAACGGCGGATAACTGGCGTCGACGCCGAAGCGGATCGTCGACCAATCCTTCGCGTGGGCGCCGACGGCGATGCAGGCAAGGGCAACACTGAGCACGAGTTTCTTCATGGCATTCCTGTAAGTGGCCGAGCACGTCAGGGGCACGGCCCCTGCCCAACCTGCGCGCCATCGTCCGGACACCCAAGTTGTACATACAACTTTGCCGTTTACTGGCCTGCACCCGCAATCCGTGTTTATCTCTATTCGGCGCGCACCCCTACCTTTCTGAAAAATTCTCTTTTATTTCAATTAGCTGAGAATGACTTGCAGCGGCATGACGTATTTCGTCGGACGAATGGTTCAGTCGGCATATCGCGCGCATCTGTCTAGACATCAGTCTCGGGAACGGCGTCGCTCCGAAGGCGTCCGGACCGCGTCACGAAACCGCCGGGACCGACGGACGGCCGCGAAATGCGATTGCGATCGCCGAAGCGGCCGGCGAGCTTGTCTATACTTGACGTCGCCGCGCACCGGCCGCCGGCGGCAAACGACGATACGAAACGGCAGCGATAACCGTGCGGTACGCGCGGCCCGGCGCGCGGCGCCCGGTCCGCCGTCTCTCGAACAGCGATGCAATGACCACACCGATCTATCAGGAAATCAAGGATTTCATCCTCGCGCGCATTCATGCCGGCGAGTGGGCGGAAGGCGACCAGGTGCCGTCGGAAAACGAACTCGCGCGCGAATTCAACGTCGCGCGCATGACCGTCAACCGCGCGCTGCGCGAACTGACGGCCGAGCAGGTGCTCACGCGCACGCGCGGCTCGGGCACCTACGTCGCGTCGCCGAAATACGAGTCGACGCTGGTGGCGATCCGCAGCATCTCGGATGAAGTCGCCGCGCGCGGCCACGGCTATCGCGCACAGGTGCTCGAAGTCGGCGCGGCAATCGTCGACGCGAAACTGGCCGACGAGCTGCAGCTCGATACCGGCAGCCCGATCTTCCATTCGCGCGTGCTGCACTTCGAGAACGACACGCCTGTGCAGCTCGAGGAACGCTGGGTCAATCCGGCCTGCGCGCCCGAATATGCGCTGCAGGATTTCACGGCGACGACGCCGAACCAGTACCTGACGCGCGTCGCGCCGCTGCAGCGCGTCGAATACCGGATCGAGGCCGCGATGCCCGATACGGAGACGCGCCGCCTGCTGACGATGGACGAGCGCGAGCCGTGCCTGATGCTGCATCGGCGCACGTGGTCGCAGGGCATGGTCGCGTCGGTGGCGAACCTGTGGCACCCGGGCAGCCGGTACCGCTTCACCGGGCACTTCTGACGCACGCACCGGCCCGGCGTCAGCGCACGCCGGCTCGCGTCCATCGTTCGATCGCGGCGACCGCGCGCGTCGCGCCGTCTTCCCGCGCGATGCGCGCGCCGAGTTCCATTGCACGCGCCCGCGTGTCGTTCCGTTCGGCAAACGCGATCGCGCGAGCGAGCGCGGCGGCCTGCACCGGCCGGCCCGCAACCCGATCCGCGACGCCGAGCCGCTGCAAGCGGTCCGCCCAGAAGAACTGATCGCCCGCGAACGGTACGACGACCGACGGAATGCCCGCACGCGCGGCCGAATGCGCGGTGCCCGAACCGCCGTGATGAATCGCGAGCGACGTGCGCGGCAGCAGCCAGTCGTGCGGCGTGTCGCCGATCACGCAGACCTGCGGCGGCAGCAGCGCCGCGTCGATGCCGCTCCAGCCCGGATAGAACAGCGCACGCCGACCGTCGAGCGCCGTCGCCAGCGCGTCGGCGATCGCGGCGCGGTCGAACCCGGCCATGCTGCCGAAGCCGACATACACGGGCGGCTCGCCCGCGCCGAGAAACGCCGCGAGTTCGGGCGGCGGCGTCCACTGCGGTGCGGCGATGCGCCACTGGCCGCACGCGAGCGCGTGAGCGGGCCAGTCGCCGACATCGGGCAGCAGCGCAGGCGATACGCCGTACAGCATCGGATGATCGGTCCATACGCGCCGGCGCGGCGGCAACCCGCAGACGCCCGCGCGCGCCGCGTTCGTCGCGCGCCTGAACGCATGCCACAGCAGCGCATTCACGCAACGGTGGCTCGCGCGGTTCAGCCAGCGCGGCAGCTTGCGCGGCGGCAGGAACGGCGACGCAAACGCGGCCGTCGGCGTGATCGGGATCATCCCCGCGCCGATCGCCGGCACGCGTCGATACTCGGCGACCGACAGCCCGACGAACGACACCAGCCCCGACACGACGATCGCATCGCAGCCTGCCGAGGCGTCCGCGACTTCGCGCATCCAGGCCGCCGTATTCGCGTTCGCGATCGCCGCGAGCGCCTTCGACGTGTCGTTGAAACCGCCGCGCCCGCGCACGGCATCCGACAACGCGCCGTGCGGCGCGATTGCGCGGCGGATATCGCCGGACAGCGCGACCGACGGCACGCCGGCTGCTTCGGCCGAGCCGAGCGTCGCGCGGTCGGCCAGCAGCAGGACTTCGTGGCCGGCATCGATCAACGCGCGGCCCAGCGCTGCAAGCGGGCGTGTGTCACCTTCGGTGCCGTAGGTGGCGATGACGAGCTTCATGCGGGACTCCTCGTTCGTCGTTCGCGACGGGAATGCGTGGTTTCCAAAAAAGTGCACGTCGTATACTAATGCAATTCGTACACTTTCTTCCGACATCCACGCCATGCCGAATCCGACCGACGATCCGGGCCGCCGCGCGCGCAAGCGCATCCAGATGCTCGCGCATCTCGCCGACACCGCTGCGCGCCTGTTCGATGCGCACGGCTACGACGCCGTGACGATGGAGCAGATCGCCGCGAAGGCGGACGTCGCGAAGCGCACGCTGTACAACCACTTTGCGACGAAGGAAGCCGTGCTCGCGCACTGGCTCGAACATGAACTCGCACGCGATCTCGCGCACCTGCAACGCGACGTCGCGCGCCGCAAAAGCTTCGCGTCGCGCGTCGGCTGCGTGCTCGATGCCTCGGCGGCATGGTGCGAACAGCATCCGGTCCATCTGCTCGCGTATCTGCGGCATCGCTTCCTGAGCATCGGCGCGGCCGCGCCGGACGGCGACCACGCGCACGGCAGCGACATCGCACTCGTCTGGCAGCAGCTGATCGTCGCGGGCCAGCAGGCCGGCGAACTGAACCGCTCGCTGCCGGCCGAGCAGCTCGCGACGTGGTTCCATCACCTGTATCTTGCGGCCATGCTGCGCTGGCTGACCGTGCCGGGCCTGTCGTTGAAGAAGGAATTCCAGTCGGTGGCGCGGCTGTTCGTCGAAGGTGCGCAGGCGAAAACGCCGGCGCCGCCGCGCGGCGCGTCACGCGCGTAACGGAACGCAACTGTATCGGTCGCGACACACGACCGATGCGAAATGCGCCGTGCCGCAGTATGCTGATGACGTACGGCTGCGCAGCGCGCATCGGGCAATCCCGGATTGCACGTTTTCGCGCCGCCGTCGCGACCGCAATCATGCGTTGCAAGGAGGGATTCGTGATGGCCACCACGCATCAGCATTTCCACCTCGAGCTGCGGCATGCCACCGCGCCAACCTATTTCATCAGCTACCTGTTTCCCGCCTTGCTGTTCGCTTACGAACTGCTGCGCGTCGGCCAGTGGATCCGCGATCACGGGATGCACTTCGCCGGCTTCAAGGAGATGGGTTACGAGTATCTGCTGATGCTGCTGTTCGTCGGGCTGCAGATCGTCGTCGAGGCGGTCTTCCTGCTCGGGGCCGCGATGCGCAAGGATCGCGACTTCGAACACCGCCTGCCGAACGTGATTCTCGGCATCGGCTGCTCGATCGCGCTGCTCGCGATCGATCTCGCGATCCAGTTGTCGTTCTGAGGCGGGCGCCGCCGCGCCGGTTGAACGGCTACGCGCGCGCGTCGCGCAGCAGCGCCGCGACGGCGGCCAGCACGTCGTCGGTGCGCTCGCGATGCGGCAGGTGTCCGCACGCGTCGAGCATCAGGAACGACGACGGTCCCGCGACGCGCGCGGCGATCCGCTTCGGATGCACGTCCGAGCCGTATTCGTCGTGCGCGCCGTGAATCGCGAGCGTCGCGCAGCGCACGCGCGGCAGGTCGTCGTCGAGGCTCCAGTCGCGAAACGGCGCCGACAGCCACGTATCGACCCACGCGTGCAGCACCCACTCGGCCTTGTCGCCGTGATAGCGCGCGAGCCGCTCGAGCTGGCCCGGCGCGTCGAACTGGCGCGCCGCGTCGCGAATGCCGCTCAGCGTGCAGTCCTCGACGAACGCCTGCGCGGCGATCGTCACGAGTGCGCGGCAGCGGTCCGGATAGGCGGCCGCGCATCCCGTCGCCATGCCGCCGCCGACGCTGTGCCCGAGCACGACGAACGCGTCGATGCCGAACCGCTCGAGCAGCGCGCGAAACGCGTGGTCGGCCTCGTCGCGCACGAAGCGCAGGCCGAGTCGCCCGGGATGGCGGTCCGAGCGGCCGAAGCCGAGACGATCGTAGGCGATCACGTCGCGTTGCGTGGCATTCGCGAGCCGTTCGGGGAAGTCGCGCCATAGCTCGACGCAGCCGAGCGAATCGTGAAGGAGCAGGATGGGCGCGGCCGGCTCAGGCGCGGCCGGCTTAGGCGCGGCCGGCTCAGGTGCGGCCGGCTCGAGCCTCGACGGATCCACCGCGCCCCGTCCCGCGCCGCCGCACCAGCGTTTTGCGAACAGACGCCCCTGCGGCGTCTCGATGAAGGTCTCCTCGGTCACGATATCGGTCATGTGTCGGTCGTCTGCGTGAAAGCGGCCGCACGCCGGCGGCCGCATCGAATGCCGACGATGGTGGCCCGGCGATGCGCGCCGCGTCAAGCGCGCCGCTGCTTGCACCCGCGCCCAAAAGCAAAACGGGGAGCCCGCGGGCTCCCCGTTCGCGGCGCAACTCGCGCCGCCGGCCTGCGCCCGCGCGAGCGCGCGCTACACCTCGGTCGCGTACAGCGCGTCGCGTTGCGCGTCGCTCAGCGTATCGAGCGGCACGTCGGGCAGGCGATAGCAGATCATCGTGCCGTACAGCTCGGCGAGGCAATTGCTGCCGGCATCGAGCGCGTAGCCGTCCTCGCCGTCCGGCGCCGGCGGGTACACTTCGCGCCACGCATTGATCGCGGCCTCGATTCGCACGATGGAAACGGGTTCGGTCTTCCGCTCGGCGGGTGATGCGCTCATGGATTCCTCTCGGTTGCGCGCTCCGGCGGGCCTGCCCGGCCCGCGCGGAACGATGAAAACGCCGGAGATCGCCGGCCGCGCGCGCCGCACGCAGCGGATGCCGATCCGCGCCGCGCTGGTCGCGCCGGCCGGGTTGCGGCCCGGCAGGGTCGGGCAATATAACCGGCTTTGACCCCGTACAGACAAAAGCCGACCAAAAAAAACGGGAAGCGCGATGCTTCCCGTCCCGATATCGATGGCGCGCCGTCGTGTCGCGCCTGCCCCGCCCGCTTCAGGCTGCCGTTTCCCGCTCGGTCGCGGGATTCGCCTGCACGCCGCGCTGGCCGCGCCGGTTCTCGGCCACCCACGGCGCGATCTCCATCTCTTCGTAGCGCACGAAGCGGCTCTTGTTCGCGAGCCGGTAGCCGAGCCACACGACCAGGAACAGCGGAATGCCGACGTACGTCGCGACGACGCCCGCCCAGTCGATCCGGTTCGCGAGGAACGCCTGATAGTCCTGCCCGAGCGCGATCACGAGACACAGCACGAACGCGAACAGCGGCCCGAACGGGAACCACTTCGACTGGTACGGCAGCTGGTCGACCGCATAGCCCTGCTTCACGTAGCCCTTGCGGAACCGGTAGTGGCTGACCGCGATGCCGAGCCACGCGATGAAGCCCGTCATCCCCGACGTGTTCAGCAGCCACAGATAGACGGTCTTGTCGCCGTACAGCGACGTGAAGAAGCACAGCGCGCCGACCGCGGTCGTCGCATACAGCGCGTTGCGCGGCACGCCGCCCGGCGACAGCTTCGCGAACAGCTTCGGCGCGCGGCCCTCGGTCGCGAGGTTGTACAGCATCCGTGTCGACGCATACATGCCCGAGTTGCCGGCCGACAGCACCGCGGTCAGGATCACCGCGTTCATCACGCCGGCCGCGAACGCGAGGCCCGCATGACGGAACACCAGCGTAAACGGGCTCACGCCGATGTCGGTCACGTCGGTCTTCAGCAGGTTCGGGTCGGTATACGGAATCAGCACGCCGATCACGAAGATCGCGAGCACGTAGAACAGCAGGATCCGCCAGAACACCTGGCGCACCGCGCGCGGAATCGTCGTGCGCGGGTTTTCCGATTCGCCGGCCGCGACGCCGATCAGCTCGGTGCCCTGGAACGAGAAGCCCGCGATCATCGCGACGCCCATCAGCGCCGGCAGGCCGCCCGCGAACGGCGCGTCGCCGATCGTCAGGTTGCCCCAGCCGTTGCCCGGCGCGCCCTTCAGAATGCCGAAGATCATCAGCAGGCCGACGCCGATGAAGGCGACCACCGTGACGACCTTGATCAGCGCGAACCAGTATTCGGCCTCGCCGAAGCCGCGCACGGTGAGCGCGTTGAGCAGGAACATCACGCCGAGGAACGCCGCGCTCCACCAGATGCCCGGCACGTCCGGAAACCAGTAATGCATCACGAGCTGCGCGGCGACCAGCTCGACCGCGATCGTCACCGCCCAGTTGTACCAGTAGTTCCAGCCGAGCGCGAAGCCGAAGCCTTCGTCGACGTATTTCGCGCCGTAGGTCGCGAACGAACCCGACACCGGCATGAACGCGGCCATTTCGCCGAGGCTCGTCATCAGGAAGTACACCATCAGGCCGATCAGCATGTACGCGACCATCGCGCCGCCGGGGCCGGCCTGCGAGATCGACGCGCCGGACGCGACGAACAGGCCCGTGCCGATCGAGCCGCCGATCGCGATCATCGTCAGGTGGCGCGCCTTCAGCGCGCGATGAAGCTTGGGTGGGTTCGCGGACGAACCGGCTTGGTCGGAATTCGGGAGTGCGGACATAAACGAGACGAACGTTGAGCGGGCCGCTGGCAGCCGGGGCCGGCGCGCATCCGGAACCGGGCGCGCTGCGCCGCCTGCGATGCATTTGATGTGGCCCCGATGCGCGCTGCGCGCCGGGCGCCTGCGGCGAAGCGCGGATTCTACCTGATTCGTCGGAGGGACAGCTCACGCGCCGGCGCGGGCAATCGCGTGCAGGCTTTGCAGAATCAACGGCTTGGACGCGTCCGAATCGGCGAATCGCGCGTCATGTATCAGTCGCCCTGTCGAAAACCGGCAAACACGGGATTAATGGAAATGTCCGTCGGCAAGCATCTTAATATTCAGACAAAATGGCGCGCACCCGGTAATCGATTCAATTCGGATCCGTCCCGTTCATTGCGGCAATCGGTAATAAGGCGTAACCGTATCGCACGGCATTCAGCGGCGCGCATTTTGTCGCGCGTCGTCGAATTGCCGGGTTTTCGCGAGATAATGCGCGGCAATTCGAAATAATCAGCATGCGGAACCGCCGACTGCGCGAATATTCCGCCGCCCGCCTACCGAGGATGAAGTCACACCCATTGCTCGCCGCACTGCGTCGCCATACGGCATCCGTCGTGGCCCGCATCCTGTCGCCCCGCGGCGTGCTCGCGGCGGGCATCGTCCTGCTGCTGTTCAGTTGGGGACTTTCCGCGTCGCTGCTGATCGACGCACGCCGCGACGCGTATGAACACGCGGTCGAAAATGCGCGCAACCTGATGCTGCTGATCGAACGCGATATCGCGCGGAATATCGAGCTCTACGATTTGTCGCTGCAAAACGTCGTCGACGGCATGGCCGATCCCGAACTGATGGCATTGCCGCCGCGCCAGCGTCATCGGCTGCTGTTCGACCGTGCCGCCACCGGCGCCTATCTCGGCTCGATTTTCGTCATGGATCCGCACGGCAATATCGTCGTCGATTCGGGCGCATCGCCCGCGCGACACGGCAATTACGCCGACCGCGACTATTTCACTGCGCATCGCGACCGGCGCGTACAGGGCCTGTATATCAGCCGGCCGTATGCATCGCGGCTGCGCGGCGGTGCGCTGACGATCGCGCTCAGCCGCCGCATCGACCGTCCGGACGGCACCTTCGGCGGCATCGTGGTCGGCACGCTCAGCATCGACTACTTCCGCGCGCTGCTCGACGGCCTCGCGGTCGGCCCGCACGGCACCGCGGCGATCGTCGAGGAAAACGGCACGCTGGTGAGCCGCCTGCCGTACGACGCGCGCGTGGTCGGCCTCGACCTGCACGATTCGCCGCTGTTCATCGAATCGCGCCGCAGCCGCGACGGCGTGCTGACCGGCACCGGCGCAATCGACGGCGTGCGGCGCATCTACGTGTACCGCCAGCTTGCCGGATTGCCGCTGATCGTCGACGTCGCGCCCGCCGAGGTCGACGTCTATGCGTCGTGGCGCCATCGCACGATCTCGATCGTCGTGCTGATGAGCCTGTTTACCGGCTTCATCGCGTGGGGCTCGCTGCTGCTGTCGCGCGAGCTGCAGCGGCGGCAGCGCGCCGAATCGAAGCTGTACCGGCTCGCGCACACCGATGCGCTGACCGGCCTCGACAACCGCGGCACCTTCGACACGGTGCTCGCCAACGAGGCGCGGCGTGCGGCTCGCGGCGGCCGGCCGCTGTCGGTGCTGTTCGTCGACGTCGATCACTTCAAGGCGTTCAACGACTATTACGGCCATCTCGCCGGCGACGACGTGCTGCGCCGGGTCGCGCAATGCGCATCGCGCTGCCTGCGCCGCGACAGCGACCAGATCGCGCGCTACGGCGGCGAGGAATTCGTCGTCACGCTGCCGGACACCGACGCGCGCGGCGCGGCGACCGTCGCCGAAGCAATCCGGCGCGCGATCGCGGCGCTCGACATCGAGCATGCGAAGAGCCCGCACGGACGCGTGACGGCGAGCATCGGCACGGCGACCGCCGACGACGGACGCATCCCGCCCGCGACGCTGCTGCGGCTCGCCGACGACGCGCTGTATCGCGCGAAGTCCGGCGGCCGCAACCGCGTGGCCGACGCCGAGCGGAGCGCGGCCGACGCCTGACGCGGCGTCTCGCCGCCGCATCGCCTCGGCGCGACGCGCTGCCGCCCGCTCCCGCCGTGGACAGCCCGCGCGCGTTCGGCTAGCGTTACGTCTGCTCGCACGGCGATGCGGCGCCGGCCGGCGCCCGCGCCGCGGCGCGCGTTCCCGCCCACTCCGCTCCGCCATGACCGCCCAGTTCCCTGCCCGGCTGCCGCCCTTGATCCGCGGCGCGCTTCGTCCGCTGCTCGATCCGTACCGCCGCTACCGCCACGCGAAGCTGATCCATGCGGCGCGCGTCGCGCTCGCGATTCTCGTATCGATCGGGCTGTCGACGGGGCTGCGCGTGCCGCACGGCGAATGGTCGACGATCACCGTGCTGATCGTCGTCGGCGGGCTGCAGCATCACGGCAACATCCGCAAGAAGGCGGCCGAGCGCGCGCTCGGCACGTCGATCGGCGCACTCGCGGGGCTGCTGCTGATCCTGCTGCATTCGGCCGTGCACGCGCCGCTCGCGGTCTACGGGCTGATGGCGATCGCGTGCGGCTTCTGCGCGTATCACGCGATCGGCAAGGCCGGCTATATCGCGCTGCTGTCGGCGATCACGATGGTGATCGTCGCCGGGCACGGCGACAACGAGATCGTCGACGGCCTGTGGCGCGCGGTGAACGTGCTGACCGGCATCGCGATCGCGCTGGCGTTCTCGTTCGCGCTGCCGCTGTACGCGACCTATTCGTGGCGCTACAAGCTCGCCGACCTGCTGCGCGCGTGCGCGGCCGTGCACGTGCGACTCGCCGGCGACCGCCACGTGAGCGACGACGCGCACCTGAAGGAGATGGCCGCGCTCAGTGCGCTGCTGGTCCAGCTGCGTTCGCTGATGCCGTCCGTGTCGAAGGAATGCGGGATCTCGATGGCGCAGCTGGAAGCGATCCAGCGCAGCCTGCGCCTGTGCATCAGCACGCTCGAAATCCTGTCGAGCGTGCTGCCGGCCCGCGACGATGTTGCGGCCCGCGAATACCTGCGCGTCGGCCTGAAGGGCGTGAACCGGCAGATCCGCGACACGCTCGTCGGCGCGAGCCGCGCGCTCAAGTTCGGCACGCCGAGCCGGCTCGCGCCGCGCCGCCGCGCCGGCGGCCTGTCGGGCGACGCGCCGCCGCAGTTGTCCGGGTACGTGTCGATCATGCTGAAACTGGCCGGCGAGGTCGATCAGTTGCGCGAGAAACTGCTGGATACCGCGCGCGCCTGGAATATCTGACGCCGGCGCGCGGCACGCGGCTCGCAACCTTTCAAATTTCATACGAAACGGCGCAAATACCGGATCGCGCCCCGCTTTCCAGCCGCGCTTTCAGCGTTTTTCAGCGTTTCGCGCCGCGGCGACCGTCGCGCCCGACGCGTCGCGAACCGGCCGCCAGGCCCGCCGCGACGGGCCGGAGCCGCCATTCGGGCTAAAATCAGCCCTTGCCCCAACTTCCCGGACAGCCGATACTCGCATATTCCGCGAAATACGATCCCACCGGACTTCAATCCACGGCAATTCCTATGAGCACGATTCTCGAAAGCCTCCCGACCGGCCAGAAAGTCGGTATCGCCTTCTCCGGCGGCCTGGACACCAGCGCCGCGCTGCACTGGATGAAACTGAAGGGCGCCGTCCCGTACGCATACACGGCGAACCTCGGCCAGCCCGACGAAGACGATTACGACGCGATCCCGAAACGTGCGCTCGAATACGGCGCAGCCGGCGCCCGCCTGATCGACTGCCGCGCGCAGCTGGTGGCCGAAGGCATCGCGGCGCTGCAAAGCGGCGCGTTCCACATCACGACGGCCGGCGTCACGTACTTCAACACGACGCCGATCGGCCGCGCCGTGACGGGCACGATGCTCGTCGCCGCGATGAAGGAAGACGGCGTTAACATCTGGGGCGACGGCAGCACGTACAAGGGCAACGACATCGAGCGCTTCTACCGCTACGGCCTGCTCGTGAACCCGGACCTGAAGATCTACAAGCCGTGGCTCGACCAGACGTTCATCGACGAGCTCGGCGGCCGCGCGGAAATGTCCGAGTTCATGAACCAGGCCGGCTTCGCGTACAAGATGTCGGCCGAGAAGGCGTATTCGACCGACTCGAACCTGCTCGGCGCGACGCACGAGGCGAAGGACCTGGAAAGCCTCGAAAGCGGCATCAAGATCGTGAACCCGATCATGGGTGTCGCGTTCTGGCGCGACGACGTGAAGATCGCTGCGGAAGAAGTGACGGTGCGCTTCGAAGCCGGCCAGCCGGTCGCGCTGAACGGCGTCGAGTTCAAGGACCCGGTCGAGCTGCTGCTCGAGGCGAACCGCATCGGCGGCCGTCACGGCCTCGGCATGAGCGACCAGATCGAGAACCGCATCATCGAGGCAAAGAGCCGCGGCATCTATGAAGCCCCGGGCCTCGCGCTGCTGTATATCGCCTACGAGCGTCTCGTCACCGGCATCCACAACGAAGACACGATCGAGCAGTACCGCGAGAACGGCCGCCGCCTCGGCCGGCTGCTGTACCAGGGCCGCTGGTTCGACCCGCAGGCGATCATGCTGCGCGAAACGGCGCAACGCTGGGTCGCGCGTGCGATCACCGGCGAAGTGAAGATCGAACTGCGCCGCGGCAACGACTACTCGATCCTGAGCACGAAGTCGCCGAACCTCACGTACCAGCCGGAACGCCTGTCGATGGAGAAGGTCGCTTCGACGTTCTCGCCGCGCGACCGGATCGGCCAGCTGACGATGCGCAACCTCGACATCACCGACACGCGCGACAAGCTGCGCGTGTATTCGCAAGTCGGGCTGCTGACGCCGGGCGAAGCGTCGGCGCTGCCGCAAATCAAGGGCGACGGCGACAAGTAAGTCGCTTCGTTCGACGCCGTGCCGCATCGTTTGCATGCGGCACGGTCGGGCAGGCTGCCCGTGCCGCGCATCGTTGCGCACGCAGCCTGCCGCTTCCCCTCTCCCCGCCTGTCCGCTGCCCCGCCGTATTCGCATCCCGCCGCGTGACGCGTCAACCGCACTGCACCGCCGCGCCAGTCATGGCAAGCTGCGAGTCGTCCGACTCCCGCCTCGACGCATGACCACCGTTACCGTCATCCACCTGAACGGCCCGATCAACAGCGGCAAGACGACGATCGGCCTCGTAGCAGCCTCATAGCGGCTGCGGCGGCAAGCCTTCCGTCCCGCGCGTGAACCTGCGCTGACGCTGACGTTCCCGCCCGGCCGATCGCGCGCCGCCATGCACGGGAACCGGACGGGTACGCCACGCACCCGTCCGGCTCCCATGCACCGCACACATCGCCGCGCTTACGAGTGATGCCGCACGCCCGGCACGGCCGCTTCCCGCGCCCCCTTGCGGCTCAGCATCAGCGTAACGACCGCCGACACCGCGAGCGTGCCGGCCACCACGTAGAGCCCGGCCGCATACCCGCCCGTCGCGTGCTTCAGCCAGCCGATCGCGAACGGCCCGACGAATCCGCCGAGATTGCCGATCGAGTTGATCATCGCGATGCCCGCCGCCGCGCCGGCGCCCGACAGGAACGCGCTCGGCATCGCCCACAGCGGCGCCTTCGCGGCACTGATCCCGATGTTGACGACGACCAGCGCGAGCACGGTCAGCAGCGCGGTGCTCGCCTGCCCCGCGAACACGAAGCCGATGCACGCGAGCACGCACGGAATCACGACGTGCCACGTGCGCTCGCCGGTGCGATCCGAATGCCGCGCCCACACGATCATCGCGACCACGGCGGCGATGCTCGGAATGCCGGTCAGCAAGCCCGTCTGCCATGCGGTGAAGCCGAACTGCTTGACCATCAGCGGCGCCCACAGGCCGAGCGTGTACAGCCCCGCCGACGTGCCGAAGTAGATCAGCGCGAGCGCCAGCACGCGCGGGTCGCGCAGCGCCTGCCACGCGCCGGCCGTATGCCCCGCGTGCGTGTGGCGCGCGTCCGCCTCCGCTTTCAGCTTCGCGATCAACCAGTCGCGCTCGTCGGCGCGCAGCCACGCAGCCTGCGACGGCGCATCGGTCAGGCACTTCAGCACGACGAAGCCGAGCACCACCGCCGGCAGCGCTTCGACGATGTACAGCAGCTGCCAGTCGGCCAGGCCGAACATCGGCGGCATCTGCATGATCGCGCCCGACAGCGGCGAGCCGAGCGCGGTCGAGATCGGCGCGGCCGCCATGAACCACGCGGCGGCCACCGCGCGCTGCTTCACGGGGAACCACAGGCTCAGGTACAGGATGATGCCGGGGAAGAAACCGGCTTCGGCCATGCCGAGCAGGAAGCGCAGCACGTAGAAGCTGGTCGGCCCGGCCGCGAACGCGGACACGGCCGACACGATCCCCCACGTGATCATCACGCGCGCGATCCAGATGCGCGCGCCGACGCGGTGGAGAATCAGGTTGGACGGCACTTCGAACAGGAAGTAGCCGACGAAGAACAGGCCGCCGCCGAACCCGAACGCGGTCGGCGACAGGCCGATCGCGTTGTTCATCGTCATCGCGGCGAAGCCGACGTTGACGCGATCGAGAAAGCTGACGAAGTAAAGCAGCATCACGAACGGAATGATGCGCCACATCAGTTTCCGTGCGACGCGGGTTTCCAGATCCGCTTGCATGTGTCTCCTCCTTCGAGGTCGGGCCGTGCGCCGTCGGTCGGAGGACCATCGGCGCCGGCCGGCGCCCGGCTCGCGTCGGATGCGCGAGTCGCGGGCAGAAAAAATGCGTGAATGAAGCGAACGGGCGGCGCGCGGCTGGCGGCGCACATGCGCGGCCGCCCGCGCCGCCGTCAGGCCGCGACCGCCGCGTGCGCGACGCGCTCGCAGACGGCCGCCGTCACCTGCACGGTCGTCGCGCTCCCGCCGAGGTCGCGCGTATGCAGCGACGGGTCGGCCGTCACGGCCTCGATCGCCCGCATCACGCGCGCGGCTGCGTCCGTCTCGCCGAGATGCTCGAGCAGCATCACGACCGACCAGAACGTGCCGACCGGATTCGCGAGCCCCCTGCCCATGATGTCGAACGCGGAGCCGTGGATCGGCTCGAACATCGACGGATAGCGGCGCTCGGGATCGATGTTGCCGGTCGGCGCGATGCCGAGGCTGCCCGCGAGCGCGGCGGCGAGATCGCTGAGAATGTCCGCGTGCAGGTTGGTCGCGACGATCGTGTCGAGCGACGCCGGGCGGTTGACCATGCGCGCGGTCGCCGCATCGACGAGTTCCTTGTCCCACGTCACGTCGGGAAATTCCTGCGCGATCTGCTTCGCGATCTCGTCCCACATCACCATCGCGTGCCGCTGTGCGTTGCTCTTGGTGATCACCGTCAGCAGCTTGCGCGGCCGCGACTGCGCGAGCCGGAATGCGAACCGCATGATGCGTTCGACGCCGGCGCGCGTGAGGATCGACACGTCGGTCGCGGCCTCGATCGGATGGCCCTGGTGCACACGACCGCCGACGCCCGCGTATTCGCCTTCCGAGTTCTCGCGGACGATCACCCAGTTCAGGTCGCCCGGCCCGCAGCGCTTCAGCGGCGCATCGATGCCCGGCAGGATGCGCGTCGGGCGCACGTTCGCGTACTGGTCGAAGCCCTGGCAGATCTTCAGGCG
The DNA here is from genome assembly GCF_902499075.1 of Burkholderia pseudomultivorans. GTDB lineage: Bacteria > Pseudomonadota > Gammaproteobacteria > Burkholderiales > Burkholderiaceae > Burkholderia > Burkholderia pseudomultivorans. The sequence goes on along the minus strand of NZ_CABVPP010000003.1, from coordinate 158,014 downwards.
CAGCCCCCACAGCGTCACGTGGTCGGGTACGTCCGGATCGCCCGCGGAGCCGAACAGGATCGCATCCTTGCCGCGCAGCGCGTCGAGACCGTCGGCCGGCATCATCGCGCCGTGCTGGCGGTAGTAGTCGGCGCCCCAGTCGAAATCCTCGAACTCGAACGCGAAGCGGTCGCTGCCGCGGGCCAGCGCTTCCAGCACCTGTTTGCCGGCCGGCACCACTTCCTTGCCGATGCCGTCGCCGGGAATCGTTGCGATACGGTAGGTCTTCATGCGGACATCCTCGATTGATCGTGAGCGTGAACGCACTTTACCGAACCGGTATTGCAGAAACCGGGGCTATACTCAAAGCATCTTTAACTTGAATTCATGAATCCCGTCATGGCGGATACCGTCCAGCCGGCCGATCTCGGTTTCTTCTCGACGCTGGCCGCGTCGGGCAGCCTGAGCGCGGCCGCACGCGAACTCGGGCTGACCGCGGCGGCCGTCAGCAAGCGGCTCACGCAGATGGAGCGGCGCGCGGGCGTGACGCTCGTCAATCGCACGACGCGGCGGATGATGCTGACGCCCGAAGGCGACGTGTACCTGGAATACGCGCGCCGGATCCTCGACCAGATGGACGAACTCGGCGAACTGCTCGGCAGCGCGAAACAGCGGCCGAAAGGCCTGCTGCGCGTGAATGCGACGCTCGGGTTCGGGCGCAGCCACGTCGGCCCGGCGATCTCGCGCTTCGTCGCACGCTATCCGGAGGTGTCGGTGCAGTTGCAGTTGTCGGTGATGCCGCCGCCGCTCACCGACGACGCGTTCGACGTGTGCATCCGCTTCGGTGAACCGCCCGACACGCGCATCGTCGCGCGGCGGCTCGCGCCGAACCGCCGGCTGCTGTGCGCGGCACCCGCGTATCTCGCGCGGCACGGCACGCCCGGCACGCCGCACGACCTGACGCGGCACAACTGCATCGGCATCCGGCAAGGCGACGAGGGTTACGGCGTGTGGCGCCTGACGAGCGGGCGCGGCGCGGCCCGTCACACGGAAGCCGTGCGGATCAACGGCAACCTGACGACGAACGACGGCGAGATCGCGGTGAAGTGGGCGCTCGACGGGCACGGGATTCTGATGCGCGCGGAATGGGATCTGCGCGACTATCTCGCCGACGGGCGGCTGGTCGTCGTGCTGCCCGATCATCAAACGCCGAGCGCCGATATCTATGCGGTGTATGCGCAGCGTCACCAGATGTCCACGCGGATTCGCGCGTTCGTCGATTTTCTGGCGGACGAGCTCGGACGCTTGAAAAGCACGTAGCTCGCCGCCGGCTGCGAGACTCCGCCGCCGCGCGCGAACGCGCGGGCCAGGCTCAGCTGACTGCGGCCAGTGCAGCCCGGTCGCGTGCGTCGGCAGCCGTGGCGAACGCCGCACGCGCGCCGTCGGCCGCGGCCGTGCCGTGTTCCGGCTCATGCGCCACGCGTGCATTCGCGGCCGGCCGCCATCCCACTGCCCCCGCCAGCCCTGTGTGTTCGTTCACGGCCTGCACGAAACGCTCGGCGATCCAGTCGACGAACGCGCGCACGCCGGGCGACACATGCCGGCGCTTCACATAGACGGCCGACACCGCGAGCGCATCGGGTTGCCAACGCGGCAGCACCTCGCGCAACCGGCCGGCCTGGATCAGCGGCTGCGCGGCGACGCGCGTCGGCTGGATCAGCCCGAGGCCGTGCACGCCGCAGGCGAGGTACGCCTGCTCGTCGTCCACGCTGACGATGCCGTCGAGCCGCACCTTGCGCACCGCGTCGTCCACCACGAATTCGAGCTCCGCCGGACGCTGGCCGAACACGCGCGACCCGCACACCGCACGATGCGCGTCCAGATCGTCGGGGGTGCGCGGCACGCCGAAGCGGTCGAGATACGCGGGGCTCGCGCACGTCACGCGCTCGAGTGCGCCGAGCCGGCGCGCGACGAGCGACGAATCGGGCAGTGCACCGAGCCGGACGCTGCAGTCGATCGCGTCGCCGATACGATCGCCCGCGCGCCCGGCCACGGCGAGCATCAGCTCCAGATCGGGATGCCGGGCATGAAACTCGCCGAGCGCCGGCAACACGATCGCGCCCGCCACCGACGCCGGCAATTCGACGCGCAGCGGCCCGCTCGGATGCAGCGCGGCGCCCCGGATGCTCGCTTCGAGCTCGTCGACGTCCGCCGTGATGCTGACGCAGCGCCGGTAATACGCGTCGCCTTCGGGCGTCGGCCGCAACGCGCGCGTCGTGCGCACCAGCAGCGGCATGCCGAGCGCCGCTTCGAGCTCCTGCACGGTGCGCGTGGCGGTGGCGCGCGAAATGCCGAGCGCCTGCGCCGCGCGGGTAAAGCTGTTCATTTCGACGATGCGCGTGAAGATGCGCATCGCGCGGATCGGATTGTCCACCGGACACCTCTGCATGGTTGCACTGTGCCGCGGCGCGCGTTCGCGCACCGTGCGTGCGTGTCGATGTCGACGCAAGCCGCGCGAGCGGCGCGGCCGTCGGGTCAGGCGTTCGCCGCCGCGACGCTGCGCGCCGGTTCGGCGAGCAGCCGTTGCGCGAGCGCCAGCGCGTCGTCACGGCTCGCCGCCGCATTCAGCGGATAACCCCAGACCTTCTCGAAGGCGCCCGAAAAGGCATTGAGCGCCACGCGCCGCGCCGCATCGGGCTCGATCGCGATCATCCCGGGAATCCATTCGCGCGACAGCGCGCGGTTGGCTTTGCTCCACTTCGCGAGCTGCTTGCGCATCTCGTGATCGTTGTCGGCGCGATCGTCGCCGGACGGCGCATCGTCGGTCAGAAGAACGAAGCGTTCGCGGCGCGCCAGCAACGCGTCGAGCTCGGCAATCAGGCGGGCGGGATCGGTGTGGGTCGAGCCGCTGTAACGCAGCCAGACAAACGGAAATTCAGTCGTGACGATTTGCATGTCGGCCTCCAGATGAGAACGATTCTCATTTTATGGAACGAGACCTCATGCGTCATTTCTCATCCCGGCCAACTGCTTTTTCAATCCAGCCAACCACGCGCGGGGTGCGCAGCCCGGCGTTTCAGCGCTGCCGGTCGGTCAGGTACTGGGTCGGCGGCTTGCCCGTCGCCTTGCGGAACATCGTCACGAAGCTGCTCGCGCTTTCGTAGCCGAGGTCGATCGCGACCTGATGCACGCGACGACCGGTCGTCAGCATCTGCAGCGACAGCGCGACGTGCAGCCGCCGGCGCCAGTCGCCGAGACTCATCCCGAGCTCCTTCGCGGCAAGCCGCGTGAGGCTGCGCTCGCTGATGCCGGCGCGCCGCGCGAGTTCGGCGAGCGGCGACCTGTCGGCCGGCTCGTCGAGCAGATGATCGATCAGCTTGCGCAGCCGGCGATCGACCGGCATCGGCAGGTACAGATCCTCGACCGGCGCCGCGACCAGCTCGTCGAGCAGCGTCGCCATCAGGCGCCCCTGCGGCCCGTCGACGTCGTACAGATTCGGAAAGCTCGCCGCCTTCAGCAGCAGTTCGCGCAGCAGCGGCGATACGCCGAGCGTGCAGCAGCGCGTCGGCAGCGCGAGCGCGGCGTCCGGCTCGACCAGCACCGCGTAGAACGTCGCGCCGGCCGAGCCGCGCGCCGCGTGCGGGACGTCGCCCGGAATCCACACCGTGCATTGCGGCGGCGCGCTCCATACGCCGCCGTCGATCTCGCAATAGATCACGCCGCTCAGCGTGTAGAGCAGCTGCGCGTGCCGATGACTGTGCCGCTCCAGCCGCCATTCGGGCTCGACGACCGAGCCGCCGAACAGCACGAGCGGGCGCGGCATCGGAGAATGGACTAGGTTCGCCGCCGGGTCGGTGCCGGCGTCGCGTGGAAGGTTTTGCATGGGACGGTCAGATGGAGAACGCCGGCCGCCGCAGCGCGCCGTTTCTCCGTGCTTATACCAGAAAGGCGGCAACGCGGCCGGCCGCTTCGGCAGGCGCATATCGAAGCGCATACAATGCGGCAGACCGCCGCCGCTGCGCCCCCCTTCCGGAGCCGCCATGTTCGACCTGACCACGCTGACCACCTTCACCGCCGTCGTGCTGGGCCTGTTCCTGATTCCCGGCCCCGCCGTCCTGCTCGTATTGAGCCGCACCGTGCAGGGCGGGCGCAAGACCGGCATCCTGACCGGCCTCGGCGTCGCGAGCGGCGACTTCGTGCATACGCTGTTCGCGGCGGTCGGGCTGTCCGCGCTGCTGATGACGTCCGCGCTCGCGTTCAACGTCGTGAAGTGGGTCGGCGCCGCGTACCTGATCTATCTCGGCGTGCGCGCATTGCTGGACAAGCCGTCCGATCCGTCGTTGCCGAAAGTGTCGCCCGTCACGCCGCTGAAGGCCTATCTGCAGGCGATTCCGGCCGAAGTGCTGAATCCGAAGACCGCGCTGTTCTTCCTCGCGTTCATGCCGCAGTTCGTGCATCCGGAGCGCGGTTCGACCTTCGTGCAGTTCGCGGTGCTCGGGCTGATCTTCGTCGTGCTCAGCTCGCTCTACACGACGCTGATCGCCTGCGCGATCCGCCCGCTCGGTCGCGTCGTGAAGCGGCTGACGTGGCTCACGCGCTGGCAGGGCAAGATCATCGGCTCGATCTTCATCGCGCTCGGGCTGCGCGTCGCGGTGCAGCAGCGATGACGGGCAGCACCGCCGTCGCGCCCGCCGACGAGACGCTGTACACGGACGCGCGCCTCGTCGCGCTCTACGACCTGTTCAACGCGGGCGACCACGACTTCGCGTTCTACGCGTCGCGCATCGGCCGCGCGCGGCGACGCATCCTCGATCTCGGCTGCGGCACGGGCACGTTCGCGCGCCGGCTCGCGGCGGCCGGCCACGACGTCGTCGCGATCGATCCTGCACCGGCGATGATCGACCACGCGCGCCGCCAGCCGGGCGCGGACGCGGTGCGCTGGCTCGCGTGCGAGCTGCGCGGCCTGCCGCCCGGTGAACCGTTCGACGCGGTCGTGATGACCGGGCATGCGTTCCAGTGCCTGCTGACCGACGACGACATCGACGCGACGCTGCACGGCGTGCGCCGCGTGCTCGCGCCCGGCGGCCACTTCCTGTTCGAAACCCGCAACCCGCGCGTCGAAGCGTGGCGCACATGGACGCCGCAGCAGTCGGCGCGCCGCGTGGATTCGCCCGAAAGCGGGATCGTCGAGCTTCATCACGCGGGGTACGAGATCGACGGGGCAATCGTGTCGTTCGACACGCACTACCGGTTCCATCGTGACGGCACGCTGCTGAAAAGCGCGAGCCGGCTGCGCTACATCGCGCAACGCGACCTGCATGCGCGCGTGCTCGATGCCGGATTCTCCGGCGTCGAATGGTGCGGCGACTGGCACGGCGCACCGTTCGACGAAGCGACCAGCGCGGAGCTCATCGCGACCTGCCGCGCGTGAATCGCGAACGAACGCTCGCGCATTCGTCCTGCGCCGGCCTCACCCCGCGACCGGCATCGTCTCCACCGCATACGCATGGCGGATCGTGCGCCCGAGCACCGGATCCTCCAGTTCGATCTCGAAGTGCTCGGCCGGCCGGATGCCGCCGATCGCCGCGAGCGTGCCGCCCAGCATCGCGGTGCCGTCGACGAAGCGGCCGCCGTGCCGCGCGAACTGGGCGAGCAGATCGTCCGGCGTGCGCATCGCGGTGACGCTGCCCTGCTGATACAGCACGCGCTCGCCGCCGATCGTCGCGTACGCGCGCAGCACCAGCCGGTCCCAGTGCGCTGCGACGTCGTCGAGACGCCACAGCGTATTCGCGCACGGCTTGCCGCACATCTGCTTCGATACGGTGATCCCGTACGTCTCGACCTCGCGATCGGTGTGGTCGGACGCGACCCCGACAAAGGTCTCGCCGCCGTCGCGCACCAGCACGAATTCCGCTTCGCCGCTGCTCTGCCCGCCCGACACCTGGATCGCCGGCGCCGGATCGAGGCGGTTGGCCGCGACGCGATAGAACACCGGCGTGGTCGCCGGACGCCTGACGCCGAGCGCTTCCAGCTCGCGAATGTGCTTTTCCATGGCCGCGGTATCGCGGCCCGTCCAGCCGGCGATCACGAGCGTGTCGATCGCGATCCTGCGTTCGGTCGTGCCGTCGCGACCGTCGATCGCGAACGTGATGGTTTTCATCGAATGCTCCTCGTGGCGGACGGCGCGCGGCACACGCGCCGCCGTCCGCAATGGTTCGTGAGCCGGGCCGCGACTCAGGCCGGATCGTAGTAGTGGATTTCGAGCAGCACGCAGCCGCCGTTCGACTTGAACGGGCCGTGCCATGCGCCGGGCGGACGCACCGCATACGTGTAGCCGCTGAACGGCGTGCCGCCGTTGCCGTGCGCGTCGTTGCCGACCGTCAGGTCGCCTTCGACGAGAAACACTTCCTCCCAGTAGTCGTGCACGAACGGCTGCTTCGTATGAAGGCCGGCCGGCAGACGCAGCAGGCGCGTGCGGCTGCCGCGCCGGTTCTCGGTGTCGAGCGCGCCCGACAGGATCAGTTCCTGCGCGCCGGAGGCCGGGTCATAGCCTTCCGGCAGCCGCCAGTCGCGGTTCATGTCGAGCGTATGGAATTCGTCGTGGAGCTTGTTGATCGCCATCCTTCCCTCCTGTGTGTCGTAGCGAATCGGGTCGATGCCGGCGTCAAGCGGCGCGCGGCGTCGACAGTTCCTGGTCCAGCGAATAGCTGCCGAGCATCGAATCGACGAGATGCGAGGCGCGCTGCCAGTCGTACGTGCGGTATGCATGGCCTTTCGTGACGAACGACGCGCCGGCATAGAACAGCTCGTACTGGTTGTGGCGCGACGCGAACTCGGAGCCGACCGCGTCCCATGCGAGCTTGAAGAACTTCACGCGCTCCTCTGACGAGCACACCGGCGACTTCTGCGTCTTCTCGATGATGCGCAGCAGATCGGGGTTCTCGAAGTCGCGCACGCTGGACGGCAGCATGATCATTCCGCCGCCGGCCAGTTCGCGCAGCGTGTTGAGCACCTTCGAGTAAAGCTGCTGCGTAACGACCTGCGAGCCGTACAGCATGTTGCGATCGGGCACGTAGTAGCCGTTGACGACGGCGCCCTTCGCCTCCATCCCGTAGACCCACGCCTCGACCATCGACGCTTCGGCCGCAAGCTGGCCCAGCGTCTCGCGCACCTGCGGAAACGCGTTGGTGCCGTTCACTTCGGAGATCTTCAGGCCGAGGCCGACCAGGAAACGCAGCTTCGTCATCAGCCGTATCTGGCACTGGTAGTTCTGGTAGACGTGCGCGGGCGTCGCATGGAACTGCTTCGCGCACATCGCGGTGTCGCCCGCGACGAACACGCGTTCCCACGGCACCTTCACGTCGTCGAAATACAGCACCGCGTCGTTTTCGTCGAAGCGGCTCGACAGCTGGTTGTCGAACACCGACGTCGCGTTTTCCTCGTACGACTTGCGCGACATGATCTTCATGCCCTTCGCGTTCATCGGCACCGCGAACGACAGCGCGTACATCTCGTCGCCCGCGCGCAGCGGCTGGATGCAGCTGCAGAACACCTCGTTGGCCATGATCCCGCTCGTCGCGAGCATCTTCGCGCCGCGCACCGTGATGCCCTCGGCGTCCTGGTCGACGATGCCGACCGCGAGGTACTTGTCTTCCTGCTCGTGCGCGGCCTTCGACTGGTTGGCCTGCGGATTGACGATCACGTAGGTCAGGAACAGGTCGTTGTCGCGTGCGTAGCGGTAGTAGTCGCGCAGCGCGCCGGCGCGGGCCGGATCGTATTGCTCGAACACGTCGGCGCCCATCACCATCCCCGCGATGCACGACGCGACGTGGTCGGGCGAGCGGCCCATGAAGCCGTAATGGAGCTCCGACCAGGCTTCGAGCGCCGCGCGACGCTCGACGAGTTCGTCGTAGGACGTCGGCAATTGCCAGATCTTGCTGACGCGACGGCCCGTATCGGGCGACGCGAACGTCATCTTCGCGACGTTCTCGTCACGCGCCTGGTAGTCGTACAGGCTCGCGTAGCTGCGGATCGAATTGCGGAAGGCCGCGTGCGCCGTGACGTCTCCGACCGGCTGGCCGTTCAGATAGACCTGTCGCCCGTCGCGCAGCGACGCGATGTGCTGAGACCCGTTCTTGATCATGATGTCCTCCTGGGTGGAATGATTCGGACTGCATTCAAGCCGACGGCGCATGCACGCCATCGAGCGTGCGGTAGCGGCCGCCGAAGAAAATCAGCGGGCGCCCTTCCGCGCGCGCCCGGTGCCGCGTCACGCGGCCGACGAAGATCACGTGATCGCCGCCGTCGTAGTGCGCGTACGGCGCGCACTCGAAGGTCGCGAGCGCGTCGGGCAGCAGCACCGAGTCGTCGTCCGGCTCGCCGGCGCGCCAGCCCCACTTGTCGCCGTTGGCCTTCGCGAAGCAGTTCGACAGGTGTTGCTGCGTCTCGTCGAGCACGTTGACCGCGTAGCGATCCGCTTCGAGCAGGCCGCCGAGGCTCAGGCTGCGACGGTCGACCGAAAACAGGATCAGCGGCGGATCCAGCGACACCGAATTGAACGACGCGACCGTGATGCCGATCGGCACCCCCTGCCTGCGCGGCGCGGTAATCACCGCCACGCCCGTCGCGAACATCGACAGCGCGGCGCGAAAGCGCCGTTGTTCGTCCGCGTTCGAGCCGTGGCCGGCCTGGTTCTCGCTCATCTCGCTCTCCTTGAGTTGATCGCGGCTTCCGCCGTGGAATCCTCCCGGCAAATCACCGAAATTTAGCTTTGTTATTTAGCTTTTATTAAATGCAAACAAAACGGCCGACTCAAGCTGTCGTAAACCCTGATCTTCAAAGCTTTGTTTAAAAGACAACCCTACTGGCGGGATGGATGTTGCGCGGCGCTCGCGAATGTCCACGTACACTGCGGACAGCGTCTTTCCCCGGGGTTGTCGCGCACCGCGGCAGCCCCTGCCTTCCGGAGTCCGATTCATGTCAACCCAGCCGACATCCCGTCCGATCTACATGGACTACAGCGCGACGACGCCGGTCGATCCGCGCGTGGTCGAGAAAATGGTGCCGTTCCTCCACGCGCAGTTCGGCAACCCCGCATCGCGCAGCCACAGCTACGGCTGGGAGGCCGAGCAAGCGGTGGAGGAAGCGCGCGCCCACGTCGCTGCGCTGCTCGGCGCCGATCCGCGCGAGATCGTGTGGACGTCGGGCGCGACCGAAGGCAACAACCTCGCGATCAAGGGCGCCGCGCATTTCTATCAGGGCAGGGGCAAACACATCGTCACGGTGAGGACCGAGCACAAGGCCGTGCTCGATACCTGCCGCGAACTCGAGCGCCAGGGCTTCGAACTTACGTATCTGGACGTACAGGAAAACGGCCTGCTCGACCTCGATGCGCTGCAGCAGGCGTTGCGCGCCGACACGATCCTCGTGTCGGTGATGCTCGCGAACAACGAGACGGGCGTGATCCAGCCGGTCGCGGAGATCGGCGCGATGTGCCGTGCGCGCGGCATCGTGTTTCACTGCGATGCGGTGCAGGCGGCCGGCAAGATTCCGGTCGACGTGAATGCGCTGAACGTCGATCTGCTGACCGTGACCGCGCACAAGGTCTATGGCCCGAAGGGCATCGGTGCGCTGTACGTGCGCCGCAAGCCGCGCGTGCGCATCGAGGCGCAGATGCACGGCGGCGGCCACGAGCGCGGGATGCGCTCGGGCACGCTGCCGACGCACCAGATCGTCGGCATGGGCGAGGCGTTCAGGCTCGCGAAGGAAGAGATGGAAGCGGAGAGCCGTCGTGTCGGCGCGCTGCGCGACCGGCTGCTGGCTGGCCTGTCGACGCTCGACGAGGTCTACGTGAACGGCGACCTCGCGCACCGGATTCCGCACAACCTCAACGTCAGCTTCAACTTCGTCGAGGGCGAGTCGCTGATCATGGGGATCAAGGGCGTCGCGGTGTCGTCAGGCTCCGCCTGCACGTCGGCGTCGCTGGAGCCGTCCTACGTGCTGCGCGCACTCGGCCGCAGCGACGAACTCGCGCACAGCTCGATCCGCTTCACGCTCGGCCGCTTCACGACCGAGGCCGAAGTCGACGACGTGATCGCACAGGTGCGCGACACGGTCGGCAAGCTGCGCGCGCTGAGCCCGCTGTGGGACATGCATCTCGAAGGAGTCGACCTGAGCACGATCGAGTGGGCCGCGCACTGAGCGCGTCGCAGCGAAGGGAAACCGCCGGCGCATCGGCGCGCGGCGGCCTTGTGTCAGCCTTTTTCCTGGCGGGCGATCATGTGCGCGAGATCGAGCGTCGCGCGATCGCCGTTGGTGACGAGGCGATCGATCACCGAGCAGAGCACCTTGAATTCGGTCTTCGTCACGCCTTCGAACAGCACGTTGTTGATGCGCTGCTGCGTTTCCGCGAGCGCCTTCAGCAGCTTGGTGCCGGCCGGCGTGACCGTGAGCCGCATCTTGCGCTTGTCGTCGGGATCGGCGCGCTTGTCGATCAGGCCGAGCTTCTTCAGCTTGCCGGTCTCGATCGTGACGAACGCGCCGCTCAGGTGCAGGTGATCGGCGAGGCGGTTGACGGTCACGACATCGTCGTGCGACAAATGCGCGACCGACACGAGCAGCGAATACTGGATGCCAGTCAGGCCGACCAGCGAGCCGAAACCGTCACGCACCGACAGCAGGCGTGCGGCGAACGGCAGCAAACCATTGATCAGGTGCCGGAATTCAGCGTCCGTGCCGTCGATCAGGCACGCTGGGTTGGTAATCGTCAGAACGGACTCCTCTTGCTGCTTGGCCATGACGTTCACGCTCCGTGCGGTCATGCAAATTTAGCTTTGAAACGAAATTATACGGCAAAGGCACATGCGCCCCGGCCCGCCACCGGGCGGCGCGTGCGGCCGCACGGCCCGCTACAGGAGAATTGACCATGCCCTTCCCGCTTCCCGCCGAGTCGGTGCGCGCGCTGCTCGAATGCTATCTGCGTGCGAAGGACCTGAACCGGCCTGCGCTGATCGCCGACTGTTTCGCGGCCGACGCCGAATTGAGCTTTTCGCTCGCGCGCGACGACATCGATTTCCCGGCGCGCGTCACCGGCGCGCCGGCCATTGCGCACACGCTGGTCGGCGATTTCGGCGAGCGCTTCGAGCGCTGCCGAACCTACTATGTGTGCGTGGAGCCGTCGGTAGACGAACAGGGCGTCAGCGAAATGCCGTGGCTCGTCGTGATGCGCCAGAAGGATAACGGCGCATTGCGGATCGGGCACGGTGCGTATCGTTGGCGATTCGCATCGGACGCGCACGGTGCCGGACGGATTGCCGAGTTGCAGATCCATATCGCGCGCATGGATACGATCGACGATCCGCACGCGGCGAAGCTCGACGCGCTGCATGCGGCGTTCGGCTATCCGTGGCTGCCGCCGCAGGCGCTCGCGCGCGGGTTCGCGGCGCTGGCCGCCGCGCAGCCCGACTGGACGTTCATCGCGCCGTTTCGACAGATTGCGGCTGCGACCGGCGCCTGAGCGCGCCGACGCGGCTTACCGCACGACGTCGAGCGCCTGCCGTACGCCGTCCCAGTCGAGCCCGAATCGCGCGAGATACTTGCGCAGCCGGTCCGCGTCGTTCGGCTGCTTCTTGCCCTGCCGCGACACCGCGAACAGCGTGCGCCCCGCTTCCGACAGACTCGCCGACACGCGGCACACGTCGAGCACGCGCTCGAGCTGCACACGGTCGAACAGGTCGAGTTCGGCCGCGCGCGCGCCGAGCACCGCGTCGACGCGCGCGTCCGCACCCGCGCCGCCCGGCGCGGACCACGTGCGCGCCAGCCGCTCGACCTCCTGCTCCGCGATGTCCTCGGTAATGCGGCCCGCGTCGGCCAGCGTCGCCATCCGCGTGACCGACGCCGACAGCTCGCGGAAATTGCCGGCCCACGCCGCGCGCGGCGACGTCGCAAACGCGAGATAGCGCCGCTTCGCCTCGACGTTGAAGCGCACCTGCTCGCCCTGCTCGCGGCCGAAACGGTCGAGCTCGAATTCGAGGTTCGGCTCGATGTCCTCGCGCCGCTCGGCCAGCCCCGGCAATTCATAGGTCCACAGATTGATCCGCGCATAGAGATCCTCGCGGAACGTGCCGGCGGCCACCATCTGCCGCAAGTCGCGATGCGTGCCCGCAATCAGCTCGAAATCGCTGGTCGCCTCGACATCCGCGCCGACCGGCAGGAAGCGCTTCTCCTCGATCGCCTTCAGCAGCATCGCCTGCTCGTCGAGCCCGAGTTCGCCGATCTCGTCGAGAAACAGCAGGCCGCAGTCCGCTGCGCGCAGCAGCCCCGCGCGCGCGGACTGCGCGCCCGTGAACGCGCCCTTCACGTGACCGAACAGCGTCGACATAGCGGCATCGCCGCGCAGCGTCGCGCAGTTGATCTCGATGAACGGCCCGGCGAGCCGATGGCGGCTGCGCTTCAGCTCGTACACGCGTTTCGCGAGAAACGACTTGCCGGCGCCCGTCGGCCCGACGAGCAGCATCGGCGCGCGCGAGCGCACCGCGACGCGCTCCAGCTGCTCGATCAGCGCATTGAAGCGCTTGTTGCGCGTCGCAATGCCGGCCTTCAGGAACGACACCGTCTCGTCGCGCTCGCGCGTGAAGCGCTGCGCGATCCGGTTGTAGCGCGACAGGTCGAGATCGATCACCGACACCGTGCCCGGCCCGCTCGGCCCCTCGTCGGTCTGTTGCGGCGGCCCCGTCTGTACGAGGCGCGCCGGCAGGTAGCGCGCCTCCGCGAGCAGGAACCAGCAGATCTGCGCGACGTGCGTGCCGGTCGTGATGTGGATCAGGTAGTCCTCGCGGTCGAGGTCGAACGGGTACGCGCGCGCGTAGTCGTGCAGCGTCGCGTAGACCTCCTCGAAATCCCACGGATCGCGAATCGCGACCGCCACGGGCCGTACCTCGGTGTGCGGCGAGATGCGCTCGATATCTTCCTTCAGGCGGTTCGCGAGCCGCCCGTAGCTCGGCGGATGCAGCAGTTCGAGCCGGTCGATCGGCAGGTCGGGCTGGTCGCACAGCGAGACCGTCGGCCGCCACTTGCGCCAGCGGCGCTGCACGCCGCCGGCCTGGTCGAGCACGGTGCCGAGAAAACCGATCGCGACGGTCTTGCGCATTTTTTATCCCACAAGATAAGAAGCGATCCGATTGTATCGGAATTTCTCGAGCGCATTTCGTCGACGGCTCTTTGCAGCGCGCGCCAAAGCAACGCAATTCCCCTTCAAATTCAATGACTTGAAAATTATTTTATGTACCGCGATGCCCGCTGGCACGCTCCTCGCTAAATAGAAAGCGCCGGATGTCCCGCTGGCCCGCGAGTGAAGGTTCGCAAGCCTTGCTGGTGCGCCGCCGCCGAACACGATTCGTCGCGGCAGCGCATGCCGCCATGGACAGACGAAGGCAAAGGGGCGCGCACGGCGCCGCGCCCGGGTTCGACTCCCGGGGCGCCCACCGTTCGATAGCTCATAGGTAGAGCAGCCGGCGAAAGCCGGCGTGTAGCGGGTTCGACTCCCGTTCGAACATTGTCCGCAAGGACAATCTCTTGAAACAGCAGTACCCGCCGGCGTGGGTCGCGAGACCCGCCGCGTGTCGGACCGGTTGCGGTTCCGCGCGATCGGCCGGGCAGCCGGACCGCCTGCGCAAGCGCGCATCGCGACACGAAGCAGCAGGTGTCGCCGTGAACGCGAACGCCGGCCCCCGCGCCGCCCGCCCGGTCGCGTCGCGCCCCGATCCGTACGATGCGTGCCGCCCGGCGGTCATCGAAGAAAAGGACAAGAATATGTGGAAGCGTCATGTGGTGAAAAAGAACGAACGCGCGCTGTTGATGAACGAGGGCGATTTCGTGAAGGTGCTCGAACCGGGCGTGTTCCGGGCCTTCGATCCGTTCAAGCGTCTGTCGGTACAGACCGCGCGCCTCGATGCGCCGCTCGCCGACGCGGCGCTCGCCGACTACCTGCGTCACGACGCGGCGGACGTGCTCGCGCAGCACTTCGTTGCGATGGACCTGGCCGACGACGAAGCGGGCCTGCGCTACGAGGACGACGTGCTCGTCGAGATCCTGCCGCCCGGCACGCGGCGTCTGTACTGGCGCGGCCTGATCGCGCATCGGCTCGAGCGTGTCGACCTGTCGCAGGACAGCATGCTGTCGGCCGCGCTGGCGAAGCGCATCGCGCAGCCGGCGCTGCGTGCGCGCGGCGTCGCGGGCCTGACGGGCGTGCTGCTGGCGCAGGTGCCGGCGTACCACGTCGGTGTGCTGAAGATCGACGGCAAGATCGAGCGGCTGCTCGATCCGGGGCTGTCGGCATTCTGGCGCTTCAACCGCGACGTCGCGGTCGAGTACGTCGACCTGCGCGTGCAGTCGGTCGAAGTCGGCGGACAGGAAATCCTGACGCGCGACAAGGTCGCGCTGCGGCTGAACCTGTCGGCGACGTGGTGCTATGCGGACGTGCTGCACGCGTTCGGCCAGTTGCAGAAACCGGTCGAGCACCTGTATCGCGAGCTGCAGTTCGCGCTGCGCGCGGCCGTCGGCACGCGCTCGCTCGACGAGCTGCTGGAAGACAAGCAGGCGATCGACGAGGTCGTGATCGCGCAGGTGCGCGCCCGGCTCGCGAATTCGGGCGTCGAGGTGCGCAGCGTCGGCGTGAAGGATATCGTGCTGCCGGGCGACATGAAGACGATCCTCGCGCAGGTGGTCGAAGCCGAGAAGGCCGCGCAGGCGAACGTGATTCGCCGCCGCGAGGAAACGGCCGCGACGCGTTCGCTGCTGAACACCGCGAAGGTGATGGAAGAGAACCCGACCGCGCTGCGGCTCAAGGAGCTGGAAACGCTCGAGCGCGTCGCGGAACGGATCGACCGCATCTCGGTGTTCGGCGGTCTCGACCAGGTGCTGAACGGACTCGTCAGCATCAAGGGCGCGCAGTAAATGCAACGGCGCGGCGCATCAGCGCCGCGCACGATGAACGATGGAATCAGGTGAAGCCAATGAGTGAAACGGACTATCAGGTGATGGAGCTGGCGAACGGCAAGCCGGTGAAGATGTGGACGAACGGCGTCGCCGTCGAGGAAGACGCGCGCACGCAACTGCGCAACACCGCACAGATGCCGTTTATTTTCAAACACGTGGCGGTGATGCCGGACGTGCACCTCGGCAAGGGCTCGACGATCGGCAGCGTGATTCCGACGCAGGGCGCAATCATTCCGGCCGCGGTCGGCGTCGACATCGGCTGCGGCATGATGGCCGCGCGCACGACGCTGAGCGCAGCCGATCTGCCGGACTCGCTCGCGGGGCTGCGCAGCGCGATCGAACGCGCGGTGCCGCACGGCCGCGCGCCGGGCCGGCGCGATCCGGGTGCGTGGGGCGACCGCGCGCCGGCGACCGTCGCCGATGCATGGAAGTCGCTGCTGCCGGGCTTTCAGCGGATCGTCGACAAGTACCCGAAGCTGGAAAGGACCAACCATTACGCGCATCTCGGCACGCTCGGCACCGGCAACCACTTCATCGAAGTGTGCATCGACGAAGCGGATCGCGTGTGGTTCATGCTGCACAGCGGCTCGCGCGGCGTCGGCAACGCGATCGGCAGCCTGTTCATCGAACTCGCGCAGGCCGACATGCGGCAGCACATCGCGAACCTGCCGGACCGCAATCTCGCGTATTTCAACGAGGGCAGCCGGCACTTCGACGACTACGTCGAGGCGGTCGGCTGGGCGCAGGACTACGCGCGCCGCAACCGTCAGCTGATGATGGAAGCGGTGATCGATGCGGCGCGCGGCGCGATCGGCAAGCCGTTCGCGATCGACGAGCACGCGGTGAACTGCCACCACAACTATGTGCAGCGCGAACGCCACTTCGGCGAGGACGTCCTCGTGACCCGCAAGGGCGCGGTGTCCGCGCAGAAGGGGCAGCTCGGGATCATCCCGGGCTCGATGGGTGCGAAGAGCTTCATCGTGCGCGGGCTCGGCAACGCGGAAAGCTTCTGCTCGTGCAGCCACGGCGCGGGCCGCACGATGAGCCGGACCGAAGCGAAGCGCCGCTTCACCGTCGACGATCAGGTCAAGGCGACGCAAGGCGTCGAATGCCGGAAGGACGCGGGCGTCGTCGACGAAATCCCGATGGCCTACAAGGACATCGACGCGGTGATGGCAGCGCAGCGCAGCCTCGTCGAAGTGATGCACACGCTGCGTCAGGTGGTGTGCGTGAAAGGATAGCGCGGTGCGCGGCCGGTCGAGCTCGACACGTTTCCGCGCGACGTGCCCGATCATCGATGAAGGACGAACGGCGCGATGCCTGCGGGTATCGCGCCGTTTCGCCGTATGCGCTCACTGCTCGACGGCAGTCGCCGCAGCAACGCGCATGCCTGTGCGCGGCTCGGCAACGGATGGACCGGAGCCGGTCTCGACGAGACTAACGGCTATACTCGACGTTGTCCGGCCCGACGCGTAGGGCTTGCTTACGATACGCCGACTGCCGGGCCGCTTCTGCTTTCCGCCCCTCGTCGATACGAACCGCCATGTTTCGCCGCCTTTCGCTCGCCATCGCCGCCACCCTGCTCGCCCCCTCGCTCGCCGCTCACGCGCATCAGTCCGCGCAGCAATCGATCAACCGCAACTTCAGGAACTGGTCCGTCGTCTGCGACAACACCCGCCGCTGCATTGCCGAAAGCGGCGGCGACGATATCGATTCGCGCACCGGCCTGATCGTTCGCCTGACGCGCGATGCCGGCCCGGACGCGCAAGCGTCGCTGGAGCTGTTCGCGACGGCCCCGCTCGACCTGCAGGCCGCACGCGTGGACGGCCGCCCGTTCGACATGATGCCGGCCCGCTGGCAGGCGTCCGACAGCAATGCGAATACCCGGTTGTATCCGTTCCACGCCCGCACCCACGACGCGGCGACGATCGACGCATGGCTCGCCGCGTCGCGCAACGCGCAGACGCTGAGCTTCGGCGATCCGGCATCGGCGTCCGCATCGGCCTCGACGCCGAGTCTGTCCCTGGCGGGATTGAATGCCGCGCTGCTGCTGATCGACGACGCGCAAGGCCGCATCGGCACCGTCACCGCGCTGCTGCGCAAGGGCGGCCGGCCCGCCGCAGCGGTGCCCGCCGCGCCGACGCTGCCTGCCGCACCGACGCCCGCGCCGCCCGCCGCCCGGTTGTCGGCGGCCGAACAGCGCCCGCTCGTCGATGCGGTGCTGGCGAAATTCGGCGGCGACGTGAAGCGCTGCGCGGCCGACATGGAAGACGAGATGTCGCCGCAGGACCGCCGCAAGACGTCGCAGGCGACATCGCTGTCCGCCGACGACGCGCTCGTGTCGATCCCGTGCCAGACGAGCAGCATGTACAACCATACCGACCTCTGGTATCGCGTGCGCCGATCGCCGCCGTACGCGCCGACGCCGGTGGACTTCGGCGAAAACGCGAACGCGGGACTCGATTCGGCCTCGTTCGTCAACGAGCTGACCCAGGCCAGTTACGATCCGGCCGACGCGACGCTGTCGAGCATCGTCCGGCTGCGCAGCGCCGGCGATTGCGGCTCGAGCGCGTCGTGGATCTTCGACGGTCGCCGCTTCGTGCTGAGCGATGTCGCGATCAACGGCACCTGCAACGGGATGTTCCCCGATCAATGGCCGCGCCTGTATCGAACGGCCGGCGCGACGGACAACCGGCACTGACGCGAACATCGGCGCGCACATGCCGGCCGTGGGCGCCGCTGCCCGCTCGCCGCTATCTGCCGCTACCCGTCACTCGCCGACGATCGAAATCGAAAACCCGTCCCAGCCCTTCTGCCCGACGGTCTGCACGGCCGTCGTCGTCAGCCTCGGCTCGGCGGCGATGCGCGCGAATCCTTCGCGCACGCCGACGACGTCCGGATCGCGGTTGTCCGGATCGGCCACGCGCCCGCGCCGCACGACGTTGTCGACCACGATCACCGTGCCCGGCCGCGACAGCTTCAGCGCGGCGTCGAGATAGGCGCGGTTGTTGTCCTTGTCCGCGTCGATGAAGATGAAGTCGAACGGCGCCTCGCCGTCGGCAATCAGCCGCGCGAGACTGTCCTTCGCGCTGCCGACGACGACCGACACCGCCTCCGCGAACCCCGCGCGCGCGATGTTCTGCGTCGCGACCTTCGCATGCGCCGGATTCAGCTCGAGCGTCACGAGCCGGCCGCCCGGCGGCAACGCGCGCGCCAGCCAGATCGTGCTGTAGCCGCCGAGCGTGCCGACCTCGAGAATGCGCCGCGCGCCGCGAATCGTCGCGAGCAGCTGCAGCAGCTTGCCCTGGTTCGGCGCGACGTTGATCGCCGGCAGTCCGGCCGCTTCGCTCGCCGCCAGCGCCGCATCGAGCGCGTCGTCGGACGGCACGAGCGTCGCGGAGAAATAGGCGTCCACCCGGTTCCACTGATCCTGATCCATCACGCACCTTTCGTCTGCGGAAAAAGCCATTCTATGCACCGCACGCCAATAAGCAACGAACCATTCGTTCTAAGTCGGCGCACCGCGTGCCCATATAATCGCCGAACCATCACAACAACAGACGGAGCACCCATGACCGAACAGGCCTCTTCGAAGTGGCGCCTCGAAACCCTCGCCGTGCACGGCGGTTATCGCCCCGACCCGACCACGCGCGCGGTCGCGGTGCCGATCTACCAGACCGTTGCGTACGCATTCGACGACACGCAGCACGGCGCGGACCTGTTCGACCTGAAGGTCCAGGGCAACATCTATACGCGGATCATGAACCCGACGACGGACGTGCTCGAACAGCGCATCGCCGCGCTCGAGGGCGGCATCGGCGCGCTGGCGCTCGCATCCGGCCAGGCGGCCGTCACCTATGCGATCCAGACGATCGCCGAGGCCGGAGACAACATCGTGTCGGCAAGCTCGCTGTACGGCGGCACCTACAACCTGTTCGCGCATACGCTGCCGCAATACGGGATCACGACGCGCTTCGCCGATCCGCGCGACCCGGCCTCGTTCGAGCCGCTGATCGACGCGCGCACGAAGGCGATCTTCGCGGAATCGGTCGGCAACCCGCTCGGCAACATCACCGACATCGCCGCGCTCGCGGACATCGCGCATCGTCACGGCATCCCGCTGATCGTCGACAACACGGTGCCGTCGCCGTATCTGCTGCGCCCGTTCGAGCACGGCGCGGACATCGTCGTGCATTCGCTGACGAAATATCTCGGCGGCCACGGCACGAGCCTCGGCGGCGCGATCGTCGATTCGGGCAAGTTCCCGTGGGCCGAGCATGCGGACCGCTTCAAGCGGCTGAACGAGCCGGACGTCAGCTATCACGGCGTCGTCTACACGGAAGCGTTCGGGCCGGCCGCGTATATCGGCCGCGCGCGCGTCGTGCCGCTGCGCAACATGGGCGCGGCGATCTCGCCGTTCAACGCGTTCCAGATCCTGCAGGGCATCGAGACGCTCGCGCTGCGCATCGACCGGATCAGCGACAACGCGCTGAAGATCGCGCAGCATCTCGCGCGTCACGAACAGGTGGAATGGGTGAACTATGCGGGGCTGCCCGATCATCCGGACCATCCGCTGGTGGCGCGCTATCTGTCCGGCCGTGCACCGGGCATCCTGACGTTCGGCGTGAAGGGCGGCCGCGCAGGCGGCGCGAAGTTCCAGGACGCGCTGAGACTGTTCACGCGGCTCGTCAATATCGGCGACACGAAGTCGCTCGCGACGCATCCGGCCTCGACGACGCACCGGCAGCTGTCGCCGGCCGAGCTGGCGAAGGCCGGCGTGAAGGAGGAAACGGTGCGGCTGTCGATCGGCATCGAGCATATCGACGATCTGCTCGCCGATCTCGACCAGGCGCTCGCGCAGGTCTGACGCTTCGCGCGCGTCGGCGGCATGCGCGCCGCCGATGCGCGTCGCTTCACGACGGCGCGTGCGTCACGCGTCGCCGCGTCCCGCACGGCGGCGCTGCGCGAGCCAGTCGAGCAGCTGCCGCCCGTCGCGTTCGCCGAACCAGCGTGCGTGGCCGAGCAGATAACCGTCGTACGCAATGTCGACGGTCTCCGGCGCCTCGACAATGCAGCCGAAATACGCGACCTCCGACAACGCGAACTCCGTATGCACGATCGGCAGCAGCGCCACCAGCGCCGCATACGCGTCGTCGCTCAGCGGTTCGAGCGCTTCGTAGCCGTCGAGCAGCGCGTCGATCTGCGCATACTCGACGCGGCGCGCATCGGCCGGCGCGAGCCAGTCGATCGCATTGCGCTCGATCGCGAGCGCGAGGTCCATCACCGCGCAGGTGCGATCCGACAGGCCGAAATCGAGCACGGTCTGCACCTGCGCGCCCGGCTCGGCGCCGGTCCACAGCAGGTTCGACGCATGCCAGTCGCCGTGCGTCCACAGCGGCGCAAGCGCGGGCAGCAGCGGCGCGAGGCGCGCATGATACGGACCGATCGCGTCGGCCACATCGCCGCGCCAGTCGCGTGCGTCGAGCGCACGCACCAGCAGCGGCTGCGCATCGACCCAGCGTTCGAGCGCGCCCGCGAGATCGGCGCACGACAGCACGCGAAAACTCGACAGCAGCGTGCGCACCGGCCGCGCAGGTGCATCGTAGCCGGCCGACACGCGATGCAGGCGGGCCAGCGCCTGGCCGGCCGCATGCGCATGCGACGGATGCATGAACGGCTTCCACGACATCACGCCGCGATAGGCATCGACGCCCGGCGCGACCACGTGCACCTCGTAGGTCCAGTCGCCGAATGCGAACGCCGTCGCGCCGTCGCGCGCCGCGAGCACTTCCGGCACCGGGCAGCCGTGCGCACGCAGATGCGCGATGAAGCGATGCTCTTCCTCGAGCCCCGCGACGTCGCGCAGGCTCACGTGATGACGCTTGACGAACAGCGGCGCGCGGCCGTCGGCCATGCGCACCAGCGCAGCCGCCGAGAACGGCCGCGGGCTGTGCCACGTCAGCCGCTCGGGCTCGCCTGCGCCGTCGATGCGCGCGAGCACCGCCGCGACTTCGTCGTGCGTCATCAGCGGCCAGTCGCGTTCGGCCTGCTCGCCGTCGACGCCGAATTGCGGCGGCGCGATGTCGCGCGATACCGGCCCGTCCGGCTCGAGAGGGAATGACATGAACGACCTAGCTCCGTAAACGAATCATCGCGTGAACCGCGGTGCGAACCCGAGCGGGCTCAGCGCGCGCCGTCGCCCGCCGCAAGCGTGGACCTGCCCGCCGCGCGCAGCGCGTCGGCGGTCCGGCTCCAGTCGCGCCAGCCGACCACCGCCAGCCCGATGAACAGCGCATAGAGCCCGGCCGTCAGATACAGTGCCTTGAATACGAACATCCCGACGTACACGACGTTCACGACGATCCACAGCCCCCACGACGCGATATAGCGCCGCGCGGTCCAGTACTGCGCGACGAGGCTGAATGCGGTCAGCGACGCGTCGACGAACGGCAGCGCCGCGTCGGTCCAGCGCGCCATCATCCCGCCCAGCAGCGCACTGCCGACGACAGCCGCGATCAGGTCGGGCAGCATCTGCCGCGGCCGCACGCCGGTCACGGGCGCCACGTCGCCGGCCGGCGCCGCCGCACTGCCGCCGGCCTCGCTCGCGCGCTGCGCGAGCCAGCGCTGCCAGCCGTACACCTGCAGCACCGCGAACGCGCCCTGCAGCAGCATGTCCGAGTACAGCTTCGCGTCGAAGAAGATCCAGCCGTACAGCGCGACCGACGCGAGGCCGACCGGCCAGCACAGCATGCGCCGCTTCGCGGTCAGCCAGATCGCGAGCGCGCTGACGATCACGCCGGCGATTTCGAGTGGGGACATCGTCCGTGCTCTCCAGTGGTGCCGACGGGCCGCCGCTCACGCGGCCGGCGCCGGCCGGTCAGAAATCATAGGTCAACGATACGCGAGCCGTGCGCGGCGCGCCCGGGAACAGGTACGCGTCGCCCTGCTGCTCGCCCGCGTCGCGCCAGTAGAACTTGTTGAACAGATTGTCCACCGACACGCGCAGCACCGTGCGATGGCCCGCGATCTTCGTCGTGTAGCGCGCGCCGAGATTGAACACGAACCACGACGGCACGCGCGCGGTGCCCTCCTCGTTCGCGTTGCGGGCCGCGCTGTACTCGACGCCGCCGAGCAGGTTCAGGCCCGCGACCTGCGGCACCGCGTAATCCGCGTACAGCGACGCGCGCAGCGCGGGCACGTTGATGATCTGGTGCCCTTCGTACGCGGGCGAGCCCGAATCGTACGCGCGGGCGCGGATCGCCGCGACGCTGGCCGTCAGCGACAGCCGCTGCGTGAGCCGGCCAGCCGCGCCGAGCTCGATCCCCTGGTGCCGCTGCGTGCCGCGCTGCACGAACGTATAGCTGGTGCCCGACGCGTCCGGATCGGCGAACTGGAACGGCTTGCTGATCGAGAACACGGCGGCCGTGAGGCTCAGCCGGTCGAGCCAGTCGTACTTCGCGCCGAGTTCGACCTGATGCGATTCGACCGGCGGCAGGAACGCATATGCGTTGGTCGCGCGCACCGGCGCCTGGTCGCCGAGCGACAGCGCCTTGCTGTACGACGCGTACAGCGACAACGCGGTCACCGGCTTGTAGACGAGCGCGACCTGCGGCAGGAACACCGAGCGGTCGGTATGCGTGGCCGGACCGTCGAGGCTGTCCCAGCTGCGCTGGCGCAGCAGCACTTCCTTGCCGCCCGCGAGCACCTGCCAGTGTTCGCCGAGGCTGATGCGGTCGAGCCCGAACACGCCGTACTGCCACGCATCGAGCTGCGGATACGACGGCCCCGCCACGTTCGGCGACGGCGGAAACGCGACATCGGGACCGTAGATGTTCTCGCTGCCGACGTAGTCGTACACCGCATCCGCCATGTGCACGACGCGACGCTGCACGCTCAGGCCCAGCGTCAACTCGTGCCGCAGCGGCCCGGTCGTGAACTTGCCGGTCGTCACCGCGCGCAGGTCGTCGTTGCGACGATACTCGCCGGGGCTGCGGAAGTCGTACACGTCGTAGTCGCCGTTCGCGCCGAAGAAGAACGGCGACGTCGCGCCGGCCGCGCAGCTGGCCGCGTACGCGCAGCCGTACGGAAACGCGCTGTTGTCGTCGATCATCGTGCGGCTGCGGCCCGCAGCAATGTATGCGCGCCAGTTGTCGCTGAACTGGTAGTCGAAGCGTGCGTTCAGGTTCAGCGCGTCGGTGGTGACGGGCTTCGCCCACGGCTGCGTGCCGAGCGCCTTCGACGTCGTGTTGACCGACGGCACGACGGTGCCGCCCAGCAGTTGATAGCCGGGCGCGGAACGCTGGATCCACTGCTGGAATTCGGCGTTGAGCTGCAGGCTCGCGCGCGGGTTGATGTCCCAGTCGGCGGCGATCGAGCCGAACGTGCGCCGTCCGTTCGTGCCGTCGATATACGAGTGCATGTTCTCCTTCGCGGCGTTGATCCGGAAGCCGAACTGATTGTCGGGGCCGAAGCGGCGTCCGAGATCCACCGCCGCCGACGTCGAGCCGCGGCTGTCGACGCCCGTCGTCACGCTCGCGACGTTCGCGGAGCGCTTGGTCACGAAGTCGATCACGCCGCCCGGTGCGACCACGCCGCTGTCGATGCCCGCGAGGCCTTTCAGGATCTCGACGCGCTCCTTGTTCTCGAGCGGCACGTTCTGCTCGCCGGACACCGTCAGCCCGTCGATGCGGATCGCGCTCGCGAGGTCGACCGGGAAACCGCGGATCGCGAAGCCTTCGTAGTAGCCGACCGGCGCATAGTCGTTGACGACCGACGCGTCGTTGCGCACCACGTCGCTCAGCCGCTTCGCCTGCTGGTCGTCGAGCTGCGCGCGCGTGACGACGCTCACCGAGGCGGGCGTGTCGCGCAGCGGCGCGTCGTCGAGACCGGCCACCGATGCGTCGCGCGCGCGATAGGTGCTGCCGCGCTCGCCGCTGACCGTGATGGTCGGCAGCGTCGCGCCGGCCGTCGCATCGGCGTCCGGCGCCGGCGCATCGCCGGGTGCCGCGGCGGCCTGCGCCGCGAAAAGCGTGATGCCGAGACCGACGCCGAGCCCGACATTCGCGCGCCGCCGCCGTGCGGCCGACGCTGTTGTTCTATTCACCGTCATTGTTCTGGATGGAAAACTCGCCACTCAACCCTGTCGAAACCCGAAGCCCGTTACGAAGCCGCAAAGCGCCGCGCGATACGCTGTCCTGTCGCCGCCCTGACGCCGCTCTCGTGGCGCAGGGTCACGCACGCATACGCGCGCCATTCGCCTGAAGACAAAACCGCATGCGCGCCGGTCGAGCAGGGAATCGCAAGAGGGAACACCGGATTCGGGCGATGCGCCGGCAACGGCGCGGCCCGTCAGCGGGCCGGTCGCCGGTGCGTATATCGTGCGGCCGGCTGCCTCGCGCGGCCGTTGCATGCGGGGGACGCTTCAGACGCCGCGGCGCGGCAGGCGACGCGCGCAGTGCGCGCCGTTCCGGGGAACGGCCGACTGTCCGTCGCGCGCGACATCGCGGCGCGGCGCGCATTTTACCCCGGGTGGACGGGGCGGCAGGGAAAACCGCCGGCGGCGGCGGTCGGCGCTTCGAACCGGTCGATAAACGGCGGAACGAGATTTCGGCCGCCCCGGCGGAGGGCGGCGCGGCGGCATCGGGCCGCCGCAGCCGAGCTATGCGGTATCGGCAGCCTTCAGTCCGCGCGCTTCGATCATCTTCTGACGCATCACGAACTTCTGCACCTTGCCCGTCACCGTCATCGGCAGCTCGTCGACGAAGCACACGTATTTCGGAATCTTGTAGTGCGCGATCTGTCCGTGACAGAACGCGCGCACGTCGTCCTCGGTCATCTGTTCGTCCGCGCGCAGCACGATCCACGCGCACAGCTCCTCGCCGTATTTCGGATCGGGCACGCCGAACACCTGCACGCTCTGGATCTTCGGATGCCGGAACAGGAATTCCTCGATCTCGCGCGGATAGATGTTCTCGCCGCCGCGAATCACCATGTCCTTCAGCCGGCCGACGATATTGCAGTAGCCGTCCGCGTCGAGCGTCGCGAGATCGCCGGTGTGCATCCAGCCGTCGACGATCGTCTCGCGCGTCTTCGCCTCGTCGTCCCAGTAGCCGAGCATCACCGAATAGCCCTTCGTGCACAGCTCGCCGGTCGCGCCGATCGGCACGATATTCCCTTCCGGATCGACAATTTTCACGTCGAGATGAGGCTGCACGCGCCCGACCGTCGTCGTGCGCTTCTCCAGCGGATCGTCGGTCGAGCTCTGGAACGACACGGGGCTCGTCTCGGTCATCCCGTACGCGATCGTGATCTCCGACAGATGCATCTGCGACACGACGCGCTTCATCGTCTCGATCGGACACGGCGAGCCGGCCATGATCCCGGTGCGCAGCGTCGACAGGTCGAACTTCGCGAACTCCGGATGATCGAGTTCCGCGATGAACATCGTCGGCACGCCGTGCAGCGCGGTGCAGCGCTCCTCCGACACCGCCGCGAGCGTCGCGACCGGGTCGAACGCCTCGCCCGGAAACACCATCGCCGCGCCCTTCGACACGCACGCGAGCACGGCCAGCACCATGCCGAAGCAGTGATACAGCGGCACCGGAATGCACAGCGCGTCCTGCTCGCTGAAACGCATCGCCATCGCGATGAAGCGTGCGTTGTTGACGACGTTGCGATGCGTAAGCGTCGCGCCCTTCGGGCTGCCGGTCGTGCCGCTCGTGAACTGGATGTTGATCGGATCGGTCGACGCGAGCGTCGCGCCGAGCGCATCGAGCCGCGCGAGGTCGAGCGTGTCGCGACCCTGCGCGACGACGTCCGGATAGCGCAGCATGCCCGGCGTGTTACCGTCGCCCATCCGGATCACGATGCGCAGCTCGGGCAGCCGCGCCGCGCGCAGCTCGCCGGGCGCGCTATGCGCGAGTTCCGGCGCGAGCGCCTGCAGCATCTCCAGGTACGCCGACGACTTGAACTGCTCGGCCGCGATCAGCGCGCGGCAGCCGACCTTGTTCAGCGCGTATTCGAGTTCCGCGAGCCGGTAGGCGGGATTGATGTTGACGAGGATCGCGCCGATGCGCGCGGTCGCGAACTGCGTGAGCAGCCACTCGCTGCGGTTCGGCGACCAGATGCCGACGCGGTCGCCCTTCGCGATGCCGAGCGCGGCGAGCCCCGCTGCGAGCACGTCGACCTCGTGCGCGAACTCGCGCCAGGTCCATCGCACCTGCTGCTCGCGAAACACGACAGCCGGCCGCGCCGGAAAGCGCGACGCGGTATCGCGCAGCAGCGCGGCAACGGTCGCGTCCGACAGCGGCACGTCGGTGCGGCCGCGCACGATCGACAGTCCGTCGTGCGGCGCGCCGTCTGCGATGACGGTAGTCATGCAAGGTCTCCTGTTCGGTTGCGCCGTGCGTGCATCATCGCGTGAACATCTGCGCGGTCGTGATCGCCATGTCGCCGCCCGGCACGCGGATGTCCTTCAGCTTCTTCAGCGTATCGGCGTCGTACACGGCGACGGTGTTGAACGTGCCGGCCAGATAGAGCTTGCTGCCCGCGCGGTTGAACGACAGGCAGTAGTACGAGTGATCGAGCGGCGCGGCCTCGATCAGCTTCTCGTGCTTCACGTCGTATTTCGTCAGCCGGTTCAGCACGCCGTACATCAGGTTCGGATCCTTCGGCGACAGCCCGCCCGTAAAATACACCTCGGTCACCGGCGCGAAATCCTTCACCGTCGCGTTGCCCGACTTCAGGTCGATGTCGACGTAGCCGTACATCGTCTGGGCGGAGGCCGGATCCTTCCTGTCGTCCTTGAAGCGGTCGGCCGTGTAGAGCAGGTTGAACGTATGCTGCGGACGCTGCTGCGGCCACACGTACAGCACGTCGGGCTGCCCGTACAGCGGCCGCTTCCAGTTGCGCAGCGGCACCGCGACGTCGTACTTGCCCGTCTGCGCGTTCATCCGGTAGATGTCCGCGCCGACGATGAACAGCGAGCCGTCGTCGGCGGCCTGCAGCATCGTCGTCTGGCGCGGCGCCGCGAACGTGCGCACCGGTTTCGCATCGAGCCCGCCGTCGGTCCGGTACACCTGCAGGCGCGGCGACTGCACCTCGTAGCTGTCGCGGTTCAGCCTGGTCGGGTTGACGACGCTGTAGATCTCCTTGCCGTCGGGGCTTACCGCGATCGAGAACATCGCGCGCGCACGTTCGTTGCCCGCCTCGGCAAGCTCCGCATGGAACACGGTCTTGCACGAATCGAGATCGACGCCGTACAGGTCGCCGTAGTGATTGTTCAGCACGTACGCGCGCGTGCGGTCGGGGCTGATCTGGATCGTGCCGGGCCCGAACGCGTCGGGCAGCGTGCAGGTCTTGACGACGCTGTCGGTGCCCGCGTCGATCACCGTCAGGTTGTTCGGATAGTTCGTGACGGCGAGGTATTCGCGTCCGGCCTGCAGCGGGCCGTCGGCGGCGGCCGACAGCGTCGCGGCCGATGCGAGCGCCGCGGCGAGCAGCGCCCGGCTCAGGGGTGTCGTGAATCGCATGGAGAATCCTTGGTCGGAGCCGGGTGGATCACTTGTCTTTGGGGAACACGCTGCCGAGCTGGCGCCAGTCGGTGCCGGAATCGGCCGCGTGCTTGTTCCAGTCGGGATAGGTGCTCATCATGTCGGGCACCTGCGCGGGCCACCAGCACGGGTCGGAGCAGCCGTACAGGTCGGCTTCCATCGGCTGGCACAGCGACGCGACGCCGCCGAACACGTCGGTCTCCCAGCCGGGGTCGGTGGTCGACGTGCAGCCCGCGACCGACGTCATCGCGACGACTTCCTCGAGCCGGTCCTGCTGCGCGGCTTCCTCGAGCTTTCTCGCCTTGTTGTTGAGCGGCTTCAGATGTTTCATGGTCAGTTCGCCTTCCGCGGAATGAGGTAAGTGTCGATGAACGCCGGATTGCCGGCGACGATCCGGCTGTAGACCTCGATGCCGAAATCGATCCAGTCGCGCATCAGCTCGCAGTAGTGATAGGTCGGATGCGCCGGGTCGCCGTAGCGTGCATAGCTCTCGTGATAGCAGCCGCCCGAGCACAGGTTGCGGATCCGGCAGGTCTCGCAGCCGGTGCCGCTGCGCTCGAGGCGCTGCGACAGGAAGTCGTTGAGCTGCGCCTGCGCGACGCCGTCGCGCACGTTGCCGAAGGTCGGCAGCGTCGAGCCCGTGAAGCGGTGGCACAGGTTCAGGTCGCCCTTGTGGTCGACCGCGAGCATCTTGAGCCCTGCGCCGCACGGCAGCGATTTCTTGTGCCCTTCGTGCAGATCGGTGATCAGCTGGTGCAGGTTCGAGAAGCCGATATTGCGGTTCTCTAGCGCGGCGGCGAGATAGCGGCGGCCGAGCGCCTTCATGTTCGCGAACACCTGCGCGAGCGCGTCGGGCTGCAGGTTGAACGTGTCGAGCTGCCCCGACGTGACGGGCGCGAAGCCGACTTCCGCGAAGCCAAGTTCGTTGAACAGGTGATCCCAGATTCCTTCGATGTCGGTCACGCCGCTCGTTAGCGTCACGCGTGCGCCGACCGGCCGGCTGCGATAGCGCCCGAGCAGCATGTCGACCTTGCGCCGCACGACGTCGTAGGTGCCCGCGCCGCCGACCGTGCGGCGGTTCAGGTCGTGGATCGAGCGCGGCCCGTCGATGCTGACCGACAGCCCGAAGCGATGCGCGTCGAGCCAGTCGACGATCTCCTCGGTCAGCAGCGTCGCGTTGGTCGTCATCACGAACTCGACCTGCTTGCCGAGTGCGCCGAACCGCAGCTCGCAGTACTCGACCATCGCCTCGATCAGCTTGCGGTTGCTGAGCGGTTCGCCGCCGAAGAACACGACCGTATAGCGCGGCAGGTCCGGCGACTCCTTCAGCAGCATCTCGACCGACGCCTTCGCGGTGTCGAGGTCCATCCGCCGCCCGGCGGACGGCGTGTCGAGGTCTTCCTTGTAGCAATACGTGCAGCTCAGGTTGCAGCCGGTGTTCACGTTCAGCACGACCGTATCGATCGCGGTGCGCTCGACGCGCTTCACCGCGATCTCGGGCGTGAGCGGCGAGCCGTCGCTGACGACCTCGAGGGCCATCAGCTCGCCGAGCGTTTCGGCAAGTTCGCCGCGCGGCGAGCGACCGCCGAGCCGCGCGAACAGCTCGTCGGCCGTGCAGCTGCTCGCACGCAATGCGTCGAGGATGTCGGCCGTCACGCGATCGGCCGCGAACAGCGAGCTGCTCGGCACATGGAACATCAGGCGCTCGTCGTCGACCCGTACTTCATGCACGTTGCGTTCGACCACGTTCAGCAGGGCGCTCATCGGATTCTCCTTGCGTTCGTCGATTCGGACCGGGCCGCGTCGCGGCCCGGCGCCAGCGGATGCGGGGTCGCTCAGGGCAGCGGCGGATTGTTCCAGCGCTGCACCGCGACGATCATGCGCCCGGTGCCCGTCACCGTGCGCGCTCCGTCGGTCACCGTCGCGACGACGTTCAGGTTGCCCGTGTTGTTGGTGCCCATCCGGCGCGCGGGATTCGGCCCCGCGTCACCCGGCGTGAAGATCCCCGTCGATGCCTGCATCACGCCCGCGAACTGCGTGTCGCGATCGCCCTTCGCCTGGTCGTCGAACGGCGCGACCGACCATTGCGCGGGCACCACGCCGATACGAAACGGCTTGCCGGCGCCGTCGACGCCCCATGCGACCGCGTCGAAACGGCCCTCGACCTTCGGCGTCGCGCCGCCGTTGCCGCCGATGCGCGCGACCGCGAAGTCCGGTTCGACCTTCACGTCGCGAATCTCGCGATAGACCGCGAAGCCGTCCGCACGCGCGGCGCCGACGCTCACGCTGCGCGGACCGGCCGCGCTGCCGTCGGCCGCCTTCACGCGCACCCGCAGATAGCCGGGCGTGCGTTCGAGCACCGATGCGACGGTCACGCCGGGGCCGAACGCCGGCGCGCCCTGCAGGTTCGTGCCGACGATCGTCACGTCGGTCTCGGTGCCCGCCTTCACGTAAGCGGGCTGCACCGCGACGATGTGCGGCTTGCCGAGCTTCGCCGCGCTGAAGTCGAGGCCGCGCTCGTCATGCGCATCGTCGAACATCCGGCCGCGCATCTCGCCGTCGGTCGCCATCAGCACCTGCCGCATCGTCGTATCGCCGACCTTCACGCTCGCGCGCCATTCGTAGCCCGTGTAGAGCGTCGCGGTGCCGGTGCCTTCGAGCGGGCTGCCGTCCGCGAAGCGCCCCTTCAGCTCGACGTCGAAGCGGTCGCCCGCGCCGCCCTTCACGGTCATCGTGCCGTACGCGTCGCCCTTGCCGGGCATGTGGCCGCCGAAGCTCCACGTGCCGGCGAGCGCGGTCGCGGGCGGATGATGCTGCTTCCAGTCGGTCCACGCGCGGCTGTCGTACGGGTAGTCCTTCGCGAGCATCGGCGCCATCTCGGTCAGCGCGATCTTCAGCCAGTCGCGGTCGCGGCCCATCGCCGAATACTCGATCGACGGCCATTGCCCGAGGTGAAAATTCACGAGCCGGTCCCATTCCGCGACCGGGCGGCGCTGCAGCAGCGGACGCGCGGCCGAGTGGCAGCGCGCGCACATCTGCCTGAACTCGTCGTTGCCGGCCGTCTCCTGCGTGTTCAGCCGGCGCTCCGGCGCATAGCGGAAGTCCTTCGTCTCCGACGGCGCAAGACCCTGCGTATCCGACAGGTACTTGACGAGGATGCGCCGCTCGTCGTCGCTGATCGTCAGGCCGTGCATCGTCTGCATGCGCGCAATCGTCATCAGCCAGCCTTCCGGCGTCTTGCGCTGGTGACTGATGCGGCTCCACGAATCCTTCGACTCGGCCGCGTGACAGGCGGCGCAGGTCTGGCTCAGGATCGCGTGGGCATCGCGCGGCGCCTGGGCCTGCGCGTGCGCCGCGCCCGAGGCCAGCGCAAGCGCGCCGGCGGCCGCGGCGGCCACGGCCGCGCGGCGCGGCCTGCTGCGTCGAATGAAAGTCTTGAACAAGGCTCTGCTCCTTTACGTGGGGTCTCGATTCGTCCGGCATCCAGCGCTGCGGCGCTTGTCGGATGCTCTTCAAGCACAGGCCGTGCCAATTGCCGGCGTCGAGTTCGCCACAAGGAAAACACGCGTTTTCGCCGGCGAACGCTCGGGAAAATCCCGATTCAAACCGGCGCGCCAAACCGGCATTCGCGCGCCATTGCAGCGGTTTCGCACGACGCATGCGCCGCATGTCGCGTCTCACGTTGCACGCCGATTCTCAAAATGAGACAACGCGCGCCCGGCGCGGCGCGAACCCGCCGCGTCGCGTCGTGGTGTGCGCATCGCGCCGGCCGCCCCGCCGCGCATGGCTTGCCCGCCGCGTCTCTGCACGCGCGCGCGGCGCTTGGTATGGAAGCTGCTTCGCGGCTCTGCACCCGAACCCCGATGAGCGAGGAGCTTCCATGCAGGCAACGTTGTCCTTACTTCCGCAAACCCACACGTTCATCGCGCGCGCGCCGTCGATGCTGATCGGCGACGCGTGGCTCGGCGCCGAAAGCGGTGCGACGCTGGCGGTCCGCAATCCCGCGACCGGCGACGAGCTGTGCCGCGTGCCGGCATCCGGCGCCGCCGACGTCGATCGCGCGGTGCGCGCCGCCCGCCAGGCGTTCGACGATTCCGCGTGGAGCCGCATGCGGCCGCGCGAACGGCAGAACCTGCTGTGGCGCCTCGCCGATCTCGTCGAACGCGACGCGCAGCAGCTCGCCGAGCTCGAATGCGTGAACAACGGCAAGAGCGCACAGATCGCACGCGTGATGGACGTGCAGCTGTCGATCGATTTCCTGCGCTACATGGCCGGCTGGGCGACCAAGATCGAAGGCTCGACCGTCGACGTGTCGATGCCGCTGATGCCCGACAGCCAGTTCCACGGCTTCATCCGGCGCGAGGCGGTCGGCGTGGTCGGCGCGATCGTCGCGTGGAATTTCCCGCTGCTGCTCGCGTGCTGGAAGCTCGGCCCCGCGCTCGCGACCGGCTGCACGATGGTGCTGAAGCCCGCCGACGAAACGCCGCTCACCGCGCTGCGGCTCGCCGAGCTCGTGCAGGAAGCCGGCTATCCGGCCGGCGTGTTCAACGTCGTGACCGGCACCGGCGTCGACGCGGGCGCCGCGCTCGCGCAGCATCCGGACGTCGACAAGCTGACCTTCACGGGCTCGACCGAGGTCGGCAAGCTGATCGGCAAGGCCGCAATGGAATCGATGACGCGCGTGACGCTCGAACTCGGCGGCAAGTCGCCGACCATCGTGTTCGACGATGCCGACCCGGCCGTCGCGGCGGCCGGCGCGGCCACCGCGATCTTCTTCAATCACGGCCAGGTGTGCTGCGCAGGCTCGCGCCTGTACGTGCAGCGCAAGCACTTCGACCGCGTGGTCGGCGACGTCGCGAATATCGCGAGCAACATGAAGCTCGGCAACGCGCTCGACCCGAGCGTCGACATGGGCCCGCTGATCTCGCTGAAGCAGCAGCAGCGCGTGGCCGGCTACATCGAGCGCGGCCGCGCACTCGGCGCGCAGCTCGCGTGCGGCGGCGAAGCGTACGGGCCCGGCTACTTCGTGAAGCCGACCGTGCTCGTCGACGTCGACCAGAAAGGCCCGCTCGTGCAGGAGGAGATCTTCGGCCCGGTGCTCGTCGCGATGCCGTTCGACACGATCGACGACGCGATCCGGCTCGCGAACGACACGCGCTACGGGCTCGGCGCGAGCATCTGGACCAACAACCTGTCGGCCGCGCACCGGATGATTCCGAAGATCCGCTCCGGTTCGGTGTGGGTCAACTGCCACAGCGCGCTCGATCCGGCGCTGCCGTTCGGCGGCTACCGGATGTCGGGCTTCGGCCGCGAAATGGGCGCGGCCGCGATCGAGCACTACACGGAGCTGAAATCGGTGCTGATGAACGTATAGCCGCAGCGCGCGGCCGCGCCCCCGCCCGTGGTCCGCCCCTCGGCGGGAAACGGGTCGCCGACGGGGGCGCGAACGGCCCGCCGGCGCGCCACGCGAACCCAAGCCGTTCGAGGACGTCCGCCCCGCCCATCGCCATGCACGTCGCCCCCTCTCCTCAGCCGCTGCGCGCGCGCCCGCGAATCGCCCGCGCCGCCGCGTCCCGCCTGGGTCTTAGGTTTTTGACCGGATGGATTTATGCCCGGGCTTATGCCAGACTCGGCGGGCCTTTTTGCGTGCGGCCGCGCCGGATCGGACGGCCCGACAATCTCCTGAGGAGGGGCGACGTGCAAGACTACTTCCCTTCCGGCCAACGAGTTCCGGACCGGCTGCAAGCGGCCCGCCTGATTCGCGAACGGCTGCGTTCGGACGGCGTGCTTCCGCAAGGCTACCTGCGCATCGAAATCGACCAGTCATGGCGGCGCAGCCTCGACCACGGCGTGCGCTGGGACGACGACGCGCGGCTGAACCTGCATGAATTCTGCAATCTCGACGAACTGCGCGACGCGAACCGCCTGCTGCTCGACGCAGCCGCGCCGGAACTCGACTTCCTCGCCGAGCGCTGCGGACGCGACGGGATGATCCTGCTGGCCGATGCGCGCGCAACGATCCTGTCGGTCGAAGGCGACGCGAGCCACCTCGCCGCGATGGGCATCGGCGACATCCGCGCCGGCGCGAGCTGGTGCGAATCGCTGCGCGGCACCAACGCGCTCGGCACCGCGCTCGTCGAAGGCCGCCCGGTCGCGATCGACAGCGGCGAACATTTTCTCGGCCGGCTGAGCCGCTTCTCGTGCCGCTCGCAGCCGCTGCGCGACCCGCACGGCAACACGATCGGCGTGCTCGACCTGACGCGCGAAGGCGAACTGCCGCTCACGCTCGACGGCATGTCGATGCTGATGAGCGCGGCGGCCACCCATATCGAGACGCGGCTGTTCGACGCGTATTTCCCCGAGCACGTCGTGCTGCGCTTCCATCCGCGCCGCACCTATCTCGAATCGAGCTGGAGCGGCGTGCTCGCGGTCGCGGAAGACGGCCGCATCGTCGCGGCCAGCGCGCATGCGTGCGAACTGCTCGGCATCGCGCGCGACACGCTGATCGGCCGCCGCTGCGAAAACGCGTCGCCCGCGCGCCTGCCGTCGTTCATCGCGTTCGCCGAGCAAGGCGGGATGCTGCGCATCGAAGGCGTCGACGCCGCGTTCCACTGCAAGGCGCTGCGCATGCCGCGCGCGACGCGCGTGCCGGCGCTGCGCGCCGGGACGTCGACGCCGGCGGCCGACGCGCGCAGCGATGCGGGCGCGACCGCGCTCGCCGCGCTGGCGGGCCGCCAACCGCGCCTGCTGCGTGCGCTGACGATGGCGCGGCAAGGCCTCAACAACGGGCTGCCCGTGCTCGTGCAGGGCGAGACCGGCACCGGCAAGGAAGTCGTCGCGCGCGCACTGCACGACGCGAGCGTGCGGGCCGGCAAGCCGTTCGTCGCGGTGAACTGCGCGTCGATTCCCGAAGGACTGATCGAGTCCGAGCTGTTCGGCTATCGCGACGGCGCATTCACCGGCGCGCGCAAGGGCGGCATGACGGGCCGGCTGATGCAGGCGCACGGCGGCACGCTGTTTCTCGACGAGATCGGCGACATGCCGCTGCAACTGCAGGCGCGGCTGCTGCGCGTGCTGCAGGAGCGCAAGGTCGCGCCGCTCGGCGCGGGCGACGAGCAGGCCGTCGACATCGCGGTGATCTGCGCGACGCACCGCGACCTGCAGACGATGGTGCACGACAAGACCTTCCGCGAGGATCTCTACTACCGCGTGCACGGCGTGAACGTGCTGCTGCCCGCGCTGCGCGAACGCGACGACATCGACCTGATCGTCGCCGCGCTGCTCGCACGGCTCGGCGCGCCGCAGGTGGGCATCAGCGCCGAACTCGCCGACGTGTTCCGCCAGCACCGCTGGCCCGGCAACATCCGCCAGCTCGAAATGGTGCTGCGCACCGCGCTCGCCGTGCGCGCCGATCACGAGCACGTGCTCGGCCTCGATCATCTGTGCGACGGCTTCATCGACGGCGTGTGTCCGCCGCCAAACGGCTCGTCGGGACTGATCCGCCGCCACGAGGACGAGCTGATCCGCGAATCGCTCGCGCGCCACGGCGGCAACGTCGCAGCCGCCGCGCAGACGCTCGGCATCAGCCGCGCGACGCTGTATCGCCGGCTCAAGCGTTTACAGCCATGATGCCGCGCGCGCCTTCGTCCGCCCTCCGCCCGCCGCGCCGATGCTGAAACTCCTGCTGCGTTTCGTGAAGACCGACGATCGCGCGCAGCTTGCGCGCGCGCTCGGCTGGCTGTACGGCTTCGTGCGGCCGCACCGGCTCGCGATCGCGGGCCTGCTCGCGCTGTCCGCATGCGCATCGCTGCTCGCGCTCGCGCAGCCGTGGCTCACGAAGGAGCTGATCGACCGCGGGCTGGTCGGCAAGGACTTCCGGATGCTGGTCGCGATCGCGTGCGCGATGGTGCTCGCCGGATTCGTCGGCACGCTGCTCGGCGGCATCAACCGCTACCTGCATACGCGGCTGTCGGGCCGCGTGCTGTTCTCGCTGCGCAGCGCCGTGTATGCGCACCTGCAGCGGCTGTCGCCGTCGTTCTTCGGGCAGCGCCGCCTCGGCGACCTGCTGTCTCGCCTCGACGGCGACGTCGCCGAGATCCAGCGCTTCGCGCTCGATGCGCTGTTCTCCGCGGTGTCGAACGTGATCGGCCTGGCCGGCACGCTCGTGCTGCTCGTCACGCTGTCGTGGAAGCTGTCGCTGCTCGCGCTGCTGCTGATCCCGTTCGAGATCCTGTGGCTGCGCACGATGCGCCGCAAGGTCGAGCGCGACGCGCGCGCGGTGCGCGAAGGCGCGGCCGACGTGTCGTCGTTCCTCGTCGAGACGCTCCCCGCGATGAAGTTCATCCAGGCCGCCGGGCGGCAGCGCTCGGAACAGGCACGGCTCGACGGGCTCGGCGAGCACTACATGCAGCGGCTGCTGAAGCTGCAGGTGACGGAGTTCGTCACGCAGTCGGTGCCCGGCACGCTGACGTCGCTGTCGCGCGCGGGCGCGTTCGTCGTCGGCGGCTACTGGGTGATCCGCGGCGACTGGCCGCTCGGCTCGCTGATCGCGTTCTCGAGCTATCTCGGGATGGCGATCGGCCCGGTGAAGAGCCTGCTCGGGCTGTACGTCGCGCTGCAGCGGATGACGGTCAGCCTCGGCCGCGTGATGGAACTGCAGCGCGCGCCGGTCGCCGTGCAGCCGCCGGCCGCGCCGCGCGACCTGCCCGCGCGCGGCGACCTCGAATTCGTCGACGTCTGGTTCGCGCACGACCAGCGCGAACAGCCCGTGCTGCAAGGTGTCGATGCACGCGTGCCGGCCGGCAGCAAGGTCGCGCTGTCGGGGCTGTCGGGCAGCGGCAAATCGACGCTGATCGACCTGCTGCAGCGCTTCTACGATCCGCAGCGCGGCAGCGTGCAGATCGGCGGCATCGACCTGCGCGACGTCGATCTCGACGCGTTGCGCCGTCATGTCGCGGTGGTCAGCCAGGACATCGTGCTGTTTCGCGGCAGCCTCGCCGACAATATCCGCTACGCGGCGCCGCTCGCATCGCGCGACGACATCGCGCAGGCCGCGCGCGTCGCGCGGCTCGACGAACTGGTCGCGACGCTGCCGGGCGGCCTCGACGGTGCGGTCGGCGAGCGCGGCCAGCAGTTGTCGGGCGGCCAGAAGCAGCGCATCGCGATCGCGCGCGCGCTGCTGCAGGCGCCGTCGATCCTCGTGCTCGACGAGGCGACGTCGGCCGTCGACGAGGCGACCGAGCGGCAGGTCATCGCGCAGATCGACATGCTGTTCGGCGACCGCACGCGCATCCTGATCAGCCATCGCGCATCGACGCTCGCGGACGTCGACCTCCATTTCGAGCTGGTGGACGGCCGGCTCGCAAGGCGCGCGCAGCGGGATGCCGTGCATGCGTGACGACCGCTCGACGATCCGCGTCGGCGTCGTCGACAGCGGCTATCCGTCGTCGCTCCGCGCACGCGTGGCCGATGCGCGACGCTTCTCGTTCGACGACGCGGGCGCGCTGCAGGCAGGCGCCATCGAACCCGACCGGCTTGGCCACGGCAGCGCGGTCTGCACGACAATTTCGGCGGCCGCGCCCGACGCCCGACTGCTCGTCGCGCAAGTCTTCGACGCGCGCGGCGTGACGAGCGCCGCGCAGATCGCGCATGCGATCCGCTGGCTGCTGACGCGGCACGTGCACCTCATCAACCTGAGTCTCGGCGTGCGCGCCGACCGCGACACGCTGCGCGACGCATGTGCGCAAGCCGTTGCGCAGCGCGTCGCCGTGTTCGCATCGAGCCCCGCGCAGGGAATGCCGGTATTTCCGGCCAGCTATCCCGGCGTCGTGCGCGTGACCGGCGACGCGCGCTGCGCGCCCGGCCAATGGTCGTGGCTCGACAGTGCGCAGGCCGATTTCGGCGCGCGCGTGTCGAGCGGCGCGTCGCATGCGCCGGCCGGCGCCAGTATCGCGTGCGCGGCGCTCAGCGGCCACGCGGCCGGCTGGCTGTCGCGGCATCGCGATGCCGATACCGCCGCGCTGCTCGAACACCTGCGCACGAACGCCGCCTTCGTCGGCGTCGAGCGGCGCAGCTGCGCGTCATGAGCCGCGCGCCGATCGTCGTGCTCGGCGCGGGGCCGGCGGGCGCCGCCGCCGCGCTCGGTCTCGCGCGGCTCGGCTACCCGGTCACGGTCGTCAGCGAATGGCGGCGCTTCGATGCGGTCGAAGGCGTGTCCGCGCGCGTGCTGCAAGGGCTTCGCCATGCCGGGCTCGCGCAGGCGGCCGACTGCGCGCTGCCGCCGTGCGCGCGCATCACGCGCTGGAACGGCGACACGCGCACGCTCAACCACGAACACCTGATCGATCGACGCCGCTTCGATGCGGCGCTGCGCCGCGATCTCGCCGAGGCGGGCGTCGCCGTCCTGGAAGCGACCGTCCGCGCGGTGCAGGTGAACGACGACGGGCATGCAATCCGCATCGACATGCAGGGCGGTACAGATACGCTGCGCGCGGCCTTCGTCGTCGAGGCGCGCGGCCGGCTCGCGCCGCTCGCGCGCGACGCCACGCGCGGACCGCAAACGCTCAGCCTGCTGAACACATGGCAAGGCGCGCCGGGCGACGCGGCGTCCGCGGTCGAGAGCCTGCCCGACGGCTGGGCGTGGATGGCGCGGCTGCCCGACGGCCGCTGCTACTGGCAGGCGACGCTCGATGTCGCGAGCACGACGCTGCCGCCGCGCGACGCGTTGCCCGCATGGTGCGCGGCGCAGCGCCACACGCCGCTCGCGCGAGATTTCTTCGGGGCTCATGCCACCGACGATGCACGCGTGTTCGCGCGCACCAGCAGCGCGACGCTGTGCGGCGACACGGGCGGCGCGAACTGGCTGCGCGTCGGCGACGCGGCGATGGCCGTCGATCCGCTGTCCGGCAACGGCATCTTCCAGTCATTGTCGTCCGCGCTGCAAGCGCCGGCCGTCGTCCATACGCTGCTCGCGCATCCCGATCGCGCCGCGCTGGCGCTGCGCTTTCACCAGCGCCGCGTCGGCGCGCTGTTCACGCGCTTCGCGCGCATCGGCCGCGACTTCCACGCGCTCGAAACGCAGTGGCCCGACCGGCCGTTCTGGCATGCGCGCCGCAGCTGGCCCGACGATGTGCCGTCGCACCGCGCGGCCGATTTCGATGCGCTCGCGATCGAGCGCGCACCCGTGATCGACGGCGACACGATCGCCGAGGCCGACGTCGTGACCAGCCCCGACCAGCCGCTCGGCATCTGGCATCTGCAAGAGATCCCGCTCGCGCCGATCGTCGCGGCGCTGCGCGCGCAGCCCGCCGCGCAGGTGCTGGCCACGCTCGCACCGCCGCAGGCCGCGCTCGTGCGCCGGTGGCTCGAAACCCAGGGTTATCCGTTCGCGCGCGCGTGACGCGCGGCGTTCCCGCCTCCCCCTTGTCCGTTCGGCCCGCACCGGCCGACATGCACGGCCTACACGCGTTCGTGCGCGCTTCCGTCTCAACTTGAGACTTCCCATGCGACACGCGATGCGAATTGCTACGCCGCTTGCGCGGGATCAAGCGCCGCCCGGTCGCGCCCGCCGAATGAAATGGAACGCCGACCGTGCATTGCGGTCTTGAAAGGGCGGATGGCATGCCATCTGCTTATCGAATGTCACGCACCGCACACGCCGTGCGCCGGACCATCGACTGTTTCACTTGCGAGCCCGTATCCCACATGAAAAAGACTTCTCTCGTCCTGTCGGCAGGATTCCTGATCGGTTGCGCGAACGCGCATGCGCAAAGCTCGGTGCTGCTGTTCGGCGTCCTCGACGAAGGCATCAACTACACGAACAACGTCGGCGGCAAGTCGTCGTGGCAGATGGCGAGCGGCGATCTGTCGACGAGCCGCTGGGGCATCAAGGGCAACGAGGATCTCGGCGGCGGACTGCATGCGATCTTCGACCTCGAAAGCGGCTTTGCGATCGAAAGCGGCCAGCTCGGCTACGGCGGCCGCCTGTTCGGCTTCCAGTCGTATGTCGGTTTGCAGTCCGATCGTCTCGGCACGCTGACGCTCGGCCGCCAGTTCGACAGCGTCTCCGACACGATCGGGCCGCTGACCGCGAACGGCAGCTGGGCCGGCTTCCTGTTCTCGCATCCGCTCGACAACGACAACACCGATGCGTCGTTCCACGCGAACAACGCGGTGAAATACACGAGCCCGACGATCGCCGGCGTGTCCGGCACCGTGATGATCGGGCTCAGCAACGCCGCCGCCGGCTTCACGCAGAACCGCATGCTCGGCGTCGGCCTGAACTACACGTACCGGACGCTGTCAGTCGCCGCCGTCTACGAAAACCTGTCGAACCCCGGCACGACGACGGGCGGCGCGCTGACACCCGACGACACCGGCTTCGTCGCCGGCAACCAGAAGATCTACGGGATCGGCATGAACTACGGGATCGGGCCCGCGACGCTCGGCGCGGTCTATTCGCACGTGAACGTCGGCCGGCCCGACGCGTCGCTGTATGCGGGCGATCTCGGCCTCGCGAACGCGCGGCTCACGTTCGACAATCTCGAGGTCAACGCGAAGTACGACATCACGCCGGCGCTGATGGTCGGCGGGATGTACACGTATACGCGCGGCGGCCTCGACCGCGCCGGCGCGAAGTCGTCGCTGCACTGGAACCAGCTCGGCGCGATCGCGCAGTACTCGCTGTCGAAGCGCACGTCGGTCTATACGCAGATCGCGTATCAGCAGGTGGACGGCAGCGCGACCGGCACGCCGCTCGACGGCGCGCTCGTGCCGGGCTCGCCCGGCGCATCGTCGAACGGACACCAGATCGTCGGACGCGTCGCGCTGAATCACGCGTTCTGACGGGCGGCGGCGCGGCACGCGGCGCTCAGAACCCCTGCATCGTCACCGACGGATCGACGACCAGGTGCACGACGCCGTAGATCGCCGCGCCGACCAGCAGCGCCAGGATGATCGCGACGAACGGCAGCAGCGTGAAGTTGACGTTCGCGAGATCGGCTGCGTGCGCCTTGCTGTTGCGCACGCCGAAGAAACTCCACAGAACCAGGCGGATCATGCCGAGCAGCTTCATGATTGGTGCTCCTTTCATCTATCGGTTGACGCTATCGTCGATCCGACGGGCATCCGAAAAAAGAAGCAGTTGCGCGCGATTTTCGCGCAGCACGCGGACTGCGGCAGCATGTCGCAGCGCGCGGCCGGTCAGCCGAATTGCGGCGCCCGCTCGACCGCCGACCAGCGGAACGGCAGCACGGCCGGGCTGCGCCGCACTTCCTGCAGATGAAAGCGCACGACCCGCTGCGCGCCGGCGAACGATTCGACCAGCGGCCCGTCCCAGACGATCTCCGCGCGTGCGGCGACATGCAGCAGGTCGCCGCGCTCGAAATCGACGAACAGCAATCCCGCGCGCGGATCGAGCTGCAGATTGCCGAGCGTGTTGAACAGCCGGTTGCCGCTGAAATCCGGCGTCGTCAGCGTGCGCGCATCGTCGACCCGCACGAAGCCCGGCATCCCGCCGCGATGCGACACGTCCGCGCCGCGCGCGACACCCGCCTCCGCCGATCCGTTGGCGCTGGCGACGAAGAACGTGTCGGCTCCGGCAAGCAGCGCAACATCGGCGTCGCTCAGCCGGTCCGATCGCTGCGGCGCAGATCGTGCGGCGGCGTCGCGCGGCACGAAGGCCGGCGTGCGCGCCTGGATGTATTTCGCGCAATTGCCGAAGCTTTGCTCGACGACGACCGTCAGCGCATCGCCGTCGACGGCCTGCACGACGCCATTGACGCGGTTGCGCCGGCGCGTGCCGAACTCGATGCCGAGGCCGCCGAGCAGCGCACCCGGCCGCCACGCACCGGACAGCGGATCGCCCGGCAGCGCATGTCCGGCGATCCGCAGCGTACGCGCATCGGGCGACGACACGAATCCCGGTTCGCCGACGCGCAGCGTCGCCCACGGCTGGCCGCCGTCGTCGACGCCGCCGAGCACGAAGAACGGCAGTTGCGCATGGAACGCGCGATGCTGGTCCGGCATGAAGCGCCGGATGCCGCGCAGGCCGATCGCGCTCGCGGCATCGATCACGCCCGCGCGCTGCTGCACGGCCAGTTCGCCCGCATGAAACGGCGAGCTGGCGAGATCCCATCCCGGTATCGCGGCGGTCGGCGGCTTCATCTCGTTCTCCCGAAACGGCGGCCGCTAGGCGGCCAGCAGGCCCGCGCGCGTCGGCTGCATGCCGATGAAGCCCGGCAGCGCCTCGATGCGCGCGAGCCACGCGCGCAGGTGCGGATACGCATCGAGCGACACGCCGCCTTCCGGCGCATGCGCGATGTACGTGTAGGCGGCAATATCGGCGATCGTCGGCCGTGCGCCGGCCGCGAACGGCTTGCCGGTCAGTTCGCGATCGATCACGTCGAGCAGCTTCTCGGCCGTGCGCTTGGCCGCATCGTGGTCGAGCGTCGCGCCGAACACCGTCACGAGCCGCGCTGCCGCGGGCCCCGACGCGATCGGGCCGGCCGCGAACGACAGCCAGCGCTGCACCGTCGCCGCGCCCGCCGCATCGTCGGGCAGCCAGTGCGCGTCGCCGTAGCGCTTCGCGAGGTACACGAGGATCGCGTTCGAGTCGGCGAGCACGGTGCCGTCGTCGTCGATCACCGGCACCTGGCCGAGCGGGTTGAGCGCGAGGAAGGCCGGTTCGCGCTGCGCGCCGGCCGCGAGATCGATGTCGACCGTCTCGAACGGCAGGCCCAGCAGCGACAGGAACAGGCGGACCCGATGCGCATGCCCCGACAACGGGAACGAATAGACGCGAATCGGGGCGACGGGCTTGCTGGCTGCGGGCTTGCTGGCGGCGGACATGAACACACTCCACTATCACGCGCCGCCGGAAATCGGCGACGAACGGCACCAGCGTAGCGCGCGCCGTTCGCACGCAGAAGAGCGATAATCGCGGAAACATTATCCTTTCCGACAGGACAATCGACGATGGCCGATCTGCGCAACGTGAACCTGAACCGGCTGGCGATCTTCGTCGCGGTGGTCGACGCCGGTTCGCTGACCGCCGCGGCCGAGCGGCTCGGCCTCGCGAAGACGGTCGTCAGCACGCACATGCAGCGCCTCGAATCCGAGGTCGGCGCGAACCTGCTGGTGCGCACGACGCGCCGGCTGAGCGTGACCGACGCGGGGCGCGCATTCTACGACGCGTGCCGCGACATCGTGCGGGCGACCGAACACGCGCTCGACGCGGTGTCGTCCGACACCGGGCCGCTGCGCGGCACGCTGCGCGTCAGCGTGCCGATCGACTACGGCGCACAGGTGGTCGCCGCCGCGATCGTCGCGCTGCGCGACGCGCATCCGGCGCTCGACGTCGAACTGATCGCAAACGACCGCGTCGTCGACCTGGTCGCGGAGAACCTCGACGTCGCGATCCGCATCGGCCGCCTCGCGGATTCGAACTACCGCGCGGTGCAGCTCGGCACCTACGAGAAATGGCTGGTCGCGAGCCCCGCGTTCGTCGCGCGCCACGGTCTGCCGAAAGACCCGTCCGCGCTCGCGGCGCTGCCGTTCGTGATGCTGTCGTCGCTGCCGCGCCCGCATACGCTCGAACTCGAGCACACGCGCGGCGGCAGCGCGTCCGTACGCTGCGCCGCGCCGGTCGTGTCGAACACCGCGACCGCGTGCCGCGCGATCGTGCTCGCGGGCGGAGGCTTCGGGCTGCTGACGGATTTCTCGATCGCGGACGACGTCGCGGCCGGCCGGCTCGTGCGGCTGCTGCCGGCGTGGCGCTCGGCGCCGGCCGGCATTCACGCGGTGTTTCCGTCGACGCGACTGCCGTCGCCGAAGGTGCGCGCGTTCGTCGACGCGATGAAGGCGCGGATCGGCGAGATGCCGGCGCGTGCCGGCCGTCCGGCGCGCAAGACCGGCCGCAGCGGTTGAGCCCGATCGCCGTCCGCGCGACGCGGCAGCGCTACGCGAGCCCGTTGCTCACCGCGTAATGAAACAGCTCGGCATCGTTGTTGATGCCGAGCTTGTCCATCGCATTGTGCTTGTGGGTACTGATCGTCTTGATGCTGCGATCGAAGTGCAGCGCGATGTCCGTCATCGTCATGCCGTTCGCGCACAAGCGCACGATCTCGATTTCGCGCGGGCTGAGCGGGCGCGCGCTGTCCGCATCGACGGCGGCCGAGTACGTCGGGTGCACCGACGCAGTCGAATAGCTGCGTCCGTGATACGCGGCCATGATCGCGCGCGGCAGCTCGTCCAGGTCGCTGCGCTTGCCGACCACGGCCAGCGCGCCGGCATCGCGGATATGCTGCAGCAGCGCGGGATTGTCGAGCATCGTCAGCACGACGAGCCGCACCTGCGGGAACGCCGCACGAATCGCTTCGAGCATCAGCAGGCCGTCCGCGTGCCGATGCCCCGGCATCGCGAAATCGGTCACCACCACGTCGCAACATGTGCGCGCAAGACAGTCGAGCAGCGCGCCCGGCTCGCCCGCCTCGTCGACCACGACCAGATCCGGCGCCCCGGAAAGCACCTGACGAA
The DNA here is from genome assembly GCF_902499075.1 of Burkholderia pseudomultivorans. GTDB lineage: Bacteria > Pseudomonadota > Gammaproteobacteria > Burkholderiales > Burkholderiaceae > Burkholderia > Burkholderia pseudomultivorans. Next base: position 113,957 of record NZ_CABVPP010000003.1, on the reverse strand, counting down.
TCCCCAGCACCGTCAACGGATGATCATCCGCTATCACAACCCGCACGCTCACGCCTCGCCCCCTTTGCGTTGCTCCTGTCCCACGCCGCCGGGGCGCTCGACGCTCGCCGCCAGACGTTCCACATGCGCGATCAGATAGTCCATCGCGCTCATCATCTCGGCGCCCGCCGCGCGTATCGCGCGGGCATCGCCGAACGCCGCACTGGCGCGCAAACCGTCGACCAGCGCGTCGACGTGCGGCTGGCGGAACAGGCTGAAGGTTCCGCTTGCCGTATGGCACCACCTGCGCAGCGCAATCCGCTCGTCGTCGCGCAGCGCGTTCGCCAGCGCATCGCGATCGTCCGACAACGACCGGCGACACAGCGCGAGTATATCGAGCACGCTCGAATCGGGGCGTGACGAAATCCCGAAGGCAAGCAGCAGCACGTCGTCGTCGAGCGCCGCGGCGTCAAAGTACCGCACCGTCGCGGCGGCTTCGCGCGCGCGCGGCGCAACGCCGTCGCGCCGGTGCGCCGCGCGCATCGCCGTATCGAGCGTCGCGCGCAGCAGCTGCGCGTCGACCGGCTTGCGCAGGCACGCCGCCATGCCCGCGTCCATGCCGCGCCGGTCGTCGGCGAGCGCGGTCAGGCCCACGACCGGCAGCGATCGCAGATGCGGTCTTGCATGCGTGCGCAACGCGTGGGTCAAGGCCGCACCGTCCATCCCCGGCATCAGGCAGTCCGTGATCACGACATCGACGTCGGCCGCGCCGGATTCGAGCGCATCGAGCGCAGCGCGGGCGCTGCCGCATGCCGTCACGCGATGCCCGATCTGTTCGAGCCGACGCTGCAACGCTTCGCGATGCAGCGCGTGATCGTCGACGACCAGCACGCGACAGCCGTCGCCCGGCGAGTGCCGCGCGTCCGCGGCCGGTTCGGTGTCCGCCTCCGGTTGCAGCGTGCACGCGCGGTTGCACGCCTCGACGAAATCGCACCACGCAAGCGGATCGCAGCCGAGCCGCACCGATGTCCGTGCGTAGCCCGGCTCGCGCAGCTCGACCCGCACCGCCGCCGCGCCGGGCAGCGCGCTGACCCATATCGCGTCCGACGCCGCATCGCACGCGACGACGCGCATGCCGGCCGCCGCTGCATACGCGCGCAGCACATCCGCAGTCCACGCATCGTGATGCTCGACGACCATCGCGCGGCCCGCGAGCGACGCGACTGAACGATGCGCAACGACGACCGGGCAGCGCAGCCGCAGCGTGGTCGTCGTACCGGCGCCCGGCTCGTTCGTCAGGCTCAGCTCGCCGTCGAGCAGCGCCGCGAGCTGCCGCGAAATCGCGAGGCCGAGCCCCGCGCCGGCGCCGTCGCGCCGCACGCCGTGCAGGCCCTTCGCATCGGGTTCGACGAGATGCGGCCAGACGTGTTCGGCGATGCCGCCGCCGGTGTCCGCGATCGTGACGATCCATGTCACCTCGCCGTCCACGCACGCGGTGGCATCGGCATCGAGCGTGACCGTGCCGGATGCGGTGAACTTGATCGCGTTGCCGAGCAGATTGACGAGAATCTGCCGCACGCGATCGCCGTCGGTCCGCAGCACCGCCGGCACGGCCGCACTCACGCGCTGGCGCAACTGCAAGCCCTTCGCACGGGCCTGCGGCGCGAGCAGCGCGAACACGTCGTCGAGCAATACGCGCGGCTCGACCGCGCCGCGGCTGACGGCCACGCGGCCGGCCTCGACGTGCGCCGCATCGCCGATATCGTCGAGCAGACGCGACAACGACTCGCCCGAGTCGTGCACGAGCGTCAGCAGACGCCGCTGCTCGGCAGTCAATGCGCCGTCTCGAACGAGATCGACGAGCGCGACCATCGCATGCAGCGGCGTACGCAGTTCATGACCGGTCACCGCAAGCGCATGACGGGTCGCGTGCAACGCGGCCCGCGCGCGCGCCAGCTCGCGTCGCATGCGCATGCACGCGAACCCGGCCGCCAGCATGCCGGCCGTCAGCGTCGCACATGCGACGCGACCTGCCGTATCGGACGCTGCCGACCCATTCGCGGTCGCCTGCGGACGTTGCGCGCCGTTCGCGGTGCCCGGCGGCATGGCGAACGCCACGCGGCACAGCATCGCGATGCAGATCGCCGCGCACAATCCCTGCACGATCCGGTATCGCCTGTTCGCTATCCCATCCGACGCCCCGTCTATCTGCTCGCATCGACTGCGCGCGGCGTTGCCGCTGGTTCACCGGAGATTGGCCGAATCCCCGCGCAGTCCGCGTCGACGATGCGCCGTCGTGACAGGCCCTCGGGCCCCACGACGGACCATCGCATTCCGCCTGGCCGGACGCATCGCGCCAGCCGTCGCGGCGGCCGTTTTTTCATTCTGCTCGCCCGCCCACGCCGTGTCAGTACCGCACGTCGACGACCACGCTGTCCGTGTACGTGCCGATCGGCGGCGTCGCCTGGTCCGGATAGATCCGGGCCGCGTACGGGAACTGCTGGGTCGACTGGCCGTCGGCCGCGCCGGCACTGTTCACGCGATTGGTCGCCTGCCCCCATACGGTGCTGCCGCCCGCGCTGTACAGGTCGTATTGCAGCCGGTTCGCGCCGCTCGCCATCTGGCGCCGCCCGCTGGCCGCCGCGTTGTTGCCTGCGCTCAGGCCGACCGTATAGACCATGCCCTTCGTGCAGACCAGCGACAGGCTGCCGCTCACCGGCGCGAAGCTCGATACGGTGGGTGCGGCGCCGAAACTGACATCGGGCGCATTGATCATGCAGTCGTTCGTCACGGTCAGCGTCACCGGCACGGTCACGGTCGTCGCACCGTCGTTCCAGCCGATGCAGAAGATGATGCCGATCCCGCCGCAGACATGCCAGTTCCAGTTGATCGTCAGCATGTCGGTATAGGTGCCGGCCGCGACATTGCTGCCGATCGACGTGCGCAGGTAGAGCGGCAGCGGCACCGACGAGCCGCCACCGAGGCCAAGGAAGCTCAGGAACTGCGTACTCGCCCAGTTGTAGGTCTGGCCGGGACTGAGTTGCGTCGAGTAGTCCTTGTCCGCGTACAGCGTGTACGGAATCGCGTCGCCCGTCGGGCCGGTCAGCTTGCCGCCGTTCGCCGACGCGATCGTCCCGTTGATGTAGTTGCCGATCACGAGGAACGCCGCCAGCGCGCCGCCGCATGACACGCCGCTGTTGACGGACGAGGTCGTCTGCGCCTGGTTCCTGACGGCGAACGACGTGACCGTGCCGAACGCGGCCGGCATCGGCGACGAAGTCGTGCAGTCGGCGTGCGCTTGCAGCGGCGCGAGCAGCCCGAGCGCCGCGGTCAGCACGATGCGGCGCATCAATTGGCCAATGATTTCCATTCTGTCGATCCTGTTGTCATTCGCCGCAGACGAGCGGCCCGACCCGGCTCGTCGCGTTCGCGTTCATGTCGGCGTCGAAGCGCGCGTCGCAATGGCTGCCGTCCGGCTTCGTCACGCTCAGGTGATTGACGGTGGACAGGCCTTCGAAATAGGTCTCGCCGTTCCAGCCGACCAGCGCGGTCTGCCCGCTCTCGCGATGCACGACGCGCGATCCGACCTTGAGCGGCTTGCCCGCGCCGTCGACGAGCCGGATGCTCGCCGCCACGATCCGCTCGATCGGGAACGAGACCAGCGCGCCCGCGCGCTGCCGCACCGCGACGCGGCGCTCGACCGTCGGCACGCGCAGGTTGGCCGGCAGGCCGAGCGGATCGATCTCGTACTTGGCCGCATAGAACGACGGCGACCACGGCACCAGCAGATGGCCGCCCGCATCGGTCGTGCCGACCAGCTGGTTCTCGTAGCGCACCGGCACGCCCTTCTGGCCTTGCGTGTCGATCAGCACGAATGCATCGTCGACGCGATTGGCGGGCAGTACCGCGCCGTCCATCACGACCACCGAGCCCTGCATCTCGCCCCAGCGCGTATAGCCGCCCTGGCGCGAACCGTAGCCGTACACGCCGCCCTGCACCTGGAAGTAGCGGTTGCGCCACGTCATGTCGGCCTGCTGGTAGTGCGATGCGCCGCCCGCGTATGCGAGGTTCCAGCCGAGGCCGCCGTCGCTCGGCACGCTGCGGCTGTACTGCGCGCGCTCGGTCCAGTTGCCGTCGCCGTCGCGCGTCGCGCCGGTCGTCACCACGCCGCGGCCGCCGATCGGCACGATCAGCTGCATCTGCGCGGCGACGCCGCGATCGCCGATCGTCTTGTTGAGCGACGCATAGAGCGTCGCGCGCCCGAACAGCGGCCGCGTATACGACAGGTTCGCGATCCGCGTGCGCGAGCCGTCGCCGCCGCGCACGTCGAAGTAGCCGCCGCCGAGCGTGCCGCCGAGGGCGCCGAGATTCAGCGCGCCGGTTGCCTGCGTGCTGCTGCGAACCAGCCGGTAGCCGATGTTCGACGGCAGGTCGTAGACCGACAGGTCGCGGAACCCGCCGGTGCGCTGGATCCGCTGCAGCGCGACGCTGAAACGCTGCGACGTGTAGCTGTAGCCGAACGCGTACTGCTGCCCCGACGAACCGGCGAGGCTGCTCTGCGTCGCCGCCGCATTGAGCACGCCGAACATGCCGACGCCGAGATCGAAGCCGAGCCCGCCGAGCGCGAGCCGCTCGCCGCCTTCCGCATGCCCTTCGACGGTCAGATAGTCGGTCAGGCCGTAGCGCGCGGTGCCCGACGCCGCGAACTTGCCGTACGAGAACGAGCTGATCCCGTAGTTGCGGCGCATCGCGCCCAGCGACAGCGCGTAGTCGACCAGCCCCTTCTGCAGCAGCGTGTTGGCGACGTAGAACGGGATCGTGGTCGCGACCTGACGGCCGAGCGCGTCGGTCGTCACGACCGTCGCCTCGCCGGCACCGTTGATGAACGGCACGTTGTCGAGCGCGAACGGCCCCGGGTTCACCTGCCCGCTCGCCGTCTTGCTGCCGTTGACGAACAGGTCGACCGCGGTCGGCACCGCCGCCTGCCCGGCGAACTGCGGCAGCGGATAGGTGACGATGTCCGGCCGCACCGCGAAGTCGCGCGCGACCGACACGCCGCCGAGCCGCACGGCGCTGGTCCACGACAGCGCGCCCGTGATCACGTCGCCCGCCGAATAGGTGATCATCCGGTCCTGGTCGGAATAGCTCCAGGTGGTGTCGTAGCGCAGATAGCGGTTGTCGCCCGGCGCGCCCGCGCCGCTGCCGTACGACTTGCGGTAGACGCCGGTGTTGGCCAGCGTGCCCCATCGGTCGAACAGCCGCTGCTCGGTCCAGGCCGACGTATAGCTCGGCCCACGCGTCGGCGAACTGGTGTAGACGTCGTAGTTGAACAGCATCCCGAAGCTGACCGCTGCCGGCGTGCGGTCGTACAGCCGCGCGGATCCGACCGTCTGCTGCGGCAGCCAGTCCGGCGGCACGGTCAGCGCGAGACGCTGACCGGTGCTGTCGTACTCGACCTCGACGCCGTCCAGCTTCGCGAGATCGACCATCCGGTCGGGCTCGGCGCCGGTGCGCACCGACACCTTCGCGAGATCGCCGGCGCGCACGTAGTACGCGCCGTCCTGATAGCGCACCGGCACGATATGCCCGGTCGGCAGCGCATTGACCACCAGCTCCAGATACAGCGTGGCGCTGCGCATCGACTGGCTCGGCGGCGGCAGCGCGCGGCCGAAATTGTCGGCCAGCTGCAGCGCGTCGTGCGCGTGCGCCGATCCCGCCGCCGCGAACGCGAAGCCGACCGCCCACGCGGCGCCGCGCAGGCGCGGCAACCGCTCGCCCTTCATTCGAATCCCCCGCTTCAAGGCCGTCCCCGTGTCGTTGATGTGCTCGTCTGTTGTCGACGGCGCGATGTCACTGGCGCGCGTCGCCGGCGTCCGGTTCGATCGCGACGCCGGTCTTGCCGTTGACGGTCGCGACCAGCTTCGGCGCGGCCGCGAGCCTGACGCTCTCCGGCAGTTCCCAGCGCATTTGCGCGCCGGGCAGCACGTAGCCGAGCAGCCCGCGCGCGACATCGGTGCGCGCGCCCGGCGCGTCGAACGCGACCTGCGTGATGCGCGCGTGCACCGGGCCGCGATTCGTCATCACGAGCCAGCGCTTGCCGCCGTCGCGCGCGACATGCCAGCTCAGCGCCGGCTGCGCAGCCGTGGCCGGATCGCGTTTGCGCTCCGGGTTCTCCTTGGTCCACAGCCCCTGTCCGTATACGAACAGCGGGATCGAGTAATGCATCTGGAACTTCACGCCGAGCTGCGCGCGACCGTCCTGCTGCGCGGCGCCGTCGTCCGGCTGCGGGATTTCGTCGATCAGCACGCGATACGCTTCCTCGGTGCCGGGCGCGCTTTCCGCGAGTCGCGTCAGCCGGATCAGCTGACGCTTGCCGGGCGGCACCGTCGCCATCGGCGGACTGCCGGCGATGCGGTTCTGGTCTTCCGCATACAGATCCTCGCCGCCTTCCTCGCGCCAGCCGAGCACGCGGATCTGCAGCGTGACCGGCCGCGTATCGCGGTTTTCGAGCCACAGCGCGGCCGCCCGCTGATCGCTGTCGATCACCGGATCGATCGGCCAGATCATCACGGAAGCGGCAGCCTGCGCAGCGCCCGCCCCCGCGAGCGACAGCGCGGCGAGCGCGACGCGCATCGCACGCTGCAGCGTTCGGCCGGCACCACGATCGACGACTCCATCATTCATCATGTATTCCTGATTGATTCAGTAGCTCAGCGTGACCTGCGCGACATCGGTATAGGTGCCGACGGGCACCGCGCCGCCGGGCAGCGTGAGCGCGCCGTAGATCGGCAGGCTCGTCGCGCCCGACACCGGGATCGAGATCGTCTGGCCGACGCCGATCGCCTGCGTATGCGCCGCGTCCGCGTACAGGCGGTACGCGACCCGCGCGCCGCCGGGGCCTTGCAGGTTGCGCTGCGTATTGCCCGCGCTCGGCTGGCCGCCGCCGTCGACGCTCATCTTCAGCGTCGAGCCGGGCGAGCATTCGATCTGCAGCGCGCTGCCGCTCGTCGCCGCGCCGACGTCGCCGGTCGCGATCGCCGGATGCGCGCCGAAATCGAGCGTGCCGAAATTCAGCCCGCTCCCCGCGCCGCCGCCCGCGACGCCGCACCCCGCGACGATCTGCGCGCTGACCGTGAAAGTCGCGGTCGTCGGCACCGCCGTATCGGCCAGGCTCGCGGCCGGCAGCACGACGGCGCCGAGCACGCACGCGACACTTTTGCTCGTCCACATAGCGATAGGAAAAGTGAGGCGCCCCGCGGCTTTCCCGCGAAAACCGCAAGGCTGGAACGGATGGCAGCGCGACGCTTACCAGCCGAGCGTGACGTTCAGCACGTCCGTGTAGGTGCCGGCGGCCAGCGCGCTGCTGCTGGTCTTGTTCGCGACGCCGTAGATCGGCAGCTCGAACGCGGCGCCCGGCGTCGGCACGGCCACCGCCTGCGCGGTGCCCGCGACGTACTGCTTCGCATGCGCGGAATCGGCATAGACCTCGTACGGCACGTAGGCCGCGCCGTTCGCCAGCGCGCGCGTGCCCGCGCCGATGCCGGTGCCCTTGCCCGCGTTCTGGCCGCCGTCGACCGTTACCTGCACCGACGATACGTCCGGCGAGCAGGTCACCTGCGTCGCCGTCGACCCGCCGCCGGTCGCCTGCGAATTGAGCGAACCCGTGAAGCCGCTCGGCTGCGTGCCGAAGTCGAGGGTCCCGAAGGTGGTCGAGCCGACCGAGCCCGACCCCGCGTCGATTGCGCAACCGGTGGTCAGCACGAGCTGCGCATTCACCGTCCCCGTAAGCGGGCTCGTCTGGGCTTGAGCGGCCGCGCAAGCCGATGCGAAAGCGACGGTCGCCAGAAGTTTCCACTGAGCGTTCATGTTTTTTCCTTGATGAATAAAAGAACTGCTGCTGCGTCATTCGCCCTGCGTCACCAGTCGAGCGTGATGCCGAGCAAATCCTCGTAAGTCCCGGCCGGAAGCGGCTGCGCGTGGCCCTGGACGACGCCGAACAGCGGCAGCGCGACCTCGGCGTGCGCGCCGTCGACGCGAAACGACTGCGGCACCAGCGGCACGTAAGGCACGCTGCGCGCCGGATCGCGGTACACGTTGTAGGCCGCGCGCGCGACGACGCGCCCCGTCGCGTCGCGCTTCGCGACGTAGCGCGTCGATTGCGCGCCGTTCCGCCCGCTGTCGATCGAAACCAGGAAGCCGTCGATGTTCGGGCTGCAGGCGATGCGTACCTGCCCGCCACCGGTCGCACGACCATCGGCGGTCGGATAGTCCGCCCAGGTCGGTCCGTGCTCGCCGAAGTCGAGCCGGCCGAAATCGGTGGCGCTCGCCACGCCGCCGATCTGGCAGCCGCTTCGCACCTGCAGGCTGACGTCCATCGCGCCCGACAATTGCCCCGCATGGACGCAAACGAACGGAAACGCCAATAACCCGGCGCCGATTATCTTTTTCGTTCGCACGATTATTCCGATCCCTTGCAAGATTCGCGTTGATTGCTGCGCATAAAAAACCAGCCGGTATTGAACCCGCTCGTTTCATATGCGCAACGGCTTTTCGGCGAGAAATAATCTCCGCTCTCCGAATAAATCGGAGCCGGCATTATTGAGACGGACGAACTGCCCCCGCCGGCCCATGCGCAAGGCATGCCGGTTCGGCGCAATCCCCTGTGACGACGGCTATTCCGCCATTCCTTTCATAAAGAACGGCTCAGCTCGATGGTTTTTTTGCGATAGGCTTCATTGCATCCCCCGTTTTCGAATTTCGATTTCTTAATAATTATCCGAATGATGAGTAAATTACATTTGCCTGACCATCGGAATATTCCGACCTCGCGCCAATTTGACAATATTTAAAGATCTCCCGCAGAAATGGGAAGTCGCCGGCCGGACGCGTGTGTGCGAACGGTTATCTAACGGCAGACAGAAGCGCCCGTCGAATGGAAGGAGAAACGGGATTAGAAGAACTCGACCGCCGGCGGGAAGAACGTCGCGCTACACGCCGGCCAGCCGCGCCTGCAACGCATCGACCGCCGTCGCGACAAACGACAGGAACGCGCGAATCCGCGCGGTATCGCGCAGATCCGGATGGGTCAGCAGCCACAGGTCGGTCGCCAGTTCGTCGATCCGCTCGCCGATTCGCACGAGATCGCGGTCGCCGTCGGCGAGATAGCACGGCAGCACGGCCGCGCCGATGCCCGCGCGAGCGGCGGCGAACAGGCCCAGCAGCGTATCGACGCGATACGCGCAGCGATCGTCGACGCCCCGTGCGCGCATCCATTGGTCGAGCTGCCGGTAGCCCATGCGCGGGTCCGGACCGATCCACGCGAGGTCCTCGCCGCGTGCACGCCATGCCGGCGTCGCGTACACCGCCTGCGCGATCGTCCCGATCCGCCGGCCGACCAGCCATTCGGGCGGCGACGACGACGGGCGGATCGCGACGTCGGCCTCGCGCTTCGACAGGTCGAACACGGCGTTCGATACGGATACGTCGAGCGCGATGTCGGGGCACGCGTGCCGGAATGCCGCGAACACCGGCGACAACAGCCCGGCCAGCAGCGTGTCGGTCGTCGTCACGCGCACGGTGCCCGACGGACGCACGTCGCGGCCGGCCACGCGCCGCTCGACGCCGTGCACCTCGTCCTGGATCCGCTCGGCGGCGGCCGCGACGTCGTCGCCGGCCGGCGTCGGCGCGTACCCGCTTCGCGTGCGCTCGAACAGCCGGACACCCAGGCCGGCCTCGAGCGCCGCCAGCCGACGAAAGACCGTCGCGTGACTGACGCCGAGCCGCCGCGCCGCGCCCGCGAGCGATCCCGCCTGCGCGACGGCCAGCACGAGCCGCAGGTCGTCCCAGGACATCCGCTGTTCGTCCATGCAAACTCCGTTTGCGAAATTGGCCAGTTCCGGTTCATTTTCGCAACGCGTACCGTATCAGGCAAATACCGGCGCAAGCCGCCGCGCCTTCTGCGCCTCTCGGACAAACAGGAGCCTCGTCGTGAATACGCTGATCGTCCACTGCCATCCGGAAGCCCGCTCGTTCAATGCCGCGCTGCGCGACACCGCGGCGCAAGCGATGCGCGATCTCGGCCACGACGTCGACGTGTCGGATCTCTATGCGGAAGGTTTCGATCCGGTCGAGGCGCCGCGCCACTACCGGCATCGCGCCAACGCCGAGGTTTTTTCGGCGCTGGTCGAACAGCGTCACGCCAGCACGCACGGCACGCTGCCCGACGACATCCGCCGCGAGATCGCGCGCCTGGAGAAAGCGGATCTGGTCGTGCTCCAGTTCCCGCTCTGGTGGCACGCGCCGCCCGCGATGCTGAAAGGATGGTTCGATCGCGTGTTCGTCAACGGCGGGCTGTATTCCGGCAGCCGGCGCTACGATCGCGGCTATTTCCGCGGGCGGCGCGCGATCTGCTCGGTGACGACCGGCGCGCCGGCCGCGACGTTCGGGCCGGGCGGCCGCGGCGGCGACATCGACCTGCTGCTGTGGCCGCTCCACTATTCGCTGCACTACATGGGCTACGACGTGCTGGAACCGGTGCTCGCGCACGGCGTGCAGGATGCGCGCGGCGGCTACCGGTATCAGGAAGATGCAGCGCTGGCCGCGTCGTTGAGCGCGCACCGCGCGCAGCTCGCGCGCCGCCTCGCAAACTGGCGAACCGACACGCCGCTGCGATTTCCCGGCTGGGACGACTGGGACGAGCACGGCATGCTGAAACCGGAACGCACGGATGTGCTCGCGCCGTTCGGGCGGCGATCATGAACCGTCAAAACGCACGGTTTCTCGGCGCAGACCATGCGCGGCGACTCACCCGTCTCGGCCTGCCCCCAGCGTCCCCAGCAACACCTTCCTGCAACTCGCGATCATCTGCGACTCGGCATCGCGATACTCGGTCAGCAGCCACGCCGCACCGACATTCGTCATCGCGCCGACGAGCGCCAGCCCGATCAAGCGCTGCTCGGTGCGCTCCGCGGCCGTCGCGGGCTCGCGCGACGCGCCGATCGCCATGATCAGCTTGCCGAAATCGAGCAGCATTCGCTGATACGTCGCGTCGGTGTCGGCACTGACGCCCATCACCTCGAGCAGCAGCACGCGCGCCGCGCACGGGTCGCGCAGGAACGCGAAGAACGCGGCCAGCCCCGCATCGACGCGCTCGCGCAGATCGCCGCCGCGCGCGGCCACCGCCGCCGCTACCGCGTCGTGCAGCTGCTGCGCGTGATGCAGGTACGTGCAACGCAACAGGTCCTCGGTGCTGTCGAACGCCGCATAGAAATAGCGATCGTTCAGCTTCGCTTCCTGACAGATCGACCGCACGGTCGCCTTGCGGAACCCGACCGTGCCGAACACGCGCGTGGCCGCACGAATCAGCGCGTCGCGCCGCTCGGCCGCGCGTACCTCCGGCGCCACGCCGCCATACGATCTACCCCTTTTTTCCGTTTCGAGTGCTTTCTCCATTCCGCTATTTGACATCAGGACACCCTAAAACTAAAGTGGTGACAACAAACACCACAATAGACGCGCCATCGGCGCCAGGCAAGCGGAACGGGAGGGACGACGCATGAAAGGGTTTTCCGGCAAGGTCGCCGCGATCACGGGCGCCGGTTCGGGCATGGGCCGCAGCCTCGCGGTCGAACTTGCGCGGCGCGGCTGCGAGGTCGCGATCGCCGACGTCAACGAAGTCGCGCTCGCCGGCACGGCCGCCGCATGTGCGCGGCACGGCGTGCGCGTGTCCACGCGGCGGCTCGACGTCGCCGATCGCGACGCGGTGTTCGCGTGGGCCGATTTCGTGCGCGCGCAGCACGGCAAGGTCAACCTGATCTTCAACAACGCGGGCGTGTCGCTGGCGGCCAGCGCCGAAACCGCGCGCCTCGCCGATCTCGAATGGATCGTCGGCATCAATTTCTGGGGCGTCGTGCACGGCACGCAGGCGTTCCTGCCGCACCTGCGCGCGTCCGGAGACGGCCACGTCGTCAATACGTCGAGCCTGTTCGGCCTCGTCGCGATGCCCACCCAAAGCGCGTACAACGCGACCAAGTTCGCGGTGCGCGGCTTCACCGAAGCGCTGCGGATGGAACTCGAACTCGACGGTGCACCGGTCAGCGCGACCTGCGTGCATCCGGGCGGCGTCGCGACCAACATCGTCGATGCGGGCCGCGTCGACACGAGCATCCACGCGCTCACGGGCCAGGACGAAGCGACCCATCGCCGCCAGGCGAACCGCCTGATCAGTGCGACGACGGCCGACGCCGCCGCCCGGCAGATCCTCGCGGGCGTCGAGCGCAATGCGCGCCGCGTGCTGGTCGGCGCCGACGCGCGCCGGCTCGACCGGATCGCACGCCTGCTCGGCGCCGGCTACCAGTGGCTGATGCTTCGCCACGTGCGCCGCGCCCGCGCGCGCAATCTCGAACGCGCGCACGCAGCGGGCGCGCTCCCGACCACGCCGACCAAGGACCCCGCATGACCCCGACGACGACGACCGACCGGCGCGACGCGCCGCCCGAGCCTGCCGGCAGCCGCCGCGACGGCGGCAATCTCTGCGACCTCGACGTGCTGATCGTCGGCGCCGGCCTGTCCGGCATCGGCGCCGCGTATCACCTGAAGCAGCGCTGCCCGTTCGCGAGCGTCGCGATCGTCGAGGCGCGCGACGCGATCGGCGGCACCTGGGACCTGTTCCGCTATCCGGGCATCCGTTCGGATTCCGACATGTTCACGCTCGGCTACAGCTTCCGCCCGTGGCACAGCGACAAGGCGATCTCGGATGGCCAGACGATCCTCGACTACATTCGCGACACCGCACGCGCCTACGGCATCGACAAGACGATCCGCTACGGACAGAAGGTCGTCGCGGCCGATTGGGATTCGAACCGCGCACGCTGGACCGTGCGCGTCGAGCGCACGCGCGACGGCGCGACCGACACGCTCGTCTATACGTGCCGCTTCCTGTACATGTGCAGCGGCTACTACGACTACGACGCGGGCTACCAGCCCGACTGGCCCGGCATGGATGCGTTCGAGGGCCGCCTCGTGCATCCGCAGCACTGGCCGAAGGACCTGTCGTACGCGAACCGGCGCGTGGTCGTGATCGGCAGCGGCGCGACCGCCGTCACGCTGGTGCCGTCGATGGCCGCGGACGCGCAGCACGTGACGATGCTGCAGCGCTCGCCGACCTACATCGTGTCGCTGCCCGCGCGCGACAAGATCGCGAATGCGCTGCGCAGCGTGCTGCCGTCGCGGCTCGCGCACCGGCTGGTGCGGATCAAGAACGTCCTGCTGACGATGTACTTCTACAATCTCGCGCGCCGCAAGCCCGACGCGACGAAGAAGTTCATCATCCGCGCGGCCGGCAAGCAGCTCGGCCCCGGCTTCGACGTCGCGAAGCACCTGACGCCGCGCTACAACCCGTGGGACCAGCGGCTGTGCCTCGTGCCGAACGGCGACCTGTTCAAGTCGATCCGTGCGGGCCGCGCGTCGATCGTCACCGACGAGATCGAGCGCTTCACGCCGACCGGCATCCGCCTGAAGAGCGGCCAGCAGCTCGACGCGGACGTGGTCGTCAGCGCGACCGGGCTGAAGGTGAAGATGCTCGGCGGCGCGCAGGTGACGGTCGACGGCCGCGCGGTCAACCTGCCGGACACCGTGTCGTACAAGGGCATGATGTACAGCGGCGTGCCGAACCTCGCGTCGTCGTTCGGCTATACCAACGCATCGTAGACGCTGAAGGCCGAGCTGATCGCGCGCTACGTGTGCCGGCTGCTCAACCACATGCACGCGAACGGGTACGACACCTGCGTGCCGCGTCTTCGCGCGGGCGACCTCGGCGACGTGCCTGCCGTCAACCTGAGCTCGGGCTACATCCAGCGCGCGGCCGGCATCCTGCCGAAGCAGGGCCACCGCAAGCCGTGGAAATTCCATCAGAACTACGTGCTCGATCTCGCCTCGCTGAAGTTCAGCGCACTCGCCGATTCGGCGATGCACTTCGAACGCCGCGCAAAAACCGTCCCGGCAGCCGCGCCGGTTGCCGAACCCGTACTCGAAACCCGCTGAGGCCGACATGAGCACGACGCTGCATCTGATCCAGAACGTACTGATCGCCGCCGTCGCGGTGTTCGCGGCCCTCGCGCTGTTTGCCGCCTACGTCGCGCGCCGCGTGACGCGCGCGTTTCCGCCCGAAGGGCGCTTCGTCGACGTCGGCGGCGACCGCATCCACTATGTCGAATACGGCAACGGGCCGCCGCTCGTGTTCGTCCACGGGCTCGCCGGGCAGTTGCGCAACTTCGCGTACCTGCCGCTCGCGCGGCTCGCGCAGCGGCATCGCGTGATCCTGCTCGACCGGCCCGGCGCGGGCCGCTCGATCCGCGGCGCAGGCTCGCAGGCGAACGTCTACGCGCAGGCGCGCACGGTCGCCGCGTTCATCGACGCGCTGCGGCTCGACCGGCCGGTGCTCGTCGGCCACTCGCTCGGCGGCGCGATCGCGCTCGCGGTCGGCCTCAATCATCCGGAGCGCGTGAGCCGGCTCGCGCTGATCGCGCCGCTGTCGCACCCGCAGTCCGAGCCGCCGGCGCCGTTCCGGCCGCTGATGCTGCCGTCGCCGCTGGTGCGCCGCTTCGTGTCGTGGACCTTCGCGATTCCGCTGACGATCCTGACCGGCCGCAAGGCCGTGCGCCAGGTGTTCGCGCCCGAAGACGTGCCGCGCGACTTCCCGGTCAAGGGCGGCGGCCTGCTCGGGCTGCGACCGGACAGCTTCTATGCGACGGCCACGGACCTGTTGTCCGCGCCGACCGACCTGCCCGCGATGGAGCAGCGTTATGCGGAACTGGCGCTGCCGGTCGACGTGCTGTACGGCCGCGCCGACCCGATCCTGAACTGGCGCGAGCACGGCGAGGCGCTTGCGCAGAAGTCGGCGCGCGTGCGGCTGAAGGTCGTCGAGGGCGGCCACATGCTGCCCGTGACGATTCCGGATGCGACCGCCGACTGGCTGCTCGACGTCGCGGCCGAACCGGTCGATGCGGCAGCGCAGGCGCAGCAGGCAGCGCGCGTCGAGCACTGAGTAACCGTCGTCCGGGTTCGTTCTGGCTCGCCCGGCGGCGGCCGCGTGCATGAGCGCGTCCGATACCGAGGCCGGCGAAATGTTCGCGTGGCGGGCAGGCCCGGCTGGCGGGCATTCCGGTCGTCGATCGGCGTGCGCCAGGCCGCCGAAAGACGCGACGGACGCTCAGGTTTCGTCGTCCGGCAGCGTCAGGCCGAGCTCCGCGATCACCTCGCGCGCGCTGCGGAACGCCTCGACCGCCGCCGGCGCGCCCGCGTAAAGCGCGCTGTGCAGCAGCACCTCGCGAATCTCGACGAGGCTCGCGCCGTTGTTGAGCGCGCCGCGCACATGCCCCTTCAGCTCCGTGCTGCGGCCGAGCGCCGCCAGCATCGCGCACGTGCACAGGCTGCGCGTCTTCAGGTCGATCCCGCCGCGCTGCCACGTGCTGCCCCACGCATGCTCGTTCAGCCAGTCCTGCAGCGGCCGCGAAAAGCCGTCGAGATCGCGCATCGCGCGCTCGACGAACGCCTCGCCCATCACGTCGATCCGCCGCGCCTTGCCGTCTTCCCTGTCCTGTTCGCTCATGTGCGTGTCCTTCCTGTATGGAGTCGCGGCCGCTTCGGCATACCGGCGACCGGGGACGTCGCACCATGTTTGCGGAGCCCCGGCGTTTCGTCAAAGATTCTTCGCCCGGTCGGCCGCCGCGTAACGTCAGGTCGGTCACGTCCCGCGCTACGTAACATCCGGCCGCGCGTTACGGCGCCTTACGGGAACATCGCGACAAGCTGGCCGCCGCGTCACGCATGCCCGTTCCGCGAAAGCGCCGTTATCCCGTTTAAATCGCGCCGAAACTCCCGATTCCTGCAATAAAGCGCAAGACCGTTTCGCGAAACCTGCCGTGGCGCGGAATTTGCAGTGGAGGCTTGGACACATTTCCAATGTCGAGGCCAACATGCATAACTACTTCAAAAAGACGACCGTATCGCTGGCTGTCTCGTCGCTTCTCGCCCTGTACGGCTGCGGCTCCGTCGACGGACCGACCACGCCGCCCGTCGTGAAACCCAGTTCGTCCGGGACGTCCGGCGGGGGCACGTCGGGGACGTCGGGTAGCTCGGGTACGTCGGGGAGCTCCGGCAGTTCGGGGACGTCAGGCACTTCCGGCACCTCGGGTACTTCCGGCACCTCGGGCACGTCCGGCACCTCGGGCACGTCCGGCACGTCGGGTACTTCCGGCACGTCGGGTACTTCCGGCACGTCGGGTACTTCCGGCACGTCGGGTACTTCCGGCACCTCGGGCACGTCCGGCACGTCCGGCACGTCCGGCACGTCGGGTACTTCCGGCACGTCGGGTACTTCCGGCACGTCGGGTACTTCCGGCACGTCGGGCACGTCCGGCACCTCGGGCACTTCCGGTACGTCGGGGACTTCCGGTACGTCGGGCACCTCGGGCACCTCGGGCACCTCGGGCACCTCGGGCACCTCGGGCACGTCCGGCACCTCGGGCACTTCAGGTACGTCGGGGACTTCCGGTACGTCGGGAACTTCCGGCACCTCGGGCACCTCGGGCACTTCCGGCACCTCCGGCACCTCCGGCACCTCCGGCACCTCGGGCACTTCCGGCACCTCCGGCACCTCGGGTACGTCCGGCACCTCCGGCTCCGGCGTCACCCCGCTCGGCAACGTGCTGCAGAAATCCGGCAACCTCGTCACGTCGCTCGGCACCGCAGTCGCGAACGGCGGCAGCCAGATCGGCGGCGTGCAGATCCCCGGCACCAACCCGACGACGGCCACCAGCATCGGCAATGCGGTCACGAGCCTCGGCAACGGCGTGCAGTCGCTCGGCAACGGCGTCGCGGCCGGCCTCGGCTCGATCGGCGTGTCGGCGAACCCGCTCGGGCCGACGCTGACGTCGACCACCGGCCTGCTGACGGGTGCCGGCGGCGCGGTCAACAACCTCGGCAACGCGGTCAAGAGCCTCGGCTCGGGCCCGCTGTCGCCGCTCTCGCCGGTGACGACGCTGGTCGGCGACCTCGTCAACACGGTCGGCGGCGCCGTCAACTCGACCGCGTCGGGCCTCAACACCGCACTGAGCAGCTCGCCGGTCCAGCAGCTCGAA
Organism: Burkholderia pseudomultivorans; assembly: GCF_902499075.1. Classification (GTDB taxonomy): domain Bacteria; phylum Pseudomonadota; class Gammaproteobacteria; order Burkholderiales; family Burkholderiaceae; genus Burkholderia; species Burkholderia pseudomultivorans. The sequence continues at coordinate 96,840 of NZ_CABVPP010000003.1, read as the reverse complement.
ACGCAGCTCGGCAAGGTGATCAACCCGATCACGAACACGCTGACCGGCGGCGTCCAGACGCCGGGCGTCACGCAGACGCTCGGCGGCGCGACGCTGCTCGGCACGCCGCTGAACGGCCTGCTGGGCGCGCTCGGCAACGGCCTCGGCCTCGCCGGCTCGAAGGTCGGCGGCGCAACCGACAATTCGCTCGGCCAGGGCCTCGGCGGCGTCGTGACCCAGCTCGGCAACACGGTGACGTCGACCGGCGGCCTGGTGCACGACAACAGCGCGGGCAGTTCCAGCAGCGGCACGGGCGGCAGCAACCCGCTCGCGCCGATCACCGGCCTGCTCGGCAACCTGACTGGCGCGCTCGGCGGCGTCGGCGGCAGCTCGAGCGGTTCGGGCGGAACCAGCGGCACCGGCGGCAGCAACCCGCTCGCACCGATCACCGGCCTGCTCGGCAACCTGACCGGCGCGCTCGGCGGCGTCGGCGGCAGCTCGAGCGGTTCGGGCGGCACCAGCGGAACGAGCGGCACCGGCGGCTCGGGTGTCGGCGGCCTGCTGTCGCCGGTCACCAACCTCGTCAACGCGCTGACGCCGCTCGGCGCCAGCCTGACGGGCACGGTCACGACGCCGGGCGGCAACGTGACGGGCAGCCTCGGCGGCCTGCTGACGAGCGGCCCGGTCGGCACGCTGACCGGTTCGCTGACGACGCCCGCCGGCGGCGCAGGCGCCAACGGCACGGTCACCCCGGGCAGCGCGGCCGGCACGGTGACGACGCCGGGCGGCAGCGGCACCGTGTCGGCCGGCCTGAGCGGCAGCTCGAACGGCGGTGCGGCAGGCGGTACGAACAACCTGCTGTCGCCGGTGACGAACCTGCTCGGCGGGCTGCTGGGCGGCGGCACCAAGAAGTAACGCAGTCTCCATCAGAACGACAGGCCAATGGCCGGGCGCGCGATTTCCGACAGCCCGGCCGACAGCCGGCGTCACCCGCCAAGCGGGGACGCCGGCCACGTTCCCGACGAGGATCACACCATGAATTCCACGCTCGACGGCATCGCCGCGGTCCAGGACCACCCGCCCCGTTCCGCCACGCCATTTCGCGCCGGCCTGCTCGGCATCACGGCCGGTCTGGTCGCGCTGTGGATCACGCGCGACCAGCCGGGTCTCGACGCGGCGACGCGCGCCGTGATCGCGAGCCTCGCGATCATCGGCACGATCGCGCTGCACGAACTGCTGATCTCGCGCATCTACCTGCGCCCGAGTGCGGGGCTGTCGCGCCAGGCCGTGCGACCGCTCGGCATCGCGCGCGTCGCGACGCGGCTCGGCGCGCTCGCGTCGATCTACGCGGGCATCGGCACGATCTACTGGCTGCTGCCCGAATACCACAGCACGTTCTACCTGCCGTTCTGGTCGCTGCTGCGCTCGCTCGCGCCGTATGTGATCGTCGCCGCGCCGTTCTACTTCGCGTGGATGGATCGCCACCAGCGCGACACCGACGACGCCTATCTGCTGTGGGGCCGCTTCCTGTTCCGCCGCGACAGGCCGGCAAGCTGGCAGCCGGTGCGCGAAATGCTCGCGGGCTGGGGCGTAAAGGCGTTCTTCCTGCCGCTGATGACCGTCTACCTGTCGAAGGACGCCGACCATCTGAGCGCGTCGCTGACCCACGCGATGAACGCGCCGATGACGCTCGCGACCTTCATGTTCCTGTACGACCTGTCGTTCACGATGGACCTGATGTTCGGCACGGTCGGCTACCTGTGCACGTTCCGCATCCTCGACAGCCATGTGCGCACCGTCGAGCCGACGGCGCTCGGCTGGACCGCCGCGCTGATCTGCTACCAGCCGTTCTGGTCGCTGATCTCGAGCAACTACATCCGCTACGAAGGCTCGATGTTCTGGGACAACTGGCTGCTGTCCGCCCCGACGATCCGCGTGGTCTGGGGTACCGTCATCATCCTGCTGCTGATGACCTACGCACTGTCGACGATCTCGTTCGGGCTGCGCTTCTCGAACCTCACCAACCGCGGGATCATCACGTCGGGCCCGTACCGCTTCACGAAGCACCCCGCCTACATCACGAAGAACCTGTCGTACTGGATGGTGTCGGTGCCGTTCGTCGAGCCGCTCGGCTGGCAGGTCGGACTGATGCACTGCGCGGGGCTCGTCGCGGTCAACCTGATCTACTACCTGCGCGCGAAGACGGAAGAACGCCACCTGATGCGCGATCCCGACTATCGCGCGTACGCCGAATGGATCGCGCAGCACGGGCTGTTCGCGCGGATCCGGCAGGCCTTCGGCGGACAGCGCCAGCCGGCCTGACGCATCGGCGGGCGGCCGCACCGGCGAAAGCGCCGGACGGTCGCCGCGCCGCCTGGTCGCCCCCACGTGCCCACGTGCCCACCCGGCCCCGCCTGCGGCCGATTGTCGCGAAACGACGCGATTTCCTGCTTTTCATCGCTTTTCGTCGCTTTTCCCCGTCGATCCGGTTGTCCCGCTCGATCGCCTCGCGTATGGTGCTGGCCGTCCGCGTGCGCCACGCCGCCGGACACCCGACCGTCGTCGTCCGACGACGGCCGCGCGGGCCATGCCCGCCATCACCGTCTCCGCGGCGCCCCCGTGCGGCGCCGCGCATGCTTGATTGAGGAGAGAGGCGTGATCCACAAGGTCCTGATCCTGTTCGCATTCTGCATCGCGGGTCTCGCCGCGATCGCCGCCGGTTTCCAGCACATCCCCGGCTGATTCGCGGCCCCGGCCCGCTCGTCGAGCCGGGGCCGCTTCCATGCCCGTTCCCTGTTCCTGTTGCGATGAACCTCTTTCCCGATACGCCCGAGACGGGCGTCCTTTGCCATGCGCATCGACGTACAGCATTCCCAGCGCGACATCGACGACGAACTCGATGCGCTCTATGCACGCCTGCACCAGCCGGGCCACCGGCTGCACGGCCTGCCGGCCGTCGCACTCGGCCGCTCGGGCCTGATCGTGCGCCACCGCGAAGCGGACGGCGAATACTTCCTGTATGTGGAAAACCCGGCCGCCCGCGAACTGGCCGGCTACACGGTATTCAACCGTCTGCCTGAAATCCCGCGCCGCGCCGACCGCCATCTGCGCGCGCCGCACACGCGACTGCGCGGCTCGGCGCAGCGCCGGGGCGTCGCGACGACGCTGTACCGATGGGGACTCGATGCGGGTCTGTGCCTGATCAGCGGCGCGCGCCAGTCGGTCGGCGCGGCGCAGCTCTGGGGCGCGCTCGCGCATGACTACCGGCACGGCTTCGTCGACGTCGAGGGTCGCGCGCTGCGCTATCTCGGCGCCACCGTGCCGGACCACGTGCACGATGCGCTGCATACGCGGCGGCTGTTGCTCGGCCGCGGCTGGGATCTCGCGGCATTTGCGCGGGCGACGGGCATGGCTGACGCGGCGTCGCGATGACGCGGGCTTGCGCATCCGCTCGCCGAAGTCCGCGCCGCGGCCGCTCGTGCCGACGCTACCGCTTGCCCCGCGCGCCCTTCTTCGCGGTCTTCGCGCGCGGCGCTTCCTTGTCGGGCTGCGCGCCGCCGCCGGCGAGGTCTTCGAGCCAGGCCAGCGCATCGACGTAGGACAGGAACTGCTGCAGATATGCCGGCGACAACTCGCGCATCACCGACAGCGACCGGTGCACGAGGCTGTTCGAATTCAGCGGCCCCGCGTTGCGCGGCACCTGGTCGAGCGACTGCCGGTACTGCTTCTCGGTGCGGACCTTCGACCACGTCGCGCGGAAGTAGTCGATCAGCGCGGGATCGATCCCGCGCCGGTCGGCCGGTGCATCGCGCGCCAGCCGTTCGACGAGCGCCGCCAGTGCGCCGCGCGTCGGCGCGAGCGGCACCGCATCCGCCATCGACGTTTCGTGCGCGCTCGGCGCATCGCCGGCGCGCGCGACGATCTGCGCGTAGTCGTCCAGCAGGGTCGCGAGCCGCGCGTCGAGCAGCCGGCGCGCGTCGCCGTCGAGCGCGGCCGCGCGCCGCTCGAGCGCGTCGAGCCGTTGGAACCGCACCGGATCGAGCCGATCCGCGTGCTGCTCGCGCCACGCGTCGAGTTGCACGCGGGCGGGCGTCGCGTCGTGCGTCACCGCGCCTTCCCTCCGTTCGACGCGGTCTTGCGCGGCACCGGCGCGATCTCCACGCGGCGGTTCTTCGCGCGGCCTTCGTCGTCCGCATTCGAGCTGACCGGCTGCTCGGAACCGAACGCCGCCGCGAACACCGACGCAGCCGGCACGCCGGCATCGATCAGCGCACGCGTGACCGTCAGCGCACGCTTGGCCGACAGCTCCCAGTTGTCCGCGAACAGCCGGTTGCCGGCGCGCACCTGCTGGTCGTCCGCGAAGCCGCTGATCATCAGGATCTCGTCGCGCGTCTTCAGGTACGCAGCCAGCGGGCCGGCCAGCGTCTTCAGCAGGTCGCGGCCTTCCGGTTGCAGCTGGTCGGAATTCAGCGCGAACAGCACGTTGCCGCTGATGCCGATGCGCCCGTTCACGAGCGTCACGCGGCCGGCCGCGAGCGGGCCGGCCAGCGCCTGTTCGAGCGACTTGCGCTGCTGCGCTTCCTGCTGGCGCGCGCGCACCGCTTCCTCGAGCTTCGACGTGAGCTGCAACTGCATGCCGATCACGCCGACGAGGATCAGCACGAACGCGCCGAGCAGCACCGACATCAGGTCGGCGAACGCGGGCCAGACCGGCGCCGATTCCGCGCCGCCGTCGATTTCGTCGTGCATGCGTTACGCTCCGACGGACGCGCGCCGGCCGGCGAGCTGTTGCAGGTCTTCGACGATCTGCTTCTGCGACATCATGCTGAGGTCGATCACCTCGCGCGCCTGCGCGACGTAGTACTCGAGCTGCTCGTCGCTGCGCGCGAGCGACTTCTCGAGCGCGGCCTCGATGCGCTGCAGATGCGCGAGCAGCTTGTCATTCGACTCGCCGAACGCCTGTACGGCCATCCCGAACGCGTCGCCGAGGCTCGCGACCTCGACCGCGCCCGCCGTGACCTGCGCGGTCGCCGAATCGAGCCGGTGCGCCTGCGCTTCGACGGTGTCGTTGAAACGCGCGCCGATACGGTCGAGCAGGTCCGCCGACGTGCTGACGAGCGCGTCGATCGCGCCGCGCTGTTCGGTCGACGCATGGTTGACGGCGCCGAGCAGCGTTTCGAGCGTCGCGAGCAGGCGGCTGCGCTCCTCGAGCATCGCGGTGTCGTGCGCCAGGCTGTCGGACAGCCGCTGGCGCAGCTCGGCGACGACGTCGGCCGCGGCCTTCGGCGCTTCCGATGCGGCCTGCACGAGGCGCGCGATCTCGTTGATCGTGTCGCTCGCATGCGCCTGCGCCTGCGCGGTGATGTCGTTCGCGGTGCGGGCCAGCGTGTCGCAGATGTCCTGCTGGCGCGTCGCGGCCTGCGCGCTCGTCTGCTGCCATTCGTCGCGCAGCGCGGCGGCCATCGCGGCCAGCGAGTCGTTCCAGGCCGACAGGCGCTGTTCGTCGCGCGCGGCCAGTTGCGATTGCAGGCCCGTGTGCGATTCGCGGATCGTCGCCAACAGGTCGTTCGAGCGCTGTTCGAAGGTCGCGGCCTGTGCGGCGAGATCGCGTGTCGTTTGAGCGAGCGCGTCGCAGATTTCCTGCTGACGGCCCGCGCTGTGCACGCCCGCTCGCTGCCATTCGTCGCCGAGCTTCGCGGCCAGCGCGGCCAGCGAGTCGCTCCACGTCGACAGGCGTTGCTCGTCGCGCGCGGCCAGTTGCGATTGCAGGCCCGTGTGCGAATCGCGGATCGTCGTCAGCAGATCGTTCGAGCGTTGTTCGAAGGTCGCGGCCTGTGCGGCGAGATCGCGTGTCGTCTGGGCAAGTGCATCGCAGATTTCCTGCTGACGGCCCGCGCTGTGCACGCCCGCGCGCTGCCATTCGTCGCCGAGCTTCGCGGCCATCGCGGCCAGCGAGTCGTTCCATGCCGACAGGCGTTGCTCGTCGCGCGCGGTCAGTTCCGATTGCAGGCCCGTGTGCGAATCGCGGATCGTCGTCAGCAGATCGTTCGAGCGTTGTTCGAAGGTCGCGGCCTGCGCGGCAAGGTCGCGTGTCGTCTGGGCCAGCGCATCGCAGATTGCCTGCTGGCGGCCCACGCTGTGCTCGCCCGCACGCTGCCATTCGTCGCCGAGCTTCGCGGCCATCGCGGCCAGCGACTCGTTCCACGCCGACAGACGCTGCGCGTCGCGCGACGCCAGCTCGGTCTGCAAAGTCGCGTGCGCGTCGCGCATCGCGGCGAGCGTCGATGCCGAATGCCGCTCGAACGTCGCGGCGGCCTCGCCCAGCGCGCGCGCATGCTGGCCGGCCAGCGCGTCGCCGACCTGCTCCTGACGCGCCAGCGCATCGCGCCACGCGTCGGCCAGACGACCCTCGGTCGATTCGAGTCGCGTCGCGACGCCGTCGAGCAGGTCCGTCGAACGCCGCGCGAACGTGTCGGTGAACTGGCCGAGCGTCGTCTGCAACTGCTGCGCGACGGCGTCGCCGGCGCGACGCTGCTCGTCGAGCGCGCGCGTCCAGACGGCCGTCACGTTCTCGGTGGTCTTCTCGAAACCGTCCGTCAGCCCGTCGAGCTGGCGCTGCACGGCGCCCGTCACGGTGTCGCGCAGCGCGGCCATCTCCTGCGCGAGGCCCGTCATCGTCGCCGCGACGACCGGCTGCAACGCGGCGCCGGCCACGCGCGCGCTTTCGGCGGCGCTTTCCTTCAGCGCGTCGCCGACGTTCGACGCCAGCCCCGCATACGCGCGCTCGGTCCGATCGAAGAACGCCTGCTGGCTTTCGAGCTGGCGATCGTGCAGCGCGACGCTGCGCGCCTCGAGCGTCGTCATCATGGTCTGCAACCGGTCGACCAGCGCCGGCATCACGTCGGCCTGGCGCTGCAGCAGCCGGAACGACTCGTCGCGCTGGTGCGCATGCGAATGCACGCGCAGCGTCGTCGCGATCCTCGCGTCGAGCTGCGCGGCCGCGTCGATCCGCTCGCGGCGCGCGAGCGCGGACATCAGCCCGAGCATCGCGGAAGTCGCGACGCCGGCGATCGACGTGCCGAACGCGAACCCGAGACCCTTCACCGGCGCGATCAGCGACGCGCGGATCGCGTCGAGGTCGGTCGCGCTTTCGAGCGCGGCGCCCGTGCCCTTCAGCGTGACGACCATCCCGAGCAGCGTGCCGAGCATCCCGAGCAGCACCAGCAGGCCGACCAGATAGGGCGTCAGCGACGGGCCCGGCAGCGCGACGCGCGCGCCTTCGACACGCGCGCGCACCGCGCCGCGCAGGCCCGGATGCAGCGTGTCGAGCCATGCGTCGAGCTTCGCGGGCGGTTCGGACAGGCCCGCGACCGCGTGCGACAGCGTCGCGGTTGCCTGCCGGTAGCGCTGCAGCTCCCAGGCGCCCGCGACGTAGCACGCGCCGATCAGCAGCGTGACGGCCGCCGCGAGCGGGTTCGACGCGACATAGCCGACGCCGATCCAGCACACAGCGATCAGACCGGCGATGAAGACAACGAGATCAAGACGAATTCTGGACATAGCGTAGTAAACAGACCTAGCAGGTACGAAGGGCCGCGAGCAGCCCCTCGACCGTTTGAAACCGGATTTCGAGTTCGGCGAGCAGGACGCTCTGCATCTCGTCGCGGAACGTGTCGAGCCATGCGCCGGGCACGATCGCCGCGGGCCGCGCGGCGTCGGCATCGGCATCGGTCGGCGCGTCGGCCTGTGCGGCGGCGAGCGCCTGACGCTCCGCGTCGCGCAGCTTCTCGAAGCGCGTGCCGAGCAGCGCGGGCACGGCCGACAGCAGGCTGCGCTCGCGCGCGCCGAGCACGCGCTCCATGATCGCGTCGAGCGACGCGAGCCGCGCCATGCCCGGCGAGCGCGCGGCAAGCGCGACGCGCAGGCGGCCGCGCAACTGGCCGATCGCCGTTTCCATCTCCTGCTGCAACAACAGCGTGCGCTGGCGGAAATCGGCGAAATCGGCCGTGTCGGCAGGCGGCGGTGGCGGCTCGCCCGGGCGTCGCCGCGTGCGCCGCTGGTTGAGCGCGGTGATGGCCTGCGCGAGGTCGTGGCGCACGCGCGCGCAGTCGCGCTCCGCGTCGTGGCCGCGCACGCCGGCCGCGACGCCGGGCGGGCTCGCGTTCAGCGCGGACGACAGCGTGATCGCGTCGGTCCAGCCGAGCCACTGGCTCAGTCGGTCCGACAGCGTCTGCCGTGATTCCGCGACGTCGGCATCGGCCAGGCGCGCGAGCAGCCGAACGAGGGTCGGTCCACTCAAGGCCGGGCGCGGGGAAGCGTGCACCATGCTGCGAACAGTCAAAAAAGGCAGCAGTTTACACGTCGTCGGGACAGGGGCCGCCAGAATCGCGGCAGCGATGGCGAATGGCCTGCCGCGAGACGGGCCACGATGCCCGCCGGACAAGGCGTGCCGCGTATCGCGGGCCGGTTTGCAACGGCCGGATGCCGGCCCGGAGCCTTGTCTCGGCAGCAACGGTCATCCGTCTGACGGCGCAATCGGCAATGACGTTTCAGCCGGTCGCTCGAACGCTGACGAAGCCGCGTTTCAGGCCCGCGACGCCCGCATGCGCCCTTTCCCGGCAAGACCGGATGCCGGAATGGTCCGTCGTCGAACTGCGTCGCACAAAGGGCATGCGCGGCGCCCGCGCCGCCCGTCAGATCCCCGCTTTCGGCGCGTTCAGGATCAGCCGCAGCCCGAGCAGCGTGATCGCGCCGGCGGCGATCCGGTCGACCCATTTCTTCGCGCGCAGATAGAGTTCGCGCGGCCGGCGCGTCGAGAAGCACAGCGCGACGATCGTGTACCAGCCGAATTCGACGCCGAACACCAGCGGCGGCAGCGCCAGATAGCACCACAGCGGCGGATGCTGCGGCAGCAGCGCCGCGAAGATGCTGCCGTACCAGATCGCCGTCTTCGGGTTGCTGAGCTGGGTCGTGAGGCCCGTCCAGAACGACCTGCTCGCGCGGCCGGCGCCCGCGGCCTGCGGATCGTCCATCGCGATCGGCCGATCCGCGCCGCGCCAGATCTTCGACGCCATGTAGATCAGGTAGGCGCCGCCCGCCAGCTTGAGGCCGACGTACAGCCATTCGACGGCCTGCAGCAGCGTATAGAGCCCGGCCAGCGCAACGCCGCCGAACACGATGCCGCCGATGCCCATGCCGAGCGCGGTTGCGAGGCCGTCGCGGCGCGACAGGCCGATCGAGTTGCGGGCGACCAGCACGAAGCTCGGGCCCGGAATCATCGCGCCGAGCCACAGCGCGGCCAGAATGGCGAATACGGCAGCCGATGCAGTCATCGGAATCTCCTTGAGCGGACCCGACGGTCCAGCGGACGATTCTGGCACGCTTCCCGCGCGGCCGAAAGCCGGCGCGCGCTGGTATGCTGGCGTCGCCCGCGCGCCGCGCTACGCGACCTGTCCCCGTGAGCACCTCCACTGCCATGAAGCCGATTCAGCTGCTGCTCCCGCTGCTTGCCGCGCTGTCCGCCAGCGCACGGGCCGACGACCTGCCGAAGTCGATCGCGGCGCAACTGCCGCCCGGCTACCAGCCGATGCTCGCGCAACCGGGGCCGGACCTCGACCATGGACGGCACAGCTTCCTCGTCGTCGTGCACCGCGACGTCGACACGCGCGACAACCCGTCGCCGCGCCCGCTGCTCATCTACGAGGAACAGGCCGACCATACGTACCGGCTCGCGGCGCGCAACGACAGCGTCGTGCTGCACGCGAACGATGCGATGCAGTGCGATCCGTTCGAATTCGCCGACGACGGGCTGGCGGTGAAGGGTCGCTATTTCACGGTGCAGAACGAAGTCGCGTGCGGACAGCACTGGAGCGACTACGTGACGTTCCGCTACGACCCGCGCACGCACGGCTGGGTGTTTTCGAGCCAGATCGATACCGAGTCGTTTCCGCTCGACGACCAGCCCGACTCCGTCACGGTGACGCGCGCCGATCCGCACCGGCCGGTGTCGTTCAGCCAGTGGCGCCGCAAGGAATGAAAACTGCGCGTCGCGCGTATCGATGCCGGCGGCAGCGCCGTTTTTCAACGCAGCGACCGGTGGCCGCCCGGCATGCGGTGCGCAAGCGGTTGCCAACCGGTCTACCATAGGCGCTCGCCGTCTCGCGAACGGGCACCCGCGCGCCGAACGGCATGGCCCCGCATGCTTGTCCCACGTTGAACCAGCGCAGGAGGACGTCATGACGCAACACTTCGACGCGATCGTCATCGGCACCGGGCAAGCCGGTCCGCCGCTCGCCGAGCGGCTGTCGCGCGCCGGCATGAAAGTCGCCATCGTCGAGCGCAACCGTTTCGGCGGCACCTGCGTGAACACCGGCTGCATTCCGACCAAGACGCTGATCGCCAGCGCGTACGCCGCGCAGCTCGCGCGGCGCGCGAGCGAATACGGCGTGTCGGTCGGCGGCCCCGTCAGCGTCGACATGAAGGCCGTGAAGGCGCGCAAGGACCAGATCGCCGGCCGCTCGAACCACGGCGTCGAGCAATGGGTGCGCGGGCTCGACAACGCGACCGTGTTCCAGGGGCACGCGCGCTTCGAACGCGCCGACGCGGTGCGCGTCGGCGACACGCTGCTCGAAGCGCCGCGCATCTTCATCAACGTCGGCGGGCGCGCGCTCGTGCCGCCGATGCCGGGCCTCGACACGGTGCCCTACCTGACCAACTCGACGATGATGGACGTCGACTTCCTGCCCGAGCATCTCGTGATCGTCGGCGGCAGCTATGTCGGCCTCGAATTTGGCCAGATGTACCGCCGCTTCGGCTCGCGCGTGACGATCGTCGAGAAAGGCGCGCGGCTGATCCGGCGCGAGGACGAAGACGTGTCGCAGGCCGTGCGCGACATTCTCGAACACGAAGGCATCGACGTGCAGCTCGACGCAAACTGCCTGAGCGCGCGGCGCGACGGCGACGGCATCGCGATCGGCCTCGACTGCGCGGGCGGCGGCCGCGAGGTCGCGGGCTCGCACCTGCTGCTCGCGGTTGGGCGCGTGCCGAACACCGACGATCTCGGGCTCGACCGCGCCGGCGTCAAGACCGACGCGCACGGCTATATCGAGGTCGACGAACAGCTTCGCACCAATGTCTCCGGCATCTGGGCGCTCGGCGACTGCAACGGGCGCGGCGCGTTCACGCACACCGCGTACAACGACTACGAGATCGTCGCGGCCAACCTGCTCGACAACGACCCGCGCAAGGTGTCCGACCGCGTCACCGCGTATGCGATGTACATCGACCCGCCGCTCGGGCGCGTCGGGATGACGCTCGCGGAAGCGAAACAGACGGGCCGCCGGCTGCTGGTCGGCACGCGTCCGATGACGCGCGTCGGCCGCGCCGTCGAGAAAGGCGAGAGTCAGGGTTTCATGAAGGTGATCGTCGACGCGGACAGTCACGCGATCCTCGGCGCGTCGATCCTCGGCGTCACCGGCGACGAGGTCGTGCACGGCATGCTCGACGTGATGACGGCCGGCGCGCCCTACACGACGATCAGCCGCGCGATGCACATCCACCCGACCGTGTCGGAACTCGTACCGACGCTGCTGCAGGACCTGCATCCGGTCGAATGACGCGCGACGGGCGCGATGTGCGACCGTCGCGCGTGTGTGCGGTCACGTCTCGAAATAGCGCGGCCGGTCGATATCGGCGATCAATCCCGGCTGCGACGGCGCCCAGTCGAGCGAGACGCGCGTGCGTTCGCTCGTCGCCGCCGCATCCATCCCCGCGAACATCGCGAACCAGCCGAAGTGTTCGGCCGCCTCGTGCGCGGACTTCGCGACGACCGGCAGGTTCAGCCGGCGGCCGATCACTTCGGCGATCTCGCGAAACGGCACGCCCGTATCGGCGACCGCGTGATAGCGCGCACCCGCCGCACCGCGCTCGACGGCGAGACGATAGACGCGCGCCGCGTCGAGCCGGTGCACGGCCGGCCAGCGGTTGCCGCCGTCGCCAATATAGGCCGATGCGCCCTTCTCGCGCGCGAACGCGATCAGGCGCGGCACGAACCCGTGATCGCCGTCTCCGTGCACGGACGGCGGCAGGCGCACGACCGACGTGTGCACGCCGCGCGCGTCGAGCGCGGCCGCGGTCGTCTCGGACGCGCGCGGATAATTCGCCGAGACCGGCACCGGCGGATCGTCCTCCGTCGCCGCACGACCGGGCGCGACGAGCGCGAGCCCCGACGTGACGACGAGCGGCCGCGACGAGCCGGCCAGCGCCGCGCCGAGCGTCTCGATCGCGCGGCGGTCGAGTTCGCAGTTCTCGGCAAAACGCGAGAAGTCGTGATTGAATCCCGTGTGGATCACCGCGTCGGCGTGCGCGGCGCCGCCGGCCAGGCTGTCGAGATCCTCGAGCGACCCGCGATGGACATCGGCGCCGGCCGCCGCCACCGCCGCGGCCGCCGCGTCGGAACGCGCCAGGCCGAGCACCGAGTGCCCGGCGGCAATGAGTTCGGCCACGACGGCGGAACCGACGAAGCCCGACGCTCCCGTGACAAAGACACGCATGTTCAAACCCTCCGGATGGCATGGAGGATTACTATCCGTCGACGGCCGCCCACGGTGAAGCCGTGACGGTTTACTGGTAAACGGACTAACAGGCTATGGCTGACGCACCCGACAACCTGCTCGGCGCGTACCTTCGGGACCGCCGCGAGAAACTCGACCCGGCCGCGCTCGGGCTGCCCGTCGGCCGACGTCGCACGCCGGGCCTGCGGCGCGAGGAAGTCGCGCAGCGCGCGCATGTGAGCGCCGCGTGGTACACGTGGCTCGAACAGGGGCGCGGCGGCGCGCCGTCGGCCGACGTGCTCGACCGGCTCGCGCGTGCGCTGATGCTGAACGAAGCGGAGCGCGAGCACCTGTTCCTGATCGGTGTCGGCCATCCGCCCGAAGTGCGCTACCACGCGACCGAACACGTGACGCCGCGCGTGCAGCATGTGCTCGATTCGCTCGAAGCCAGCCCGGCGATCGTGCGCACGGCGACCTGGGACGTGATCGCGTGGAACGACGCGGCCGCCGCGACGCTGACCGACTACGCGACGCTGCCGCCGCACGCGCGCAACATCCTGCGGCTGATCTTCGTCGACAGCGGCGTGCGCGATGCGCAGCCGAACTGGGAACGCGTTGCGCGGTTCGCGGTGGGGGCGTTTCGCGCCGATGTCGCGCGCGGCGGCGCGACGCGGACCGTGCAGGCCTTCGTCGACGAGATGCGCGCGACGAGCGCCGAATTCGACGCGATGTGGCGCGACCACGCGATCAGTTCGAGCGACGAAGGCACCAAGGAGATTCGCCATCCGGCCATCGGACGCATTTCGCTCGAGTATTCGACGTTCACCGTCGGCGGCCGGCCCGACCTGACGCTCGTGATCTTCACGCCCGAGACGGCAGTCGATCGTGCGCACATCCGGACGCTGGTGGCTGCGCGGGCAGCGGCGGCCAAGGCGCTCGATATTCACTCGTGACCGAGCCGAGGGCGGTGGTGAAGGCGGAACCGCGAAAATGTCGGCGCCGTGGCAACGCCGAGCGCTGCACGACGGGTGCTGAACGTCGATACCCGGATATGCATTCTTGCTCCCATACCAGTCTTTCCCGTTCATAGGGCGACGGAGTAATTCCGGCGTCGATCGCGGTCGATAACGCCGACTGAACGCAGCGAATGCGGCTGGCGCGGAGATTCCGTGCGCATGCCGACATGAGCTTTTCCTTACCGTCTCCTCGATCGATAAAGCGTGGGCCAGTCACCGGGTTCAAAACCACCGCAGCTATCCTGCCGCGACGCGGCCGAAATCCGGAATGCCCGACCATCCCAGATCCATTCGGCCCGAAACCCGCAATCCGCCAGCCCGCGCCCCTTGGCAAACGTCGACAGGACACCGGTAGCAGGATCAAAGCTCGGTTCGACCAGCGACGGGTCCAAGACGCCCCCTGCCGGGTCACTCAGCTTGATGGGCTCGGGCGCCCCGTTACCGACGCGAGGAACGACGAACACGTCCGACGATCCTTGGTAGGCTCCCTGAATGCAGGGAAGGAAAACCAGCGCCTGTCGTCCATCGAGTGCATGCGCGCTTTCATCGAGGTACTTCGACGCATTCTCCTCGCAACGACTGGCGTCCCGGCTACGCTGCGCACGCTCGATCAGGCTCTCTTCTTCTTGATCGGACAACTGCGCAGCGATCTTCCGCGTCGGTACGATCGGGAGCTGCGGTGCGGATGTAACCCGGGACGCGGGCGCGGAGCCCTTGCGGATCAACGCGGTCACGCCGCCGATTCGCCCTCCCACGCCTGCCGCTGTTCGGCAGATGACAAATCGGTAATCCGCACGTCACCTTTCGACAAGCAACGGCATGGAGAATCGAAGTTCCACAAACGCTGTCCGGTGCAAACATCATGATGTTTCTTCGCACGAGAATCGCGACAGTCGTCGCTACCGTTGCGGCGCTGTTCGCTGTGCTCGGCGCCGGAGGTCTGGCCTTCATGTACTCCGGAATATATGACGTCTCGGCAAGCGTCAAAGACAACCCGATCGTGGCGAAGCTGCTTCACGGCACTTACGAAGCCTCATTGCATCGGCATGCCGGATCCGACGTCGCGCCCGGCGACTTGCTGTCGTTTGAAAATATTCGCTCGGGTGCGCGCATGTATGACGCCAGCTGCGCCCTCTGCCACGGTGCGCCAAACCGGCCGCTGAGCGCCGTTGGACAGGGGATTCAGCCTGCCGCTCCCGCGCTGCTGTCCACGAGCCGTCGAAACAAGCCCGTGCTGATGTTCTGGACGATCAAGCATGGCGTGAACATGACGGCCATGCCTGCGTTCGGGAAGACGCAGTCGGATGGCGCGATCTGGCAAGTAGCGGCATTCATTTACGCCGAACGCGGAATATCGAAGGAAAAATACGGCCTGCTCGTACACGGTAACGGGCAGACTGACAGCGCGGCGGCATCTTCTAAGGAGCCGATATCGGCGCCTGATAGAGACTGACGGAACTCGGAGGGACATAAAAGCACCAACCACTCACCCCCACACAAACGCCGCCACAACCTCCACGACACCCTCCGCCAGCGGCAGATCCGGATTCGAATAAGCAGCGATGTTCTCATGCCGATCCGACGTGCGAACCGTTTTCAGAACATGATTGGCATCGGCGATCAGCGCCATTTCAGCCCGCGGATTGGCCTGCTTCAACCGCTCCGCATCCTGAATGCCGACCTGGATATCCCGCGTGCCCTGCACGATCAGCACGGGCTTCAAGCAATCCGCGATCAGCGCGGCCGGATCGATCGTCAATTCGCTGATCAGGAAGCGCTGGACTTTCGGCGCGAACAGTTGCATCAGCGCCGGATGAATCCGGCTCGCGTCCACCCGCTCCCCGCTCTCCAGCGACGCGAGTATCGACATCGCGTTTTCCAGCACGGGCGCATTCGCCGGGTTGTCCTGCAATTGTTGCCTCAACACCTGCCCCACCGGACGTCCCGCCGTGGCGACCAGGATCAGGCCGGCAACGTCGGCCATCTGCCGCGCCGCCAGCAACGCCACCAGCCCGCCCTCGCTATGCCCGAGCAGCCACACGCGCGAAGCGCCCGTCCGCGCGCGGATGGCCGCGACCCAGGCGTGAATGTCGGCGACGTAGTCGTCGATCGCGACATCGTTGGCATCAGGTATCGCCGACGCACTGCCGTACATGCCGCGCTTGTCGATGCGAACCGACGCGATCCCGCTGCCGAGCAATCCCTCCGCGAGCAACCGGCAGGTCGAAGGCTGCCCCCCGGCCGGCCCGTTGCCATTCCTGTCGGTCGCACCCGAACCCGGCACGATCAGCACCACCGGCGCATCGCCGGCGGACGGCGACAACAGCGTGCCTTTCAACGACCCGGTCGGCCCCGGCGCCTCGATTTCCGCCTGCACTGCCGCCGATAAAGAACTGCCCGAATGAAAATCCATGGTTGTTGCGATACGCGAAAGAAGCGCCATCCACGTCGTGTCCGACGGCGCGCGAGCCGACCGGCACGGTCCGGGGGGAACGGCGACGCCCCGGCAGCACAGCGTTCGATTGTCGACGATGACGCCTGCGCCGTCGAGCATCAGCGCGTAGCCAGGCGTCGACAACCTGCCGCCTCCCCGACGCATCGACAAAGCATAAAAAAGCCGGCCCGAACTGGACCGGCCTCGCCGACGTCGCATCGCGCAATCAACCGGTCATCCGTCCCGCTCAGTAACGACTCCGCCCCCACAGCGTCGCCGGCTCGTCGAGCAGACGCCGCACTCCGCTGCGCGCATACGTCGCTTCCGCGACCTCGTTCACGCGTTCGAGGATCTCGTGCTCGTCGACCGACAGCACGCGGCGGTCCTCCATCAGCACGCGGCCGCCGACCATCGTCATGCACACGTCGGCCGCGTTCGCGAAGCAGGTCACGCGATAGACCGGCATGTTCATCGGCATCATGTGCGGCCGGAACAGGTCGACCAGGATGATGTCGGCAAGCTTGCCCGCTTCGAGCGAGCCGACCTCGTGATCGATCGACAGCGCCTTCGCCGCATCGATCGTCACCATTTCCAGCACCTTGCCGTGCGGCAGCACGTCCGGGTCGCGGAAGTGCCGGCGATGGTAGTGCATGCACTGCCACATGTGCCGGAACATGTCGTAGCCGCGATCGGGCGCCGCGCCGTCCGACGCGATCGCGACCGTCACGCCTGCGTCGATCAGTTCGGGCACCGGGCAGCGTCCGATGATCGACATGATCGCGCTCGGGTTGTGGACGATCGCCGTGCCCGTCTCGACACAGGCCGCGATGTCGTCGTCGGTCAGGTCGATGCTGTGCGACATGAACGACGTGCGGCCGAGCAGCCCGAGTTCGCGATGCGCAAAGGCGAGCGTGCCGGCACGGTGCCCGTCCTGCGTGAACGTCAGCCCGCGCTCGCGCGCGAGCGCGCCGTAGCGCGCCGCCTGGTCGCGAAAGTCGCGCTCGTATTGCGCGAGTTCGGGGTCGTGGTCGGGGCAATAGACGGGCAGCGTCAGCGCGATGCGGATCCGGCCGTCGGCGTCGCCGTGGCACGCATCGACGATGTCGTTGCACACGTCGTACATCGTGTCGAAGTCGATGTCGCGCGTATCGCTGCCGTCCGTCGTATGGCGCGTATACGCGCGCGGCGCAGGCGGCCGCGACGGGCCGACCGCGACGATCGAGCGCGTGCCGGTGCGCACGACGGCGTCGCAATGACGGCGCGCGTAGACGGGATCGTCGACGCGCATGATCGAGTTGCCGCCGCCGAGCAGCGACACGCCGGTCGTCACGCCGGCCTTCAGTCGTTCGAGCGCCGCCAGATGCGATTCGGTTTCCCAGAACGCCTCGTCCGAGCCGCGCGTGTAGATCGTCTCGGCCGCGGCCGTCCATGCGTCGCCGTCCGCGCCGCCGATCGTGCGCAGCATCGCATGGCCCGCATGCGCATGCGCGTCGATCAGGCCCGGCAGCACGGCCTTGCGGTGCGCGTCGATCGTGCGTGCCGCGCGGTAGCGCGCCTGCAGCGCGTCGGTGTCGCCGACGGCGACGATGCGCTCGCCCTTCACGGCGACCGCGCCGTTCTCGATCACGCGCCGCTGCGGATCGAGCGTGATCACGCAACCGTTCGCGATCAGCACGTCGATCGCTTCGCGATGGTCGTCGATAGTCATGACCTCAGGTCCTGGTGTGGTTCGGGTTCGATGGAGTCCGGCCGCGCAACGAAGCCGGACAGTAAAAAGCTCGCGCCCGTCATGCGGATCCGACCGTCGTCACGCCGCGCGCGCGCAGCCTGCGCTGCACCGCGCTGATCGCGACGAACACCGCCGCGTTCACGGCGAGCGCGACCAGCCCCGGGTTGATCGACGTCAGCGTGCCCGGCGCACCGGGCAGCAGCGACGCGAGCGTCACGCCATAGTAGTTCGTCATCGCGATCACGACCGCGCCCGCGGCGATCCCCGCGAACGCGCCTTCGCGCGTGCCGAACGGCCGCTTCAGGAAACTCGATGCGAGCATCGGCACCAGCTGCGTGAGCAGGCTCGACGAGAAGATCGCCAGCGTGACGAAGGTCGCACCGCCGCGCAGCACGAAATAGACGACGACCAGCGTGAAGATCGGCAGCGCGATCCGTGCGACGCGCGCGACGTCGCGATCGGTCGCGTGCGGCGCGAAGCCTTCGCGGTAGATGTTGCGCGCGATCGTCGTCGATGCGTTCAGCATGATCAGCGAGCCCGGCACCAGCGCGGTCAGCAGCCCCGTGCCGCCCACCACGCCGACGAACCAGGCCGGAAAGGTCTGCTTGACGAGCCGCAGCAGCGCGAGATCGGTCTGCGCGCCTTCGAGCCCGTGCACGGTCAGCACGGCCGCGAAGCCGACGAGGAACAGGAACGCGATCAGCACCTGGTACAGCGGCATCAGGATCACGTTGCGGCGCAGCGCGCGCTCGTCCTTCGCGACGTAGATCGCGGTGAAACCGTGCGGATACAGGTAGTAGCCGAGCGACGTGAGCAGGATCGTCGAGTTGTACCAGCTCAGGTTGAAGCCGTGCGCAGGCATCCGCAGCAGTTCGGGATGCACGGCGTCGATCTTCGCGAACATCGCGCCGAGGCCGCCGTAGTAATGGATCGGCAGGTACAGACCGAGAAAGATCGCGATGCCGAGGATCAGTGCGTCCTTGACGATCGCGATGTTCGCCGAGCCGTGGATGCCCGACACGACCATGTAGGCCGCCATCAGCGTCGCGGCGATCCAGATCGCGGCCGACTGCGGGATCAGCCCGTACGACATCTCCGACACGATCACGCCGAGCCCGCGCAACTGGATCATCAGCAGCGACACCATCGCGAACACCGCGACGACCGACACGAGCACGCCGATCGCGCGGCTGTCGTACTTCGACGCGAAGTAGTCGGCGAACGATACGAGCCCGCGCTCCTTCGCGTAACGCCAGATCGCGGGCAGCATCCAGTAGCCGATCACGAACGCGAGGCAGCCGTACGACAGGATGTAGAACGCGGGCACGCCCTTGCTGTAGGTCCAGCCGCTCGCGCCGAGGAACGAGAACGTCGAGAACGCCTCGCCGGCCATCAGCAGGAACGTGAGCAGCGAGCCGAAGCCGCGCCCGCCGACCGCCCACTGCTCGAGGCTCAGCGTGCGGCCGCGCCGCGCCATCAGCCCGATCGCGAGCGCGCATGCCGCAAACGCCGCGATGATGACGATCGATGCGTTCATCGCGCGTCTCCCGTGCGGCCGTCGCGGGCCGCGTCGCGTTCGTCGAGGCGGAACAGGATCGCGAGAATCGCGGCGGTCGCCGCCATCCAGATCAGGTTCCACACGAGCAGGAACGGCAGCCCGAACAAAAGCGGACGCACCTCGGCGATCGAGCCGCCTGCATACATCCCGACGAACGGCAATGCCGCCAGCAACAGTTTGAGTTTCATGTCAGCCTCCCGGAAGACGCGCGTACGCATCGGAACATCGATACTTCAGAGTTTCTGGCGGATGCCCGGCGACGAGCGCGACCTGCGTGTACGTGCAGCCGGCCGCTGCCATCGGCGCGGGCCCGATTTGCCAGGCGGATTGGCTCTTCAGGTTGTTCGTACAGGTCACGCCGCGTCGACGATCCCGCACGGCGTCACGCTCGACTGCGCGTGCGCGGCGGCCGCCTTCCCACCCTTGACTCGGACCATTTGCGTCATCTCCTCTCCAAACCTGCTCGTCGATGTTTTTGTCTGTCGAATCTGCCGATCCACACCGGCAAGGCCGGGGTTGTATAGACAGTCCCTGATGGTATCCAGCCGAATTCGCATGCAGAAATGAAATGTTCAACTGGCGGGCAGTGGCAAATCGAATGATGGGGAAGCGGGACGGCATCGGCCGGAAAAACACGCTCCTGCAAGAGAAACGAAACCGAATGCACCCGCCGCGTATAGCGCGTCGAACCTCGGCACGCAGGGCTTGCGTAAGCAAGCTGACGAAACGGCGACGCGACCATCATTTGCGGGAGTGATGACATCCCCCTTTTTCTGCGGATTTGACCGGTGTCGGCGGCACCGACAACACTAGCCCGCAGTGCCGCATCGAGACGGCGCGATCCCGAGGTAGATCGAGCAGCCGCGCGAATACGCCGAGCTACTGCCGCATGTACGCGGGCATGTCGACGTTCGCGTAGTCATGAAACCCCGCTCCCGTGCGCACGCCGTCGCGTCCGGCCATGCATCGTATTGCGCACGACGCTACCCGCCGAACACGAACTGCTCGCACGACATTTCGCGGGGCTGACCGAGCTGCCGATGGCGCGCCGCTTCGAACTGCCCGTCTGGGATCGCGGCGAGCAGGACGTGCCCGTGCTGCGCGACGCGCTCGCGAGCCTGCAGGGGACCATCACCGAGATGAAGGAAGTCGGCTCGCATTCGGTGATGTTCATCGAGGCGACGACGATCCGCGTGCGCGACGACGGCGACAGCCTGATCTATTTCAGCCGCGCATTTCACCGCGTCGCGCGTACGACTTGCGTACGCTGAGCGGCACATCCACCCGCTGACTACGCGGGCGTTCGCAACGCGCGCTGCCCGGCCGCGAACGCCGCGCCCGCGAACAGCGTCAGCGCCGAATACACGAGCCCGCGCGCGAGCCCTGCGCTGTCCGATACCCAGCCGATCGCGACCGGCCCCGCGATCTGGCCGAACGCGAAAACCGTCGTGAACGCGCTGATGCCTTTCGCCCAGCCGTCGGGCGGCAGGTTGTGCCGCACGAACGCGGTCGTCGACGCGACCGCCGACAGGAACGTCGCGCCGAACAGCACGCCCGACGCGAACGCGGCGACCGGATGCACGACCAGTGCGGGCATCAGCGTCGCGACGCCGAGCAGTGCGTTGAGCACCGCCAGCGCCTGCCCGCCGCGCATCCGGTCGAGCAGCCCCGACCACAGCCGTGCCGACCCGACGGTCGCGACGCCGAGTATCACGTAGAACGCGGAGACCACGGTGCCGCTCATCCCCGCACCGCGCAGCAGTGCGACGATGAAGGTCATGTAGCCGATATAGCCGACGCCGAACAGCCCGTAGCCGGCCAGCGCGAGCGCGAAGCGTGCGGGGCTCGCGGCCGCGGCCGTCGCGGCTGCGCCGTGCGGCCTGGCCTGCGCCGGATGCGCGCGCTCGATGCGGCGCGCGGCCGACACGGCAGCCGCCGCGAACAACGCGCACGCGAGTGCGAGCGCGAACCACGCGGGCTGCCAGCCGTGAACGCGATGCACGAGCGTCGCCGGCACCAGCAGCGACGACGCGACGATGCCCCAGCCCGTGCCGCCGTAATAGAGTCCGAGCAGCAAGCCGGCATCGCGCGGCGACGCCGACGCGAGCCGTGCGGCCAGCACGCCGCCGCTGATGAAGATCAGCGCGCTGCCGACGCCGGTCGCGAGCCGCTGCACGAGCAGCGCGTCCATCCCGGAACTGAGGCCGCATGCGGCCATCAGACACGCAGTCAGCGCACAGCCCGCCGCGAACAGCGTGCCGGCCGCCCAGCGCCGCGACAGCAACGGAAACGCGAGCGCGCCGACCAGGTAGCCGGACGCGTTGGCCGTGTTCAGCGCACCGGCCTGCGCGAAGCTCCAGCCGAGATCGGCCTTCATCGGCGGCAGCAGCAGCGCATACGAGAAGCGCGCGAGGCCGAGCGCGATCGCGCTGCCGAGCGACAGGCTGATCGCCAGCCGCCACGCGGCCATGCGATCGGGGTCCGTCTCAGCGACCTCCGCTTGCGATGAGCGGGCCCGCTCGGGCGGCGGCACGGTGCGCATCGGATCGTCTCCGCCGAGATTCGAATCGTCGCGTGTCTGCATGCTTTTACGCCGGCACGTCGCCGCCAAGCCACTTGTACATCACGAGGCAGTCGACGAACCCGTGCCGCGCATGACGATACGCGCGCGGCAGGCGACCGACGACGTCGAACCCGAGTTTCTGCCACAGCGCGACCGCCACTTCGTTGGTCGCGACCACCGAGTTGAACTGCATCGCGAGAAAGCCGCGCTCTCGCGCGACCTGCTGCGAATGCTCGCACATCAGCCGCGCGACGCCGCGTCCGCGTGCGGCCTCGCCCACCATGTAGCCGCAGTTGCAGACATGACCGCCGGGGCCGGCCGCGTTCGCCTTCAGGTAGTACGAACCGAGCAGCACGCCGTCCTCCTCGGCGACCCACGTGCACAGCGGCGCATCGAGCCACTGCACGCGCGCCGCGTCGGGCGTCGTCGCGGGATCGAACGCATAGGTTTCCTGCGCGGCGACCACCGCGTGATAGATGGGCCAGAACCGGGCAAAGTCGTCGTCGGTCATCGGGCGAAGCGTGATCATGCGGATGCTCTCTTCAAGTAGATAGTTCGCGCACGGCGTCTGCAGTGCAAAGCGCGACGATGCGAAATCGCCGCCGATTTCCTGAAACGGCTCGCAGCCGGACGCCGAATGAAGTTTTGGCCCCGATACTAAATTAATTGCCCCGACCCAGCATTGGTGTTTTCCCACGCCGCCCGAACCATCGGCACCGATGCTTGCGACGGTGCGACATCGTTTTATAAAAAGCGACCGGTTATTTTTTTCAATGACGCGCGTCCGGCATGATCTCGCGTACGCGGCGACCCCACGCCGTGACGACAACCATCCTGCACCGGCGGAGACGACATGAAGAAAGGCCCTTCCCTCAAGATCCTTGCGCTGCTTTGTTGCATCGGCATCCAGTACGCGACGTCCGCTGTCGCTGACGAACCGAAGAAGGTCGCGTTCGTCGACACGGGCAACACCGGCCGCAGCGTGATGGCCGAAGCGATCGCCGGCCAGCTGATCGAGCAGCGCCATGCGCACATCGCGGTAATCTCGCGCGCCGTCGACGAGGACCCGTACGACGTGAAGCCCGAGGAAAACGGCGTGATCCTGATGAAGCGGCGCGGCATCGACATGTCCGCGCATCGCTCGGTGCAACTGAGCGCGAACGACGTCAAGCATTCCGACGTGATCCTGACGATGACCGACAAGCACAAGGAGAAGGTGCTCGCGCTCTACCCGTCGGCCGCAGGCAAGGTGTACACGCTGGCCGAATATGCGACCGGCAAGCACCAGGACGTGCCCGACGCATGGGGCAAGCCGATCGACTTCTACGAGTCGGTGACCGCGCAGCTCGACACGTTCATCCCGCCTGCGCTCGACAAGGTCGCGACGACGGCGCCCGCCAAGCAGTAACACCCGGCCGCCTGTCGGCCCGCGAGCGCGATGCGCCGCGGCCGGCGGGCTGTCGCCTTGCACGCACGCTTTGCCGCCTTCGCGCCGCCCCCGACGCGCACGCCCCCGCATTGATTTCCCGCTCCCTCCTCCACCTCGCCCGGCCATTCGGCCGAATCGCCGCCGTCCGCGTCGAATGAAAGAATGTTCGTCGTATACGTCGCGGCTCACGTCGCCGAAAACGCCGGACCCGAAAGGCAGCGCCATGCCGGCTGCCGGCGCCGGTATCCGGACCGCATCATTTTCCTTCCACCCATGTAACTTATAAGCTACAATGCTCTCCAAGTTCGAACTGCTTCGCTATCGACGCGACGACGGTCGCGAGCCTTTCACCGAATGGCTGAACGCCGTGCGCGACAAGACCGTGCAGGCGCGCATCCGCGAACGCCTGCGTCGCGTGGAGGCGGGCAATTTCGGCGATTGCGAGCCGGTCGGCGAAGGGGTGATCGAACTGCGCATCCATGTCGGCGCCGGCTATCGCGTGTATTTCGGCCGGTACGGCGACGCGCTGATACTCCTGCTGTCCGGCGGCGACAAGCGCCGTCAAGCCGACGACATCGGGCACGCGAAGGAATGCTGGTCGAACTGGAAACGGAGGCAAATGTGAGCAAGCTCAAAGGCGCGGTGTCGCACCACGACGCGGAAGTCGCCGAACTGCGCGCCGACCGCGAACTCGCGGTCGCGTATCTGAAAGTCGCCATGGAATCGCTCGACGATCCCGACAACCGCGCGGGCGCGCTGCTCGCGCTGCGCACGGTCGCGGAGGCTTATGGCGGGCTCGGCGCCGTCGCGGCCGAAGCCGGCATCAGCCGGGAATCGCTGTACCGCACGCTGTCGCCGAACGGCAACCCCACGCTGAAAACCCTGCTCGCCGTCCTCAAGACCGTCGGCCTGCGCCTGTCGGTCGTGCCGGCCGATCACGCATCCGCATAAGCGCGCCCGTCGGCGCCGCCGCCTCGCCGCTCACGGCTCGACCGTCCACACCAGCAGCACGCCGGCCGGCGCCGCATCCATCCGCGCCGGCGGATGCACGATCGTCGGCATGATCGCCAGCGCCTGCGCCAGCGTCGCCGCATCGTCGATCGGCGTCGTGCGCACGATCGTCATCAACCGCGCCGGGTGATGCAGCGTCTCGCGATACAGCGCGCCGTACCACAGCGGCCGCGTGCCGCGCGCATCCGACAGCACGTACGGATAGCGCCACAGCCGCAGCACGAGTCGGCTGTCCGGGCTGCCCGGCTCGACGCGAACGAACACGCGATGCGTGCTCTCGCCGTGCGTATAGCGCGGCAGCACCGGCAGCGTATCGGCCGACGCCTGCGGCAGCAGCCAGCGCAGCGCAGTCTGCGGCGACCACGGCGTCGCGCGCTGCCAGCCGGCCAGCGCGAGATGGCGAGCGAGCGTGTCCGGCGCCACGCACCATTGCAGCGGCAGATACTCCTCGCGATCGCCGCCGATCTCGGTGCGCCGCATCGGCACACGCTGCCAGCCGCCGCGCATCCACTGATCGACGGTCATCGCGACCACGTCGCCCGGATGCGGACGCAAGCCGCGATCGGCCTGCCATTGCGCGGGAATCATCCACACGCCGGCGGTCGCCAGCACCACGACCAGCGTCACCAGCGCCCCCACCGGCTGCACGTGCTCGCGCACGCGCCAGTACGCATACGCACCCGCCAGCAGCGCGAACCACGCGAGCCCGAGACTCCAGCCGCCGAGCAGGCCCGACAGCCACGTGTCGCCGACATACAGCCGCGCGAACCCGCCCAGCACGATCCACAGCACGACCGCCGTGACGACCGGAATGCGCCAGAGCACAGGCCGGTCGCGCACGAGCAGCCAGCCGACACCGCTGCTCGCGAGGATCGCGAATGCCGCGTCGGCATCGGGCAGCGGCATGTGCGGCGCACCGGGCGGCAGGCTCGCCGGCGTCGCACCCGGCGGCGTGATGCCGAACGCCGGCACGAGCACGATCGCGATGCCGATCGTCGCAAGCCACCACGCCGCGCTCAGCCAGCAGCGATGAATCATCAGCCACACGAGGAACGCGGCCGACACGATCAGCCCCGCATCGCGCCCGTGCAGCACGGCGAGCGCGCGCATCGCGGCGTCCACCGGCGGCGTGCGCAGGTTCTGCAGGAACACGTACAGCGCGACATCGGCATGCATCAGCGAATCGTTCGCGACGACGTCCTGCACGACGCCGCCGAACAGCCACACGCAGCCGACGAACAGCAGCGCCAGCACGGGCACCGCACCGGGCAGCCGGCGCGCGCGCGCGATCGCGTCGTGCAGCCGCGCGCCGAACCGCGGCCAGCGGCGTGCGCACGCATGCGCGGCCGCGACCAGCGCGCGGCGCAGCAGCGGCCAGCCGCGCCGCAACGTGATGCGCACGCCGAACCACACCGCCGCGACCAGCGCGGCGACGACCATCAGGATCACCGCGACCCGCACGCTGATTGCCGCGGCCAGCACCGCCGACGCGCCGAACAGGATGCCCGGCGCGACGTGGACCGGCGCCCACACCAGCGCCGATACGACATTGACCGGGTAGAACGACCGGCGCGGCAGCGTCGCGCAGCCGACCACGACCGGCACGACCGCGCGCACCGGCGCGAGAAAGCGGGCGAGCACGATGCTCTTCGTGCCGTGGCGCAGCACGAACTGCTCGCCGCGTGCATACGCGGCCGCGTAACCGAACCGCACCCACCAGTTGCGGATCATCCCGCGATAGCGCCGCCCGAGTTCGTAGCTGATGCCATCGCCGGCGATCGCCCCGGCGGCCGCAATGCCGATCGTCGTCCAGCCGTCGAGCGCGCCCGCCCCGATCAGCGCACCGGCCGCGAACATCACGGCGCCGGCCGGCACGATCGTGCCGATCAGCGCGATCGCCTCGGCGCAGGCGGTCGCGAACACGATCGCCAGCACGAGCGAAGGATGCGCGCCGATCGTGCCGAGCCACGCATGGATCATGTCGCTCATCGCGCGCTCCGGAAGACGGCGCCACCGCGGGCGCGCACCGGGCGCCGCGCGATCGCGTCGGAAACGTTCATCGGTTCATCCGCGCGTGCATGCCGTCGCGCGATCGGGGTGCGTCAGTCGAATTCGTGCCGACGCGCATCGGCCTCGAGCGGCGCGGCATCGTAGCCGACCGTCGCAATCTCGTGCAGATAGCGCGCCAGAAACGCGCCGACCGACCCGGCGGCCTCGTACTGATGCACATGGCGGAATTCGTGGGTGAGCAGCCGGCGCGTATCGTGCCCGCGCAGCACGAACACCGCATGGCCGAGCGTCAGGCCGATCGTGCCGGGCGACAGCAGCCCGGTGTCGCGCGCGATCGCCGCGAGCGTCGGCGTGTCGGGAAACGGCAGCCGATCGGCGACCACCACGCGGATCCGGTCCGGCTGCGCGACGCCGACCGACCGCGCGTCGTCGGCCTGCGACGGCGTCAGCGGCATGCCCTGCGCGAGCCCGCGCGCGGCCTGCGCTTCGGCCCATGCGACGGCGTCGGGCAGCGCGGACGGCAGTACGTCGGCAAGATCGATCATCGCGGGCTCTCCTCGGATCGCATGGTTGCTTCGGGCACCAGTTTAGTCCCGAATCGGACCGGTTCGCGACGCGTCGCGCGGCGCGCTGGGCCCGGCAGCTTGCAAGCGCTGCCGCCGGGACAGCCGATCGATGCCGGTATCAGGGAATACCCTTGATTCACCCTTGCCGATTATTTCGTTTCGGCATACATTCCGCCCGCTGCCATCCCGAAAATTTCCTCGATGTGTATCGTTTTTCGAATCGACGGAATATATTGGTCAGAAGAACGGTCGCGGCGGCGACCGGTCAGCCGTCCCGCCGTGTCATCCCGAAGAGGATCGCCAGGGTCTGTTTACCTATGAAACGCACATGCGAATGCCCGAAACCGCTCGCAGCGCACGCAGCGGCGAGCGTCGTCCGGTCGAGCGGGGCAAGCGACGCGCGACGTCGTCAGGCGAACGAGTCAAGACGCTCCCGTGACACGAACTTGCCAACCTGGGGTTGCCTCGCGAGCGGCCGTTCGCATGGCAGCGCATACACGTCTCACAGGGAAACCGACCGTAGATGATCCGGGTAATTCTCGCTGACGACCACGCAGTCATGCGCGACGGGCTGCGTCACATCCTGGAAACGGCAGGCGGCTTCGAGATCGTCGGCGAGGCGAGCGACGGCGCGGCCACGCTCGCGCTGGCCGAACGCGGCGTCGCCGACGTGCTGCTGCTCGACCTGTCGATGCCGGCCCCGACCGGCATCGAGCTGATCCGGCTGGTCAAGACCCACGCACCGTCGCTGCGCACGCTCGTGCTGACGATGCACGCGGAGGCGCAGTACGCGGCGCGCGCGTTCAAGGCCGGAGCGACTGGCTACCTGACGAAGGACAGCGCGACGGCCGAACTGGTCGAAGCCGTCGGCAAGGTGGCCGCCGGCGGCGTCTACGTGAGCCCGTCGGCGGCCGAGAGCCTCGCGCGCACGCTGCGCACGCCGGCCGAGACGCTGCCGCACGAGCGCTTGTCTGCGCGCGAACTCGACGTGATGCGCCGCATCGTCGCGGGCCAGACCGTCACGCAGATCGCATCCGCGCTCGACCTGAGCGCGAAGACGGTCAGCACGTACAAGATGCGGATTCTCGAGAAGATGGAACTGCCGCACGAAGCCGCGCTGATCCGCTACGCGGTGCGGCACGACCTCGACCTCGGCATCGACGACGCATGACGCACGCGCCCTCCTTCCCTCCCGCTTCCGTCGACGACGACGATCCGGACGGTTCGCGCCTGTTCATGTCGTCGCTGCCGCCCGGACGACGCGAACGGCGCGTCGCGATCGTTACCGTGCTGATCTCGGCCGCGCTGTTCGTCGCGCTCGCGCCGTTCGCCGGCAGGCCGCTCGCGCCGGTGTTTGCCTTCATTCCCGTGTATCAGTCGGCGATCGTCGTCAACGACATGGTGACGGCCGGCCTGCTGCTCGGCCAGTACGCGATCCTGCGCGAGAAGGCGCTCGTCGCGCTCGCGGGCGGTTATCTGTTTACGGGCTTCATGGCCGGCACGCACATGCTGACCTTTCCCGGGCTGTTCGCGCCGACGGGCCTGCTCGGCGCCGGCGAACAGACGACCGCGTGGCTCTATCTGTTCTGGCACGGCGGCTTTCCGCTGACCGTCGCCGCCTACACGCTGCTGCGCGCGGCGCCGCGCCCGCGCCCCGTGCCGGCGCCGCGCCGCGCGGTGATTCCGGTGATGCTGTGCATCGCCGCGGCGGCGGCCGCGACCGTCGCGCTCGCGTTGCTCGCGACCCTGGGCCACGACCTGTTGCCGCGCATCATGCGCGGCAACCGGATGACCGCGACGATGTCGAACGCGATCACCGTCGTCTGGATGCTGAACCTGTTCGCGCTCGTGCTGATGTGGCGACAGCGCCGCCGTCATTCCGTGCTCGACTTGTGGGTGATGACGGTGCTCGTCGCGTGGCTGTTCGATCTCGCGCTGTCGTCGATGCTGAATCACGGGCGCTTCGACCTCGGCTTCTATGCGGGACGCACCTACGGCCTCGTCGCGTCGGGCGTCGTGCTGTTCGCGCTGCTGTTCGAAAACGGCCGCCTGCATGCGCAGACGGTGCGCGCGCTGGCGGGCGCGCGCTACCAGCATCAGCTCGTGGTACAGAAAAGCGCGCAACTGAACGATGCGAACGAACGCCTCGAGCAGCGCGTCGCCGCGCGCACCGCACAGTTGAGCGCGTCGAACCGCGACCTGCGGCGCGAAGTCGGCGAGCGCGTGCGTGCGCAGCGGGCGCTGCAGGCGTCGCGCGAGGAACTGCGCGAGATCGCCGCGATCAGCGCGAGCGCACGCGAGGCCGAGCAGCGCCGCATCGCGCGCGAACTGCACGACGAACTCGCGCAGACGCTCGCGACGCTGAAGAACGATCTCGAATGGCTGCTCGATCGCGTGCCGCAGGACGATGCGTCGCTCGCACGCAAGATCGCGGCCATGCATGCGCTCGCGCGCGGCGCGGTTGCCGCGACGCGCCGCATCGCGTCGGATCTGCGTCCGCTGATGCTCGACGATCTCGGGTTCGCGGCGGCAATGCAGTGGCTGGTCGAGGATTTCCGGCACCGGCACGGGATCGGCTGCAAGCTGCACGTGACGCCGCCCGAACTGCAGCTCGACGAACCGTATGCGACGACCGTGTTCCGCATCGCGCAGGAGGCGCTCGCGAACGTGGCGCGGCACGCGGCCGCGTCGCGTGCGGAGGTGACGCTCGTGCGCGGCGACGGCACAATCGCGCTGACGATCCGCGACGACGGCGCAGGCTTCGATCTCGGCGCGCCGCGCAAGTCGGGGTCGTTCGGGCTGGTCGGCTTGCGCGAACGCGCGTATCTGGTGGGCGGCACCTTGACGATCGAAGCCGTGCTCGGCAAGGGAACGACGGTCGAGGTCGAGATTCCGCTGGCGTCCGCGCAGGTCGCGGTCGCCGGCGCCGAAGGCGGCAGGTCGTCGGCGAACCGATAGGCGGCGACCTCCCGCCCCGTCACGCCTGCGCGGTCGCCAGCGCGCGTTCCGAGCGCGTCCATGCGACCAGCGCGCCGATTCCGAGCAGCGCCAGACACACGATCGGCACGATCATCGGCCCGAACGCGGTGCCCGTCACCTTGCCCGCGAACGGCATCAGGTTCTGGCTGAAGAAGCCGCCGAGATTGCCGATCGAATTGATCGCCGCAACGCTCGCGGCTGCCCGCGCGCCCGTGAAGTAGCGCGGCGGCATCGACCAGAAACACGGATACAGCAGCGGAATGCACGCGCCGCCGAGCACGAGCGCGACGAAGCGCAGCGGCGTCGAAGGCAGCACGAGGCTCAGCAGGAAGCCGAGCGCGCCGAGCGCCGCGACGATCGCGATCGTGCGCAGGATGCTCTTCGCGCGGCGCAGCTTCGCCGGCAGCCACGACAGCAGCAGCACCGCGAGCGCCCACGGCAGCATGCTCAGGAACCCGTTGACGCTGCTCGACACGCCGAACGACTTCACGAGCGTCGGCAGCCAGTACGTGACGCCGTACAGCGACGTCGACATCAGCATGTAGGTCGCCGCGAACAGCATCACGCGCGGATCGAGCAGCGCCTTCCACGGCTGCGCATGCTCGGCCTGTGCAGGCTTCTCGCGTTCGAGCGCGGCCGCGACGATCTGCTTCTCGCGCGCATCGAGAAAACGCGCGTCGCGCAGCGAGGCCGGCAGCACGCGGAACACGACGATCGCGACGATCACGGCCGGAATGCCGGTCGCGACGAACACCCATTGCCAGCCCGCAAGGCCCCACACGCCGTTCAGGCTCAGCAGCGCACCGCCGACCAGCGAGCCGAGCATGTTCGCGAGCGCGCTGCCCAGCGTGAAGATGCCGAGCACCTTCGCGCGATAGCTCTGCGGAAACCACAGCGTCAGGTAATAGATGACGCCCGGATAGAACCCGGCCTCGGCGATGCCGAGCACGAAGCGCAGCGCGCAGAACGCGGGCATCGACGTCGTGAAGCCCATCAGCACAGTGATGAGTCCCCACGTCAGCATGATCCGCGCGAGCCAGACGCGCGCGCCGTAGCGATGCAGCGCGAGCGTGCTCGGCACCTCGAACAGCAGGTAGCCGATGAAGAACAGCGACGACGCCAGCCCGAACGCGGCCTCCGTCATCCCGAGACTGTGCACCATCTGCAGCTTCGCGAAGCCGACGTTCTGCCGATCGATGAATGCGATCAGGAACATCACGACGAGGATCGGCATCAGGCGCCGCGCCATCTTCGACATGATGCGCTGTTCTTCGGCGGACGCGGGGTCCAGGGTTTCGGTGGCGCTCACTGCATGCTCCTCGTGAATCGGTTGCGGATAGATCGGATGTGTGCCGCGCGCCTGACGCCGCGCGCGGATGAATGATGTCGCCGGCGTTCAGCCCGACCGGTAGTCGTCGAGCATCGGCGCGAACATCTCGTGCCAGGCGCGCGGCTTCGCCTTGATCGTGCCGGCCAGATACAGGAAGTCGACGTAGTCCATCAACTGGTTCGGGCGCACCGAGAAACGCGTTTCCGGCGCGGCCAGCATCTGCATCACGTCGTCGTGCGACACGCCGACGCCGGACGACGCCGCGTACAGCGCGGCCGCCGCGCGCGGATCCTGCGCGATCAGGCGGTTCGCTTCGTCGAGCGCCCCGAGAAACGCGGCCGCGAGCGCGGGCTGCGCATCGACGAGCCGCTTCGGCGCGAACACGACGTCGAGCGTCAGCGGGCCGAGCACGTCGACGGAACGGACGACGCGATGAATCCCCGGCTGCCGCAGCTCGAGCGTCGAGAACGGCGGCGACGTGAAGTGCGCGGTCACGCCGTTCTCGCGGCGGATCAGCGCCTGCATCGCCTGCGGATGCGGCAGGTTTACGGTGATCGAATCGAGTTGCGCGAAATGCGCGGGGCCGAGTTGCCGGCTCGCGACCATCTGCAGCACGACCGCCGACAGCGACGTGCGGATGCCCGGCACCGCGATCCGGTCGGACGGCGTGAAGTCGCGCAGCGTCGCGAGGCCCGGACGGTTCGCGTTCAGCGACAGCGACGTGGTCGACAACCCGCTGATGCCGATCACCTCGACGTTCGGAATGCCGCGCGCCCGCGCCCACAGCTCGATGAAGCCCGGCGCGCCGGCGGCCGCGAAATCGAGCGTGCCGGCCATCATCGCGTCGTTGACCGAGTTGCCGCCATCGAGCAGCACCCAGTCGACCGCGACGTCGCGCACGCCGTGCCGCGCCGCATGTCGTTCGAACAGGCGCTGCTTCTCCATCACGAGCAGCGGCAGGTACAGCACGCCATAGCCTTTCGAGATCCGCACCGTGCGCGGCTTCGCGCGCACCAGCGACGGCGCGGCCAGCGCGCCGAGCCCGGCCGCGACCAACGCGCGGCGGCGCAGCGACGTCGTCATGCGCATGCCTCCCGGCCGCATCCGGCGCACGGCATGCGGCAGGCGGTGCGACGCGGGCGCACGCCGGCCCGCATCGCGCTGCGCCGCGCGTTCGTCGCGCCCGTGACCTGCTGCATGTCGTCGTCTCCTTGGCTATTGGATTTGGTCGCCTTCTCCGGCCCGACACAGGTTATCGACCGAGTCTGAGAAAATGCTGACATCCCGGCCTCGGGAAAACCCCTAAACCCTCTTCTCTGCAGAACGGCACCATGCGCATTCTCGTCGTTGAAGACGATGCCGAAATCGGCGCGGCGGTCCGCAGCCGCCTCGCGCGACTCGGGCACGCGGTCGATCTCGAAACCGACGGCACGACCGCGAATGGACTGCTGCGCGTCGAGCGCTTCGACCTCGTCGTGCTCGACGTGATGCTGCCCGGCCTCGACGGCTTCGCGGTGCTGCGCAACCTGCGCGCGTCGGGCAGCACGACGCCCGTGCTGCTTCTCACCGCGCGCTCGGCGATCGACGACCGCGTGAGCGGCCTCGGCCTCGGTGCCGACGACTATCTGGTGAAGCCGTTCGACTATCGCGAACTCGACGCGCGCGTGCAGGCGCTGCTGCGTCGCAACAGCGGGCACGCGAACGACGTGCTGACGCTCGGCGGCCTCGTGATCGACCGCAGCAGCCGGCTCGCGGAACTCGACGGCCAGCCGCTGTCGCTGTCGCGCCAGGAGTTCGCGCTGCTCGAAATCCTGGCCAGCCGGCCGCAGCGGATCTTCTCGAAGGAGGAGCTGCTGAACCAGCTGTTCAGCTTCGGCAACGAGCCGACCGCGAACGCGGTCGAGCAATACGTGACGCGCGTGCGCCGCAAGCTGTCGGGCAGCTCGGTCGAGATCCGCACCGCGCGCGGGATGGGGTATCAGATTGCGGCGCTTTGACTGGTTCCCGAAGACGCTGTTCGGACGCACGCTGCTGTTCGTCGCGTTCGTCGTCGCGACCGGCGCGTTCGCGCTGGCCGGCATCGCACGCTACTACGCGGGCGTCGCGGCCGAACGCGCATACGACCAGCTGCTCGCCGGCGCCGCGATCCAGGTCGCCGAGAACCTCTACGTGCAGGGCGGCGTGCTCGCGCTGAACCCGCCGGTAGCCGCGCTGTCGACGCTGTCGCGCTACGACCTCGTCTACTACAAGGTCGTCGATTCGCGCGGCATCGTCGTGGCCGGCTACAACGACCTCGCGAGCCCCGCGACGCTCGCCGCCGCGAAGCAGGGCCCCGCGTTCGCGAACGCGCGCTACCAGGGGCATGCGGTCCGCACCGCGAGCATCGCGCGCTACATGCCCGAGGAGCGCGTGCCCGGCTGGGCGCTCGTCACCGTCGCGCAAACCACGCATGCGCGGCAACAACTGACGAACGACATGAGCTTCAAGGTCTGGACGCTGATCCTGCTGATGAGCGTGCTCGCGATCGGCGCGAGCGGCCTCGCGATCCGGCGCGGGCTGCGCCCGCTCGCGCAGATCGGCACGATCATCGCGGCGCGCGACCCGGCCGACCTGCGGCCCGTCGCGGTCGATACGCCGAGCGAGATCGACGCGATCATCGGTGCGATCAACGGGCTGATGCACCGCCTCGCGGAACGGATCAACGCGATGCAGCGCTTCATCGCCGACGCCGCGCACCAGATGCGCACGCCGCTCGCGCGGCTCGACGCGCAGATCGAACTGCTCGACGGCGAGGCCGATCCCGCGCGCCACGCGGCGCGGCTCGATGCGCTGCGCGCGACCAGTGCGGACGTCGGCCGGCTCACCGGTCAGTTGCTCAATCACGCGATGGTGATCCACCGCACCGAGGTCGTGCCGCTGCAGCCGGTCGATCTCGCCGCGCTCGCGAAGGAAGTGCTCGGCCGCACGATCCCGCTCGCGGGCGAGCGCGACGTCGCCGTCGCGTTCGCGAGCGACGCGCCGCACGCGTGGATCGACGGCGACGCGATCAGCCTGCAGGAAGCGCTGTCGAACGTGCTGCACAACGCGCTGCTGCACGGTCATGCGGACGATATCGTCGTGTCGGTCGCGAGCGGAGAAGGCACGGTGACGCTGACCGTCGCCGACAACGGACGAGGCATTCCGCGCGAGCATTGGGACGCGGCGTTGCAGCCGTTCGTGCGGATCGCGCCGGACGGCACCGAGCGCCGCACCGGCTCGGGCCTCGGGCTCGCGATCGTGCAGGAAGTGATGAAGGCGCACGGCGGGCGCATCGAGTTCGCGTTTCCGGATGCGGGCGGGTTTGCGGTCGTGCTGACGTTTCCGCGAGCGGCGGCGGCCGGCTAAGCGTCTGCCCACGAATCGACGACGCTCGATCGTCGCGCGTTGCACGCTGTCGCCGCACTCACGCAGCCACCGCTTCCCCGCCCAGATACGCATCGCGCACGCGCTCGTCGCCGAGCAGCGTCTTCGCCGCGCCTTCGAGCACGACGCGCCCGGTCTGCAGCACGTATCCGTAATGCGCGATCTCCAGCGCGAGGCTCGCGTTCTGCTCGACCATGAACACCGTCACGCCCTGCCGGTTGATCGCGTCGATCAGCTCGAGCACCTTGTCGACGTAGAGCGGCGACAGCCCCATCGTCGGCTCGTCCATGCAGATCAGCTTCGGCCGCGCCATCAGCGCGCGCGCCATCGCGAGCATCTGCTGCTCGCCGCCCGACAGCGTGCCGGCGCGCTGCGCGAGCCGCTCTCGCACGCGCGGAAACAGATCGAGCACGCGTTCGTAGTCGTCGGCGACCGCCGCGCGGTCGCCGCGCGTGTATGCGCCCATCAGCAGGTTCTCGCGCACGCTCATGTCGCCGAACAGCCGCCGCGCCTCCGGCACGGCCGCGATGCCGCGCCGCACGCGCTGCGGCGTCGCGAGGCCCGTCACGTCGTCGCCGTCGAAGCGCACCACGCCGCGGCGCGGCCGCATCAGCCCGAGGATCAGCTTCATCGTCGTCGACTTGCCGCTCGCGTTGCCGCCGAGCAGGCTGACGATCTGCCCGCGGCCGACTTCGAAGTTCACGTCGAAATGCACCTGCACCGGTCCGTAGAACGTGTCGAGGTGTTCCAGCTTCAGCAACGCATCGGTCATGGTCGTATCGGATTCCGAATAAAGCGTGCTCATGCGGCCGCCTGCGCCGCGCGATCGGCCGGTGCGCCGCCCGCGTGGCGGCGGCCGAGATAGGCTTCGATCACGCGCGGATCGTGACGCACGTCGCGCGGCGCGCCTTCGGCGATCTTCACGCCGTTGTCGAGCACCATCACGCGGTCGGACACGCGCATCACGAGTTCGAGCTTGTGCTCGATCAGCAGGATCGTCAGGCCGCGCGCCTTCAGCGAGCGGATCAGCTCCAGCATCTCCGCGGTCTCGGTCTCGTTCATCCCGGCCGTCGGCTCGTCGAGCAGCAGCAGGCGCGGATGCAGCGCGAGCGCGCGGCCGATCTCGACGCGCCGCCGGTTCGCGTACGACAGGCTGTGCGCCGGATGATCGATGCGCGGCGTGAGCCGCTCGCCGAACCCGGCGACGATCTCGCGCGCCTCGTCGCGCAGCGCCGCTTCCTCGCGCCGCACCGACGCGGGACGCAGCAGCGCGCGCAGCACTTCGGCCGCCGCGCCCAATACGGGCCAGCCCGGCCGCGCCGCGCGCAGCCGCGCATGCGCGCCGATCAGCACGTTGTCGAGCACGCTCAGGTTGCCGAACACGCGGCCGTGCTGGAACGTGCGCGCCAGTCCGAGCGCGGCGAGCCGCTCGGGCGCCGCGCCCGTGATGTCGCGGCCGTCGAACGTCACGCGCCCGGCATCGGGCCGGTCCGCGCCCGCGATCAGGTTGAACAGCGTCGACTTGCCCGCGCCGTTCGGCCCGATCACGCTCAGCAGTTCGCCTTCGGCAAGCGTCAGGCTCGCGCCGTCGAGCGCGGTCACGCCGTCGAAGCGACGCGTTAGCCCCTGCACGTCGAGCAAGGTGCGGCGGGTGGTGGTCATCGCATTCCTCCTTACACCGTGCCGAGCAGGCCCTGCGGCCGGAACCGGACGAGCAGCAGCAGCACGAGACCGTAGATCAGCATCCGGTAGTCGGCCGCCCAGCGGAACAGTTCGGGCAGGCCGATCAGCGCGAGCGCGCCCGCAATGCCGCCGAGCACGTTGCCGAGCCCGCCGAGGATCACCATCGTCAGCGCGAGGATCGACACCTGCGAATCGAAGGTCTGGTGATTGATGTAGCTGTACAGGTGCGCGGCAATGCCGCCGCTCACGCCCGCCGCGACACCGCCGACCGCGAACGCGATCGCCTTGTAGCGATTCGGTGCGATCCCGTGCGCGCGCGCGGCGACGTCGTCCTCGCGCACCGCGCGCAGCGTGCGGCCCAGATGCGAACGCAGCAGCCGCACCTGCACGAGCGCGAACGCGACGAGCACCGCGAACGTGAACCAGTACGCCGCCTGCGCGGTCGACGCCCACGGCAGCGGCGCGATGCCGGTGATGCCGAGCGGGCCGCGCGTGAGGCCGTCCCAGTTCAGGATCACGAGGCTCACCACTTCGCCGATGCCGAGCGTCGCGATCGACACGTAGTGGCCGCGCAGCCGGAACGCCGGATAGACGAGCAGCGTGCCGAGCACGGCCGTGATCGCGCCCGCGCACGGGATCGTCACGGCCGGCGACCAGCCGAGATCCGACGACAGCAGCGCCGATGCATACGCGCCGATCACGAGCAGCGCCGCATGGCCGAGCGAGATCTGCCCGACCGTGCCGGCGACGAGCGTGAGGCTCAGTGCGAGCAGGCCGTACAGCCACGCGTTGGTCAGCGTCTGCAGCACGTATGGCGATGCGCCGAGCCAGGGCAGCACGGCCGCGAACACGACCAGCGCGACGATCGCCGGGCGCGGCACGCGCAGCGCTTTCGCGGCCGCGAGGAAGGTGCCCGTCATCGGCTCGGGCGGCAGCGCGCGGTTCGCGCTGAACAAGCCGTTCGGCCGCCAGACCAGGAACACGATCAGCAGCCCGAACGCGAACAGGTCGCGATAGCTCGTGCCGAACAGCGCGACGCCGTAGCTTTCGACGAGCCCGAGCAGCAGGCTCCCCGCGATCGCGCCCGGCACGTTGCCGAGCCCGCCGATCAGCAGCGCGACGACGCCTTTCAGCGTCGCCTGGAAGCCCATCGCCGGATCGATGCTGTTGTAGTACATGCCGACCAGCAGCCCGCTCACGCCGCCGAGCGCGCATGCGATCGCGAACACCGTCTGGTTCACGCGGTCGACGTCGACGCCCATCTGCAGCGCCGCGTCGCGATCCTGCGCCGTCGCGCGCACGGCCCAGCCGAGCCGCGTGAAGCGCAGGAAGCCGTACAGCAGCGCGGCCGCCGCGATGCCAATGCCGGCGATCAGCAGATCGAGCGACCCGAGCGTGGCGCCGCCGAGCCGCAGATGCCAGTCGGGCAGCGGCGTCGGCACCGCGCGCGGGTCCGCGCCGAACGCGAGCTGCGCGAGCTGGTCGAGGATGAAGCTGATGCCGATCGTCGCGAGCAGCGGTGCGATGCGCGCCGCATGACGCAACGGCCGCAGCCCGATCCGTTCGATCGCGACGCCAAGCGCACCGCAGCCGACGACCACCGCCGCGAGCGCGACCGGCAGCGGCAACCCGAAGCGCGTCAGGCACAGCCAGCCGATGAACGCGCCGACCATATAGACCGAGCCGTGCGCGAAGTTGATCAGATGCGACACGCCGAAGATCAGCGCGAGCCCGACGGCGAGCAGCGCGTAGATATTGCCGACGATGAGGCCGTTGAGCGTGTAGTCGAGCCAGGATGCCATCGCGATTCGTCCGGTACGGTTCTTCAGCGCGCCGCGAGCTGCGGCCTGGCGCCGTCCCACAACGCCCAGCGGCCCTGCTTCACGACGAGATACACGGTGCGCGCGCCCGCGACGCGGCGCGTCTGCGGATCGAAACGCACCTTGCCGAAGATCACGCTCGGCACGTCGCTGATCTTCGCGAAGCCGTCGTGCGCCGCCTGGCGGGTCGTGCCGTAGCGACGCAGCACCTCGGCCGACAGGATCAGCGCGTCGTATGCGCGCGCGACGAACGAGTCGGGATCGGCGTGGAATTTCGCGCGATAGCGCTGCACGAACGCCTGCACCTCGGGGCGCGGTTCGGCCGGGAAGAAGTTCGATTCGGTGTAGACGCCTTCGACGGCCGTGCCGCCCAGTTCGAGGAACTTCGGCGAATACACGGAACCGACCGCCGCGATCGGCAGCGCGATGCCCGACGTGCGCGCCTGCCGCACGATCTGCGCGCCGTCCGCGTAATACGAGATCAGCACGATCGAGTCGGGCTTCGACTCGCCGATCCGCACGAGCGTCGAGCGGAAATCCTTTTCGGCCGGTTGATAGCCTTCGGCCGCGACGACCTGCGCGCCGAGCGCCGCCGCCGCCTTCGCGAAGATGTCCTTGCTGGTGCGGCCCCAGTCGGTGTTCAGGTACAGCACCGCGATCCGTTTGAAGCCGAGTTCCTTCACCGCGTAGCGCGCGAGCAGCGGCTGTTCCTCGGCCTGGCTCAGCGCCGTGCTCCACAGATAGTCGCCGCCCTTCGTGAAGTCCGGGTGCGAGTTCGTGAAGCCGAACTGGATCAACTGTCCGCGCTGATAGATCGGCGACGCGGCCATCGACGTCGCGCTCGAAAAGTCGCCGAGCTCGATCACCACGCGCGGATCGGCGACGAACTTCTGCGCGATCGCCACCGCCTGGCGCGGATCGCTGCGGCTGTCCTGGAAGTCGATCGCGAGCGGCCGGCCGTGTATGCCGCCGCTGCCGTTGATTTCATCGAGTGCGAGGTCGAAGCCGCGCTTCCACTGCTCGCCGTATTGCGCGTCCTGTCCCGTGAGCGGCCCGCTCACGCCGACGACGACCGGCTCGCCCGATACGCCCGCGGCGAGCGCGGCGCCCGTCGACAAGCCCCATGCGGCCGCGAGCGCCGCCACCGTGCCCAGCACGCGCCGCCATGCGCCGCGCGCGTCGTTCCCCGAAACGTTCATGCATCCCCCAACGTCAGTCAGTCGAAAAGAGTGAGGGCATGAAACCATCGGGGTCCGGACGATCCAACGAAGTTTTGCGCATATCGATATCGCGGCGCGCGCGTAGCGCATCGCGCGCGTCGACGGCCACTTTCGCATCCGGCATCGCGCGGCCGCGACGAGGCGCGCCCATCGTGTTGATTCGATTGCCGTTTCCGGTCCTGCGGTGCACGTGCGAGATGCGCATGCGCGCATAGCCGGCAATGACGACGCGCGCGTCCTTCGCAGTTTTCGCGCTGTCGATAGCAAAAATCATTATAAGAATTGCGCATGCTCGCGCTCCTACAATGCGCAAATCGCATCATCGGAACGCGTCATGGAGCTGCATCAACTCGAGGCCTTTTCCGCCGTTATGTCGGCCGGCAGCGTGACCGGCGCGGGCGAACTGCTCGGCCGTTCGCAGCCCGCCGTCACGCGGCAGATCCAGGAGCTCGAGGCCGATCTCGGCTATGCGCTGTTCGACCGTCACGGCCCGCGCGTCACGCCGACGCGGCGTGCGTTCCTGCTTTACGAGGAAGTCGAGCGCTCGCTGATCGGTCTGCGCGCGATCGACGCACGCGCCCGTGCGATCGGCAGCGAAACCGCTCAACCCGTGCGCATCGCCGCGACGCCCGCGCTCGCGGCCACGATCGTGCCGGCCGCGCTCGCCGCGCTGCACGACGACACGCACGCACCGCACTACCAGCTGCGCAGCGAATCGGCCGAACACGTCGTGCACGAAGTGCTGGCCGGCACGGCGGACGTCGGCGTCGTCACGCTGCCGATGGCGCACGGCGGGCTCGACGTGCACTGGATTGCGCAGACGCCCTGCGTCGCGGTGCTGGCCGCCGGCGATCCGCTCGCGGCGCAGCCGCGCATCGCGCTGCGCGATCTCGCGCGACGCCGCATCGTGACCGTCGCGAACCGCCATCGATTGCGCCAGCGGATCGACGCGGCATTCGCCGCCGCGCGCGTCGAGCCGCGCGTATTCATCGAGACCAATGCATCGCTCAACGCGGTGATGGCCGCGCGCGCCGGCGTCGGGATCGGCATCGTCGATCCGGCGACGGGCGTCGCGCTGCCGGTGGACGGCGTCGTCGCGCGGCCGCTCGACGTCGACATTCCATTCGCGTTCGGCGTCGCGACGCCGGCCGGCAAGATGCGCACGGCGGCCGTCGATGCGCTGCTCGACGCGTTGCATCGCACGACGCGCGCGCTGTTCGACGATGCGATCTTTCACGATGCGTCCGCACACGACGCGCTGCTGCGCGGCGACCGCCCGCGCACGCGGGCGCGCCGGCCGCGCCAGGAGGTTTCCGCATGACGGCTTTCCGCACCTTTTCGAACAACGAAACGAAGGACGAACAATTCGCATGACGACCTCACTCGACGCACTCGAATCGCGGCTCGCCGAGGACCTGCGCTGGCTCGACCTGCCCGCACCGTCGTGGGTGCCGCCGCGCGATGTCGACGGCGAGCGCGTACTCGACGTTGCGATCGTCGGCGGCGGAATGGCGGGGCTCGCGGCCAGCGCCGAACTGCGGCTGCTCGGCATCGACAACCAGTGCGTGATCGACCGCGCGCCGGCCGGCTACGAAGGCCCGTGGGTCACGTTCGCGCGGATGGACACGCTGCGCTCGCCGAAGCAGCTTGCGGGCCCCGCGCTCGGGCTGCCCGCGCTGACGTTCCGCGCCTGGTTCGAAGCGCAATACGGTCGCGACGCATGGGACGCGCTCTACAAGATTCCGCGCACGCAATGGATGGACTATCTGCGCTGGTATCGGCGCGTGCTCGACCTGAACGTACGCAACGACACGACGCTCGTCGCGCTGCGCCCGCGCGACGACGGCCTGCTCGCGCTCGATCTCGACACGCACGGCCACGCGCAGACGCTGCTCGCGCGCCACGTCGTGCTCGCCACCGGCCGCGACGGGCTCGGCGGCCCGTACGTGCCGCCCGTCGCGCGACGCGCGCCGCGCACGCGCTGGGCACACTCGTCGGAGCCGATCGACTTCGCGGCGCTGGCCGGCAAGCGCGTAGGCGTCGTCGGCGCCGGCGCGTCCGCATTCGACAACGCGGGCACCGCGCTCGAAGCGGGCGCCGCACGCGTCGACCTGTTCTTCCGCCGCACGGACATTCCGCGCATCAACAAGCTGACCGG
Organism: Burkholderia pseudomultivorans; assembly: GCF_902499075.1. Lineage (GTDB taxonomy): Bacteria > Pseudomonadota > Gammaproteobacteria > Burkholderiales > Burkholderiaceae > Burkholderia > Burkholderia pseudomultivorans. The sequence goes on along the minus strand of NZ_CABVPP010000003.1, from coordinate 55,402 downwards.
CATTGGCAGCCCGGGCCTCGTGCACGGCTACGCCGACCTCGACGATGCCAGCAAGTGGCGCTTCATGCACTACGCGCTGACATCGCAGACGCCGCCGCCGCGCGACAGCGTGCTGCGCGTGTCGCGCCACGCGCAGGCTGTCTTTCATGCGGGCAGCCCGATCGAGACGCTTGCCGAGCACGCGGACGGGCTCGAAGTCACGACGCCGCGCGGCCGCTACGTCGTCGACTTCCTGATCTTCGCGACGGGTTTCCATTCGGACTGGACGACGCGCGCGGAATTCGCGGCGTTCGGTGCGCACGTGCGGCGCTGGAAGGATCGCTATCGCCCCGCGCCCGATACCTGGCTCGACGAGCTGGCCGAGTCGCCCGACCTCGGCCCCGCATTCGCGTTCCGGGAGCGCGAACCCGGCGCGTGCCCGGCCGTGACGCGCATCCATTGCTTCAACCATGCGGCGAGCCTGAGCCACGGCAAGCTGTCCGGCGACATTCCCGCGATCAGCGCAGGCGCCGAACGGCTGGCGCGCGGCATCGCGAGCCGGCTGTTCGACGCGGACCGCGACCGCCACTACGACGCGCTGGTCGCGTTTGCAAACGCCGAGCTGCAAGGCGACGAATGGCGCGACGCCGATGCGTAAGCGCCTGTTCCATTGACGATGACGGATACCGAAACGATGACCGATTCCCTCACGCCGGCCGATGCGCCGGATACGATCGACCGCGTGGCCGGCCTGCGCGCCGGCGATGCCACGGCCGCACTGCGCCGCGCACGCGACAAGGTGCGGTTGCATACGCAGCTCGGCGAAGCGGCGCTGTTCGATCCCGCGCTGCCCGAGCTGTCGCCGGTCGAGCGCCTGCATGCGGCGCGGTATGTCGCGCAGCGCTCGAACGCGCCCGCCCTGGCGTCGCTCTATCGCGCGCGTCTGATCGACGCCGGCGGCAGCGACGCCGACATCGCGCAGGCGGACGCCGATGCGTTCGACGCGCTGCCAGCGCGGCTCGGCGCAATCCTCGCGCATGCGCGGCTTCTGACGACGTCTCCCGCCGCTGCGCGCCAGTCCGATCTCGACGCATTGAAAACAGCCGGCCTCACGACGCCCGCGATCGTCGCGCTGTCGCAGCTCGTCGCGTTCGTCGCCTATCAATTGCGCGTCGCGGCGGCTGCCCAGGCATTGCAGGCGCGCGTCGCGAAGGAGGCCGCATGACGACGCATGCTCACGGCTTCACGTTCGACACGCTCGGCTGGCGTGCGTGGCTCGACACCGTGCCGCTCGACGCGGCGACGCCCGAACAGCTTGCGGTGCTCGACGCGAGCCATCCGCAGGCAAAGACGTCCGATTACTATCTGCTGCTCGTTCATCTGCCCGAGATCCTGCGGCAGCGTTCGGGCGTATTCAACGCGATCATGTACGGGCCCGGCGGGCTGTCGCGCGCGGAGCGCGAACTGGCGAGCACGGTGGTGTCGCGCGTGAACGGCTGCGTGTACTGCGCGTCCGTGCATGCGCAGCGCTTCGCGCAACTCGCGAAGCGCACCGACGCGATCGAGCAGGTGTTCGACGCTCCGGCGACGGCCGGCACGACGGCGCGCGAACGCGCGATCGTGCGCTATGCGATCGCGCTGACCGAGCGGCCGGATGCGGTCGGCGCGGACGATATCGCGGCGCTCGAAGCCGAGGGGCTCACGCACGAGGAAATCCTCGACCTGTCGCATGCGGTCGCGATCTTCGGATGGGCGAACCGGTTGATGCTGACGCTCGGGGAGCCGGAGTTTGCGGAGGCGGGAGGACGGTAGCGCGGGCGATGCGTCGTCTGTCGTTGCGGTCGGGTGGGGGAACATGCTCATGCGGCGCCGGTCGCTGGCGGGTGAGCGCATGGACTTCCGATGCGGCGGCAATCTTTTTCACGTCATCGCTCGTCCGACTGCCTCGATACGCGTCAGAACATTCATACGACGCATACCATACGCACTGGCCGCTCACGCCTTATGCGTCGACAACAAAATACTCGTCTCCGTATTCGCGATCCCGTCGATCAACCGGATCGCGCCGAGCACGCGGTCGAAATGCTCGAGCGAATCGGCGTGCAGTTCGGCAACAAGATCCCAGCGCCCGTTCGTGCTGTGTATCGCCGCGACGTTCGGATGCCCGCGCAGCACCTTCACCACTTCCGCACCGCGATTGCCCTGCACCGCGATCGACATCAGTGCGCGGATCCGGTGCCGGTCGGCCGCGGGCTTCAGCCGCACCGTATAACCGACGATCACGCCGTTCTTCTCCAGCCGCGTCAGCCGGTTCTGCACCGTCGCGCGCGCGACGCGCAGCGCCTTCGCCAGCGCGACGACCGGCAGCCGCGCGTTGTCGCGCAGCAGCGCAATGAGCTGTCGGTCGACGTCGTCGAGCGTAATCATGGGCGAACCTTCCTGTTGAACGTGCAGAGCGCGCACGGGCCGGCAAGCGTGCCGCACGCCGCGCATTCCAGCCAGTGGCGAATGAACAGATTGTCATCCTGAACCGGCATTTTGACAAATCCATCGATAAATCTGCCACTTTTGCTGTCTATTTGTTGGCTTCACTCGCGGAAATAATGTCTCCATCGACCGGCTGCCCCGGCCGCGCCGACGCGTTTCGACGTGCCGGCGCCCGCGCAGCGGCGCTATCGGCAAAACCATGGAGACAGACTCATGACCCGCTTCCTCGACGTTCCCGCCACCGCCCGACTGATCGCGCAGACCGGCGTCACGCCGTTTCTGCGCCAGCTCGTCGACACGCTGCGTGCCGACTACCTGCACTGGGCCGATTTCGACAAGTCGCCGCGCGTCGCGTGCCACTCGCGCGACGGCGTGATCGAACTGATGCCGGTCGCGAACGCGTCGCTGTTCGCGTTCAAATACGTGAACGGCCACCCCATCAACGCCGCGCGCGGAATGCACACGGTGATGGCGTTCGGCGCGCTCGCCGAAGTCGAAACCGGCTACCCGCTGCTGCTCGCCGAACTCACGTTGACGACCGCGCTGCGCACGGCCGCGACCTCGGTGCTCGCCGCGCAGGCGCTCGCGCGGCCCGACTCGCGCACGATGGCGCTGATCGGCAACGGCGCGCAGAGCGAGTTCCAGGCGATCGCGTTCCATACGCTGCTCGGTATCGACGAAATCCGCGTGTTCGACGTCGACCCGCGCGCGACCGACAAGCTGGTGCGCAACCTCGCCGCGTATCCGGCGCTGCGCGTCGTGCGCGCCGCGTCGACCGCCGAAGCGGTGCGCGGCGCCGACATCGTGACGACGGTCACGGCCGACAAAGCCTACGCGACGATCGTCACGGCCGATATGATCGAGCCGGGCATGCACCTGAACGCGGTCGGCGGCGACTGCCCGGGCAAGACCGAGCTGGAAGCGGACGTGCTGCGCGCGGGCCGCGTATTCGTCGAGTTCGAACCGCAGTCGCGCATCGAGGGCGAGATCCAGCAGATGCCCGCCGATTTCCCGGTGACCGAACTGTGGCGCGTGCTGCAGCACGAAACGACCGGCCGCGAGCGCGCCGACGAGATCACGGTGTTCGACTCGGTCGGCTTCGCGCTCGAGGATTACTCGGCGCTGCGCTACCTCTATGCGCTGGCGCAGCAGCACAACGCGGGCGTCGAGATCGCGCTGATTCCGCCAGCCGTCGATCCGAAGAACCTGTTCGCGCTGATCGACGATCCGGCCGCGGTCGCGCACGGCCACGCGGCATTCGTCGCCGAAGCCGTCGCCGCGTTCGCGCGCTGATGCTCCGAATGCCGGGCGGCACGCGCCGCCCGGCCCCTCGCCTTTCGCTCCCGCTCCTCATGAACCTCGTATCGATCCAGGCACCGGCCGCCGTCGTGATGATCCGGCCGCACCGCTTCGTGCCGAACCCGCAGACCGCGGCCGACAACGCATTCCAGCGCACGGCGTCGGCCGGCGGCGCATCCGACGTGTCCGCGGCCGCACGCGACGAAGTGAGCGCCGCCGCGCAGACGCTCGCCGACGCCGGCGTGCGCGTGCACGTGTTCGACGATCACGGCGAGCGCGACACGCCCGACTCCGTATTCCCGAACAACTGGTTCTCGACGCATCCGGGCGGCCACGTCGCGCTGTATCCGATGCACAGCCCGAACCGCCGCCGCGAGCGGCGCGCCGATATCGTCGAGATGCTGAAGGCCGAGTACCGCGTGCAGGATGTGATCGACTACTCGGGACTCGAATACGACGACGTGTTTCTCGAAGGCACCGGCGCGATGGTGCTCGACCACGTCGCGCGGATCGCCTACACCGCGCGTTCGCGCCGCGCCGATCCGGTCGCGCTCGAACGCTTCTGCACGCATTTCAATTTCGAGCCGATCTGCTTCGATACGGCCGACGCCGACGGTCGGCCGATCTATCACACCAACGTGATGATGAGCGTCGCGACCGAGTTCGCGATGGTCGGCCTCGACCTGATCGCGGACGGCCGTCGCCGCGACGAGATCGCGCGCCGCCTGGCCGAGACGGGCCGCACGGTGATCGCGCTCGATGCGGCGCAGATCGCAAATTTCGCGGGTAATACGCTGGAATTGTCGGGGCGGGACGGGCGCGTGCTCGCGCTGTCGCGGCGCGCGTTCGATTGCCTGACGCGCGAGCAGCGCGCGACGATCGAGCGTTCCGCGCGGCTGCTGCCGCTCGACGTGCCGACGATCGAACTGGCCGGCGGATCGGTGCGCTGCATGCTCGCAGGCATTCACCTCGCGCGGCGCACGGCCGCGCCGGAGGCGAGCAACACGACGCTCGTCGAGTCGGTCGACCGGCAGCGCGAACCCGCAACTCACGCCTGACGCAGGCCTGCGCGAGCGCTTGCCTGCCGATGCCGCGCGTCGGCAGGCAATCTGCCATCGTGACGATGCCGGGAATCACACCACAAGGCGCGCAGCGTCACTGCAAGGAATCCGAACGACCCACCCCGCTCGGCTCGCCGCCCGTCAATCCCCCAGCAGCTTCAACCCGGCCGGCAGCGTCTCGCCGAACACGCGCACGGTGTCGGCCTCGTCGAACGCGATCGCTTCGCGCACCATGTCGATCCACGCCGGCGACGCGTTCGCCGCGCCCAGCCGGCGGATCACCGCGTCGCGCGTGTCGGCCGGCAGGTCGCGCGAGCGGTCGCCCGTCATCCGCGCGATCTGCGCGGCCGCGAACGCGGCCGGCTCGACCTGCTTCCAGTCGAGCGCGAACAGCGCATCGAGCCATTCGCATGCGACATCGGCCGGCACCACGGTGTGCGCGCTGCCGTAGAACGGGCGCCGCGCGCCGATGCGTCCCAGCGCCCATGCGCACAGCGCGCGCTCGGCCGGCTTCTGCAATTGCGCGATCAGGCGCTCGGCCAGCTCGATCTTGCGCTCGACCGGCAAGCGTTCGAGCGACGCCGACAATCGCGTCATGTCGGCCGGCCCGACCTTGTCCGGGTCGAACGGCAGCTTGCGGCGCTTGTCGTCGGGCGACGGTTCGAGGAACGCGATCGCGTCGCGCACCTGCGTCTGCGCGTCGTCGTCGAGGCCGCCCGCTGCGCGCCGCCACAGCGTCCACCACTCGGACCAGACCTGCCCGTCGTTCACATACTGGATGCCGTCGTCGAACAGCGGCCACAGTTGCTCGATGCGCCATGCGTCGAGCGGATGGCCGAAGCCCGGGCGCACGCAATAGCCGGCCAGGTTCAGCCACGCGCGTTCATGATCGGCCGAACGCCGCCGGCGACGCGCACGCGCGAGCAGCGCGTCGAACAGTTCGCGCGCGAGCGCGACGTCCCACTCGTCGCGCGGGCCGAGCACCTGTTCGAGCTGCGCGCGCAGCCGGCGCGTGTCTTTCGGCGTGACGTTCGCCGCGCGGCTGCCGAACGAGCGGTCGATCAGCTCGATCGCCTGATCGACACGCGGGTGTCGCGCGGGCGCGGCTTCGTCGTCCTGCGCCGGCGCATCGCCGCGCAACTGGAATTCGAGCCGCCAGCGGCGTGCCGCGTCGTCGGTCGCGATGCAGTGCATTTCGAGCGTGCCGACTTCCGTCAGCGACGCGGTGAGCTTCACCGGCGTCTCGCGCGCGCCGCCGCCCGCCTGCCGGTCGACGACGGTCGCGATCGGCGGCAGCCGCACGAAGTCGCCGCCGTCGAGCGTGATGAGGTCGCCGGGGCGATACGCGGTGTCGGCCACCGTCGACACGAGGTGGAAGCGCACCGGCTGCCCGAGCTGCAGCGCGAACGTGCGATCTTCGAGGCGGATCTCGCGGCCCTCTTCCGCGCCGCGCGGCAGCAGGCAGACGCCGCGCGCGGCCGCGTCGCCGTCGCCATCGCCGAGCACGAGGAAGTAGCTGCGCGCGGAGCCGCCGCCGATGCGCGGCGCATGGCCTGCGCGCGCGAGGCCGTAGGCGACCGCGCCCCGCGCGACCGCCACGTCCGGATGCGCGTTGTGGAGTACGTCGAGCGCCGCGCCGCGCCACGCGCCGAGCGTCTGCGCGAGACGGCCGGCCAGCGCGTGCGCGCGAAACACGCCGCCGTTGAGCAGCAGCGTGTCGGGCAGCGGCCCTTCCGCGTGTCGGCTCAGAAACGCCGCGACGTGCCGCGTGACGGCCGGGTCGCTCGCATACGGCAGCCCGAATTCGACGATCGCGGCCCGCGCGCGGCGCGGCAGCTCGCCGGCCTCGACCTGCGGAAAGAATCCATCGACGACGATCTGCTCGACTTCGCGCCGCGTCAACTCCGCCGAACGCGCGCCGCCGACGAGCCGGCTGCCCGCGCCAAGCAGCGTGACGGTGACGGACGCCGGCGCATCGTCGCCGAGCAGGCGCTCCTTTGCCGCACGGCAGCGCTCGACGAGCTGCGACAGGCTCGCGGCCGACAGCCGCGCGCCGGGCTCGGTCAGCCGCGGTTCCACGAGACGCGCCAGCGCGAGATCCATGTTGTCGCCGCCGAGCATCAGGTGATTGCCGACGCCGACGCGCGTGAAAGTCGGCTCGCCGTCGTCGCCGGGCGCGACGTCGACGAGCGTGAGATCGGTCGTGCCGCCGCCGACGTCGCAGATCAGCACGCGCCGCGGCGCGGCGAACCGGTCGCGCAGCGCGTCGCGCTGCCCGTACAGCCAGTCGTAGAACGCGGCCTGCGGCTCCTCCAGCAGCCGCAGCGCGGGCAACCGCGCGCGGCGCGCGGCCTCGACCGTCAGTGCGCGCGCACCGTCGTCGAACGACGCGGGCACCGTGAGAATCACGTCCTGCTGCGCGAGCGGCGCATCGGGAAAGCGCGCGTCCCATGCGTCGCGCACGTGCGCGAGATAGCTCGCGCTTGCGTCGACCGGCGACACCTTGTCGACGCCGTCGGCCGCGCCCCACGGCAGGATCGGTGCGAGCCGGTCGACCGACGCGTGCGACAACCAGCTTTTCGCGCTGGTCACGAGCCGCCCCGGCACCTGCGCGCCGAGCGTGCGCGCATAGCGGCCGATCACGGGCGGCAGCGCACTGCCGTTGCCGCCGTCGCGATCGCCCGGACCGCGACGGCCGCCGGCCGTGCCGCCCGCCGCGTCGCGCGCGCCGGACGCCTGCCACGGCAGCCGCAGCGCCTCCGCCGCAAGCTCGCCCGGCGCCGGGTGATAGCGGACCGACGGCAGCAGCGGCTGCGCGGCCACCGCGCCGGGCCCGACCAGCTGCTCGACGTCGAACACGCGGATCGCGTCGGAGCCGGCCGCGACATACGCGACGACCGTATTGCTGGTGCCGAGGTCGATACCGACCGTATAGCGCTTCATCGCACTCAGGCAGTGCCGCGCACGTCGAACTCGACCTTCCAGCGCTCGTCGGTGCCGCTCGGGATCGCTTCGAGCTCCAGCGTACCGGCCTCGGTCACGCGCGCATGCAGCCTCACGGGCACGATCTCGCCGACCGTGCGCCCTTCGGCGGGCAGCGTCGCCTGGATTTCCTCGAGTTCCTGCAGCTCTTCCGGCGACCAGTAGTCGAGCAGCGTGCCGACCTGATCCTGACGGCGCACCGACGAACCGAAGAAACGGAACTGCACCGGCTCGCCGACGACGAGGCCGAACTCCTGCGGCGGCAGCGCCGCATCCGAGCCCTCCTCCATCCCGAACGGTGCGACGCACAGCGCCTGCACCGGCGGTTCGAGCCCCGGCACCGCGGGCATCGCCGATTCGATCGCCACGTAGTACGCACGCGCCGTGCCGCCGCGAATCCGCACGCCGCGGCCGCGCTTCACGTAGCCGTAGTACGCCGCGCCGCGCGCAACCGCGAGATCGAGATCCGCGCCTTCGAGCAGGCGCGCGGGCGGCGCGCCTTCGGCGGCGAGCCAGCCGTTGAGCGTGTCGAGCACGCGCTGCGTGAGCAGCGTCGACTTGAACACGCCGCCGTTGAACAGCACCGCGGTCGGATGCAGGAACGTCGCGCCGGCCGGCAGCGTGCGCTGCACGCCTTCGAGCGTGTCGAGCGCCGCGACCTGGCGGCCGAGGAACGCCGCGAGATGGCGCGTGATGCCCGCGTCCTGCGCATACGGCAGGCCGAGCTGCGTCAGACCGACACGCGCGCGGCTGACCGGGCGCGCGGCCGCGTCGACCTGCGGGAAGAAGCCTTCGAGGATCGTCTGCGTGAGTTCCGCGCGTGTCAGCTCGGTGCGGATCGAGCCGCCGATCAGCTTCGAGCCGCGGCTCGGCACGACCAGCGGCACCGCGTCGGTCGTCGGGTCGGACAGCAGCGTCTCCTTCGCGCCGCGGCACGCATACGTGAGTGCGCGCAACTGCCACGGATCGGCCTGCGTGCCCTGCTGCGCGAGCTTGCGCGCGACCACGTGCGCGAGCGCGAGGTCCATGTTGTCGCCGCCGAGCAGGATGTGCTCGCCGACGGCCACGCGATGCAGCTCGAGATTGCCGTCGCGCTCGACCACCGCGATCAACGACAGGTCGGTCGTGCCGCCGCCGACGTCGACGCACAGGATCAGGTCGCCGACCTTCACCTGCTTGCGCCAGCCGCCTTCGCTCTTCTGGATCCAGCTGTAGAGCGCGGCCTGCGGCTCTTCGAGCAGCGTCATCCGCGAATAGCCGGCGGCGCGCGCGGCCTCGGCCGTCAGTTCGCGCGCGGCCGGGTCGAACGACGCGGGAATCGTGACCGTCACGTCCTGCTCGACGAACGGCGCGTCCGGATGCGCGTGATCCCAGGCCTCGCGCAGATGCGTCAGGTAGCGGATCGAGCTTTCCAGCGGCGACACGCGCGCGACCTCGGGCGGCGCGTCGCTCGGCAGGATCGCCGCGCGGCGATCGACGCCCGGATGGCACAGCCAGCTCTTCGCGCTCGACACGAGGCGGATCGGCGTGCCCGCGCCGCGGCTGCGCGCCATCTCGCCGACCGCGAACTCGCGCGAGGCCGTCCACGGCAGCGTCAGGTCGCCCTGCGTCAGCTCGCTCGGGTGCGGCAGGTAAAGAAACGACGGCAGCAGGTCGCGCGACTCCAGCGCGCCGGGCGCGGTGAGCTGCGCGATCGGCAGCACCTGCTGCGCGATCGTCTCGCCGTCGCTCGCGGCGCTGTCGACGTACGACAGCGCGCAGTGGGTGGTACCGAGGTCGATACCGATCGAATAGCGCGGATCGCTCACAGTTCCACCTCCGCCGGTGCGACCACCGATGCGTCATGGCTGCCCGTCAGCTTCGGCAGGCGCACGTCGGCGACGCGCCAGCCGCGATGGCTGATCGTGCCCGTAAACGGCGCCGAACCGACCACGTTGCCGGTCACGCGCACGGCCGTCGCGTCGAAGCCGGCCGGCAGCGTCACGCGGCTGCCTTCCGCCTCGTCGCGCACCGGCACGATCGTGAAGTGCTCGCGCAGCGCGGCGCGGCAGCCGTCGTGCACGAGGCGCGCGGCCGCGCCGATATCGGCGTCCGCGTAACCCGCGATGTCTTCCTCGACGAAATCGATGAAGCGCGCATCGCGCTGCAGCAGGCCGAGCAACTGCAGCGCAGCCTGCGGGCTCGCTTCGCGCAGTTCCGGCGCAGGAGCCTTGACGGGCGCAGGCGCAGGCGCGGGTTGCGGTGCGGGTGCGGCAGCCGGCGTCGGCGCGACCGGAGCCGGGACGCCGTCGCGCACGCGCAGCACGCCGGCGGCGAATTCGCGATTGCCGAGCACGGAGAAGAAGGTCCCGACGGCAAGCGACAGCCGGCCGAAGAAGGACAGGTTGGATTCGGGCATGAGGTCTGGACTCCTGTGGGCTCGCCGCGCGGCGAGCAATCTTGCCTGGGCGCCGGGCGGCGGCGCGCGGCACGCGCACCGCGCCGCCCGGCGCGTGATTCTGGCCCCCTCGCGGGGTGCGGAAAACCCGTATTTTGCCCTGTGGCGGACGAACCGGGCAGAAGTTGGGGGACAGACCGTCGCGATGCAGCCATGGCAGGCCCGCCGGAATGCACGTCGTGCGCGGCCGGCGGCCGTGCTGCGCCGCATCAGCGCGCGTTGCGCCGCTTCGCACGCTTCGCTTCGAATTCGCGCGACAGCATGCCGAGCGTGACTTCGCCGAAGCGCGCGAGCAGCGTCGCCTCGGCCTCCTTCAGCGTCGCCAAATGCGCGTTGACCGCCTGCTCGACCAGGCATTCGCGCTCGTCGTCGGAGACGAGATCGGAAAACGGCGGCGGCTCGCCCACCGCGCGATAGACGTCGAGCAGCGTGATGTGGGCGCGCGCACGCCGATGGCGAACGATCTCGCGCAGCAATCCGGCTGCGAATTCGACGAAGGGCCGCTGGGTACCGCGATTCGCGTCGGCGCATGGAGGCAGACGAGCGCCGCCGGCGTGTTCGCGGTCGACGACGCGGCGAGCCTGACGCGCAATGCGACGTTCGCATCCGCGTCGGGGGTGGCGGCGGGCGTCGGCGTACACCGCTCGCCGATCTGCAGGCTGTACACGTGATGAGGCAGCGCAAGGCGGTGTCAGGCGATGCGCGGCGAGCGCACCGCACTTGCCCTGCGCCGCCAGCGCCCCCTCACGCCCCTCACGCCGCCTTGCGTGTGTCCGCGATCCGCTGCGGCGCCTTCGGCCGCGCATACAGCCGTTCGAGATACGCGCGCAGCTGCGGGAACGGCTCGAGCAGGTTGCACTCGCCGGCCCAGTCGATCAGATAGGCGGTCACGCAGTCGGCCACCGTCAGCGTGTCGCCGACGATGAATTCGCGCCCTTCGAGATGCCGTTCGAGAATCGCGGCCATCGTCGTGAAGTCCTCTCGCGCCAGCTCGATATCGGCCGGACTGCGCTTCTCCGGCGGATAGATGAACGAATGCCGCGTGATCCGCCACAGCGGCTGTTCGAGTTCCGTGACCGCGAACATGACCCAGCGATAGGCTTGCGCGCGCTGCGCCGGATCGACGGGGAGCAGCCCCTTCTCCGGGTACTTGTCGGCGAGGTACAGCACGATCGCGGCCGACTCGGGAATCACGAGATCGCCGTCCACCAGCACGGGTACCTTGCCGGCCGGGTTGAGGCGCAGGAATTCGGGCCGCTTGTGCTCGCCCGCGGGCAGGTTGACCGACACGAATTCGAAATCCGCATCGAGCTCCTTGAGCCCCCAGAGCGCGCGCTGCGACCGGGTGCCGGCGAATCCGTAAAGCTTCATCGCAAATCTCCATTCGGAAAGATCGGGGAAACGTCGCGCGGGCGACGGCGCACGCCGCTCGCCCGCCGCCGCTCATCTGCCCGGAATCGGCAGCACGGGCATCACGTCGATCGTCTCGCCCGGGAAAATCGTGAAATGCGGGTGGCCCTCGAACATCCGCGCCGCTTCGTCGTGCGATGCGGCCCGCACGACCGTGAACGCGCCCATCGCATTGGCCGTATCCGCGATGCCGCGCGCACCGATGGTCTTGGTCTTGCCGAGCGGCCCGCCGAGCTCGACGATCGCGTCGCGATGCCGCTCGGCCCACGCGCCCCATGCGGCCATGCCTTCCTGCTCCTTCGCGCGCCGCTCCTGGTCCGGCAGCGCGGCCCACGCCTTCATCCGCGGACTCTCCTTGCTGCCGAGGAATACGGCGAGATACAACTGCTGTTGCGCACTCATGCTTTCTCCTCCAAGGACGGGCGCGGCGGGCTACCGCGCCTCGACCTTGACACGATAGGTTGATATCAACACAATTGCAACATGGCACGCAAAGAAAAGCTCCCTTTCGAAACGACGCTGATGGTGCGCGACTGCTGCCTGTGCCTGCACATGCAGCGCGCGGCACGCAATCTCGCGCGGATCTTCGACGATGCGCTGCGTCCGCTGGACCTCACCAACGGCCAGTTCTCGCTGCTGATGTCGTTGAACCGGCCGCAGCCGGCGCCGATGAAAGCGGTGGCGTCGCTGCTCGCGATGGATCGCACCACGCTGACGGCCGCGCTGAAGCCGCTCGAACGGCGCGGCCTCGTGACGATCGAGCAGGATCCGGACGACCGGCGCAGCCGCCTGCTCGCGCTGACGCCCGCCGGCGATCGGCTGCTGGCCGAAGCGTTTCCGCTGTGGCAGCAGACGCATGCCGAGGTCGAGAAGCCGTTTCCGCCGGGCGACGTCGACCGGCTGCGCGACCAGCTGCGCACGCTGTCCGAGGATCCGTCGGCGCGCGACTGAGCCGGTGCGGAATTTTTCTCTCCACGCGCGGTGCCGCAGACGTATCCTTCACGACGGCATTCGATTCCGCCCATCAGGAGAGACATCGATGACAACTGCTGACAAGCATGCCCGTTTTCGCGCGCTGCACCGCGCGGGCGATCCGCTGATCCTGTTCAACGTCTGGGATGCCGGCAGCGCCCGCGCAGTCGCCGACGCCGGCGCGCCGGCGCTGGCGACCGGAAGCTGGTCGGTCGCGAAGGCCAACGGTTTCGCGGACGGCGAACACATTCCGCGTGCGCTGGTGATGGAAGTACTCGCTCGCATCGTCGGCGCGACCGACCTGCCGGTGACCGTCGACCTCGAAAGCGGCTACGGCGAGCGCCTCGACGACGTCGCGGAGACGATCGCGCTCAGCATCGACGCCGGCGCGATCGGCTGCAATCTCGAGGACAGCGTGCCCGCGACGGGCGAAGTGCGCAGCGTCGAAGCGGCCGCCGCCCGCATCGCGGCCGCGCGCGCGTCGGCGGACAAGAAGGGGGCCGGGTATTTTATCAACGCGCGCACGGACGTGTTCTTCGTCACGCCGGCGGAACGGCACGACGAGCAGCTGGTCGACGCGGTTCTGGCGCGCGGACGCGCATATGCCGACGCGGGCGCCGACGGGCTGTTCGTGCCCGGCCTCAAATCCCCCGCGCTGATTCGCCGGCTGACGGCGGCATCGCCGCTCCCGGTCAACGCGATGCGCGTCGCGGAAACGCCGACGCTGGGCGAACTCGCCGATTCCGGCGTCGCGCGGATCAGTCACGGCCCCTATCCGTATATCCAGGCGATGAAGGCGCTCGCCGCGCTCGTGCAGCCGCGCGGCTGATGCGCATGCGCGGGCGGCCGGATGCCCGGACGCGATCCGGCCGCCCCGCTTGCGACATCCCTTACGACACCGCTTCCACGCGCTTCGGCACGCCCGTGACGATCGTCGCGACCGCGACGGCCAGCACGACCGCCGCGGCAACGAACACGCCGGCCGCGCCGTTCGCGTCGAACACGACGCCGCCCGCCGCCGCACCGGTCGCGATCGCGAGCTGGATCGCCGCGACGATCAGCCCGCCCGCGCTCTCCGCCTCGTCGGGCACGGTGCGCGTGACCCACGTCGACCACGCGACCGGCACGCCGCCGAACGCCATCCCCCACAACGCGACGAGCACCGCGTCGAGCAGCGGCGCGCGGCCAAGCGCGACGAGCGCGATGCCGAGTACGACCATCAGCGCGGGCATCGCGATCAGCATCGGCCTCAACCGGTGCTCGAGCACGCGGCCCGCGAGCGACGTGCCGACGAAGTTCGCAACGCCGTAGCCGAGCAGGATCGCCGACAGCCCGTTCACGTCGACGCCCGCGACCTGTTCGAGAAACGGCCGCAGATACGTGAAGAACGCGAAATGCCCGGTGAACACGAGGATCGTCGCGAACATCCCGAGGCCGACGGTCGGCCGGCGCAGCACGTCGATCAGCGTGCGCAGCCGCGTCGTGCCGCTCGGCGGCATCGACGGCAGCGTCGCCGCCTGCGACAGCAGCGCGACACCGCCGAGCCCGGCCGCGATCAGGAACACGTTGCGCCAGCCGATCAGGTGGCCGAAGTAGCTGCCGAGCGGCGCGGCGGCGATCGTCGCGACGGCCACGCCGCTGAAGACGATCGACAGCGCGCGCGGCACCATCGCGGTCGGCACCAGCCGCATCGCGGTCGCCGTCGCCATCGTCCAGAAGCCGCCGAGCGCGACGCCGAGCACGACGCGGCCGATCAGCAGCATCGTCAGGTTCGGCGCGAACGCGACCGCGAGATTCGATGCGACCAGCAGCACCGAGAACGCGAGCAGCACGCGGCGCCGGTCGATCGTGCGCGTCGCGGCGGCAATCAGCAGGCTCGTGACGAGCGCGACCGCGGCCGTGGCCGTGACGGCCTGCCCGGCGACGCCTTCGGTCACGCCGAGACTGTCGGCCATCGGCGTGAGCAGGCTCGCCGGCAGGAATTCGGCCGTGACGAGCCCGAACACGCCGAGCGTCATCGCGAAAACAGCGCCCCAGGCGGGCTCGCGGGGGGCCGCCAGCGGGGCGGCGGTAGACATTCCGGGGTTCATGTGTCGTTCCGTTCCAGATAGGGATAAATACCGATGACGGCGTATCCTAAGGAACGACAGCAGGACGGTCTATGACATACAATCCGACTTTATTGATCGAACGTCCGAATCCGATGGCCGAGCCCTTGCTTCCTCCCGTCCCCGACGCGCACGACCTCGTCAGCGAGCTGCTGCTCGGGATGCGCCTGAGCGGCGTCCAGTACCGCCGCATCCAGGTCGCGCGGCCATTCGGGCTGAGCTTCGGTCACGCGCCGGGGCGCGCGCAGTTCCATTTCGTCGGACGCGGCCCCGTGCTGCTGCGCGACGCGGCCGGCGCGACGATGCAGCTCGAGGCCGGCGACGCGATCCTGCTGCCGCACGGCAACATGCATGCGCTGGTTTCCGACCCCGACGCGCCGTGCCGCGAGATCAACGGCTTCGAAGCCGCGAAGATCTGCGACACGGTCGCGTCGGTCGGCTCGGCCGGTGCGCCGCCCGCCTGTGCGACAACCGAGCCGGGTGCCGGCGACGCGCTGATCTTCAGCGCGTGCATGGAACTCGATCTCGGCGGCATGCAGCCGCTGGTCGGCACGATGCCCGAGTTCATGCACGTCGGCACGCTGCTCGCGCGCTATCCGGAAATCCGCCCGATGCTCGACGCGATGGAGCGCGAAGCGTGTGCGGAGCGCGCCGGGTTCGCGGGCATCCTTGCGCGGCTCGCGGATGTCGTCGCCGCGTTCATCGTGCGCGGCTGGGTCGAGTGCGGCTGCGGCGACGCGACCGGCTGGGTGCAGGCGCTGCGCGAACCGAAGCTCGGCCGCGCGATCGTCGCGCTGCATCGCGATCCGGGCCGCAACTGGAGCGTCGCGGAACTGGCCGCCGAAGCGGGCGTGTCGCGCTCGGTGTTCGCCGAGCGCTTTCTTGCGGCGACCGGGATGGCGCCGGTGCGCTACCTGACCGAACTGCGGATGCGGCTCGCCGCGCAATGGATCGCGCGCGATCGCGAGGCGATCGAAACCGTCGCGTACCGGCTCGGCTACGGGTCGCTGGCCGCGTTCAGCCGCGCGTTCAAGCGCGTGGTCGGCCGGCCGCCGGGTGCGGTGCGGGTCGGCGCCGACGTGGATGGCGCGCCCGTTCACGGCACGAGCGGGACGTAGCCGCCGGCAAGCGGCTCGCTACTCGCGCGGCGGTGCTGCGGCCAAGGGCAGCCGCTGGCGGCGTGCTGCTCGCCGCCGCCGTCATTCGTTTCGAATCACCCGCTGCGCGCTTCCAGCCGATCGATCAGCACCGTCGCGCACTGCACGGCCAACGCTGCACACTGTTGCGCATCGACGGTCGCACCGCTCGCGACGGTGCCCTGCACGATCCGGCCCAGCAGTTCCTTCGACAGGTCGGCGATTTCATCGTCTCGTTCCGTCATCGTTCCTCTCCTGCGCGCCGACCGGCGTCGATCGTGCGCGCGTGATTGCGGGCGCCGCAACGTCCGCCCTTGCTCGTCGACTCCGGCCGCGCGCCGCCGCACCGGCGCCGCTCAGCGCGGCTCCGCCCGCACCACGATCTGCGCCTGCGTATCGCGCTCGATGCGTTCGAGCGACGCGCGCAGCGCCGCGAATTCGTCGGGCGTGCACACCTGCCGGCCGAAATCCGCGTTCATCCGGCGCGTGACCTGCACGACGCGCGCGGCCGAATCGAATATGTAGTGCGACGTGAAGTCGATGAAACGATCGTGCACGCTCATGTCGACCGGCAAGTCGGTCACGACGACATCGCGCGGCAGCGCGATCTGCGCGGTCTCGTCGAACGTGCCGCCGATGCAGACCCACGGCTGCGTGCGCACGGGCTCCTCCAGCCAGCCGTCGACCTGCGTCGCGATGCCGCCGGTCAGGCTCGACAGCGCCGGCACCGCCGTCGTGCCGTCGGGCCACACCAGGTGATCGAGCGTGCCCGACATCGTCACGTCGAACGGCCCGTCCGTCGCGCCGCGCTCGCCGGTCGCGATCTGCGCGCGCCCGCGCAGCCCGCTCAGCCGCAGACGTTCCGCGGCCAGCTGCGCGATGCGTTCGGGCGGCGCGCGGCGAAACACGTTGCGCTCGAGTTCGGCGGTCCAGCCGTCGTCCTCGATATACGCATGAAACCACTCGGCGCCGCGCTGCGCGGCGTCGATGTCGAGCCGCGCGAGGCGGCGCCGCGGCTGCGTGGCCGGCGTGCGCGACAGCACGCCCGTGTCGACGAGCAGCGCCGGACGATCCATCACGATCGGCGGCAGGTAGCCGAACGCGATGCCGGCCGTGGTCGTGTCCGCGTAAAGCCCGAGATCGGGCAGCCATGTGATCGCGTGATTGATCGCGCCGCCGCCGTAGCCGGGCACGGCCGGCAGCGTATAAACGGATCCGAGGTTGATCAGCACCGGTTCGCTGCGAATGCCGACCGCCGCGAGCAGCGCGCCGAACAGCGCGACGTGATCCTTGCAGTCGCCGTAGCGGTTGCGCAGGATGTCCGTCACGCGATGCGGCGCGGCCGCCGTCTCGCCGAGAAACAGCGCGACGTAGCGCACGTTCGCCTGCACCCAGTCGTACAGGATGCGTGCCTTGTCGCGCGGATCGCCCGCGTTTGCCGTGAGCGACTGGGCCAGCCGCACGACGGCCGGATCGTTCGCGCTCGGATCGACCGCCGCGTTGCGGTAGCGCGCGGCGAACGCCGCATAGTCGGGCAGCGTCGACACGACGAGCCGGTCGCCGTAGGTCGGATAGCCGACCGCGCCGTGCTCGATGCGGTCGTACGGGCCGTGCCGGTAATCGAACTCGTAGCGCGTGCGGCCGTTCGCGGTCACCGGCGGCAGCGCGACGTAGCCGCGCGCGTCCGCGTAGAGCGGCATGTCGGCCGGCAGGTCGAAGATCAGCCGCTGGCTGTCGACCGGCTCGCGCGACGGCTCGACCGTGTAGCCGAAGTAGCCGGCATTGACCGGCCTGGTGCGCGTCTTGCGGAACGCGACGCGCGTGCTCGACCCGGCTTCGACGCCGGGAAACACGACCGTGCGCAACAGGCCGTCCTGGAACGTCGGCGCGCCGGCCGAGCGCG
Source organism: Burkholderia pseudomultivorans (assembly GCF_902499075.1). Classification (GTDB taxonomy): domain Bacteria; phylum Pseudomonadota; class Gammaproteobacteria; order Burkholderiales; family Burkholderiaceae; genus Burkholderia; species Burkholderia pseudomultivorans. The sequence goes on along the minus strand of NZ_CABVPP010000003.1, from coordinate 37,628 downwards.
GTTCCTGCACGTCGCGGATGGCGTCCGCGCCGACCGGATGCGCGACGCCGTCGCGGTCGATCGTTTCCGCCGCGAGCAACTCGACCTTCTCGAGGTTCTTGTCGAACCACACGTAGCGCTGCGCGATCGCGTCGATCCCGTTCGCATTGTTCGCGCGCAGCGTCGAATCGTCGTGCTCGTCGAGCGAGCCGTCGTGCTGGATCACGAATACGTGCGTGTCGTCGACCAGCGTGACGGACGCGCCGTCGCCGGCTTCGGCATGCGCGGGCCGCGCCAGCACGCCGACGCCGAGCACCACGGCGCCGGCGAGCACGCAACCGGTCAATCGGGAAAAAGGATGCAGCACGTCGAACCTCGGTGCACGTTCGTGTCGGGACGCAACGATCGCGCGCCGGCAGTGCACGCGGGCATGCCCGCCGGGCTTGTCCAGTGTGGGTGACGCACCGGCGAGCGTCAAGCGACGTGGCGAGCGCTCGTCGAAACGCCACGGTATTCACGATCGCACGATTCGGACCTTGTGCATTTCGGCCGCGATCTGACCGCCATTTACATCACGTTGTGATATATAATTCGAACAGGCGACAAAGGGCACATGACGTCGCCGGCGCCGATACGGCGCCGACGAACACGACCGGCCCGGGATGGGGAAGGAGGCAATCGTGTTGATCGACAACGATTTCGAAATCGGTTATCTCGTGGTGGCGTTCGCGCTGCTCGGCGTGATCCTGTTCGGCGCGCTGCTGACGGCGCTGCATCTCGAACGCTGGCATCCGAAGCTGATCGGCGCCGCGCTCGGCGCATTGATCGGCATCGCGCTGATCGAAGCGATGCCGATGCTGACCTGAGCGCTTGCCGCAACGCGGCGCCTATTCGTCGGATCAAATTCCGCTGCGGCGTCCGTGCGCGACGCGGGGGTCGGAACGATGGCCGCCGCCAGGAGGACTACCATGGAGATACCGCTCTGCATGCGTTATCGCCGCTGCGAAATCCGTGCGTGCGCGCTCGTCGAGCCGCTGGCCGGCGAAGGCCTCGAACTCGGCGCGCTGTACCAGCCGCTCGCGGTCGTCTGCTGGTACGACGCCGGCGGGCGTCACGAAGCGCATCTGCTGGATCCGAAGCACCACGTGTTCCGCAGCGACGCGGACGCGGTCAGGCTCTCGATCGCGCTGGCCAAGCGCTTCATCGATACGAAGCTCGCCGGCGCCTCGATGCCCGCAGGCTGACCGTCCGCCGCGACGCGCATCCCAGCCCCACCTGCCGGAGGCGACATGGAACACGACATCGTCCAGATCATCATCATGCTCGCGGTCCTCGTATTTGCGGTGCTGTTCTTCGCGGAGCGGCGCAGCCGCGACCGGGCGCGCGACAGGCTGCTGCACCGGCCCTCGCGGCGTTCGCCGCGCTCGCACACGCACCGTCATCCGTAATCGCGACAACGCCGCGCGCGGCAATGCGCGGCGCACCCGCGCGGCGGGCCGGACCAAAAAATCGGCCGCCGGCACCCGCATCGTGCGATGCGGGGCCGGCGGCCTTCCAGCGGAGGTCCATCACATGGCGGCGCGCGCGCGATGCGCGCCTACATACCCCACATCACGTGCCGGCCCTGCTCGCGAGCCGCACGCATCATGTCCAGCAACGGCCATGCCCGTTGCGCAAGGCCGCCCGCGTGCGGCGACAGCTCGACCCGCACCGTGGGCGTCGAATGTTCGTGCGCGCTTTGGCGCGCGACGTCGTCCCTGATGGCCTGTTCGAGCCGCGCGATCGCGCCCGGCAGCTCGTCGACGGCAATCACGCCGCGCACGTCGAGCCCCTTGCCGACGAGTCCGAGCAGGTACTGCGCCAGATCGCGCAACATCACGATATCGGGTGCGGCGGATGAGCGAAACGTAACCAGCATCGTCATTTCCCCATGTCCTTACCGCGGCGCCGCCTCCGGCCGCTGTCGCGGGCCGGTCGCCTCGTTCTTTCGGACCGGACATTCGCCCGGCGCGATATGTGCGTCGCCGAGCAATTCGCTCACGCATTCATGACGTGAGCGGCACGAAGCATCTGCTTTGATTTTATATCGCGTTGTGATGTATTCAACCATGCGGAACCCGAATCGTCGGACAGCCCGCTTCGCGAAAGCACCCGGACCCGGCCGGACGATCCACGGTAGCGCGTGCAGGCGCGCCCCGCGAGACTCGCCGCCCTGCATGTACCGCGCTTTCCGGAGTGCGGCCATGCTCCTCTCCCCGGCACCGGGGCGAAGCGGTATCGCCGCCTGAAACCAACCGACACACGCGCGCTCCACCGGTCCGCACACGCGCTGGGAATCGAGCGCCAGTCCCGCACCGCTTTCGACGTGTAAGCGAACGGCGCGGCCGGCGCGTCACGGTCCCGCCGGCGGGCTCGGCAAACCCGCGCCGCCCGATCGCGCCGCGACAAATCGACCGGCCGCCGTTTCCCGCCCGCGCCCCCCGCGCCTTCCTCCCCCGCCCGCCTCACCGCGCCGACTCGATCGCCGCCCGCATCCCCTTCGTGCGTTGTTCCCCGCATTTCGGGTTTTGTGCGCGCGCAACAATGGCGATGCCTCGCGAGCGGCGCGATGCGCGGCCCTTGCGCCCGCGTCGCGCCGCTCGCGGCGGTCTTCAAAAACCACATCTCACGAGGACATACCATGCAACTCCAATCGCATCCCGCTTGCCGTCCGTTCTACGAAGCCGGTGAACTCACGCAGTTGACGGCGTTTTACGAAGAAGGCCGAAACATCATGTGGATGATGCTGAGATCGGAACCGCGGCCATGCTTCAACCAGCAGCTCGTCACCGACATCATCCACCTCGCGCGCGTCGCACGCGACTCGGGGCTGCCGTTCGACTTCTGGGTGACAGGCTCGCTCGTCCCCGAGCTGTTCAACGTCGGCGGCGACCTGAGCTTCTTCGTCGACGCGATCCGCAGCGGCAAGCGCGACCTGCTGATGGCCTATGCGCGCTCGTGCATCGACGGCGTGTACGAGATCTACACCGGCTTCGGCACCGGCGCGATCTCGATCGCGATGGTCGAGGGCAGCGCGCTCGGCGGCGGCTTCGAGGCGGCGCTCGCGCATCACTACGTGCTCGCGCAGAAGGGCGTGAAGCTCGGTTTCCCCGAGATCGCGTTCAATCTGTTCCCGGGCATGGGCGGCTACTCCCTCGTCAAGCGCAAGGCCGACCGCATGCTCGCGGAGCAGCTGATCTCGACCGGCGAGGCGCATGCGGCCGAGTGGTACGAGGACCGCGGTCTGGTCGACCAGACCTTCGATGCAGGCGACGCCTATCTCGCGACGCGCACCTTCATCGACGTGACGAAGCCGAAGCTGAACGGCGTGCGTGCGATGCTGCGCGCGCGCGAGCGCGTGTTCCAGCTCACGCGCTCCGAGCTGATGGACATCACCGAAGACTGGGTGCACGCGGCGTTCACGATCGAGCCGAAGGACCTCGCGTATATGGAACGCCTGGTGATGCTGCAGAACCGGCGCGTGTCGAAGCTGCGCACGGTGTGACGTGACGGCGGCGGCCGCCGGATTCCGGCGGCCGCGACAACGGATGGCTCAGGCGATCAGCCGGAGCTTTCTGGTCTCCGCGAGCCAGGCCTCGAACGCCTGGGCCGGCATCGGCCGCGCGTAGTAGTAGCCCTGCGCGTGGCCGACGTCGATCTGCTTCAGGAACCCGGCTTCCTCGTGCGTCTCGACGCCTTCGGCGATCACCGAGAAGTTCAGCGCATTCGCCAGCGACACGACCGAGCGCACCAGCGCCTGCGAGCGCGGATTGCGGTCGATGCCGGTGATGAAGCTGCGATCGAGCTTGATCGCATCGAGCGGCAGCCGCGACAGCTGCGACAGCGACGAATAGCCGGTGCCGAAATCGTCGAGATGGACCTTCGCGCCGAGCTGGCGGAACTGCTTCATCAGCCCGTGCGCGGCATCCTCGTCCTCGATGAAGCAGCTCTCGGTCAGCTCGATGTCGAGCAGGCCCGGCTTCAGCCCGGCGCTGTCGAGGATCGAAGCGAACTGGTGCACGATGTTCATGTCCTGCAACTGTCGTGCGGAGACGTTCACCGCGATCCGCACGCCGAGCCCCTTCGCCTTCCACGCGGCAGCCTGCGCGGCGGCCGTGCGCATCACCCAGCGTCCGAGCGGCGCGATCAGGCCCGACTCTTCCGCGAAACGGATGAACTCGACCGGCGCGACGAGCCCGCGATCCGGCGACTGCCAGCGGATCAGCGCCTCGACCGCCTGCACGTCGCCCGTCGCGATATCGACCACGGGCTGGTAGTGCAGCACGAACTGCTCTTCCTCGAGCGCCTTGCGCAGGTTCGTGTCGAGCCACATGTACTTCGCGACCCGCTGGTTCATCTCCAGCGAGAACACGCGGTACGTGTGCTTGCCGGCTTCCTTCGCGACATACATCGCGGTATCGGCGTTGCGGATCAGCGTCTCGAGCGAATCGCCGTGCTGCGGATGCATCGCGATGCCGATCGAGCAGCTCGTGTAGACCTCCATCAGCCCGAGATGAATCGGCGTGCGCAGCCGCTCGAGGATGATCTGCGCGGTCGCTTCGAGCAGCGCGCGCGTGCCGTTCTCGAACAGCACGAGGAACTCGTCGCCGCCGAGCCGCGCGAGCGTCGCGCCGGACGGCAGACAACCGCTGATGATCGCCGACACGTCCTGCAGCAGCCGGTCGCCGGTGATGTGGCCGTAGTGATCGTTGACGCGCTTGAAATTGTCGAGATCGAGAAACAGGATGCCGACCTGGCCCGGCTTGTCGCGGCCCTGCTCCGCGATCACCGCATGGATGCGCTCGCTGATCGCATGACGGTTCGGCAGCCCGGTCAGCACGTCGGTGTTCGCGAGCTCGATGAGCCGCTGCTGCGCATTGCGCTCCTCGGTGATGTCGATGCCCGAGCAGATCAGGAACTGCTCGTCGACGCCGCTGCCGCTCTGCACGAACTTGTTGCGGAACTGGAACAGGCGCGGCCCGTTGACGGTGTTGATGTAGCGCTCGACCGCGAACGCCTGGTTGCTCGCGAAAAACCCGGTGATGTTGCTGCGCGACTGCGCGCCCTGCTCGGGGTTCATGAACAGCTCGAACGCGCTGCGGCCGATCACGTCGACCTCGCGCTTGCCGGTCACTTCCTCGCACAGGCGGTTGAAGCGCTGCACCATCCCGTTGCGGTCGAGGATCACGACGAGCGAGTTCACCTCGGAGACGACCTGCTCCGCGAACGCCAGCCCGTGCGCGAGATCGCCGGCCACGGACACGGTGTCGGAATACGCGGAAGCGGTGCCGGCCCAGTCGGTCGTGTTGACCTTCCTGCCGACTAGATGCAGCGCCACCGGATGGCCGAACAGCACGATGTCGAGCACCAGGTGCGATGTAACGCCCGTCAGCGCGCGAATCCGCGCGGCCTGGTCGGCCGTCAGCGCGACGCCGATATTGGTCATGCCGCGCACGGCGGCGAGTTCAAGCGCGTTGCTGTCGCTGCCGAGACGCCAGCAGGGGCTGCGCGTACCGACATGCGCCTCGAGCACCGCGCTATCGTTTTCGTCATCCATGGACACGCCCCGACCCAGAAAAAACGCACAGTGTAGACGGAGGCGGGTTCGCCGACCGCTGGTCCGGACTCGCCGCACGCCTGGCCAGGCGGCGGCCGACAGCCGCAACAACGGTCCTCGTCCCGTACTTGTTCCCAACTCATGCGACCCGGCGCTCGCCGATCACGCACGGGTTCTGCCAATCGAGTGACGAAGCCATCTTATCAAATGCCGATGCGGATTGGCATTCACATTTCATTCGGGGTGTCAAGGAATCAAGACTCGACTGATCGGTGCATGTTTTCATGCGCAGCCCCCATCGGGCGCCGCGCGCCGCGACGGGCAACGGCCGCGGCGCGGCGGGCGGGATCCCGCGCCGGACGGGCGTTTGCGAAAAATCTGAAAATCCGGGGACGGATCTATTACCAAAACGGAAAAATGGGAACGAATCGACACGAATTGACGCGGGCCGGGACAATTTCCATTCGGTTTAGCGGGAATACGCGATTTTAATTTCCCCGAACGCGGCAATAACACACTGCATTCCGGGAGACGGGGCATTTTGTCGGCGCAACGACCGGCACCGGAGCGACAAAACCCCGATGTCGGCGCGCGTGGGACGCGGTCGCCCCGTCATGGCCGGGCCGCGGGCGCAGGATGGCGACCGCCGCCCGGATGACCCGCCTCAGCCCGCGACGCCGTATCCGCCGCCGCCCGGCGTCTCGACCACGAACACGTCGCCCGGCGCCATCTGCGCGCGGCCGATATGGTCGAGCGTCTCGATCGTGCCGTCCGCGCGCTCGATCGTGTTGCGGCCGAGCGCGCCCGGCTCGCCGCCCGCCGCGCCGAACGGCGCGTGGATCCGGTTGTTCGACAGGATCGACGCGGTCATCGGTTCGAGGAAGCGGATCCGCCGCACCGCACCATCGCCGCCGCGCCAGCGTCCGGCGCCGCCCGAGCCCGCGCGGATCACGTGCGAGTCGAGCCGCACCGGGTAGCGCCATTCGAGCACTTCCGGATCGGTCAGCCGCGAATTCGTCATGTGCGTCTGCACCGCGCCGACGCCTGCGAAGCCGTTGCCCGCGCCGCTGCCGCCCGCGATCGTCTCGTAGTACTGATACTGCGCGTTGCCGAACGTGAAGTTGTTCATCGTGCCCTGGCTCGACGCGACGCAGCCGAGCGCGCCGTACAGCGCGTTGGTGATCGCCGACGACGTCTCGACGTTGCCCGATACGACGGCCGCCGGATACTCGGGGTTCAGCATCGAGCGCTCGGGCACGATCACCGTGAGCGGCTTCAGGCAGCCGGCGTTCAGCGGGATGTCGTCGCCGACGAGCGTGCGGAACACGTACAGCACCGCGGCCATGCACACGGCCTTCGGCGCGTTGAAGTTGTTGTCGAGCTGCGCGGAGGTGCCCGTGAAATCGATCGTCGCACCGCGGGACGCGCGATCGACGCGAATCGCGACGCAAATCTCCGCGCCGTTGTCGAGCGGATAGCGGTAGTCGCCGTCCTGCAGCGCGCCGATCACGCGCCGCACGGCCTCCTCGGCGTTGTCCTGCACGTGCCCCATGAACGCGAGCACGACGTCGCGGCCGAACTGCGCGACCATCCGGCGCAGCTCGTCGACGCCCTTCTGGTTCGCGGCGATCTGCGCGCGCAGGTCGGCCATGTTCTGCTCGACGTTGCGCGCCGGATAGCGTCCCGACGCGAGCAGCGCGCGCGTGTCCACATCGCGCAGCGCGCCGGCCGATACCAGCAGCCAGTTGTCGATCAGCACGCCTTCCTCGTCGATATGCGTCGAATCGGGCGGCATCGAGCCCGGCGTCGTGCCGCCGATGTCCGCATGGTGGCCGCGCGAGCCGACATAGAACAGCGGCGCGTCCGAGCCGTCCGCGAACACCGGCGTGATGACCGTCACGTCGGGCAGATGCGTGCCGCCGTGATACGGGTCGTTCAGCATGAACACGTCGCCGTCGCGCATGCGGCCGCGGTTGCGTTCGATCACCGTGCGGATGCTCTCGCCCATCGAGCCCAGATGTACCGGCATGTGCGGCGCGTTCGCGATCAGGTTGCCGTCGCCGTCGAAGATCGCGCACGAGAAGTCGAGCCGCTCCTTGATGTTCACCGAGTACGCGGTGTTCTGCAGCCGCAGCCCCATCTGCTCGGCGATCGACATGAACAGGTTGTTGAAGATCTCGAGCCGCACCGGATCGGCGTCGGTGCCGAGCGAGCGGCGCGTCGGCAGCGGCGTCGTGCGCGTCAGCACGAGGTTGCCCTGCGCGCTCATCTGCGCGCGCCAGCCGGGCTCGACGACGGTCGTGCCGTTGCGCTCGGCAACGATCGCCGGACCGTCGATCGCGTCGCCGGCCAGCAGCGTGTCGCGCACGTACAGCGCCGCGTCGTGCCACGCACCGCCCGAATAGAAACGCACGGTCGTGTCCGCCACCGGCGCGCCGTCGGCGCGCGGCGCGAGCGGCGCGATCTCGACCGGCGCGTCGGAGCGGCCGATCGCCTCGACCGACGCCAGCTCGGCGACCAGCGGCGTGCCCGGCATCAGGAACGCGTAGCGCTGCCGGTACGCGGCCTCGAACGCGTGCTGCATCGCAGCGACGCTGCCGGCCGGCACGTCGAGCGCCGAATCGGTGCCCTGGTAGCGCAGGTGCACGCGCCGCTCGGTCGCGATCCGTTCGGGCGGCACGCGCTGTTCGAGCAGCGCGCCGACCGCCTCGTCGGTCAGCCGGTCGAGCGCCGCGTTCAGCGCCGGCAGCGAGTCGTCCGACAGCACGGCTTCGACCGCGCGCTCGCGCATCGCGGTCTGGTCGGCGAGGCCCATCCCGTAGGCGGACAGCACGCCCGCGAGCGGATGCGCGAACACCTGCGTCATGCCGAGCGCGTCGGCAACGCCGCACGCATGCTGGCCGCCCGCGCCGCCGAAGGTCGTCAGCACGTAGCGCGACACGTCGTGGCCGCGCTGCACCGAGATCTTCTTGATCGCGTTCGCCATGCTGCCGATCGCGATCTCGAGGAAACCTTCGGCCAGCGCCTCGGGCGTCTCGCGTCGGCCGGTCGCCGCGTGGATCTCGTCGGCGAACGCCGCGAACTTCGCGGCCACGCCGTCGCGGTCGAGCGGTTCGTCCGCGTGCGGGCCGAACACGCGCGGGAAATAGTCGGGCTGGATCTTGCCGAGCATCACGTTGCAGTCGGTCACGGTCAGCGGGCCGCCGCGCCGGTACGCGGCCGGCCCCGGGTTCGCGCCGGCCGATTCGGGCCCGACGCGCAGCCGCGCGCCGTCGAAGCCGAGCACCGAGCCGCCGCCCGCCGCGACCGTATGGATGCTCATCATCGGCGCGCGCATCCGCACGCCGGCCACCTGCGTCTCGAACACGCGCTCGAACTCGCCGTTGTAGTGCGACACGTCGGTCGACGTGCCGCCCATGTCGAAGCCGATCACGCGCTCGAAGCCGGCCGCGCGCGCCGCGCGCACCATCCCGACGATGCCGCCGGCCGGCCCCGACAGGATCGCGTCCTTGCCCTGGAACGCGTCGGCGCGCGTCAGGCCGCCGCTGCTCTGCATGAACTGCAGGTTCACGCCCGGCATCTCGCGCGCGACCTGCTCGACGTAGCGGCGCAGGATCGGCGACAGATACGCGTCGACGACCGTCGTGTCGCCGCGCGACACCATCTTCATCAGCGGCGACACCTCGTGCGACGCGGACACCTGCGTGAAGCCGATGCGACGCGCGAGCTGCGCGAGCGCGCGTTCGTGCGCGGTATAGCGATAGCCGTGGATCAGCACGATCGCGAGTGCGCGCACGCCCGCGTCGAACACGCGGCGCAGCGACGCTTCGGCGCGATCGAGATCGAGCGCCTCGACCACGTCGCCGTGCGCGCCGACGCGCTCGTCGATCTCGACGACCGTCTCGTACAGCGCATCGGGCAGCACGATGTCGAGATCGAACAGGCGCGGCCGGTTCTGGTACGCGATGCGCAGCACGTCGCGAAAGCCGCGCGTCGTCGCGAGCGCCGTGCGTTCGCCCTTGCGTTCGAGCAGCGCGTTGGTCGCGACCGTCGTGCCCATCTTCACCATGTCGACGCGCGCAGGCGTGATCGGCTCGCCGTCGGCGAGGCCGAGCAGGTGGCGGATGCCGGCCACCGCCGCGTCGCGATACTGCTCGGGGTTTTCCGACAGCAGCTTGTGCGTGACCAGCGTGCCGTCGGGCCGGCGCGCGACGATGTCGGTGAAGGTGCCGCCGCGGTCGATCCAGAATTGCCAGCGCGCGGTGTCGGAGGGAACGGGGGAAGTGTGTCGGTCAGTCATGGCGATGAAATCGATGCGTCGTGAAATCGAAGGACGAGCGCCGTCGCACGGCGCGCATCGCGCGCCGCGTCACGGTGCCGGTCATCAGGGAGAAAAGGTGTGCGGGCGATGCGCCGCTTACGCGGCGTCGAGTTCGCGGCCGCGCGTCTCGGGCAGCGTCAGCGCGGCGACGATCATCACGCCGTATGCGGCGACCGCGAAGATCCCGATGCTCGCGCCGAGCCCGTAGTGCTTCGACAGCGCGCCGATCAGGAACGGGAACAGTGCGCCGACCGCGCGGCCCACGTTGTAGCAGAAGCCCTGCCCCGAGCCGCGCACGCGCGTCGGGAACAGCTCGGTGAGGAACGCGCCCATCCCCGAGAAGATGCCCGATGCGAAGAAGCCGAGCGGAAAGCCGAGCCACAGCATCGACGTGTCGGTCAGGTTCAGCGACGTGTACGCGAACGCGATCACCATCGAGCCGAGCGCGAACAGGATGAAGTTCGGCTTGCGGCCGAGGCGGTCGGTCAGGTACGCACTCGTCAGGTAGCCGACCCACGAGCCGAGGATGATCATCGCGAGATAGCCGCCCGTGCCCATCACCGTCAGGTGCCGCTCGGTCTTCAGGAAGGTCGGCAGCCACGTCGTGATCGCGTAGTAGCCGCCCTGCGCGCCGGTCGTCAGCAGCGCCGCGCGCAGCGTCGTCGTGATCAGCTGCGGCGCGAAGATCTCGGTGAGGCGCGGCGCATCGGCGACGCGCGCCTGTGCGGCCTTTTCCTTCTCGTAGACGTCGGGCTCCTTCACGTAGCGGCGAATCACGACGACCAGCAGCGCGGGCGCGAGCCCGACCAGGAACAGCGCACGCCACGCGAGCTCGGCCGGCATCAGCGAGAACATCAGCGCATACAGCAGCGCGCACAGTCCCCAGCCGATCGCCCAGCCCGACTGCACGAGGCCGACCGCCTTGCCGCGGTCGCGCGCGCGGATCACTTCGCCGATCAGCACCGCGCCGGCCGTCCATTCGCCGCCGAAGCCGAAGCCCATCAGCGCGCGCGCCGCGAGCAGCTGATGGTAGTTCTGCGCGAGCCCGCACAGCGCGGTGAACACCGCGAACCACAGCACCGTGAGCTGCAGCGTGCGCACGCGGCCGATCCGGTCGGACAGGATGCCCGCGATCCAGCCGCCGAGCGCCGACGCGAGCAGCGTGATGGTGCCGATGAAGCCCGCATCGGCGAACGAGATGCCCCAGGTCGCGACCAGCGTCGGGATCACGAACGACAGCATCTGCGTGTCCATCCCGTCGAGCATGTAGCCGACCTTGCAGCTCCAGAACGCGCGGCGCTCGCGCGGCTGCGCGTCCGCGTACCACGAGAACAGGCCGTTGCGCGCGGGGCCCGCGGCTTCGGCGTCGGCCGCCGCAAGCGTCTTGCTTTCCATGGTCAATCTCCTGTTGAAATGCGCGGTCAAAATCGAGTCGTGGCGTGCACGCGCCGTGCGCGGCGCCGGGCCGCGGATGCGCGCCGCCCTCCGGTCGGGCGGATCGTCTTGCTGTCGCGGCGGCGGGCCGCGACGTAGTCGGGACGACGGCCGCGCGGGCCGCCGCGGTATTGCGTCAGAACACGGCCAGCGACGCGTTCGTGATGTCGGTCATCAGCATGTGGCCGGGCGTATGCGCGATCGCGAGCGGCAGCTTCGCGTCCATCAGCGCGGTCTGCGGCGTCACGCCGCACGCCCAGAACACCGGCAGCTCGCCGTCGCGGATCGTCACGGCGTCGCCGAAATCGGGCGCGCCGAGATCGGCGATGCCCAGCTCCTGCGGATGGCCGATATGGATCGGCGCGCCGTGCACGCCCGGAAAACGGCTCGTGATCTGCACCGCGCGGATCGCGTCGGCGCCGCGCATCGGCCGCATCGACACGACCAGCTGGCCGCCGAAGATGCCCGCGCGACGGTTCGGGATCGACGTGCGGTACATCGGCACGTTGCGGCCCTCCTCGACATGGCGCAGCGCGATGCCTTCGCGCGCCAGCATGTCCTCGAACGAGAACGAACAGCCGATCGCGAACACGACGAAATCGTCGCGCCACAGCGCGTCGAGCGATTCGACACGCTCGGTCAGCCGGCCATCGCGATACACGTTGTAGCTCGGCACGTCGGTGCGGATGTCGAGATCGTCGCCGAGCCCGTCGAGCCGGAATGCGCCCGGTTCGCCGACGCCGAGCAGCGGGCAGGCCTTCGGGTTCGCCTGGCAGAAGCGCAGGAAATCGTGCGCGTACGCGTCGGGCAGGATCGCGAGATTCGCTTGCGCGAACGGGCCGCACTGGCCGGCGGTCGGGCCGCGGAAGGCGCCGCGGCGCACGGACTGGCGAAATTCGGAAGGCGTCATCGTATTCATCGGCATATCGGGAAGTCGGCAGGATGACGGGATGCGTCATCGGATACGGCGAAGAATAGAAAAGAAAAAAATTTGTCGCCAACGAGTTTTTTTGCGCTTCCTGTATAGAATCTCTTAACAACTCTCGGGGTTTTCCCCGGGTTTCGTTCAGTTTTCGTCGCGGGCAAGCTGCGCGCCCACCGCTTTTCCGATCGCCATGAACACGCGTTTCCTCGAAACCTTCGTCACGCTCGCGAAACTGCGCAATTTCCGCACGACGGCCGCCGCGCTGCACGCGACGCCGGCCGCGATCTCGCAGCGCATCAAGGCGCTCGAGGACGAACTGCAGACCGTCCTCGTCGATCGCGACAGCCGCGAATTCCGGCTCACGCCGAATGGCGAGTACCTGCTCGGCTATGCGCAGGCCGTCGTCGAGGCGACGCACGAACTGCAGGCGGCCGCGTCCGGCGAAAGCGCGCTGCGCGGCAAGCTGCGGCTCGGCGTGATCGAGACGGTCGTGCACAGCTGGCTGCCGCACTATCTGCGCCGCCTCGCGGCCGACTATCCGCAGCTCGAGATCGACCTGACCGTCGACGTCAGCGTCGTGCTGCAGCGCAGACTGATGGCGGGCGAGCTCGACCTGATCATCCGCGTCGAGGGCAGCGACGAGGCATCGGTCGTCTGCGACGCGCTCGCGAACTATCCGGTGCGCTGGATCGCGCGCGCGGGGCTGCTGCCGAATACGCGCACGGGCCTCGCGCGGCAGGTGCTGCGGCAGCCGATCCTGACCTACGGGCGCGGCACCGCGCCCCACCGCGCGCTGGAGGACATCGTGCGCACGCTCGCGCACGCGCACGGCGTGCCGTTGTCGGAAACGCGGATCACCGGGTCGCCGTCGATCTCGGTGATCGTGCAGCTCGTGCGCGACGGGTTCGGCGTCGCGGCGATTCCCGGGTTGTTTGTCGATGCGCTGATCGAAAGCGGCGAAGTGGTCGAACTGCCGCTGCAGCCGTCGCCGCCGTCGATCGTCGTGTCGATGTCGCGGCGCGCCGACGCGCCGCGGTTCGTGCACGGCGCGTCGATCGCCGCGCGCGCGGCGTGTCACGAGTACTGCGAGAAGAGCAACCGGCGGCTCGTCGAAGCGCTGTGAGGCGCGACAAGCGCTGTCGCCCCGATCGACCGGTTCGACGTTGCCGCGCGGATTGCCCGCAATCGCGCCGGTCAGTGCGACCGGCCCGGATCGGTGCCCGGCGCGAACTCGACGCCGCGCAGCACTTCCGCGAACTTCGCCGTCCGCAACACCGCGAACTGCTCGTGCGCGGCCGCCGACGCGCTCGTATTGCGCAGCACGTCGCGCACCGCGACCAGCCGGTTCGGGTCCGCGCCGACGTCGCCGTTGCCGCTGACCGTCGACGTGATCGCCCAGATCGTGACCGTGCCGTCGGGTTCGACGCGGCCCGTCAGGTTGCGCAGGCCGTCCGTCGCCGGCGCCCACGGCAACCCTGTCGCCGCATTGTTGCCGGTCGGGTAGCCGGCCACCGAATACGGCGTACCGAGATTCAGGCCGTTCTGCAGCGTGTACGCCAGCTTCCATTGCTTCGCGGTCGCGTCGTATACCCACTTCTGCAGACCCGCGCCGGTCTGCGCCGCCGCGTGCGAATACAGGTCCTGGCCGCCCGTGTAGCCGTCGCCCTCGTCGGCGACATACAGCGTGTTCGCGTCGGCGAACCAGATCCCGAACGGATAGGACAGCGTCGTCGCACTCTTGTTCGGCGTCGACGGGAAGCCGGCCAGCACGCACATGTTGCTCGGCAGCCCCGTCGTCTGCAGCGTGGCGGGGTTGAACGCGAGCGGCGCGGTCGGCAGCGCGGCCTTCGGCGACGGCACGCCGACACCCGACGGGCACGCGGCGCCCGTCGTATCGACGAAGTACACGGTATTCACGCCGTTGCTGCCGCTGCCCTTCGTGTAGTACACGACGTTGTCGTGCACCGCGATCCCGCGGAAGTTGTCGTCCTTGCCGATCTTGTCGGCCTTCGCGCCGAGCTGCGTGACCGAGAAGCTCGCGAGCGGCGTCGGCGCGCCCGGGTTCTGCTGCGCTTCATGATGCTTCGATGCGTCGATGAACTGGGCGCCCGCGCCGAGGATCACGCCGTGCGGCTGCGGATTCGCGCCGTTGCCGGCATTGCCCGACGTGTAGTAGATGTCGCGGCCGCCGAGATTGTTCAGGATTGCCGCGCGTCCGTTGTTGCCGCTGTACGCGTTGGTCTCGGTGAAACGGAAGTGCCCGTGACGATCGACGCGCGCCACCGCGCGATAGAAGTTCTGCCCGACCGGATTCGTCTTGTCGACCACGTCCGGCGTATTCGAGTTCGACGCGTCGATCGTGTCGACCGGCGCGACGTAGCCCATGAACGTCAGGTAGTTGCCGTCGGCGGACAGGTGCAGCCCGAGTTCGGACTTCGAGCTGAAGCTGGTCACCAGCTGGTCGTGCGCAAAACCCTTCTGCAGGCTGTTCGGCACTTCGAGCGTGCTGACGAGGCCGCCCGCCGGCGTGATCTGGTCGAGGAAGATGCGCGACGTGATGCCGAAGCTGCCGTCGTAGAGATCGTTGTTCCACACGTACGGATACGTGCCGTCGTTTGGCGCGCCGGTCGCCGCGCCGCACCCGCCGGTGGTCTGCGCGCAGTTCGGCGGCAGGATCGCGCCGGGCTGGACGTTGGCCGACAGGTTGTCGTAGACGCTGCGACTGAGCACCAGGAAGCCCGGCACGAAACGGCCGGTGTTGCCGTCGGCATCCGGCGCGGCTTGCGCGCCGATACTGACGGCGATCAGCGTCAGGGCAACGGCGGGAACGGTGCGGGCGCGCAGCGCACGGCGGCGCATCGCGGACATGGCGAGGTTGGGCATGGAAAGGCTCCGTACGACATCGAGTGGGAAGAAATGTTGGAGGACAGGCTGACGACGGAAAGCCTCGCCACCTTAGCCATGCTTGATGAAAAATTGATTGCGCCCGGCATCGGGTAAACCGGAATGCGGGCGCCGCGTTCGCATTTTTTCAGGATCGTTTTTATATGCAATGCGAATGAAAACAATCCGTCGGCATTGCGTACGCGAATTGACGCCGTCACATCATCTCGATGACATCATCGGGCGCCGCAGCGCGGACGCCCGGTTTCGCTTACGCGGACTGACCCGTATGCGGCTTCGCGAGATTGCCGTCCCCGTACTCGCGCAGCACCTTCGCGATCACGACGCGATAGCCGTCCAGCCAGCGCGCCTGCTTCGCCTTCGCCTCCCGATGCGCAGGATCCCGCATCAACTGCTGCAGCGCTTCTTCCGATTCCCAGTAGTAGACGTTCTGGATCAGCCCCGCCTCGACGTTCTCCCACGTCTCCTCGCCGAGATAGCCGGGCGTCGCGCGCGCGAGGTCGGCGATCTGCCGGTCGAGCCGGTGAAACTCGTCGTCATACCGACCGGCCCGAAAGATGAAAGTCGATGCGTACATGTGCGCCTCGTCCGACACGATGGAAAGAGCGTCGAGTGTAAGGCATGCGCGGCGCGCCGCGCCCGTCACGTCGCAAGCGGTTCGGCGCCGAGCCAGCCCTCGATGCGCGCGGCATCGTCGTTCGCGCCGGCGGCAGGCGCCGGCATCGCGACCAGCGCCTGCCGCGCGCGCTCGAAAGCCTGCGCGAACGCGCGCAGTTCGCGTGTCGCGGGCCGGTCGTCGAGACGACGGCGTGCGAGCGCCGCGTCGACGCGCGCATCGATCAGCGCGAGCTGAGCGCCGATGAAATCGATGCACAGCGCGCGGCAATGCGCGGAGATCGACGCGACCGCCAGCAGCACGGGCACCATCGACATGGTCAGGTAAGCGCCGGGCGCGAGCCGCGTCGTCAGATCGCTCCCCGCCTTCCCGTCGCCGAGCAGCGACGCGGACACCGCGTCGCGCCACACCGCGCGCTCGAACACGAGCGCATCGCGATACGCATCGAGCGCCGCGCGATCGGCGATGCGCCCCGCCGTCAGCAGCGGCGTCGCGAACGCCGCATCCGCCGCACGTGCATCGCCGACAATGCACTGCGCGCCCAGCCACGCCGCTTCCGCACGCCGCCCGGCAAGCACCTGCGGCTGCAGCCGGTCCGGCAGCATCGGATCGAGCGGCACCGCGCCGCAGATCGACGGTTTGTCGGCATGTACGCTGCACCGGCCGTCGTCGGCCAGCGCCGGACAGCGGCCCAGCGACGGATAGTCGTAGCCCTGCAGCGTCAGCGCGAGCCAATCGCCGCACGCGCCGCCGACACGATGGAACAGCGTATCCGCAAGCGCATCGCAGGCCGCAACGTCGTCCGCATCGAGCAGATGTTCGCGGCCGCCCGCCAGCCAGCGCTCGCCGATCCGCCGCTTCGGCACGCGATGAATCGTCAGCGCGCCGACGAAGCGTTGCCGATGCCGGAACAGCTCGCGCAGCGACAGCGTCGGCGCGCTGTTGCAGCAGCGGCCGCATGCATTGCAGGCCAGCGCGTACGTGTCTACCACGGCCGTCGCACCGAGTCCTGGTAGCGCGTCAGGATGAAGCGCGCGACGTCGTCGGAGTGATACGCGGCGACGAGCTGCGCGACCCACGGCTTCGCGCGATCGGCGTCGCGCACCGTCAGCACGTTCGCATACGGCGAGCGCGCGTCCTCGATGCCGATGCTGTCGCGTGCGGGTTGCAGGCCGGCGCGCGTTGCGTCGTCGTTGTCGATCGCGACGAACGCGGCCGTATCGAGCGCCGCGTAGAGGCGGTCGCCGCGCAGTGCGACGAGCTTCAGCCCGAGCCGGTTGCCCGTCACGTCGCGCAGCGTCGGATGCAGGCCGGCCCGTTCGCGCAGCGTCAGCAGCGTGTCGTTCTGCAGCAGGATCAGCGCACGCGCCATCCCGCGCGGGTCGGCCGGGATCGCGACGGTCGCGCCCGGCTGCAACGCGTTCAGGCTCGTCAGCTTGCGCGAATAGAGCGCCATCGGCAGCGTGACGGTCGGCGCGACTTCGGTCAGCGCATAGCCGTTCGCGCGACGCGTCGCCGCGAGCTGCTGCGCGTCCTCGAAGCTCGCCGCATCGATGCGGCCGTCGGCCAGCGCGGCGTCGATGCGCGACGCGTCGCCGAATTCGACGACATCGATGTCGAGCCCGCGCGACGCGGCGACCCGTTTCACTTCGTCCATGATCTGCGCGTGTACGCCGCGCGTCACGCCGACCCGCACGCGCGGCGCGCCGGCCTCCGCTGCCTGCGCGACACCCGGCGCAAACCCGGCAAAACCCGCGACGGTCAACAGCAATACCGCGATGCCATTCCCGATGCGCGTCACGATGCATCCCTCAGGATCGTGCGGAACCCGATGTGCGACGCGCCGAGATCGGCTTCCTGCTGCTCGCGCGACGACGCGCGGTAGCGCACGCAATAGTCGCGCGAGCACAGGAACGAGCCGCCCTTGATGACCATCGGCGTATCGTGCCGGCGCGTCGCCGGTGCGACGGCCGCCGTGTCGCCGTTCGTATGCGACTGGTGCGGACCGGTGTAGACGTCCTTGGTCCACTCCCATGCATTGCCGATCATGTCGTAGAGCCGGAAGCCGTTCGCCGCATAGCAGCCGACCGGCGCGAGCCCCGCATGGCCGTCCTCCGCCGTGTCGAGCACCGGAAACGGCCCCTGCCAGTAGTTCGCGGCCGGCTTGCCCTGCGCGTCGCGCGGCGCCGCGTCGAGCGACGCGTCGTCGCGGCCGGCCTTGCCCGCGTATTCCCATTCGGCCTCGGTCGGCAGGTCGCGGCCGAGCCAGTGCGCGTAGGCGAGCGCATCGCGCTGCGTGACGAGCGTGACCGGCAGGTTGCCGCGCCCGTCGATAGCGCTGCCGGGACCGCGCGGATGACGCCACGACGCGCCCTTCACCCACGACCACCAGGCGAGGTCGCGCGCATTCAGCTCGTCGCGCGTCGGCACGTGGAACACGGCCGCGCCGCCCTGCTGCTCGGCCTCGGTCACGTAGCCGGTCGCCTGCACGAACGCGGCGAACTGCGCGACCGTCACGTCGGTCTGGTCGATCCAGAACCCGCCGACGCGCGTCCTGCCGTCGCCGGACGGCCGCTCGTCCGCGTAGCCGCGCGTGCTGCCGAACACGAATGCGCCGCCGGCCAGGTGCACCATCCCGGCCTTCGGATCGTCGCGCCAGTTCGCCGGCACTCCCGAATAGCGCTCGCACTGCCGCTCCGAGCCGAGCGGCGCGAGCGCACGGCCGCGATTCGCGCCGTCGAACGCGCTGTCCGGCGACGCCGGCGAATGCGCATAGCCGGCCGCGAACGCCGCGGCAAACAACGCGACGCCGCCCGCCGCGCCGATCGTCCAGAACCGCATCGCCCGATCCTCAGTAGTAGCCGCGCGGACGCAGCGGCTCGACGCCGCCGACGTTGCTCATGTAGGTCTTCCACTGGGCGACCAGCGTCTGGATCACCGACGGATTCTGCGCGGACACGTCGGTCGTCTCGCCGCGGTCCGACGCGAGATCGTAGAGCTGCCAGTGCCCGTCGAGCGGCCCGAGCGGCGGTTCGGTCCACAGCGCCTTCCAGCGGCCGTCGGCGCTGCGCAGGTACGCGCGGCCGTAGGCTTCGTCGCCGAACGGCGTCGTATGCACCTCGCCGGCGGCGCTGCCGGTCAGCACCGGCAGCAGCGACTGGCCCGTGACCGGATACACGTAGCGGTTGTTGTAGACGACCTTGCCCTTGTTCTGGTCGACGCCCGTCAGCGTATTGACGAGCGGCGGCGCCGGCTGCGACGGCGGCGTGACGCCCGCGACCGCGAGGAAGGTCGCGGTGTTGTCGGTCACGTGCGTGAACGCGCGCAGCGTCGGCAACTGCTGCGCCTGACCCGGCAGATGGACGATCGTCGGCGTCGATACGCCGCCTTCGGCCGAATAACCCTTCGTGAGCCGGAACGGCGTCGCGCTGACCTCGGCCCAGCGCAGCCCGTACTGCAGCCGCTGCGCGTTCTGCTTGCCGTTGTCGGTGCCGAGCGCCGAATAGGTCGGCTCCTGCGCGTTCGCGGTATCGGTCGCGGTCGGGTCCGCGCCCGAATCGATCGGCCAGCCTTCCGCGCCGTTGTCCGACTGGAACATGATGAAGGTGTTGTCGTACTCGCCGATGTCCTTCAGGTGCTGGATCAGCAGGCCGATGTTGTAGTCGAGGTTCTCGACCATCCCCGCATAGATCTCCATGTAGCGCGCCTGCGCCTTGCGCTCGGCCGGCGACAGGCTCGCCCACCGCTTGTCGACCTTGCCCGCGCCGTAGTCGCTGTAGCCGTCGGCCGCCGAATGCACGGCGCTGATGTACTTCGCGTTCGCGGTGCCGTCGTTCGCCGTCGCGGGCGACGCGGTGGTCGTCTCGGGCAGGCCGTCGAACGGCTTGAAGTCGGCCGGAATCAGGCCGAGCGCCTTTTGCCGTGCGATCCGCGCGTTGCGGATCGCGTCGTAGCCAGCATCGTAGACGCCCGCGTACTTGTGCAGCCACGGGTCCGGCACCTGCAGCGGCCAGTGCGGCGACGTGTACGCCGCGTACGCGAAGAACGGCTTGCCGTCCTGCCGGTTCGAATCGATGTACTCGATCAGCTTCTGCGTATAGAAGTTCGTCGAATAGAACACGGCCGGGCTGCCGCCCGCGCCGCCCGGCTGCCCGGGCTGGCCCGGCTGCACGTAGCGGCCGTCCTCGGTGTAGTTCGACGAGCCGGCCGGCTCGTGCGCGAAGTGGTTGGTCGCCGCGCCGCCGAGCAGCACGTAGCTGCGCTCGAAGCCCCACTGGTCGGGCGTCTGCCCGCTGCCGGTCGCGCTGCCGACGATCCCCGAGCCGATATGCCACTTGCCCGCGATATACGTGTGGTAGCCGGCATCCTTCAGCAGCTGCGCGACCGACAGCGCGCGGTCGTTCAGGTAGCCCTCGTAGCCGGGCAGTCCGCGCCGCTCGTCGGTCGGCACGCCCATCGTGCCCTCGCCGACCAGATGGTGATCGGTGCCTGAAATCAGCATCGCGCGCGTGATCGCGCACACCGTGCCCGTATGGTGGTTCGACAGGATGCGGCCCGACGCGACCAGCGCGTCGAGGTTCGGCGTATCGATCTCGCCGCCGAACGCATGGATGTCGGAGTAGCCGAGGTCGTCGGCCATGATGTACAGGATGTTCGGGTGCTTCGCCGCCGGCGTCGCATCGGCCTGCGGCGGCGTGCTTTCGCCGACGCCGCCGCACGAGGCGAGCGACAGCGCGCCGGCGGCGATCGCGCCGACGACGCGCAAACGGAACGGGACCAGACGTGACGCGGAGAGGCTCATGCTTGTATCACCTGATGATCGGGATCGGCGATGGTAGCGCCGGGCACGCGGCGGCCAAAGTCCGAATCGTCACAAGCAAACGGGCGGGTGGAATATCGGGACAGCCGAATGGCCGGGCATCGCGGCACGGGTGGGTGCGCCGGGCAGGTGCGTCGTCGCGTGTGCCGCGCATGGGGAATCTGGTGATCCCCGGAATCCGGATCCGGACGCGCGTTCGAACTTGTCTTATTGGATTTACGCTCTTATTCGTAAATTAACGATTAATTTACCGACAAGACTCGGACAGCAAATCATATAAATTCAAAAATCTCACACTCCAAACCCATACAAATCTGAACTTTAAAGATCAAAACAATCGAACCAAAAAACAACAACTCCACACTTCCCCAATCTCAATATCAAGCAAAAATCTCTGGTTATTCATGTAGATACAAAATCCCCACCGCTTATCCCATAAAAACAACCGCACCAAAATAAATCACGCAAGATAAAATCCGCGAGATTTCATCCCACTCTCCCTCCGGACATGCGTAACTCGATTTGCGCAGTGCGAGCAATATGCGCTGCCGCATTATTGTTGCGCTGCATTGCGTCCACCGCCCAGGACAGTCGCCCGATCCCGTCGCTTTCGGACGCTACGCGCCACCAGGAGCAGCAGATCGACCGGTTGCGGGAACAGCTCGCACCGTCGCCGGACGCGCTGTCCGCGCGAGCGCCGCGTGCATCCGATTCGTCAACGCTGCCGGTCGAATCGCCATGCTTCGCGGTCCATACGATCGAATGGCGGGGCGCCGACGCGTTTCCGTGGCTGGCGCGCGAAGCGCCGCCCGAACCCGTGTGCATCGGTCCGCACGGTCTGCGCATGCTGCGCGACCGGGTCACGCGCCGGCTGATCGCGCGCGGCTATATCACGTCCGCGGCCGGCATTCCGGAACAGGATCTGTCGAGCGGCCGGCTCGTCGTCGACATCCTGCCCGGCCGCATCGGTGCGATTCGCGACGAACACGGCCGGATCGGCCGGCCCGCCGCCCTCTTCCCGCAACACGCTCGCGGACTGCTCAACGTTCGCGATCTCGACCAGGCGCTCGAGAACGTGCGGCGGCTGCCCGGCCAGGCCGCGACCGCATTCGAGCTCGTGCCCGGCGCGACGCTCGGCGACACCGACATCGTCGTCCGCCATCCCGATGCCGCGCGCCGCGTTCGCTTCATCGCGACCGCCGACAACGCGGGGCTCGACGCGACAGGACGCAACCAGCTCGGCGCGATCGTCGCGATCGATTCGCCGCTGCACCTCTACGACCAGTTCGTCGCCACCTACAACACCGATGCCGCGCTGCGCGACAAGGCGCTCGGCTCGCAGGCAAAAAGCGCCGCCTGGAACGTGCCGGCCGGCTACGCATCGGTGTCGTTCGGCGTCAGCGAATGGACGTCGCGACAGACGCTGCCCGCCGATGCGCGCGGCATCGCCGGGCCGCCGCTCGCGCAGCGCACGCGCCGCTACGAGGCCGGGCTCGCATTCGTGCCGCACCGGTCGAGCCACGGCAAGACCACGCTGCGATTGCGCCTGTCGCGGCGCGAGGATCGCAGCTGGCTCGGCCCGACCGAGCTCGATGTGTACCGGCGCGACATCGTCGGCTACGACGTCGGCATCGCGCATCGCGAGAAGCTCGCGAACGGCTCGATCGACGCGGGTCTCGGCATGCGCGGCAGCGTCGCGGGGCTCAGCGCGCATCCGGGCCGCGTCAACGACCGGCCTTCGTGGGACGGCCGTTACCGGATCCTCACCGCGACGCTCGGCGGCGACGCGCGCTTCCGCATCGGGCCGCGCCGCGTCGGCTATCGCGGCGCCTTGCTGCTTCAGCATGCGCCCGGCACCGCGCCGTCGACCGAGTTCATGCAGATCGGCGGCCGCTACACGGTGCGCGGCTTCGACGGCAATCACACGCTCGCCGGCGCGAGCGGCTGGACCTGGCGCAACGAACTCGCGACAGGCGCGTTCGGCGCAAACGAAATCTATGCCGCGCTCGACGCGGGCCGCGTGGCCGGCGCCGGCGCGTCGGAGGGCGCCGGACGGGCGGGACGCACGCTCGTCGGCGCCGCGATCGGCATGCGCGGCGGCGACCGGCTGCTCGGCTACGGCGTCGCGCTCGGCGTGCCGCTGCGCAAACCCGCGTCGCTGCAGACGGCCGCGGTCGCGCTCGACGTGACGCTGACGGCCCGCTTCTGATTTTCGCGCGCATGCGCGCCTGTCGTTCGTCATGGAGGAAACATGTGATGTAGATCGCCATCCGCCCGCGGCCGCGCCCCGCGACGGCCCGCCACGGCCCGGCCTGCGCCGCGCCGGCCCTTCGAACCACCACCATCGGGAAGACCATGCAACACACCACCCAAGCACACCGCCCTTCGCCCCGGCCCGGCACGCGCCGCGCGCTGGTCGCCGCGCTCGCATGCACGATGCCGCTGCTCGCCGCGCAGCTCGCGCATGCTCAGGCAGCGCCGCTCGTCGTCGATCCGTCCGCCGCGAATCGCCCGGCGCTCGCGACCGCGGCGAACGGCACGCCGATCGTCAACATCACGGCGCCCGACAGCGCCGGCATTTCGCACAATCGCTTCACCGAGTACAACGTCAATCCGGCCGGCCTCGTGCTGAACAACAGCACGTCGGCAGTCGATACGCAGCTTGCGGGCCGCATCGACGGCAATGCGCTGCTCGGCGGCGCGCCCGCGTCGGTGATCCTGAACCAGGTAACGGGCGTCAATGCATCGGTGCTGGCAGGCGCGACGGAAGTCGCGGGGCAACGCGCGCGCGTGATCGTCGCGAATCCGAACGGCATCAGCATCGACGGCGGCAGCTTCATCAACGCGAACCGTGTATCGCTCGTCGCCGGCACCACGGAATTCGACGACGGCGGCACGATCCGCCGGTTCCGCACCGAAAACGGTCGCATCTCGATCGACGGCGCCGGACTCGACGCACGCAACGTCGACCAGCTCGACCTGGTCTCCCGCACGCTCAAGGTCAATGCGGCGCTGCACGCGCGCCGGGCGACGCTCGTCGCGCACCGCGGCACGGCGGACGTCGAACGGCCGGGGAGCAGCCAAGTCTCAAGCCGGGCCGACGGTGCGGTGCCCGACGTCGCAATCGACGTGTCGGCGCTCGGCAGCATGCATGCGTCCGGCATTACGATGCACGGCTCGTCGGCGGGTGTCGGCGTCAATCTCGCCGGCAAGGTCGATGCGGTCACGGGCGGGATCTCGATCCTGTCGGACGGACGCGTGCAGGTGCAGAACGGCGCGAGCCTGACGGGCGGTGGCGTCGCGATCGACGGCAATCTCGACAACGCCGGCACCGTGCGTGCCGGCAGCGGGCTCAGCTTGATGGGCAACCTGCGCAACGCATCGACCGGCCGGATCGAGAGCGACGGCGCGCTGTCGTCGATGGGCAGCGTGAGCAATGCCGGCGCCATGCACGCGGATGGCTCGATGAGCCTGATGGGCTCGCTGGTGAACGAACGCAGTGGCCGGATCAGCAGCTACGGCCGGATCAACCGGATGGGCGGGATGACCAATCTGGGCGAACTGGTGCAGTTCATGAAGCGGCCGGAGGCGGCGGCGCCGGTGGGTGACAAGCCGGTCGCGCCGACTGCGCCCGTTGTTGTCGTAGAGAAGCCTGTTGAGCCTGAAACTGCCACACCGGTGGCGGAAAAACCGGTCGCGCCGACGTCGCCGGTTGTTGTCGCAGAGAAGCCCGCTCAGCCGGAAACCTCGGCGCCGATCGCGGAAAAGCCGATCGCGCCGACTCCGCCCGTCGTGATCGCAGAGAAGCCCACTCAACCGGAAACCTCGGCGCCGGTCGCGGAAAAACCGATCGCGCCGACTCCGCCGGTCGTCATTGCCGAGAAACCTGCTCAACCGCAAATCCGGCCACCGGTCGCGAACCCATTCGTTCCGCCGATCGCCGTCTCGGTGTTCCCGCCGATGCCGGCATTCCCGCCGGCCGTGTTCATCCCGAGCCGCCCGTTCGTCACGCCGCCGTTCGCGTTCAGGCCGATTCCGGCGCCCGTGGTCCCGACGTTCGGCACGATAGCGATGCCGCCGATGTTCGCGCAGCCGGCCGCGTTCAATCTCGCGTTCGCGCCGAGGTTCTGATCGTCGCCGGCAGGTCGGCGGCTCGCCGCCGACCGCGACTCATGTCGCATCGAGTCGGCCACGCCCGGTCGCCGCCCGCATCATGCGCGGCGTCCGGGCGTCTCTCCTCGAAGCGGATTCATCGCCCCACCTTCCCGCCCGCGCCTCACACCCGCCGCTCCGTCATCGGCATCGCACGCCGCGACGCGATCCGCAAGCCGAGCACGCCGCCCGCGAGCAGCGCGACCGCAACGAGCAGCAGCGCGAGATCGTACGAATGCGTGACGTCCTTGATCCGCCCCATCACCGGCGGCAGCGCCAGGCCTGCGATATTCGCGACCGCGTTGATCAACGCGATCGACGCGGCCGCCGTCAGCCCCGATACATACTCGGTCGTCACGGCCCAGAACACCGGCGTCGCCGCCCAGTTGAAACCGACCGCGAGCACCAGCAGCGCATACGCGACGGGCAGCACAGGCGTGTAGATCGCGCCCGCGAGCAACGCGCCGGCGAGCAGCATCGGCACGCCGAGATGCAGCGCACGCTCGCCGCCGAGATCCGAATGCCGGCCGTTCACATACATCGCGACACACGCGAACAGGAACGGCAGCGCCGACAGGCTGCCGGCCGCAAAACTCGATTGCCCGGACAGGCTCTTCACCAGCAGCGGCAGGAACAGCGTCAGGCCGATCGTGCCGAACGCCTGCAGCAGCCAGAACGCGGCCAGCGCCCACACCTTGCCGTCGCCGAACGCGCGGCGCAGCGCGACACCGTGCGACAGGTGCTCGCGCGGCGCACTGTCGCGCAGCGTCGCCTCGAGCCACGCGCGTTCGTCGGCCGGCAGCCAGCGCGCATGCGCGGGCGTATCGGGCAGACGGCGCAGCACGACGATGCCGAGCAGCAGCGCCGGCACGCCTTCGAGCAGGAACAGCCAGCGCCAGCCCTCGACGCCGAACACGCCGTTCAGGTTCAGCAGCGCGCCGGACAGCGGCAATCCGATCACCGACGCAAGCGTCGCGCCGATATAGAAGAACGACATCGCACGCGCGCGATCGCTCGCCGGATACCACGCGGACAGGTAGTAGATGATCCCTGGCGTGAAGCCGGCCTCGGCCGCACCGAGCAGCAGGCGCATCGCGTAGAGTTCGCCGGGCGTGCGCACGGCGCTCATCGCGGCCGCGACGATGCCCCACGTGATCATGATGCGCGCGATCCAGCGGCGTGCGCCGACGCGCGCAAGAAACAGGTTGCTCGGCACTTCGAACAGGATGTACGTCACGTAGAACAGCCCGGCGCCGAGCCCGTACATTTCCGCACTGAGGCCGAGGTCGGCGTTCATCTGCAGCGCGGCGACCGAGATGTTCGAGCGGTCGATGTACGCGACGAGGTACAGCAGCATCAGGAACGGAATGAGGCGCAGGTTCAGGCGCCGCATCGTCGCGGCGTGCAACTGCGGGACGGCAGCGGTCATCGATGTGTCTCCTGGATCGTGTCGCCGGCCGGCGCGGCTTCGCGCACGGCCGGCAGCAGCGTCGCGCCGCGTGGTGCGCGACGTCATGCAATGCAGTCTAGGAGTGACGGGAAAATCGCGTCAATTATCGGGAAGCCGTCTCGATATGTGAGATATCGGCATGCCGGTGCGCGACAGGCTGCGTGCACACGCCCGTCGCTCAGTAGCGCATCACGAGATACAGCCCGGCTGCCGCCAGCGCCATGCCGGGCCATGCGAGCGCGCCGATCGTCTCGCCGAGCACCGCCAGCGCGAACGCGAGCGCCCACGGCGACGCGATCGCGACCGAGCCTCGCGCGAGGATCACCAGCACCGCGCCGGCGAGCAGCGCGACGACACAGGCATAGCGCAGCGCGAGAAACGTCAGCGGGTCCGCATCGCGCAAGCCGAGCTTCAGGAACACGAAGCCGCCCGACCACAGCAGCAGGAACAGCACAGGCGCTGCGCGCAGCCAGCCGGGCTTGCGACCGAGATCCGATGCGTCGGCCACGCTCATGGGTTTTCCGAAACGGTTGCGATGCGGCCATCATGCGCGCCGGCGACGCACCCGTCAGGCGGCGGATGCAGAATGAGCGGCGGCGCGATCGCGCCGCCGCTGCTGCATTGTCCGCTCAGAACTTGTGCCGGATCCCCGCGTGCACCATCACCTGCTTCGACGTCGACGACAGGTCCGCCGCGCCCGGGATATACGCCTGATCGAGCGACGAGCCCGTCGCGTCGCCGGCGACGCGCTGGTAGGCGCCCATCACGTACAGGTCCGTGCGCTTCGACAGGTTGTAGTCGGCCATCAGCCCGATCGAATGGATCTTCGGCTTCGCGGTGCCGGTCGTCGCGTCGTAGCGCACCGTCGTGTACACGTACTGCGCACCGACAAAGAACGCGGGCGTGAACTGATACTTGCCGTTGACTTCGAAGTTCTGGTACTTGATCGACGTGACCGTTCCGCCGGCAAGCGGGCCCGTCACCGGCTCGATCGTCTCGTCGCCGAACAGGTAGCCGACGTTCGCGCTTGGCCGCGTGACGTTGCTGTTCGTGTACGCGAACCCGACCGTCGCCGGCCCCGCCGTATAGTTGACGCCCGCGCCGAAAATCCGCAGCCGCGACGACACGAAGTTCGCGTCGGCCCCGACCGAGCCCGATCCGGCGATCGCGCCGCCCGAGGTCGCGCCCGGGTTATTCGCGTTCAGGAACGCCGCGCCGACCAGCAGCCCGCCGTGCTCGTACTGCGCGCCGACACTCCATTGACGGTTGTTCGCGAAGCCCGTGTCGTTGCTGAAGCTGTACGTGCCGCCGAACGAGAAGCCGGCGAAGTCCGGGCTCGCGTATTTCACCGTGTTGTTCACGCGGAACGTGTTGCCGGTGTTGTCGTTGTCGAGCGGATGCGAGAACGGGTAGACGCCCCAGCTTCCGTTCGCGGTCGTCGGCGCGAGATAGTCGACGACCGAATCGTACTGGCGGCCGAGCGTCAGCGTGCCGTAACGCGTGCTGCCGAGCCCGACATACGCCTGCCGCCCGAACATGCGGCCGCCCTGCGCGAGCGTGCCGCTGTTCACGTTGAAGCCGTTCTCGATCTGGAACAGCGCGCTGTAGCCGCCGCCCAGGTCCTCGGTGCCCTTCAGGCCCCAGCGGCTGCCCTGCGCGAAGCCGCTTGCCATCTGCCACGCGCTGTGGCCGCCGACGTTGTTCGTATAGTCGATGCCCGCATCGACGAGGCCGTACAGCGTCACGTTGCTCTGCGCGAACGCGGGCGCCGCACACAGCGCCGGAATCGCGACGAAAGCCAGTCTCCAGTTCATTCGTGATCCTTATTCATTTTTTGATGCCTCGCGCGATGCGAATCGTCGTTCGCCCGTCGTCGGGCATCGTTCCCCTGCCGTTCCCGGCGCGTAGCGCACGCGCCGGGCCCCCTTCCCGCTTACTTCGCGCCGTAGATGTCGAAGTCGAAGTACTTGCGGTTGATCCGCTGATACGTGCCGTTCGCGAGAATCGTCGCGAGCGCGCGATTGAACGCCTCGCGCAGGTCGGTGTCCTGCTTGCGCAGGCCGAGCCCGTCGCCCTGTCCGAAATACTTGACGTCGTCGATCGGCGCGCCGACGAACGCGAAATCCTTGCCCTGCGGCTTCTTCAGGAAGCCGTCGCTGGCCGCGATCGAGGCCTGGAACGCCGCGTCGAGACGCCCGGTGACGAGGTCGGCATAGACCTGGTCCTGATTCTGGTACGACACGATCTGCGCGCCGGCCGGCTGCCAGTTCGCGATCGCGTAGTCGGCCTGCGCGGAGCCCTGCTCGACGCCGATGCGCTTGCCTTTCAGCGAATCCGCGCTCGGCAGCAGCGGCGAGCCCTTGCGCGCGATCAGCCGCGCGGGCGCATTCGAGATCCGGTTCGTGAACGCGATCTGCTGCGCCCGCTTCGGCGTGATCGTCATCGACGACGCGATCACGTCGAACTTGCGCGCGAGCAGCCCCGGAATCATCCCGTCGAAGCTCGATTCGACCCACACGCAGCGCGCATGCAGCTCCGCGCACAGCGCGTTCGTAATATCGATGCCGAATCCGGTCAGCGTGCCGTCGGGCAGCTTGTATTCGAGCGGCGGGTAGGTCGGATCGACCGCGAGGCGGATCTCCTTGCCCGTCCAGTCGCCGGCATGCGCCGCTCCTGCCGCCAGCGCCACCGCGAGCGCCATCGTCCATTTCTTCATTGCCAGTCTCCTTGTGTGAATCGAAATCGTCCGGCGCGTCACGCGAGGTAGCGCTCGGCCAGCGCGACCCAGTAGCTCGCGCCCGTCGCGAGGCACGCGTCGTTGAAGTCGTAGCCGGGGTTGTGCAGCCCGCAGCCGGCCGCGCCCTCGCCGTTGCCGATCGACAGGTAGCTGCCGCGGCACGCGTTCAGCATGAACGCGAAATCCTCGCTGGCCGCGATCGGCCGCAGATGCGGGATCAGCGAATCGTCGCCGCCCCATTCGCGCGCGACGTCGCGCGCGAACGCCGTTTCCTCAGGATGATTGACCAGCACCGGATAGCCGTGCCGGTAGTCGATCTCGGCCGTCGCACCGTAGCTCGCGGCCTGTCCGTGCACGATCTCGTGGATGCGCCGCTCGAGCAGCGCACGCACGTCCGGCGACAGCGCGCGCACGCTCAGTTCGAGTTCCGCATGCGGAGGAATCACGTTCGACGCGGTGCCCGCGTGGATCGAGCCGGCCGTGACGATCGCCAGCTCCTGCGGGTTCACGTTGCGCGACACGATCGTCTGCAGCGCCATCACGATCGATGCGCACACGACCACCGGATCGATCGTCGTGTGCGGCGCCGCGCCGTGCCCGCCGCGCCCGGTCACGCGCACGCGCACCTCGTCGGCCGAGGCCATCGCGGCGCCGTCGCAGAAGCCGAGCACGCCGGCCGGCAGGCCCGGCACGTTGTGCATCGCGAACACCGCGTCGCACGGGAACTGCTCGAACAGCCCGTCGTCGAGCATCCGCTTCGCGCCGCCGAGCCCTTCCTCGGCCGGCTGGAAAATCAGGTTCAGCGTGCCGTGGAAACGCTCGCGCTGCGCGAGGCAGCGCGCGGCGGCCAGCAGCATCGCCGTGTGGCCGTCGTGGCCGCATGCGTGCATCACGCCTTCGCGGCGGCTTGCGTGCGGCAGCCCGGTCGTCTCGACGATCGGCAGCGCGTCCATGTCCGCGCGCAGCCCGAGCCGCTTGCCGGCGCCGCGCGCGAGCGTGCCGACCACGCCCGTGCCGCCGAGGCCGCGTGTGACCCGATAACCCCATGTTGTCAGGCATTCGGCCACCAGATCGCTGGTCGCGTGCTCCTGGAAGCCGAGTTCCGGATGCGCGTGCAGCCGGCGCCGCAGCGCGATCATGTCGGCCTCGATCGCCGCCATTTCAGGTGGAATGCGTGCTGGATTCAACCCCGATACTCCTCGATGCCTGTCGTCGCCGATCGCCGGGATGGCGGATCGTGGCAGGATCGTATGCAGCGAAAATCCCGGCGAACAGCCCCGGTTTCGTTATGATGACAACATTTGGTTGTCAGGTATCGCACCATGAAACTGCATCAACTGCAGGCGCTCGTCGCGAGCGCCGAAGCCGGAAGCATCCGCGGCGCGGCGCGCACGCTCGGGCTGTCGCAGGCGGCCGTCACGCGCGCGCTGCGCGAACTGGAGGCCGGCGAGCGGCTGCCGCTGCTCGTGCGCGCGCCGGAAGGCATCGGCTTCACCGCATATGGAAAGGCGCTGCTGACGCATGCGAAGCTGGTGCTCAAGCAGCTCGAACACGCGCACGACGATCTCGCGCAGATGCGCGGTCGCATCGAGGGGCGGCTGAGCGTCGGCGTCACGCCGTGGCTGACGCTGACCTTCCTCGCGGAAACGGTGCTGCGCTTTCGCGAGCGGATGCCCGACGTGCGGCTCGAACTCTACGAAGCGCTGATGGCCGTCGCGCAGCCGCTGCTGCGCGACGGCAGCATGGATTTCGCGCTCGGCCACGTGCAGCCGGGCGGCAGCGCGCAGGAATTCGCGTTCGAGCCGATGCTGCGCTACGACACGTCGGTGATGGTGCGCGCCGGTCATCCGCGCGAGCGTGCGCGGTCGATCCACGAACTGCTCGACGACGACTGGGTGCTGAATTCGACGGCCGACGGCCAGACCGCGCTCGTCGACTACCTGTTCACGCGCCACGGCGCGCAGCTCGACGAACGGCGCATCGTGCGCGCGCAATCGGTGTCGATGCTGCAGACGATGCTCGAACAGGCCGACATGTGCACGTGGTGCCCGACGATCCTGGCCGCGGTGCCGACCTTCGGCGAACGGATGCGGGCGCTGTCGCTGCAGGAGACCTTCGAGCCGCGCGAACTCGGCATCGTCACGCGGCGCAGCAGCACGCTGAGCGACGCGGCGCGCTGCTTCATCGACTGCCTGCTGCAGGTGATCCGCCGGCATGCGCGCTCGGCGCGCAAGGAGGACCTGGCGCTGTTCAGGACGGTGTCGCTGATGATCTGATGCGGGGCGAACGCGACGCGCCACCGCGCCGCGTCACGTCGCTCGTCATCGCCGCGGGGTCCTGCGTCAGATCTTCGCGGTCAGCGTGATCCCGACCGTGCGCGGATCACCGTACAGCACCGGATACGCGCCATACGACGGCAACAGTTCGAGCTTCTTGTAGACCTTGTTGGTCAGGTTCGTCACATAGCCCGTCACGATGTACTTCTGGTTCGGCGTCGTGTACGACACATGCGCGTTCAGCACCGTATAGCCGCCCTGCCAGAGCTGCGGCAAGGTCTGCCGCGTCGCGCTGAAGTATTCGCGGCTGCGGTAGTTGACGTCGCCGCCGGCCGTCAGCGTGCCGAACGACACCGGCACGCGGTAATCGAAGCCCGCGTTGATCGTCGTATGCGGCGACCGCGCGAACGAGTTGCCGACCGCGGTCGGCACGTAGCGGAACTCGGTGTAGCGCGTATTCAGCATCCCGAGGTTCGCAAACAGGTAGAGGCTGTTGATCGGCTGCGCCTTCAGTTCGAGCTCGAAGCCGTCCGCGCGTCCCTGCCCCGCGTTCGACAGCGTCGACACCGGCGGCCCGCCGAACGGGTTCGGCGCGAGCGCGAAGACCTGGATGTCGCGGTAGTCGTAGTGGAACACGCTCGCGTTGACGATTAGGCGCTTGTCGAACCACTCGCTCTTGATCCCCACTTCATAGTCGGTCAGGTATTCCGGCGACACGGTCGACACCGTGCTTTGCGTATACGCGTTGCCGTTGTAACCGCCCGATCGGAAGCCGCGCGCATAGCGGAAGTACGCACGCACGTTGCTGGCGAGCGCGTATTCGGGCGTAAAGTCCCAGGTCGGCGCGCGCCACGTGTTCGTCTGGTTCTGCCGCGCGCTGACCGCGAGCGGCGACGACACCGACGACGGCGACCACCAGCTGTTCGGATCGCTGAACGTCACGTTGCCGGTATCCTGCAGCCCAGTCAGGTTGATGTTCTTGCGCTCGATCGTGTAACGCAGCCCGGCCGTCACGTTGAAGCGGTCGGTGAAGCGGTACTTGACGCTGCCGAAGATCGCCGCGCTCTGCGTATGCTGCGTGAGGTCGGTCAGGTGATAGTACGCTGGCGACGGCGAGCCGGGCAGCCCGCCGCCCGCGCCCTGCTCCGCGAGCTGCTCGGTGAACAGGTGCGTGCCGACGAGCCAGCTCAGCCGGTCGTTCTGCGGCGATTCGAGACGGAACTCCTGCGAAAACTGGCGACTCGACAGCCGGTCGTGCGTACGCGCGGCGTCGAACGGCGAATAGTCCTCGTCGTCCTGATACCAGCGATGCAGCCCTTCGAACGCGGTGATCGACGTCAGCGTCACGGCCGGATTGATGCGCCAGTGCGCAGTCAGCGACGTGCCCCAGGTCGAGATGTGATCGCTCGACGGCGCGTTGAGCGACACCGTATACGGATCGCTCGACCCGACGAAGCCGAACTGGTTCGCGCCGCTCGGCCCAGCACCTTCCGCATGCCACGCATTGCCGCCGCCCGTATAGTTTCGGCCGTGGATGTTGAACAGGAAGTCGGTATCCGACGTCGGCACGGCCAGCACCTGGAAACGCACCGCGTTGTCGTGGAAGCCGCCGAAGCGGCCCTGCTGCACGGTGTTCGTATAGAAGCTGTCGGCGTTCTCGTGATACACCGACACGCGCGCGGCGAGCACGTCGTTGTTGCCGATCGGCCCGCCGATCGCGGCTTCCGCGAGCCGGCTGTTGTACTGGCCGATGCCAAGCTTGCCGTAGCCGCTCACGTCGAACGTCGGCTTCTGCGACGTGATGCTGAGCGCGCCGCCGACGGTATTCTTGCCCCACAGCGTGCCCTGCGGCCCGCGCAGCACTTCGATGCGGTCGAGATCGAACAGCGGGAAGCCCTGCCCGAACACGCTATTGATATACACGTCGTCGAAATAGACGCCGATCGGGCTCAGCGACAGGTCCGACGGATCGTTGCTGCCGACGCCGCGCAGGAACCAGCGCGGCCGCTCGCGGCCTTCGGTCGACTGGCCGGTGAAGTTCGGCACGTACTTCGTCACGTCGTTGACCACGCGCAGCTCGTTGTTCCTGATCGCGTCGCCGCCGATTGCGCTGACCGCAACCGGCACGTCCTGGATGCTCTCCTTGCGCCGGCGCGCGGTCACCGTCACCGCGCCGAGGTTCGTTTCATGCGCGGTGGTCGCGCTCTTCTTCCGCGACGGCAGGGAAGCCGCATCGGCGGCAGCCTGCTGCGCCGGGTTTGCGTCCGGCGTCCCCGCCGTCGTCGCGCCGTCTTCCGCCCATGCGGGCATCGATACGAAGCCGCCCGTCAGCAGTCCCCCCAGCGCGGTGACGATTACTTTTTTCCTGAACATCGATGAGTTATCCTGTTTGATCGGTTGAACGCATGTGCGTGCGCGACGCACCACGTTGGGTATTGCAATTCGGATGCCAGCATCGACATGCCCACGGCACGGGGGTTTGCGCCGCACGCACGACGAGCCGTTGCTGCCTGCGCATCTGTGAGGTGGTGTCGGGGTGTTTGCCACGCAACACTCGCGTGTCGCATCGCAAGGCGTCATCGCGCATCCGCGGACAGCGGCAGCGCGGCATCGCGCCGCGCGCGCCGCAGCATGACTGCACTGATGCCCACCACCGGCAGCCAGCACAGAAACACCGACGGCAACCCGACCATCGGCGCAAGCGCGCTACCGGCGAGCGGGCCGCAGAACGCGCCCGTCATCGACGCGAGGTTGTAGAGGCTCGATACCTGGCTCTTGTCGACGGGATGACGGCCAAGGCGCTGCATGTTGACGAGATGCAGCAGCGACGAGCCCGCGCACAGTGCGGCCAGCCCCGCGCCGACGATCCACGCCTCGCGCGCGAGGCCGAGCGCGAGCAGTCCCGTGACGCCGCCCGCGACACTCAATGCGTAGCAGCGCGCGTCGCCCCAGCGCGACGCGACGCGGCCGAGCCCGAACAACGCGACCACGGCGACGACGCCTTGCAGCGTCAGCAGCGCGACCGCCTGCGTCTGCGACAGACGCAGATACTGGATCGCGAGCACGACCGTGTAGGTGCCGGCCAGCGAGCGCGTCGCGCTGTTCACGGCTTCGGTTGCGAGCTGTTCCCGCACGTCGCGATGGTTCGCGAGCGACAGCAGCGCGCGCAGGCCGCCCGTGCCGGGATGCGCGGCGCCCGACGCAGCGGTATCCGCATCGCCGAGCAGCGCGCGGCTGAACAGCGCCATCCCTGCGAAACTCGCCGACACTGCGCAGAACGTCGCGACCGGCCCGTGCGCGCCGATCAGCCAGCTCGCGAGCCACGGCCCCGTCATGCCGGTGCCGACCGACATCGCCGCGCGATACCAGCCGGCGCGCGCGACGCCGATCTGCGCGAGGCGCGCGAGAAACACACCGCCGATCGATACGATGCGAAACGGGATGCACAGTCCGATCAGCCATTGCGTAAGCGCGATCAGCGGCCATGCGCCGGTAAACGGCACGACAAGGTTCAGCAGCATCGGTCCGAGGCTCGCGGTGAAATACACGCGCCGCGCGCCGTAACGGACGATGAGCAGCCCGGCCGGCAGCGTCATCAGCGCGATACCGAGCGGTTCCATCGCCGCGATGATGCCGAGCTTCGCGCTGTCGACGCCGAGCTGCAACGCATAGAGCGTCGTCGCGAGCTGCGCCATGCTGATCGTCGTGCCGCTCGCGAGCGCGAGCAGCATGAAGCCGCCCGTGAAGCGCTCGCGCAGCCATGCGCCGGCGACGCGGTTCGCCGTGCTCACCGCGCCGCGTCGCGAGACAGCGCCGCGATGCCGTCGAACGCGCGCCGGTCGATCCATGCGCGCATGTCGAAATCGGCCGGCAAGAAATGCCAGTCGACGAGGAAGCGCTTGAAATCGTCGAGCGCGGCGATCGACGCGTCGTCGAGATCCGTGCGCAGGCGCCGATGCACGTCGGCGCCGTAGGCAAGCCGCAGCCAGTCGTGGCCCGAGCCCGTCTCTCGGCCGAGGTAGCCGAGCACTTCGTGTTCGTGGTCGCGCGCCCAGCCTTCGACGTCGGTCACGCGCGCGAGAAAGCGGCTGACGATGTCCGGATGCCGGTCGAGCGTCGACGCGTTGACGGTCAGCGGCCGCGGCGAACCATTGTTGATGCGGATTTGCGGATCCGGATGGAAGCCGATGTCGACGACCGGCTGCGCGCCGATCAGATGTGCGGTTTCGAGGCCGAGCGAGCCCTTCACGTAGATCGCATCGACGTCGCCACGCACCAGCGCGGCCGCCTCGGCCGCATAGAGCCGGCGGCTCGACAGGCTCGCGGGATGGCTGAACGCCGCCTCGCGGGTCGCCGGCGTCGGCACCGGTGCACGCAGGTTCGACGCGGGCACGTCGACCCATTCGACGTCGGCGGCGCCGAGCCCGTCGAGCGACAGCGCGCTGACGAAGCCGCGCAGCGCGGCCGCACGGAAGATGTCGATCCGCTCGCCGTCGCGGCGCGGCAGTCCGATACGCCGGCCGCGCAGGTCCCTCGGCCGCTTCAGCCCGGCTTCCGGCAGCGCGACGATCGCCTGCGCCTCGTCGACCCAGGTCAGCGCGATCGCGCGCGTGTCCGCGCCGGCCGCGCGCGCCCACAGCGCGGGAATGCTGCCGCCCTGCCGGAACGCGTTGTCGAGCGAATGATCGATATGCGCGTGATGCAGCGTCGCGTGCTGGCTCTCCTGCAGCGCGCGCACGGTGATGCCGTCGCCGGCGAATTCGCTGTCGAGCCAGCCGAGATGCGCGGCGATGCCGAGCGGCGTCGGCACGGGACAGCGCGTGTACCAGATCGACTGGACCTTGTGTGAAGCCGTGGTGCTCATGAATGCGTTCGGTAAAGGAGTCGTGGAAAGCCGCATCAGCCGCGTGGCGCGGTCAGCACCGACAGCCGCGTGATGCCCGCATGCTCGATCGCGGCCATCAGCTTCGCGACCGTGCCGTACGGCACGTGCTCGTCCGCCTGCAGGTCGAGCGCGACGTCGGGCCGGCCCGCCTTCAGCGCCGCGAGCTCGGCCGGCACCGCAGCGAGCGCGACCGCGCGCTTGTCGAGATAGACGACGCCCTTGTCGTCGACGCTCACGGTGACGTTCGGCTTGCGATCGGCGGGCGCGGTCGCGACCGTGTTCGGCAGGTTCACGTGGACCGCGTTGTTCAGCAGCGGCGCGGTGACGATGAAGGCGACGAGCAGCACCAGCATCACGTCGACGAGCGGCGTGATGTTGATTTCGCTGAGCACGTCGTCGTTGTCGGAAGAGGACGAGAAAGCCATTATGCGAACGCCTCCTGACGGGTTTCGGTCGCGCGGCGCGCCGGCGCAGCCGCAGCGGCCGGCACGCGGAAGCCGGCCTTCTGCGCGAGCGTGACGAAGTCGGTCGCGAACGCGTCGAGATCGGCCGACGCGGCCTTCACGCGCCGCACGAAGAAGTTGTACGCGAGCACGGCCGGCACGGCGACCGCGATGCCGATGCCGGTCGCGACGAGCGCTTCGCCGATCGGTCCGGCAACGACGTCGATGCTCGCCGACGCGCTGTGCGTGATCGCGGTCAGCGCATGGATGATGCCGAACACGGTGCCGAACAGCCCGACGAACGGCGCGGTGCTGCCGATCGACGCGAGCACCGCGAGCCCCGCTTCCTCGCGGCGGCGTGCGTGCTGGATCTGCTGGCGCAGATGGCGTTCGAGTAGGTCGTGGCGGTTCCAGCTGTGTTCGAGGTCGTGCGCGTTGCCCTCGTCGGCGCGCCGCAGCACGTCGAAGCCGGTGGCCGCGAGCTCGCCTGCGGGGCTGTTCGCGCCGTCGAGCGCGGCCGCTTCCTGGAAGCTGTTCGCAGCCCAGAACGCCTTCGTGTAACGCCGGTTGCGCGCGCTCGCGCGCAGGCTCTGGATCGCCTTCACGACGATCAGCGTCCACGTGACGACGGAGAAGATGACGAGCAGCCAGAGCGCGCCCTGGACGATGAAAGTGGTCGAGATACCGTTCATGGTTTGCATTCCCTTGAAGATGTGACGAGCTGATCCGTGGGTCAGCCCAGCTTGAAATCGATCGGCACGTTTACCCAGCCGTCGACGGCCTCGTCGCCGCGTTTCGCGGGCACGAAGGTCCAGCGCCGGACGGCGGCAAGCGCCGCGTTGTCGAGCACGCGCCGGCCGCTGCTCGTCTTCACCTCGACCGAGTCGGGCGAGCCGTTCGCAAGCACGTGCACGCGCAGCACGACGCGCCCTTCCCAGCCCTGGTCCTGCGCGAACGCCGGATAGTCGGGCGCCGGGTTGCGCAGATAGGCCGCGTCGCCGATCGGCGCGGTTTCGCGGACGGGCGCGGCAGGCGTCGGCGCAGGCGCGGGCGCGGGTGTCGCAGGCGCGGCCGCCAGCGGCGTCGCGGCC
>NZ_CABVPP010000002.1 GCF_902499075.1 Burkholderia pseudomultivorans | reverse complement strand
GGAGCG
This sequence comes from Burkholderia pseudomultivorans, assembly GCF_902499075.1. Taxonomy (GTDB): domain Bacteria; phylum Pseudomonadota; class Gammaproteobacteria; order Burkholderiales; family Burkholderiaceae; genus Burkholderia; species Burkholderia pseudomultivorans. The sequence continues at coordinate 244,383 of NZ_CABVPP010000002.1, read as the reverse complement.
GTAGTTCAGTCGGTTAGAATACCGGCCTGTCACGCCGGGGGTCGCGGGTTCGAGTCCCGTCCGCTCCGCCAAAAATGAAGAAGCCCGCCTTGTGCGGGCTTTTTCATTTGTATTTCCGGCTGCGCCCGCTTGCGGGCGCGTAGCTGCGGAGCGGAGGAAGCCGCCTGCGCGGCTTCCGGCGGGACTCGAAGGGATGCGCGTGCGCGCGCATCCGCGGCCTGCGGGATGTGGGCGAATCCGGTCCGCTCCGCGCAATTCGCGATTGCATCCGCGCAGGACTGCGCTATCGTGACGGAATGCGTTCTGGACCCCTGCGCGATGCTCGACCCGACCGACCTGCGAATCCTGTATCAGCTCCGTCCCGCGGAGCCCGGCGATTTCCCGTTTGCCGAAGCGCTGACGCACGGCAACATGGGCGGCTATTACAAGCGCCACGGGCTCGTCTGGCGCAGCGACCTGTTCTATGCAAGCTGGCGCGAATCCGAGAATTTCATCCTCGAAGCCGACGGCGAGCGCATCGGCGTGCTGCGCGTGACGGAAGAGGGCGATTCGCTGCATATCCGCGATGTCCAGATCGCGGCCGGCCATCGCGGCCAGGGCGCCGGCACCTACATGCTCGACATGTCGCATCGCTGGGCGCGCGCACGCGGGCTGCACGAACTGCAACTGCGCGTGTTCGTCGACAATCCGGCCGCGCGGCTCTACCAGCGGATGGGCTATCGCGTGACGGGCCCGCGGCTCGCGCAACTCGGCTCGATCCGGCATATGGTGCGTCCGGTCTGACGGGCCGGTTCCATGAAACGTCCGGGAGTCAGCGGGCGGTGTCGAGCGCGTCGTCGTCCTGCGTATCGTCTTCGTCCGCCGCGAGACCTTCCGCGCCGCGGTGCTCGTAGCCGCGCAGCATGAAGGCGCGCGGGCTCTCGCCGAAGGCGCGCCGGAACATCGCCGAAAACGCGCTCTGGCTCTGGTAGCCGAGCTCGCGCGCGATATGCGACAACGGCCGCCCCTGGTTCAGCAGCGGAATCGCCCGCGCGAGCAGCGCCTGCTGCCGCCACTGCGAAAAGCTCACGCCCAGTTCCTGCTTGAAGAGCCGCGAGATCGTGCGCGTGCTCGCGCCGACCTCGCTCGCCCAGTGTTCGAGCGATTCCGCATGCGCCGGTTGCGCGAGCACCGATTCGCACAGCGTGCGCAGCCGCTTTTCGTCGGGCATCGGCACCGACAGCGGCAGCGGTTCGGCATGGCTCAGCTCGTCGAGGACGAGCCCGCACAGCAGGCGTTCGCGCGCCGGGCTCGGATCGCGCGCGCCGAGCGCGACGATCAGTTCGCGCAGCAGGCCCGTTACCTCGACGACGCGGCACGCGTCGAGCCCGTCCGGCACGATCGATTCGTCGATATACAGCGTGCGCAGGTACGCGTCCTCGACGATCACGACTTCGTGCGTCACATGCGGCGGCACCCAGATCGCGCGGGACGGCGGCACCATCCAGGTCGTGCCGGTCGTCGCGACGCGCAGCACGCCGCGCGACGCGTACGCGAGCTGGGCCCACGCATGCGTGTGCAGCGGGATGCGCCGGCCGGCGTCGACCTGGCGTGCGCGCACGCGCATCGGATGGACGCGGGTGGGCGCGAATTCGGGCGGGATGTCGATGACGTCGAACGGAGTCGATGCGTCGACCGTGACGGGCGGATTCATGGGCGATTCGGCGCGGCGGCGATGCCGTTATTGTAGAAGGGGCCGTGCAAGCGCATGCGGCGGTTTTTCGGTCGATAATGCAGCGTCCAAATGAACTTTGTATGGGGCTGCGCGCATTCGGGCGCCGGGGTTTGCCGGTATTGACGGCCGGCCGCGGATCGACGCGAACGCGAATGCCCGCCCCCGATCGACAGGAGACGACATGACACTGGCCACGACCGATCTGTGCGACGCGCACGAAGACCTGCTCGCCGCCGGCACGCTGCGCGTGCTCGAACCCGCATTGCGAGCGTATGGCGGTGCCGCGCGCTTCGCCGGCCCGGCGGCGACGCTGAAGCTGTTCGAGGACAACACGCTCGTGCGCGCGGCGCTCGAGCAGGACGGCGGCGGGCGCGTGCTGGTGGTCGACGGCGGCGGCAGCCTGCGCTGTGCACTCGTCGGCGGCAACCTCGGCGCACTGGCCGAGAAGAACCATTGGGCCGGCATCGTGGTCTATGGATGCGTGCGCGATTCGGCCGAATTGCGCGCATGCAAGGTCGGCGTGCTCGCGCTCGCGACGCATCCGCGCAAGAGCGACAAGCGCGGTGCCGGCGAACGGGACGTGCCCGTCACGGTGCTCGGCACGCGGATCGCGCCGGGCGAGTGGATCTACGCCGACGAGGACGGCGTGCTCGTCAGCGCGACGGCGCTGACCTGACACGGCAACGCACGAATCGAAGAAGGAGAAGCAGATGCGCCATGTATTCGTCTACGGCACGTTGAGGGCGGGGGAGGCCAACGACATCGGCGCCGCGGCCGCGCGGCACGGCATCGCCGCGCCGAAGCTGCTCGGGGCGGCCGCGCTGCCGGGCGAACTGTACGATTTCGGCACGTATCCGGGGATGACCGCCGGCGTGTCCGGCCCGTCGCTCGTGTGGGGCGACGTCTACGAGATCGACGAGCGGCTCGTCGCGGTGCTCGACGAGATCGAGCGCGTGTATCCGGGCGTCGACACGCTGTTCCGCCAGGAGGCGGTGACCGTCGAGCTCGGTGGGCGGCAGTACGCGTGCCTGTACTATCCGATCGCTGCGCACGCGACGGCCGACCGTCCGCGCATCGCATCGGGCGACTGGGTCCAGCACCGTCGCGAACGGGAAGCGGCCTGAGCGCCGGCGCGGCCGGTCCGGCCGGTCGGCACGAACGCTCGCTCATGAAAGAAAAGCGCCCGACGGGCGCTTTTTTGCTGTCGCGTCACACGATCGCGAGCGGACGAAACACGGGCAGGCCGACCGAAGATCCGGCCTGCCCGCGCGTCGTCAGATTTCCTCGTACAGCGGCAAGGTCAGGAATTCGGTGAAACCTTCCGACGTCGACATCTGTTCGAAGATCGCCGCGGCGCGCTCGTACGGTTGCGTGTTGCCGCCGACCGAACGCTTCACGTTGTCGAGCTCGACCTTGATATAGTCGCGCACGAGTTCCGCGGTGACCTTGCGGCCGTCGTCGAGCACGCCCTTCGGCGAGCGGATCCACTGCCACACCTGCGAGCGCGAGATTTCGGCCGTGGCCGCGTCTTCCATCAGGTTGTGGATCGGCACGCAGCCGTTGCCGTCGAGCCACGCACCGAGGTAGTGGATCCCGACGTTGATGTTGTTGCGCAGGCCCGCTTCGGTGATCGGCGCCTCGGGCTGGAAGTCGAGCAGGTTCTTGCCCTCGACCTGCACGTCGTCGCGCTGCTTGTCGATCTGGTTCGGCTTGTCGCCGAGCACCTTGACGAATTCCTCCATCGCGATCGGCACGAGGCCCGGGTGCGCGACCCAGCCGCCGTCGTAGCCGTCGGTCGCGTCGCGCTGCTTGTCCGAGCGCACGCCGCCCATTGCCTTGTCGTTTGCTTCCGGATCGTTCTTGATCGGGATCAGCGCGCTCATCCCGCCGATCGCCGGCGCGTTGCGCTTGTGGCAGGTCTTCAGCAGCAGCAGCGCGTACGCGCGCATGAACGGCACCGTCATCGTGATCTTCGAACGGTCCGCGAGGCAGAAGTCGCGGTCGTTCTTGAACTTCTTGATCGCCGAGAAGATGTAGTCCCAGCGGCCGGCGTTCAGGCCCGAGCTGTGCTCGCGCAGCTCGTACAGGATCTCGTCCATCTCGAAGGCGGCGAGGATCGTCTCGATCAGCACGGTCGCGCGGATCGTGCCGCGCGGAATGCCGACCGCTTCCTGCGCGGCGACGAAGATGTCGTTCCACAGGCGCGCCTCGAGATGGCTTTCCATCTTCGGCAGGTAGAAGTACGGGCCCGAGCCGCGCGCGATCAACTCCTTCGCGTTATGGAACAGGAACAGCGCGAAATCGAAGATGCCGCCGGACACGCGCTGGCCGTCGACCGTCACGTGCTTCTCGTCGAGGTGCCAGCCGCGCGGACGCACGATCAACGTCGCGACCTTGTCGTTCAGCTTGTACGACTTGCCGTTCTGCTCGAGCGAGATCGTGCGGCGCACCGCGTCCTTCAGGTTGATCTGGCCGTCGATCTGGTTCGTCCAGCTCGGCGCGTTCGAATCCTCGAAGTCCGTCATGTACGAATCGGCGCCCGAGTTCAGCGCGTTGATGATCATCTTGCGCTCGACGGGGCCGGTGATCTCGACGCGGCGGCACTGCAGGTCGGCCGGCAGCGGCGCGACCTTCCAGTCGCCTTCGCGGATCGCCTTCGTGTCGGCGAGGAAATCGGGGCGCTCGCCCGCGTCGAGGCGCTTGGTGCGCTCGACGCGCGCCTGCAGCAGCGCCTGGCGGCGCGGTTCGAACGTGCGGTGCAGCGCCGCGACGAGTTCGAGTGCGTCGGGCGTCAGGATCGCTTCGTAACCCGGCTTGATTTCGCCGGTGATCGCCATGCCTTGCGGCAGCGTGATCGGGGTGCTCATGAGTCTCATCTCCTTGGTCGGTCAGTTGCGGTTTCGGTGAAGGGGGAAGGCGGCAGCGCCGCGAACCTCATGCGCCCGGGCCGGGGCGCGTGCGGTTGGCGGGCTTGCCGGACGGAGCCGGAGTGGCGAGGAATGCGAGCAGATCGGCCATGCCGGCGCCGCTGCCGTCGGGCGGCATGCCGAGTTCCTCGGCGGGCGCACCCGTGCGGTTGAGCCAGAACGTCGTGTAGCCGAACCATGCGGCGCCGGCCACGTCCCACGCGTTCGACGACACGAACACGATGTCGCGCGGGTGCGCGCCGAACGCGGCGGTGCCGAGCGCGTACACGGCCGGGCTCGGCTTGTACGCGCGCACGGCGTCGGCCGACAGCACGCGATCGAACAGGCCGGTCATGCCGGCGCTCTTGATCGCGATGTCGAGCATCTGCGGATTGCCGTTCGACAGGATCGCAAGCGGCGGGCGCGGTTCGAGCGCACGCAGCTTGCGCAGCGCGGGCACCGTGTCGGGATAGGTGGACAGGCACGCGTATTCGTCCATCAGCCGCTTCTCGGCCGCGCTGTTCAGCGCGAGCCCGAGCGAGCGCGCGGCGAACCGCAGCGCGTCGAGCGTGATGTCGCGGAACGGGCGATAGCGCGCGCCGGCCGGATCGGCCAGCGTGCGCAACTGCGAATATTCGATTTGCTTGCGTCGCCACAGCTGCGACAACCGTTCCCCGCGGCCGGGAAACATCTGCTCGGCCGCAGCCACGACCGCATGCACGTCGAACAACGTGCCGAATGCGTCGAACAGAATGGCGTCGGGAGAGGAGAGTGTCGTTGTGGCCGACATAGCCTTGCGCTCCAGTTTCAGAGGTCGGGTCGATTCTATTCGTGATCGCTGGTATCAAAAAAGACGCTAATCATCACTTGATCTTTTACTTTCATATACCTAATCTTGAGCGGCTTCAGTCAATGTGAAGGACGGTGCGCCGTCTTTTCGAGTCATGGACCGGTTCAAACAGATCGAAACGTTCGCCGCGGTCGCGGCGAAAGGCAGCCTGTCGGCGGCCGCACACGCGGAGGGTGTCGCGCCGGCGATCATCGGCCGCCGCCTCGACGCGCTCGAGGAGCGGCTCGGCGTCAAGCTGCTGGTGCGCACGACGCGCAAGCTCACGCTGACCTTCGAGGGCTCGGCCTTCCTCGAGGACTGCCAGCGGATCATCAACGACATGCAGAACGCGGAATCGAGCGTGTCCGCCGGCGGCGTCAAGGCGAGCGGCCACCTGCGCATTTCCGCGCCGGCCGGCTTCGGCCGCCGGCACGTCGCGCCGCTCGTGCCCGAATTCAGCGGCGCGCATCCGGACGTGTCGGTCACGCTCGACCTGTCCGACCGGATGGTCGACCTCGTCAACGAAGGCTTCGATTGCGCGGTGCGGCTCGGCGAGCTGCCCGATTCGTCGCTCGTGTCGCTGAAGCTCGGCGAGAACCGCCGCGTGTGCGTCGCGTCGCCCGCGTATCTGGCGCGGCGCGGCACGCCGACCACGCTCGCGGAACTCGCGCGGCACAACTGCCTCGCGCTCGCCGCGAACGCGAACCAGCAGCGCGGCTGGGCGTTCCAGGAGGAGGACAAGGTCGTGTCGATCCGCGTGAGCGGCACGATGGAATGCTCGGACGGCGCGGTGCTGCACGAGTGGTGCCTGGCCGGACACGGGCTGGCGTGGCGCTCGTGGTGGGAGGTCGGCGAGGATATCGCGGCCGGGCGTCTCGTCAGCGTGCTCGATGCGTTCGCCGCGCCGCCGATCGGCATCCACGCGGTGTTCCCGCAGCGCCGGCACCTGCCGCTGCGCGTGCGGCTCTTTCTCGATTACCTGAAGCACACGTACGAGCGGCCCGGGTACTGGGGCGAATAGGCGGGCGAACAGCGTGACGGCGGGCCGGCCCGCGCGTTTTCGATATGAGGGCGAACCCGCTGCCGGCGCCGGTCGCGGCGTTTCGCACACTACAATCGAAACAGGCATGTCCGACGGGGCGCGGCCAACGGATCCGGCACCGCGCCGCGCGGCGTGCGACTGACGAAGGAGGGCGCGATGTTCCGGCACATCCTCGTTCCAACCGACGGTTCCGAACTGTCCCGCAAGGCGATCGACGGCGCGATCGACCTGGCGCGCGCGGTCGGCGCACGCGTGACGGCCTATGCGTGCCTGCCGCAGTATCCGTACTCGCCGTTTTCCGAAGTGATCATCGAGCCGCCGGCCGATTTCCGCGCACGCAGCGAGCGCGAGGCGCGCGCGCATCTCGACGAGGTCGAATCGGCCGCGAAGGCGGTCGGCGTCGCCTGCGACACCTGGACGAGCGTGCATCCGTCGCCGTACCTCGGCATCATCGAGGCGGCCGAGCGCGGCGGCTGCGACGTGATCTTCATGGCGTCGCACGGCCGCCGCGGGCTCGGCAGCCTGTTGATCGGCAGCGAAACGCAGCGCGTGCTGACCCATACGAAAATTCCGGTGATCGTCTATCGGTAATGCGGCGGCGGTCGTCCCGCGCAGGCGGCTGCGACCGGTGTCGAAACAAAGCGCGCCGGACCAGGCCGGCGCGCGTCGCTGTCATGGCGGCCCGCAGGCCGTGCGGCCGGTCGCGCGCGAGCGCGCGCCTGCCGTCTCCTCCCTGATTCCTGTTCTGTGGCGGGCGCCGGCGTGACGCCCGCTGCGCGTTACGCGACTTTCTTGCCGTCGAAGAACTGTTCGTCCTCGGTCGAGCCGTGCAGTGCGGTCGTCGATGCTTCGCGCTCGACCGTCTGCGTGACCGCGTCGAAGTAGCCGGTGCCGACTTCACGCTGGTGCTTGACGGCCGTGAAGCCCTTGTCGGCCGCCGCGAACTCGGCTTGCTGCAGTTCGACGAACGCGCTCATCTGCGTGCGGGCATAGCCGTGCGCAAGGTTGAACATCGAGTAGTTCAGCGCGTGGAAGCCGGCCAGCGTGATGAACTGGAACTTGTAGCCCATCGCGCCGAGTTCCTTCTGGAATTTCGCGATGGTCGCGTCGTCGAGGTTCTTCTTCCAGTTGAACGACGGCGAGCAGTTGTACGACAGCAGCTTGCCCGGGAACTGCTTGTGGATCGCTTCCGCGAACTTCTTCGCGTATTCGAGATCGGGCTTGCCCGTTTCGCACCAGACCAGGTCGGCGTACGGCGCGTACGCGAGGCCGCGCGAGATCGCCTGCTGGAGGCCCGGCTTCGTGCGGAAGAAGCCTTCGACCGTGCGCTCGCCGGTCAGGAACGGCTTGTCGTTGTCGTCGATGTCGGACGTGATCAGGTCGGCCGCTTCCGCGTCGGTCCGCGCGACGAGCACGGTCGGCGTGCCCATCACGTCGGCCGCGAGCCGCGCGGCCGACAGCTTCGCGACGGCTTCACGCGTCGGCACGAGCACCTTGCCGCCCATATGGCCGCACTTCTTCACCGAGGCGAGCTGGTCCTCGAAGTGAACGCCCGATGCGCCGGCCTCGATCATCGCCTTCATCAGCTCGAACGCGTTCAGCACGCCGCCGAAGCCGGCTTCCGCATCGGCGACGATCGGCGCGAAGAAGTCGACGTAGCCTTCGTCGCCCGGGTTCTTGCCTTCCGACCACTGGATCTGGTCGGCGCGCGTCAGCGTGTTGTTGATGCGCTTCACGACGAGCGGCACCGAGTTCGCCGGGTACAGCGACTGGTCCGGGTACATTTCGCCCGCGACGTTCGCGTCGCCGGCCACCTGCCAGCCGGACAGATAGATCGCCTTGAGGCCGGCCTTCACCTGCTGCATCGCCTGGTTGCCGGTCAGTGCGCCGAGCGCGTTGACGAACGGCTCGGTGTTGATCAGCGTCCACAGCTTTTCCGCGCCGCGCTTGGCCAGCGTGTGCTCGACCGCGATCGAGCCGCGCAGGCGCACGACGTCCTCGGCCGTGTAGCCGCGCTTGATGCCCTTCCAGCGCGAATCGGTTTCCCATTGCTTCTGCAGTTCCAGTGCCTGTTGCTGACGGGACATGATGCACTCCTTGACGTATTTGCCTGACGAGATGAATCGGACGATGACGATGCCGTTCTCGAAACGGGGGAGGATCTGCGTGCCGTTTCGCGAAGTCTTGTATAAGAGTCTAGGCAAATCGATGCGCGCGAAACAGAGGCTTTGCGGAGAGGCAGGGAAATTTTTATTCGTTATGAATCAGTATCTTGAAATTGTTGTTTCGCAATGGGAAACGATTTTTCCTATCCTGCAATCGGTCGCGTTGTGCCGCGCAGCATGATTTTTTACGACACAAAAGAATTTTCCGTATCGTGAAACGGTGCGCGGGACAAAAAAAACCGGCGCGGATGCGCCGGTCGATGGATCAGCGGGGCGGTGCAGGCACCGCCCGTGCGCGATCAGGATGCGGAGTTGCTGCGGCGCGGACCGCTGCTGCGCTGGCCGTCGCGACGGCCACCGTCGCGGCTGCCGCCCGGCTTGCCGCTCCAGCCGCCGCCGTTGCCGCTGCCGTAGCTGCGACCGCTGCCGCCATGACCGCCGCCCGGCTTGCCGCCGAAACGCCGGCCGCCGTTGCCGCCGCCCGGACGGCCGCGGCCGTTGCCGCGATCGTTGCGCGGGGGCGCCTTGCGCGGCTCGAAGCCTTCGATCACGTTGACCGGCAGCGGCGCACGCACGAAGCGCTCGATGCGCTTGAGCGCGCCTTGCTCGGCGTGGTGCACGAGGCTCACCGCGATGCCCGAACGGCCCGCGCGACCGGTACGGCCGATGCGGTGCACGTAGTCTTCCGCGAACTTCGGCAGGTCGTAGTTGAACACGTGCGTGATGCCCGGGATGTCGATCCCGCGCGCCGCGACGTCGGTCGCGACCAGCACGCGCACGCGGCGCTCGCGCAGCGCACGGATCGTGCGGTTGCGCGCGCCCTGCGGCAGGTCGCCGTGCAGCGCGGCCGACTGGAAGCCTGCGTCGGCGAGACGGCCGGCGAGCTGGTCCGCGTCGATCTTGGTCGCCGTGAAGATGATCGCCTGGTCGAGCGCGTTGTCGCGCAGCAGGTGATCGAGCAGGCGGTCCTTGTGGTCGCGGTCGTCGACGTAATGCACGGTCTGCGCGATGTTCGCGCGCGACTCGAGGCGCTGCTGGATCTCGATGCGTTCCGGATCCTTCAGCAGGCGGCTCGTCAGCGAGCCGATCTTGCCGTCGAGCGTGGCCGAGAACAGCATCGTCTGACGCGACTCGGGCGTCGCGTCGACGATCGTTTCGATGTCTTCGATGAAGCCCATGTCGAGCATGCGGTCGGCTTCGTCGAGCACCAGCATCTTCAGCTCGGACAGGTCGATGCGGCCGCGCTCGAGATGGTCGAGCAGGCGGCCCGGCGTCGCGACCAGGATTTCCGGGTTCTTCGCGAGCAGCATCAGCTGCTGGCCGTACGCGACGCCGCCGAGGATGCTGACGGTGCGCAGGCGCTTCAGGTGCTTGCCGTACGTCGATGCGGCCGTCGTGACCTGCATCGCGAGTTCGCGGGTCGGCGTCAGCACGAGCAGGCCCGGGCGTGCGACCGGTTGCGGGCGGCGGCCGCGGCGATCGCCCTGGTTCGGTTCGCGCGGCGCGCGCGGCTGTTGCGCCTGCGCCTTCTGGAGCTGCGCGAAGCGTTCGATCGCGGGCAGCATGAATGCGGCGGTCTTGCCCGAACCGGTCGGGCTCGACACCAGCAGGTCGCGGCCGGCGATGCCGGCCGGAATGGCGCGCTGCTGGACCGGCGTCGGCTTCACATAGCCGGCGGCCTGCAGCGCGGAGACGATCTCCGGCGACAGCCCGAGCGACGCGAAGCTCGGCTCGTCCGACGCCGGTTCGAGCGCGGCCGGTGCGGCGGCGGCATCGAGACCGAGCGCCTGGTCGGCGATCGCGTTGAGCGGGCTGGAGTTGATGCTCGAAGTCATAACAATCCTTGAAACACAGATGGGTGAAACGTCGGCGCCAATCGCGCATACCCAAGTCGTCGGATTCAACGAGCAAATCGGGAAACGGGTGCAATCCGCCAAACAGATGGCGGATGAGGCATTAGAAGCTGTTTTGGGTGCGGCGCGCCAGGAGCGAGGCCGCCAGCCTGTGAGTGACGACCGCGAGGGTCGAAGCAGGAGGGGACAGGTTCTAAACCGGATTGGAGCTTAACGCTACGAAGCGTCAGGCCGGAACGGCCTTCGGGCCGTGCGCGGAAGCGACGCAGCCAGCATTATAAGGATTTTTGCTGCGCCGCGCCACTGATTTGATTGCCGATTGCGTCGGGACGCGAACCGGTCAGGAAGCGGTGCCGTTCTTCAGCGATTCGACGAGTTCGATGTATTGCTGCTTCGCGTCATCCTGCGACGTGCCTTTCAGCGCATCCCAGGCGTCGTACTTGTATTTGCCGACGATGTCGGTGAAGCCCGGCTTGTCGCCGTGCGCATCGCCGTCGGTGGCCTGCTTGAACAGCGCGTACAGGCGCAGCAGCGTCAGGTTGCCCGGCCGTTCCGTCAGTTGCTTGACGTCGATCTGGGCCTGGTCGAAGCGGGCGGTGAGGTCGCTCATCGAGAGTCTCCGTAAGGGTTTCGAGTCGGGCGATCTTAACAAGCGGACCGCCGCGCGGGGTCGAGCGATCCTTCCAAACCGCCGGCCGCCGCGTATGCATCCGAAGATCGGGCCCGAACGCCCGTGGGAGCGGGGCGCCGCATTACAATGTCGGCCATGACGCAAACAGTGCTCCTCGCCATCGATACGTCGACCGAATACTGCTCGGTCGCGCTGCTGCGCTCGGCTTCGGCCGATGCCGCCGTTTCCACCCCGCAAGCCTGGGTCCGCCACGAACTGACGGGCGCCGTGTCGAGCACGCGCGTGCTGCCGGCGATCCAGGAACTCTTCGCCGAATCCGGGCTGACGCTCGCCGACTGCGACGCGATCGCGTTCGGCGCGGGGCCGGGTTCGTTCACGGGCCTGCGCACCGCGACCGGCATCGCGCAGGGTCTCGCGTTCGGGCGCGGCCTGCCGGTCGTGCCGATCGGCACGCTGCTCGCGTGCGCCGAGCATGCGCGGCTGCGCACGCCCGGCACGACGCGCGTGCTCGCCGCGCTCGACGCGCGGATGGACGAAGCCTACTGGGCCGATTTCGCGTGGGACGACGCGGCCGGCGACTGGCGCACGCTGCATCCGGCCGCGCTCGACGCGCCGGACGCCGTCGGCGTGCCCGAAGCGCCGTTCACGCTCGCCGGCAATGCGGCGGCCGCGTTCGGCGCGCAGTTGCCGGCCACCGCGCGCGCGGCGGCGATCGACGGCGAGGCGCTGCCGCACGCGCTGGCGGTCGCGCATGCCGCGCTGCGCGCGTTCCGCGCCGGGCGCGCGGTGCCGGCCGACCAGGCCGCGCCCGAATACGTGCGCGACAAGGTCGCGCAGACGACGGCCGAGCGCATCGCGGCGCGCGCCGCGCAGACGGGCGGGGCGCAGTCATGACCGGCGTGCTGCTGAGCGACCGCTATCTGTCGCCGATGACGGATGCCGATCTCGATGAAGTCGTCGCGATCGAGCAGGCCGCCTACGAATTCCCGTGGAGCCGCGGCAATTTCGAGGATTCGCTGCGCAACGGCTATTTCGGCGTGTGCCTGCGGCACGTGACGGGCGCGCTCGTCGGCTATTGCGTGCTGATGCCGGTGATCGACGAGATGCATCTGCTGAACCTGTGCGTCGCGCCGGCCGTGCAGCGCTCGGGCGCGGGCCTCGCGCTGTTGCGCGAGGCGGTGCGCATTTCGCGCGCGGAACGGCTCGACGGCGTGCTGCTCGAGGTGCGGCCGTCCAATCCGCGTGCGATCCAGCTGTACGAGCGCTTCGGCTTCGTGACGATCGGGCGGCGCAAGAACTATTACCCGGCGCGGCATCGCAGCCGCGAGGACGCGATCGTGATGCGTCTGACGCTGAACAAGGATGAAGGGGGCGCGCATGGCGTGGACTGAAGCGGCGCTCGAGGAAATGGGTCTTGCGCAGATCTGGGTGCGGCGCGGGCAGCGTGCGGATGGCGAAACCGGGGTGGCCGACGCAGGCGCGGTGAGCGCGACCGCGGCGCTGCAGGCCGATGTCGTCGCCGACGGCGGGGCTGCCGTTGCGGCCGCAACGACCGCCCGACAGCCGCGACCGGCAGCCGCGCAATCGGATCGCGCGCCGGACCGCGACGCTGGCGCGACGCCGGCTGATGCACCCCGGGGCGCGGTCTCCGCCCGCGTGCCGGCCGATGCGCCGCCGCAGGCCGCCGCGCCGGCATCCGACGCCATGCGACGCGATGCAGCCGACGCGGCAGCCCATCGCGAACTTGCCGACGCGCGCGCGTCGGCGCAGCGCCAGCCCGCCGCATCCACGGAGCCGATGCCGCCGGCTCTCGACGCACCGCCCGCCGCCGAAGACGATTTCGCGTGGTTCGACGCCGCGCCGCCGGGCGACCCGGTTGCGCCGGCCGAATCGCGCGCCGCGCAAACGCCGGTCGCGATGCTCGACTGGGATGCGCTCGCCGCGCGCGTCGCGGACTGTACGCGCTGCCGTCTGTGCGAGAAGCGGACCAACACCGTGTTCGGCGTCGGCGATCGCGAGGCGGACTGGATGCTGGTCGGCGAAGCGCCGGGCGAGAACGAGGACAAGCAGGGCGAGCCGTTCGTCGGCCAGGCCGGCAAGCTGCTCGACAACATGCTGCGCTCGCTGTCGCTCGAGCGTGGCCGCAACGTCTATATCGCGAACGTGATCAAGTGCCGGCCGCCCGGCAACCGCAATCCGGAGCCGGACGAGGTCGCGCGCTGCGAGCCGTACCTGCAGCGCCAGGTCGCGCTCGTGAAGCCGAAGCTGATCGTCGCGCTCGGCCGCTTCGCCGCGCAGACGCTGCTGAAGACGGACGCGAGCATCGCGTCGCTGCGCGGCCGCGTGCATGCGTACGAAGGCGTGCCGGTGATCGTCACCTACCATCCCGCCTACCTGCTGCGCAGCCTGCAGGACAAGTCGAAGGCGTGGGCCGACCTGTGCCTCGCGCGCGACACGTTCGGCGCGGCGGCGGGCGCCGACGCGCAACAGCCGGCGGGGCAATGACGGCCCGCGCGGCGTTCGCGTTCGTCGACACGCTGCGCGACGCCGCAGTCCGCGATCTGGCGTGGCTCCTCGCGAGCCCGAGCCTGCTCGCCGCGGCGCCGGGAGCGCCGCTCGCGCAGCCGTGGTCGGACGCCGCCGAACGGGCCGCCGTCGAAGCGTGGCTGGCAGCGCTCGACGCCGCACCGGCGCCGCTGCACCGCGCGCTCGACGGGCTGCGGCCGGTGCGCCTCGGCCGCTATGCCGAATGCCTGCTCGAATATTTCCTGACGCATGGCCCGTCGCTGCGGCTTGTCGCGGCGAACCTGCCGCTGCGCAGCAACGGCCAGACGCTCGGCGAAGTCGACTTTCTCGTCGATGCGCCAGACGGACGGCGCCTGCATTGGGAACTGGCGGTGAAGTGCTATCTGTGCGCGCCGGTGCATGCGGGCGCGGCGCTGGCCGATTTCGTCGGGCCGAATCTCGTCGACCGGCTCGATCGCAAGCGCAGCCGGCTCATCGACCATCAGCTGCGGCTGAGCAGCCGCAACGGCTTCACGCTGCTCGGCTACGGCGCGCTGTCCGCTGCGCAGATGTTCGTGAAGGGCTGGCTGTTCTATCCGCACGGCGCGACATGGCCGCCGGTGTCCGCCGAAATCGCGCCCGATCATCCGCGCGGTTTCTGGCTCACGCATGCGCAGTGGCCGGACTGGGCAGCGGCGCAACCGGCCGGCGCGGCGTGGAGCGTGCTGCAGCGGCTCGCGTGGCTTGCGCCGCGGCGGATCGCCGCGCATGCCGATGCGCTTCCCGAACCGCTGTCGGCCGCGCGCGCGTTGCCGCCGGTACTGGGCGCGCGCCAGCCGCCCGCGCTGATCGGCGTCTATGAACCGTGCGACGACGGGACGTGGCGCGAGACGGCGCGCGGCTTCGTCGTCCCGGACGACTGGCCCGCGCGGGCACAGGCGTTCGCGGCGCAGCTCGCCTGAGCTTGCGTCAGCCGCGGCCGCCTGCCGCGTTTACCACCAGCGATGGAAATGATGGACAGGGCCGACGCCGTGGCCGACGTCGAGGCGCCCGCTCGCGGCAATCGCGCCGGTCAGGTAGGTTTTCGCGGCGCGCACCGCGCTTTCGAGATCGGGGTGCTGCGGCAGCAGCGCGGCGATCGCCGACGACAGCGTGCAGCCGGTGCCGTGCGTATTGCTGACGGGCACGCGCGGACCGTCGAGGCGCACGGTGTGCGCCGCTTCCACGAGCCAGTCGGGGCTCGCGGCCGCGTCGGGCAGATGGCCGCCTTTCATCAGCACGGCACGCGCGCCCGTTTGCAGCAGCGCGCGGCCTTGCCGGACCATCTCGTTCTCCGTCGTCGCGGGCGTGTCGCCGAGCAGCGCGGCCGCTTCGGGCAGGTTCGGCGTGACGACCGTCGCGAGCGGCAGCAGCGCGTCGCGCAGCGCGTCGACCGCGTCCGGCGCGAGCAGCGCGTGCGCGCTTTTCGAGATCATCACCGTGTCGAGCACGACGAAGCGGGGCGCGTAACGCCGCAGCGCGTCGGCGACCGCGTGCACGATCGAGGCGTTCGCGAGCATGCCGATCTTGACCGCGTCGATGCGGATGTCGTCGAACACCGCGTCGAGCTGCGCGGTCACGAACGCGGGTTCGGGCGCATGCACGCCGGTCACGCCGCGCGTATTCTGCGCGGTCAGCGCGGTGATCACGCTCGCGCCGTAGGCGCCGAGTGCGGAGAACGTCTTCAGGTCGGCCTGGATGCCTGCGCCGCCGCCGGAGTCGGAGCCGGCGATCGTCAGGACGTTGGGTATCGGGTGCGTCATGATGGCAGGGCGCCGCTTCGGGGAGCGGCGCCGACGGACGGGAACGGGAAGTGTAGCGTCAGTGCTTCGACTCGCCGATCAGCGCGACCGCGTCGAACTGACGCTGGTTCGCCTGGTGGCGGCGCATCACGAGCCACATCGTCAGGCACACGAAGGTGCCGAACAGCACGATCACGACGCCGACCGGCACGTCGAGCCACACCAGCACCGCATACAGGCACAGCATCACGAGCACCGACAGGTTCTCGTTGAAGTTCTGCACCGCGATCGAGTGGCCGGCCGACAGCAGCACGTGGCCGCGATGCTGCAGCAGCGCGTTCATGGGCACCACGAAGTAGCCCGACAGCGCGCCGACGCACATCAGGAAGATGTACGCGACGATCAGGTACACCGGCACGCGCATGTGGCCGAAGTGCACGGCCCAGTGCGGCGGGAACAGGTCGCGCGTGTAGAACGCCATCAGCATCACCGCGATACCCATCATGATGCCGACGGGCAGCACGGTCAGCGACTTCTTCAGCGGGATCTGGGCCGCCGCCGCGACCGCGCCGCCCGCGACGCCGACCGCGACCACGGCCTGCAGCAGCGCGCCTTCCGACAGCGACATGCCGAGCGATACCTCGGCCCATTTCAGCACGATGAACTGCAGCGTCGCGCCCGCGCCCCAGAACAGCGTCGTGACCGCGAGCGAGATCTGGCCGAGCCGGTCGCGCCAGAGCACCATGAAGCAGTCGGCGAAGTCGGTGACGAGCTTGACCGGGCCGCGTTCCTGCTTCGGGTAGCGGGCGCCGGTATCGGGGATGCGCAGGTTGAACAGCGCGGCGATCACGTAGATCGACAGGATCACCGCGATCGCGGCTTCAGCCGGCGTATTGATCCATGCGGGCGTGTGCGCGATCACGTGCGACGCGATGTGCGGGCTGATCAGCGCGCCGCCGAGCACGGTGCCGAGGATGATCGAGCTGACGGTCGTGCCTTCGATCCAGCCGTTCGCGGCGACCAGGCGATCGGCCGGCAGCAGCTCGGTCAGAATGCCGTACTTCGCGGGCGAGTAGGCAGCCGCGCCGAAGCCGACGATCCCGTAGGCGATCAGCGGGTGCGCGCCGAACAGCATGATCAGGCAGCCGGCCACCTTGATCGAGTTGGTGATGAACATCACGCGGCCCTTCGGGCGCGAATCCGCGAAGGCGCCGACGAACGCGGCGAGCACGACATAGGACAGCACGAAGAACAGCTTGAGGAGCGGGATCATCCAGTTCGGTGCGTGGAGATCCTTCAGCAGGGCAATGGCGGCGATGAGGAGCGCACTGTCGGCCAGCGACGAGAAAAACTGCGCGGCCATGATGGTGTAAAAACCTTTTTTCATCTGATGCGATGCTTTCGTCGCTGCGGCTTGGCCGCGTAGGCCGCCTGGTATGCGATCGGCTTATTCCGTTCGAAATGGGTTGTGCGCACGGCTTTATAACACGAAAATACGGCAATTCGGACTAGCAAGATTCCCCGATCGTTCCGCAAATTGTCGGCTTCGGTGCTCAAAAGGCGCGGTAAGCTGATGATTCGCAAGCGTCTTTACGTAAATTTCCCATGCCGCGCCCGATCTCCGCCACCATCCACACCGCCGCTCTCGCGAACAATCTCTCCGTCGTCCGCCGCCATGCCGGCCCGTCCAAGGTCTGGGCGGTCGTCAAGGCCAACGCGTACGGCCACGGTCTCGCGCGCGCGTTTCCCGGCCTGCGCGGCACCGACGGCTTCGGGCTGCTCGACCTCGACGAGGCCGTCAAGCTGCGCGAGCTCGGCTGGGCCGGCCCGATCCTGCTGCTCGAAGGGTTCTTCCGCTCGACCGACATCGACGTGATCGATCGCTACAGCCTGACGACGACCGTCCACAACGACGAGCAGATGCGGATGCTGGAAACGGCCCGGCTGTCGAAGCCCGTCAACGTGCAGCTGAAGATGAACAGCGGGATGAACCGGCTCGGCTATGCGCCGGAAAAATACCGCGCTGCGTGGGAGCGGGCCCGCGCGTGCCCCGGCATCGGCCAGATCACGTTGATGACCCATTTTTCGGATGCCGACAACGAGCGCGGCGTCGCCGAGCAGCTTGCGACCTTCGAGCGCGGCGCGGCGAGCATCGCCGGCGCACGCAGCCTCGCGAACTCGGCGGCCGTGCTGTGGCATCCGGACACGCACTTCGACTGGGTGCGGCCGGGCATCGTGCTGTATGGCGCGTCGCCGTCCGGGCTGTCGTCCGATATCGCGGACACCGGCCTGAAGCCCGCGATGACGCTCGCGTCCGAGCTGATCGCGGTGCAGACGATCGGCAAGGGGCAGGCGATCGGCTACGGCTCGACCTTCTCCACGCAGGCGCCGATGCGGATCGGCGTCGTCGCGTGCGGCTACGCGGACGGCTATCCGCGCGTCGCGCCCGAAGGCACGCCGGTGATCGTCGACGGCATCCGCACGCGGATCGTCGGCCGCGTGTCGATGGACATGATCACCGTCGACCTGACGCCGTGCCCGCAGGCCGGCGTCGGCGCGCGCGTCGAGCTGTGGGGCAACGCGCTGTCGATCGACGACGTCGCGCGTCATTGCGGGACGATCGGCTACGAGCTGATGTGCGCGGTCGCGGCCCGCGTGCCGGTGCGCGCGGAATAAGGGTAGTGCGCGTGGCCAAACAGAAAACCGTATACGTCTGCAGCGAATGCGGCGGACAGACCCCGAAGTGGCAGGGGCAGTGCCCGTCCTGCCAGGCCTGGAACACGCTCGTCGAGTCGGTCGCCGAGTCGCCTGCCGCGCATCGCTTCCAGTCGCTTGCGAAACGCGCGCCGGTGCAGCGTCTTGCCGACATCGAGGCGGCCGACGTGCCGCGCTTCTCGACCGGCATCGGCGAATTCGACCGCGTGCTCGGCGGCGGGCTCGTGCCGGGCGGGGTCGTGCTGATCGGCGGCGACCCGGGCATCGGCAAGTCGACGCTGCTGCTGCAGTCGCTTGCCGACATCGCGAGCGAGCGGCGCGCGCTCTATATCAGCGGCGAGGAATCGGCCGCGCAGATCGCGTTGCGCGCGCAACGGCTCGCGCTGCTCGACGGTGGCGCGCCGGCGGCCGAACTGAAGCTGCTCGCCGAGATCCAGCTCGAGAAGATCCAGGCCGCGATCGACGCGGAGCGGCCCGACGTGGCCGTCATCGACTCGATCCAGACCGTCTATTCGGACGCACTCACGTCGGCGCCCGGCTCGGTCGCGCAGGTGCGTGAGTGCGCGGCGCAGCTCACGCGCATCGCGAAGCAGTCGGGCACCGCGATCATCATGGTCGGGCACGTGACGAAGGAGGGCAACCTTGCCGGTCCGCGCGTGCTCGAGCACATCGTCGACACGGTGCTGTACTTCGAAGGCGACACGCATTCGTCGTTCCGGCTCGTGCGGGCGTTCAAGAACCGCTTCGGCGCGGTCAACGAACTCGGCGTGTTCGCGATGACCGAGCGCGGGCTGCGCGGCGTCGCGAATCCGTCGGCGCTGTTCCTGTCGCAGCACGAGCAGGTCGTGCCGGGCTCGTGCGTGCTCGTCACGCAGGAGGGCACGCGCCCGCTGCTGGTCGAGGTCCAGGCGCTGGTCGACACGGCCCATGTGCCGAACCCGCGCCGGCTCGCGGTCGGCCTCGAACAGAACCGGCTCGCGATGCTGCTGGCGGTGCTGCACCGGCACGCGGGCATCGCCTGCTTCGACCAGGACGTGTTCCTGAACGCGGTCGGCGGCGTGAAGATCACGGAGCCGGCGGCCGATCTCGCGGTGCTGCTCGCGATCCACTCGTCGATGCGCAACAAGGCGCTGCCGAAGGGGCTGATCGTGTTCGGCGAAGTGGGGCTGGCGGGCGAGATCCGGCCGTCCCCGCGCGGGCAGGAACGGCTGCGCGAGGCGGCGAAGCTCGGTTTCACGATCGCGCTGATTCCGAAGGCGAATGCACCGAAGCAGGCGATCGAGGGGCTGAAGGTGATGGCCGTCGAGCGGCTCGAGCAGGCGATCGACAGCGTGCGCGATCTCGAATGAACGACGAGGCCGGCGCTTACCCGGCACCGGTCTCGCGATCTGTCGCGTAATTCGCTGTAAAGAATATGTAGGCTGATGTAACCCGCCGGACATTGCTTTTCCCTATCCTTTGCCGGATTGTCGAACCGCGCATCGTGAAGGGAAGCTATGTTGAAATCGTATGGGCAGGCGCCGGACGCACGCGTGTACAACCTGCGCGGCTGCCGCGTGTCAGAGCCGATCCGCCAGCCGTGGGGCGGCGGATGCCGGATCGTCGAGTGGATCGATTCGGAAGGGCGGCTGGCGCGCCGCGTCGTGTCGGAGCACGTGACCGAGGCGGAAGTCGCCGCGGCGATCCGCCGGCCGACCGAAGGGCGCCGGCATTTGATGGGCGACGACGAGCAGATGCCGCGCGATACGCTGCCGCGGCGCTGAGCCGGCGGCCGACGGGCCGCGAACGAGATACAGCAGGCCGGGACGATGTGCCCGGCCTTGTCGCATCTGGCGGGGTGGCGGCGCTTCGCGGTGCGGTGCGCGCGCGGAAATGCCGCAACGGCGGCGCGTCTTGACCGGCGCGGCTCGGCCAGCCGCTCGCGCGCGCTCGCTCGCGCTCAGCCGATCTGCTCGAGTTCCTCCTGCGCGGCGAGCCAGTCCGCCTCGATCGTTTCGAGCCGCGCGTTGACGTCGCCGAGCGTACGGATCGCGTCGGTCAGTTCGGTCTTGCGCGCGGGTTCGTAGCTTGCCGGATCGGCGACGAACGCATCAAGGCGCGCCTTCTGCGCGTGCAGCGCGTCCATTTCCTTTTCGAGCTTCGTGATGCGTGTCTGCAGCGGCTTCTTCAGCTGCGACAGGCGCTGCCGTTCCTCGGCCGCCTGTCGCTTCTGGTCCTTGCGGTTGACGGCCGGGCCGGCGCCGGACTCGGCCGCGCCGTCGGCCTTCGCGGCCGCGCGCTGCTCGGCCGCATGCTGCAGCAGCCAGTCGCGGTAATCGTCGAGGTCGCCGTCGAACGGCTGCAGCCGGTGCTTCGCGACGAGCATGAACTGGTCGGTCGTCGCGCGCAGCAGATGGCGGTCGTGCGACACGAGGATCAGCGTGCCGTCGAACTGCGCGAGCGCCATCGTCAGCGCGTGGCGCGTTTCGAGATCGAGGTGGTTGGTCGGTTCGTCGAGCAGCAGCAGGTTCGGCTTCTGCCAGATGATCAGCGCGAGCGCGAGACGCGCCTTTTCGCCGCCCGAGAACGGGCCGACCGGGCTCGTCGCCATGTCGCCCGAGAAGTTGAAGCCGCCGAGGAAGTCGCGCAGCTCCTGCTCGCGCGTGTCGGGCGCGAGCCGCGCGAGATGCGCGAGCGGCGAATCGTCCTCGCGCAGCGTCTCGAGCTGATGCTGCGCGAAATAGCCGATCGTCAGCCCCTTGCCTTCGCGCACCTGCCCCGACAGCGGCGCGAGCGTGCCGGCCAGCGTCTTGATCAGCGTCGACTTGCCCTGGCCGTTCGCGCCGAGCAGGCCGATGCGCTGCCCGTTCTGGATCGACAGCGCGACGCGCTCGACGATCGGGATTTCCGCGCCGTCGTCGGCACGGTAGCCGCAGCGGACGTCTTCCATCACCATCATCGGGTTCGGCGCGGCGTCGGGCGTGCGGAACTCGAACGTGAACGGCGACGCGACGTGCGCGGGCGCGATCAGCTCCATCTTCTCGAGCGCCTTCATCCGGCTCTGCGCCTGCCGGGCCTTGGTCGCCTTGGCCTTGAAGCGGTCGATGAAGCTCTGCAGGTGCGCGACCGTCTTCTGCTGCTTTTCGTAGGCGCTTTGCTGCAGCGCGAGCTGCTGCGCGCGCAGCACTTCGAACTGCGAGTAGTTGCCGCCGTAGCGCTTCACCTGGCGGTTCTCGAGATGCAGCGTGACGTTGCAGATCGAGTCGAGGAATTCGCGATCGTGCGAGATCACGACGAGCGTGCCGGGGTAGCGGTGCAGCCAGTCTTCCAGCCAGACGATCGCGTCGAGGTCGAGGTGGTTGGTCGGTTCGTCGAGCAGCAGCAGGTCGGAGCGGCACATCAGCGCCTGCGCGAGGTTCAGGCGCATGCGCCAGCCGCCGGAGAAGCTCGCGACGCTCTCGCGCGTCTGCGCGAGCGTGAAGCCGAGGCCGAGCAGCAGCGCCTCGCCGCGCGCGGGCGCGGTGTAGCCGTCGGCGTCGGCGAATGCCGCGTGCGCTTCGGCCTCGGCCGCGCCGTCATGGGCGGCCGACGCGGCGGCGATGCGCGCCTCGATCTCGCGCAGCGCGGCGTCGCCGTCGAGCGTGTAGTCGAGCGCGGAGCGATCGACGGCCGGCGTTTCCTGCGACACATGGGCGATCCGCCACGACGGCGGCATCGAGAAATCGCCGGCGTCGGCGTGCAGCTCGCCGCGCAGGACCGCGAACAGCGTCGACTTGCCGGCGCCGTTCGCGCCGATCAGGCCGGCCTTCTCGCCGGGATTGAGCACGAACGACGCCGAGTCGAACAGCGGCTTGGTGCCGCGCGCAAGGCTGAACTGATTGAAACGGATCACGGCGGAAATGACTGGCCAAAACCGCTATTCTAGACCGCGCGCCGTGCGCGCACGCATCGGCCGTCCGGCAGATGCCGCACCGGCGCGATTTCGCCTAGACTCCCCGTCGATCCGGTTTCGAAAAAGGAGTATCCGATGTCCACCCTGTATTCGTTCAGCGCGCAGACGCTCGCCGGTGCGCCGGCGTCGCTCGATGCCTATCGCGGCAAGGTGCTGCTGATCGTCAATACCGCGAGCGAGTGCGGTTTCACGCCGCAGTACGCGGGGCTGCAGAAGCTGTACGACCAGTACGCGACGCGCGGCTTCTTCGTGCTCGGTTTTCCGTGCAACCAGTTCGGCAAGCAGGAACCCGGCGACGCCGCGCAGATCGGCGCGTTCTGCGAGCGCAATTACGGCGTCACGTTTCCGATGTTCGCGAAGATCGACGTGAAGGGCGAGCACGCGCATCCGCTGTACCGCTACCTGACCGACGAGGCGCCCGGCATCCTCGGCCTGAAGGCGATCAAATGGAATTTCACGAAGTTCCTGATCGACCGCGACGGGCGCATCGTCAAGCGCTATGCGCCGTCGACCAAGCCCGAGGAGATCGCCGCGGATATCGAAAAGCTGCTGTGACGGCGGGGCCGGGCGCCATCGCGCGGCCCGCGTCGCCACCCGCCGCTACAGAATCGGCGCAAATAACCGCGCGACGTGCATCGCGATCCGGCGCCACGCGGGCGATTGCCGGTATTCGTTCATGTCGACCTCGTACGCCTGCGCGAAGTCGGCGTCGAGCATTGCTTCGACTTCGTCGGCGAACGCGCGGTCGACGGTCAGCACCATGATCTCGAAGTTGAGCCGGAACGACCGGTTGTCGAGGTTCGCGCTGCCGATCGCGGCCGCGATACGGTCGACCAGCACGACTTTCTGGTGCAGGAAGCCCGGCCGGTAGCGGAACACCTTGACGCCGGCCTCGACGAGGTCGCGCGCGTAGAGCTTCGACGCCTCGAACACGACGTAGTGATCGCGCCGGCTCGGGATCAGGATGCGCACGTCGACACCGCGCATCACCGCGAGCTTCAGCGCCGCGATCACGGCTTCGTCCGGTACCAGATACGGCGTGGTGATCCATACCCGCTCGCGCGCCGCATTGATCGCCTCGACGAAGAACAGCGAGCCGGTCTCCTGCTTGTCGGCCGGCCCCATCGGCACCGCGAGGCAGTGCATGCCGTCGCCGGGCAGCGCGGCCGGCGGCGGGGCGAGTGGCGGCAGGTTCTGGGTCGCCCAGTGCCAGTCTTCCGCGAACACGTACTGGATGCTCGCGACGACGGGCCCGCGTATCTCGATGTGGGTGTCGCGCCACGGCGACAGGCGCGGCTTCGCGCCGAGATACTCGACGCCGACGTTGTGGCCGCCGACGAACGCGCGGTTGCCGTCGACGACGACGATCTTGCGGTGATTGCGGAAATTGAGCTGGAAGCGGTTGACGAACTTGCGGTTGGTCGCGAACGGATGGACTTCCACGCCGCCCCGGCGCAGCGTGTCGACGTAGCTGTGCGGCAGATCGAAGCTGCCGATGCTGTCGTACAGCAGATAGCAGCGCACGCCGGCCGCCGCGCGCGCGAGCAGCGCGTCACGCAGCATCTGGCCGAGCGCGTCGTCGCGCACGATGAAGAACTGGACGATCACGTAGTCGCGCGCGGCGTCGATCGCCGACAGGATCGCCGAGAACGTCGCGTCGCCGTTGACGAGCGTGCGCACCGCGTTGCCGCCGACGAACGGCATGCCGCCGAGCCGCGTGAGCGCAAGCACCGCCGACCGGCCGAGTGCGTCGCCGGCCGGCCCGTCGGTTGCGTCCGCATCGAGCCACGGCGCACGCGGCGTGTGCGTGCGCAGCGCTTCCGTCTCGTGGCGGCGCGCGTCGACGTAGCCGGAGAACTTGCTGCGGCCGAGGAACAGGTAGGGGATGAGCGTCAGGTACGGCATCGCGGCGAGCGAGACCGCCCATGCGATCGCGCCTTGCGAGGTGCGCGTGTTCAGGATCGCGTGGCATGCCGCGATGATCCCGAGCACGTGGACGGCCAGGATCAGCGTGCCGAGGTGTAGCCAGTCGAGGGTCATAGGCGCGTGACGGACTCCTGAAATCGTGCGGCGCGGCGGCCGCTTACGCGCATCTTACCCAACCGTGCGGCGCAGCGGTGTGCTGCGCCGCACGCAACGGTGCCGGCGCCCGTCAGGCCTTGCGGGGCAGGTCCGATGCCTGGATCAGGAACACGCTGTCTTCGCCCGCGCTGGTGGGCAGCCATGTGAGCTCGAGGCCGCCGAACGCGGCTTCGACGTGTTCGCGCTCGTTGCCGATTTCGACGACGAGCACGCCGTCGTCATGCAGCCAGCGGTGCGCGTCGGCGACGATGCGGCGCACGATGTCCATCCCGTCGTCGCCGCCGGCCAGCGCCATCTCGGGCTCGTGCCGGTATTCGGGCGGCAGCGCGGCCATCGACGCGGCATTCACGTACGGCGGGTTGGTCAGGATCACGTCGTAGCGCGCGTCGGGTTCGGCGCGGAACGCGGGCAGCGGCGCGTAAAGGTCGCCGCGGTGCAGCGTGATGCGGTCGTCGAGGCCGTAGTCGTGCACGTTGATCGCGGCGACTTCGAGCGCCTTGTCGGACAGGTCGACCGCGTCGATCTCGGCGTTCGGGAACGCGCTCGCCGCGAGGATCGCGAGGCAGCCGGAGCCCGTGCACAGTTCGAGCACCGCGCCGACCTGCTCGGGATCGGCAACATACGGCTGTAGCCCGTCGTCGAGCAGTTCGCCGATGAACGAGCGCGGCACGATCACGCGCTCGTCGACGTAGAAGCGGTGGCCGTGCATCCACGCTTCGTGCGTGAGGTAGGCGGCCGGCACGCGCTCGGTCGCGCGCCGTTCGATCACGGCGAGCACGGCCTCGATCTCGTCGGGCAGCAGGCGCGCGTCGAGGAACGGCTCGAGCGTGTCGAGCGGCAGGTCGAGCGTGCGCAGCACCAGGTAGGCCGCTTCGTCGTACGCGTTGTCCGAACCGTGGCCGAACGCGAGCTTCGCCTTGGAGAAGCGCGTGACCGCGTAGCGCAGCAGGTCGCGAACGGTTGCAAAAGGTGTCGTCATGCGAGGCTCCGTCAGGCGATCAGTTGTTCAAGCACGCGGCGGTACACGTTCTTCAGCGGGTCGATGAAGCGCAACTCGATGTGCTCGTCGATCTTGTGAATGCTGCCGTTCGGCGGGCCGAACTCGATCACCTGCGGGCAGATGCGCGCGATGAAGCGGCCGTCCGAGGTGCCGCCCGTCGTCGACAGCTCGGTCGTGAGGCCCGTCTCGGCGTGGATCGCATTCGACAGCGCGTTCGACAGCTCGCCGCGCGGCGTCAGGAACGGCAGGCCGCTCACCGACCACTTCAGCGTGTAGTCGAGGCCGTGCTTGTCGAGGATCGCGTGCACGCGCGCCTGCAGGCCTTCGACCGTGCTGGCCGTCGAGAAGCGGAAGTTGAACAGCAGCTCGGCGTGGCCGGGAATCACGTTGGTCGCGCCGGTGCCCGCGTGCAGGTTCGACACCTGCCAGGTGGTCGGCGGGAAGTATTCGTTGCCTTCGTCCCACCGTTCGGCGGCGAGCTCGGCCAGCGCCGGCGCGAGCAGGTGGATCGGGTTCTTCGCGAGATGCGGATACGCGATGTGGCCCTGCACGCCCTTGACGATCAGCTCGCCCGACATCGAGCCGCGGCGGCCGTTCTTGACGACGTCGCCGAGCTCGGCGGTCGACGTCGGCTCGCCGACGATGCAGTAGTCGACGCGTTCGCCGCGCGCCTCGAGCAGTTCGACGACCTTCACGGTGCCGTCGGTGGCCGGGCCTTCCTCGTCGCTCGTGATCAGGAACGCGATCGCGCCGCGGTGGCCGGGATGCGCGGCGACGAATTCCTCGGCGGCGACGACGAATGCCGCGAGCGAGGTCTTCATGTCGGCCGCGCCGCGGCCGTACAGCTTGCCGTCGCGATGCGCGGGGATGAACGGCGGCGAAGTCCACTGCTCGAGCGGGCCGGTCGGCACGACGTCGGTGTGGCCCGCGAACGCGAGCAGCTTGCCGTCGCGGCCGTCGGCGCCGCGCTTGACGGCCCACAGGTTGGTCACGCCGTGCGACGCGATGGTCTCGCATGCGAAACCGAGCGCGGCGAGGCGCTCGGTCATGATCTGCTGGCAATGCTGGTCGTCCGGCGTGACGGACGCGCGGGCGATCAGTTGTTCGGTAAGGGCTAGGGTGGCGGACATGGTTCGGACCACTTTCGATAAAAAATGCCGGCGCGGTGGCCGGCAGCGATGAGACGTCGGGCGCTGCGAGAACACACGCCGCGCCGCGCGGGCGCCGCTACGCGGCGAACAGCGCCGCGTACTGGTCGGCCGCGAAGCCGAGCGATTTCACGCGACCGTTGACGACGAGCACGGGGCGCTTGATGACCGACGGCTTGTGGATCATCAGCGCGACCGCGCCGGCCTGCGTTTCCGCGGCGGCCTTCATGGCGTCGTCGAGGCCGCGCCACGTGGTGCCGCGCTTGTTGACGAGCGCGTCGAGCGAGACGTCCTTCAGCCAGTCCTCGATCAGCGGCGCGCTGACGCCGGCCTTCTTGAAATCGTGGAACTCGAACTCGACGCCGTGATCGTCGAGCCACACACGGGCTTTCTTCACGGTGTCGCAGTTCGGAATGCCGTAGACGACCACGGTGCGCGGCTTGGCCATCAGTCGCCTCGCAGCAGCTCGTTCAGGCCGACCTTCGCGCGCGTCTTCGCGTCGACCTTCTTGACGATCACCGCGCAGTACAGGCTGTGCGTGCCGTCCTTCGACGGCAGGTTGCCCGCGACCACGACCGAGCCGGCCGGGATGCGGCCGTAGCTGACTTCGCCGGTTTCGCGATCGTAGATCTTGGTGCTCTGGCCGAGGTACACGCCCATCGAGATCACCGAGTTTTCCTCGACGATCACGCCTTCGACGACTTCCGAGCGCGCGCCGATGAAGCAGTTGTCCTCGATGATGACGGGGTTCGCCTGCAGCGGCTCGAGCACGCCGCCGATGCCGACGCCGCCCGACAGGTGCACGTTCTTGCCGATCTGCGCGCACGAGCCGACCGTGGCCCACGTGTCGACCATCGTGCCTTCGTCCACGTAGGCGCCGATGTTCGTGTACGACGGCATCAGCACGACGTTCTTCGCGATGAACGAGCCGCGGCGCGCGATCGCCGGCGGCACGACGCGGAAGCCGCCCGCGGCGAAGTCTTCGGCCGTGTAGTTCGCGAACTTCGACGGCACCTTGTCGTAGAACTGCGAGTAGCCGCCGGCCGGCATCGGCGCGTTGTCCTCCAGGCGGAACGACAGCAGCACGGCCTTCTTCAGCCACTGGTGCACGGTCCAGTTGCTGTCGATTTTCTCGGCGACGCGCAGCGCACCCTTGTCGAGTTGCTCGATCGCGTGAGCGACGGCTTCGCGGACTTCGGCGGGCGCGGCCTTCGGCGACAGCTCGGCGCGGTTTTCCCAGGCGGTATCGATGATTTGCTGAAGTTGTTGCGACATGTTCGTTTTCGCAGGAGATGGATGGAATTGATCGGGAAGGACGATTACCGCGCGAGACCGCGGCAGAAATCGACGATGCGTTGCGCGCCCTCGACGCATTCGGGGGTGCCCGCGACGAGCGCGATCCGGATGAAATCGCGGCCCGGATTCGTGCCGTGCGCGTCGCGCGCCAGGTACGAGCCGGGCAGAACCGTCACATTATAGTCGGCGTACAGGCGGCGGGCGAACTCGGTGTCCGACAGGCCGGTGCGCGCGACGTTCGCCCACAGGTAGAACGCGGCGTCCGGCAGCTTCACGTCGATCACGTCGGCGAGCATCGGCGTCACGGTGTTGAATTTCTGCAGATACAGCGCGCGGTTCTCGCGCACGTGCGCCTCGTCGTTCCACGCGGCGATGCTCGCGTGCTGCCACACGGGCGACAGCGCCGCGCCGTGGTACGTGCGGTACAGCAGGAATTTCTTCAGCAGCGCCGCGTCGCCGGCGACGAAGCCCGAGCGCATGCCCGGCACGTTCGAGCGCTTCGACAGGCTCGACAGCATCACCAGGCGCTCGAAGCCGCGGCCGAGGCGGTGCGCGGCCTCGAGGCCGCCGAGCGGCGGCGCGGCCTCGTCGAAGTAGATTTCCGAATAGCACTCGTCGGACGCGATCACGAAGCCGTGGCGGTCCGACAGCGCGAACAGCTCGCGCCAGTCGTCGAGCGTCAGCACCGCGCCGGTCGGGTTGCCGGGCGAGCAGACGTACAGCAGCTGGGTGCGCGCCCAGACTTCGTCGGGCACGGCCGCGTAGTCGCACGCGAAGTTGCGGGCCGGATCGCTGTTCGCGAAGTAGGGCTCGGCGCCGGCCAGCAGCGCCGCGCCTTCGTAAATTTGATAGAACGGATTCGGACAGAGTACGATCGCTTTCTTGCCGCTTTCGGCCGGACGCGCGTCGATCACCGTCTGCGCGAGCGAGAACAGCGCCTCGCGCGATCCCGACACGGGCAGCACCTGCGTGGCCGCGTCGATCGCCGGCAGCCCGTAGCGGCGTTCGAGCCAGCGTGCGATCGACGTGCGCAGCGCGTCCGAGCCGGCCGTGGCCGGATACGCGGCGAGGCCGTCGAGCGCGGCCACCACCGCGTCGCGGATCAGCGCCGGGGTCGGATGCTTGGGCTCGCCGATGCCGAAGCTGATCGGTTTCAGGCCGGCCTGGGGTGTCACGTCCTTGAACAGGGCGCGCAGCTTTTCGAAGGGATAGGGCTGGAGCGAGTCGAGTCGAGGGTTCACGGGCGAAGCGGCCATCGCGGCCGGTTGGAGCGAAAGGAGCGGCGGCGCGCCGCGCGGCTGCGAACGGGCGCCGGCGGCGCGCGAGTCGCAGCCGACGATTATAACGTGACGGAATGCGGTCACGGCCTGCCGGAACGGCGGCCGGCCGGACGAATAAAGGGTATCGAACCAAATGAATAACGCGGTACGCGGCAGCCTGCCGACACTGGCGATCCTGATCGGCGCTTCGGTATGGGGCCTGATCTGGTATCCGCTGCGGATCCTCGCGTCGCTCGGCGTGACGGGCACGCTGGCGAGCGCGCTGACGAGCGTCGTCGCGTTCCTGTTCGTGATCGTCGCGCGGCACCGCACCATCGCGACGCTGCGCTGGCACTGGGTGCTGCCCGGGATCGCGGTGACGGCCGGCGTGACGAACCTCGGCTTCGTATGGGGCACGATCCACGGCGAGGTGCTGCGCGTGATGCTGCTGTTCTACCTGACGCCCGCGTGGACCGCGATCTATGCGCACTTCCTGCTGCGCGAGCGGCTGACCTGGGCCGGCGCCGGGCTCGCGGCGCTGTCGATCGGCGGCGCGATGCTGATGCTGTGGTCGCCGCAGCTCGGCATGCCGCTGCCGGCCAACCCGGCCGAATGGGCGGGGCTGGCCGCCGGGCTGAGCTTCGCGATGAGCAACGTGCTGGTGATCAAGGCGAGCCGCGAGCTGCCGGAGATGCGCGCCGAGATGCGCACCGCGACGCTGTTCGGCGGCGCGGCCGTGTTCGGCGCGGTCGCGTCGCTGTTCGAAGGGCTGCCGGCCGTGCCGGCGGGCGGCCAGCTCGGCGTCGCAGCGCTGATCGTCGTCGCGATCGGCGTGACGATGGCGTCGAACAACCTGCTGGTGCAGTACGGGCTTGCGCGCGTGCCGGCCAACCGCGCGTCGATCATCATGCTGTTCGAGATCGTGATCACCGCGCTGTCGGCGTGGGTGTTCGCGCACGAGCTGCCGAGCGCGCGCGAGTGGGCGGGCGGTGCGTGCATCGTGCTCGCGACGCTGCTGTCGAGCCGGGTCCACCGCTCGGCGCCCGCGCAGGGCAAACCCGGCGACGGTCAGGACGGCGCACGCGCGATGGTATGATTGAAGCCGTTTGCGGGGCCCAACGCTTGAGTGCGCGGCCCCGTTTTTGAATTCCGGAGGCGCGCGGCGCGAACGGGCCGTCAGGTCCGGCGTCGCGCGCCGCTGTTCGTTTCACCTCTTCTTCACATCCGATACCGCCGTGCGTCTGAGCTCGATCAAACTCGCTGGCTTCAAATCCTTCGTCGATCCCACGCATTTCCAGGTTCCGGGCCAGCTTGTCGGCGTGGTCGGCCCGAACGGGTGCGGCAAGTCCAACATCATCGACGCCGTGCGCTGGGTGCTCGGCGAGTCGCGTGCCTCCGAGCTGCGCGGCGAGTCGATGCAGGACGTGATCTTCAACGGCTCGACCGCCCGCAAGCCCGGCAGCCGGGCGAGCGTCGAGCTGATCTTCGACAACTCCGACGGCCGCGCGGCCGGGCAGTGGGGCCAGTATGGCGAGATCGCCGTGAAGCGCGTGCTGACGCGCGACGGCACGTCGAGCTACTACATCAACAACCTGCCGGCGCGCCGCCGCGACATCCAGGACATCTTCCTCGGCACCGGCCTCGGCCCGCGCGCGTACGCGATCATCGGACAGGGCATGATCGCGCGGATCATCGAGGCGAAGCCCGAGGAGCTGCGCGTGTTCCTCGAGGAAGCCGCGGGCGTGTCGAAGTACAAGGAGCGCCGCCGCGAGACCGAGAACCGCCTGCACGACACGCGCGAGAACCTGACGCGCGTCGAGGACATCATCCGCGAGCTCGGCGCGAACCTCGAGAAGCTCGAGGCGCAGGCGGTCGTTGCGACCAGGTACAAGGAACTCGTCGCCGACGGCGAGGAGAAGCAGCGCCTGCTGTGGCTGCTGCGCAAGAACGAGGCCGCCGGCGAGCAGCAAAAGCAGCAGCGCGCGATCGAGCAGGCGCAGATCGACCTCGAGGCGCAGACCGCGAAGCTGCGCGAAGTCGAGTCGCAGCTCGAGACGCTGCGCGTCGCGCACTACGCGGCGAGCGACGCGATGCAGGGCGCACAGGGCGCGCTGTACGAGGCGAACGCCGAAGTCAGCCGCCTCGAGGCGGAGATCAAGTTCATCGTCGAATCGCGCAACCGCGTGCAGGCGCAGATCGCCGCGCTGAACGCGCAGCGCGAGCAGTGGCGCGCGCAGGCCGAGAAGTCGCAGGACGAACTCGAGGCAGCCGAAGAGGCGCGCGCGATGGCCGACGAGAAGGCCGCGCTCGCCGAAGACGACGCAGCGGCCAAGCACGACGCGCTGCCGGCGCTCGAGGCGAAGTGGCGCGATGCGCAAGCGCAGCTCAACGACGAGCGCGCGCGGATCGCGCAGACCGAACAGTCGCTTAAGCTCGAGGCCGCGCACCAGCGCAACGCCGACCAGCAGCTGCAGCAGCTGCAGCAGCGTCACGAACGGCTGAAGGCCGAAGCGGGCGGGCTCGACGCGCCGGACGAGGCGCAGCTCGAGGAACTGCGCATGCAGCTCGCCGAGCAGGAGGAAATCCTGGCCGAAGCGCAGGCGCGCCTCGCCGACGCGCAGGAGACGGTGCCGCGCCTCGACGGCGAGCGCCGCGCCGCGCAGGAGCGCGTGCAGGCCGAAAGCGCGCAGATCCACCAGCTCGAGGCGCGCCTCGCCGCACTGAAGCAGCTGCAGGAAAACGTGCAGACGGAAGGCAAGGTGCAGCCGTGGCTCGACAAGCACGAGCTCGGCGCGCTGCCGCGTCTGTGGAAGAAGCTGCACGTCGAGCCGGGCTGGGAAGCGGCGCTCGAAGCGGTGCTGCGCGAGCGCCTCGCCGCGCTCGAGGTGTCGAATCTCGACTGGGTGAAGGCGTTCGCGACCGACGCGCCGCCCGCGAAGCTCGCGTTCTACGCGCCGCCGGCCGCCGGCGAGCCGGCCGCGGCGGTGTCCGGGCTGCGCCCCGTGCTGTCGCTGGTGCGCATCGACGATGCGGGCATCCGTGCGGTGCTGAACGACTGGCTCGGCAACGTGTACGTCGCCGACGACGTCGCGCAGGCGCTCGCGACGCGCACGCAGCTGCCGGCAGGCGGCGCGTTCGTCGTGAAGGCCGGCCATATCGTCACGCGCGTCGGCGTGCAGCTGTACGCGGCCGATTCGGAGCAGGCCGGGATGCTGGCCCGCCAGCAGGAAATCGAGAACCTGACGCGCCAGGTGCGCGCGCAGGCGCTGCTCGCCGACGAGGCGCGCACCGCGGCGGTGCGCGCCGAAGCCGCGCATACGCAGGCCACGCAGGCGCTCGGCGACGTGCGTGCGCAGGCCGAACGCGCGACGCAGCGCGTGCATGCGCTGCAGATGGACGTGCTGAAGCTCGCGCAGGCGCACGAACGCTACACGCAGCGCAGCACGCAGATCCGCGAGGAACTCGAGGAAATCGGCGCGCAGATCGACGAGCAGCGCGCGCTGCGCGCGGAGTCAGAAGCGAATTTCGAGCGCTTCGACGGCGAGCTCGCGGAATTGCAGGCGCGCTTCGAGGACAACCAGCTCGCGTTCGAGGCGCTCGACGAGTCGCTGACGCAGGCGCGCCAGCAGGCGCGCGATCTCGAGCGCGGCGCGAACGACGCCCGCTTCGCCGCGCGCAACGCGGCGACCCGGATCGACGAGCTGAAGCGCAGCATCCAGGTCGCACACGAGCAGAGCGAGCGGGTCGCAGCATCGTTGGAAGACGCGCGCGCCGAACTCGAGACGATCAACGAGCAGACCGCGCACACGGGGCTGCAGGACGCGCTCGAGATTCGCGCGGTGAAGGAGGAGGCGCTGCAGGCCGCACGCATCGAGCTCGACGACCTGACGTCGAAGCTGCGTGCGTCGGACGAGCAGCGCCTGGTCGCCGAGCGTTCGCTGCAACCGCTGCGCGACCGCATCACCGAGCTGCAGCTGAAGGAGCAGGCCGCGCGCCTGTCCGTCGAGCAGTTCGCCGAGCAGCTCGCGGCGGCCGAGGTCGACGAGGCAGCGCTGCGCGAGAAGCTGACGCCGGACCTGAAGCCATCGTACCTGCAGGGCGAGGTCACGCGCCTGAACAACGCGATCAATGCGCTCGGCCCGGTGAACATGGCCGCGCTCGACGAGCTGAAGGCCGCGAGCGAGCGCAAGGTGTTCCTCGACGCGCAGTCGGCCGACCTGACCGACGCGATCACGACGCTCGAGGACGCGATCCACAAGATCGACCAGGAAACCCGCACGCTGCTGCAGGGAACCTTCGACGAGGTCAACCGTCATTTCAGCGATCTGTTCCCGCGCCTGTTCGGCGGCGGGCAGGCGAAGCTGATCATGACGGGCGACGAGATTCTCGATGCCGGCGTGCAGGTGATGGCGCAGCCGCCCGGCAAGAAGAACGCGACGATTCACCTGCTGTCGGGCGGCGAGAAGGCGCTGACGGCCACCGCGCTGGTGTTCGCGATGTTCCAGCTGAACCCGGCGCCGTTCTGTCTGCTCGACGAGGTCGACGCGCCGCTCGACGACGCGAACACCGAGCGTTTCGCGAATCTGGTGCGCGCGATGTCCGACAAGACGCAGTTCCTGTTCATTTCGCACAACAAGATCGCGATGGAGATGGCGCAGCAGCTGATCGGCGTGACGATGCAGGAGCAGGGCGTGTCGCGGATCGTCGCGGTGGACATGGAAACCGCCGCGGGTTTTGCCCAGAATTGACGTTTGACGAAACCGGACCGCGGGCGCGCGGCGCATGGGCGCCCGTTCGCGGATCCGATCAGAAGAATTGCTGATGGAGCGTGCATGGACGAGTTGACACTCGGTTTGATCGGCGCGGGCGCCGTCGTGGTGGGCGGCGTCGTGGTCTACAACGCATGGCAGGGCGCGAAGGTGCGGCGCAGGATGCCGCGGCCGATGCCGGAAGAGGCGGCGGAGGCGATGAATCGCCCTGAGCGCGACGAGGACCGGCCGTTCATCGAGCCGGTTCGCCAGCCCGTGCGGCGCGAGCCCGCCGCGCCTGCGGCCGCCGGCAGCGCGCCGGTCGAAGCCGCGCGCGTCGAGCCGACGTTCGGCGGCGCCGCGCCGGCCGACACGCCGGCTGACCTGCAGGCCGAGGCGACGGGCAGCGACGTGCCGGTCGATACGGCCGAACCGGCCGCGGCCGAGTCGACGCATTCGGTCGAGCCGGCCGAATCGACGGAACCGGCCGCCGACGGCGAAAGCGCGGCACCGGCGGAGCAGCCGGCATCGGCCGGCTCCGCCGAGCGTGCCGAGCCGGTGCTGCCGGCCGCGACGACGATTTCGTCGGCGCCGCCGACCGTCGTCGATCGCCGCATCGACTGCATCGTGCCGATCCGCCTCGGCGCGCCGCTGCCGGGCGACAAGATCCTGCCCGTCGCGCAGCGGCTGCGCCGCGCGGGCAGCAAGCCGGTGCATATCGAAGGCAAGCCGGAGGGCGGCCACTGGGAACTGCTGCAAAACGGCGTGCGCTACGAGGAACTGCGTGCGGCCGCCCAGCTCGCGAACCGCAGCGGCGCGCTGAACGAACTCGAGTTCTCCGAATTCGTGACGGGCGTCCAGCAGTTCGCCGACGCGATCGACGGCGCGCCCGAATTCCCGGACATGATGGAAACCGTCGCGATGGCGCGCGAACTCGACGGCTTCGCGGCGCAGTGCGACGCGCAACTGTCGATCAACGTGATGTCGGACGGCGCGCCGTGGTCGGCGAACTACGTGCAGGCCGTCGCATCGCAGGACGGGCTGCTGCTGTCGCGCGACGGCACGCGCTTCGTGAAGCTCGACGCGAAGCAGAACCCGGTGTTCATGCTGCAGTTCGGCGACACGAACTTCCTGCGCGACGACCTGACGTACAAGGGCGGCAACATGATCACGCTGGTGCTCGACGTGCCGGTCGCCGAAGAGGACATCCTGCCGTTCCGGCTGATGTGCGATTACGCGAAGTCGCTGTCCGAGCGGATCGGCGCGCGCGTCGTCGACGACTCGCGCCGGCCGCTGCCGGAGTCGACGCTGCTCGCGATCGAGCAGCAGCTGATGAAGCTGTACGCGAAGCTCGAGCAGGCGGGCATTCCGGCCGGTTCGCCGGTCACGCGCCGCCTCTTCAGCCAGTAACGCGAACGCGCGGGCGGCGGGCTTCGGCCGGCGTTGCCCGCGACTGCGCCGAACCGCGCATGCGGCACTGCAACGAGCCTTGCGCGTGCCGATTGCGCGCCCCCGCCATGGCGCCAAACTGAGATAATCTGACATTCGATTTTCTCAGAAGGCATCTGCCTCCAGCATGGCCCGAACCCCAGCCGAACCGCCAGCCAGCCAGCCCGACGCGCGC
Organism: Burkholderia pseudomultivorans; assembly: GCF_902499075.1. Classification (GTDB taxonomy): domain Bacteria; phylum Pseudomonadota; class Gammaproteobacteria; order Burkholderiales; family Burkholderiaceae; genus Burkholderia; species Burkholderia pseudomultivorans. The sequence goes on along the minus strand of NZ_CABVPP010000002.1, from coordinate 209,154 downwards.
GCCGCGTGGCTGCGCGACCAACTTCAGCAGGCGAACTACGCCTACTACGTGCTCGACCAGCCCGATCTGCCGGACGCCGAATACGACCGGCTGTTCGCCGAGCTGCAGCAGCTCGAGGCCGATCATCCCGAATTCGTGACGCCCGATTCGCCGACGCAGCGCGTCGGCGGCGAGGTGGCGAGCGGCTTCACGCCGGTGGTTCACGATGCGCCGATGCTGTCGCTGAACAACGGCTTCGCGGACGACGACATCGTCGCGTTCGACAAGCGCGTCGCCGATGCGCTCGGCAAGGCCGTCGATCTGGCCGGCTCGGTGACGGATCCGGTCGAATACGCGTGCGAGCTGAAGTTCGACGGGCTCGCGATCTCGCTGCGCTACGAGCGCGGCGTGTTCGTGCAGGCGTCGACGCGCGGCGACGGCACGACCGGCGAGGACGTGACCGAGAATGTCCGCACCATCCGTTCGATTCCGCTGAAGCTGAAGGGCGCCGACGTGCCGGCCGTGCTCGACGTGCGCGGCGAGGTGCTGATGTTCAAGCGCGATTTCGCACGCCTGAACGAACGCCAGCGCGCGGCCGAGCAGCGCGAATTCGCGAATCCGCGCAATGCGGCGGCCGGCAGCCTGCGCCAGCTCGATCCGAAGATCACCGCGCAGCGGCCGCTGTCGTTCTTCGCGTACGGGATCGGCGTGCTCGACGGCATGCCGATGCCCGACACGCACAGCGGGCTGCTCGACTGGTACGAGACGCTCGGCCTGCCGGTGAACCGCGAGCGCGCGGTCGTGTACGGCGCGGACGGGCTGCTCGGCTTCTTCCGCAAGGTCGGCGAGAAGCGCGACGGGCTGCCGTACGATATCGACGGCGTCGTCTACAAGGTGAACCGGCGCGACGAGCAGGATCGTCTCGGCTTCGTGTCGCGCGCGCCGCGTTTCGCGCTCGCGCACAAATTCCCCGCGCAGGAAGCGCTGACCAGGCTCGTCGCGATCGACGTGCAGGTCGGCCGCACCGGCGCGATCACGCCGGTTGCGCGGCTCGAGCCGGTGTTCGTCGGCGGCGCGACCGTGACCAACGCGACGCTGCACAACGAGGACGAAGTCCGCCGCAAGGACATCCGCATCGGCGACACGGTGATCGTGCGGCGCGCGGGCGACGTGATTCCGGAGGTGGTGGGCGCGGTGCTCGACCGGCGTCCGGCCGACGCGGCCGAATTCGTGATGCCGACCGAGTGTCCGGTGTGCGGCTCGAAGATCGAACGCCTGCCCGACGAGGCGATCGCGCGTTGCACCGGCGGGCTGTTCTGCCCGGCGCAGCGCAAGCAGGCGCTGTGGCACTTCGCGCAGCGCCGCGCGCTCGACATCGACGGGCTCGGCGAAAAGATCATCGACCAGCTCGTCGAGCTGAATCTCGTGCGCACGCCGGCCGACCTGTTCAACCTCGGCTTCGCGACGCTCGCCGAGCTCGACCGCTTCGCCGAGAAGTCCGCGCAGAACCTGCTCGATTCGCTCGAGAAGGCGAAGCACACGACGCTCGCGCGCTTCATCTACGGGCTCGGCATCCGCCATGTCGGCGAGTCGACCGCGAAGGACCTCGCGAAGCACTTCGGCTCGCTGGATCCGATCATGAACGCGTCGATCGACGAGCTGCTCGAAGTCAACGACGTCGGGCCGATCGTCGCGGAGTCGCTGCACCAGTTCTTCGCGGAAGCGCACAACCGGACCGTGATCGAGCAGCTGCGCGCGCCGGGCAAGGTCACGTGGCCGGAAGGGCCGCCTGCGCCGAAGGCGCCGCAGGGCGTGCTGGCCGGCAAGACGGTCGTACTGACCGGCACGCTGCCGAACCTGACGCGCGATGCGGCGAAGGAGATGCTGGAGGCGGCGGGCGCGAAGGTGGCGGGCTCGGTGTCGAAGAAGACGGATTACGTGGTCGCGGGTGCCGAGGCCGGCAGCAAGCTGGCGAAGGCGGAGGAACTCGGTATTCCCGTGCTGGACGAAGAAGGGCTGCACCAACTCCTGGAGGGTCATGCGCGATGATTCGCGAAATCCTGAAGATGGGCGATCCGCGCCTGCTCGAAGTCGCCAAGCCGGTCGAGCGGTTCGACACGCCCGAGCTGCACGAGATCGTCGCGGACATGTTCGAGACGATGCATCACGCGAACGGCGCCGGGCTGGCCGCGCCGCAGATCGGCGTCGGGCTGCAGATCATCATCTTCGGCTTCGGCAGCAACAACCGTTATCCGGACGCGCCGCCGGTGCCGGAGACCGTGCTGATCAACCCGAAGCTCGAATACATGCCGCCGGACATGGAAGAGGGCTGGGAAGGCTGCCTGTCGGTGCCGGGTATGCGCGGTGTGGTCAGCCGCTACGCGAAGGTGCGCTATAGCGGCTTCGACCAGTTCGGCGCGAAGCTCGACCGCGTCGCCGAAGGTTTTCACGCGCGGGTCGTGCAGCATGAATACGATCATCTGATCGGCAAGCTGTATCCGATGCGGATCACCGACTTCACGCGCTTCGGCTTCACCGAGGTGCTGTTCCCGGGGCTCGATCCGGCCGCCGACGACTGAGCAGAAAAAAGCCCGCTTGCGCGGGCTTCGTCAAGGGCGTCGGCGCGGCGACGCGCCGGCGGCCGTCAGAACGACTCGTCGGCCGACAGGTAGCGCCACTGGCCCTGCGGCAGCGCGCCGAGCATCACGCGGCCCATGCGTACGCGCTTCAGGCCGACCACCTCGAGGCCGACCAGTTCGCACATGCGGCGGATCTGGCGCTTGCGGCCTTCGCGCAGCACGAAGCGCAACTGCTCGCCGTTCTGCCAGCTCACCATCGCGGGCTTCAGCGCGACGCCGTCGAGTTCGAGGCCGTGACGCAGTTTCGCGAGCGATTCGGCGGGGAAATGCTGGTCGATGTCGGTCAGGCGCTCGCCGAATTTCACGCGCACCAGGTATTCCTTGTCGACGTCCGACTGTTCGCCGATCAGCTGCTTCGCGATCCGGCCGTTCTGCGTGAGCACGAGCAGGCCCGTCGAGTCGATGTCGAGCCGACCGGCCGGCGCGAGCGTGCGCAGATGCTGCGGCGAGAAGCGCAGCGGCGAACGATCGCCGCTCCAGTGGTTGTCGCGCGTGATCAGCACGGCGGCCGGCTCGTAGCCGTCCTCGGCCTGGCCCGACACGTAGCCGACCGGCTTGTGCAGCAGGATCGTCACTTGAGCGGCCTGGGCGGCCTGCGCGCGTTCGTCGATTTCGATGCGCTGGTCGGCGCGCACCTTGGTGCCGAGCGTGTCGATGCGTTCGCCGTCGACGAGTACCCAGCCCTTTTCGATCCATTCGTCGGCTTCGCGGCGCGAGCACAGGCCGAGCTCGGACATGCGCTTCGACAGGCGCATCAGGCCGGTTTCGTCGCCATGGTCGACGTCGGCTGTGCGGCGCTTGACCGGTTGCGCGGTCTTGATGCCGGCACCGGGGCGGCGCTCGGCGCCGTCGCGTGCCGGGCGTGCGGGGCGCTCGCCGAAGCTGCGCTTCGTGCCTTCGCCGCCTGCCGTGTCGCGATAGGCCGGCCGCTTGCCGCCTTCCGTGCCGGCGCTGGCATGACGCGGGCGGGCCTCGTCATCGCTGCGACGCGCCGGACGATCGGACGGCGTGCGACGCTCGCCGAAGCTGCGCTTGGTGCCTTCGCTGCCTGCCGTGTCGCGGTAGGACGGGCGCTTGCCGCCTTCCGTGCCGGCGCTGGCGCGGCGCGGGCGGTCCTCGTCACCGCTGCGACGCGCCGGACGATCGGACGGCGTGTGACGCTCGCCGAAGCTGCGCTTGGTGCCTTCACCGCCGGCCGTGTCGCGGTAGGACGGGCGCTTGCCGCCTTCGCTGCCTGCCGAGTCGCGGTAGGGCGCGCGCTTGCCGCCTTCTGCGCCGGCACTGGCGCGACGCGGCCGTGCGTCGTCGTCGCTGCGACGCGCCGGACGATCGGACGGCGTGCGGCGCTCGCCGAAGCTGCGCTTCGCACCTTCACCGCCTGCCGTGTCGCGATAGGAGGGGCGCTTGCCGCCTTCCGCGCCGGCGCGATGCGGCCGGGCATCGTCATCGCTGCGACGCGCCGGACGATCGGACGACGTGCGGCGCTCGCCGAAACTGCGCTTCGCGCCTTCGCCGCCTGCCGTATCGCGATAGGCCGGACGCTTCGCGCCTTCCGCATCGGGCTTGCCACGGCCGAACGTGCGCTCGCCCGCAGGCTTCGCGTCCGCACCGCGGTACGAACGGGCTTCGCCGCGCGGTGCCGGCTTGCCGTCGGCGCTGCGCGACGGCCGGCCTTCGCCGGCACGTCCCGCGCCGCCGTCACGCGGTGCGCGCTTCGCCGTGGCCCGATCCGCGCCCGGGCGCGTTTCGCTCGCGGTGCCGCGCGGCTTGGACGCGCGCTCGCCGGCCGCCTTCGGGGCGGCCGCCGGCTTCGGACGGGCCGGCTTGTCTGCCGCGGCGGGCGCAGCGGGGCGCACCGGCTTGCGGGCGACGAGGCTGCCGGAGCGGACAGGTGCGCGGGTCGGCGACGCCGGCCGCGGATTCTTGACGGTCAATTTGGTGCGCATAAACGCTGGGATTCATTCAGACTGCGATCGCGCGCAGCAATTCGGTTTCGAGCTGGATCTGCAGGCGGTTGTCGGACAGGCCGGCACCGTCGAGCAGGAAGACGTCCTCGACGCGTTCGCCGAGCGTATTGATCCGCGCCGCATGGACGCCGACCCGGTGCTCGGCCAGCACGCGCGCGATCGAATAGAGAAGGCCCGGCCGGTCGTTGGCGGACACGGACAGGATGTAGTACTGGCCTCGCTCGTCGGCCCGCAGGTCGACGCGCGGCGTGATCGGAAACGTCCGCGACAGTCGCGACAGGCGCCCCTTGGACGGTTCCGGAAGCGGCGCGGCCTCGGCCAGGCGCGCCGTGAGCTGCTGCTCGACGAGGTTCGCGATATCGCGGTAGCGCACGTCCTGCTCGGTGCGCGTGACGATGAAGTTGTCGAGCGCATAGCCGTGCCGCGTCGTGCTGACGCGCGCATCGAGCACCGACAGCCCGTTGCGGTCGAAATACGCGCAGATGCCCGCGAACAGGTCGGGGCGGTCCTTCACGTAGACGAGCACCTGCAGCGCATCGCCGACCGGCGACGGCCGCGCGCGCACGATCGCGGTGTCGGCGTTCACGTGCCGGTACAGCACGCGGGTCTGCCACGCGATGTCGGCCGCGTCGTGGCGCAGGAAGAAGCCGATGTCGAGCTGGTCCCACAGCGCGCGGTGCGCGTCGTCGGGCACGGTCTCGAGGCGCAGCAGCGCGAGCGCCTGTTCCTGCCGCGACTTCAGTTCCGAATGCGCATCGGGGTTCGCGCCGCCGAGCACCGCCAGCGTGACGCGATACAGATCCTCGAGCAGCTTGCCCTTCCATGCGTTCCACACCTTCGGGCTGGTGCCGCGGATGTCGGCGACGGTCAGCAGGTAGAGCGCGGTGAGCCGGCGTTCGTTGCCGACGAGTTCGGCGAAGCGCTTGATGACTTCCGGATCGCTCGTGTCCTGCTTCTGCGCGACCTGGCTCATCGTCAGGTGATGCTGGACCAGCCAGACGATCAGCGCCGCGTCGTCGCCGGTGATGCCGTGTTCGCGGCAGAAGCGCCGCGCATCGGCCATGCCGAGCGTCGAGTGGTCGCCGCCGCGGCCCTTCGCGATGTCGTGGAACAGCGCCGCGACGTACAGCACCCACGGGCGCTCGAAGTTGCCGATCAACTGGCTGCAGAACGGGTATTCGTGCGCATGCTCGGCGACCGCGAAGCGGCGGATGTTGCGCAACACCATCAGGATGTGCTGGTCGACCGTGTACACGTGATACAGGTCGTGCTGCATCTGGCCGACGATGCGGCGGAAATTCAGCAGGTAGCGGCCCAGCACGCTCGTCTGGTTCATCAGCCGGAACGCATGCGTGATGCCTTCGGGCTGCTGCAGGATCTGCATGAACGTCTGGCGGTTCTGCGGATCGCGCCGCCACACGTTGTTCATGATCTCGCGCGAGTTGTACAGCGCGCGCAGCGTGCGCGCGGACAGCCCCTTCACGCCGCGGGTCGTCTCGTACAGCAGGAACGCTTCGAGGATCGCATCGGGGTGGCGCTCGAACACGCCGTCGTCGACGATTTCCAGCATCCCCTGCTTTTCGACGAAGCGATCGGGCGACAGCACGCGCGTGATGCCGCTGGTCGCCGGGAACAGCTGCGCCTCGATGTTCTGGATCAGGATCGTCGCGAGCTGCGTGACGGCCTTCGCCGCCCAGTAGTAGCGGCGCATCAACTGCTCGCTCGCGCGCTTGGCCGGCGTCGGCGCGTAGCCGAAGCTCTCGGCCGCCTGCGTCTGCAGGTCGAACACGAGCATGTCCTGGCGGCGACCCGCAATCACGTGCAGCCGCGCACGCAGCGTTTTCAGGAAGCCTTCGTTGCGGCGCAGCTCGCGCGCCTCGCGATCGGTGATCAGCCCGCGCGTGTCGAGTTCGCGCCAACTGCTGCCGAAGCCGGCCGCGCGCGCGATCCACAGGATCGTCTGCAGGTCGCGCAGCCCGCCCGGGCTTTCCTTCACGTTCGGCTCGAGGCTGTACGGCGTGTCCTGGAACTTCGCGTGGCGCTGGCGCATCTCGAGCACCTTCGCGGTGAAGAACGCGCGCGCGTCGAGCGCCTCGTGGTAGCGCACCGTGAAGCGCTCGAACAGCGCGGTGCTGCCGACGATGCGGCGCGCTTCCAGCAGCGAGGTCTGCACGGTGACGTCCTGCGACGCCTCCTCGATGCACTGCGCGACCGTGCGCACGCTGCTGCCGATTTCGAGGCCGAGATCCCACGCCATCCCGATGAAGCGCTCGATGCGCGCGTCGAGCGCTTCATCGTGCGGGTCGGGCAGCAGCACCAGGATGTCGACGTCGGAATAGGGCGCGAGCTCGCCGCGCCCATAGCCGCCGACGGCGACCAGCGCGAGCGTCGCGGGCAGCCCGCAGTCGTCCCACACGCGCCGCAGCGCGTCGTCGGTGAGCTTCGACAGCGCGTGCATCAGCGGCGCGACCTGGGTCGCGCCGCGGAAGCGTTCGAGCAGGTCGGCCTTCGCGGCCTTGAATTCGGCGCGCCGCGACAGCGCTTCGGTCGAGGGGGCGGCGTGAGCGCTCATGGGCGGGCGATCGGAGGCGGGCGGGGCGGGTGGAAGCGGCCGCGTCAGACGGCTGCGGCGGGTTGCGCGAACACCGGGCGCGCCGGCGTGCCGGCCGACACGGTCAGCACCTCGTAGCCGGTCTCGGTGACGAGCACCGTGTGCTCCCACTGCGCGGACAGGCTGCGGTCGCGCGTCTTGACCGTCCACTGGTCGGGCATCGTGCGGATGTCGCGCTTGCCGGCGTTGATCATCGGCTCGATCGTGAAGATCATGCCGGGCTTCAGTTCGACGCCGGTGCCCGGCCGGCCGTAGTGGACGACCTGCGGATCCTCGTGGAACACCGTGCCGATGCCGTGGCCGCAGTATTCGCGCACGACGCTGTAGCCCTGCGCTTCCGCATGCTTCTGGATCGCATGGCCGATGTCGCCGAGATGCGCGCCCGGCTTGACCTGGTCGATACCGAGCCACATGCACTCGTAGGTGGTCTGCACGAGGCGCTTCGCGAGGATCGACCCTTCGCCGACGATGAACATCCGGCTCGTGTCGCCGAAATAGCCGTTCTTGATCACGGTGATGTCGATGTTCAGCGCGTCGCCGTTCTTGAGCACCTTCTCGCCGGGGATGCCGTGACAAATCACGTCGTTGACCGAGATGCAGGTGGCCTTCGGGTACGGCGGATAGCCGGGCGGCTGGTAGTTCAGCGGCGCGGGGATCGTGCCCTGTTCGTTGAGCATGTACTCGTGGCAGAGGCGGTCGAGTTCGGCCGTCGTGATGCCGGCGGCGACATGCGGCGTGATGAAGTCGAGCACTTCGCTCGCGAGACGGCATGCGACGCGCATCTCGGCGATATCGTGTTCGTTTTTGAGCGTAATAGCCATCGAGGTGTGCCTGGAATGCGGTGAATTGACGGATTATCGCACCTTATGGCGGGCGTCGCAGCCCCTTGCGGCCGCGCGGATGCGGGTTTTCGCCGATTGTCGGGCCTGCCGGCCCACGGCAGGCGAAAGTGGCGGGCGACTTGAGGGGCGACAAATGGGCGTGCTATACTCTCTGGCTAAGTCGATATCCAAATGCCTTCGTGCCCGATGCGGGCGGCGGCATGTGGTGAAAGGCTTGCGGCACGGGCATTTCGCGCGTGCCGAATCGCAAGCCGGCGCAACCAGGGTGCCGGCCGCGCGAAACGAGGGCCTTTCGGGGCGCGTTCGCGCGGCGGTACGGCGACCGGCTTAAGACCCAACCCTCGTGGAGAATTTACATGGCAGTCACGATGCGCCAAATGCTGGAAGCGGGTGTCCACTTCGGTCACCAGACGCGCTTCTGGAACCCGAAGATGGCTCCGTTCATTTTCGGTCATCGCAACAAGATTCACATCATCAACCTCGAAAAGACGCTGCCGATGTACAACGACGCACTGAAGTACGTGCGTCAGCTGGCAGCGAACCGCGGCACGATCCTGTTCGTCGGCACGAAGCGCCAGTCGCGCGACACGATCGCGCAGGAAGCGCAGCGCGCAGGCATGCCGTACGTGAACGCACGCTGGCTCGGCGGCATGCTGACCAACTTCAAGACGCTGAAGGTTTCGATCAAGCGCCTGAAGGACATGGAAGCCGCAGTCGAGGCGGGCGAGCTCGAGAAGATGAGCAAGAAGGAAGCGCTGCTGTTCGAGCGTGAAATCGCCAAGCTGCAGAAGTCGATCGGCGGCGTGAAGGACATGGGCGGCATTCCGGACGCGATCTTCGTGGTCGACGTCGGCTACCACAAGATTGCGATCGCCGAAGCGACCAAGCTGGGCGTGCCGGTCATCGCCGTGGTCGATACCAACCACTCGCCGGAAGGCGTGGACTACGTGATCCCGGGTAACGACGACTCGAGCAAGGCTGTCGCGCTGTACGCGGAAGGCGTGGCCGACGCGATCCTCGAAGGCCGTGCGAACGCGGTCAACGAAGTGGTCCAGGCAGTGCGCGGCGACGACGAGTACGTCGAGGAAAACGCGTAATCGGCCCCGAGCCGGCGCAAAAAGGGGGCTCTCAACAGGCCCCCTTTTTTTAAGCTTTGCGCCGGACCCGATTGCGCCGAATCGGCGCGGGTCCGGAACCGAATCTCGGCCGTTCGCGTCCAAGCGGGCGGCGTTGTGAATACAGACTCAAGGAGCGAATGATGGCGGCAATTACCGCAAGCATGGTGGCAGAACTGCGCGCAAAGACCGACGCACCGATGATGGAGTGCAAGAAGGCGCTGACGGAAGCCGACGGCGATCTGGCCAAGGCTGAAGAGCTGCTGCGCGTCAAGCTCGGCAACAAGGCAAGCAAGGCGGCATCGCGCGTGACGGCCGAAGGCGTCGTCGCATCGTTCGTCGGCGGCAATGCCGGCGCGCTCGTCGAACTGAACTGCGAAACCGACTTCGTCGCGAAGAACGACGACTTCCTCGCCTTCTCGAAGACGGTCGCCGAACTCGTCGCGACGCAGAACCCGGCCGACGTGGCTGCGCTGTCGGCGCTGCCGCTCGACGGCAAGACGGTCGACGAAGTGCGCCTCGCGCTGGTCGGCAAGATCGGCGAGAACATCTCGATCCGCCGTTTCGTCCGCTTCGAGACCGCGAACAAGATCGCGACCTACCTGCACGGCGCGCGCATCGGCGTGATCGTCGAGTACACGGGCGCGGACGAGCAGGTCGGCAAGGATGTCGCGATGCACATCGCGGCGATGAAGCCGGTCGCGCTGTCGGCTGCCGACGTGCCGGCCGAGCTGATCGACACGGAACGCCGCGTGGCCGAGCAGAAGGCTGCGGAATCGGGCAAGCCGGCCGAGATCGTCGCGAAGATGGTCGACGGCAGCGTCCAGAAGTACCTGAAGGAAGTGTCGCTGCTGAACCAGACGTTCGTGAAGAACGACAAACAGACGATCGAGCAGATGCTGAAGGCGGCCAATGCGGCAGTGCAGAAGTTCGCGCTGTTCGTCGTCGGCGAAGGCATCGAGAAGCGCCAGGACGACTTCGCCGCCGAAGTGGCCGCGCAAGTCGCAGCAGCAAAGCAGCAGTAAGCAGTCAGGCAGTATCCGCGGCGGGCGTCCGCTCCGCCGCGGCCGGCGGTGCCGCCGGCCGGCCGGGAAACCCGGTCCGACCGGCGGCGCTTGCCCGAATCAGTATTTCGCCCCTACAGTTCGTGGTTGTCATCCTCTCGTCGCTCGGAAGCCCCTATGTCCAATGCCTATAAACGCGTCCTCCTCAAACTCTCCGGCGAAGCGCTGATGGGCGACGATGCCTTCGGCATCAATCGCGCGACGATCGAACGGATGGTGGCCGATATCGCCGAAGTCGTGCGTCTGGGCACGCAGCTGGCGGTCGTGATCGGCGGCGGTAACATTTTCCGCGGCGTCGCGGGCGGTGCGGCCGGCATGGACCGCGCGACGGCCGACTACATGGGGATGCTGGCGACGATGATGAACGCGCTGGCGCTGCAGGACGCGATGCGCCACGCCGGCATCGAGGCGCGCGTGCAGTCCGCGCTGCGCATGGACCAGGTCGTCGAGCCGTACATCCGGCCCCGCGCGATCCGCCAGCTCGAGGAAGGCCGCGTCGTGATCTTCGCGGCCGGCACCGGCAACCCGTTCTTCACGACCGACACGGCCGCGGCGCTGCGCGGTTCGGAAGTGGGCGCCGAGGTCGTGCTGAAGGCGACCAAGGTCGATGGCGTATATTCTGCCGATCCGAAGAAGGATCCGTCGGCCACGCGCTACACGACGATCAGCTTCGACGAGGCGATCAGCCGCAACCTGCAGGTGATGGACGCGACCGCGTTCGCGCTGTGCCGCGACCAGAAGCTGCCGATTCGCGTGTTTTCGATCAACAAGCCGGGCGCGCTCAAGCGCATCGTGCTGGGTGAGGACGAGGGGACGCTCGTCCACGTGTAAACTCCCGCGGATGCGGGTAGCCGGCGCGGGCATCCGGCCGCGGCGCGCGCAGCGCCGGGCGGTCCGCGTTATTTGAAGGTTTGAAGGTTCGGAGGTTGAAATGAGTGTCGCTGATGTCAAGAAGGGCGTCGAGCAGAAGATGCAGCGCTCGATCGAAGCGTTCAAGAACGATCTGGCGAAGATCCGCACGGGCCGTGCACACACCGGCCTGCTCGATCACGTGCAGGTCGACTACTACGGCTCGATGGTGCCGATTTCGCAGGTTGCGAACCTGACGCTCGTCGACGCGCGCACGATCGGCGTGCAGCCGTGGGAAAAGAACATGGTCGCGAAGGTCGAGAAGGCGATTCGCGAAGCCGACCTGGGCCTGAACCCGGCGACGGCCGGCGACCTGATCCGCGTGCCGATGCCGGCGCTGACGGAAGAGCGCCGCCGCGAACTGACCAAGGTCGTGAAGGGCGAAGGCGAGACCGCGAAGGTTGCGATCCGCAACCTGCGCCGCGACGCGAACGAAGCGCTGAAGAAGCTCGTGAAGGACAAGGAAATCTCCGAAGACGACGAGCGCCGCGCGGGCGACGACGTGCAGAAGCTGACCGACAAGCACGTGGCCGAGATCGACAAGCTCGTGCAGACCAAGGAAGCCGAGATCATGACGGTCTGACGACTGTCTTCGCGCGCCGCCTTCTTCCCGCATTCCTGTCTCAACGGCCATGACCTATACCAGCTCTACCGTTCGCGTGCCTGACGTCGGCGTCGTGCCGCGTCATATCGCGATCATCATGGACGGCAACGGCCGTTGGGCGACTGAACGCCGCTTGCCGCGCGTCGCGGGGCATACCCGCGGCGTCGACGCTTTGCGGGCAGTGGTCGAAGGCTGCGCGCGCGCCGGCGTCGAATACCTGACGCTGTTCGCGTTCAGCTCGGAAAACTGGCGCCGGCCGAACGACGAAGTGTCGTTCCTGATGCGCCTGTTCATCACCGCGCTCGAGCGCGAGGTCGGCAAGCTGCATGCGAACGGCATCCGCCTGCGTGTGGTCGGCGATCTCGAGCGCTTCGAGCCGCGCATCCGCGAGCTGATCCGCCGCGCCGAGACCAAGACGGCGCGCAATACCCGTCTTACGCTGACCATCGCCGCGAACTACGGCGGCCGGTGGGACATCCTGCAGGCGACCAGGAAGCTCGTCGAGCAGGCCGTGCGCGAGGGCCGCGAGGTCGAGGTGACCGAAGACGCCTTTGCGCCGCACCTGGCGATGGCCTATGCGCCGGAGCCCGACCTGTTCATCCGCACCGGCGGCGAGCAGCGCGTCAGCAACTTCCTGCTGTGGCAGCTCGCCTACGCCGAATTCTATTTCACCGACAAATACTGGCCGGACTTCGACGGCGCGGCGCTGGCCGACGCGCTGGCGTCGTATACCGAGCGCGAGCGCCGTTTCGGGCGCACGAGCGCACAGCTCGAACCGCAGTCGCAGAACGCCGACTCCCTTTCATGCTGAAAACCCGTGTGATCACGGCGATCGTGATGCTGGCCGTGCTGCTGCCGGTGACGCTGTTCGCGCCGCTGGCCGCGTTCGGCGCGCTGATCGGCGTCGTGCTCGTGTTCGCCGCGTGGGAATGGGCGCGCCTGCTGAAGCTCGGCGGCGCCGGCCCGATCGTCTATGCCGGGGTCGCGGCGCTGGCGCTCGCGGCCACCGCGCCGCTCGGCGTCGATACCGCAGCGTCCCGTCCCCTTTTTGCCGCGGCCGGCGTGTTCTGGCTGGCGGTCGGGCCGTTTGCGCTGCGTCGCAAGCCCGAGCTCGCCGGCGGCGTATGGCGCCCGTTCCTGCTTGCGGCCGGCCTGGTGATTTTCGCGGCCTGCTGGCATGCGCTGGTGGCCGCGCGCGCGCAGGGCGTGCCGTTCGTGCTGTCGCTGCTGCTGGTCGTCTGGCTGGCCGATATCGGCGCATATTTCGCGGGCAAGGCCTTCGGAAAGCGTAAACTGGCCATCACGATCAGTCCCGGCAAGAGCTGGGAAGGGGCGGTGGGCGGCTGGCTCGCGGTGATGATCGTCGCCGGCGTCGCGATGGTCGCGCACCTGTTCGAGCCGACCCTGTTTTCCGCATTCGCCGCGCGCTACGGGATGCCCGGCGCGCTGGCTGCGCTGACGCTGCTCGTCGCGTACAGCGTGATCGGCGACCTGTTCGAGTCGCTGCTCAAGCGTCAGGCGGGCGTGAAGGACTCGAGCGGACTGCTGCCGGGCCATGGCGGCGTGCTCGACCGCGTCGACGCGCTGCTGCCGGTGCTGCCGCTCGCGATGCTGCTGCTTGGTTAAACCACTATTTCTGTTATGCAAAAACGTCTGACATTGCTCGGTTCCACGGGCTCGATCGGAGACAGCACGCTCGACGTGGTCGCGCGCCACCCCGAGCGCTTCTCGGTCTACGCGCTGACCGCGCACCGCAACGGCGACAAGCTGGTCGAACAGTGCCTGCGCTTCTCGCCCGAAGTCGCGGTGGTCGGCGATGCGCAGACGGCTGCCCATGTCGAAGCGCGGCTGCGCGCGGCGGGCAGCAGGACGGCGGTGCTGTACGGGCCGCAGGCACTCGTCGACGTGTCGAAGAGCGACGGCTGCGACACGGTCGTCGCGGCGATCGTCGGCGCCGCGGGCCTCGCGCCGAGCCTCGCGGCCGCGCGGGCGGGCAAGCGCATCCTGCTCGCGAACAAGGAATCGCTCGTGATGTCGGGCGCGATCTTCATGGACGCGGTGCGCGACCATGGCGCGATCCTGCTGCCGGTCGACAGCGAGCACAACGCGATTTTCCAGTGCATGCCGCGCGACGCGGCCGAGCACGGCGGGATCGCGAAGATCATCCTGACCGCGTCGGGCGGCCCGTTCCGCACGCGCGAACCCGCGACGCTCGTCGACGTGACGCCGGACGAGGCCTGCAAGCACCCGAACTGGGTGATGGGCCGCAAGATCTCGGTCGATTCCGCGACGATGATGAACAAGGGTCTCGAGGTGATCGAGGCGCACTGGATCTTCGGGCTGCCGGGCGACCGGATCGACGTGCTGATCCATCCGCAGAGCGTGATCCACTCGCTGGTGTCGTATCGCGACGGTTCGGTGCTCGCGCAGCTCGGCAACCCCGACATGCGCACGCCGATCGCACACGCGCTCGCGTTCCCGGATCGCGTCGACGCGGGCGTCGATCAGCTCGACCTCGCGCAGATCGCGCAACTGTCGTTCGAAAAGCCCGACTACGCGCGCTTCCCGTGCCTCGCGCTCGCGCTGAAGGCGCTTGAAGAGGGCGGCATCGCGAGCGCCGCGTTGAACGCGGCGAACGAAGTCGCGGTCGAAGCGTTTCTCGAGCGCCGGATCGGCTTCATGACGATCGCGGCGACGGTCGACGCGGTGCTCGACGCGCTGCCGAACCGTTCGCCGAACGGCCTCGACGACGTTCTTGCGGCGGATGCCGAGGCGCGCCGCCTCGCCGCCGCGTTCATTGCGAAAGCGCCTGCGCCACGCGTGGAGCGTACTGTCTGAATGGGGTGCTCATGAACGTGCTGGTCGAACTGGTCGCGTTTGCAGTGGCGATCGGGGTGCTGGTCGTCGTGCATGAGTATGGACACTATCGCGTCGCGCGCTGGTGCGGCGTGAAGGTGCTGCGCTTCTCGATCGGTTTCGGCCAGCCCGTCGCCCGCTGGGTGAGCCGCCGGACCGGCACCGAATGGACGCTGTCCGCGCTGCCGCTCGGCGGCTACGTGAAGATGCTCGACGAGCGCGAGCCGGGGCCGGGCGTGAAGCCCGAGGAGCTCGACCAAGCGTTCAACCGGCAGTCGGTCGGCAAGCGCATCGCGATCGTCGCGGCCGGGCCGATTGCCAACTTCCTGTTGGCAATCGTGCTGTTTTCCGCCGTTTTCGCGACCGGCGTGACCGAGCCGGCCGCGATTCTTGCGCCGCCGGCCGCCGGCACGGCGGCCGCGCGCGCGGGCTTCGACGGCAACGAGACGATCGTGTCGCTGCGCAACGCGCAGGGCGGCGAGGCCGAGCCCGTGCGCTCGTGGTCGGACCTGCGCTGGAAGCTGCTGTCGGCCGCGTTCGACCATCGCGAGGTGGTGCTTGGCGCGCGCGACGGCGACACCACGTTCGATTTCCGCGTCGACCTGCGCAACGTGCCCGAAAGCGCGCTCGACGACGATTTCATGATGCATCTCGGCTTCGAGACGGGCGGCGGCACGCTGTCGGTCGCGTCGGTGCAGCCGGGCAGTGCGGCGCAGCAGGCGGGCCTGAAGCCCGGCGACAAGCTGCTCGCGCTCGACGGCGAGCGGATCGGCGGCGCGTCGCGTTTCATCGACGCGGTGAAACACGACGCGGGCAAGACGCTGCAGCTGCAGATCGAGCGCGACGGCGTCGCGCAGACGCTGACGATCGTGCCGCAGGTGCAGCGCGACGACGAGACGGGGCAGCAGATCGGCCGCATCGGCGCGGCGCTGTCGATGCACACGCCGAGCGTCGACGTGCGCTACGGGCCGCTCGAGAGCCTGAGGCTCGGCGCGCACCGCACCTGGGACATCGCCGTGTATTCGCTGCGGATGTTCGGGCGCATGATTACCGGCGACGCGTCGCTGAAGAACCTGTCCGGCCCGGTGACGATCGCCGACTACGCGGGCAAGAGCGCGCGGCTCGGCCCGTCGGCGTTCCTGTCGTTCCTCGCCCTTGTCAGCATTAGCCTCGGCGTGCTGAACTTGTTGCCGATTCCCGTTTTGGACGGGGGGCATCTGTTATATTATCTGGTTGAAGCCGCGACCGGGAAAGCTGTTTCGGAGCGCTGGCAGCTGATTCTGCAAAGAGCCGGGTTGATCTGCATCGTCGCGTTGTCGGCGATCGCATTGTTCAACGACCTGGCTCGGTTAATCCATTTCTGAAGCGTCAGGCGGCGGCCAGCGGGCAGTCGCCTGATTTGATGCAGCTAAATATTGGGGATGCATGTTGTTCAAACCTCATCGCTTTGTACCTAAGACAGTTGCAGCGGCCGCGCTCGCCGCTCACGGCCTCGCGGCGCATGCAGCGGCACCGTTCGTGGTGCAAGACATCAAGATCGAGGGGCTGCAGCGCGTCGAACCGGGTTCCGTATTCGCATACCTGCCGATCAAGCAAGGCGATACCTTCACCGACGACAAGGCATCCGAAGCAATCCGTGCGCTGTACGCGACGGGCTTTTTCAACGACGTGCGCATCGCCACCCAGGGCAACGTCGTGATCGTGCAGGTGCAGGAGCGTCCGGCCATCGCGTCGATCGACTTCACCGGCACGAAGGAATTCGACAAGGACAACCTGACCAAGGCGCTGCGCGCAGTCGGCCTCGCCGACGGCCGCTACTACGACAAGGCGCTCGTCGACAAGGCCGAGCAGGAGCTGAAGCGCCAGTACCTGACGCGCGGCTTCTACGCGGCCGAAGTCAAGACGACCGTAACGCCGGTCGACGCGAACCGCGTGTCGATCCTGTTCGCGGTCGCCGAAGGGCCGAGCGCGAAGATCCGCCAGATCAACTTCATCGGCAACAAGGCGTTCAGCACGAGCACGCTGCGCGACGAAATGCAGCTGTCGACGCCAAACTGGTTCTCCTGGTACACGAAGAACGACCTGTACTCGAAGGAAAAGCTCACGGGCGACCTCGAGGCGGTGCGCTCGTACTACCTGAACCGCGGCTACCTCGAATTCAACATCGAGTCGACCCAGGTGTCGATCTCGCCCGACAAGAAGGACATGTACCTGACGGTCACGCTGCACGAAGGCGAGCCGTACACGGTGTCGGGCATCAAGCTGTCGGGCAACCTGCTCGATCGCGAAGCCGAGCTGAACAAGCTGATCAAGATCAAGCCGGGCGACCGCTTCTCGGCCGAAAAGCTGCAGCAGACGACCAAGGCGATCGTCGACAAGCTCGGCGAATACGGCTACGCATTCGCGACCGTCAACGCGCAGCCGGACATCGACCAGGCGAACCACAAGGTGAACCTGAACCTCGTCGTCGATCCGAGCCGCCGCGTGTACGTGCGCCGCATCAACGTGATCGGCAACACGCGCACGCGCGACGAAGTGGTGCGCCGCGAAATGCGCCAGCTCGAGAGCTCGTGGTTCGATTCGAACCGCCTCGCGCTGTCGAAGGACCGCGTGAACCGCCTCGGCTACTTCACCGACGTCGACGTGACGACGGTGCCCGTCGAAGGCACCAACGACCAGGTCGACGTGAACGTCAAGGTCGCGGAAAAGCCGACCGGCGCGATCACGCTCGGTGCAGGCTTCTCGTCGACCGACAAGGTCGTGCTGTCGGCCGGCGTGTCGCAGGACAACGTGTTCGGCTCGGGCACCAGCCTCGCGGTGAACGTGAACACCGCGCGCAGCTACCGCACGCTGACCGTCACGCAGGTCGACCCGTACTTCACGGTCGACGGCATCAAGCGGATCACCGACGTCTACTACCGCACGTACCAGCCGCTCTACTATTCGACCAGCTCGAGCTTCCGGATCATCAGCGCGGGCGGCAACCTGAAGTTCGGCATCCCGTTCTCGGAAGTCGACACCGTTTACTTCGGCGCGGGCTTCGAGCAGAACCGCCTCGACGTCGACTCGAACACGCCGCAGAGCTACCAGGACTACGTGAACGAGTTCGGCCGCGTGTCGAACACGGTGCCGCTGACGGTCGCGTGGTCGCGCGATGCGCGCGACAGCGCGCTGATCCCGAGCCGCGGCTACTTCACGCAGGCGAACGTCGAGTACGGCGTGCCGGTCGGCAAGATCCAGTACTACAAGGCCGACCTGCAGGCGCAGTACTACTATTCGTTCTCGCGCGGCTTCATCCTGGGCCTGAACCTGCAGGGCGGCTACGGTAACGGCATCGGCAACCCGTACCCGATCTTCAAGAACTACTACGCGGGCGGTATCGGCTCGGTGCGTGGCTACGAGCCGAGCTCGCTGGGCCCGCGCGACACGAAGACGAACGACCCGATCGGCGGTTCGAAGATGGTGGTCGGCAACATCGAGCTGACGTTCCCGCTGCCGGGCACCGGCTACGATCGCACGCTGCGCGTGTTCACGTTCCTCGACGGCGGCAACGTGTGGGGCAATGCGCCGGGCGGCACGAGTACCGGTGCGAACGGCCTGCGCTACGGCTATGGCGTCGGTCTCGCGTGGATCTCGCCGATCGGCCCGCTGAAGCTGAGCCTCGGCTTCCCGCTGCAGAAGCACGAGGGCGACCAGTACCAGAAATTCCAGTTCCAGATCGGGACGGCGTTCTGATCGAACGCACAACAACAGCAACGAGAGGGTAATTTTGCTAACCGGTAAGTTTTCGAAACGAGTGTTGTGTGCGCTGACCGTTGCGCTGGCCTTGGGCGCGGCGACGGCACACGCACAGGACGTCGCCCGCATCGCGGCGGTCAATTCGGATCGGATCCTGCGCGAGTCGGCGCCCGCGAAGGCGGCGCAGACGAAGCTCGAAGCCGAGTTCGCGAAGCGCGACAAGGATCTGCAGGACATGGCGGCGCGCCTGAAGTCGTTGTCCGATTCGCTGGACAAGAACGGCACGTCGATGTCCGCGGCCGATCGCGCGCAGAAGCAGCGTGACCTTGCCCAGCTCGATACCGACTTCCAGCGCAAGCAGCGCGAGTTCCGCGAAGACCTGAACCAGCGTCGCAACGAGGAACTGGCAGCCGTGCTGGACAAGGCGAACAAGGTCATCAAGCAGATTGCCGAGCAGCAGAATTACGACCTGATCGTGCAGGAAGCCGTGTACGTCAGCCCGCGCATCGACATCACCGACAAGGTGCTCAAGGCGCTCGCGTCCGGCTCGACGAACTGAACGGAGCAGACGACGAATGGCATTGACGCTTGAGGAACTCGTAAAGCGGTTCGGCGGCGAGATCGTCGGCGATCCCCACTGCAAGGTGGCCGGCCTCGCGCCGCTCGACCAGGCAGGCCCGCAGCAGCTCGCGTTCCTCGCGAACCCGAAGTACCTGTCGCAGGTCAACGCGACCGGCGCCGGCGCGGTGCTGATCGCGCCGAAGGATCTGGAAAAGCTGGGCGCGACCGCTGGCGATGCCTCGACGGCCGGCCCCCGGATAGCCGGCCCCCGGATGGCCGGCCCCCGGATGGCCGGCCCCCGCAACTTCATCGTGACGCCGAATCCGTACGCGTACTTCGCGCGCGTCGCGCAGATGTTCATCGATCTCGCCACGCCGCCGCGCGCGGCCGGCATCCATCCGAGCGCGACGGTCGATCCGGCCGCGAAGATCGCCGCGAGCGCGGTGATCGGCCCGCACGTGACGGTCGAGGCGGGCGCCGTGATCGAGGACGGCGTGCAGCTCGACGCGAACGTCTTCGTCGGCCGCGGCACGACGATCGGCGCGGGCTCGCACCTGTATCCGAATGCATCGGTCTATCACGGCTGCAAGATCGGCCCGCGCGTGATCATCCATGCGGGCGCGGTGATCGGCTCCGACGGTTTCGGCTTCGCGCCGGATTTCGTCGGCGACGGCGATGCGCGCACCGGCAGCTGGGTCAAGATCCCGCAGGTCGGCGGCGTGACGATCGGCCCGGACGTCGAGATCGGCGCGAACACGACGATCGATCGCGGCGCGATGGCGGACACCGTGATCGAGGAATGCGTGAAGATCGACAACCAGGTCCAGATCGCGCACAACTGCCGGATCGGCGCCTATACGGTGATCGCCGGCAGCGCGGGCATCGCGGGCAGCACGACGATCGGCCGCCACTGCATGATCGGCGGCGCGGTCGGGATCGCCGGCCACGTGACGCTCGGCGACTACGTGATCATCACCGCGAAATCGGGCGTGTCGAAATCGCTGCCGAAGGCCGGCATCTACACGAGCGCATTCCCGGCCGTCGATCACGGCGAGTGGAACAGGAGCGCCGCGCTCGTGCGCAACCTCGACAAGCTGCGCGACCGCATCAAGGCGCTCGAAACCGCGCTCGCCGCCAAGGGCGGCGACACGGACGCCTGACCAGACCATGCGAGACCATGAACCGGGCACGGCCAGCGCATCCGGCCCGGTTCGCCAGACAGGGCCGCACGACGGCCCGCTCCAGCCTTTGCTTCACCACCGCGCAGCCTCTGCGTGAGACGAACCATCATGAGCACTGAAAAAATCAACCTCGACATTCACAAGATCCTCACGCTGCTGCCGCATCGCTATCCGATTCTGCTCGTCGATCGCGTGCTCGAACTCGAGCCGCACAAAGGCATCAAAGCGCTGAAGAACGTGTCGATCAACGAGCCGTTCTTCCAGGGGCATTTCCCGAAGCGGCCGGTGATGCCGGGCGTGCTGATTCTCGAGGCGCTCGCGCAGGCGGCCGCGCTGCTGACCTTCTCGGAAGAGCAGCCGAAGGACCCGGAAAACACGCTGTACTACTTCGTCGGGATCGACGGCGCGCGCTTCAAGCGCGTGGTCGAGCCGGGCGATCAACTGATTCTGAACGTGACGTTCGAACGCTACATCCGCGGCATCTGGAAGTTCAAGGCGGTGGCGGAAGTGGACGGCAAGGTGGCGGCGGAAGCCGAACTGATGTGCACGGTCAAGACGGCCGACGCGGCGCCCTGAGCGACGCGACACGCATCGGCAACGCAACCCATCACATCGAGAGGCAACGGCGCATGACCAGGATTCATCCCACCGCGATCGTCGAACCGGGCGCGCAGATCGACGAATCGGTCGAGATCGGTCCGTACGCGATCGTCGGTCCGCACGTCACGATCGGCGCGCGCACGACGATCGGTTCGCACAGCGTGATCGAAGGGCATACGACGCTCGGCGAAGACAACCGCATCGGTCATTACGCATCGGTCGGCGGTCGTCCGCAGGACATGAAGTACAACGACGAGCCGACCCGGCTCGTGATCGGCAACCGCAACACGATCCGCGAATTCACGACGATCCACACGGGTACCGTGCAGGACAGCGGCGTGACGACGCTGGGCGACGACAACTGGATCATGGCCTACGTGCATATCGGCCATGACTGCCGCGTCGGCAACCACGTGATCCTGTCGAGCAATGCGCAGATGGCGGGCCACGTCGAAATCGGCGACTGGGCGATCATCGGCGGGATGTCGGGCGTGCACCAGTTCGTGCGCATCGGCGCGCACGCGATGCTCGGCGGCGCGTCGGCGCTCGTGCAGGACGTGCCGCCGTTCGTGATTGCGGCCGGCAACAAGGCCGAACCGCACGGCATCAACATCGAGGGGCTGCGTCGCCGCGGTTTCTCGCCCGATGCGATCTCGGCGCTGCGCAGCGCATACCGGCTGCTGTACAAGAACGGCTTGTCGCTCGAGGAGGCGAAGACGCAGCTGCGCGAACTGGCGGAAGCCGGCGGCGACGGCGATGCGCCCGTCAAGGCGCTCGTCGCGTTCATCGACGCATCCCAGCGCGGCATCATCCGCTAAGCGATGACGCTTCCGACCACTCAGCTCCGGCTCGCGATGGTGGCGGGCGAGCCGTCGGGCGATCTGCTCGCGGCGTCGCTGCTCGGCGGGCTGCGCGAGCGGCTGCCCGCGTCCACGCAGTACTACGGGATCGGCGGGCAGCGGATGATCGCGCAGGGCTTCGACTCGCACTGGCAGATGGACAAGCTGACGGTGCGCGGCTACGTCGAGGCGCTGGGCCAGATCCCCGAGATCCTGCGGATTCGCGGCGAGCTGAAGCGCCAGCTGCTCGCGGAGCGGCCGGACGCGTTCATCGGCGTCGACGCGCCCGATTTCAACTTCAACGTCGAGCAGGCTGCGCGCGACGCGGGCATTCCGTCGATCCACTTCGTGTGCCCGTCGATCTGGGCGTGGCGCGGCGGTCGGATCAAGAAGATCGCGAAGTCGGTCGACCACATGCTGTGCCTGTTCCCGTTCGAGCCGGCGATTCTCGACAAGGCCGGCGTCGCGTCGACCTACGTCGGCCATCCGCTCGCCGACGACATCCCGCTCGAACCCGACACGCACGGCGCGCGCATCGCGCTCGGGCTGCCGGCCGACGGCCCCGTGATCGCGGTGCTGCCGGGCAGCCGGCGCTCGGAGATCGCACTGATCGGCCCGACCTTCTTCGCGGCGATGGCGCTGATGCAGCAGCGCGAGCCGGGCCTGCGTTTCGTGATGCCGGCTGCGACGCCCGCGCTGCGCGAGCTGCTGCAGCCGCTCGTCGATGCGCATCCGCAACTCGCGCTGACGATTACCGACGGCCGCTCGCAGGTCGCGATGACGGCCGCCGACGCGATCCTCGTGAAGAGCGGCACCGTTACGCTGGAAGCCGCGCTGCTGAAAAAGCCGATGGTGATCTCGTACAAGGTGCCCTGGCTGACCGGGCAGATCATGCGCCGGCAGGGCTATCTGCCGTACGTCGGGCTGCCGAACATCCTCGCGGGGCGCTTCGTGGTGCCCGAGCTGCTGCAGCATTTCGCGACGCCCGAGGCGCTCGCCGATGCGACGCTCACGCAACTGCGCGACGATGCGAATCGCCGCACGCTGACCGAAGTCTTTACCGAAATGCATCTTTCGCTGCGGCAAAACACGGCCGCGAAGGCGGCCGAAGCGGTCGCGCGCGTGCTCGAACAACGCAAGGGGCGCGCATGACCGCAGCCAGCACATCGCGGCGCCGCGCGTCGGGCGGCGCGCAGGGCGGCTTCGACTTCAGCCGACCCGACGAGATCGTCTGCGGCGTCGACGAAGCCGGGCGCGGCCCGCTCGCGGGGCCCGTGGTGGCCGCCGCGGTGATCCTCGATCCCGCGCGGCCGATCGAAGGCCTCGACGATTCGAAGGCGCTGTCCGCGAAGAAGCGCGACGCGCTGTACGAGCTGATCGTCGCGCGCTCGGTGTCGTACTGCGTCGCGTCGGCGAGCGTCGACGAGATCGATACGCTGAACATCCTGCACGCGACGATGCTCGCGATGAAGCGCGCCGTCGAAGGGCTGGCGGTGCTGCCTACGCTCGCGCAGATCGACGGCAACCGCTGCCCGACGCTGTCGGTTCGTGCGGAGGCGATCGTCAGCGGCGACGCGCTGGTGCCGAGCATCTCGGCCGCGTCGATCCTCGCGAAGGTCACGCGCGACCGCATGCTGGTCGACCTGCACGAACGTTTTCCGGTGTACGGCTTCAACGTGCATGCGGGCTACGGCACCGCGAAACACCTTGCCGCGCTGCGCGAGCACGGTCCGTGCGAAGCGCATCGGCGCTCGTTCGCACCGGTGCGCGCCGCACTCGACCTGATTCGATGAAAGTCATTACTTCCCGCGACAACCCGCTGTACAAGCGCCTGAAGGCGCTCGCGGGCTCGACGTCCCAACAGCGCCGCGGCGGCCAGGCGCTGCTCGAAGGTTTCCATCTCGCCAGCGCCTATCTCGATACGGGCGCCACGCCCGAGCTATGCGTCGCGACCGAAGGCGCGCTGGCGCACGCCGAGGCGCAGGCGATCGTCGCGCGCATCGACGCGCAGCGCGTCGTCACGCTGCCGGACGCGCTGTTCGGGCAACTGTCGAACGTCGTCAGCGGCGTCGGCTTCCTGCTGCTCGTCGATCGTCCGGCGCAGCCGCTGCCCGAGCGCGTCACGCAGTCGTCGGTCGTGCTCGACGGCGTGCAGGACGCCGGCAACGTCGGCTCGATCCTGCGCAGCGCGGCGGCCGCCGGCGTGCGGCACGTGTTCTGCGCGCCGGGCACCGCCTACGCGTGGTCGTCGAAGGTGCTGCGCTCGGGTATGGGCGCGCATTTCCTGCTGTCGATCCACGAGGACGTCGCACCCGACGCGCTGGCGGCGCGGCTCGACGTGCCGGTCGCGCTGACCGATTCGCACGGCGCGCAGGCGATCTACGACTGCGACCTGTCGGGGCCTGTGGCATGGGTGTTCGGCAACGAGGGCGCGGGCGTGTCGGCGTTCTGGCGCGACGCGGCCGCGCATCGCGTGACGATTCCGCAGCCGGGCGGCATGGAGTCGCTGAACGTCGCCGCGGCGGCGGCGGTGTGCCTGTTCGAGCAGGTCAGGCAGCAGCGGCGCGGGTGAGGTCGCACGCGCATCAGGAGCAAAGAACGAAAAAAGGCCGCGTCGAACGCGGCCTTTCTGCTTCCGGCGGGGCGATCCGACCGCGCGACGGTCAGTACGACTGCCGTTCGAGGCGGATTTCCTGCAGGATCGTCGTCGCGATTTCCTCGATCGACTTGTGCGTCGACGACAGCCACTTGATCCCTTCGCGGCGCATCATCGCCTCGGCCTCGTTGATCTCGTAGCGGCAGTTCTCGGGCGCCGCATACTTGCTGCCGGGCCGGCGCTCGTTGCGGATCTCCGACAGGCGCTGCGGGTCGATCGACAGCCCGAACAGCTTGTCGCGATGCGGCGACAGCGCCGACGGCAGCTTGCCGCGCTCGAAGTCTTCCGGAATCAGCGGATAGTTGGCGGCCTTCACGCCGTACTGCATCGCGAGATACAGGCTGGTCGGCGTCTTGCCGCTGCGCGACACGCCGACCAGGATCACGTCGGCCTCCGACAGGTTGCGGTTCGACTGGCCGTCGTCGTGCGCGAGCGAGAAGTTGATCGCCTCGATCCGCGTCTTGTATTCCTCGGTGTCCGCGTTCTGGTGGCCGCGGCCCATCGCGTGGCTCGACTTCAGCTGCAGTTCCTGTTCGAGCGGTTCGACGAAGCGCTGGAACATGTCGAGCACCAGCGCGTTCGAGCGCTTGACGATGTCGTTCGACTCGCTGTCGACGAGCGTCGTGAACACGATCGAGCGGCGGCCGTCGTGCACGGCGGCCTCGTTGATCTTCTCGACGGTCGAATATGCCTTGTCGAGCGAATCGACGAACGGCACGCGTACGAGGCGGAATTTCTGGTCGAACTGGGAGAGGATCGAATGCGCGAAGGTTTCGGCAGTGATCCCGGTGCCGTCGGACACGATGAAAACGGTAGGCAGCATGAATCTGGACGTCGAGCGTGAAGGGCGGGTGCACGGGTGGCTGGAGGGCCTCCTCCAGACGCGGTGACAAGGTCGCGCCACATCCGGCAGCCGGCACGGTAGAATAGCGGCAACCTGTTGGATAAGCAATTGCGGGGGCAGGGCGCGACCGGCGCCCGGAGCATGCCGCGATCGGTCAAAGATTCCCGGCAAGTTCGGCGATTCGTCTGAAAATATCGCCCTTCTGCCGGGATTTTTGCAAATCGGGTCGGAACAATGCCGCCGCTGCGATTGTTTATCTAACAGGTTGCGCAAGACGCGCCGCGCCTTTTTGCAAGCGCCCGCGTTCGAGCCCACTTGCGCGATCGAGCATTTTTTTCACACTTAGGGGCTTGTATGACTAACGCAGCAAACGTCGCAAAGGACCAGGCGTATGTAATTCCGTTCGAGCAGTTGCGGATGACCGATGTGGAGATCGTCGGCGGCAAGAATGCGTCGCTCGGCGAAATGATCAGCCAGCTTTCCGAGGCAGGCGTTCGCGTACCCACCGGTTTCGCCACGACCGCGCTCGCTTTCCGCGATTTCCTCACGCATAACGACCTCACCGACCGCATCGCCAAGCGTCTCGAGTCGCTCGACATCGACGACGTGAAGGCGCTCGCCGAAGCCGGCGCCGAAATCCGCAAGTGGATCGTCGATGCGCCGCTGCAGCCGCGTCTCGAGCAGGAAATCCGCGCGCAGTTCGAAGTCCTGCAGAACGGCTCGCCGGGCGAGCTGTCGTTCGCCGTGCGCTCGTCCGCGACCGCGGAAGACCTGCCCGACGCGTCGTTCGCGGGCCAGCAGGAGTCGTATCTGAACGTCGTCGGCATCGAGGACGTGCTCGACCGCATGAAGCACGTGTTCGCGTCGCTGTACAACGACCGCGCGATTTCGTATCGCGTGCACAAGGGCTTCACGCACGCCGAGGTCGCGCTGTCGGCCGGCGTGCAGCGCATGGTCCGCTCGGACGTCGGCGCGGCCGGCGTGATGTTCACGATCGACACCGAATCGGGCTTCAAGGACGCCGTGTTCGTCACGTCGAGCTACGGCCTCGGCGAAACCGTCGTGCAGGGCGCGGTGAACCCGGACGAGTTCTACGTGTTCAAGACCACGCTCGCCCAGGACAAGTACCCGATCATCCGCCGCTCGATCGGCTCGAAGCTGATCAAGATGGAGTTCACGCAGCCGGGCGAACCGGGCCGCGTGAAGACGGTCGACGTGCCGCACGAGCAGCGCAACCGCTACTCGATCACCGACGAAGACGTGATCGAGCTCGCGAAGTACGCGGTCATCATCGAGAAGCACTACCAGCGTCCGATGGACATCGAGTGGGGCAAGGACGGCCGCGACGGCAAGATCTTCATCCTGCAGGCGCGTCCGGAAACGGTGAAGAGTCAGGCGAGCGGCAAGGCCGAGCAGCGCTTCAAGCTGAAGGGCCAGTCGCAGGTGCTGGCGACGGGCCGTGCGATCGGCCAGAAGATCGGCGCGGGCCCCGTGCGCGTGATCCAGGATCCGTCTGAAATGGAACGCGTGCAGCCGGGCGACGTGCTGGTCGCCGACATGACCGACCCGAACTGGGAGCCGGTGATGAAGCGTGCGTCGGCGATCGTCACGAACCGTGGCGGCCGTACCTGCCACGCGGCGATCATCGCGCGCGAGCTCGGCGTGCCGGCGGTGGTCGGCTGCGGCGACGCGACCGACGTGCTGAAGGACGGCGCGCTCGTCACCGTGTCGTGCGCGGAAGGCGACGAAGGCAAGATCTACGACGGGCTGCTCGAGACGGAAGTCACCGAAGTGCAGCGCGGCGAACTGCCGGAAATCCCGGTCAAGATCATGATGAACGTCGGCAACCCGCAGCTCGCGTTCGACTTCTCGCAGCTGCCGAACGCCGGCGTCGGTCTCGCGCGTCTTGAGTTCATCATCAACAACAACATCGGCGTGCACCCGAAGGCGATCCTCGAGTACCCGAACATCGACCAGGATCTGAAGAAGGCGGTCGAGAGCGTCGCGCGCGGTCACGCGTCGCCGCGTGCGTTCTACGTCGACAAGCTGACGGAAGGCGTCGCGACGATCGCCGCGGCGTTCTACCCGAAGCCCGTGATCGTGCGTCTGTCCGACTTCAAGTCGAACGAGTACAAGAAGCTGATCGGCGGTTCGCGCTACGAGCCGGATGAAGAAAACCCGATGCTGGGCTTCCGCGGCGCGTCGCGTTACATCGCCGACGACTTCGCGCAGGCGTTCGAGATGGAGTGCCGCGCGCTGAAGCGCGTGCGCGACGAGATGGGCCTGACCAACGTCGAGATCATGGTGCCGTTCGTGCGGACCGTGAAGCAGGCGGAGCGCGTCGTCGGCCTGCTCGAGAAGTTCGGCCTGAAGCGCGGCGAAAACGGCCTGCGTCTCGTGATGATGTGCGAAGTCCCGACCAACGCGATCCTCGCCGAAGAGTTCCTGCAGTTCTTCGACGGCTTCTCGATCGGTTCGAACGACCTCACGCAGCTCACGCTCGGCCTCGATCGCGACTCGGGCATGGAACTGCTGGCAGCCGACTTCGACGAGCGCGATCCGGCGGTCAAGTTCCTGCTGAAGCGCGCGATCGATACCTGCCGCAAGATGGGCAAGTACGTCGGCATCTGCGGCCAGGGCCCGTCCGATCATCCGGACTTCGCGCAATGGCTGACCGACGAAGGCATCGTGTCGATCTCGCTGAACCCGGACACGATCATCGAGACGTGGCAGAACCTGGCGAACCGGAAGTAACGGTCGCTCATGCGCGTTCGACGAAAGGGCGGCTCGCCCGCACTTTCGTCGAAGGCAAAATGAAAGGTTTGTGATATAAACACCCCGGTAGCACCGGGGTGTTTTCGTTTGCAGGAGACCACATGATGTCGGGGCATCTGTTCTGGTGGGTCGCGGTGGGCGTGCTGGTGGTGGCCGAACTGTTGACGGGCACGTTCTATCTGCTGATGATCGCGCTCGGCTTTCTCGCGGGCGGGCTGCTGCAGCTCGCGGGGTTCGCGCCGCACGTGCAGTTCGGCGCGGCTGCCGCGGTCGCGCTCGTCGCGATGATCGTGTTGCGCCGCTCGGGGCTCGGGCGCCGGCAGAAGCGCGACACGTCGACCAATCCCGACGTCAATCTCGATATCGGCGCGACCGTCACGGTCGACGCGTGGCATGACGGCCGCGCGCGCGTGCAGTATCGCGGCGCCGACTGGGATGTCGAGCTCGCGCGCGGCGAGCGCGACGATGCGCGCGTGTACCAGGTAAGCGCCGTGCGCGGCAACTGTCTGGTGGTCGTGGCGAAACCCGCGGGCTGATCGTCCGCTGAAATAACAAGGAGGGAATGCTTGATGGATTCGCTGATCATCTGGGTTGTCCTGCTCGTCATCGCGATCGTGATCGTGTCGAAGACGGTGAAGATCGTGCCGCAGCAGCATGCATGGGTGCTCGAACGCTTCGGGCGCTATCACGCGACGCTGTCGCCGGGGCTGAACATCGTGCTGCCGTTCGTCGATCGCATCGCATACCGGCACGTGCTGAAGGAGATCCCGCTCGACGTGCCGAGCCAGATCTGCATCACGCGCGACAACACGCAGCTGCAGGTCGACGGCGTGCTGTACTTTCAGGTGACCGATCCGATGAAGGCATCGTACGGATCGAGCAACTTCGTGCTCGCGATCACGCAGCTCGCGCAGACGACCCTGCGCTCGGTGGTCGGCAAGCTCGAGCTCGACAAGACCTTCGAAGAGCGCGACTTCATCAACCACAACATCGTGTCGGCGCTCGACCAGGCCGCGGCGAACTGGGGCGTGAAGGTGCTGCGCTACGAGATCAAGGACCTCACGCCGCCGAAGGAGATCCTGCACGCGATGCAGGCGCAGATCACCGCGGAGCGCGAGAAGCGTGCGCTGATCGCCGCGTCCGAAGGCCGCAAGCAGGAGCAGATCAATCTCGCGTCGGGCGCGCGCGAGGCGGCGATCCAGAAGTCCGAAGGCGAGCGGCAGGCCGCGATCAACCAGGCGCAGGGCGAAGCCGCGGCGATTCTCGCGGTAGCCGAGGCCAATGCGCAGGCGATCCAGAAGATCGCGAGCGCGATCCAGTCGCAGGGCGGGATGGACGCGGTGAACCTGAAGGTGGCCGAGCAGTATGTCGGCGCGTTCTCGAATCTGGCGAAGCAGGGCAATACGCTGATCGTGCCGTCGGACCTGTCGGATCTCGGTACTGCGATCGCGTCGGCGCTGACGATCGTCAAGCGCGCGACGCCGGCCACGGGCGGTGCGCCGGGCGGGAAGGGCTGAGGCCTTCGCGTCGCGTTATCTTCAGTAGAAACAACAACGGCCCGCTTCGAGCGGGCCGTGTCATTTTGACGCGGGAGCGGACGTGAAGCGTCAGGCGCCTGCGCGCATGATGCGCGCCTTCTCGCGTTCCCAGTCGCGCTTCTTCTCGGTTTCGCGCTTGTCGTGCAGCTTCTTGCCCTTCGCGAGCGCGATGTCGCACTTCACGCGGCCGCCCTTGTAGTGGAAGTTCAGCGGCACGAGCGTATAGCCGCGCTGCTCGACCTTGCCGATCAGTTTCTTGATCTCGTCGCGGTGCAGCAGCAGCTTGCGCGTGCGCACGGGATCGGGCTTGATGTGCGTCGAGGCCTCGGGCAGCGGGCTGATGTGCGTGCCGATCAGGAAGATCTCCGCGTGCTTGATCACGACGTAGCCTTCCTTGATCTGGCCGCGCCCGGCGCGCAGCGCCTTGACTTCCCAGCCCTCGAGCACGAGCCCCGCTTCGTAGCGTTCCTCGATGTGATAATCGAAGTGCGCTTTCCTGTTGTCGATGATGCTCATGAAAGGATCGGGCCAACTCGTTTAAAATCACGATTTTAGCAAAGCGGGGCGGGAATCGCCCGGCTTGCTTTCCCACCTTCAGCGATGCCGCGCGATTTATGGCAGATGTCCAGAAAACCGTATTGATCCGTCATTCGGCGGAACAGATGTTCGACCTCGTCACCGACGTGGCCGACTACCCCAACTTCCTGCCCTGGTGCGGCGGCGTCGAGATTCGGCGCCAGGACGACAGCGGGATGGAAGCGCGCATCGACATCAACTTCAAGGGCATCAAGCAGCATTTCGCGACGCGCAACACGCAGCAGCGCCCGACGCGCATCGACATGGAGTTCGCGGACGGCCCGTTCAAGAAGTTCACCGGTTCGTGGCGCTTCACCGCGCTGCGCGCCGACGCGTGCAAGATCGAATTCGCGCTGCATTACGAGTTTTCGAGCATCCTGCTCGAGAAAATCATCGGCCCCGTGTTCAGCCATATCGCGAACACGTTCGTCGATTCGTTCGTCAAGCGCGCGGACCAGCGCTATGGCAAGGGGTAAGGCGATGTTGTCGATCGAAGTCTGCTATGCGCTGCCGGATCGCCAGACGCTGATTCCGGTGTCGTTGCCCGAAGGCGCGACCGTGCGCGCGGCGATCGAGGCGAGCGGCGTGCTGGCGATGCACCCGGAGATCGATCTCGCCCACGCGAAGACGGGCGTGTACGGCAAGCTCGCGCCGCTCGATGCGCCGCTCGCCGATCACGACCGCGTCGAGATCTACCGCCCGCTGATCGTCGATCCGAAAATCGCGCGCCAGCGGCGCGTCGACAAGTCGCGCCGCGACGGCTCCATCGAGGGCCGCAAGTGGATGCACAAGGACGCGCGCTGACGCGCGCTGACGCGCGGTCCGTTCTTTCCGACATTCGTCCGATCAAAGGTCGCCGCGCTCAGTGCGCGGTGGCGTTCGCGTTCGCCGCTGTATGGTCCGGCGTGTTCCCGGTATCGCCGTGCCGGCGCACCGATCCATAAACGCCCGCCAGCAGCAGCGCGAGCGCGGCGATCTCGAGCACGCGCGGCATCCGTTGGTCGTAGATGAACGCGTACAGCATCGCGAATGCGGTCTCGAACACGATCAGCTGGCCCGACAGCGTCAGCGGCAGGCGCTTCGACGCGGCGTTCCACAGCCCGTTGCCGAGCCACGACGCGCCGATCGCGAGCACCAGATTCAACAGCCAGAACAGTTGCCAGCGCGATGCCGGAACCGCGGCCTGCACGGTGCCGGCCGGCAGCGCGACGATCACGGCCCAGCAAAGCGCGCCGATCAGGCCTGTCACGACGCCCCACAGCACCGACCATTCGTTGCCGCTGAAACGATGGTGGCGCTGCAGGTAGCGCGCGTTGGCGACCGCATACCAGGTCCAGCTCGCCAGAGCGCCGCTGGCGCACGCGATGCCGGCGAGCTTCTGGCCGAGCGTCGTCGCGTGCGCGGCCGACGACGTGAACAGGTCGACGTTGATGCACGCGATGCCGGCGACGACCAGCGCGAGCGGCCCGGCGAGGCGCCGCAGCGGCATCGCGCCGTGGTCGCCGAGACCGACGAGCGTGACGGTCACGGGCAGCACGCCGACGATCAGCGACGTCGGCGCGATGCCGATCAGGTGCACCGCGCAGGCCAGCAGCAGGTAGTACGCGACGTTGCCGACCAGCGCGAGCCGCGCGAGCGCGACAAGATCGGCGCGGGTCAGGCGCGCGAGCAGCGAACGCGCGGCCGGCAGCGCGGCCGCGAACGACACGAGACCGTACATCGCGTAGCGGCCGACGCTCAGCAGCAGCGGCGAGAAGTCGGTCAGCAGCCGCGGAACGAGAAACACCATGCCCCATAGGGCACCGGCCAGGACACCATACACCACACCGCGCTGCATCGACTGCTCCGAACGAATCACTGACGAGCGCGCATCTTAGCGGCACGGGTGCCATCGCGTCTTGTTCATTCCTGCACTCGGCGCACTTGCGGGCCGGTCAGCGGCCGGCCTCATCGTCGTCCGCCGCGCCCCCGTCGTCATGCGATGCGTTGCGCGCGGGGCGGCGCACGGCGCGCAGCTTGCCGCTGTTGCCGCCGCCGCAGTAGAAGCGCTCGCCGCCGTCGGATTCCAGCCCCGACACGCCGACGCCGTCCGGCATGTCGAGTTGCTCCAGCACCTGTCCGGTTTGCGGATCGATGCGCCGCAATTCGCTCTGGTCGGCTTCCCAGGTGCCGTGCCACAACTCGCCGTCGACCCATGTCACGCCGGTGACGAAGCGATTCGATTCGATCGTGCGCAGCACCGCGCCCGATTGCGGATCGACCTGATGAATCTTGCGCTCGCGGTACTGGCCGACCCACAGCGTGCCTTCGGCCCACGCGAGCCCGGAATCGCCGCCGCCGCCGGGCGCGGGGATCGTCGCGAGCACGCGGCCCGATTGCGGATCGATTTTCTCGATCCGGTCTTCGACGATCTGGAACAGGTGGCGGCCGTCGAAGGCGGTGCCCGCGTGCGCGGCGATGTCGAGCGCGCGCAGCGTCGTGCCGCGCGCCGGATCGAGTGCGTTCAGCTTGTCGCCGGACGCGAACCACACGTGCCGTCCGTCGAACGTGACGCCGTGTACGCCGTCGACGCCCGGAAACGGGCCGTATTCGCGAATGATGTCTGCCCTGGATCGTTTCATCGTCGTCGCCTCGTCGTTCGGTAGGGAGTGCGTCGGGTGCTGCCTGCGTAAACGGATCCTAGTCGCCCGGTACCAGCGTGGGGAGTAACAAGGTCGTCGCGAATCCGGGCAGCGGCGGCATCATCCAGCGTCGCGCGCGGCCGCGCCCGATCGCCTGCACCTTGCCGGCTTCCGCGAGTGCGTCGAGTCCGCGCTGCACGGTGCGCTGGCTCGCGCCGAGCGCGAGCGCCAGCGCCGAACTCGACCACGCTTCGCCGTCGGCGAGCAGCGCGAGCACGGCGGCGTGGCGGTCGTCGACCGGGCGTGCGAGCACGACGGTCTCGCGCACGCCGAGCGGTTCGAGCGCGAAGCCGCGCGGCGTCGCGCTGAGATTCGCGAGCGGCCGCAGCACCGCGCGCAGCCGTCCGATCTCGACACGCAGCCGCGCACGATGCGACTCGTCCGCCTGTTTCGCGCGGAACGCGGCGGCCACCAGCGCGTGGCGCGACACGTCGGCCGGCCATGCTTCGCTGAGCAGGCGAGCGAGTTCGAACAGCACCGGGCGGCGCGCGAGCGACACGGTCGTGCGTGCGTCGCGCACCGTATGGCGGCACGCATTGACGACGAGCGCGTTCGATGCCAGCAGCGCCTCGACTTCGTCGAGCGACACGAGCCGCGATGCGCCGCGCGCGATGAGCCGCGCCGCCGGGGCGGCAAGCAGCCGGCATGCGGCGTCGACTTCGGCCGTCAGCGCGGCGATGCCGGCGTCGCGCGCGGCGTCGCGTGCGCGTGCCAGTGCCGCGCGGGCGGTGCGCGCGCGGATCCGGCGCATCGCGATGCCGGCCGCGATCAGTTCGTGGGTGGCGCGCGATGCTGCGGGCAGCGGCGCGGGATCGAGCGTCGCGAGCAGCCGTTCCGCTTCGTCGACGTGTCCGATCAGCAGCAGGCGGCGCACGCGCAGATAGCGCGCATGCGCGGCATTCGCCCGATCGCCGTGCGCGTCGAGCGTCGCGCATGCGGCGTCGAGCGCGCGCGACGGCCAGCCGAGGTCGCGCGACGCGAGCGCGATCTCGGCTTCCGCGACCACGCAGCGCGCACGGGCCACCGCTTCCTTCGCGCCGAACGCGCGTGCCGCGCCGCGGACCAGCACGCGCGCGCGCTCGAAGTCGCCGAGCTGCGCCATCGCGATGCCACGCAAGGCCAGCGCGGGCGCATCGTCGCGCAGCGCGACACGGTTCAGCGCGCCGAGCGCATCACCGGCCGCGAGCGCGCGCGCGGCCGCGGTGATCAGCGAATCCATTCGAATCCCGACACACTTGTCACTCCCTCCGGCTCGATGCCCGGCACTAATCTAGCACCACGCACACGGCCCGGTACGCCGTGCCCGGATACAGACCGAATGGAGGCACCCACGATGACGACTCACCCGACCGGAACGCGCGACGAATGGCTGGCTGCGCGGACCTCGCTGCTCGATGCCGAAAAGGCGTTGACGCGGCAAAGCGACGAACTCGCACGGCGGCGCCAGGCGCTGCCCTGGGTGCGGGTCGACAAGACCTACCGGTTCGACACCGCCGACGGGCCGGCGACGCTGGCGGACCTGTTTCTCGGCCGCTCGCAGCTGCTCGTCTATCACTTCATGTTCGGCCCCGACTACCGGACCGGATGCCCGTCCTGCTCGGCGCTTGCCGACGGCTTCGACGGCTTTGCCGTCCATCTGGCGAATCACGACGTGACGCTCGCGGCCGTGTCGCGCGCACCGCTCGCGAAGCTGCTGGCCTACCGGCAGCGGATGGGCTGGCGGTTTCCGTGGGCGTCGTCGGTCGGCAGCGATTTCAACTTCGACTTCAATGTGTCGTTCACCGAAACACAGCAGCGCGCAGGCGACGTCGAATACAACTACGCCCGCGCCGGCCACGCGATGGACATGGATCCGCCGCCGCCGGCCGTCGCGCAGTTCGCGGCGACGTGCGGCACCGATGCGGCCACGTACTCGCTCGACCGGCCGGGGATGAGCGCGTTCGTGTGCGAAGACGGCGTCGTCTATCACACGTACTCGACCTATGCGCGCGGCCTCGATGGCTTGTGGGGGATGTACCAGTGGCTCGACCGTGCGCCGCGCGGGCGCAACGAGACGGGGGTCTGGTGGCGCCGGCACGACGAGTACGCGCTCGG
This sequence comes from Burkholderia pseudomultivorans, assembly GCF_902499075.1. Lineage (GTDB taxonomy): Bacteria > Pseudomonadota > Gammaproteobacteria > Burkholderiales > Burkholderiaceae > Burkholderia > Burkholderia pseudomultivorans. The sequence goes on along the minus strand of NZ_CABVPP010000002.1, from coordinate 174,485 downwards.
CTGAGCGCGGTCGGGCAAGACGAGCGGAGCGGACGATGAAACCCGTGGCCGTCAGGGCGGGCGTCGACTGGCGCGGATTCGGTGCCGTGCTCGCCGCGGTGTTCGCGGCCGCCGCCGCGGCGATGCTGGTGCAGCACGCATCGATGGACGCGATGGCCGGCATGCCGATGCACGGCGGCTGGACGATGTCGGCCGCCTGGCTGCGTCCGTGCGGCTCGCGGGTCGGCGACGCATTCGCGGCGTTCTCCGAAATGTGGGGCGCGATGATCGTGACGATGATGCTGCCCGTGCTCGCGCCGGCGCTGTGGCGCTACCGGCGGCGCCTCGGCGCGAGCGTGCCCGGCGGCATGCGCGCGAGCGCGTATGTCGCGGCGATGGCGGCCGGCTATTTCTCGGCGTGGATGGCCGTCGGCATGCTGGTATTTCCGCTCGGCGACGCGCTGATGGCGGCCACGGCGCGACTGCCGGCGCTCGCGCAGGCAGTGCCGTTCGCGGCCGGTGCGACGGTGCTCGGCGCGGGCGCGCTGCAATTCTCCGGATGGAAGGCGCGCCGGCTGGCATGCTGCCGGCATGCGGCGGCCGACGGGGACGTGCCGCGCGCGGGCGCCGGCGCCGCCTGGCGGCTCGGGATCCGGACCGCGCTGGATTGCGGCGCGTGCTGCGGGAACCTGATGGGCGTCGCGCTGGCGGCCGGCATCATGGACCTGCGCGCAATGGCCGCGGTGACGGTCGCGATCGCGGCCGAGCGGCTGATGCCGGCGGGCCGGCGCACCGCGCAGATCGTTGGCGGGATCGCCATCGGGGCGGGTATCGCGATGCTCGCCCGCGCGGCAGGCGTTGTGTAACGCGAGGAGGGTGCGTGACGTTCCTTCGGCCGGCCGCGGCGCGAAACGGCGCGCGCCAGCGCCCGACGCCGACGTAGCGCGGGTTGGCCGCCGTTGTCCCAGCGGCCTTGCGAAGCGGCCGGCGGCGCGTCCTGCGTTGCCCGGCAGCCACGGGCATTGGCGATCGGCGCGGCCCGTTGCGCGAACGGCTCCCTGCCGGGGTGAAACGAAAGGCGATCGAAAACGAACCGAACGACGATTCGAACGATTCGGCCCCCGAACGTCCGGAAACGGCTAACCCGTTGTTCGTGTTGTGAAAATTCACGGCGCTTCGCGTATAATTCGCTTTTGCGCCCATAGGATTTGCCATGCGTCTGATCCAAAAAGCACTCACTTTCGATGACGTGCTCCTCGTCCCGGCCTTCTCCGACGTTCTGCCGCGCGACACCAGCCTCAAGACCAGGCTGACCCGCAACATCTCCCTGAACATGCCGCTCGTGTCCGCCGCGATGGACACCGTCACCGAAGGTCGTCTCGCAATCGCGATGGCGCAGCAGGGTGGCGTCGGCATCGTCCACAAGAACCTCACGCCGGCCGAGCAGGCCCGCGAAGTCGCGAAGGTCAAGCGTTTCGAGTCGGGCGTCGTGCGCGACCCGATCACGGTGCCGCCGCAGATGAAGGTGCGCGATGTGATCGCGCTGTCGCGCCAGCATGGCATCTCGGGCTTCCCGGTCGTCGAGGGCCCGCAGCTCGTCGGCATCGTCACGAACCGCGACCTGCGTTTCGAAACGCGCCTCGACGAGCCGGTCAAGTCGATCATGACGCCGCGCGAGCGCCTCGTCACCGTCAAGGAAGGCACGCCGCTCGCCGAAGCGAAGGCGCTGATGCACAGCCACCGCCTCGAGCGCGTGCTGGTCGTCAACGACGCGTTCGAACTGCGCGGCCTGATGACCGTCAAGGACATCACGAAGCAGACCGAGCACCCGGACGCGTGCAAGGACGAGCACGGCAAGCTGCGCGCGGGCGCGGCGGTCGGCGTCGGCCCGGACAACGAAGAACGCGTCGAGCTGCTGGTGCAGGCCGGCGTCGACGTGATCGTCGTCGATACCGCGCACGGCCACAGCAAGGGCGTGCTCGAGCGCGTGCGCTGGGTCAAGCAGAACTTCCCGCACGTCGAGGTGATCGGCGGCAACATCGCGACGGCCGCCGCTGCGAAGGCGCTCGTCGAATACGGCGCGGACGCGGTCAAGGTCGGTATCGGCCCGGGCTCGATCTGCACGACGCGGATCGTCGCGGGCGTCGGCGTGCCGCAGATCAGCGCGATCGCGAACGTCGCCGAAGCGCTGAAGGGTACCGGCGTGCCGTGCATCGCCGACGGCGGCGTGCGTTTCTCGGGCGACGTGTCGAAGGCCCTCGCGGCCGGCGCGAACGCGGTGATGATGGGCAGCATGTTCGCGGGCACCGAAGAGGCGCCGGGCGACGTGTTCCTGTACCAGGGCCGCCAGTACAAGTCGTATCGCGGCATGGGTTCCGTCGGCGCGATGAAGGACGGCGCGGCCGATCGCTACTTCCAGGACAACTCGGCGAACATCGACAAGCTCGTGCCGGAAGGCATCGAAGGTCGCGTCGCGTACAAGGGTTCGGTCAACGCGATCCTGTTCCAGCTGGTCGGCGGCGTGCGCGCGAGCATGGGCTACTGCGGCTGCCGGACCATCGACGAGCTGCACGACAAGGCCGAATTCGTCCAGATCACCGCCGCGGGCATGCGCGAGTCGCACGTGCACGACGTGCAGATCACGAAGGAAGCCCCGAACTACCACGTGGACTGATTGCCGATGAAACCGCTGCTGCGAGCCGTGCTGATCATCGATGCCGTGCTGCTGCTGGCGTTCGGCGTGCTGTTCGTGCTGACGCCCTGGCAGGCGCTGTTCAACGCGCTGCAGCTGGCGAACGTCCAGCCGGCGATGCTCGGCCAGGCGTTCGGCATCGCGCTGCTCGGGCTCGCGTGGCTCGCGTTTCATGCGGCGATCAACGGCGACCTGACGGCGCCCGTCGCACGCGCGGTCGGCCATGTGAACTGGCTGACCGGCGTGTTGACGGTCGTGTGGTCGATCGGCACCGGCAACGGTCCCGCGCTCGCGGCCGCCGGCCGGGTGTTGTCGGCGGTTGCCGGCGTCGCGCTGATCGTGCTCGGTCTCGGCGGCGTGCGTCTCGCGTCGGCCGTGCGCCGGCGCGAGAAGGCGCAGGCGCTCGACGCGCGTATGCCGGCGAAGCCTGCGGGCGAACCGGCGATGCCGGCAGCCACGCCGCAGCGGGTCGAGCCGGTCGTCAGCCGTCCGGCGGCGCCTGTCGCACCGTCATCCTCCGCGGCCCCGGCCGCCTCCGACAGATCGTCAGGCACCGTCGCACTCGACGAGCGCCCGCCGATGCAGGATTGACCGGCCATGCGTCGCGCGTGCCGCCTGCCGCCCGACGCCGCTGTCCATGCTTTTGACGCAGCGCTCGATGCGCTGCTTTTCTTATTCTCTTCATCCCGTCCGCAGCCATGCACGACAAAATCCTGATTCTCGACTTCGGTTCGCAAGTCACCCAACTGATCGCGCGGCGCGTGCGCGAAGCGCACGTCTACTGCGAAATCCATCCGAACGACGTGTCCGACGACTTCGTCCGCGAGTTCGCGCCGAAGGCGGTGATCCTGTCGGGCAGCCACGCGAGCACGTATGAAGACCACCAGCTGCGCGCGCCGCAGGCCGTGTGGGATCTCGGCGTGCCGGTGCTCGGCATCTGCTACGGGATGCAGACGATGGCCGTGCAGCTCGGCGGCAAGGTCGAGTGGAGCGATCATCGCGAATTCGGTTACGCGGAAATGCGCGCGCACGGCCATACGCGCCTGCTCGACGGCATCGAGGATTTCAAGACGTCCGAAGGCCACGGGATGCTGAAGGTCTGGATGAGCCACGGCGACAAGGTCACCGAGCTGCCGCCGGGCTTCACGCTGCTCGCGTCGACGCCGAGCTGCCCGATCGCCGGCATGGCCGACGAGGCGCGCGGCTACTACGCGGTGCAGTTCCACCCGGAAGTCACGCATACGGTGAAGGGTCGCCAGATCATCGAGCGCTTCGTGCTGCAGATCGCCGGCGCGAAGGCCGACTGGATCATGCGCGACCACATCGAGGAAGCCGTCGCGAAGATTCGCGAGCAGGTCGGCGACGAGGAAGTGATTCTCGGCCTGTCGGGCGGCGTCGATTCGAGCGTCGCGGCTGCGCTGATTCATCGCGCGATCGGCGACCAGCTGACCTGCGTGTTCGTCGATCACGGCCTGCTGCGCCTGAACGAAGGCAAGATGGTGCTCGACATGTTCCAGGGCCGCCTGCATGCGAAGGTCGTGCACGTCGACGCGTCGGAGCAGTTCCTCGGCCACCTGGCCGGCGTGACCGACCCGGAGCAGAAGCGCAAGATCATCGGCCGCGAATTCGTCGAGGTGTTCCAGGCCGAGGCGAAGAAGCTGTCGAACGCGAAGTGGCTCGCGCAGGGCACGATCTATCCGGACGTGGTCGAGTCGGGCGGCACGAAGACCAAGAAGGCGACGACGATCAAGAGCCACCACAACGTCGGCGGCCTGCCGGAAACGCTCGGCCTGAAGCTGCTCGAGCCGCTGCGCGACCTGTTCAAGGACGAAGTGCGCGAGCTGGGCGTCGCGCTCGGCCTGCCGCCGGAGATGGTGTACCGCCATCCGTTCCCGGGCCCGGGTCTCGGCGTGCGGATCCTCGGCGAAGTGAAGCGCGAGTATGCGGACCTGCTGCGCCGCGCGGACGCGATTTTCATCGAGGAACTGCGCAACACGGTCGCGACCGCGCAGGATGCGGCGGCCGGGTTGTGCGGCGAAGCCGATGTCGGCAAGAGCTGGTACGACCTGACGAGCCAGGCATTCGCGGTGTTCCTGCCGGTGAAGTCGGTGGGCGTGATGGGCGACGGCCGCACGTACGACTACGTGACGTCGCTGCGCGCGGTGCAGACGACCGACTTCATGACCGCGCACTGGGCGCACCTGCCGTATGCGCTGCTCGGCCGCGCGTCGAACCGGATCATCAACGAGGTGCGCGGGATCAATCGGGTGGTGTACGACATCTCGGGGAAGCCGCCGGCGACGATTGAGTGGGAGTGATCCCGCGTCCGGCATAGGCCGGCACCAAAGAGTATTAAAACGCCTCAAAGCCCGCGTAGCTGCGGGCTTTTTTTTATTTTTTGACCCGTCCTGAAATAGGTCGACACTTTTTCGAGGATCGAAGGGGGGCCAAGTGGAGCAAGGGATCAAGCGGGCGCAGCGCGATTACAGTCTGGCTTTTAAGCTGTCGATGGTGGAGCAGGTCGAAAAAAGCGACCTGACGTACAAACAGGCGCAGCGGCGCTACGGCATCCAGGGCGCTCGACCGTGCTGGTATGGTTACGGAAGCACGGCTTGCAGGATTGGGCCGCTCCATCCGGACATGCCTCACCGGACGCCACCATGCCGAAGCAGGGGATCGAAGCCGCTCACGCCCGAGCAGCGCATCAACGAACTGGAAACGCAGTTGCGGGAGGCACAGGAGAAGGCGGCGCTGTTCGAGGCCGTGCTCGACGTGATGCGCAAGGATTACGGGATCACCGTAAAAATGCCTTCGGGCAGGTCGTCGCACAACAGCGGATCGAAAAGCTGAGCGTCGAGCGGATCCACCGCCATATGGGCATCAGCCGGCAAGCGTACTACAAGCGTTGCCAGAGCGAGTGCCGCTGCAGTTCAGCGGCCGGGGTCGTGACCGCCCTGGTCCGGGACGTCCGGCTTCGCCAGCCGAGGCTTGGGACACGAAAACTGCATCATCTGCTCGAGCCCGAACTCGCCGGGCGCGGCATCAAGCTGGGGCGAGACCGGCCGTTCGATATGCTGTGCGCCGCGCGCTTGCTGGTCGTGCCGCATCGTGCTGCTCGTCTCGGTCTTCGGGTTCGGGCCGCCAGCCTGCAAATATCGCGCGTCTGGTAGGCCGAAATTCAATATCGAATCGTTTGCTGACTGGCCATTTCGATATCTTCATATCACGCCTGTTACTCAGTCAGGCCATCATGCTGGAGGCTGCATACTGTATTGTTCGTTCGGAAGGGAGGGTGCCAAGTTATGGAACACGCAGGCGAAATACTTATTCTCACGGGGCCGCCCGGATCAGGGAAGACCACGACAGCGCAAGCCCTTGCCGAAGAACCCGGCTCGCCCAAGGTTCATCTGCACTCTGACGACTTCTGGCACTTCATCAAAAACGGTGCTATTCAGCCCTATCTGCCCGAGGCGCAACAACAAAACTCCGTCGTCATGAATGTGCTCGCAGGGGTGGCGGAAGGCTACGCCAAGGGCGGTTATTTTGTCGTTGTAGATGGCATTATCGGCCCATGGTTTTTGCCGCCTTTTAGAAGACTTGCCGCACCACTCCATTATGTTGTCCTGCGGCCGCCGCTGGATGTGGCCATTCTTCGCTGCCAGGAACGTGGAGGCGACACGTTGACCGACCCGGAACCAATCACCGCACTCCATCGCCAGTTCTCATCGTTGGAACAGCTTGAGAGGCATGTTCTAGCTACGGGTGGACAGACCCGTTATGAAACGCTTGGCGAGGTGATCGAAGCCGTAGAGCGCGGCAAGTTTCGATTGGATGCATAGAGGTCGCGCTAGCAAGGGGACGGGAGGCTTCGCGTTCTCTCGTAGGGATCTGCGGTGGAATTCAAATCAGAGGTTTCGACTGCCGTAATAGAGGCGGGAGCACGGGTAGCGGCGCGCTCCGTGTCCGTACGACGTCAACTGTTCAGTCAATTCAGGTGAGTTGGTCGGAAATGCTATCTTCGTGATACATTAAACCCCGTACGGGCTTACAGAGATAGCAAAATGCCGACCCCTCATGCTCCTTCAGCCGGCGTCCGGCGGGCACTGCGAAAACTGGGCGCCGACATTCACGACGCGCGCCGCCGTCGCCGTTTGACCATGGCTGTCATTGCCGAGCGTGCCTTCACGTCGCGGGCAACTTTGCAGCGCGTCGAGGCAGGCGATCCGAGCGTGAGCATCGGCATCTATGCGGCCGTGCTGCAGGCGCTCGGGCTTCTCGATGGGCTACAGGAGGTTGCCGATGCAGCCCGGGATACAGTGGGCCTGTCGCTCGCAACCGCCGCATTGCCTCAACGTGTCCGGTTGCGTCGTGGCGGCGGAGGAAAGGGCGATCATGGCTGATGTCGAGGTATATATCGATCTAGACGGCGTGCCGCGACCGGTGGGGCTGCTCAGGCGTCATGCGTCGCGTCGGGAGGCAACGGTCACGTTCGAATATGACGAGACCTGGCTCGTCGACGACGAGCGTTTCTCGATCGAGCCGGCGCTGGCGTTGACGCGCGGTGTTTTTCCGCCGCCGCCGGATCAGTCCGTCTTTGGTTCGATCGGCGATTCGGCGCCCGATACGTGGGGGCGCCGGCTCATGCAGCGCGCAGAGCGTCGACAGGCCGAACGGGAAGGGCGGCGCGTGCGGACGCTGGGTGAACTGGATTATCTGCTGGGCGTAGCGGATGAAACACGCCTTGGTGCATTGCGATTTCGCAGAAGCGGAGGAGACGAATTCCAGACGCCCGTGCCCGCCGGCGTCCCCGCATTGATCGAATTGGGCCGGCTGCTGCAAATCACCGAGCGCATCCTGCGGGACGAGGAAACCGATGAGGATCTGCAACTGATCTTCGCGCCGGGCTCGTCACTGGGTGGCGCGCGTCCCAAGGCATCGGTTGTCGACCAGTATGGTCATCTGTCGATTGCCAAATTTCCGAAGGAATCCGACGAATACAGCATCGAAGCCTGGGAGGAGGTGGCCCTGCGCCTGGCCGAACGCGCCGGCATTTCCACCCCGCATCACGCGCTACTTGAGGTGGCAGGCAAGCTTGTCCTGTTGTCGCGTCGCTTCGATCGTACCGGGCATATTCGCATTCCCTTTCTCTCGGCCATGTCGATGACAGGATCGCGGGACGGCCAGCGCGGCAGTTATCCCGAGCTGGTTGACGCACTGACACAACACGGCGCGAGAGCGCGGGCCGATGCTGCACAGCTGTATCGCCGCGTGACCTTCAACGTACTGGTCTCCAATGTCGATGATCATTTGCGCAACCACGGTTTTCTCTGGGCCGGACGCGATGGCTGGGTGTTGTCACCGGCCTATGACCTCAATCCCACGCCAACCGATGTCAAGGCGCGCATCCTGACGACCAACATCGATCTCGACGAGGGCACGTGTTCGGTCGACCTCCTCGAGAGTGCGGCCGAGTTTTTCGGCTTGTCGCTGAAACAGGCTCGGGCCGCGATCCGGGAGGTGGCCGACGTGACGCGGACATGGCAGGCGGTTGCCCAGGAAGTCGGCTGCAGACGTGCAGAGATCGCGCGCATGGCAAGTGCGTTCGAACACGACGATCTTGATGCGGCCTTGCGGTTGTGACGATATCGAGGAATCCCTTCGAACGAGACTGATGTGCCGACGCACTCTCACCCGCGCGAGTGCCCGAGCGAGCGCAAGTACGTCGGCACTTTCGCCTTGCTCGTCGCCTGCACCCGCGTCATCAGCGTGTGATCGATCCGGTCGAGTCCGTAGGTTCGGGCAATGTCGTGCTGCAGTCTGCACCAGAGATGACCGGCCATTTCGGCATCGACCATCGCGCGGTGCGCACGGCCCGATTTCGGCAACTGCAGCATCTCGGCGAGACTCGATAGACGGTGGCTCCGGGCGTCCGGGTAGATGCGTCTCGCGACCAGCATCGTGCACGCGAAGGCGTGCTCGGCGTCGACATCGAGGCGGCCGAGTTCGGCCTGCCAGAACCGTTTGTCGAAACCGGCGTTGTGGGCCACGACCGCATGCTTGCCGACGAACGCCGCCGCTTCTTTCATGACCTTCGACGCGGGCGGGGCCGACGCGATCATGTCGTTCGTGATGCCGGTCAGCGCGACGACATCGGACGGGATGCGTCTGCCTGCATTCATCAGGCTTTGATAACGGTCGACGATCTGCCCGTCCCGGAGCAGGATGACGGCGATTTCGGTCGCGCGGTCGCCCAGATTCGGCGAAAGCCCGGTTGTTTCAAAGTCCAGTACCGCAACGGTTTGCATGGTCAAGTCCTGTTACTTCTCGCGGCGATTTGTGGTTCGGCCGAGAGGGTAGCATCTTCGCGCCGGCGATGGCCTCGTCCATGCCGGGCAGCGACCGGTTTTGCCGTCTCGTCGTCGCGGCGAGCGGGACGGGCGCCGAATGACGATAATGGGCGCTTCGCACTGGTTTGCCTGCCATGCTGCCGTGACCCAGCTGACGCTACCCGGATTCGACTTGCCGCCACCGGTTCCCGAGCATCGCTTCTTCTTCGCGGTGATGCCCGATCCGGGCGCGGCCGCGCGCATTGCCGCGCTGGCCGAAGGCCTGCGGTCCGGGACGCCCGGGAGGGCAGCGATGTTGCGCACCGAGCGTCTGCACGTCACGCTGTATTCGCTGGGCGACTTCGCTTATGTGCCGGATGCCGCCATCGCGCGCGCACGTGCCGCGGCGGATCGTATCGCTGCATCCGCCTTTCGCGTTACCTTCGACAGGATCGTCAGCTTCAACGGGCGACCCGGCCATCAACCGGTGGTGCTGACGTCAAGCGCCGGAGCGGACGCATTGATCGCTTTTCAGCAGCAGCTTCGCGAGGCTCTGCGAGGGGCCGGCCTGCGTGTCTCGGCCGCGCGTTTCACGCCGCACGTGACCTTGCTGTATGGCGAACGCCGGCCCGAGCAGCCCCGCATCGAGCCGGTTACGTGGACCGTGAACGAATTCGTGTTGATCCACAGCTGGCTCGGCAGGACGCACTACGACGTCGTCGGGCGTTGGCTGATGACAGGCGGCGACTCGTCGGTCGACGCGCTTCGCTAGCGGTTCGAGACGGATTGACGAACTGCTTCCGAGAGTCGTCGGCCGGCCAGCGCAACAAAGATCGCGCCATCCCGCATTCACGACTCGCACGGTGATCCATCAAGCGCCGCCGCCCGTTCAACCGCGCGCCGCGCGACGTCCCGCACGCCCGCGCTCATCGGCAGATCGTCGCGGTCGAGTTCGGCGACACCGAACCAGCGTGTATCGAGCGCATCGTCGCCTGCGACGGGCGTGCCGCGCAGCCATCTGCACAGCACGACGACCAGCACGAAGTGGTAGCGCAGCGTGCCGTCGGCATCGCGGTCGAACGCATCGAGTGCGGTGAACACGTCCAATGCCTCGACGTCGACGCTCGTCTCTTCGGCGATCTCCCGCACGGCCGCGTCCGCGACCGGCTCGCCGGGCTCGATCTTGCCGCCGGGAAATCCCCAGCAGCCGGCGTCCGGCGGATTCGCGCGACGCACGAGCAATACGTCGCGCCCGCGAAGCACGACGCCGATCACGGCAGGAACGGGGTGGGCGGCGCGCGACGATTCGGACATGGCGTTCCTCAAGCGTGGTCGCGGGCAAACCCGCGTGTGTGCCGGCGGCTCATCGCGCCGCGTCGGTACGCTGCTCGATCGCGCGGATCACGGCGACCATGTCGTCCGATCCGTGTCCGGCGCGCTCGGTTTCGCCGTACAGCGCATGGCAGATGTCGAGCAGCGGCGACGCGACGCCGATGCTTCTCGCGGCTTCGGCGACGAGGCGCGCGTTCTTCAGCACGTCGGTAATCGCCGCCTGCACCGAGAAATCCGATTCGACGAGCTTGCCGAGCTTCACGCGCGACACGTCGCTCGCCATCGGGCCCGCGTTCAGCACGTCGGCGAAGCGGGCGAGATCGATGCCGTGACGCTGCGCGAAATGCGCGGCCTCGGTCAGGCCGGTGACCATCGTGATCAGGAACAGGTTGACGGCGAGCTTCATCGTCAGCGCCGCCGGCACGTCGCCGCACACGAAGCTGTCGCGGCACAGCGGCTGCACGAGCGAGCGTACCGCGTCGACGTCGTCCGGCGCGCCGGCCAGCATCACGACGAGCTGGCCCGCCTCGGCCGGCTTGCGCGAGCCCGATACGGGGGCCTCGACGTAGCGGCCCGACGCGGCGGCGACTTCGTCGGCCAGCGCGCGCGAGTATTCGGGGCGGATGCGTGCCCATGTTGACGATCGTGTGTCCGGCGACGCGGCGGGCAAAATCCGCCGTGCCGCGTCCAAGAACGGCGTCGGTTGCCGCGTCGTTCGCCAGCATCAGGATGATGGTGCGGCACGCGGCGAACACGTCGTCGGGGCCGTCGGCCACGCGCGCGCCGGCGTCGCGCAATGCGTCGGTGTTGCGGTTCGAGCGGCTCCACACGACCAGCGGCGTGCCGGCCCGCGCGAGATTGAGCGCCATCGGCGTGCCCATCACGCCGAGGCCGATGAATCCGACTGCTGTCTGCATGTGCGTGCTCCTGGAGAGGCGGAAACGAATGCCGCAGGCGTCAGTGTCGCAGCGTTTCGACGGGCGTGCAGGCGGGGGAGCGTTCGGAGACAGGAGCGGCGGCGTCTTCGTCGGGACATGACGACGTCATGATCGCGCGTCGGTGCGTGAGAGATCGACGGACGCAGGTGGCGGCACGAATCGTGTCTGCCGCGAGCCGGCGTTCATTGCGGTTGTCGATGACGACCGAGCCGCGTTGCACGCGATGCATGCTCGTCAGCGCGATGACGCAGGGAGGCGAGGGTCAAAGCAGCGAACGAACACGGTCGCATCCGGACGCGAAGCGGCCTGACGCGCGCAGCATCGTCCCGATCGGCGGCCGATCGGGACGACCCGGACCGCTTCCACCGCACGCGTCTTATGCTTGTGCGAGTTCCGCCAGATACGACCAAGGATAGATGCCGCGCGCATGACCGTCACCGAACACGAGGCGGATGCCATACCCCGCGGCTTCCACATGCTCCAGCGCAATGTCAGGCTGCACGGGGACGCTGCCACCGTCACGGCGGATCCTCCGGCATTCGGCGCACGGACAGTCGCGGCGCAGCCGCGCATAGTCGATGCGCTGCGTTTCGCGGTCCGGCCAGCGCAGCGTCATCGCGCGGCCCGAAGGATCGAGCGTGATGTCGGTCGGCGGCGTCATGGCGCTTCCCCGATTTGCCGGATCGCGATCCGCACGGCCTTGCGCACCTCCGGATCGCGATCCTCGAGCGCGTCGTGCAGGGCCGGCAGCGTAGCCGGGTCGCGCAGTTCGCCGAGCGCGAGCGCGGCTTCCTTGCGCAGGTTGCCGATCGCATGCGCGAGCAGCGCGGCGACAGCCGGCGCGGCGGCCGCGTCGCGCAACTGCCCGAGCGCGCGGGCCGCACGCACGCGCACTTGCCAGTAATCGTCGTCGAGTGCGGCGACGAGCGGTTTGCGAGCGTGCGCGACGCGCAGCTTGCCGAGCGTCGCGGCCGCTTCCTCGCGCACCTGCCATTCGCCGTCGCGCAGCGCGGCGAGCAGCGCGGCCGAGACAACCGTTTCGTCGGGCGTCGCGAACCCGACGGCGCCCACGGCGATGCGTCGCACCTCGGCGTCCGGATCGTTCGTCGCGACGCGTGCGAGCGGCGCCAGCGCGCGCGGGTCCCGCAGCCAGCCGAGCACCGCGACGGCTTCGCTGCGCACCGCCGCGGCCGCATCGTCGAGCGCATCCAGCGCGGGTTCGAACGCATCCGCGAAACGCAGTTCGCGCAGGCCGCGCAGGACGGCGCCGCGCACCAACGGTTCGGTGCGCTCGGCCCAACGTCGCAGCACCGGGCCGGATGCGGCGTCCTTCAGCTCGGACAGGCTCTGCGCCGCGGTGGCGCGAACTTCGTCGTCCGGATCGAGCAGCGCGCGGCACAGCGCGTCGACGACGTCGGGCTGTTCCCACGCGCCGAGCACGCGGGCGGCTTCATGACGCACGTCGGGCGATGGATCGTCGTGCAGCGCCGCGACGAATGCCGGCACGAGATCGGGATCCTCGAGATCGGCGAGTTCGTACAGCGCAATGCGGCGCACCGACGGATCGGGCGCGGCGAGGCGCGCGACGAGTGCAGCGGCGTCGTGCTCGTGCGCACCGGACAGCGGGAATGCGGAGGAATGGGCAGTCATGGGCAAATGGTCGGAGCGGTGAGGGGGCGGCGCGGGATCATCCCGCGTCGCGCAGCAGCGCGAGGCAGCGGCGCTTGATGTCGATGAACGCGGGATCGGTCGTGCTGTCGTCGGTGCGCGGCCGCGCAAGCGGCACCCGAATGTCGGCGACCAGGCGTGCGGGCCGTGGCGACAGCATCAGGATGCGATCGCCGAGAAACAGCGCTTCCTCGATGTCGTGCGTGACGAACAACACGGTCGTGCCGATCCGCGACCAGATGTCGAGCAGCAGCGTCTGCATCATCCGGCGCGTCTGCGCGTCGAGCGCACCGAACGGCTCGTCCATCAGCAGGATGCGCGGCCGGTTGATCAGCACGCGAGCAATCTCGACGCGCTGCTGCATGCCGCCGGACAGCTGGGCCGGGTAGTGCGCGCCGTAGCCGCCGAGCCCGACGAGTTCCAGCAGTGCAGCCGCTTCTCTCCGACGCTCGCGGGCAGGCACGCCCTTCATCTTCAGGCCGAACGCGACGTTGTCGATCACGCGTTTCCATGGAAACAGCGTGTGCTGCTGGAACACGAGCCCGCGATCGGGATGCGGGCGGTCGACCGGCACGCCGTCGACGACGATCTCGCCTTCGGTGGCCGCGACATGGCCGGCGAGCGCGCCGAGCAGCGTCGATTTCCCGCATCCCGACGGGCCGAGCACGCAGACGAATTCACCCGGCGCGATGTCGACGTCGAGCGCGTCGAGCGCCGCGAAGCGCGCGTGCGGCGGGCCGAGTTCGATCGTCAGCGCCCGCACGCCGACGCGGCCCGGCGCGGTCGATGCAAGCCCGGCCGCGCTCACGGCCGGCCTCCGCGCGGCGCGTACCACGGCGTGAGGGCCGCACCGATCCGCTTGACGAGCAGGCTGCTGCCCATCCCGAGCAGGCCGATCAACGCCATCCCGACCACGATGTCCGGATAGTTCTGCAGCGTGTAGGACTCCCATGTGAAGTAGCCGATGCCGTACTGGCCCGCGATCATTTCTGCCGTGACGAGGCAGAACCATGCGGTGCCCATGCCGATCGACAGGCCCGTGAAGATCGCCGGCGCGGCGCCGGGCAGGATCACTTCCGCATAGAGCGCGAGGCCGCGCGTGCCGAGGCTGCGCGCGGTCGCGACGAGCCGCGGATCGACGGCCTCGGCGCCGTGCACGGTGTTCAGCAGGATCGGGAACAGCGCGCCGACGAAGGTGATGAACATCATGCTGAGTTCCGACGACGGAAACATCAGGATCGCGAGCGGAATCCACGCGACGGCGGGGATCGGTCGCAGCACCTCGAGCGGCGGCAGCAGCGTATCCTCGAGCGCGCGGTAGCGGCCGATCGCGAGCCCGAGGCCGATGCCCGCGACGGCCGCCGCAACGAATCCCGCCAGCACGCGCGTGACGCTCGCGAGCAGGTGCATCGGCAGCTTCGGCGATTGCAGGAACGACCAGAGTGCCGGGCCGACGTCGGTCGGCGCGGGCACGTTCGCGAACGTGACGATGCTGAGCGACAGCCGCCAGTGGACGGCCGCCTGCCACAGCGCGACGCATGCGGCGAGCGACGCGATCCGCGAGGCGCGGCGGTGCAGCGAGGTGGAGCGGTCGCGCGTGGCGGCGCGCGACGCGAAGCCGTCGCTCGCGCGCGGCGGGTCGGGGAGACGACGTTTGGCGAGTTCGAAGGTGGCGGCCATGCGAATGTCCGGTGTCGATGAGTGGAGAAGGAGAGCCGGGCTCAGCGTACGGCGAGCGCCTGCGCGGCGCCGGTCTTCGCGGCCGCATAGTCGACGACCGCACCCGACACCTGCTGCGCGTATGCGTCGGCGCCCGTCTTCAGCAGGAACGCGGTGAGCGTGCCGCGCGCGTCTTTCACGTACCACGCCTGGTCGGCGAACAGTTTCAGGCCGCTCGCGTGGTCGTGCACGTACACCGCGCGCACCTTCGCGGACGGGCCGAGCTTATCGAGCGCGGCGAACGCGGCGAACGCGGCGGTCGGGCTCGCGTAGTGGCGCACGGCTTCGTCGCCGGCGAGCCAGACCTGTGCGACATCGTTGAAATCGCGAATCGGCTTGCCGGTCGATGCATCGTTCGCGACGAGCGGCTGCTTGCCGTAATGCTTGAGCGCCGCATCGTAGTCGAGCCCCGACGCCTTGAAGGCCGCGCGGATGTAGCGATCGTCGATGAAGGTCGCGGGATCGGGCGCGGTGTCGGTCTTCTTCAGCAGCTTGAGCGTATCGATCGCAGTGGCGACGGCCTGCCGGTATTCCGGCTTCCACGTCAGGTCGCGGGTCTGGATGCCGAGCGGGCCGTGATACAGGTAATCGACCGGTGCGTCGATGCCGGTGACCTTCTCGATCAGCAGACTGTACTTCTCCGGATTCTGCGCGAGCAGCCGGTTCGCCTCGATCACGGCCCGCAGGTACGCGACGACCACTTCCGGATAGCGCTGCGCATAGGCCGCGTCGACGAGCGCGCCGTGGAAGGTCGGTGCGTGGCTTTGCGCGCCGTCGTAGATCTTGCGCGCGATGCCGCGATACGGGAACAGGTCCGCGAACGGCACGAAGTCCGCATGCGCGTCGATCTTGTTCGCCTTCAGCGCGCTGCCGGCCACCTCCGGCGCCTGCGTGACGATGTTCACGTCGGTGTCGGGGTTCCAGCCCTGCGCCTTGATTGCGCGCAGCAGCATCCCGTGCGCGGTCGACGCGAACGGCACCGAGATCGTCTTGCCCTTCAGGTCGGCCAGCGAGCGCGCCGGCGAGCTCGTCGGCACGACGATGCCGTTGCCGCTGCCGTCGATGCTGCCGTCGAGCACGGTGATGAATACGCTGCTGCGGCCGGCCTTGCGGAACGCCGCGCCGTTCAGCGCGCCGGGAAAGTCGGCCATCGCACCGAAGTCGAGCTTGCCGGCGACCATCTCGTTGGTCAGCGGCGCGCCGGACGTGAAGTCCTTCCATTGCACGTCGTATTTCACGCCCTGGTATTTGCCGGTGCGCGGCAGGTACTTGTCGAGCAGGTGCAGTTCGCGAATCAGCAGGCCGCCGGTCGCGCAGTTGATCGTCGTGTCCTGCGTGCCGATCGCGACGCGAATCGTTTCGGCATGCGCGAAGCCGGTGGCGGCGACGACGAGCGATGCGGCGAACAGGCGGAAAATCCGTAGCGTGGGGTTCATGATGTTCGGAATCCGGAAAGAGGGAATCGATGCACCGGTCTTGCGCCGGGTCAGCGCAGCAGGTACGGGATGTCGACCTTGACCGCGCCGGTCGGGCAATCGCGCTCGCACGGCATGCAGTACCAGCATTCGTCGAACTGCATGTAGGCCTTGCCCTTGCCGACGTCGATCGCGAGCAGGTCGAGCGGGCATACGTCGACGCAGACGGTGCAGCCTTTGTCGGCGATGCAGCGTTCCTCGTCGATCGTGACGGGCGCGCTGCTGCGCAGGAAGATGTCGTGCGGGGTATGGGGCACGGTGAGGCTCCTCAGAGGGCGGCCGCGAGCGCGGCCGGTTCACGGATGCGCAGATGCGCGTAGGCGCTGCGCTCGTCGTCGGCGAGCGGCACGATGTACGGCTCGACCGCGCGCTTCTCGCTGCGCATCGCGCCGTCGGCGCCCTTGCTCAGCCACGTGTGGCAGAACCACTCGGCATCGTTGCGGTGCGGGAAATCGACGCGGTGGTGGTAAAGCCCCCAGCGGCTCTCGGTGCGGAACAGCGACGCGCGCGCGGCCATTTCGGCGCAATCGCGGATCGCGCGCACCTCGGCCGCACGCATCAGTTCGTGCGGATGGCTGGCCTTGATCGATTCGATATCCTCAGAAATTTCGGCAAAACGCTGCAAGCCGATTTCCATCTTGCGCGTCACCTTCGGCGGCTGCAGGTAGTCGTTCACCATGCGGCGCAGCTTGTATTCGACCTGCGCCGGTGCGAGGCCGCGGTCGCGCGCGAGCGGCGCCAGCACGCGCGCGCGTTCGGCATCGACCTGTGCGTCGTCGACGGCCGCGTGGTCGCGACCGGCAACATATTCTGCGGCGTTCTGCCCGGCAAACCAGCCGTACGTGAAGGCGCCGAGCATGTAGTTGTGCGGGACGGCGGCCATGTCGCCCGCCGCGTAGAGACCCGGCACGGTCGTTTCCGCTCGCGCGTTCACATAGACGCCCGATGCGCTGTGCCCGCTGCAGAAACCGATCTCGGAGATGTGCATCTCGACCATCTGGTGCCGGTAGTCGGTTCCGCGTCCGGCATGGAAGCGGCCGCGGCTCGGCCGCTCGTTCGTGTGCAGGATCTGCTCGATGGTCTGGATGGTTTCTTCCGCCAGATGGTTGAGCTTCAGGAACACGGGGCCGTTGCCGCTTTGCAGCTCCTGGTAGAACTCCCACATCATCTGGCCGCTCCAGTAGTCGCATTCGATGAAGCGTTCGCCCTTGCCGTTCGCGGTGAACCCGCCGAGCGGCCCCGTCACGTATGCGCAAGCAGGGCCGTTGTAGTCCTTGATCAGCGGATTGATCTGGAAGCATTCGAGGTTCGCGAGCGCCGCGCCCGCGTGATAGGCCATCGCGTAGCCGTCGCCGGCGTTGGTCGGGTTCTCGTACGTGCCCATCAGGTAGCCGGATGCCGGCAGGCCCAGGCGGCCGGCCGCGCCGCAGCAGAGAATCACGGCCTTCGCGCGGATCACGTGGAACTCCGCGGTGCGGCAGTCGAAGCCGAGCACGCCGCTTGCATGGCCCTGCGCATCGGTCAGCACGCGGGTCGCGACGATCCGGTTCGTGATCGCGATGCGCGCGCGTTTCAGCTGCCGGTACAACACCTTCTTGATGTCGTGCCCTTCGGGCATCGGCAGCACGTACGAGCCCATGTGATGCACCTTCTTCACCGCGTAGTCGCCGGTGCCGTCCTTTTCGAACTTCACGCCCCAGCGGTCGAGCTGCTCGATCGTCGCGAAGCTGTGCGTCGCGTACGCATGGACCGCTGCCTGGTCGACGATCCCGTCGTTCGCGATCGTGATCTCGCGCGTGTACTGCTCGGGCGTCGCATAGCCGGGGATCACCGCGTTGTTCAGGCCGTCCATGCCCATCGAGATTGCGCCGCTGCGTTTCACGTTGGCCTTCTCGAGCAGCAGCACGCGCAGCGACGGGTCGCGCTCCTTCGCCTTGATCGCGGCCATCGGGCCGGCCGTGCCGCCGCCGACCACGACGATGTCGTATTCCTGGATATGGGTGTTCATCGCGGGTTCCTTGCTGGTTTGCGCGTCTTCTGCCGGTCGATGCGCAGCCGGTACTGGAAGGCGTCGCCGCGGAAGTAGAGATGTTCGTAATCGATCGGCGTGCCCGACGCGTCGTGCGTCAGACGCTCGATGCGCAGCACCGGGCTGCTTTCCTCGACGCGCAGCGCGTCGACGATCTCGTCGTCGGCGAGGATCGCGTCGATCGACACGTCGGCGTGACCGAGCGGGATGCCGCAGTCGTTCTCGAGGATCAGGAAGATGTCGCGGGTCGCGAGGTCCGCGTTCGCGAGACGCTTGCCGAGCGCCTCCGGCACCCAGGTCTGTTCGAGCGACACCGGTTCGCGGTTCAGCAGCCGCACGCGGTGAATCTCGACGAGCGGTGCGCCCTCCGGCACGTGCAGTTTCGTCGCGAGATGGCGGTCGGCCTTGACGGTGCGCAGGCTGCGCAACTGGTTGACGATCTCGTAGCCCATCGACGACATCGCCTCGGCAAAGCCCTGCAGCGACGTGACGTTCTGGAACGCCTTCGGCTTCGACACGAAGGTGCCCTTGCCGTGAAGCTTGAACAGCAGGCCTTCCTTCTGCAGATCGCCGAGCGCCTGGCGCACGGTGATGCGGCTCACGTCGAACATCGCGCATAGCGCATGCTCGGACGGCATCCGGCTGTGCGGCGCATAGGTGCCGTCGAGGATGCGCGTGCGCAGCGTGTCCTTGATCTGCACGTAGAGCGGCGGGGGCGTGAGCGGTACGACATTGGGTGAGGGCATCGGTCGACTTGTTATGACAAGATGGGGCGAGTGTAGCCAGCGCGATCGCGCGTCCCAACCAACGATTTCTGCTTTCGACTTTCCGAATCCGGAAAAGGGGAGCGGGGCGGCCGTCCGGACACGGGCGCGATGTGAAGCCCGCGATCCTCGCCCGATCCGTCGCCAAAATCGACCGCCCCTCACCGATTTGCCTGCGCGGTGCCCGTGCATGTCGATTTTCCGATGCGTCGCGCGTCGTACCCATGTCGACCGGGCTGGCGACGGCGTTGACGCCGTTGGCGCCCGGCCCCACGGTGACCGATACGCGCAAGGAGACGCCAGATGCTGCAATCTCGATATCGCTGGGTAATCGTCGCCGCGGGCAGCCTGATGGGCTGCATCGCGGCCGGCGCGATGTTTTCGCTGCCCGTGTTCCTGCGGCCGATCGCGCGCGACACGGGCTGGTCGATGACCGGCATTTCCGGCGCGATGACGCTCGGTTTCATCGCGATGGCGTTCGCCAGCATTGCGTGGGGTGCACTGTCGGACCGCATCGGTGCGCGGGCGGTGGTCATCATGGGCGCGGTGCTGCTGTCGGCGAGCGTCGCGCTCGCCAGCCGCGCGTCGTCCTTGCTCGCGTTCCAGTCGATCTTCGGCGTCGTCGTTGGTACAGCGACCGCCGCGTTCTTCGCGCCGGTGATGGCGTGCGTGACCGGCTGGTTCGATACGCATCGCAGCCTCGCGGTGTCGCTCGTGTCGGCCGGGATGGGGATGGCGCCGATGACGATGTCGCCGCTCGCCGCCTGGCTCGTATCGACGCACGGCTGGCGCACGTCGATGCTGATCGTCGCCGGGCTGGCGGCCGTCGTGATGATCCCGGCGGCGCTCTTGATCCGCCGCGCGCCGTCGTCCGACGCCGCGCATCCGGCGCCGGTTGCGGCCGGTACCGACGACTCGTCGATGCCGGTCGCGCACGCGCTGCGCTCGCCGCAGTTCATGATCCTGCTGCTGACCAACTTCTTCTGCTGTGCGACGCATTCCGGCCCGATCTTCCATACGGTCAGCTACGCGGTGACCTGCGGGATCCCGTTGATCGTCGCGGTATCGATCTACAGCGTCGAAGGGCTCGCCGGCATGGGCGGGCGGATCGCGTTCGGGATCCTCGGCGACCGGCTCGGCGCGAAGCGCATGCTGGTCGCCGGGCTGCTGCTGCAGGCGCTTGGCGCGCTCGGCTACTACTTCGTGCGCACGCTCGACGGCTTCTACGCGGTCGCGACGCTGTTCGGCTTCATTTACGCGGGCGTGATGCCCTTGTATCCGGTGCTCGCGCGCGAGAATTTTCCGCTGCGGATGATGGGCACGGTGATCGGCGGCAGTGCGATGGCCGGCAGCCTCGGGATGGCGGCGGGGCCGGTCGCGGGCGGCCTGATCGTCGATGCGTTCGGCAGCTACGGCTGGCTCTACCTCGGTTCGTTCGCGATCGGCATCGGCGCATGCCTGATCGCGTTGACGTTTCGGCCGTTTGCGAAGACGCGGACGATGCGGGCGCCCGCGTGACGGTCGTTCGGCGATGCGACTGGCGTGTCGCCGGGCATGGGCGTGGTCGCGCTAGTCATGCGAGCCGGTCCGGAACACGCTGCGCAATTCGTCGTGGTTGTGCACGTTGAGCTTGCGATAGATCTTGCGTACGTGATCGATGACCGTGCTGTTGCGCAACGACAGGTCGCTTGCGATCTCGCTGTGAGAGCGGCCAAGCACGAGCTGCGTGCAGAGTTCGCGCTGTCGCTCGGTCAGGCCGAATTCGAAGCCGAGCCGTTCGATTTCCAGTTCGAGCGGCGCAAAATGCTCGATGTAGATCACGATCGAGAAATCGCGCTGCACGGCGCGCGTGTCGGCGAGGCGATAGGCCTTGAAACGGAACCGGCCGGCGGCATTGCGGCGCTCGAGCGTGGCAGGCGGCGCGGGCTGTCCGCGCCAGATCCGGTTGACGTTCGACAGCAGCGGCGCGAGCCAGGCGGGCAGGCGGTCGTGACGGTAGAACGCGAGCGCTTCGCCGGTCGCGAGCGACAGCATCCGGAGGCTGTCCGCGTTGTGCAGCAGGAACCGGCCGTCGCCGTCGACGACGACGATCGCGGACCGGCTGCCTTCCGCTTCGTGCAGCGGCGGGCGAGCCGGCCGCGACAGCGCATGCGCGAGGTGCCGCGCGACCGGTTCGATGTCGCGATGATGCTTTTCGGAAAACGGACGACTGCCCGGGGCACGCGCAAGCTGCAGGCTGCCCCAGCCGCGCGCGCCGTCCGTGGCCGTCAATTCGAGGCAGTGGCGCATCGAGGTCGGCCGCCACAGGTCCGCATACATCGCGCTCGACAGCAGCGCATCGTCGTAATGCGCGCTGTTCACGAAGCCGCGTCCGCGACGCATCGCATCCGAGAACGTGATGCCGAGCACTTCCTGGCGGGCCGTGTTGTGCACGTTCATGAAGTACGACGGCAATACCGTATGGACCGTGTCGTTCTCGCTGTACACGTCCGACAGCGCGTAGTGTTCGTCGGCATAGAAGAACATGCCCCAGTCGGCGCCGACGATCTGCCGCGCGGCTTCAATCACATGAGGAATCACGAGGCGCGGCTCGACGCCGAGCGAACAGAGTCGTCGGATATGACTCGCCAGCGCGACGTGCTTGTCGGACATGGAGACGTTCCTCGAGCGTGCATCGGCTTCGCGCGCGGCGTTGTGCCGATCGGCCGATTGCATGCGTGCACTCCTGTCCGTTCAGCTTAGACGCCCTGCATGACAACTACCGAAATCGCCCCCTTTCAAGGGGGCGTCAAACCGGCAGGCGGTTCCTATCATTGCTCCATTCCGGCCATATTGACGTGACGGACAGCGCGCTGCATCCGGTTCGCGGCATTCGTCCGATGCAACGCGAATGCGGCGGAATGCGCGAGCCTGTCGGTCGAAACGCGACGCGCCTGCAGCGCGAAGTCGCGCATGGCGATGAGCCGGTCCGGGGACGACATGGGAGATCGCCGTGAAGGGTCGACGCCGCGTGCGGCGGGTTCCGCGGCATGCGGGCGGGGCGTCGAAGTGCGCGGACGGCGGCAAGCCGGCGCCGTCCGCTTCGTTGGGGGAGTACAGCTTCATGTGAGGTGCCACGATGAAGACCATCTACAAGGCGGCGCTGGCCGCGATCTGCGTGCTGGGCGCGGCGGGGGCCGCCATCGCGCAGGAAGGGAGCGCGCCGGCGTCGTCGATGACGCCGTCCGATGCCGCGATCGGTGCGACGTCGATGGGCAGCATGCCCGGTGCAGGTTCGCAGGCGGGCAGTCCGACCGCGCTCACGCGCGCGCAGGTCAGGAACGAACTCCTGCGCGCGCAGAAGTCGGGTGAGCTCGAGCGCATCAACCAGTTGTACGGCGGCCAGTAGCGGCCGACATCACGGCGCGGCCGTCACGAATCGCGGCTGCGTCGATCGCCGGCGCCGGGTATCGGCGGCGCGGCGATGGGGCGATCATGCACGGCCGCGAGCCGGCACGCCCGTAAACAGGGCCGAAACAACGCCGCACAAGCACGGCGCGCGCGTGCCGTCAATCGCATATCGAGCATTCGTTCGAAGTGCCTGTCATACGCGCGTCACCCTGCTAGAATTCGGCTGCCGCATTGTTTCGATTGACCGATGAGATTGCTTGACGCCCTGGTCGAACAGCGTATTGCCGCCGCCGCCGCGCGGGGCGAGTTCGACGATTTGCCGGGTACCGGCGCGCCGCAAGCGCTGGACGACGACCTGCTCGTTCCCGAGGAGGTGCGGGTGGCCAACCGTATCCTGAAGAATGCGGGCTTCGTGCCGCCGGCTGTCGAGCAACTGCGCGCGCTGCGCAACCTGCAGGACGAACTGCAGGCGGTCAGCGACCGCGCCGCGCGCTGCCGGCTGCAGGCGAAGATCCTCGCGCTCGACATGGCGCTCGAATCGCTGCGCGGCGGCCCGATGGTGATGCCGCGCGACTACTGCCGGCGCATCGCCGAACGGCTGTGCGAGCGCGGGCTCGACGACGCAGCGGCCGAAGTGGGGCCGATGTGACGTCCGACGCGCTGCGCGACGCAGCAGCCGAACCCGCCGCCGATTCTCCTACCCCTGAAGAAGTCACGCCCGTATCGGCGCGCGACCTGCATTTCATGCGGCTCGCGCAAGCCGCGGCCGAAGAGGCGCGGGCGGCCGGCGAGGTGCCGGTCGGTGCGGTGCTGGTGCGCGGCGACGAAGTAATTGCGCGCGGCTTCAATCATCCGATCGGCGGACACGATCCGTCCGCACACGCGGAAATGGCCGCGCTGCGCATGGCCGCGCAGCATCTGCAGAATTACCGGATGCCCGGCTGCGAACTCTATGTGACGCTCGAGCCCTGCCTGATGTGTGCGGGCGCGATCATGCACGCGCGCATCGCACGCGTCGTCTACGGCGCGGCCGATCCGAAGACGGGCGCCTGCGGCAGCGTGATCGACGCGTTCGCGAATCCGCAGCTCAATCACCATACCGAAGTGATCGGCGGCGTGCTCGCCGACGAATGCGGCGCCGCGCTGAAGTCGTTCTTCGCCGAGCGTCGCCGCGCGCTGCGCGAGGCGCGGCTCGCGCGCGACGCGGCGTCCGGCGGCGCATCGTAGCCCCTTCATCGTGTCCGGCCGCCGCGAGCCGGGCGCGATGCCGGTTCGTGAACCGGACGCGGTTCGGACCCTCTAAACAGGTTTGACGATCCCGACACCTCCCGCCATGTCCTTCCAGCCCGCCGCGTCCTATACCATTCGCCTGCTGGCGCCCTCCGGCTATCCGCACGACCCTGACGCGATCAATCGCGCGCTCGAACGCCTGAGCAGCGCGCAGCATCGCATCGAGAACCTCGAGGCGACGCAGCGCCGCTTTCAGCGCTTCGGCGGCACCGACGGCGAGCGGGCGGGGGACCTGAACCGTCTCGCCGATCCCGCCCGCCCGCTGCCGGACATCGCGCTCGCGGTGCGCGGCGGCTACGGCGCCGCGCGCATCCTGCACGGCCTCGACTATCGCGGGCTCGAAAGCCGGCTGCGCGACCAGCCGATCGCGCTCGTCGGTCACAGCGATTTCACGGCGATCCAGCTTGCGCTGTACGCGAAGGCGCGCATCAAGACCTTCGGCGGCCCGATGCTGTCCGCCGATTTCGGCGCGGAAACGCCGAGCGACTTCACGATGCAGCACTTCTGGCGGACGCTGTCGCAGCCGACCACGACGATCGTCGCCGAAGCGCCGCAGGTGCAGACCGTCAACGTGACGGGCACGCTGTGGGGCGGCAATCTCGCGATCCTCGCGTCGCTGGTCGGCACGCCGTACATGCCCGCTATCGAAGGCGGGATCCTGTTCATCGAGGACGTCAACGAACAGCCGTTCCGCATCGAACGGATGATCTATCAGCTTCACCTGTCGGGGCTGCTTGCACGCCAGCAGGCGCTGGTGCTCGGCCAGTTCACCGGCGCGCGGACGTTCGAGTACGACAACGGCTACGACATGCAGGCGATGATCGAGCAGGTGCGCGCGGTGATCGGCATTCCGGTCGTCACGGGGCTGCAGTTCGGCCATGTGCCGGACCTGCTGACGCTGCCGTTCGGCGCGCAGGCGCAGCTGGTCGCGAATGCGCACGGCTTCCGGCTGACGCTGTCGGATTATCCGCATCTGGGCTGAGGTCGGACACGCGCAACCGAAAGGCGGGATCGTCGGATCCTGCCTTTTTCTTTAAGCGGCTATGCAACTAACGGTCAGAAATTTTCGTCGGCGAAACGTGGTCCATCGCCAATGCCTGCACCATTTTTGTCAACAAAACGGCCGGGAGGGTATACGACGAGATGGCGTTCTGTCAGGCCAGACAGGCTTGTCGCGCATGGATTTCGCGCATGACGCACCGCGACGGAGCAGGGCGATGCCCGCGGATTGTGCGCAGTTAGGCGAAGAAATTGTTGACAATCATTATGTCCGTTCTACGATGAGGACCATTACACGATGCAGATCATGAACGAGTCCGATTCCCGTCCGTCCGGCGCGCCCGGCCCCGAAGCGATCGCCGAGCGGATCCGCACCGCGATCCTCGAGCATCGGCTCGCGCCCGGCGCGAAGCTGACGGAGGCGCAGCTCTGCGACGTATTCGGCGTGAAGCGCGGGACGATCCGGCAGGCGCTCGCGCTGCTCGCGACCGACAAGCTGGTCGATCTCGAGCCGAACCGCGGCGCATTCGTCGCGAGCCCGACGCTGCAGGACGTGCATGAGGTGTTCGAGATGCGCCGGATCATCGAGCTCGCGGTGATGGAGCGGCTGGCGACGGGGCCCGGCGCGAAGCGGCTGAAGGGCGTGGCGGCGCTGCTCGACAAGGAGCGCGGCGCGTTCGAGCGGCGCGATTTCTCCGCGTGGATTCGCCTGTCGGGCGAGTTCCATACGGCGCTCGCCGAGCTGATGGGCAATGCGGCGCTCAGCGAGTGCCTCGAAGGGCTCGTCGCGCGCTCGACGCTGATGTCGGCGCTGTACGAATCGCACGGGCGCAGCCCGTGCTCGTGCGACGACCACGCGGAGATTCTTGCCGCGCTGGAGGCGGCCGATGCGAAGCGGGCGGTGACGCTGATGGCGCACCATCTGCAGCATGTCGAACTGAAGATGCTGGACCGGCCCGCACAAGGGCAGGTCGATCTGCGCGAAGTGTTCGGCGGCGCCTGAGCGGCGACGCGAATACGGCCGCGCGCCACGGAACGAGCGTATGCAGGCGCGCGGCGCATGCCGCGGGCCGCTGGTCCGACTCCGGACGACGATCCGGAGCGATGTCGATGACGGTGGAGCGGCTGTCCGGCCGCGGTCAAGGAGAAGTCATGGCTCAGTTCAGTGTGGCGCACGACAGCGCCTATCCGGCGGAGGAAGGCGGCGAGGGCGACGGCCCGACGCTGCCGGGCGGTTACAGCGAACGTCTGTATAACGAAGATTTGGCACCCCTTAAAAATCAGACATGGGGTGCGTACAACATCTTTGCGTTCTGGATGTCGGACGTGCACAGCGTCGGCGGCTACGTGTTTGCGGGCAGCCTGTTTGCGCTCGGGCTGACGAGCTGGCAGGTGCTGATCGCGTTGATCGTCGGGATCGGCATCGTGAACCTGCTGTGCAACCTGATCGCGCGGCCGAGCCAGCAGATCGGCGTGCCGTACCCGGTCGCGTGCCGCGCGACCTTCGGCGTGCTCGGCGCAAACGTGCCGGCCGTGATCCGCGGGCTGATCGCGATCGCGTGGTACGGGATCCAGACCTATCTCGCGTCGAGCGCGCTCGTGATCGTCGTGCTGAAATTCTTCCCGCAATGGATGCCTTACGCGGATGTGCATCGCTACGGGTTCCTCGGGCTTTCCGCGATCGGCTGGGCCGGCTTCATGCTGTTGTGGGTGCTGCAGGCGTTCGTGTTCTGGAACGGGATGGAGACGATCAAGAAGTTCATCGACTTCGCCGGCCCGGCCGTCTACGTCGTGATGTTCATCCTGGCCGGCTACATGGTGTGGCGCGCGGGTTGGCGCAACATCGGCATCAATCTCGGCGGCGTCCGCTATCACGGCGCGGAGGTGATTCCGGTGATGATCACGGCCGTGTCGCTGGTCGTGTCGTATTTCTCCGGGCCGATGCTGAATTTCGGCGATTTCTCGCGCTACTGCCGCACGTTCGGCGACGTGAAGCGCGGCAACTTCTGGGGGCTGCCGGTCAACTTCCTCGCGTTCTCGCTGGTCACGGTGATCACGACGGCCGCGACGCTGCCGGTGTTCGGCGAGCTGATCACCGATCCGGTCGAGACGGTCGGCCGCATCGACCATCCGACCGCGGTGATCCTCGGCGCGCTGACGTTCACGATCGCGACCATCGGCATCAACATCGTCGCGAACTTCGTGTCGCCTGCGTTCGACTTCTCGAACGTCGCGCCGCGGCTGATCAGCTGGCGCGCGGGCGGGATGCTCGCGGCCGTCGCATCGATCTTCATCACGCCGTGGAACCTGTTCAACAACCCGGCGGTGATCCATTACACGCTCGACGTGCTCGGCGCGTTCATCGGCCCGCTGTACGGCGTGCTGCTCGCCGATTTCTACCTCGTCAAGCGCGGCCGGCTCGTGCGCGACGACCTGTACACGATGTCCGAGCAGGGCGCGTACTGGTACACGGGCGGCGTCAATCGCCGCGCGCTCGCCGCGCTGCTGCCGGCCGCGCTGATCGCGATCGTCTGCGTGATGATGCCGGGCTGGCAGGGCGTCGCGAACTTCTCGTGGTTCATCGGTGCGGCGCTCGGCTTCGGGTTCTACCGGCTGTTCGCGAACGCAAAGGCCTGAGGAGCGCGCGATGAAGATCAAGCTGATCAATCCGAATACAACGCAGCGGATGACCGACGCGATGGGCCGCTGCGCGCGCGAGGTCGCGGCCGCCGGCACGACGGTGTCGGCCGTGAGCCCGCCGATGGGGCCGCCGTCGATCGAAGGGTATTACGACGAGGCGCTCGCGACGCCCGGGCTGCTCGCCGAGATCGCGCAGGGCGAGCGCGACGGCTTCGATGCATACGTGATCGCGTGTTTCGGCGATCCGGGCCTGTACGCGGCGCGCGAACTCGCGCGCGGGCCGGTGATCGGGATCGCCGAGGCCGCGATGCACGCCGCGAGCGTGCTCGCACCGGGCTTCTCGGTGGTCACGACGCTGGCGCGCACCTGCGGGATGGCATGGCATCTCGCGGAGCGCTACGGGATGAAGCGCTTCTGCCGTAACGTGCGCGCGACCGACGTCGCGGTGCTCGAACTCGATCGGCCGGGCTCGGCCGCAAGGCGGATCATCGTCGACGAATGCCGGCGCGCGCTCGACGAGGACGGCGCGGACGCGATCGTGCTCGGCTGCGCCGGCATGGCCGAGTTCGCGCGCGAGATCGAGCAGCAGATCGGCGCGCCGGTGGTCGAGGGCGTCACGGCGGCCGTCAAGTGGGCCGAGGCGCTCGTCGCGCTGCGCCTGGCGACCGCGAAGCGCGGCGACTACGCGCGGCCGCTGCCCAAGCGCTACGACGGCGAGTTCGCACGCTTCAGCCCGCCGGCCGACGCGGCGCCCGCCGACGCGCCAGGCGCAACGGCCGCAGCGGAACCGGTCCCGGATTTGCCGCAAGCGCACATACACGTCGTCTGACACGCACTATCTGCGCCGCTGTATGGGCGCGTATGGGCGTTTTCGCTACACTGGGCCGTCGTCGCATCGGCCCGCGCAGCCGGCTTCCGGCGTTGCGCGGGGCGATGCGAACCCATTATTTCAGCAAGCTTTCGTTGCACATCGAACCATGTCATACGATTCCAACTACCCTCGCGACCTGATCGGCTACGGCCGCCATCCCGTGCAGGCGAACTGGCCGGGGCGCGCCCGTGTCGCCGTGCAGTTCGTGCTGAACTACGAGGAGGGCGGCGAGAACTGCGTGCTGCACGGCGATCCGGGCTCCGAGCAGTTCCTGTCCGAGATCGTCGGCGCGGCCGCGTATCCGGACCGCCACATGAGCATGGAGTCGATCTACGAATATGGTTCGCGCGCCGGCGTGTGGCGCATCCTGCGCGAATTCGAGAAGCGCGGGCTGCCGCTGACGGTGTTCGGCGTCGGCATGGCGATCGAGCGGCATCCGGAGCTTGCGCGCGCATTCGTCGAGCTCGGCCATGAAATCGCGTGTCACGGCTGGCGCTGGATCCACTATCAGAGCATGGCGCCCGAGCTCGAGGCCGAGCACATGCGGCTCGGGATGGAAGCGATCGAGCGCGTGACGGGCGTGCGCCCGCTCGGCTGGTATACCGGTCGCGACAGCCCCAATACGCACCGCCTGGTCGCCGAATACGGCGGCTTCCTGTACGACTCCGACAACTACGGCGACGACCTGCCGTTCTGGATGGACGTCGGCGTGACGGGCGGCGGCACCACGCCGCAGCTGATCGTCCCGTACACGCTCGACACCAACGACATGCGCTTTGCGACGCCGCAGGGCTTCAATACCGGCGATCACTTCTTCGACTACCTGCGCGACGCGTTCGACGTGCTGTACGCGGAAGGCGACGAGGCGCCGAAGATGCTGTCGATCGGCATGCACTGCCGCCTGCTCGGCCGGCCGGGACGTTTCCGCGGGCTGCAGCGTTTCCTCGATCACATCGAGAAGCACGATCGCGTATGGGTGACGCGCCGTGTCGATATCGCACGTCACTGGCGTGAACATCATCCGTATCAGCCCAATCATCGAAACGAAGGGAAAGCATGAAGGCGATGCGTTACACGTTGGAACAACTGAACACGATGGCGCCGAGCGCATTCGTCGCGGCGCTGTCGGGGATTTTCGAACATTCGCCGTGGGTGGCCGAGCTCGCCGCGGGCGAGCGGCCGTTCGCGAGCATCGGCGCGTTGCACAAGACGATGTCCGGCGCGGTCGAAGCGGCCGGCGAGGCGCGCCAGCTCGCGCTGATCAACGCCCACCCGGAGCTGGCCGGCAAGGCCGCCGTGCGCGGCGAGCTGACGGCCGAGTCGACGCGTGAGCAGAGCGGCGCGGGCCTCGACCAGTGCACGCAGGAAGAATTCGACAAGCTGCTGACGTTGAATCGCACGTACCGCGAGAAGTTCGGCTTCCCGTTCATCCTCGCGGTGCGCGGCTACGACCGGCACGGCATCATCGCGAACTTCGAGTCGCGCGTGAATCATTCGCGCGACGAGGAACTGCGCGCGAGCCTCGACCAGATCTACCGGATCGCGCGCTTCCGGCTCGACGACCTGATCGACGCCTGACACGCCGTACGTAATACGGGCCGCCGCATTGCGGCGGCCTTTTCGCAATACTGACAAGGAAACATCATGGCTCTTCCGCTTCTCGATCCCGACGCACCCGATTTCACGCGGCGCTATGTGAATCTCGCCGACCCGCGTCTCGGTGCACAGGCGCTCGAGGCCAGCGACGATTTCTTCGCGCCGAAGGAGCGGATGCTGAACCCCGAGCCGGCCGTCTTCATCCCCGGCAAGTACGACGACCACGGCAAGTGGATGGACGGCTGGGAAACGCGCCGCAAGCGCACGACCGGCTATGACTGGTGCATCGTCAAGCTCGCGCGCCCGGGCGTGATCAAGGGCTTCGACATCGATACGAGCCACTTCACCGGCAACTTCCCGCCGGCCGCGTCGATCGAGGCCGCATACGTGCCCGACGGCGCGCCGACGCATTCGACCGAGTGGGTCGAGATCGTGCCGTCGACGACGCTGCAGGGCAACAGCCATCACTACGTCGCGGCGAGCGACGCGCGCGCGTTCACGCACCTGCGCGTGAACATCTATCCGGACGGCGGCATCGCGCGCCTGCGCGTGTACGGCCAGCCGCAGCTCGACTGGGCCGGCGCGAGCGCGACCGAGCAGTTCGATCTCGCGGCGATGGAGAACGGCGGTTACGTGGTGGCGGCGAACAACCAGCACTTCGGCGTCGCGTCGAACCTGCTGCTGCCGGGCCGCGGCGTGAACATGGGCGACGGCTGGGAAACCCGCCGCCGCCGCGAGCCGGGCAACGACTGGGCGATCATCGCGCTCGCGCAGCCGGGCGTGATCCGCAAGATCGAAGTCGATACGGCGTTCTTCAAGGGCAACTACCCGGACCGCTGCTCGATCCAGGCCGCGTATGTGTCGGGCGGCACCGACAGCTCGCTGATCACGCAGTCGATGTTCTGGCCCGTGCTGCTCGGCGAGCAGAAGCTGCAGATGGACAAGCAGCATTACTTCGAACAGGAAATCGCGTCGCTCGGCCCGGTCACGCACGTGCGCCTGAACATCATTCCGGACGGCGGCGTGTCGCGCCTGCGCCTGTGGGGGACGCTCGACAAATGAAAACGCTCGTTATCGAACCGCTGACCAAGGAAGCGTTCGCGCCGTTCGGCGACGTGATCGAAACCGAAGGCGCGAAGCAGATCCCGATCAACCTCGGCACGACGATCCGCTTTCACGACCTCGCGAAGGTCGATGTCGAAGAGGCAGGCGGGCGCACGCTCGTCAACCTGTTCCGCGGCCAGCCGCGCACGCTGCCGTTCGAAGTGAAGATGCTTGAGCGCCACCCGCTCGGCAGCCAGGCGTTCGTGCCGCTGAACGACAGGCCGTATCTCGTCGTCGTCGCGCCTGCGGGCGATCTCGACGAGACGAAGATCCGCGCGTTCGTGACGAGCGGCTGGCAGGGCGTCAACTATGCGAAGGGCGTGTGGCATCACCCGCTGATCGCGCTCGGCGAGGTCAGCGACTTCATCGTCGTCGACCGCGGCGGCGACGGGCTGAACCTGAACGAGCAGGATCTGCAGACGTCGCTGTGGCTCACCGACGAAGCACTGCATGCGTTGACGGCCTGAGTCGCCGGCGTCACGCATCGGTTTGCCGAAACCCGCGCAGTTTGCGCGGGTTTTTTTATGCCGGAGGCGGTCGCGTGGCGAGGTCGGCGCGCAGCCGTTATGTATCGAAGCAGGATCGCGGGCGCGTCTTTCCGACAAACCGATCTTGAGATCGCACTGCGTAAGATATTCCCGGAACTGCATTCGGGCGCTCGTGTGGTCGTATCGTTTCGGCCGGCACCAATGTGTCGCTATCCGAAGCGATCGCGAGTCTTCGCAACGGGGAGAACCTGACGATCGGCGTCGATGAGGTATTGGCCGCTCGTCGTCGCCGGCTCGTGTTGCTTCGCACCTCGTGAATCGCACCTCCACCCGGCGCATCGCACGACTGCCAACCCGCATCGCCTTCGCGATCGATCGCGCGATCATCGCGCATATTCCCGCGCCTTCCCGACAAGCAAAAAAAACGGGCCCGTTTCCGGGCCCGCGAACGGAGAGGGTGGCGCCGGCGCACCGGCACGCGGCAGCGTTACTTCGTCGCGCCGCCCTCGAACCATGCGGCGAGCTTCGTGCGCTCGTCGTCGGTCATGTGCGTGACGTTGCCGATCGGCATTGCCTTCAGTCGCACGGCTTGTTCGTAGATGCGCTGCGCATTCTTCGACACTTCGTCCGGCGTGTCGAACATCACGCCGGCGGGCGCGCTGCCCATCAGCGTCGGCTTGGCCGAGTGACATTCGACGCAGCGCTGCTGCAGGATCGGCATGATGTCGTTGATCACGACCTTCGGTGCGTTGGCCGCCTGCGCTTCCGGCGCGATCGGCTTCGGCATGGTCCAGACCAGCGCGCCCGACAGCAGCGCGACGCCACCGATCGGCAGGTACCACAGCTGCTTGCCGCGGTGACGCATCACGAAGAACTGACGGATCAGCGCGCCGGCCAGCATGATCAGCACGAGCACGATCCAGTTGAATTTGTTCGTGTACGTCATCGCATAGTGGTTCGACAGCATTGCGAACACGACCGGCAGCGTGAAATACGTGTTGTGCACCGAGCGTTGCTTGCCGCGCTTGCCGTAGATCGGGTTCGGTTCCTCGCCCTTGAGCATTTTGTCGACCATCTTGCGCTGGCCGGGGATGATCACGAAGAACACGTTCGCCGACATGATCGTCGCGAGCATCGCGCCGACGATCAGGTAGGCGGCGCGGCCGGCGAAGATGTGGCATGCCAGGTACGCGGCGGCGACCACGTAGATGCCGACGCAGATGCCGAGCACGCGATCGTTGGTGCCGAGGATGCGGCACAGCGAGTCGTAGACGATCCAGCCAGCCATCAGGAAGCCGAGCGCGGATGCGACGGCGACCACCGGGCCCATGTCGAGCACGCTCTTGTCGATCAGGTAGGTATTCGGTGCGAGCAGGTACAGCACGAAGAACAGCGAGAAGCCCGACAGCCAGGTCGTGTACGACGGCCACTTCGACCAGTGCAGGTCATCCGGCATTTCCGGCGGGGCGACCGTGTACTTCTGCATGTTGTAGAAACCGCCGCCGTGGACGTGCCACAGTTCGCCGAACACGCCGCGCTTGCGCTGGTTCGCGTCGGTAGGCGGTTTCAGGCTGTTGTCGAGCGCGACGAAATAGAAGGACTCGCCGATCCACGCAATGGCGACGATGACGTGCAGCCATCGCAGCGCGAGGTTCAGCCAGTCGGTGATGAAGCCTTCCATGAAACTCCTCCAGACTCAGATCGTTGTCTTGATGCGGGCAGCCGATACGTATGTCAGCTGCCGCGATAGGTGCTGTACGCCCACGGCGAGACGAGCAGCGGCACGTGATAGTGCGCGTCCGGATCGGCGATGCCGAAGCGCAGCACGACGCGGTCGACGAAACGGGGTTCGGGCACCTTCACGCCGAGCGACGCGAAGTAGTCGCCGGCATGGAACACGAGTTCGTATTCGCCGGCGGCGAGCGCGGCGCCTTCGAGCAGCGGTTCGTCGCAGCGGCCGTCGCTATTGGTCAGCACGGTCTTGATCGCGCGGCGCGATTCGCCGTCCAGCGCGTAGAGGTCCACCTTGAGTGCGGCGCCGGGACGACCGTTCGCCGTATCGAGTACGTGGGTAGTGAGCTTTCCCATTCGCAGTTTTCCTTGTGTGAATGCGAGGTTCGGCGGCGACTCGATCCAATGACTGTGCGGCGGATCGAGGCTCCACGTCACGTGGCTACATACCCGTCGGCGAAGTTGAAGCGAGCGCCGTGCAGGCATTGTAAAAAGGTTCCCCGCGCAAATACGGGCGCGATATCAAAGATAATGCGCCGCGCATGAGCGGCTGTCGACGCCGTGCCGGAAGCCGCCCGCGACGCGCCGCAGGCCACCCGCCGGGCCGGTGCGCGGCGTACCATATCGGATCCGTGAAGCGCGGTATTCGGGTGTGCGCATTGTGCGCGGCGCGCGCTTGGGCGATCCTGCCGCCGTGCGCGTCGGCCCGTGGCCGCCGCGTACCCCGAAGACGGCGAGCACGCCGGGTAACCGGGCCAGGGCGTTCGAACGGACGCAGGCACCGGGGCGTGCCGCGAATCAGCGTTCGAACGGCTGTGTGACCGTCTCCAGGACCCGCGCCTGGGGACAGACCGACGCGGAGAACGCATGAGCATCGAATCCCCATCCCGCCCGAAAACCTTGCTGGTCAAGCACGTCGATGTGCTCGTGACCATGGACGACACGCGCCGCGAACTGCGCGACGCGGGGCTGTACATCGAAGACAACCGGATCGTCGCGGTCGGGCCGACCGCCGAGCTGCCCGACACCGCGGACGAAGTGCTCGACCTGCGCGGGCACCTGGTGATCCCGGGGCTCGTGAACACGCACCATCACATGTACCAGAGCCTGACGCGCGCGGTGCCGGCTGCGCAGAACGCCGAGCTGTTCGGCTGGCTCACGAACCTGTACCGGATCTGGGCGCACCTGACGCCCGAGATGATCGAGGTGTCGACGCTCACCGCGATGGCCGAGCTGCTGCAGTCGGGCTGCACGACGTCGAGCGATCACCTGTACATCTATCCGAACGGCAGCCGGCTCGACGACAGCATCGGCGCCGCGCAGCGGATCGGCATGCGTTTTCATGCGAGCCGCGGCGCGATGAGCGTCGGCCAGCGCGACGGCGGCTTGCCGCCCGACTCGGTCGTCGAGCGCGAGCCGGACATCCTGCGCGACGCGCAGCGCCTGATCGAGACCTATCACGACGAAGGACGCTACGCGATGCTGCGCGTGGTGGTCGCGCCGTGCTCGCCGTTCTCGGTGAGCCGCGGACTGATGCGCGACGCCGCCGTGCTCGCGCGCGAGTACGGCGTGTCGCTGCACACGCACCTCGCGGAGAACGTCAACGACATCGCGTACAGCCGCGAGAAGTTCGGGATGACGCCCGCCGAATACGCGGAGGATCTCGGCTGGGTCGGCCACGACGTCTGGCATGCGCACTGCGTGCAGCTCGACGATGCGGGCATCGGCCTGTTCGCGCGCACCGGCACCGGCGTCGCGCACTGTCCGTGCTCGAACATGCGGCTTGCGTCGGGCATCGCGCCGGTGAAGAAGATGCGGCTCGCGGGCGTGCCGGTCGGGCTCGGCGTCGACGGCTCCGCGTCGAACGACGGTGCGCAGATGGTCGCCGAAGTGCGCCAGGCGCTGCTGCTGCAGCGGGTCGGCTTCGGCCCCGACGCGATGACCGCGCGCGAAGCGCTGGAGATCGCGACGCTCGGCGGCGCGAAGGTGCTGAACCGCGACGATATCGGCGCGCTGAAGCCGGGCATGGCCGCCGACTTCGCCGCGTTCGACCTGCGCCAGCCGCTGTTCGCGGGCGCGTTGCACGATCCGGTTGCGGCGCTCGTGTTCTGCGCGCCGTCGCAGACGGCCTACACGGTGGTGAACGGGAAGGTGGTGGTGCGGGAGGGGCGCCTGGCGACGCTCGACCTGCCGCCCGTCATCGAGCGTCACAACGCGCTCGCGCAGGCGCTGGTCGAAGCATCGCGCTGACGCGGGGCGGTGGCTTCGGCGCTTGCGGCGGCGCTGCCACTGCCGCCGTATGCCGCAGCGGTGTGCAGCGCTGGCCGTTACGGTTCGATCAGCGTGCGGGTGGCCTCGGCGACGAGGCCGCGCAGCCAGCGCACTTCGTCGGAGTAGTGGCAGCGCTCGTGCCACAGCTGG
The DNA here is from genome assembly GCF_902499075.1 of Burkholderia pseudomultivorans. GTDB lineage: Bacteria > Pseudomonadota > Gammaproteobacteria > Burkholderiales > Burkholderiaceae > Burkholderia > Burkholderia pseudomultivorans. The sequence goes on along the minus strand of NZ_CABVPP010000002.1, from coordinate 139,033 downwards.
TAGTACTGCATCGGCGGGAAGTCGAGCGGCGCCGGCACGACCGACAGCGGCAGGAACTTCGCGTAGTGGTCGGCGAACAGCCGCGTCGTCGTGAAGATCAGGTCGGACTTCACGAGCACGTACGGCGCGAGGTTGAAGTACGGCAGCGTGACGACCACGTGACGCTTGAGCCGCTCGCGCGCGAGATGCACGTCGATCGCGCCGCGCTGGCCGACCGAGTACGGCGTCGGCGCGAGATGCGGCGCGTTCAGGTACTGGTCGAGCGTGAGCCCGCCGCGCTTCGCGAACGGGTGCGTGTTGCTCATCAGGCACACGATCTCGTCGACGAACAGGTTCGACAGGTGAAGCTGCTCGGGCGGCTCCGGCCAGTTGCCGACGACGATGTCGAGCTTGCCGTCTTCCAGCGCGAGCTCGTAGTCGAACGCGGGGCCGAGCGAATGGAACTCGAGCGTCGCGTTCGGCGCGGTCTGGCGGAAGCGTTCGACGACGGTCGGCACGAACAGCACGTTCAGGTAGTCGGGGCAGCCGATCCGGTAGCAGCGGATCGACGTGGCCGGGTCGAAATTGTGCTGCTGGAACTTGATGCGCTCGATTTCACGCAGTGCGTTTTGCACGGGCTCGAGCAGGCGCAGCCCGTATTCGGTCGGCACCATGCCGGACTTGCCGCGCACCAGCAGCGGGTCGCCGGTGATGTCGCGCAGGCGGCGCAGCGCGGCGCTGATCGCCGGCTGCGACTGGTTCAGTTTGACGGCTGCGCGCGTGACGCTGCGCTCCATCAACAAGGTGTGCAAGACGCGCAAGAGGTACGTGTCGATCGCCTCGCGTTGCTGACTCATGTTATCTCCGTTTATATGCCTGGGCTGATCGAGAGGGGTATGGGGTATATCGTTTTTAATATGAACGAAAGTCAGCGTCAAGAGATGGATACCCGCAGACCGCCGCCGGTCGGGCCGCGGCGCGACCGGAACGGGGCGGGGTGAGGCAGGAACGCGCGGTGGCGCGGCGGGCGCGCAGCCGGCTTGCGGCGGTGCGTGACGCCAGGTGACGTCGCGTGCGCGCGTCAGTCGTCGAGGCGCATGCCGACCTTCAGCGTGACCTGCCAGTGGACGACCTGGTCGCCTTCGATGTGGCCGCGCGTCTCGGTGACCTGGAACCAGTGCAGATTGTGCAGCGTCTTGCCGGCCTTCGAGATCGCGTTGCGGATGGCGTCGTCGCTCGATTGCTGCGACGAACCGGTCAGTTCGATCAGCTTGTATACGTGGTCGCTCATGATGCACTCCCTGGCGTGTCGAGGTGTGTGACCGACGCAAGCCGCGGTCCCGAAGCGCCGCCGCGCGTGCCCGGCTTCTTGAGTGATAGGTATGATGGGCGGCAAGTGCAACCCCAATTGGAGACGAGGAGCATCGTGGAAGTCGGATTTTGCGGACCGGGATTGATGGGCACGCCGATGATTCGGCATTTGCTGGCGGCCGGGCATCGCGTGAGCGTATGGAATCGCACGCGCGCGAAAGCGGAAGCGCTCGAGGCCGATGGCGCGCAGGTGGTCGATACGCCGCGCGAACTGGCGGAGCGCGTCGATACGGTATTCGTATGCGTGCTCGACGGACGTGCGGTCGGCGACGTCGCATTCGGCGCCGACGGCCTGCTCGCGGGCGACGCGGCGGCGCGCCGGCTGCGGCGCATCGTCGATCATTCGAGCATCCCGCCCGCCGCGACGCGCGACTACGCGGCGCGCGCGGCCGAACTCGGCGTCGGCTGGGTCGACGCGCCGGTGTCGGGTGGCGTGCCGGGCGCGCAGGCCGGCACGCTAGCCGTGATGGCGGGCGGTCGCGCGGCCGATCTCGACGCGGTGCGGCCGCTGATCGACACGTATGCGTCGCGCATCACGCACATGGGCGACGCGGGCGCGGGGCAGACCGCGAAGCTGTGCAATCAGGCGATCGTCACCGCGACGGTCACCGCGATCGCCGAGGCCGTGGGCCTGGCGCAGGCGAGCGGCATCGACGCCGCGCGTCTGGCCGAGGCGCTCGCCGGCGGCTGGGCCGATTCGGTGCTGCTGCAGACCTTCGTGCCGCGCATGACCTCGGGCGGGCATCCGCCGATCGGCGCGCTCAGCACGTTTCAGAAGGATGTCGATGCGATCGCCGATGCCGCGCGCGACACGGGCGCGGTGATGCCGGTGTCGTCCACCGTGCAGCAGGTATTGCGGCTCGGTGCCGCGCAGGGGTTGGCGGGTGCCGATTTCGCGGCGTTCATCGATATCGTGCGGCCCGGCAACGGACGCGGACACGCGCAGTGACACGCGGGCGCCGGCCGGCTCGGGCCGGCCGCGCGACGGCATAACGGCGCGCGTGAATGGCCGATGGGCCGCGCGAAGGCGGCCCATCGAATCGGTGGCGGTTCAGCCGAGAGAGCGTGGTGTCGTGTCGCCGGCGTTTTGCCGGCCGAGCCCGCCGCGCAGGCTCGCTTTCGTGCCTGCACCAAATTCGGGCAGGATGCGCGCGCGGGCGCGGCTTGCGAACACGAGGAAGCCGAAGCCGTTCGCTTCGTACCAGTACCCGCCGTTCTCGAGGCCGTCGAGCGGCTGCTCGAGCGCATTGGCGATCGACTCGATGCAGCGCTTGCGCAGTTCGGCGATCGCCGGATAGGGCGGCTGGGCGCCGCGCACGCTGCACAGGAGCACGTCGAGCCCGGGCAGCACGTGCGCGTAGAGGACCGGTTCGTCCTGTGCGCGGGCGCGGGCAATCTTGGTGTCGAGCTGGGCAAACGGTTTCGAATGGCGCAATACCGCAAGAAACGACTCCTGGCCATCCTGTTGCGCACGTCGACGTTTTTTCGGGAAGGACATAAACACTCGCCTCAAAAACAATTGCAAGAAATGCGGCACTTTCATGCGACCCACTCCCGGCTATGTACGCCGCATGTCGATCCTTTATAGCACACGAAAATGCTGCGCTCGTGCGGTGCGACGATCGATGTCTCCCGTCGACCCGCTCCCTACGATCGACACAGCCAGCGTCTTGGCGCCTGTACTGTCATTTAGTCTCCATCATAGACCTGCTTTTCGCGCGCGTGCATTCGCGCGTCACAAAAAAGTGCGATAGCCCGCTCGCGGCGGCGCGCGCATGAAAAAGGCCCGCACGGTGGCGGGCCTGGCGCACGGGGCGGGCGGCGCTCAGCGCTGCTTCAGCGAGTCGCGGATCTCGCGCAGCAGCACGATGTCCTCCGGCGTCGGGGCCGGTGCGGCCGCTTCGGCTTCGGCCGGCTTGCGCAGCTTGTTGATGAATTTCACCATCAGGAAAATGATGAACGCCAGGATGATGAAATTGATCAGCACGGTGATGAACGAGCCGTAGCCGAACGTTGCGACACCGGCAGCCTGCAGGTCCTTGTACGAATCGGGATTTCCCTTGAACGTCGGGGGGATGGTGCCGAGCAGAACGAATTTGTTCGAGAAATCCAGACCGCCCGTCAGCACGCCGATCACCGGCATGATGAGGTCCTTCACGACCGAGTCGACGATCTTCGAGAACGCGCCGCCGATGATCACGCCGACGGCGAGATCCATCACGTTGCCCTTGACGGCGAACTCCTTGAATTCCTTGATTATGCTCATGAGCGGCTTTCTCCTGTTGGGGGCGAGGGGAAGCGTGCCGCGACGCGCAGGGCTGCGAAGCGTCGATATAAGGGGTCGGTGGCACGCCGATGGCCGCATGATAGCGAACGCGCCCCATTGTCGGTAGTCCATCTTGAAATGATTGACAAAGTGAGACGTTCGCGCGGCCGGTGAAGCGGGGGCTGCCACGGGTGCTGCGAGGCGCCGCGCATCGAGCGGGCGCCCCGGTCGATGAGGGGCTCAGGTGTTGTCGTCGGTCCAGCCGTCGTCGTTGCTGCCGAGATCGACGCCGCCACCGTTGCCGTCGCTCCAGTTCGAATCGTCGCCACGGCCGACGTCGAAGCCCGGGTCGTTGTTCTGGCGGCGGCGCTCGTCGTCGACGATCACGTCGCGCTCGACCATGCGCTCCCGGCCGCCCGACATCGCCTCGCCGAGCAGCACGCCGGTCAGCAGCCCGCCCATCCCGCTGCCGAAGCCGCCGCCTTGCTGGATTACGACGGGCGGCTGCTGGGGCGGGTAGGGTTGCGGCGGATACGGCTGGCCCTGCGCGCCGGTCACGCGATCGGCTTCCTGCGCGTAGACCGAGCCGCTGCCGTTCGCCGGCGCCGTGGCTTGCGCGCTCGGGTCGGGGCGACCTTCGACGCGCGCCTTTACGCTGGCGTGGCGCTGCTCGAGCTCGTCGATGCGGTACGGCGGCACCGGATCCTTGCCGTTCGACAGCGATTCGACGAGCGCGCGCGCATCGGTTTCGATGCCTTCGATTTCGCCGGTGAGCGCGGCGGCGCCGGGCAAGGTCGACAGCTTCGCATCGAGCTTCAGCGGACGGATGTCGTTCAGCACGTCGGTCGCGCGCTTCAGTTGCGCGCGGCGTTCGTCGTCGGCGCGGCTGTCGCCGGCCGAGCGCGCGCGACGCAAGGTCCAGCGCAGCACCAGCGCGACGATCGCGACGATCAGGCCGAGACCGATCCACATGCCGGTGGACGGCCCGTGTTTTTCGGCCGGTACGGCCGGCGCGAGCGACGATTGCAGCGAGCCGGCCTGCGTGGCCGACGGCGCGTTGCCGATGGTGCGTGCGGCGTCCGAGCGAATGCGCGCTTCGGTCTGCGCGAAGCGCGCCGCATCGGTGAAGCGCAGTTGCGGATCGAGCGACTTCGCGCGCTGCAGCTGCGCGAGCGCGTCGGACGCACGGCCTTCGCGGTCCAGCACCTGCGCGTACAGGTAGCGCGCATGCGCGTTGTTCGGATGGGCGTCGATGACTTGCGACAACTGCGTGTCGGCTTGCTGCCAGTTGCGTTGCGCGATCGATTGCTCGACCTGCTGCAGCGACGGGACCGCAAATGCGGCGGACGACAGCAGCATCAACGAGAGGCCGAGAGCGGCGAGGGATTTCTTCATGGTCGAACCGGGCGCGGGCGCCCGTCTCCTGACGATCGGTTCGCGCCGCGCGCCCGGGGCGGGCCGCGGCGCGGTTCCGTCACAGCGGTTACTGCGCCGGCGTATCGAGCTGCTTCTTCAGTGCGGCGAGGCGGTCCTCGACCGATGGGCCCTTGTTCAGCGCGGCGAGCTTGTCGTCCAGCGCCTTGCCGCTCGACGTGTCGGCCGAATTCAGGCGTGCGTCCGAGCGCGCGTTCTGCAGCGCGACCTTGTCCTCGAGCTTCTGGAAATCCTCGGACAGGTTCTTGCCGCCGATGCCGCCGAGCGCGCTTGCCGCGACGTCCTTCGCCTGCGCGATTTCCTGCTTGGCCTGCAGGATGTTCGAACGCGAGTTCAGGTCGTTGCGGCGCTGGCGCATGTCGGCGATCTGCCCCTTCAGCTTGTCGACCGACGGCTCGAGCGTCGTCAGTTCGGCCGCGAGCGCGTCGCGCTCGGCTTCGGCGTTCGCCTGCGCGGCCAGCGCCTCGCGCGCGAGCGCTTCGTCGCCGGATTGCAGCGCACGTTTCGCGCCGTCCTCGTACTTCTTCACCTTGTCGTCGGCCGCATCGCGCTTGCTGCGCTGGGTCGCGACCTGTGCCTCGATCTCGATCAGCGAATTCTCGGCACGGCCGATGCTGTCGTCGAGCTCCCGCACGATCTGCCGTGCGTCGCGCGACGGATCCTGTACCGAATCGGCCGCATCGTTGAGCAGGCCCTTGATCGTGCGCGAAATAGAGTCGAAAAGCGACATGAAATCCTCCGTGGTTGAAAGGCGCCGCGTGACCGCGGCATCGCTCGCTGCGAGCCGGTTCGGACCCGCATGAGCCGGCGGATATTACACCACCGGTTCACTTAAATACGGCTTAAACGCGCGAGTTCAAGCGGTCGTTGCAGCGATTCGCACAACGACGGCGCGCAAGCTTTCGCAACTGAAAGAAAGGCGCGCGCCGCTGCGGGATCGCGTGTCCATGATAGGTCGAGGATGCCGCCAATACGGGGCGTTCATTACCGATGTGCGGGAATTTTTACAAAAAATCGCGAAGGCGCCCGATCGATTTCATTAAAATGCGCTGTCACGTCGCGGGAACGGATCGTCGCACGGCGGGGTCTGTCGACGTGACAGTAGCCACGAAGCACCCACTCTGATTCATCCGCTTGCATTTCCGCATGCGTCCGAGGGCGCCACGTACGCCCGCCATTCCGACATGCCAATTATCAAACGACCGTCTTCTCCGCCCGACCGGACCGAACCCCACTACACGCTGCGCCGTTCGCCGTCGGGAGCCTATTACTCCGATGACGACGACGGCGACCAGCGCCGCGCGCCGCGCAGCGACGGCGGGGGCCGCGGGCGCCGCTCGTTCGGCTCGCGCGTCGCGCTGTGGTTCGTCGGCCTGTTCGCGACGCTCGCGATCGTCGGCGCGCTGATCGTCGGCTACGCGCTCGTCGTGATGGCGCCGCAGCTGCCGTCGCTCGACGCGCTGACCAACTATCAGCCGAAGGTGCCGCTGCGCGTGTTTACCGCCGATCACGTGCTGATCGGCGAGTTCGGCGAGGAGCGCCGCAGCCTCGTGCGCTTCCAGGACATTCCCGACGTGATGAAGAAGGCGGTGCTCGCGATCGAGGACTACCGCTTCTACGAACACGGCGGCGTCGATTTCGTCGGCATCCTGCGCGCGGGCGTGGCCGACCTGATGCACGGCGGCGCGCGCCAGGGCGCGAGCACGATCACGATGCAGGTCGCGCGCAACTTCTTCCTGTCGAGCGAGAAGACCTACACGCGCAAGATCTACGAGATGCTGCTCGCGTACAAGATCGAGAAGGCCCTGACGAAGGACCAGATTCTCGAGCTGTACATGAACCAGATCTATCTCGGCCAGCGTTCGTACGGTTTCGCGGCCGCCGCGCGCGTGTATTTCGGCAAGGACCTGAAGGACATCACGCTCGCGGAAGCCGCGATGCTCGCGGGGCTGCCGAAGGCGCCGTCCGCGTATAACCCGGTCGTCAATCCGAAGCGCGCGAAGGTGCGCCAGGAATACATCCTGAAGCGGATGCTCGAGATCGGCTACATCACGCAGCCGCAGTACGACGAGGCCGTGAAGGAAGAGATTCACGTGCGCACGCCCGGCAACCAGTACGCGGTGCACGGCGAATACGTCGCCGAGATGGTGCGGCAGATGATGTACCAGCAGTACAAGGACGAGACCTATACGCGCGGGCTGACCGTGACGACGACGATCAACTCGGCCGATCAGGAAGCCGCGTATCAGGCCGTGCGCCGCGGGATTCTCGACTACGAGCGCCGACACGGCTATCGCGGGCCGGAAGGCGCGATCAAGCTGCCGGCGGCCGGCGACGACCGCGACGAGGCGATCGACGACGCGCTCGCCGATCACCCGGACAACGGCGACCTGCAGTCGGCGGTCGTGCTGTCGGCGGCGCCCAGCGCGGTCGAGGTGCAGTTCGTCGGCGGCGCGACGACGACGATCGGCCCGGCCGGCCTGCGTTTCGTGTCGGCCGCGCTCAGCGCGCGTGCGAACGATACGCTGCGCATCAAGCCGGGCTCGATCGTGCGTGTGCTGAAGGACGGCAAGACGGGCTGGCAGATCGTGCAGCTGCCGCAGGTCGAAGGCGCGCTCGTCGCGATCGCGCCGCAGGACGGCGCGATCCGCTCGCTGGTCGGCGGCTTCGACTTCAACAAGAGCAAGTTCAACCACGTGACGCAGGCGTGGCGGCAGCCGGGCTCGTCGTTCAAGCCGTTCATCTACTCGGCATCGCTCGACAAGGGCCTCGGGCCGGCGACGATCATCAACGACGCGCCGCTGTACTTCCCGCCGAGCGTGCCGGGCGGCACCGCGTGGGAGCCGAAGGACGACGATCAGCCGGACGGCCCGATGACGATGCGTACCGGCCTGCAGCGTTCGAAGAACCTCGTGTCGATCCGGATCCTCGCATCGATCGGCACGCAGTACGCGCAGGAATACGTGACGCAGCGCTTCGGCTTCGATCCGAAGAAGACGCCGCCGTACCTGCCGATGGCGCTCGGCGCGGGGCTCGTGACGCCGCTGCAGCTCGCGACCGGCTATGCGGTGTTCGCGAACGGCGGCTACAAGGTCGATCCGTACCTGATCGCCGAAGTCGACGACGCGCGCGGCCAGCCGCTGCAGAAATCGCAGCCGGCGATCGCGGGCAGCACGGCGCCGCGCACGATCGAAGGGCGCAACGCGTACGTGATGAACAGCCTGCTGCATACGGTCGCGACGGCCGGCACGGGCGCGGGCACCAACGTGCTGGGCCGCGGCGACCTGCAGGGCAAGACCGGTACGACGAACGATGCGAAGGACGGCTGGTTTGCCGGCTACCAGCAGTCGCTCGTCGCGGTCGCGTGGATGGGCTTCGACCAGCCGAAGAGCCTCGGCAGCCGCGAATTCGGCGCGCAGCTCGCGCTGCCGATCTGGGTGAACTACATGCGCACCGCGCTCAACGGCGTGCCTGAGCAGCAGATGCCGATGCCGGACGGGCTGACGTCGATCGACGGCGAACTGTATTACGCGGATCGCACGCCGGGCAACGGGTTTGTCGCGAGCGTCGACATCAACCCGGCGGCGAACGCGATCAGCGCGAACGACGCGCTCGGCTCGGCCGGTGCGGAAGGGCTCACGCCGCCGCCGGTCACGCCGCAGGAGAAGCAGCAGATCATGGACATGTTCGAGAGCAAGTAGGCGGTACGCTGTTCTTCATCCATGCGACGGGCGCCTTCGGGCGCCTGTTTTTTTGTTTGTTGCGGATTTTTGGGGAGCGCTAGAGGGCAATGGCGGTGTTCGGCCACAAACGGCCTTTCGACACAGCATTTTTGATCGTCGACAATCGGTGCGGATAAGGGCGTAGCCTTTAGCGGTTACCGTCGATCAGATCGTTCAGCAGCGCATCGAACGCGGCCTGTGCGTCTTCAAGTTCCTGCAGGGCGGCATCGAAGGTTTGCAGCGCGAACGGCGAAGGCTCGCCGCTGCCTTGCGGCGGAAATTGCTTCTGCATCGAGGCGAACGTACTCTGCACACGCAGTGTGGCGGCCACCATGCGCTCCATCGCCTGGGTTTCTTCGGCTCGGGCCTGTTCCGGACTCATTCCACTCTCCCTGGATGGTTTTCTTGAAGACCAGATCGTACACGCTGTGTCCGTTCTTGCCGCCCTTGGCAGAACGACTCCGTTGAAAGTTCCAACGGCACGCTGCGCGAGAAGCGATTTAATCGGGAATGATTCCGCAGTCGCGGCGAGGCCAAGTACTCATCGAGCGTGGCTACAAAATCCCGCCGTAGGTCACAACGATTGGCCGCTTTGGATGAATCTGAAGGGCCGTTCAGGGTCGACAAGCGCCGCCCAAGAATTCCCCGAAGATCAGAACGACGCACAGGCGGCCACGAGCGTAATACCGACCGATTCCTGATGAAACCGCTGCGCGTACGCGTCGCGGATCGCCTTGAGCCGCGTGCGCGTGTCCGGCGTATCGTCGGCAACGATACGCACGACGAAGCTTGCCTCCTGCGTGATCCGCCCGGTCACGCGATCGCGCCACTGTCCCTGCGCGTCCCAGTACGTGAAGCCGTCGGGAAAGCGCGGTGTGACGACATCCGCGAGGAACGCCGCACGCTCCGCATCGGTGACAGGCGCGCGCCCCGCGATGTCGCGGCCGAACAGCAAATCGGCCTGCAGCGCCGCGTGCTCGCCGGGCTGCGTGCATGTGCATGCCGTGCCAGCGACGGGCGAGGGCATTCCCGCGCAACCGGCGAGGAGCGCGATTGCCGCGGCGCCGATCGCGAGCCGCACGCGTCGCCGCCACGCAGCAGCGGCAGCACGTAGGCGCAACCTCGCAGACCGCATCTGCCCATTTCGCGCCCAGCGCGTTTCTCGCGCGTAAAACGCTGCGCGTTCAACCACTTGCGGGTTTGTTCGGCGAGTTATCAACAGGGCTGTCAACACAAACTGGGGATAACCCTAGGTCACTCGCGCGCACGTCAGCGCTGCAGCTGCGCATGCGCGAGATGCATGCCGAGCGTGCCGGGATCGGTGTTCGTGCCCGACAGCAGCACGCCGACGCGCTTGCCCTGCAGCGGCTCGCGCAGCGAGCCGAGCAGCGCCGCGAGCGCGGCCGCGCATGCCGGCTCGACCGCGAGCTTCAGGTGCGAGAACAGGAACAGCATCGCCGTGCGCAGCGCGTCGTCGGACACCGTGACGATGCGATCGACATGGCGTCGGCACAGCTGGTAGCTGTATTCCTCGGTATGCGGTGCCATCAGCGAATCGGCGATCGTCTGCATCGCGCTCATCTTGACCGTGTGATTGGCCGCGAAGCTGCGGCTCATCGCGTCGGCGCCCTCCGGCTCGACGCCGTACACATGCACGTGCGGATTCGCGAGTCGCAGCGCGGTCGCCATGCCGGCCGCGAGGCCGCCGCCGCCGATCGGCACGATCACCGCGTCGAGGTCGGGCGCCTGCGTCGCCCATTCGTAGCCGAGCGTCGCGGTGCCGAGAATCGTGTGATAGCCGTTGAACGGATGGATGAAGAAGCGGCCTTCCTCGGCCTCGATCCGCCGCACGAGGTCGAAGGCCTGCGATGCGCTGCCCGCGAGCACGACTTCCGCGCGGTACTGCTTGCATTGCGCGATGCGCGTCGGGCTCGCGGTATGGAACATCACGACCTTCGCGCTGCTGCCGAGCCGCATCGCCGCATACGCGACGGCCGCCGCGTGATTGCCGGCCGACACGCAGGTGACGCCGGCGTTCTTGCGCGCCTCGTCGAGCGCGAGCAGGTGCGTGAACGCGCCGCGCGCCTTGAAGCTGCCGCTCGCCTGCAGCAGCTCGAACTTGAAGTTGACGTGCGTGCCTTCGAGCGAAGGCAGGTCGGCGCGTTCGAACACGGGCGTGCGCGCAACCCACGGTGACAGCGCGAAATGCTGCGCGGCGATTTCGTCGAGCGTCGGGATCGGCTCGCCGTCGATCGTCGGATGGGCGATGCCCTGTTGTTCAGTCGACATGGCGTGGCGTGTGGCGGAGTGATCCGGCCCGCGCACGCGGGCCGGCGTGGCGGGGATCGGTCAGTGTGCGTCGACCGACATGCTGCGGATGAATTTGCGCAGGAACTGCTCGCAGCCGGCGAGCTGCGCGAGCTCGACGTATTCGTTCGGCTTGTGCGCCTGCTCGATGTTGCCGGGACCGCATACGACGCTCGGGATGCCCGCGCGTTCGAACAGGCCGGCTTCGGTGCCGTACGCGACCTTGCGCTTGTCCTGGTCGGCCGTCAGCGCGCGCACGAGTTGCGTGATCGCGGCCTGCTCGGTGGCGTCGAGGCCGGGCGCCGCGGCGATCTTCGAGAACTCGATTGCCGCGTTCGGATGCTCGCGGCGCATCTGCGGCAGCAGCGTTTCCTGCGCATACGCTTCGATGCGCGCGAAGATCTGTTCGGGATCGAGCGTCGGCAGGTTGCGGAACTCGAAGTCGAACCGGCATTCGGCCGGTACCGTGTTGATCGCGTTGCCGCCCTGGATCGTGCTGGTTTGCGCGGTCGTGAACGGCACGTCGTACAGCGCGTCGAACGGACCTTCCGCGCGGAAGCGGTCGGCGATATCGCGGATATGGCAGATCAGGCGCGCCGCGTATTCGATCGCGTTCAGCCCCTTCGGCGTCAGCGACGAATGCGCCGCGTGGCCGCGCACGCAGCAGCGGTACGCGTTGATGCCCTTGTGCGCGATGATCGGCCGCATGCTGGTCGGCTCGCCGACGATGCAGCCCGACGGCTGCACGCCGCGCTTCACGAGATCGGCGATCATCAGCGGCGCGCCGGCGCAGCCGATTTCCTCGTCGTAGGACAGCGCGAAATGGATCGGCTTCGCGAGCCGGGTCGCCTGCATCTCGGGCAGCAGCGCGAGCGCGGTGCCGATGAAGCCCTTCATGTCGCAGGTGCCGCGGCCGTACAGGCGATCGTCGCGGATTTCCGGCGCGAACGGATCGCTGTCCCACTGCTGGCCGTCGACCGGCACGACGTCGGTGTGCCCGGACAGCACGATGCCGCCGTGGGTCGAGCCGTCGTGCGCGGGCACGGTCGCGAACAGGTTCGCCCAGCCTTCGCGCGGATCGTGCGTGATCGTCGACGCGATGCCTTTCGCGGCGAGCGCGTCGCGCACCGTTTCGATCAGGCCGAGATTCGGCACGCGGCTCGTCGTGTCCATCGACACCAGCTGCTTGACCCAGGGCAGGCCGACGAGCGCATCGCCGTCGTGTTGACCGGCGGCGGAGGGCGTCGTCGCGTCGAGAGTGGACATGGCAGAACTCCGTCAGATGAATGGGAAAATCATACTCAAAAACGCGTCGGCCCGCCTCGGTCGGGCGCCGTGCGGTGCAGCATCGCGACCCGCCGCGGCGCGCACCGCCGCGTCAGCGCGCGGCCGCCGACGCGCCCTCGCGGTTGTGGCCGAGCGCGCGCAGCGTTTCCTTGACGGTCGACACGCGCACCGCCAGGTCGGGCGAGCGCGTCTCGATGCGCAGCTTGTCCTGGCCCGCGAGCTTGATGTGCCGGTGCTTCTGCACCATCTCGATGATCCGCATCGGATCGATCGGCGGATTCGGCACGAACTGCAGCCCGATCGCGACTTCGCTCGCGTCGATCTTGGTGATGCCGAGCGGCTTCGCGGCAAGGCGCAGCCGATGCGTCTCGACGAGCGCGTGCGCCTGCGGCGGCAGCTTGCCGAAGCGGTCGATCAGCTCCTCCTGGATCCCGTCGATCGCGTCGCCGTGCTCGCAGTTCGCGAGACGCTTGTACAGCGACAGCCGTTCCTGCACGTCCGCGCAGTAGTCGGCCGGCAGGATCGCGGGCGCGTGCAGGTTGATCTCGGTGGTCGCGGCGAGCGGCGCGGTGAGGTCGGGTTCCTTGCCGTTCTTCAGCGCCTTGACCGCGTCGTTCAGCATTTCCGTATAGAGCTGGAAGCCGATCTCGTGGATCTCGCCCGACTGCTTGTCGCCGAGCACCTCGCCGGTGCCGCGGATCTCGAGGTCGTGCATCGCGAGATAGAAGCCCGAGCCGAGTTCCTCCATCTGCTGGATCGCTTCGAGCCGGCGCTGCGCCTGCTTGGTCAGCGCCTGCGGATCGTGCACGAGCAGGTACGCATACGCCTGGTGGTGCGAGCGGCCGACGCGGCCGCGCAGCTGGTGCAGCTGCGCGAGGCCGAACTTGTCCGCGCGATGCATGATGATCGTGTTCGCGCTCGGCACGTCGATGCCCGTCTCGATGATGGTCGTGCACAGCAGCACGTTCGCGCGCTGCCCGACGAAATCGCGCATCACGCGCTCGAGCTCGCGCTCGTGCATCTGCCCGTGCGCGATCGCGATGCGCGCCTCGGGCACCAGCTCCTCGAGCATCGCCTTGCGATTCTCGATCGTCTCGACCTCGTTGTGCAGGAAGTAGACCTGGCCGCCGCGCTTCAGCTCGCGCAGCATCGCCTCGCGGATTACGCTTTCCTCCTCGCGGCGCACGAAGGTCTTGATCGCGAGCCGCTTCTGCGGCGCGGTCGCGATCACCGAGAAGTCGCGCAGCCCTTCGAGCGCCATCCCGAGCGTGCGCGGGATCGGCGTCGCGGTCAGCGTCAGCACGTCGACTTCCGCGCGCAGCGCCTTCAGCGCTTCCTTCTGGCGCACGCCGAAGCGGTGTTCCTCGTCGATGATCACGAGCCCGAGCCGCTTGAACTGCACGTCCGACGACAGCAGCTTGTGCGTGCCGATCACGATGTCGACGCTGCCTTCGTTGATCTGCGCGATCGCTGCGTTCACTTCCTTGGTGGTCTTGAAGCGCGACAGCTCGACGATGCGCACCGGCCAGTCCGCGAAGCGGTCGGCGAAGGTCTGCGTATGCTGCTCGGCGAGCAGCGTGGTCGGCGACAGCAGCGCGACCTGCTTGCCGCCCATCACCGCGATGAACGCCGCGCGCAGCGCGACTTCGGTCTTGCCGAAGCCGACGTCGCCGCACACGAGGCGGTCCATCGGCTTGCCGCTCGTCATGTCGCCGATCACGGCGGCGATCGCCGCCGCCTGGTCGGGCGTTTCCTCGAAGCCGAAGCTTTCCGCGAACTTCACGTAGTCGCGCGGCTCGAGCGCGAACGCATGGCCTTCGCGCGCGGCGCGGCGCGCGTACAGGTTCAGCAGCTCGGCCGCGGTGTCGCGGATCTGCTGCGCGGCCTTGCGCTTCGCGCGCTCCCACTGGCCCGAGCCGAGCGCGTGCAGCGGCGCGCTGTCCGGATCGGCGCCGCTGTAGCGCGAGATCACGTGCAGTTGCGCGACCGGCACGTACAGCTTGCTGTCACCCGCGTATTCGAGATGCAGGAATTCGGTTTCGCCTTCGCCGAGATCCATCGACACGAGGCCCATGTAACGGCCGATGCCGTGCTGCGCGTGGACGACCGGGTCGCCGACTTTCAGCTCCGACAGGTCGCGCACCATCGCGTCGACGTTGCTCGCCTGTTCCTGCCGGCGGCGGCCCGCGCGGCGGCCGAGCGTGCCGTACAGCTCGGTCTCGGTGACGACCGCGTAGCCTTCGCCCGGCACCGCGAAGCCGCTCGCGAGCGGCGCGACGCCGAGCGCGAAGCGCGCGTCGCTTTCCAGCCAGCCCGCGAAGTGATCGTTCGCAGCGGGGCGCAGATGATGCTCGGCGAGCAGCTGCAGGATCGTCTCGCGGCGGCCGGCCGACTCGACGGTCAGCAGCACGCGCTTGCCGGACGTTTCGACGAAGGTGCGCAGCGCGGCGAGCGGATCGTCCGCATGACGGTCGACCGACAGGTCGGGCAGCGCGGTCGCCCAGCCGCCGGACGGCTGCGCGGGCAGCACGACGCGCGCGAACGGTTTCGCGAGCGTGAAGAAGTCCTCGTCGGACAGGAACAGCCGCTGCGGCTCGAGGATCGGCCGCTCGCGGTCGTGCGACAGGAACGCGTGGCGCTGCCGCGTATCGGCGGTGAAGCGCCGGATCGACGCGTCGAGATCGCCGGTGAACACCAGGTGCGCGTTCTGCGGCAGGTAGTGGAACAGCGTCGCGGTTTCGTCGAAGAACAGCGGCAGGTAGTACTCGATGCCGGCCGACGGCACGCCGTTGCCGATGTCCTTGTAGATCGGCGCGCGGCTCGGGTCGCCTTCGAAGGTCTCGCGCCAGCGGCTGCGAAAGGCCGTGCGCGCGGCTTCGTCGAACGGAAACTCGCGGCCGGGCAGCAGGCGCACGTCGCGCACCGGATAGAGGCTGCGCTGCGTGTCGGGATCGAACGCGCGGATCGAGTCGACCTGGTCGTCGAACAGGTCGATCCGGTACGGCAGCGGCGAGCCCATCGGGAACAGGTCGATCAGCGAGCCGCGCACGCAGTATTCGCCGGGCCGCACGACCTGGCTCACGTGCTCGTAGCCGGCCAGCGTCAGCTGCGCCTTCAGCTTCGCCTCGTCGAGCCGCTCGCCCTGCGCGAACGCGAACGTGTAGGCGGCCATGAACGACGCGGGCGGCATCCGGTACAGCGCGGTCGTCGCGGGCACCAGCAGGATGTCGCAGCGGCCCTCGCCGAGGTCGTGCAGCGTCGCGAGACGCTCGGACACGAGATCCTGGTGCGGCGAGAACGTGTCGTACGGCAGCGTTTCCCAGTCCGGCAGCAGGCGTACGCGCGCGTCGGGCGAGAAATAGCGGATTTCCTGCGAGAGCCGCTGCGCGTCGACTGCGTTCGCGCAGATGACCGCGAGCAGCGGCACGTCGTGGCGGTTGTCGGCGAGATAGCGGGCGATGGCGAGCGCGTCGGCGGAGCCGTGCGCGCCATCGAAGGCGAAGCGCTGGCCGGGCTTGATGCGCGGAACGGGCGAGGTGGAAGCGTTGTCTGGCATAGGGACGGCTGGGGTGGCGTGCGCGGGCGCATCGCGGTGCGCCGGTCGAGACGAAAGACCTATTATAAAATCCGCTTCTCGATTTCATCTTTCCGGCGTTTCCCTTCGTGACTCCCCGACTTTTCGCCCTGATTCCCTGTGCCGGCACAGGCAGCCGCTCCGGTTCAGCCGTGCCGAAGCAATACCGCACGCTGGCCGGCCGCGCGCTGCTCCATTACACGCTCGCCGCCTTCGACGCGTGCAGCGAGTTCGCGCAGACGCTCGTCGTCCTCGCGCCCGACGACACGCATTTCGATGCGCGCCGCTTCGCGGGCCTGCGCTTCGCGGTACGGCGCTGCGGCGGCGCGTCGCGGCAGGCGTCGGTGCTCAACGGGCTGCTCGAACTGGCCGAATTCGGCGCGACCGACCGCGACTGGGTGCTGGTGCACGACGCCGCGCGCCCGGGGATCACGCCGGAACTGATCCGCACGCTGGTCGCGGCGCTGAAGGACGACCCGGTCGGCGGTATCGTCGCGCTGCCGGTGGCCGATACGCTCAAGCGCGTGCCGGCCGGCGGCGACGCGATCGCGCGCACCGAGTCGCGCGATGCGCTGTGGCAGGCGCAGACGCCGCAGATGTTCCGCATCGGCATGCTGCGCGACGCGATCCTGCGCGCGCAGCACGAAGGCCACGACCTGACCGACGAGGCGAGCGCGATCGAATGGGCGGGCCATACGCCGCGCGTCGTGCAGGGCAGCCTGCGCAACTTCAAGGTCACCTATCCGGAAGACTTCGCGCTCGCGGAAGCGATTCTCGCGCGTCCGGCGAACGCGTCCTGACTTTCACCTCATCTCAATCGGAACACGCATGGATTTCAGAATCGGACAAGGCTACGACGTGCACCAGCTCGTCCCCGGGCGCCCGCTCATCATCGGCGGCGTGACGATCCCGTACGAGCGCGGCCTGCTCGGCCACTCGGACGCGGACGTGCTGCTGCACGCGATTACCGACGCGCTGTTCGGCGCCGCGGCGCTCGGCGACATCGGCCGCCATTTCTCGGACACCGACGCGGCGTTCAAGGGCGCGGACAGCCGCGTGCTGCTGCGCGAATGCGTCGTGCGCGTAAAGGCGGCCGGCTTCGCGATCCAGAACGTCGACAGCACCGTGATCGCGCAGGCGCCGAAGCTCGCGCCGCATATCGAAGGGATGCGCGCGAACATCGCCGCCGATCTCGGGCTGCCGCTCGATCGCGTGAACGTAAAGGCGAAGACTAACGAGAAGCTCGGCTATCTGGGCCGCGGCGAGGGCATCGAGGCGCAGGCCGCCGCGCTGCTGGTGAAGCCGGCCGCGTAACGGGCGGCGGGGCGGCAGCGCGGCGCGGCCGGGGCCTGCGCCGCCGGTCAAACGAGAAATGCCACGCAATTGCGTGGCATTTTCTTGCTGCAACGTAGCGCGCGACAGAGGCGGCAGGGGCAGCCCGGCCGGTCGCGCCGCGCGGCCGCTTATTCGCCTTCGGCGGCGATCACCTGCGCAGCGGCGTTGATCACCGATGCGATGCGGCCGACGTCGCGCAGCTGCGTGACGGTCATCCCTTGCTCGTTCTTCAGCAGCGCGTAGTGCGACTTCACGCAGAAGTGGCACTTGCCGACGATCGACGCGGCGAGCGCGTACATCTCGAAACGGCGCTTGTCGACGCCGCCGTGCGACGCATACGCACCCATCCGCAGCTCGGCGCGCTGCGTCTTCAGGTCGGCATCTTCGGCCATCTCGACATACGGATACCAGGTGTTGTTCATCCCCATCAGCGCGGCGGCCGTCAGCGCGGCATTCGTTTCTTCGGGCGACAGCACGCCGGCTTCGCGGATCGTCTTCACGAGCACCGTGCTCTTCGCCGCGACCGCCGCCGCGAGCGCGACGCCGACCGCGTCGTTGCCTTCGAGCGACGAGCGCGAGATCGTGCCGTCGAGGTTCAGGCGAATGTCCTTCGCGTAGTCGGGGATGCGTGCCTTAATCGAGTCGATGAATTCCATTGATATCTCCTATGGGTTGGCCGTTAAAAAAGCCCGCAGGCAGGACGTGCGCCGCGGGCTTCGTGCATCGATGCGCTTACAGCGTTGCGCCGCCGACTGCACGGTTGCACGGGCACAGTTCGTCCGTTTGCAGGCCGTCGAGAATACGCAGGACTTCTTCCGGGCTGCGGCCGACGTTCAGGTTGTTCACCGAAACGTGCTGGATCGTGTTGTCCGGGTCGACGATGAACGTCGCGCGCAGGGCCACGCCGGCTTCCTTGTCGCGCACGCCGAGCTGGTCGATCAGCTCGCCCTTGACGTCGCCGAACGAGTAGTGGTTCAGCTTGTCGAGGTCTTTGTGTTCACGGCGCCATGCGAGCTTGACGAATTCGTTGTCCGAGCTGCCGCCGAGCAGGACGGCGTCGCGCTCTTCGAACTGCTTCGCGAGCTTCGCGAACTCGACGATTTCCGTCGGGCACACGAACGTGAAATCCTTCGGATAGAAGTAGATGATCTTCCACTTGCCCGGGAACGACGCTTCGGTGACGGTCTCGAACGCCGACTGGCCGTTTTCCTCGTGGTTGTTGAAGCCCGGCTTCGCGGCTACGACGGTGAAAGCTTCGAGTTTGTCGCCAACGGTTTTCATGCGGTTACTCCTGTGTGTGTTGGGAAGAAGACTGAGTCAAGCTACCTCGTTGCTGCAACGATCATGTGACAGCATGGGGAACACTCTAGCACTATTGACTAAGCGCTTCAATAGATTTTGACTAAGCATCCCCATAGTTTTTTTCAACCGTCCCGATAGTGTGACGCGCAAGACGCGTGCGCGCTCGCGTCACGCGGTCGCACGCGTCTTGCCGGCGCCGGGGAATTCGAGCGTGACTTCGAGGCCCGCCTCGGGGCTGCGGTTGCGCAGGCGCAGCGCGCCGCGGTAGCGGCCGACCAGGCGCAGCACGATCGCCATGCCGAGGCCGGTGCCGTCGGCCTTGGTGCGCGCGGTGTCGACGCGATAGAACGGGCGCATCACGAGCGGGAGCTGGTCCTCGGGGATGCCGGGGCCCTCGTCGCTGACCGACAGCTCGACGCGCGCGTGCGACACGCGCGTCTCCAGCGTGATGCGCGAGACGCCGTCCTGCTTGCTCTGGCCGTACTTGCGCGCGTTCTCGACGAGGTTGCCGATCACGCGGCGCATGTCGGTTTCGTCGGCTTCGATGATCGCGGTCGGCGCGAGCTGCGTGCGGATCTCGACGCCGTCCTCGCTCGCCACGCGCGCGGCGACTTCGTGCGCGATCGACGACAGGTCGACCGGCTCGGGCTTGCGCTGGGTCGGCCGCGCATAGTCGATGAACGCGGCGATGATGCGATCCATCTGCTCGATGTCGTCGACCATCGCGTCCTTGGTCGCCTGGTCCGACGGGCTCATCTCGGTTTCGAGGCGCAGCCGCGCGAGCGGCGTGCGCAGGTCGTGCGAAATGCCCGCGAGCATCAGCGCGCGGTCGGCCTCGAGCTGCTCGAGGTCGCGCACCATCTGGTTGAAGCTGCGGTTGGTCTCGGCCGCGACACCCATCCCGCGCTCGGGCAGCGGCTCGGGCGCCTGGCCCGAACCGACCTGGCGCGCGGCCAGCGCAAGCCGCGAGAACGGCCGGTTCACGAGACTCGTGATGAACGCGGAGCCGAACAGCGACAGCGCGAGCGCGAACAGCCCCCAGCCGGCCCACTGCAGGCCCGTGACATTGTCGAGCTGGTCGCGGTCGAGCGCGACCCAGTAGTCGTCGTCGTCGATCTTGAAGCTGATCCACACGCCCGGAATGTCGTTGACCGACTGCGCGATCACGGTATCGTCGCCGAGGCGGCTGCGGATGTCGTGCTCGATCAACCGGTTCAGCGATTCGTCGGGCTGCAGCTTGAACTTGTCGGTTTTCTCGCGCGGGTAAACGCGCACGCCCTCGTTGCTCTCGAGATCCTGCAGCAGCGCGCGGCGCAGGTCGGGATCGGAGTAGAGCAGCGCGGTGCGCGTGAGCTTCACGACCGCGACGAGCTGCAGCGCGACGCGCTGCGCGCGCGGCTCGCGCTCGATCACGCGAAAGCTCTGGAACCACGCGGCGAGACTGACCGAGATCAGCAGCGCGATCAGCAGGAAGGTGCGCCAGAACAGCCCGCCGAACGCGAGCTGCAGGAGGCGCCGGTCGATACGCATGGGGCGGGTCGTGGACGGGCGAAACCGGAGAAGAAAAAGATCAGGCGGCGCCGTCCGGGATGAACACGTAGCCGAGACCCCAGACGGTCTGGATGAAGCGCGGGCTGCCCGGATCCGGTTCGATCAGCTTGCGCAGGCGCGAGATCTGCACGTCGAGGCTGCGGTCGAACACTTCGTATTCGCGGCCGCGTGCAAGCTCCATCAGCTTTTCGCGCGACAGCGGCTGGCGCGGATGGCGTGCGAACACCTTCAGCACCGAGAACTCGCCGGTCGTCAGCGGGATTTCCTGGCCGGACTTCGTCAGCGTGCGCGTCGCGAGGTTCAGCGAGAACTCGCCGAACTCGAACACCTCGGTGGTTTCCGACGGCGCGCCCGGCAGCTCGGCCGGCGCCTGGCGGCGCAGCACCGCGTGAATGCGCGCGACCAGTTCGCGCGGGTTGAACGGCTTCGGCAGGTAGTCGTCGGCGCCCATCT
The DNA here is from genome assembly GCF_902499075.1 of Burkholderia pseudomultivorans. Taxonomy (GTDB): domain Bacteria; phylum Pseudomonadota; class Gammaproteobacteria; order Burkholderiales; family Burkholderiaceae; genus Burkholderia; species Burkholderia pseudomultivorans. The sequence continues at coordinate 118,452 of NZ_CABVPP010000002.1, read as the reverse complement.
CGAGGCCGACGATGCGATCGACATCCTCGCCCTTCGCGGTGAGCATGATGATCGGCGTGCGGTCGTTGCTGCCGCGCAGGCGGCGGCAGATCGACAGGCCGTCTTCGCCCGGCAGCATCAGGTCGAGCACGAGCAGGTCGAAACGCTCGCGCACCCAGAGCTTGTTCATCGCGGTCGCGTTCTCCGCGACATAGACATTGAAGCCCTGCTCGCCGAGATAACGGCGCAGCAGGTCGCGCAGGCGCGGGTCGTCGTCGACGACGAGAATCTTGGAGGGGTTTTTCGTTTCCATGATCGGCATCTTATCGCGAATGGGAAATGACGCACCGTCGAGGATTTTGGCGCGTTACAGTCAGTTACAAAATTTACCCGTGGTGTCGCGCGGAGTAAAGGCACGCTATAGAGATTCCTTTACTCGAAGCCGAAATTCGGTGGATACTCGCTGGACTCCATCTTTCATCTTTGTACGCCCGAATTCCGCAGGGTTTTTCTAGTACCAGAGGTAACCGGTTGCCGCGTGACGAAGGGAACAAATCGACCAAAGAAGCGAGGACGGTCATGCGATCTGCCCGGATTGCACTGATGCTGACGATCGCGCTTGCCGGTCCGTATGCGTCGAACTTCGCGTATGCGCAACGCCCCGAGCAGGGCGCATCGTCGCGCAAGCTGCCGCGCGGCAAAGCGCCTCAGCCCGATCGCGCCGCCGATTCGGCGGTCCGCTCAGCCGTGCCTCCCGATCTCGAACAGCGCCGCCGCGACGGGCACATGACGCCCGAAGAACGTCATCTGCTGCGCCAGCATATCGAGGACGCCGTCCGCGAGCTGTACAAGCGCTGAGCGCGTCGTCTTCCGCGATGCGCGGAAAAACTCCGTAGCAATTTTTCAGTCAACGTGCATTCGTCGCCTGCCGTTGAACCGGCATCCGCGCCGCCGGTGCGTTTCGGGAGTCCATGACGATGAAAGCGAACGTTGCCGAACCGGCGCCGTCGCCTGCGATGCAGGCGACGCTCGACGCCGACGACGCGCTGTTCTTCCTCGGTCGCACCGGCTTCTCGCCCGCGCCGGGCGATGTCGCGCGCATGGTCGGCATGACGCGCGCGCAAGTCGTTGCCGATACGCTCGGCAACCTCCGCAGCGAGCCCGTCACGTCGTGGCCCGACTGGATCGCCGAGCCGCCGCCGAGCCGCGCGCAGCGGCAGGCGCTGACGCAGGATCAGCGGCGCGACGAACGGCGCCGGCGCAATCTGCGTTACGACGCGTTACGGGCGGCCTGGGTCAACGAGATGGTCGCGACGCCGTCGCCGCTCGTCGAGCGCATGACGCTGTTCTGGCACGGGCACTTCACGTCCGGGCAGGACAAGGTGCCGTACCCGCAGACGATGGCCGCGCAGAACGCGCTGTTTCGCCGCGCCGCGCTCGGCAATTTCGGCACGCTGCTGCATGCGGTCGCGAAGGATCCGGCGATGCTGCAGTACCTCGACGGCGCCAGCAACCGCAAGGGGCGGCCGAACGAGAATTTCGCGCGCGAGGTGATGGAGCTGTTCACGCTCGGCGAAGGGCATTACACCCAGCACGACGTGACCGAAGCCGCGCGCGCGATGACGGGCTGGACGGTCGATCCCGACACGCTGCGCTTCACGGTGCGCGCGGACTGGCACGACGCAGGCGACAAGACGATTCTCGGCGAAACCGGGCCGTTCGACGGCGACGGCTTTCTCGACATCCTGCTGCAGCGGCCCGAGACTGCGCGTTTCATCGTCGGCAAGCTTTGGCGGGAGTTCGTGTCGGACACGCCCGATGCGCGCGAACTCGATGCGGTGGCCGAGCGCTTTCGCGCGAGCGGCTACGACATTCGCACGGCGCTCGCCGCGCTGTGGTCGACCGATGCGTTCTGGGATCCGCGCAACCGCGGCGTGCTCGTGAAGTCGCCGGCCGAATTCGTCGTCGGCTCGGTGCGTATGTTCGACGTCGCGTACGGCGATCCGCAGATGCTCGCGAACACCGTGCGCACGCTCGGCCAGAACCTGTTCTATCCGCCGAACGTGAAGGGCTGGCCCGGCGGCGCGCTGTGGATCAACAGCACGACGCTGCTCGCGCGCAAGCAATTCGTCGAGCAGCTGTTTCGCGCGACCGAGACGGCCGGCATGCGGCCGCCGGCATCGCCGAATGCAGCCGCGCGCGCGATGCCGGTGGTCGACACGACGGCCGCCGCCGGGATGCGCGGCGCGCCGCCGAAGCCCGCGCGCGGCGGCTTGCGCTTCGATCTCGAGCGCTGGCTCGCGCAGTATCGCGCGCGGCCGCAGGCGATTGCCGGGCTGTCGACCGAGCTTCAGCTGCAGCACGCGGTGCTGCCGGTATCGCCGGTCGCGGCGATCGATACGGATTCGACCGGCAGCGCGTATCTCGAGGCGCTGCTGATGGACCCGGCCTACCAACTGAAATGACGAGGAAGCGGGTCCGGGCCGAGGCGGTGCGCAGGCCGCGCGGCGGACCAGGGGATGCATGATGAACCGACGTGATTTTCTGACGCTGACGGGCGCCGCGGCCGCGGCGGGCGTATCGCTGTGGCAGCCGACGGCGCATGCGGCGATCGCCGCCGAAGGGCGGCCGGCAGCCGGCTATGCGAACGTGCTGATCCTCGTCGAGCTGAAGGGCGGCAACGACGGGCTGAACACCGTGGTGCCGTATGCGGATCCGCTGTACTACCAGTACCGGCGCAGCATCGGCATCAAGCGCGAACAGGTGCTGCAGCTCGATGCGCAGACCGGGCTGCATCCGTCGCTCGCGCCGCTGATGCCGCTGTGGCGAGACGGGCAGGTCGCGATCGTGCAGGGCGTCGGCTATCCGCAGCCGAACCTGTCGCATTTCCGCTCGATCGAGATCTGGGACACCGCGTCGCGTTCGGATCAATATCTGCACGAAGGCTGGCTCACGCGCACGTTCGCGCAGGCGCCGGTGCCGCCCGGCTTCGCGGCGGATGGCGTGGTGCTCGGCAGCGCCGAGATGGGGCCGCTCGCGAACGGCGCGCGCGCGATCGCGCTCGTCAATCCCGCGCAGTTCATCCGAGCGGCGCGGCTCGCGGAGCCGTCGTCGCTGCGCGAACGCAACCCCGCGCTCGCGCACGTGATCGATGTCGAGAACGATATCGTGAAGGCGGCCGACCGGCTGCGTCCGCGCGGCGGGATGCGCGCGTTCAGGACCGCGTTTCCGGCCGGCGCGTTCGGCACCTCGGTGAAGACCGCGATGCAGGTGCTGGCTGCGTGCGAGGCGGCCGGGCCCGGCGCGCAGGACGGCGTCGCGGTGCTGCGCCTGACGCTCAACGGCTTCGACACGCATCAGAACCAGCCCGGCCAGCAGGCCGCGCTGCTCAAGCAGTTCGCGGAAGGGATGAGCGCGATGCGCGGCGCGCTGGTCGAACTCGGGCGCTGGAACCAGACGCTGGTGATGACCTACGCGGAATTCGGGCGGCGCGTGCGCGAGAACCAGAGCAACGGCACCGACCACGGCACCGCCGCCGCGCATTTCGTGACGGGCGGGCGCGTGGCGGGCGGGCTGTACGGCGCGCCGCCGGCGCTGGCGCGGCTCGACGGCAACGGCAACCTGCCGGTCGCCGTCGATTTCCGTCAGCTGTATGCGACCGTGCTCGGGCCGTGGTGGGGGCTCGACGCGACGCGCGTGCTGCAGCAGCGCTTCGACCCGCTGCCGCTGCTGAAGGTGTGACGGCGACGCGCGTTCGGGATCAGCGACGACGCGCGGCGCGCCACGCGATCCACAGCTTGCGGATCGGCGTCAGCGCGATGCGCTGGTGCAGCACCTGATAGCCGTCGCGCTCGATTTCGTCGAGCAGCGCGTGTGCCAGCGCGAGCTGCGCGCGCAGCGTGCGTTGCGCGCGGCGTTCGGTGGCGGGAATCGCCGCTTCGGCGGCCGTAAGCGCTTCGCGTGCACGCGCGGTCTGGAATTGCAGCAGCTCGGTGAATGCGGGGCTGTAGCGCCGGTTCAGCAGGTCGGCGGCAGTCACGTCGTAGCGCTGCAGTTCGTCGATCGGCAGGTAGATGCGGCCGTGGCGCGCGTCGTTGCCGAGCTCCTGCACGAACTGCGCGAGCATCAGCGCGCGGCCGACGTCGTCGGCCCACGGCTGCGGGTCGTCCGGCTGCGCGGCACTCGCGCGCGCGACGAGCGCCGCGAACGTGCCGCCGACCTGCGAGATATAGCGCTGCAGGTTCGCGAAGTCGAGATAGCGCGCCTGTTCGAGATCCATCCCGTAGCCGTTGACGAGCGCGCGCAGCGCGTCGGCTTCGACTGCGATCGACGGATGGTGTTGCGCGAGTGCCTTCGTGACGGGGTGCGTCGGTTGGCCCGCGGCGAGCGCCGCGAGTTCCTTGTGCCACCACGCGAGCTTCGTGTGTCCGACGGTCGGGTCGCTGGTTTCCTTGACGGTTTCCTCGAGTTCGCGGCGCAGCGCGAACAGCGCCGTGAGGCGCGGCGCGGCCGCGAGCGGCGCCTGACGCAGCGCGTAGTAGACGCTGGAGCCTTCGGGGGCGGCCTTTTGCTGACAGTAGTCGTCGAAGTTCACGGGCGGAATCGTGTCGGGGCGGGATCGGGGGACGCGCGACGGCGCGTGGCCGAAACGTCGAGCGCGGCATTCTAGCACCGCTGCGCGACGGCTGTCGGCGAGACGAGACAACGCCGCGCAGATCGGGTAGAATCTCGCGCTCGCCTGATCGGGCGTGCCGGTTTCAGACCGGCGGGATGTCCCGGGCGCGCGGTGAGAAAGAACGCATATAGCGTTCCTGTTCCGCGCGGTCAGGCGACAGAGCATGCGCGTGAGTGGCGAAATTGGTAGACGCACCAGGTTTAGGTCCTGACGCCCGCAAGGGTGTGCCGGTTCGAGTCCGGCCTCACGCACCACATATACTCCCAAGCAATCAAATGTTTGGCCAAAAAGCCCCGTCAGTCAAGTACTTACGGGGCTTTTTGTTACCAGCGTTGCGCATAGTTTCCCATTGACACCCACAGTATCAGGGGGCATCGTAGGGGGCAGTTTCCGATATTTTGGGGCTTCGAAATGCCCCCATGCCCAAATGCCCCTTACCGATGTCGCTGTTCGCGCGGCGAAGCCTCGCGAGAAGTCCTATAAGCTGGCCGACGGCCAAGGTATGTACCTCGAAGTCATGCCGAATGGGTCGAAGTACTGGCGGCTGAAGTATCGCATCGATGGCAAGGAGAAACGGATGGCCCTCGGGGTCTATCCGGCCGTGACGTTGCTCGCTGCCCGGAAGGCCCGTGACGAGATCAAGGAGCAGTTGCGCGCCGGTCTCGATCCATCGCACGAAAAGAAGCGCGTGAAGGCGCAGCGCAGCCTGGATCGCGCGAACTCGTTCGAGCCGATCGCGCGGGAGTGGCATGAGCAGAAGAAGGGCGCTTGGAGCGAGCGACACGCTGACCGGATCATGAAGTTGCTCGAGCGAGAGCTGTTTCCGGTGCTCGGCGCGCGACCCATCGCCGAGATCACGGCGCCCGAGTTGCTGGCGGTGATTCGTAAGATCGAGGCTCGCGATGCAATCGAGCTCGCGCACAAGGCGATTCAGGCGACGAGCCAGATCTTCCGATATGCCATCGCCACCGGTCGGGCAGAGCGAGATCCGGCGCCTGATCTCCGCGGCGCACTCAAGACGCGCACCGTCGTACATATGAAGCGCGTCAGCGAGGCTGAGCTGCCGGAGCTGATGCAGAAGATCAACGCGTACGAAGGTGACTACCAGACTCGGCTGGCGCTGCAGTTCATGGCACTGACGTTCGTCCGAACGAGCGAGCTCCGGTTCGCTGAGTGGACCGAGATCGATGAGAAGAAGAAAGAATGGCGCATCCCGGCCGAGAAGATGAAGATGCGCGCGCCGCACATCGTGCCGCTGTCGAAGCAGGCGCTTGAGGTTGTTGCGAAGCTGCGCGAACTGAACGGCCATAGCCAGTTCCTGTTTCCGAGCCGGTCGAGTTCGAAGAAACCGATGAGCGAGAATACGATCCTGTATGCCCTGTACCGAATGGGCTACCACTCACGGATGACGGGGCACGGCTTCCGTGGTCTCGCGTCGACTATCCTGAACGAGCACAATTTCAACCGGGATTGGATCGAGCGGCAGTTAGCTCACAGCGAGCGGGACGGCGTCCGGGCTGCGTACAACCATGCGGAGTACCTGCCGGAGCGCCGGAAGATGATGCAGTGGTGGGGCGACTACTTGGGCAACGCTGATTCAAACCTAGTTGCCCGCTGACGGCTAATTGCACCGATGCAGCGCGAGAGAGTGGTTGTCATACCACTAAATTGCTAGCCCATCGATTGAAGAAACCTATTTGCTACAATGTATCCGTGCGGATACAGTTGATCCATGAACACGATCAACCAAACTGACGAGTTCCAGGAATGGCTCCACGATCTGAAGGACAAGGTCGGAAAGGGTGCCATCCTCGGTCGAATTACCCGCGCTCGTGGTGGGAATTTTGGCGACCATAAGGACTTGGGTGATGGTGTTTGGGAGATGCGGATCGATGTAGGGCCTGGTTACCGCGTCTATTTCGGCCGCGAAGGCAAGGTGGTGTACTTGCTCATTTGCGGGGGTGATAAATCCTCTCAGGACAAGGATATCAAGCACGCAAAGGCGATCTGGGAACAACTGAGGAAGGAGTAGCCATGACAACAACCGAAGCGATCAAAGTGACGCCCTTTGATGCATCGGAATACCTTGACGACGAAGACACGATCGCCAGCTACATCAGCGCAGCGATTGAAGCAGACGACCAAGATGTTCTTCTTCTAGCTCTCGCTGACGTCGCGAAAGCCAGAGGCATGGCTAAGGTAGCAGCCGATGCTGGATTGGGCCGAGAGAGTCTGTACAAGGCTCTGCGGCCAGGTGCGAATCCTAAATTCGACACCATCAAGAAGCTAATGCATGCTCTGGGGGTTACATTCACTGCAGTCCCCAATCGAAAGAGCTGAGCCGCCCTTGTGCAGAATCGCAAGCCCCGCGCCCCGAGCGGGGCTTTTCACATCCGGCGGACTGCGCGATGATGACGAGTCGCGTGACTCGGAGCATGCCATGCCTGCCATCAAGCTGCGTATCCCTCGAGAAGACGTTTTCGAGTTCAACGGCGATCTGTCCGCCTGGTCGGCCACCACCGGCGTCGATCCCAAACTGGCAGTTGCCCCTCAGATGGAGACGACAAATCCTGAGTCGCCGACGCTGTACTCTGCCTTCGTCGACGAACGCTTCTTCGAGCAGTATCCCCGGTGGCGTCAGTTCGTCGAGCATTGATTGACTTCCGTCTGATCGGCTGACGACGTCGAACGTCAAGGCGGCGCCCGAGAGGTATGTAGCCGGTACGCCGACGGCCGGCTGTCACGATAAAGGAGCAATCCATGCACGCTGCCGATGCATATTGAGCACAGAGGCGATCACAGGGATTGATCGATTCTTGATGTTTTTCAATTTAAGAGCACCGCTCCTACGAAAGTTGTCGCAATGCTTTGATCTGTCATACGAATGATTTAGCATCGCCCGATGCATTCCAGATCGAGTATTGGGCGTTGCGCCCGACCATCTTCGTCGAGGAAGTACTGCGCTGGTGATCCGCTGGCGGCCACACTGTCTCCGAAGATCTGGGAGGGCCGTTGAACAAGGCCTTCTCATTCTTCCAGCATGTCATTGGCCTGATTCGCAAGCAGCTCGAGCGGATCGCATGGTCGACGGAAGGAGATCACTCCGTCGATGATCTGACGAGCGAAACGTGGCTGATCGTGGACGAACTCCACGCAGATCCAAATGCGGCCCCCGACCCAGACGACGAAAGCCTGCACGCCATGATCGTCGCCCGACTCCAGAAGGAATTCGGAAAATTCGTGAACCGGAAAGAGCGGTTCGCCGTGCGCATCGATCGAGACGACATCGACGACGACGGGGATCTGTTGCCGAATTCCATCGGCGCCAGGCTCACGGCTCCCGAGGCGTCCGAGCCGTTGATCGCGCTCGAGATGAGGGAGGAGGCTGCGGCAGCGGCGCGTGTAATCAGCAGTCGCTTCTCCGAAGCCATTGCCTATCTGCGTATATTCGAGAGGTTCGATGGCGATGCGATGCGCGTTGCAAGCTATCTTGCCATCGGCGCGCGGACGCTCAATCGACGAGTGGCGCGCGCGTCATACGTTGAGGAGACCCAGCCGTCTATGTTTGATGGCATCGAGGCAATTCCAGTTGATTTCGTGCCGCCTCCTGGTCGTTGGAATTCGCCACCTCTCGCGCAACTGTATCGAGGGGCGTGCGTCATTGCTTGGCCTGTTCAACGGCAGTTGTTCATGCGGTCTTGCAAGCTGTTTTTCAGTCGGCGCTGGAGAGGTCGCTCAATCGATACCGCGGATCGCTTTGAGTAACTTGGGCCATCCGATGACGAAGAATGGGAGTGGGCGTGGGAAGATGAAAAGTATGCCGGTCAAAATGGCGGTGATTTGATTGCCCTTCTGCCACGTCGGCGACAGCCCGTAGATTGGAACCACAGTTACGCCTAGCATCCAAACCAATAGCAGAAGTATTTTGCACGCGCGCGAGAACAATAGCGATTTCGAAGCGATTGGGATCAGCGCAACGAGAAGGAGCACTGCTCCGCCGACTTCGATGACGGCATAGCCGATGCCACGCGCAATTTCGTCCATGGTTCCCCTCTGCGTGCTGCGCAACGTGCGTAGCACTGGCGTATTGTTTGTGCTGCCATCTTGCCACGACTCCCCAAGTTTACAAATTCCTGCTTGACGCTTCCGTAACGGCTGGCTATTCTGAAATCGCCGCTGAGACAACAGCGGCCGGGTTTGGCGACCTGTCACTCAAGGCGGATGACGACCGCCGCATGGCGGTATTTTTCGTCTGTACACTACGCATACGTCCAGTCTATGGGCGGGCGATGGTGGGGATACCCGCGAGGGTATGCCGGATGCCTTGAGTGCCGGTTCGCCAACCCTGTCATTTGCCCGCTCACCCCGTTTGGCGACGGAGGGCGGGTCCACACTCAAGGATCTGTCATGTCTACCGTCAAGTCTTCGTCTGCTGTTCCCTCCCCGAAACCCGACTATACCGACGCTGCATTTCGCGGCGCACTCATGCGCGATCATTATGTCGCCGATCACGCGGCCCAGTGCGGCTTCGTCTCACTCTCAGACCTCGGTGACGTTGCGCGTGCAGCTGACGCGCTCCGAACCGTTGCGCGCCTTGCCCACAACAGCCTCTGCGAACCAGAAATGTCGGACGCTGAGCCGCTCGGGTTGTCTGCTCATCTGGGCCTGTTGAACGCGACCGAGGTGATTGCGAAGTATCTCGTCAAGCTCGAAGAGCGGATGCGCGAGACGGCTGACTCATACGCACAATTCAAGAAGGAGCAGGAGGCTCGTCATGGCTGACGTTCTCGCGCCGTCCAGTACACTCAAATGGCTCGGTGACTCGCTGCTTTGTGACGGAGAGCCGGCAATTTTTCAACTCATGCGGCGCGACGGGCGAATCGACACAATGCCGCTCCGCGAATGCCTCGCGGTCGCTGATCGGATCGACTCATACGGCCTCAGCCGTATCGTGTCGGCGCTCGAGTACGGCTTGCAGCACAATATGCTTGCTTACGAGGACCGTGACGCTTGGATGGCCGAGCGTACTCGCGTTCTTTCACTGTCGACCGCAGGATGGGGGGGGGATGATGTCGAACGGAAGACGAACCGGCAGTATTCGCGTATATCCGCGTCGGTTGGGGATAAGAGATAGCATAAAAACGGAAGCGAAAGCGCTCGCTGAGCAAGAGGGAATCACCCGAGAGGAAGCCGAAGAGCGAGTGCTTGCTCAGCGACGAGCAGAGGCGCAAAGAATCGCCGATGAGGCGAAGTCGCGCCGCGCCGGTCGGCAACATGTCGACCCAGTCGAGGTCACCAGAGGCGAGGCTGAAAGATTGGAGCGCCTGTTGGAGGCGCAGCGAGCAGAAGATGCGAGGCGTCGGAGAGAAGACGAGAAGCGGATCTCCACGCTAACGGACCTAGTCGTTTCGCGCGGTACTGCGTTTGGGGCCTTCGTCGTCATCATTGCGAGCAAGGGCTTGCCGGCTCACATCATTGATGAGCGTAAATTGTCCAGCATTGTTGTCGAACGCCGTTGGGATTTGGTTCCCCCGGTATTGGCATGGCTGATCCGAGAAGACGACGAAGTAAAGCAGGCGTTCGATGTATTTTCGGACGCCGCCAATAAGTGCATGGAGAATCTGCGCACTGGTTCGAATAAGGCTAACAAGCGTGCTAACGAAATCATCTCCGAGAAGTATCGAGACATGTACCTCCATGCTGCATCGGCCTATGCACGGAAGCTATCTACGCTCGAATCATCGCTTGATCGCCTGACCGTACTGACGCTCGACGAACTTGAGGTGCTCGTAGCTGACGGAGATGATCTATCGAAGCGCATCGCATCAATCAGCGTGAAAATATCTGAAGAGATCAAGCGCCGAGAAGCTAAGAAGGGCTCGGCAGCCAAGGACGAGAGGCTAAAACCGGTCCGCCAATTTGCCCTCCAACTCGCCAACGAAGGAACCTACCCGAGCCGACGCCAGGCGGTACTTTCCATCAAAGATCATGTGCTCAAATACGCAACTTCGATCGGGGTTGCTATGAGCCAGCAACAGGCCGACAAAACCATCGACGGCTGGCTACGTATTCTTGGATATACCCCGTCTGCAAGTAAACGGGGCACGCCAGCAAGCAAACATACTGCGTCATCAGGCTGACGGCCTATCACGATAAGTCGCCGACGACCATCATTCGCTCACCAACCCCTCTAACGGTGAGCGAAAGTGAAGAAGACAGCAGCGCAGGCCGATTCCTGCCAGCCGACCGAGCCGATCCTCTCGCGGATCGATCTTTTCAAGTGGCGCAAGCGAGCCGACACGTCGCTCGGATCACCTCCGAGCCAGGCGAAGGATGTCATGGGTCAGCATGGAGAACTTCTGCTGCCACTCGCCGCGAACCTCCGGCGTAAATTCAATCGAGGTCACTTTCTCAGCCAAATGATGAAGCGCGTCTGCCGTCCGAAGGAGCAGTTGCTCCATAGCGGCACCGCGGTGTCGCTCGGCCATAAGGGCGGCGTCTGCCGCCGTTTTTAGTGGATCGGCCTGCATTCCGACGACGATGTAGCGCAGCAAAAGGTCATCGAAAGGACGGCCGCTCGTTTCGGAAGCCTTTTCAATGACCTCGGTCACGGACTTTGGCAAGCTCCTACCGGACTGAAAGCTATCCGAAAGGCGCTGGACAATTTCCTGGTTCACGCTTCTGCCCGATTCCTGTGCAACTGCCTCGATCCTCTCGCGAAGGTCTTCAGGCATGCGCAGCGGGTATGAGGTGGGTTGTTTGGTAGCCATTCCGTCATCATACGAATCTTTTTGAATCTATGATAGAAGATCTTTTTGACATCTCTTGCTCTTAGCCTATAATTGCCAAAGATTCTTGGTAAATCTATTGTGGATAAGTGGTAGGTGAAGTTGATGGCAAAGCGCTCGCTGTACCGCGCGCTTACCCAGGCGCTCGATTTGGTGGCCAGCGCTGCCCGCGTGTCCGAAGTGAACTTGATGGAGCCTCACTCGTGCCAATGAAAGCCAAGCGACCGGACGATTCCGGCAACTCTGTTCCACTTGCCTTGCCGACTATCGGCCTCTCCAAGTGGGCTCAGATCGCGCCCTTTATTCCGATGTGCCGCGAGTCCTGGCGGAAGCTCGGACTCGCCGGCAAGGCACCGCAGCCGATTCGCATGAGCCGCACGCATTCCTGTTACAGCAACGCCGAAGTGCACCGGTGGCTGGCGGATCCGCTCGGCTACCGAGCCAACGCGGATCTCGGCGAGGCCGCGTGACTGCTCTTGCGTAAATCAAAAAAATGGAACCGATTATTGACGGGCGCGACCCGCCGAAGATGGCCGAGAGCATCAACAAGCCGACACTCGGACTGTTCGTGAACGTGGTGATCTTTGTCGAAGGTAATCAAGATCGACAAGGTTTATGGCCATGTTCAATGTCTTCGACGACTACTTTCTCGACACGGTAACGGCGTTTCTGCCTCTTGTGTTGGTAGATCCGGAGGTTGTTTCGTGACCTTCATACGAAGAGTCCGCGAAAAAAACGAGAAACCGAATTAGGCTATGTCCGTCGACTGCCAATCGATGGAGGAAGAAGGAAGCCGGTTTTAAGAGGATCCCCTGCAGCAAACCGATCTGGCCGATTACCAGCGGTTCCATAACGAGGGGTTCTTTTTAAGTGATCAAAAGTAGTCCTAAGAGAAAGCGGTGACAGGATGAAGTCGAAGATCAAGCAAGCGTTGATGGCAGGATACAACTGGCGCATTTTGCCGGCGCCGGTTGTTACGTTTTTGATCCGTTCGCTGGATCTGGGGGCATATTGATGAAGCGCGATCAATTAGACGTCTCAATCGTCACCGAAATCGAGAGCCGATTCAGTTCGCATGCGGATCTGATCGGCTTGCATGTCAACGGACTTATTGGGCTGACGATCTATCGGGACAGTCAATTCGAGCTCGAATGGTCACAATCTGGCTATCCGGCTGCGCACAAGTCAATCGCCCGTACTGCGTTCAACCGCGCTGTCGATGAGCGTGTCGTACGCAGATTCCCGAATCACGCCCTTGCCAAATCTTCCCGGGATCGTCTCGAAAATGCAGCAGAAGTCGACCTCTAAACTGCTGAAGCATACGGAAATTCGCCGCGAGATTTCCCTCCAGACGCGGGCGGAGATTAATGTGTCGACCGTTGAGGAGTACAAGGAAGCACTGCAGGGCGGCGCGAAGTTTCCCCCAGTCGTCACGTTCTTCGACGGGATTTACTACTACCTCGCCGACGGCTGGCATCGGTACGAGGCGTATGTCGCTGCGCGAGTCGAGGAAATTCCGGCCGATGTTTATAAGGGCACGCGGCGGGACGCACAACTCTATGCCCTTGGCGCAAATGCGATTCATGGTCTGCGTCGCACGAACGAGGACAAGCGTCGCGCAGTATCGATGATGCTAGAGGATGCCGAATGGGCGGCATGGAGCGATCACGAAATAGCACGTGCCTGTAAGGTATCGCAACCGTTTGTCGGGAAACTTCGCGCAGCTCTCACCGATAACGTTATCGGTGACGATGCATCTAGTCCATCCACTACGTTGCTTCGTGCATCGGTTGAGGACGGCAAACCGCGAATCTATACAACAAGGCATGGCACCGAAGCAGTGATGAAGACGGTCAATATCGGCCGTCATTCAGGGCCCCGAGGCGGAAATTCACGCGCGGATGGTAAAGCAGTAAATCACCCTTTGGCTGACAGCATCGCGGAGCTCCGCGGGTCCGCGGCATTGCGCGCGCCGGACCATCCAGCACCAGTATCGCGTGACACCGTTGAGACCGAGCCGGAATGCGCCGCCGAAATGGCGGCGCGCACCTGCGCCGTAGATTCGAAGCGTCCGCGAACCGCCGAGTCGGCGGAAATCATCGACGAGCTGCGCGAGCAAGTCTCGACGCTTGCCGACGAGCTCGAGGAAGTTCGCGGGGAGCTGGACGCATACCGAGCGGCGGAGTCCGGCCAAGGCGAAGCGAAGCTGATTGAAGCGAGCAAGGAGATCGCGCGCCTGAAAGGTGAGATTCGGCGGTTGCAGGATCGCCGTGACGATCTCATGAACGAGAACGCGGAGCTCAAGCGCGAAGTGAAGCGCCTGCGCAAGCAACTGGGGTACAGGGCGAATGGCTGACCCCATCGTTCTCCGTCCGTATCAGCTGGAATCCGTCGAGGCGCTGCGTGCCGGCATGCGCGCCGGCCATCGCGCGCAGGTGCTCATGGCGCCGACGGGCGCCGGCAAGACGGAAATCGGCGCGTATCTTTGCGACGAGGTCAACAAGAAGGGGCGGCGCGCGGCGTTCGTTGTCGATCGCGTGAACCTCGTCGACCAGACGAGTCAGCGATTCGACAAGTACGGTATCCCGCATGGCGTGATTCAAGCTGATCACTGGCGTCGCCGCGGCTACGAGCGCATCCAGATCTGTTCGGCACAGACGCTCGAGAAGCGCGGTTTTTTCCCGGATCTCGATTTGCTGATCGTCGACGAATGTCACGCGGCGCGGCGTGAAACGACGCGCTTGATCCAAAATCGCGCAGATTTGCGCGTGATCGGCTTGAGCGCGACGCCATTCACGAAGGGGCTGTCGCAGATCTATACGAATCTCGTCAACGTCACCACGACGAACAGGCTCATCGCCGACAACTGGCTCGTACCGCTGCAGGTGTATGCCGCTCGCGCCGTCGACATGACAGGGGCGAAGGTCGTTGCCGGCGAGTGGAGCGACAAGGAGATCGAACAGCGCGGCATGGCGATCATCGGCGACATCGTGTCGGAGTGGATCGACAAGACGCGTCTTCATTTCGGCGGCCCGGTCAAGACGATCGTGTTCAGCGCAACGGTGGAGCACGGCGCCGAACTCTGCCGGCAGTTCAACGAGCAGGGGTTCAACTTCCAGCAGATCAGCTATCGCGACGGGAGCGACGAGCGACGGCGTGAGCTGATCGAAGAATTCCGCAAGCCGGACTCGGAGATTCACGGCCTCGTTTCGTGCGAAGTGTTCACGAAGGGATTCGACGTCTCGGACATTCTCTGTGGCATTGCCGCGCGTCCGTACCGCAAGAGCCTGTCTAGCCATATTCAGCAGCTCGGGCGCGTGATGCGGCCGTCGCCGGGGAAAACCTTCGGCTTGTGGCTCGACCATTGCGGAAACGCACTTCGGTTCGGCATCGACACTGCCCGGATTTTCGAACACGGCCTCGATCGCTTGGACGACGGAGATCTCGATTCGAAGGTGCGCAAGGAACCGTCGCTCGAGGAAAAGAAGCAGATCACGTGTGCCGGCTGCGGCTTTGTGTTGCCGCCGAATTGCACAGCTTGCCCCGCGTGTGGCAAGGAACGCGAGCGTCGCTCTCTGATCGAGAACGTTGCCGGCGTGATGGAGGTTGTGAGCGCGGTCGAGAACTCGACTGCGAAGGGGCCGGACTATCTGCGCGACAAGGCCAGTGTATGGCGTCAGCTGTGCGGACTGGCGATCGAGCGCAAAAACGGCGATACGGAAAAGGCGCGCAAGTTCGCATTGGCACAGTTCAAGAGCCTGTACGGGCACTGGCCGAAGGCCGACTTCTCAGTAACCGACGTTGAGCCGCCGTCTCGCGAGCTGAAAGGGAAGGTTCAGTCACTGCTGATCAAGCGCGCGCACCAACTGGGGAGGTCGGCCAATGCGGTTCGCTGACTTCGCCGCTGCGCACGGACTCATCATCCGCGACCTGATCGCGGACGGCCGTCCCCATCGCGTACCTACCACGGACCATCCGCGTAAGCGCAACGGCGCGTACCTGTACGACGGCCGCACTGGGTGGGTTCAGAACTGGGCTGTACATGAGGCCGCGATCGCATTCCGTCTCGGTCGGGACGAGATTCGCCCGGTCGAGATTCCGAGACGCGACATACAGGCTGAGCGGCGGCGCGAGGCAGAGCGACGCGCGCAAGCGGCGCGGGAGGCCGCTGACATCGTCTCGCGCTGCGAGCACGGCACGCACCCGTATCTCGCGTCCAAGGGCTTCCCTAATGAGATCGGCCTCGTCGACATCGACGGCCGGCTCGTCATTCCGATGCGGTCGGCGGACGACTACGTGCGCGTGAACAGCGTTCAGTGGATCAACGACACGGGCGAGAAGAAGTTTTTGCCCGGCGGCGCGGCGAAGGGTTCCGTATTCATGTTCGGGGCCGGCCGCGAGCACTGGTTCGTCGAGGGGTTCGCGACTGGATTGAGCGTCCGCGAAGCGCTGAACCGCTTGTACCGGCGCGCGCGCGTCGTCGTGTGTTTCTCGGCCGGCAATTTGCAGCACGTGGCGGCCTTGTTCAATGGGCCGCGGTATGTGGTCGCCGACAACGATGCGAGCGGCACCGGCGAGCGCGTCGCGCGAGCGACGGGCCTGCCGTGGACGATGCCGCCGGCCGTCGGTGACGACGCAAACGACCTGCATCAGCGTGCCGGCCTGTCGTCGGTCGTTGCGCTTATTCGTGACCTGATCAAAAGGTGACTATGGAGCATCGCAAACATGTCCCCGTGCGCGTTCTACGAGCGTTCGCTCAAAAAATTAGCGGTTGCGCCGAATCGATTGGCGAGTCGCCGGTACGTCGCGCAGCTCAGCTGCTCGAATCGCTTGGCCGCTTCCGAGAGAGGCGCACTGGGACGACCGCGAGTACCTCGAGGTCTGTATTGACGAGATAACTGAACTGGCGTCCTAAGCGACGTAATCGCATGACTGGCGCTCCGGGCCAGAGAAACTAAGGGCTTGAATGGGCCGCGCGGAGTTGAACACCGAGGCAGCGAATCCTCGTAAAAAAACGTTACCCACCCCGGTGCAATTCCGATGGATGTGGGCTGGTGCTGGCTGACCTTCGGGGCCGCGCTACCAGGGGACCACGGGGAAAAAGAAGCCGATACCCGTGGAAAGCGCGGATTCATGCTGGAGAAACCCTCTTCCTCGCGGAAACCCCGTGGGGGTAGGGGGGCTATTGGCTGGAGAAGTTGAGAAGTACCTCCGTAGCAAATGGCCGCACGCGCGGAGCGGGCGCCGATGCAGGAACGAGATTGAGCGTATGGCACATGCGTTGGCGAAAGCCAGAGCCTACCGGAGCGCGCCGCAGCCCGTAATGTGCCGAGCGGCCGCCTGACCGGCGTAACCGGTCTTCTCACGCATGGCGATGACAGGGTTCGAATCCCGGTGTACGGGCTGAATGCCTTCGACGCGCATACGGTTGCCGTCGCCAGCCGTGAGAGCGAATGCGCAGGCTGATGCGCAAACGGTAGGGTACAGGTTGATGGATAAAAGGGGCCGCCATTCCATCGTTGTAACTGCATGGTGCAAGTTTGCCGACAAAACGAGCTCCCCGTCGGCATGCCGGAGATCAGCACCGGCCGCTCTCACTATCCAATGCGGAACGCCGCGCGATCAGCCCTTTGTCAGGGTGGCCGAAAGGCCGGCGTGACACCTCGGAGAGACGGGGATTCCTACCTCACGGAGAAGACGGATATGAACATGGCAACGCACGCCGCACTGCGGGACGACGACGCGATCGAGCGCGAGATTCAGGTGAAGGGTAAAACCGCGGCGCGCGTGACGCCGCAAGACCTCGAGGCGGTCGTATCCCACGCGTTCTATTTCACCGCCGAAGACGGCGTCGTTGGGGCGCATCAGCGGCGGAGAAGCTCGATCAGTGTGGAGCACTCCAGCGAGCCACATGCGCTCGCGTTGCTGACGTTCTGCGTGCTTGTTCTGCGCAACGGCTTCATCGTGACAGGCGAAAGCGCGTGCGCATCGCCCGAGAACTTCGACGCCGAGATCGGCCGCAAGATCGCGCGCCAGAACGCGATCGCGAAGATCTGGCCGCTCGAGGGGTACCTATTGAAGCAGCGCCTATACGAGCACAACCGGCCGGCCGAAGTCCAGTCCTGACGCGGTGGTGTCATTCACATTTGGGGGATCGATGTCGAACCTGACCTACAAGATCATGTCGTTCATGCGCACGGCTGAAATGCCGATCGGGAGCGGCGTGCTTGCGCGGTTCATCGAGGCCGATCGCGATGCGGTGCAGCGAGCAGTTCCGCGGCTCGTCGCGAAGGGGTTCCTGACTCGCGTCGAGGGTGAGGGATACCCGAAATACACGTGCACGGTCGAGCAGTTCAATCGGTATCTCGCGACGGCGCCGGTGCGCACGATGGCGCAGATGGAGCAGCAGCCGGACAACATCATTTCGCGCAAGCTGAAGTTCCTCGAACTGGTCAACCGTGGCATCTATCAGGGCAATCCGGTGCTGAACGAGATCATCGCGGACTATCGAGAGTTGCGACGCCGTCAGGCGTTGCTCGAGGAGGCGTGATGGACGATCGCGATTTTGAGGCCCGGCGTCGCGAGCTCGCAGATGCTCAAAAGGCGTGGGTTGATCAGGTGTTGAGCGTCGAGCCGCCGCAATTGCCGACGAGGCTTCAGGGGCTCGCGCGCGTGATCCAACTGCGCGAGGGCAACCCCATCGTCGAGCAGTTTCACGATGAGGTGCTGCGGTTGATGATGGAGGACCGCTTCGCGTCTCTCGGTACGGTCGAGGTGGTCGGCGCACTCGAATACGTGAAATGGAATCTGATCAACCGGAGCTGATGATGCGCAGTCTTTTCTACTGTGACGAGCGCGCTTTTGTCGTGAACGAGGGCGGCTACGGGGCGACGCTGACGATTTTCAGGCAACGTTGCAGGAGAGCGGTGCGCGTGTGGATCGGCTATCCGCCGGTGCTGGCCGTAGAGGTGATCGTCGCGCTCGCTCCGCGGTTCTCGTTGATCGTGCGCGCGGAGGAGCGCTGCACGTGGCGCAGGTTGCGCGTCCTAATGCGGCTTGGGAAAGAGTGAGGGCACATGAGAGGGAAGGCCAAGAAGCTGAGCGCGAAGCATCAGCGTTTCGTCGACGAATACCTGATCGACCTGAACGCGACGAAGGCCGCTGAACGTGCGGGATACAGCAAACGCACGGCCGGCCAGATCGGATTCGAGTTGTTGAAAAAACCTGAAATTGCGGAAGCAATCTCCGAAGCGATGAAGGCGCGCGAGCAACGCACCGGGATCACGCAGGATCGTGTGCTGCGGGAACTGGCGCGCATCGCGTTTTTCGACCCGCGCAAGCTGTTCGATGCAGACGGCCGACCGCTGCCCATCAGCGAACTCGACGACGACACCGCGGCGGCGATCGCTGGCCTCGACGTGTTCGAGGAATACGAAGGGAGCGGCGAGGACCGCGCGCTGAGCGGGTACACGAAGAAGTACAAAATCCTCGACAAGAACACGGCGCTCACGAACGCGATGAAGCACCTCGGGATGCTGCGCGAGAAGGTCGATCTTGGCCTGCCAGCCGGCGGGTCGCTGTTGCGCGTCGAGTTCGTCGAGGCAGGCAAGCAGGCACAGGGAGAAACGCATGAATGAGGGACGTTGGCGAGAAGAGCAGGCGCGCGGCCGTCGCGCTGCAGAAATTCTGGAAGACGAAGTGCTGATCAGCGCACTGAACGAGGTCGAGGAAGAGGCGATTTCCGATTGGCGAAGTGGCGACGATCCGCAGTCGACTGTAGCGTTGAATGCATGGCATCGACTGCAGGCGCTTGAAGCGATCAAGGTCAAGTTGCGGTCGATCGTGGATACCGGCCTGATGGCCGCGCAGTCATTGGAGAACGCGAAGAATGGGACGGCCCGGACGCCCCCGCAAGAACGCTGATTCGTCGCCTGCAGCACCTGCTGTCGAGGCGATCGAAAGCGCGTCGGCAGCACAAAACCCTCCCATTTCCCCCGCTAGTTGGGGGACTTTCCGCACCTTCGTCAAAGAGCACGGCCAGACCATCGCACGTGCTCGTTTCCCTTCTCCACCTGAGCCGGTGATTCACACGATCTGGCGTGGTATTCCGGTGCTCGATGGCGCGCCGGCGGTGCTGCGCGATTCGGGCGTGTGGGAGCAGTATGCCGGCGCCGACGCGTAACGAGATTCGGATGCAGATGCCCGCGTGGTCGCGGGCGCTTTTCGAGCCGCAGTGGCGCTTCATCAGCGTCCGCGGCGGCCGCGGTTCGGGCAAGACGGTCAACTTCGCGCGTGCGCTGCTGATTCGTGCGACGCAGAAGCCGTTGCGCGTGCTCTGTACGCGTGAAGTTCAGGACTCGATCAAGGAATCGGTCTACGCGACGCTGGTGTCCGAGATGAAGAAGATGGGCCTCGAGTCGCACTTCGATGTGCTGTCCAACGAGATCCGTCCGAAGCTTGGCGGGGCGTTCATCTTCCGCGGCCTGAGCGACATGACGGCCGACAACGTGAAGTCGCTCGCCGACATCGACATTGCGTGGGTCGAGGAAGCGCAGACGATCACGGAGAACAGCTTTCGAAAGCTGACGCCGTCGATCCGCGCGCCGGGCTCGCAGATCTGGCTGTCGTGGAACCCGGAGCTCGAGACGGACTTTATCTACCAGAAGGTTGTGATCGAGGGACTGCCGAACTGCGCGAGCCTGTTCGTCAACTTCGATCAGAACCCGTGGTTCCCGGACGAACTGCGGCTCGAAGAGCAGGACATGAAGGGCAAGGATCCCGACATGCACCGCCACGTGTGGCTCGGGATGCCGTTGCCGGCCGTCGCCGGCGCGATCTACTTCAACGAGATCTCGCAGATGGAGAGCGAGGGTCGGCTGCTGAACATCCCGATCGACGACGGGCTGAACACCTACATCATCATGGACTTGGGCTTCAACGACTTCACGTCGTGCCCGGTGGTGCAGCAGGTGGGAGGCGAGTTCCGGATCGTGGATTTCTTCGAGAACCGCCGAAAACCGCTGAGCTGGTTCAGCGAGCAGTTCATCGAGGCCGGCTACGAAGGGGCGATCGTCGTCATGCCGCACGACGCCGAGCATGAGCGTCTCGACAGCGATGGCGTCTCGATGAAAGCCAAGATGCAGGCGCTCGGATGGGAAGTCGAGATTGTCGCGAACATGCCTGTCGAGGCCGGCATACGACTCGTTCGCGAGATGCTGCCGCGGACGTTTATCGACAAGACACGCTGCGGCCCGCGCACGTACTCCGATGGCACAAAAACCGTCGGCCTGATCGAGCACATGAAGCGCTACCAGCGCACGAAGGCGGGCCATCCGCTGCACGACGAGCATTCGCATGCGAACGATGGCGTGCGATACGTCGCCGTTCATGCGCCGCAGATGCACAACAACCGCACCGGGTGGGGCGGTGAATTGAACTACCCGAAACTGACATTGGGATCGAGGCGATGAATCAGGACGAACTCATGAATCAGGTGGGGATGGCGATGATGCCAGACACCAACCCGTCGGACGTCGCAATGGTGCCGGCGCCTGTGCAGGTCGTCGAGTCGATCGGCTCGGACGATGAGCCGCGCGGTGCCAGCCGCATGAGCGACGAAACGATTTCGTCGATTCTCGACGCGCACATCCGCAGTGCGGAAGACTGGATCGGAAGCGAGATTCAGCAGCAGCAGGCGAAGGCGATGGAATACTACTTCGGCGAGCCTGAAGGCGATCTGGCACCGCCGAAAGTCGAAGACCGATCCGACATCGTCGATACCGTCGTGAGCGATCAGATCGAGTGGCTGATGCCGACGCTGATGGAGATCTTCTACGCGAGCGGCGATCCTGTGCGGTTCACGCCGAACAGGCCCGGCGACGAAGACGCGGCCGACCAGATGACGATGGTCGTGAATCACGTCGTGAACGTGCAAAACCCCGGTTTCCAGATCTTCGAAGACTGGTTCAAGTCGGCGTTGCTCAGCAAGGTCGGCATCGTGAAGGCGTGGTGGCAGGTCGAAACGACCGACACGCGGGAGACGTATCAGGCGCTCACCGACATTCAGCTCGCGATCCTGACGCAGGATCCGGGTGTCGTCGTGACGAGCGTCGAAAGCTTCGTCGATCCGCAGGCCGAGCGGGCCGCGATGGACCAGTACCAGCAGCAGGTTCAGCTGTATCAGGCGCAACAGGCCGGCCAGCAGTTGCCGCCGGGCCCGGATGGTTCGCCGGCTCCGCAGTTGCCGCCGCCACAACCGATCAACCTCGAGCAACTGCCGCGGCTGCACAACGTCGTGCTGACGCGTTCGAAGAAGGCCGGGCATGTCGCGATCGAGGCCGTGATGCCCGAGGATTTTCTTGTGTCGGCGCGATCGCGGCGCGTGCGCGACGGCTTCTGTGCGCATCGTGTGCGCAAGACGCTGTCCGATCTTAAGGCGGAAGGCTACGAAAACGTCGATCTGATCGATTCGGAGCCGAATGCCGTGGCCGCCGACCTCTCGGAAGTCGCGCTCGCGCGCCAGAACGAGCAAAACCGCGTGGTGACGAATGCGCTCGACGATGGATTCGGCGACGAGTCGCAGCGCGAGGTCGAGCTGTACGAGTGCTACCTCCCGATCGACGTCGACGGTGACGGGATCTCCGAGTGGCGCAAGATCACGAAGGCCGGGAACGCGATCCTCGATAACGAGGTGGTCGACGGGCCGCCGTTCGCGCTGGTCAGCCCGATCTCGATTCCGGGTCTGCTCATCGGGCGATCGATCGCTGACCTCGCTATGCCGATCCAGCGCATCAAGACGAAATTTCTGCGCGGCCTCGACGACAACATGCAGATCCAGATCAACGGGCGCGTCGGGCTCGTCGAAGGGAAGGTCAACGTCAACGACTGGATGAACAACCGTCCGGGCGGCGGTGTGCGCATCAAGAGCGCGGACGCGATCGTGCCGATCAAACAGGGGCTGCCCGATATTGCTGGCGCGATGCAACTGCTGCAGTACGTCGACGCCATGTCGCAGGAGCGCACCGGCATCACGAAGTACAGCCAAGGGCTGGACGCTGACACGCTGAATCACACGGCTGACGGCATCAAGCGGATCACGGCGCGGGCCGACCTCCGTGTGAAGATGATCGCGCGCAAGTTCGCCGAAACGGGCGTGACAGACCTGTTCCGCTTGATCCAGAAGCTGCTGATGCAGCACCAGGACAAGCCGATGTCGATTGCCCTGAGCAAGGGCAAGTGGGTCGACATCGACCCGCGCGTGTGGCGGAACGAGTATTCGATGAAGGTCGTCGTCGGCACCGGGACCGGCGATATGACCGAGCGCGTCGCGCACCTCACGCAGTTGTTCGGCATGCAGCAGACGCTCGCGCAGAGCCCCAATCCGCAGATTGCCGGCATGGTCACGCCGCAAAACCTGCAACGAACGGTTCACGAGATCGTGAAGGCGCTGCAGCTCGGCGAGCCGTCGATGTTCGTGTCCGATCCGCCGCCTCCGCCGCCGGCGCCGCCCGCACCGCCGCCCGATCCGCAAGCGCAGCTCATCGCCGGTCAGATTCAGGTCGAGCGCGAGAAGGCGCATCTGAAGCAGCAGACGGACGCCGCGAAGATCGAGCTCGATGCGCGCCTGCAGACGGAACACGAACGGCTGCTCGATGCGCGCGAGCGCGACGTTGCCGCGCAAAAGCTCGCATGGGAGCGAGAGAAGTTCTATGCGTCGCTGGCGGCCGAGCGCGAACGCGCTGCGTTCAGCGCGAAGATCACCGATCCGTCGGTCGAGCGCGCGATGAACGACTCGATTCAGCTGGACCAGCAGCAGGAGCAAGCGCAAGCACTCGCAGACCAAGAGCGCATTGCGTGGGCGCAGATGAACAACGGCGGCCAACCGGCCTAACAAGGAGAAGATGATGGACGAAGAACTCAACGGTGGCGCACTGGTTGATCTCGCCGGTGCGTTCGATGCTCTCGACGGCGACGCCGAGATCGACAACAACGGCAACACCGATCCCGGAAGCAGCCACTTCGTGGACGATCCGCAGGCCGGTGACGCGAAAAGTCCCGCAGGCGAGGGTGAACAGCTTGACCTGTCCGCTGACGCCGATCAGCATCAGAACGGCGATGATCCGGAAGGTGACGACCCGGTTTTCGAGATTCCGGTCGGCGACGGCCAGAAGGTTTCGAAGAAGCTGTCGGAACTGATTGCGGACGCATCGAAGTATCACGGCGCAAACCGGAAGTTCGAGGAAGCCGCCGCTATCCGAAAGGACGCGGAACAGAAACTGGCACAGCTGCCGGAGCGCGAAAAGCAGCTCGGCATCGTGCTTGAGCATTACATCCGGGCACACGAAGCCCTGATGGCAGAACAGCAGCCCAACTGGGAGCGCTTGCTGGCGGAAAACCCGACCGAATACGTTCGGGCCCGTCACGCTTGGGAGGCTCGCCAGCGGCAAATG
The DNA here is from genome assembly GCF_902499075.1 of Burkholderia pseudomultivorans. GTDB lineage: Bacteria > Pseudomonadota > Gammaproteobacteria > Burkholderiales > Burkholderiaceae > Burkholderia > Burkholderia pseudomultivorans. Next base: position 94,561 of record NZ_CABVPP010000002.1, on the reverse strand, counting down.
CTGGAAGCACGTCAGGTGCAAGAAGTGCTCGCGCAGCGCAACGCTGAAGCTGAAGCGGTATCCAAACGGCGGCGTCTGGATGAGGCTCAAACGAAGCTCATTCAGGCCAACCCGACCTGGGCGGACCCGAAGAAGGCAGAGGAAGGCGCACGGGCGATTGATCAGTATCTCGAGTCGCAGGGCATTCCGGCAAACGTCCGGAGCAATATCGACTCGGCAGAGGTGCTGCTGATCGCTCAGAAGGCGATGCTGTACGACCAAGCCATCGCCCGACAAAAAGCGGCGCAGCAGGGCGGCAATCAGCCGGTCCCGCGTGTCGCGCGTCCGGGTCCGGCGCGAACGACGACGAAGACGCAGCAGGCGCGAGCCAATGCGGAAAAGGCGTTTGCGGCAGACCCCTCTGAAAAAACGCTCGCGAACTTCTTCATGTAAGGGCGCGGCAAGCTGAAAGGGTGAATCATGCCTGCCAATACCTACACCACGTATACCGCGGTCGGCAACCGCGAAGACCTCATCAACAAGGTCTTCCAGATCTCGCCGACCGACACTCCGTTCACGTCGGCAATCGAGAAAACCGACGCCGAGGGCGTCTACCACGAATGGCAGACGGATTCGCTGCGGGCGCCGACCGACAGCAACGCGGCCGTCGAAGGCGCCGATGCGACGTACAACGAGCAGGATCCGACCAAGCGGATCGGCAACCGCTGCCAGATCGTACAGGACACGTTCAGCGTGTCGGGCACGCAAGAAGCGGTGAAGCGCGCGGGCCCGAAGGAAGTCGCGCGTCTGTCGGCAAAGAAGGCGATCGAGCTCAAGAAAGACATCGAAGCGACGTCGCTGGTGAGCGGCGCGGCCGTGGTCGGTTCGAAGACCGTCGCACGCAAGATGCGCGGTGTGAAGGGCTGGTGCGAGACGAACTTCCTCGGCGGCGCCGGTGCGGCCGCGCCGGATCCGGACAACAACACGCCCCCGGTCGCCGGCACCGCACGCCCGTTCACCGAGGATCTGCTGAAAGAAGCGCTGCGGCTCGCCTATGAGGCCGGCGGCAACGTGACGCAGGTGCACATGCGGCCGGTCGACAAGCAGCGTGCGTCGGGATTCGCGGGCAATGCGACCCGCATGGAGTCGGTCAACGGTACGGGCAAGACGGCCGTGCTGCAGACGTCGTACTCGATCTACGCGTCGGACTTCGGCAACGTCGCGATGATCCCGAACCGCGTTATGTCGGCCGTGAACGACACGGCGGTGTATGCGATCGATCCGTCGATGTGGGCGCTCGCGACGCTGCGCGCGTTCGAGAAGGAAGAACTCGCGAAGATCGGCGACGCCCGCAACTGGCAGATCACGTGGGAAGGGACGCTCGAAGCGCGGAACGAGGCGAGTTCGGCGCAGATCCGCGACCTCGCGGCGTGACAGTCGGGCGGCCCTGCGGGGCCGTCCTTCGTTGGAGATCGATCATCATGAAAGCAAGCGGGAAGATGGTAATCGGATCGCCGAAGGCGGCGGCCGCCGCCGCGGCGAAAGGCGCGCGTGCGGCCGCTGCGCCGAAAGCGCCGGCTATGAAGACGTCCACGACGCGGACGCCGACACAGTCGCTCAGCCTCGGCGGAAAGAAGCCGACGTCGGGCGTCAAGCTCGGGAACCACTGAACCATGATCGAGACGCGCGTTCACATCGATCCGGATCGCGATCAGACGATTGTCGAGCGGGTTGGCCATTTCGACGGCTTGCTCGATCTGACCGCGGCGATGCGCAACGAGGGCATTCACGGCTCGAGCGAAATGCGACATGTCGCGGAGATTCCGGGCGTGATCATCGAGTCGTATTGCAATACGCACGGCATCACGTTTCAGGAATTCATGGGCGACCCGAAGCACATCAAAGCCATCTGCAACGATCCGGACCTGTCGTATTTCCGGGTCGCACCTGGACGAGTCTGACATGTTCATTCTGCAAAAATCGGTTGCTCTGCACGGCGTCGACGCTCTGACCGCGGATCTCGGATTCGCCGGCCAGATCGCGCTCGACGACGCAACTGGCGACCGCTACGCGAAGATCGGCATCGCATGGGTCAAAGTGGCGGACGGCGCCGGGAATCCGGTGACGCCGCCCGTGTCCGGCCAGATCACGCTCAAGAACTCGTCGGGTACTGTCTCGCGCACGCTCACGGCGACGAACGGTGTCGCGACGCTGGCGGCCACTGACGCGCTGGTGACGAACGGCGCGACGCTCACGCTGCAGAAGTCGGACGGCACAACGTCGGCCGGCAACGCGGGGCTGAACAGCCCGGCGACTGCGGCAGTCGCGAACGGCGTCGTCACGGCAGTCAAGGCGGCCGCGTAAATGGGGCTGCTCGATCAGCTGATCGGGGGCGCGAGCCGCGAGGCGATCGCCGGGACGCTCGGCGCACCGGTGGACGTCGCCGCAGGCGCCATCAATGGAACGACGGCCGCGCTCGGCTCGGTGCTCCCGCAAGGATTCCCGGCTATCACAAACCCGGTGGGCGGCTCTGATTGGCTTGCGCAGCGGATGCGCGACGTCGGCACGCTCAGCGATACGCCGGGGACGCCGGCAGACGCGGTCGGCGGCTTGCTGCCGATGCTGATCGGCCCTCTGAAGGATGGCGCTCTGAAAGACGCTCGAGGCCTGCTCGAAGCGTTGGCGCGCGGCGAGCGGCCGCGGCCGATTGACATCGGCAATCTGACGCCCGAGCAGTTCGACGCGATCAACAAGGCGCGAGCGCAGCTCAATATGCCGGAATTTTCGTCGCCGGACGTCTACTACCGCGGCACGCACCATTACAACAGCCGTGTGACTGATCAGGTGCCGCCGTACAGCATCGACGACATGCTTCAGCAGATCGACAGCGGCATGTCCGCTCAATCGCGAGTCGTGACGGGCGGCCGAAGCCCGGTGCTGGAAAATCCGACGCCGCGCATCAACGAGTCCGGAGTGCCGGTTCGTGATCAGGCGGTTTTGAACTACGGAAGGGGCGGCCAACCGGAACTCTTTTCGGTCGTGCCGAAGGGCGACGGGAGAAAGAAGAAATGATCCCGCCGCGTCCGGGGACCATCCAGATCTACCCTTTCGGGCGCTGGAGCCGGCTTGCGCCGGCCTCCGGAAAGATGTTCTCACGACGAGATCAGGACCGATGCTACTACAACTCTGCTGCGCTGAAAAGACGGGCCGTCGGTCAAAAAAAGAAAGCCCTGATGGTTTCACGGTGTGAAACAACAGGGCTCAAATGTACTGCGATTGGAAACAGCGGTTGTCGGGACGGCATCGCCGTATCGAAAACCGTGTAGATCTGCCGGACCACGGCAAATCCGAGCGGATTATAGCAACTGAAAAAATTTTGTAAATCGAGCGTCGGCGGAAGATCATGGGAATCAAGTCGTATAGCGAACTGCAAGACATGATGCAGCGCTTTTTGAAGCGCGCGGACCTGAAAGACCTGCTCCCGGATTTCATTATGTTGGCCGAGCAGCACTTCAATCGGAAGATCTTTACGCGAGCTCGCCGCGCGACGTTTCAATTCACGCCGTCTAAATTCACGGTCGATTTGCCGCCGGATTGGGACCGGCTAATCGCGGTGTATTACGGCGGTCATCCGCTGAAACAGCATGCGATCGGCGAGGAATCGGCCTATGCGGGTGGACAGGCGCAGTTGATGATCGGCGGTTTCCAGATCAACGGCGACACGCTGGCGTTCGGCGCTGATCAGCCCGGGCAGGTGCTGCGCATCGATTACTACACGGTGATCGAGCCGCTTTCGGACACGAACGAATCGAACTGGTTGCTCGAGGATGCGCCGGACATTTACCTGTTCGGCGCGCTCCACGAAGCAGCTATGTACGTGCGCGATGACGCGCGCGCGACGCTATGGATGCAGAAACGCGATCTCGCGATCGATGAGCTGACGACCGAAGACGACGCGGCGAAGGCGGCAGATCAGCCGCTCGTCATGCGGAGTTCGTAATGGCCGCGACGATTCCTTTTCGCGGCTTTACGCCTAGCGTAGACCCGACGACGCCGGGCGCAATCGTCGACTGCACGAACATGGTGCCGACGTTGCGCGGCATGCGCGCAGCACCGACGCCGTCGCCGATCAGCACCGATCCGTTTCCGGATGCGGTCACGGGCGGTGCGACGTGCGAGCTGTTGTCCGGCTCGTATCGCACGATCATCGGCACATCGACGAAGCTGTACGAGGTGCTGCAGGACACGCACATCGATGTGTCGGGTATGGAATACACGGGCGGGGCGAATCGCTGGCGCTTCGCTCAGTTCGGGAATGCGACGCTTGCCGTGAACGGGGCCGGCGCGAATCCGCTTCAGCAGTCGATCAGCGTCGGCGCATTTTCGTCGATTGGCGGCGCGCCGAGCGCGGCGATCGTGGAGGTCGTTCAGGGTTTCGTGTTCTTGCTCGACACAACCGACGCGACGGATGGTCATCGGCCGAACGGCTGGTTTTGCAGCGGCATCTATGACCAGACCGTGTGGACGCCTAGCCAAGCGACGCAGTGCGCGAAGGGCGCAATCATCGATACACCGGGCAAAATCACGGCCGGCCGCGCGCTCGGCACGAATATCGTCGTCTACAAGAAATCGTCGATGTTCTACGGCTCGTATCAGGGGCCGCCGATCATTTGGGCGATGAACCAGATTTCGCCTATCGTCGGAACGCCGTGTCAGGAGGCCGTCGTCGCTATCGGCACGCGGCACGTGTTCCTCGGCAGCGATGCGCAGGTGTATCAGTACGACGGCGCGACCGTAACGCCGATCGGCGACGAAGTGCACGAATGGCTCGCGGCGAGCTGGTCGCAGCTATATCGCGAGCGTGTCGAGAGTTATCACGACAAGGAGAACTCTCTCGTCTACTGGTACTTCTGCTCGACCAACTCGACCGATGGGAATCCGGACAAGTGCCTCGTTCTGAATTATCTGACGGGCAAGTTCGGCCGCGCGGACGCGAAGGTCGAGGCGTCGGTGGTGTTTATCAGCGGGCAAATCACGTGGGATGGCCTTGGCGAGCTGCCGGGTGTTTCGACGTGGAGCACGCTGCCGAAGATCCCGTACAACTCGTCATTCTGGGTGCAGGCGTCGGAGATTCCGGCGATCGTCGACACGAATCACCGGCTGCAGTCGCTGTCCGGCGTGTCGGAGAGCAGTTCGCTCACTACGGGCTGGTTCGGCGATGACTACGACTACATGTACGTGCAGGGCATTGTGCCGCGGTTCGCGGCGCGGCCGAAGACGTGCACCGGTGCCGCGCGCACGCTGACCTCGCTCGGCGGGGAGCCGGACGCGGCAACGCTGGGCGACTTGCTCGATGGCGAGCTCGCGGCGGACTTCTCGTGCCGCTATGCGCAGGTCACGTTCAATTTCACGGGCAATCACGAAATCCTCGGCGCCGTGCCGCGGATCGTGAGCGCGGGGAGCATCTGATGCGACTGCGTGCGCCCGATCTCGGTCAACCGGGGAACATCGCGACGCTCATTGCGGCGCTGCGGCGTTGCATGGAGCCGATCGTGAATCAGCTCAATGCGCTGTCTGACGGCCAAGCGGCCGCTGTGAACAACGCTGCCACGGCGCCCCCGGCGGCAACGTCGGTGACACCGTACGCGCGTGGCGATTTCATCAAGAATTCGGCGCCGGCCGAGCTCGGCAATGCCGGCGCGCGCTACATCGTGCTCGGCTGGATGTGCATCGAGGCAGGCAAGCCGGGCCAATGGAGAGAATGCAGATGTCTGACCGGCAATTGATCGTCGTGCCGCCGGCCGAACTGCGCGACGTATGGCCGACAATCCGCGGGCAGTTCGATGAAATCCCAATGTCGGATGGCACGATACCTGAAGAAGTGTTTTTTGCGTGTATGAACGGAAGCGCGGTTCTCTGCCTGCTCTTCGTGGATGGCGAGCGCGTCGGCTGGATGGTAATTCACCTCATCGGGCGGGACTTTCATATCTGGCTGCTATGGGCACGCAACGGCTTCGACGTGATGAGCGTTTTCCGTGCCGATTTGATGCAGATGGCCCGTGCGGCGGGCGCTCGCATGCTTACGTTCGGTTCGTCGCGCCGCGGCTGGGAAAAAGTTGCGGGGCATCATGGGTTCAAGATGCGCAGCACAACGTACGAATGTCCCCTTGACGATTTGACGGCGCAATAGTCGGCATACAAAATCGACTGAAGTTTAAGCCTATCTGCGGACGGCTCGTTTCCCTGAAAGGGGAAGCGAGCCGTTTTGTTTTTGGAGAGCGAAATGGCGGACAGTGGCGGTGGTGGTGGCGGCAGCCAAACGACGACGACGGATTTGCCGGACTGGGCGAAGCCGTACGCGCTCGACCTGCTCAAGCGTTCTTCGGACCTGTCGAAGCAGGACATTCCGCAGTACACCGGGCAGACGGTTGCCGACCTGAACCAGACGCAGACCGGCGCGATTCAGGGGCTGACGAACGCGGCCGGCAATCAAGCGGGCACCGCTGCGGCGGCAATGGACTATTACCGCACGCTCACGGGCAATCCGAACGGTTTTTCGATTTCGAATCCGTTCACGGGCAACGTTACGGCGTCCGACGCCGCGGCGAGGTTCGCGGATCCCGCGAACAACCCGTATCTCGCACAGACGGTCGCTTCGTCGAATCAGGCAATCACCGATGCGTACAAGAACGGTACTGCCGCGAGCACGATGGCGCAGTTTCGCAATGCCGGTGCATTCGGCGGCTCGGCGCAGCAGCAGGTGACGTCGCAGAACGAGCAGAATCTGGCGCGTGCACTGAACGACAACACGTCGAGCATGTACAACTCGGCGTACAACACGGCGGCGAACGTCGCGACGCAGAACGCGGCTCAGCAGAACGCTGTGAATCTCGCGAACCAGTCGGTCGGCACGGCCGCGAACACCGCGTACAACTCGCAGGCGAGCCAGAACTACCAGAACCAGCAGGGCAACATTCTCGGCGCGCTCGGCACGGCGACCGGCGCGAACACCGCGACCTCGAGCCTGTATGGCAATCAGCTGACGGGCGGCACGGTCGCGCAATCGAACGACCAAGACCGGCTGAACGCGCTGTATCAGCAATGGTTCAACCAAGTCAATCAACCGTACCAACAGCTGTCGATCCTCTCGAAGGGGCTCAGCGGCGCGCTTGGCAGCGGTGCCGGCATCACTTCGACGACGCAGTCTGGTGGCAGTGGGAGTGGGATGGGCACACTGCTTGGCCTCGGTCAGTTGGGGCTCGGGATCGGATCGAAGCTCAGCGGCGGCATCTTCGGCTAAACGAAATCGGGGTCAAGAATGGGCATTTTCGGATCCAGCGGCGGCTTGAGCAACGCATCGACTGCCTTTGGTCAGGGCGCATCCGACGTAGGGAGCAACAGTTTCGGCTTCACGATGCCGGACGGCTTTTCGTCGGGCTTTGGTATGCCGTCTCTTGCCGGCCTGTCGGGAATCAGTTCGGGGATGAGTGTGAGTGCGCCGAATGTGGGGCCGAACACGTACGGCTTCACGATGCCCGGGGCCGATACGCTCGGAAAGCTGAGCGACACGCTCGGCGCGGCAAGCAAGGCGCTGTCGGTCCCTCAACCAACGACGATGGGGGGCATGGGTGGCCGCGGCGCGGGGATGGGCTTGCGGGCGCAGGAGTTCAGCGCACCGATTGCGAACTTCGTAGCGGCACCGGGCTCCGTCGGGGGCAACGGCCTGCTGCAAATGCTGATGAATTATAGACCGGGGACAATCGCATGAGCGAAAGCCACAACGGCAGTACGCCGCAACCGAATCCGACTTCGCAGCTGAACTCGCTCGTCGGACTCGGTGCGCGCGGAATGGGCGCTGCGTCGCCATGGATGGCGGCCGGCAATATCTCGGGCGGCCTGATTCAGCGTCTCGTCGACCCGAGCCACAGCGGCAATAGCTTCGGCAACATCGCGGGCGCGACGCTCAAGGGCGCGGGCACCGGTGCGGCCGTCGGCTCTGTTGTGCCGGGGATTGGCACGCTGATCGGCGCCGGTGTTGGCGGCCTCGCTGGCGGCCTGTCGACGCTCCTGTGAGGACGAAATGCCTCTGCTCGACACTTTGATCAACGGGAACTATCCGGCTGCGCCGGCGGCTGGCGCTAACACGCTCAGCGGTCTGCTCGCAGCGCTCGGCGCGCGGCCGACGTCCGTCTCGAGTCTGATCGACCAGCTCGGCCGCAGCGCAGATCGCAATCCGTACGCGGGTGCCGCGCCGACTTCACCGCTCGCGTCTCCGACGATCGTGCCGGACGAAGCGGCACGTGCGCAGGCACAGCAAGGTGGCGCGCTCGTCGGCGTGGGCCCGAATCCGATGCAGCAACCGGCACCGCTCACCGCTGCCGCGGCGTCGCAGGTCGCGCAATCGGCGAATCCTCCGGTGGCAGACGCGCTGCTCGAACGGCGTCTCGCGGGCGCGCCGATGCAGCTGCAGCCCGTAACGGTGCCCGATATGCCAGTAACTCCCGTGATGGCCGATGACGGCTCGACGACGCAGAACGCAACGCCCGCGCCGAGCACGCCTGCTTCCGGCGGTCTGCTCGGCATGCTGTCGGGTGCCGCGCAGGATGCTGTGCAGTCGCCGGCGAAGTCGAAAGGGCTGCTCGAACGTCTCGGCGCAAGCATCTCCAACATGAGCCCGGCCGCGAGTCAGGCGCTGATCGCGTCTGGCCTGACGATGCTCGCGGGTAACGATGGCTCGCGCAATCTCGGGCAACTGATTGGCCTCGGCGGCATCGCAGGGCTGAATGCATACAGCAACGTGAAGCAGACCGACGTCGCGAATCAGCTCGCTACCCGGAAACTCGATCAGCAGCAACAGCAGCAGCAATTCGATAACGGTCTTGCTGCCCGCAAGCAATTGTGGGAAGAGGGCAAGCCCATTTCTGTCGGCGCCGATCAGAGCCTATACGCTCGCAATCCGGACGGTTCGTACAAGCCCGTTGTGCAGGCGCAGCCTTCGGTTGCGCGTACGACGGACATGCTCGGCCCGGACGGCCGTACGTATACCGTTCAGCTCGATCGCTCGGGTAATCAGATCGGTGCGCCGCTTCTGAAGTCGGATCCGTTCAGCGGCCCGCTCAGCGAGTCGCAGCAGAAGTACGTCAACGACGCGCAGAACGCGGCGCTTACTGCGCGGCAGACGTACCAGAACACGGTTGCGCTTGCGAACCAGCTCGCGAACGCGCCGGACTTCGCGAGCGGTGCAGCCGGGACGTTCAACGACTTCCTGACGAAGATCACCGGAAACAAGGATGCGGGCCAGCAGCTGCGCGGCCAGCTCGCGCAGTTCGTGAACAGCACGATCCTGAACCAGCTGCCGCCCGGCGCCGCGTCGGACAAAGACATCCAGCTTGTGCGCAACGGGACGCCGGCCGACAACGCGTCGAAGGAAACGTGGCAGGCATATCTGTCCGCGGTCGGACGCGTGCAGCAGGCGGCCGCCGTGGCCGCGCAAATGCGCGCGGACTACCTCACCGCGAACCGCGGCAGCCTCGGGCCGCTGATGCAGCCGGCGACGATCGGCGGGCGGCAGTTCCCGGCCGGCGCGTCGTTAACCGACGTGCTTGGCGGACGCGCCCCGAGTGCATCGACGGGGGGCCGGCCGGGCGAGATGAGCGCCGAGCAGCGCGCACAGGTCCAGACGCTTCAGCGCATGGCGGCGCAGGGTGATGCGCGCGCGCAGCAATCGCTCCAGGCGCTTCGGGCGCGCGGTTGGGGGGTGTGATGCCGGGCGACATCTACGACGTCAGCGGCTTCGGCCAAGGCGCGTTCACGCCGGCCGCGTTCGCAGCAGCATACGGCGACGTCGCGACGCGAATCGCTGATCAGACCGGTATCGATCCCGTGACGGTTCTCGGGCAGCTCGGACACGAAACTGGGTGGGGGCGCTCGATCATCCCCGGAACGAACAATCTCGGGAACATCAAGGATTTCACTGGGCGTGGCGCGCGTGCGCGCGACAACATGACGGGCTCGGACGACGCGTATCGGGTCTATTCGTCTCCGATGGAGTTCGCCGACGACTACGCGTCGCTGATTCGACGCAAGTACCCGGCTGCGCTCAACACCGGGCCGGACGCGGCTGCTACTGCAGCGGCCCTTGTGAAAGGCGGCTACGCCGAGGATCCCGCATATCGCTCCAAGCTCATCGCAGCGACGCGCACGGTCGGGCAGGCGCTTGGGCTCACCCCTCGCGATCCTGTCGCATCGTCCGGGGGGCTGATTTCGAGCGCGAGCGCGGCCACGTTTGGCCGGGGCACTGGCGATCGAGACGCATCGCCGGCAGACCCTTACGACTTGAGCTCGTTCGGCATCGCGCCGGATGATGGCGGCCCTGTTGTGCCCGGCATTACCGATTTGCCGATTCCGTCGCCCGCCGCTGCGGGTAGCGGTGGAGCACTGCAGTCCCTTGGCGCGGGGATTGGCGAAGGGTTCGGCAAAACCATGCTCGGTGCGCAGGCGCTGATCGGCAAGGGGCTCTCCGCGGTCGGCGCGACGAACACTGGCGACTGGCTCGTCGACGATGCGCGCTCGGGCCGGGACAAGCTCACGCGAGAGGCACAGGATGCTGCGGGGGAAAGTGGCTGGCGCACTGCCGGCAATTTCGTGGGCGCTGCCGCTCCGCTGCTCGTCGCCGGCCCGGAACTGGCGCCGCAGTTGGTGTCTGGTGGCCTGTATGGCGCGAGCCAAGGTGCGCTGAACGATACCGGCATCCTTCCGGGAGCAGTTGAAGGCGCGGGGCTCGGCGCAGGCGGCTATCTGGCCGGGAAAGCGATCGGCGCGATTGGTGCTGCAGCACGGCCCGCGCTGGCCGGCGCGTGGAATGCCGTGCGTGGTGGCGAACGCGCGGCCGCGGCGAAGATCGCGGGCGAGCTCGGCGCGGATCTCGATCCGACCATCGCTACGCTGCGCTCCAACAGCGACGAGCTCATCCCCGGCAGTCTGCCGACGGCGGCAGAGGCCGGCCAGAATCCGACGCTCGTCCGGATCCAGCGGCAACTGCAGAACACCGCCGACGGTCAGGTCGCATTCCCGGCTCGTCAGGCCGCGAACAACGCTGCACGGTTCGCGGAGGGGCAGCGCGTCGTGGGAGCGAATCTCGCAGACGAGATGGACGCGTTCACGCAGCAGCAGGCCGCGCGCGTTGCCGCAGGTCAGGCCGAGTTGCCGCCGCTGACGCAAGCGCAGGCCGACGTGATGCAGTCGCCGGCATATCGGCAGGCAATGAAAACGGCTCGAGCGAGCGCGGAAAGCCGCGGCAGTTCGGCATTCGACGACCAGCAAGCGCCGCTCATGCAATCGCTGCGCGAAGGCATCGAGCGCGTCGCCGGCACGCCGGAGACGATCGACGCACTGAAGGCTGCGCGCGGGCAGACGGCCGATGAACTGTTCGCGCAAACCGACGTTTCCGTGCCGATGGCATGGCCGGAAGCGCAGGAGCTCGCACAGAAGCCCGCGTTTCAGGACGCTATGCGATTTGCGCAGCGCATGTCCGACAACCTCGGCGAAGGCCCGGTGGTGACGGCCGAAGGGGATGGGGTGGGCGCGTGGCTGTCGGGTCGCGGGCTGCTGTACGCGAAAGGGTTCCTCGACGATCAGATCAATTACGCGCTGCAGCGCGAGCGCAATACGGAGGCGCGCGCGCTGATCGCCGTGAAAAACGAGCTCGTCGGGCTGATGGATCGCGCGAGTCCGGAATATGCGCCGGCGCGTGCCCGCTACCAAGCCGATTCGGCTCCGATCGACGCACAGCAGGCGCTGCAAACGCGACTCAACGGTGCGGTAGACCCGCTGTCCGGCGTCGTCAGCCCGAACAAGCTGCGGCAGACGATCAACAGCATCACGGGCGAGCAGTTGAAGCCGGGTATCCGGCCGGCCGATCAGGTGTCCGCGGCGACGCTCGACGATCTGCGCGCACTTGGCGAGCAGGCGCGGGCCACGCCGACGAACCTTGCCGGGCTGAGCGGCGAAGGGCAGGAACTCATGCGTCAGGCGCTCGCGGAGCGTGTGCGAACCGCAGCCGACACGCTGATGCGGCAAGACGCGAACGGGGCGGCCGCCGATTTCAGCTCATACCTCCGTTCGCAATCGCCGTCGTACGCGCGCTACTTCGACGAGGCAGCGACGACCGGTGCCGATCTTCAGTCGCGGCAGGCAGTGCAAGAAGCGCTGCAAAAGCTCGGGCTGATGGCGAGCAATGCTTTCGGCGACGCACAGATGACCTTCCAGGGCGCGAAGGCGGCTTTGTCCGGCGCCGGCGACCTCACCGGCTCGGCAAAGGAGTATGCGCGCAATCTGCTCGCCGATCTGCAGCGCGCGACTGCGACGAACGCGCCGCTCGGGGCCGCAGGCAGTCAGACGGCAGCGAACCTGCAGCTCGGGGGCGGCCTGCTCGGCAACCTGATTCGCGGCCGCACTGGTGATACGGCAATCATCGGCACGGCAGCGACGGGGAACATCCCGGCGGCGGTCGGTGCGTACGTCGTTCAACGCGCGGTCGCGAAGGCGGCGGCGCGCACCGAGAAGGCGGCGATCGACCTGCTGTTGAACCCGAAGAAGCTCGCGCGCGCGCTCGAGGAATTCAAGGGGCAGCCGAAAGCGCGGCAGGCGTTCGTCGGCGCACTGAAACAGAAGGCGACTGCAGCGGGTCGCGCAGGAGTACGGGCCGTGCAGGCGTACGAAGCACGTCGCGAGCAAAAGAAACCAAGGAGTGACCGAGGGAAATGAGCACGCCTCCGCAAAGCAGCAGCCGCCGCATTTTCGACCTCACTGTGAACGTGCAATCAATGATTTACTCCGCCATCGCTGCGGCGCTCGGCGCGATGGCGATGTGGTATTCGCTCGTCGGCCGCGTTCAGACACTGGAAGAGCACGACAAGCAGCAGGAAGTGCATTTCGCGCAGATCGAACGCGCTATCGATCAGCAGCGAAACGACGTCAAGGAGCAATTGCGCGGAATCGGGCAGGACGTGAAGGACACGAACGCGAAGCTCGACCAGTTGACGCAGCAGTTGATCTACAGTGCGGCCGGCAATCGCGTTGGCATGCGGGGGTGGACGCGATGAAATGGAAAATCACTTTGGCCGACAACTGGCGCACGCTTCACCGGCGCGGCACCGTCATCGTGAGCGGCGCGCTCGCGGTTGTGACGGCCGCCGGGCCGGCGATCGTCGACGCGTGGAACTCGATGCCCGCGGATCTCAAGGCGTTGTTGCCGCAAGGCGTGCAGCGCTACGCGGCGCTCGTCGCGTTCGCTCTGATCCTCGTCGTGCGCTACACCGCGGTGCGCCGCGTGGCGCCGCCGGCGGCCGACGCGGCGCAGGGGAGCGGCGATGGCGCTCAGTGACCTGTTCGGCGCCCTCGCGCGACTGTTCGGCATGAAAGCGGTGCCGGTCGTTGACGTGCCGACGCCGTCGATCTCGCCAAGTAGCGCGTCGAGCGCTGCGCCGACGCCCCCAATCGATCCGAAAAAAACGGACATGAGCATGCCTGCAATGCAAGCATTCTCCCCGCAAAGCACCGTGCTACAAGGCTCACCGGCTCCGGCGGGTGCCGACGACTGGCTCGAGCTCTGCCGGCCGCTGTCTCAGCACTTCGAAAGCTGCTACCTCACTGCCTATCCTGACCCGGCGTCGCCGCTCGGCAAGGCGCTGCAGGCGCGCGGCATCTGGTACAAGGTGCTCGGCGGCGCGCCCATCCCGAACGATCCCGCGCTGCGCGCACTGAGCGGCGCGCCGTGGACGTGCGGATGGGGTTCGACGGGGCCGGACGTGCGCGAGGGCACTGTCTGGACGCAGGCGACCGCCGACGCGCGACACGACGCGAACCTCCGTGCATCCGCGGCGCTCGTCGACAACGCCGTGCGCGTGACGCTGTCGCCGCAACAGAAAGCGGCGCTCGTCAGCATCATGAACAACGTCGGGCCGGGCCGCGCGCGTCGTGCTGGCGACCCCGGTCGCGACGGAATTGTCACGCTTGCGAGCGGGCAGCCATCGACACTCCTGCGGAAGCTCAACGGTGCCGATTATGCCGGGGCAGCCGATCAGTTCCCGGCATGGGACAAGGCCGGCGGCGTCGTTCAACCGGGACTGGTGCGGCGGCGCGCGGCCGAGCGCGATTTGTTCCTCAACGGGAAATGGAGCGCGTGATGTACGGCCGTTGGATCCTGTTCGCATTCGCAAATCTCGTGATGCTTGCGCTCGGCTATGTGCTCGCGCCGATTCTGCCGCTGTTCGCGATCGGTCGCGAAACGCTGCCGGTGTGGCTGTCCTGGTTCCAGACACCGGACAACCCTCTCGACGGCGATTCGGGTTGGAAAACCGTTCACTGGCAATGGCGCTTCAGGCTACCGCGGCCGATTGCGTGCTACGTCGGGCGCGTTGGCTGGTTGTGGCGAAACCCGAGTTACGGCTTCGATGTGAACGTGCTCGGATTCGAGGCCGCGGCCGGCACGGAGATCGACCGGCACGGGCCATCGCCGTTATCAGGCGATCTGGTGACTGGCTGGTACTTCGCAAAGGCGGTCACTCCGGACGGCTGTCGAGCATGGCAGCTCTATGCAGTGAAGGTGTGGGGACGGCGTGCATCGCGCATCAACTTGGGCTGGAAGCTCTGGTCGGTGCCCGGACGCTGCCAGTTCGCTATGACCGTTAATCCATTCCTTTCGACACAATGAGGCACGCATGAGCGCGATGGTGATTTCTCTGTTCGCGAAATTCTGGCCGCTGATTTTGGGTCTCACCGGGATCGCGACCGGTCTTGTCTTCGGATGGGGGAAGACGAAATCGGCGGCGACCACGACGGCGCAGGCACAGCAGGATGTCGCGGCCGCCGGTGAGCGAGTCGCCAAGGCCGCGGCGGCCGAAGCTCAAGCGAATGCCGCTGCAGAGGCAACCGGCCGGGAGGCGGCCGCGGCTCGCACTTCGATCGACAGCGAGGTCGCGGCCCAGTCGGCAAGCGAGGTGAAAAGTGAGCTTCAAAACTGGACTCGCCGGTAAGGCGCTGTTGGTAGTGCTTGCCGGCTGCACATCGACCTGTCCGCCTCCATCCGCGCCACGGGTCGAAACGAAGACGCGCGTCATCGATACAGCGTGCGACTGGACGAAGCCGATCTATCTCGATCGTGCCGATGTTCTGTCGGATGCGACAGCTCGCGCGATCCTGGAGCACAACCGCGCCGGCGCCCGAGTGTGCGGTTGGAAACCGCTAACAGCGCAGAAGTAAGCGCACAGACAAACGAGGTGAACCATGCCCGTACCGGGATCGATCAATGACCTGAGCCCGACTCCGAGCCAGAACAGCCCGCAGGGCTCGGAGCCGGTCGGGTCGCAGGCGAACGAATACATTCAGGCGTTGAGCGCGTTCGTGCGGCAGCTCGCCGACGGCAAGGTGAACAACGGAACGCTCGACGCGCCGAAGGGCACGCGCATCGTTCTGCAGCAAGCCGCGGCGCCGACGGGATGGACTGTCGACGCTGATCCGGCATTCACGGACTGCGCGATGCGGTTCAATCAGTCGGTCGGCAAGCAGAACGGTGCAGTTGGCTGGAGCGGCTGGAACTGGGGCGGTCAGTTCGCGGTTGACGGTCACGCGATTACCGTCGCTGAAATGCCGTCGCACGCGCACGGTGTATCCGATCCGGGCCATTCGCACGGTGTGGCCGATCCGGGCCATTCGCACGGTGTGAACGACCCCGGACACGCGCATCCCTTTGTCGTGATCGCGCACAGCGTGGATGGCGCGGGTTCTAGCCAGCTGACGGGCGGCGGCTACCAGTCCGACAACGATGGTCAGTACAACGGCGTGACGAGCGGAAGCGGCACAGGCATCTGGCTGAGCGCGTCCGGAACAGGGATCGGTATTTACGGTTCAGGGACGAACATCGGCATTCAGGCCAATGGTGGCAATGCTGCGCACAACCATACGTACCGTGCGCCGCAGGTCAAGTACGCCGATTGCATCGTGGCGGTGAAGCAATGACGAAAGCGAAAAAAGTTGTGTGCCCGCTGCTCAAGAAACCGTGTCTCGAGCATGAATGCGCGTGGTTTTCGCATGTCGTCGGTCGCGATCCGCAGACCGGCCGCGATGTCGATCACTGGGACTGCTCGGTGCGGTGGCTGCCGGTGATGATGACCGAAGGCGCACGGCAGACGCGCGGTGTTCAGGCTGCCGTCGAGTCGATGCGCAACGACGTCGTCCAGCGGCAGGACGGCCTCAATACAGCGCTGCTGACGATGGCCACCGGGATTCCAAACGCTCGCGCGGTGGTCGACGTTACCGAACGGCCGTCGCTCATCGAAGGGCAGGGGGATTGAAGATGCTGACCGTCTATATCGGATCGACGTTCAAGCTCGTCGGTGGCCTGCAGAAAGATGGCGCACCGGCCGATTTCACCGGCTCGACGTTGACGGCCGTGCTGTTCGACAGCGCGGGCAAGAAGCAGATTGCAGCCCTCAATGTCGAATGGCTCGACGTCACAAAGGGGCTGCTCACGCTGACGGCCGACTCCACGGCTGGCTGGTCGCCACAGAAGGCGCGCATCGATGTGCGACTCGCTTTGGCGACGGGCGACGTTGTGCTCGGGCCACCCGTCTATATCCGAATCGAACAATCTCCGCTGAGCTGACATGGAACTTTCTCTCATCCTGTCCGACGACACCGAGACCTATCAGGCAATTCTCGGCCAGTTCATCGAATCCAGCGCGGCAGAAACGCACGCGGACCGTATTCTGGCTCAGCAGGCGGCCGAAACGGCGACGAGCAGCGCAAACAGCGCGCTCGATTCCGCCGGCCAAGCTGCGCAGTCGGCCGCCGCGAGCGCGGATTCTGCAACGCAGGCGGCGGCGAGCGCGGCTGCGGCATCAACGAGCGAACAGCATGCATCGCAGTACGCGACGGCCGCGCAAGCGGCATCGACGGATGCTGCGGGTTCCGCAAGCAGTGCTGCATCGAGCGCATCGTCCGCTACGTTGTCGGCAACGAGCGCTGCAAACTCCGCGACGGCTGCGTCGGTCAGCGAGCAGAATGCCGCAGCGACGCTCGCGAACGCGTTGAAGAAGGCGAACAATTTGTCGGACGTGGCCGACGCGGCAACGGCGCTCGCGAATCTCGGCGGCGCACCGAAGGCAAGTCCGACCTTCATCGGCAACGTCGGTGTGCCGACGCGTACAGCGGGCGACTCGACGGATAACGCGGCGAGTACAAAGTTCGTATCGGCCGCGTTGACCGCGATTGCGAAGGGGCGATTGCTGAACGTCCGAGTCATGACGGCCAGCGCCCAGTATGTCCCGACGCCGGGCACGGGCGGTGCGCTCGTCTTCGGATGGGGCGCAGGCGGCGGGGGCGGCGGCTGCGGCACTGGTCCGAGCGGTACGGGCAACTCGCAAAACATCGCCCCGGCCGGCAACAGTGGCGCGGGCGCAATCTGGTGGTGGCCGAATCCGACCGCGCAGGCCGTGACGGTTGGCGCTGGCGGCGCGGCGGGGACGCCGAGCGTCAGTGGTGGTCAGGGGGGCAATTCGTCGATCGGATCGCTGCTCGTTTTGCCGGGAGGCAGGGGCGGCGTGTCGAACGGCACGCAAGGCAATGCCGCCAGCAACAGCGCAACGGTGCAGGGTGATATGCCGGCTATTACGGCCGGAACGCTCTTGTTCCAGCGTGCAACCGAAATGGGCGATCACGGCATCTTCGCACTCGCGCCGTACAATCCGCGCGGCGGCGCCGGCATGTTCAGCGGCCGACCGCCGTTTGCGATGAGCCCCGGCTCGGGGTGGGGGCCGGGCTTCGGGCCGGGCATGGGCGGTGATGGCGCATTCTGCAACAACTACGGTCAGCAATACAACGGTTCGGCCGGGGCTAACGGGCAGTTCATCATTTTCGAATATGCTTAAACGGAACTGAATATGGGTCGCGTTGCTCTTGTGAAAAACGGCACCGTCGAGAATGTTATCGTTCTCGACGCGAATGCTCCGGCATTCGAGCCGGACGATGGGTCACAACTTGTTGCACTGCCGGAAGATTCTCTGGTCGGGCCGGGTTGGGCGCGCTCCGGCGATAATTGGACGGCTCCGCCGGCACCGGCGCCGGTCGCCACGCAGCCCGTCGACCCGGTCGAAAAGCTGCGCGTGTTCCTGATCGCGAACCCTGACGTCGCCGAGCTCGTTGGTGCGGATCCGGGCGGCGCTACTGCGTCTGGAGGATGATTGCCGGGGTATTGGCCGGCAGAGGGTAGGCGATCGGGCCGGGCGTGCCTGGAGCGGCCGGCGTGTTGGCGAATGCATCGATGCGTCGTTGGGCGGCGTCGAGTGCCTCTTCTGTCCGGCGCCGACTTTCAGCGAGCCGGTCGTTCCATTCGCGGTTTGCGCGGACCGTATTGATGCAGTCGGCAACCTGATACCGCTGCTTGTCTGTCAGCTCTCCGTCGTCCAGAGCGCGACCGCGCGCGTCGAACACTTTGCAGCCGAGCTGTGGTGTCGGCGCGTCGTAGGGGCCGACGTAGGCTTTTTGCGTGGCCGCTTGCGGGATACCGAACGAACTGAGGTCGTAGATATTCGCGGGTACCCCGTCCGCATGGGCGTAGGTCGCAACGGACGCAACTGCGCAGATGAGCCCTCGGACAATCGACATGCAACATGCCGCACGGAAGTTCGTTACCATGTTGACCCCTTACGCGATGGTGAGATCCGCTGATTCGTTGTTTCACAACAACGCTAACGGCAGCAATTTTGCAAGGGGGCATATATGGGGGCATCCGCAAAATACGAACTGGTGGGATCCCAATAGCAGAAAGACAGAACGCCTTTAATGTGGTTCTGGCCTCAGCACCAGAAGTCGCACGTGCCCTAGTCAGGGACCGTGCATGAAAAAAGCGCTGCCGGTCGATCGACCGCAGCGCTTTTTTCGTTGGCGCCGCTTCTTTCCGGCAAGCAGGCACGGACAGGCGATGCAGGGCGCGGACAATCGCCCCGTGTGTAATATCATCGTGTCCAAGCTTCATCGAATCAGCACGATCACACCGAGGGACAACCGATGAAAAACACCGTGCGCATGTCGATTTCCACGCTGGCGCTCACGCTGGCTGCGCCGGTATTTGCCTCCGTATCCATCCCGGCCGACAACATTGCATGGAGCGCCCGGCCCGCGCAGACGGTCGTATCGTCGTCGGCGTGTTCCGCGTACTCCGGACGGCCGATGTCGAGCGGCGAGTCGCTGTCGGGCGGCACAGCGCTGAAGGCGATCGGCACGTCGCTGGCCGGCACGGCGCTGGGCCTCGTCACGGGCGGATATCAGGGCGCAGCGCCCAATCCGTGTGCGCGCCCCGGTCTGTGAGCGATTCGCAGCGGAATTGCCGAGGTAATCGCTTCCGACCCGAGCTCGAGCTCGACAACAAGCGCCGCGCGTCGCCCGACCGCGGCGCTTTGTCATTGATGCGCATCTAATCCCAGAAACTCCGGATCGCGACCGCCACGATCACCGGCACCGAGAACACCAGCGGAATCGCGAAATACTGCGCTTCGCGATCGACGATCCAGCTATGGATCACCCACGCCGCGCCGATCGCGAAGGTCGCGATGCCGGCCAGCACGGCGACGAGATTCGGGATCAGCGTCGAAGACCGGCGGTGCGCTTTGTCGGCATCGGCGTTGTTGTTATCGCGCGGGGACGATTTCATCGGAACAGTGCGGCCTCGGGTCCGGTCAGGGTCAAAGACACAGGAAACCGCATCCGCGCGGATCGCGCAAGGGCCGGCGCTGGCCGGCCCTGCGTTGCCGATGCGCCGGCGTTACAGCCCGAACGACTCCGCCAGTTCGTCGAGCAGTGCGCGCTGGAACGCGACGAATCGTTCGCCCGGCTGCTGCGCGATCGCAAGGTCGAGCATCGGATCGGTCACGCCGGTGCGCACGCCCGCCAGTTCCTCGACGATGGCCAGCCCGCAGAACGGCACGTAGGCCTCCGAATAGCCGCCTTCGTGCACGATCACCAGCCGCCCGCCGCAGTGACGCTGCGCGGCCTCCTTCAGCGCGCGCGTCATGAAGCGGTAGCTGTCGGTGTGCAGCTGCATCCGCGCGAGCGGATCGACCGCGCTCGCATCGAGCCCGCTCGCCACCACGATCAACTCGGGACGGAAGCGCTCGAGCGCCGGCAGCACGATTCGCTCGAACGCATGCCGATACGCGTCGTCGCCGCTGCCGGCGAGCAGCGGCACGTTCAGGTTCGCGCCGATGCCCGCGCCTTCGCCGCGATCGTCCGCGCCGCTGTAGCCGGGCGGAAAGCAGCGGTCCTGGTGCAGCGAGATCGTCAGCGTGTCCGGATCGTCGTAGTAGATCGACTGCGTGCCGTTGCCGTGGTGCACGTCCCAGTCGATCACGGCGACGCGCTCGACGCCGTGCTTCGCGCGCGCGGCTTCGATCGCGATCGGGATGTTGGCGAGCAGGCAGAAGCCCATCGGACGGTCGCGCAGGCAGTGATGACCGGGCGGGCGCGACAGCGAGAACGCATTGGCCGCGCGTTCGCCGACGACCGCATCGACGGCCGCGATCGCGAGACCGGCCGACAGGGCGGCGATTTCGTAGCTGCCCTTGCCGAACGGCGCGAGATCGCCGAGGTCGCCGCCGTTCGCGTCGCTGAGGGCGCGGAACGCATCGAGATAATGCGCCGGGTGAATGCGCAGCAGGTCGGCGGCGGTCGCCGCTTCCGCGCCGTGCATGTCGAGCTGCGCGGCGAGTCCCGACGCCTGCACGAGCGACAGGAAGCGGCGTTTCGAATCGGGCGATTCCGCGTAGCCCGCGCTCGACGGCGGCTGGACCCAGCCGCCGACCGGGAAGAACAGCGCGTGCGTGCCGCCGGTATGCCAGAAGGTACGTTCATCGGTGAAGAATGCGGTGCGATTCATGGATAGGCGAGACCTGTCACGGTTGGGAGGAAACGGACGCGTGCGCGCGTCGATCGATATGGCGCAGCGCCGCGAACGACACGATCGCGACGGCTGTCGCGGCTGCGAACAGCGCGTGCATCGTGCCGCCCGCATCGAGCATCAGCCCGGCGAGCAGCGGGCCGGCCGCGAGGCCGGCGCCGATCACGAAATTGAGCGTCGCGACGAGGCGGCCCGACGCGTCGATCTGCGCGACGGTCGCGAGAATGAACGGCAGCACGAACGTCCACGCGAACTTGAACGCGAAGATCGCGACGCTGAAGCCGCCCGGATGCGGCAGCGCGGCGAGTGCGACCAGCGACGCGGCGAGCAGCGCGTAGCCGGCGGCCAGCATCGCGCGCCGCGCGAGCCGGCCGCCCGCGCACGAGGCGAGCGCCGCGCCGGCGATCCCCATCACGCTCGCGATCGCCAGCACGTTGCCGGTCGACTGCGGATCGAGCCCGGCTTCGGCCGCCGCGCGGCTCGCGAAGGTCCACACGCTGCCGATCGCGAGATAGAACGTCAGCACCGCGCCGATCGCGAGCGCGACCCACGCGCCCGGGGTGCCCGTCGCGGCGCCGCGTGCGGCCTGCGCGGCTGCCGGTCGTGCGCCGAGCGACGCCGGAAAGCCGCGCGACAGCGGGGCCGCGCCCAGCGCAAGCGCCGCCAGCGCGAAGTAGAGTGCGCGCAATCCGAACGCGGCGAACACGTGCGGCAGCACGAACAGGCCGATCGCGCCGGCGATCAACTGGCCGACGACCCACAGCCCGTACACGCGGTCGCTGTTCTCGCTGGTCGCCGCGCTCGTCATGCAGAGCACCATCAGCGAGCCGCCGCCGAGCGCGGTCGCCGCGCGCAGCGCGAGCAGCGCGCCGAAGCCCGGCATCCACAGCGCGGTCAGCAGGTTGCCCGCGCCGAACAGCGCGATCGCGCACGCCGCGACGCGGCGTGCGTCGACCCGGCCGAGCCACAGGTACGACGGCACGGTCGCGAGGCTGAACGCGCCGAGTTCGACGAAGAAGTACGTGCCGATCTGCGACGCGGACAAGCCGAGCTGCGTCGCGAGCTGGCCGGCGACCGCCGGCGCGACCAGCAACAGCAGCGGCGTGATGGCTGCGAACACGACGAGGGCGACGAGCGTGCTGCGCGCGAAGGTCGACGCGCGCGCGTCGGACGGCAGCGCGGCATCCGGGGAAAGGGTCTTCATGATGACGGGTCTCGCTGAGGGTTCAGAACAGGTGGTACATGCCGACCATCGCGCCGAACTGCGACGCGCCGGCCAGCGGGGTGGGGTCGTATTCGTAGACGGTCTGCGAGCTTTGGCCGCTGTTGCGCGCGTAGCCGAGGTTCACGTACGCGACGGTGCGTTTCGACAGTGCATAGGTGGTGCTCGCGATGAACAGCGTCGGATGGCCGATCGCCGGCGTGCGCGAGTCGGTGTGATAGACGCCCGCGTTCAGGCCGATGCCGTTCGACGTCAGATAGCGCGCGCCGCCCCAGACGATCGTGCGCGCCGCGTCGAGATCGCCGGTCAGGCGCTCGACGCCCGCGTAGACGGTGAGCGGCAGCGCGGCGAACGCATAGCGCGCGGCGAGCGTGCCGAGTTCGCGGCGGCGCGCGGATGTGTCGTCGGCCGCCGACACGTCGCCGTGCGACTGGTGCAGCACCGCACTGACGGACAGCCCGTTGCTCGCGTACTGGCCGCCGAGCTCGAGCACGCGGCCGGCGCGCGTGTTGCCGGCGACGCCGGCCGTCGCGGCGAGCGCCTCGACGTCGAAGCCGGCCAGCGTCGGCGACTGATATTTGATCGAGTGATCGATGAAGTTCGCGGACATCGGCACGATCACGCCCTGGCCGCTGTACGACGCGTACCACAGCGGGTCGTAGAACAGCGTCTTGTCGAACAGCACGCTGAACTGGCGGCCGAGCGTGACGGTGCCGACCGGTCCGGCGAGGCCGACGTACGCGCCGCGGAAGAACGCGTAGCCGGGTGCGGTCGCGGTGCCGTCGTTGAGATTGAGGCCCTGTTCGAGCTTGAACAGCGCGCGCCAGCCGCCGCCGAGGTCCTCGTTGCCTTTCAGGCCGATCTGCGACGGCAGGATGCCGTAGTTCTGCAGCTGCACGGCCGAGTGGCGCCCGTCGGCGTGCGTCAGGTATTGCACGCCGGCGTCGAGTGCGCCGTACAGCGTGAGGGTCGACTGCGCATGTGTGGCGGCGGCGCACGCGGCAAGCGTCGCGGCGGCGGCCGTGCGGATCAAGCGGGATTTCGTCACGTGGGGTTCTCCATACCGTCCTGCATCGACGTGTCGTTGTTGGTGTTGTCGCGACGCAGTGTCCGCAGCAGGAAAAACCGCGAACAGTCGTCCAGATGAACGCTGCGGAAAACCCGCAGTGCGCGGGACGAGCGCACCGGCACGACGCCGGTCGGCGTGCTGCGCTGCAGCAATGCGTCCCGCACCGTTCAAATGGATGGGGTTGCGGCCCGTTCCGGCGCAGCGGGCCGCCAAAAATGCCGGCCGCTATAATCGGCCGGTCTGCGTTGCGCGTATCAGCAGCCCGATCGGGCAGGGGAGCGGAAAGTGAGGATCACGACGGATATCGGGCAGGATTTCGATGCGTTGCGCGACGTGCCGGCAGCGATCGTGCTCGACGAATCCGCATGGCCGCCGCTGCCGTCCCGCCGCGCCGACTTCGACGGCGTCGCGCGCGGCGACGCATCGCGGCGCGAGCTGAGCCTGATGCTGCTCGATCTGTACGCGGTGGCCGCGCAGTCCGGCATCGGCGAGTTCGAATGCCGCTTCTTTGCGCTGCTGCAGGCCTTGATTCCGTTCGATGCCGCGTGGACCGGCGTCGCGACGCATCTGTCGACCGGCCCCGTGATGCACAACAGCTTCCTGTATCGTCTGCCGCATGCGTTCTTCGGCGACTGGAAGCGCGTGCGCGATTGCGATCCGCTCGCGCATCGCACGCTGCGCGGCGCGCATGGCCGCGCGGTGCGGCTGTCGGTCGTCGAGCCGGGGCTCGACGCGCGGTTTCGCGACTGGTGCGTGAAGTACGGGCTCGCGCAGCTGATGTGCGTGTGCACGCTCGATCGCCGTTTCGGCCTGACGACCTTCATGTCGATCTATCGTCAGGGCCTGAACCGGCCGTTCAGCGACGACGACGCGCAGCGCTTCGAGGAAGTGATCCCGCACCTGGCCGCCGCGCTGACGATCAACCGCGCGGCGCAGCTCACGCGCGAGCGCGCCGACACGTTGGCGCCCGCGGCGCGCGCGCTGTGCGACAACTTCGGCGTGCTGCATCACGCCGATCACGGCTTCGACGACGTGCTGCGCGCCGAATGGCCGGCGTGGACGGGCCCGCGCGTGCCGGAGCCGCTCGTCGCGCATCTGCGGCGCCAGTGCGCGCAGCCGTTTGTCGGCGACGCGCTGCGGATCCGCTGCGTGCCGGTCGCTGGCCTGTTCCAGCTCGAGGCGCGGCCGCGCTCGCTGCTCGACCGGCTGAGCCCGCGCGAGCTGGCGGCGATCCGCTACTACGGCGCGGGACGCTCGCACAAGGAGGTCGCGCAGCAGATGGCGATCTCGCCGACGACCGTGCGTCATTACCTGCGCTGCGCGTATCGCAAGCTCGGCATGCACGACAAGAGCCAGATCGCCGGCGTGCTCGGCGCGACGGGCGACGCGGCCAACGACGAACCGGCCGCGCTGGACCGTACGCCGGGCTGAGCGGCGCGAACGCGCAGCCTCGGCGCAGGGTCGGCATGCGCACGCACAAATGGTTGTATCCGCAACCATTGAGCGTTATGCTCGTCAACTTCCAGGAGACGGAAGGCGATCATGAACGACACGAATTCAGGGTCGATGCGCGCGGCGGTGGTGGGCGTCGGCGCGATCGGCGGATTGCTTGCGGCCGCGCTGTCGCGCGCCGGCATGAGCGTGAGCGCGTACGCGCGCGGCGCGACGCTCGATGCGCTGAATACGCACGGCGTCCGCGTGATCGACGAGACGGGCAGCTCGGCATCGGTCCCGGTGCATGCGAGCGACGACGCGGCCGCGCTCGGCGTGCAGGACTACGTGGTGATCGCGCTGAAGGCGCAGGCGCTGCCCGCGCTGGCTGCGCGCATCGCGCCGCTGGTCGGCCCCGACACGGTGATCGTTGCGGCGATGAACGGCCTGCCGTGGTGGTTTACATACGGGCTCGCGGGGCCGCTCGCCGGCGTGCCGCTCGAAGCGGTCGATCCGGGCGGTGCGGTGTCGGCGGCGCTGCCGCCCGCGCAGGCGATCGGTTGCGTCGTGCATCTGTCGTCGAGCACCGATGCGCCGGGCATCGTGCGGCGCGGACGCGGCAATCGGCTGATCGTCGGCGCGCCCGACGCGCGGCTCGACGCGCCCACCGCGCGGTTCGCGGCGGCGCTGGCCGCGGGCGGCTTCGACGTCGAGTCGACGCCCGCGATCCGCACCGAGATCTGGGCGAAGCTGTGGGGCAACATGAACATGAATCCGCTGAGCGCGTTGACCGGCTCGACCGCCGAGCAGCTGCTCGACGATCCGTTCACGCAGGATCTCGCGCTGCGGATGATGGAGGAGGCCGCGCAGATCGGTGCGAAGCTCGGGCTGTCGACCGGGATGAGCGGCCCCGAGCGGATCGCGGTGACGCGCAAGCTCGGTGCGTTCAAGACCTCGATGCTGCAGGATTTCGAAGCGGGGCGCCCGCTCGAGATCGGCCCGATCCTCGGCGTGTTTCCGGAACTGGGCCGCAAGCTCGGCGTGCCGACGCCGTATTGCGACGCGGTGCTGGGGTTGCTGCGCCAGCGCGCGGCCAACAGCGGGTTGTAGCGGCGAGAGCGGCGACGTTGCCGCGCCGCTGACTCGCGCGGGCGCGGCGTGGGAGTATCGATTGCCGACTGCTACAAGGCAGGCCGCCCGATTCGCCGTCAATGCGAATCGGGCGGCCTGGTCATTTCATCCGATCAATTTCCGCGTGCTGGCCGCGACAGATTCAGCTGTTGCCGTCATTCGCATGGCCGCGACGCAAACGTTTGGACCCTGCGCCGGAGCGAAGCGGCGCAACCTGCGCGCCGGTTCAGTCGTCCCGCTCGGTCGCGTGCGCGACGACCTTGTCGAGCAGCCGCTCGAACGTCTGACGTTCGCTGTCGGACAGGCACGCGAGCAGTCCGTCGTTCCACTTGCGCACGATCGGCATGATCTTGCGGTGCAGTGCGCGGCCGTCGGCGGTCAGCGCGATCAGCACGATCCGGCCGTCGTCCTCGCTGGCGCTGCGTTCGAGCAGACCCTGGCGCAGCAGCGCCTCGGCCGCGCGGCTTGCCTGGCTCTTGTCGAGGTTGGTGTGGCGCGCGAGATCCATGATCGAAAACGGACCGAATGCGCCGACGGCGGCGATCACGCGCGCCTCGGGCAGCGAGATGTCGAGCTTGTGCCGGTACACCTCGCCGATTCCGCGATCGGAGCGCTTCGTGAGCGCGTGGAGGCGATAGGTCAGAAACTGATCGAGCCCGGCTTGTCGGCCTTTCATGTCGAATCCTGAAGATAAAGGGCGGGCCCGATTGTTCCTGTATCGCGCGCTCGGGTCAACGGTCAGTGTGCGCCGTATTTCAGGCGCGTCAACTGTTCCGCTTCGTTGGCGAGCAGATTGGCCGCATCGCGGATCGCGACGTCGAGCGTGATCGGCCCGGGCGCCGGCGAGAAGCAGCCGGAAAAATGCTCGGACAGGCGCGGCAGCGCGGCCGGATCGACCGCACCGGACAGCAGCGACGCGGGCACGCCGGCGGCCTGCGCATGACGGCAGGCGATGAACGGCGCCTTGCCGTGCAGCGTCTGCACGTCCGAGCGCCCTTCGCCGGTGATCAGCCAGTCGGCGCCGGCGAGCGCCGCATCGAGCCCGATCTGCCGCGCGACGACTTCCGCGCCGGTCTCGAACTGCGCGCCGAGCATGTGCAGCGCGAAGCCGAGGCCGCCCGCGGCGCCGGCGCCCGGCAGCTCGCGCGCGCGGCGGTCGAGCGCGGCCTCGAGCAGATCGGCGAAGCGCCCGAGCGCCGCATCGAGGGTCGCGACCTGTTCGGGCGTCACGCCCTTTTGCGGACCGAACACGGCGGTCGCGCCGTGCGCGCCCGTCAGCGGGTTGTCGACGTCGGACATGCCGACGAATTCCGTTTCGGCCAGCCGCGGGTCGAGCGCCGACGCGTCGACCCGCGCGATGTCGGCGAGCCGCGCCGGCACCGGCTCGACCGGCTGGCCGGCCGCGTCGAAGCATTGCAGCCCGAGGCCCGCGAGCAGCCCGGCGCCGGCATCGTTGGTGCTGCTGCCGCCGAGCGCGACGAAGAAGCGGCGCACGCCTTCGTCGAGCAGCGCGCGGATCGCCTCGCCCATCCCGCGCGTGCTGCGCGCGTCGACGGGCACGCTCATCCCGACCGGGTCGGTGATGCCGACGACCTCGGCCGTCTCGACGATCGCGGTGCGCGCGTCGATCACGCCGACCGCCGCGTCGCGCGGCGCGAGCGACGCGCCGGCCACGCGCAGCGCACGCCGCGTGCCGCCGCCCGCGAGCATCGCGTCGAGCGTGCCTTCGCCGCCGTCGGCCATCGGGCAGCAGCGCACGACGGCATCGGGCCGCGCGCGGCGGATGCCGGCGGCGATCGCGTCCGCGACCTGCTCGGCGGAAAGCGAGCCTTTGAACGAATCGGGCGCGATGACGACGACAGGCGCGGACGGGTGTTGCGGCATGGTGTCTCCGGAATGCGTGATTGGTGTGAAGAATGAGCGCCGCCGCGGCGGCGCAGCTTGTCATTCGGAGCTTACAGGATGGCGGGCGCGGCTGGATATGGCGCGCGGCATAACGGCCATCCATGCGCGGCCCTGGATGCGCGCGGCGCAAAAGCGGGGGACGGATGCGGGCGGCAAAGCGGGCGGCGCGGCAATCCGCACGCAGGTCGCGCCGATCTGGCGGTGTGATGAAAATTGTTTGCTAGAATAGTCGATTCTTCCGGCCAAAGCCGTGCTCCGAGCCGCTTGCGCTAGCCATCCGGCGCGTGCAGGGATGGCGTGGCGCTCCGGCGCGGCGCGTGTGTATGACACACGGGGCGCCGCAGGCAGGCACGGCAAGGAAAACCCGATTCGCTCGAATAATTTTAGGACGATTGAAGCCATGGCTAACGTTGTTGAGAACCTCGGCAAGCTTGAACGCCGCGTGACGATTTCTTTGCCGAAAGAGACGGTGCAGAAGGAAATCGACGCCCGTATCCAGAAACTCGCGAAGAACGTGCGCATGCCGGGTTTCCGCCCGGGCAAGGTGCCGCTGAAGATGGTCGCGCAGCAATACGCGGGTCAGGTCGAGGCGGAAGTGCTGAGCGACAAGATCGGCCAGGAATTCTTCACGATCAGCCGCGCGGAAAACCTGCGCGTCGCCGGCCAGCCGAGCTTCGCACCGAAGCAGGACCAGGCCGAAGACGCATACGCGTTCGACGCGACCTTCGAGGTCTACCCGGAAGTGAAGATCGGCGATCTGGCGACGGCTGAAGTCGAGCGCTCGACGACGTCGATCGGCGACGCCGAAATCGACCGCACGCTCGACATCCTGCGCAAGCAGCGCGTGCACTTCCACGCACGCGGCGAAGGCGGCGAGCACGGCGACGGCGGCGCGGACACCTCGGCGCAGAACGGCGACCGCGTGACGGTCGACTTCGTCGGCAAGATCGACGACGTCGCGTTCCAGGGCGGCACGGCCGAAGACTTCCCGTTCGTGCTCGGCGAAGGCCGCATGCTGCCGGAATTCGAAAAGGCGGCGCTGGGCCTGAAGGCCGGCGAATCGCGCACGTTCGACCTGGCGTTCCCGGAGGACTATCACGGCAAGGACGTCGCGGGCAAGACGGCGCAGTTCACGGTCACGATGAAGAAGGTCGAGTGGCCGCACCTGCCGGAGATCGACGCCGAATTCGCGAAGTCGCTCGGCATCGAAGACGGCGATCTCGCGAAGATGCGCAGCGAGATCAAGGAAAACCTCGAGCGCGAAGCGAAGCGTCGCACGCAGTCGATCGTCAAGAACCAGGTGATGGACGCGCTGCTGAAGATCTCCGAGCTCGACGTGCCGAAGGCGCTGATCGAGCAGGACCAGCAGCGCCTCGTCGAAATGGCGCGTCAGGACCTCGCGCAGCGCGGCGTGCCGAACGCGAAGGACGCACCGATCCCGGCCGAAATGTTCACCGAGCAGGCCGAGCGCCGCGTGAAGCTGGGCCTCGTGCTGGCCGAGCTGGTCAAGGCGAACAACCTCGAAGCGAAGCCGGAACAGATCCGCGCGGAAGTCGACGAGTTCGCGAAGAGCTACGAAGACCCGAAGGAAGTGGTCCGCTGGTATTATTCGAACCAGCAGCGCCTCGCCGAGATGGAAGCGTTCGTCGTTGAAAGCAACGTCGTCGATTTCGTGCTGGGCAAGGCGAAGGTGACGGACAAGGAAGTGAGCTTCGAGGCACTCGCGAGCGCATCGGCGCAAGCGTAACTGTCGCTCTTGCGGCGTGCCGGCTGTCGGAGCGACGGCCCGCACGCCGTTTTTACGTCGAGCGCACGGTTGCCATTAATATGGCGATTGAGCGGGCGGCTTCCTCCGTTCAATTTTCCATTCGAACAAGGTTCATTGAATGATCACTCGCGCTGAATTGCTGGACATGCTTGCTTCGAATGCGCCGCAGGGTTTCGAGGCGCAAGCGCTGGGGCTCGTGCCGATCGTCGTCGAAACGAGCGGCCGCGGCGAGCGTTCGTACGACATCTATTCGCGTCTCCTGAAGGAGCGCCTGGTGTTCATGGTCGGCGAAGTCAACGACCAGACCGCCAACCTCGTCGTCGCGCAACTGCTGTTCCTGGAGAGCGAGAATCCCGACAAGGACATCAGCCTCTACATCAACAGCCCGGGCGGCTCGGTGTCGGCCGGCATGGCGATCTACGACACGATGCAGTTCATCAAGCCGGACGTGTCGACGCTGTGCATGGGCCTCGCGGCCAGCATGGGCGCGTTCCTGCTCGCGTCGGGCGCGAAGGGCAAGCGCTTCGCGCTGCCGAACTCGCGCGTGATGATTCACCAGCCGCTGGGCGGCGCGCGCGGCCAGGCGTCCGACATCGAGATCCAGGCGCGCGAAATCCTCTACCTGAAGGAGCGGCTCAACCACCTGCTCGCGCAACACACGGGGCAGGACGTCGAGCGCATCGCGCGCGACACCGACCGTGATAACTTCATGTCGAGCGAAGACGCGAAGGCGTACGGGCTGATCGACCAGGTGTTGCTGAAGCGTCCGTGAACTTAAGTGGGGTGCCGCCCCGATTCGGGTGGCACCTCGCGCAGAATCCGTTACGCCCCGAGCATCTGCGGCAAAGCGCATCCAGCCGGCTCCGGTCGCGTCCCAGGCGCGGTGTCCGGAGTATTCGGCGTATCATGTCATTTACCTGTCCGGAGGCTCTACATTCATGGCGGACAAAAAAGGTTCGAACAGCGAGAAGCTGTTGTATTGCTCGTTTTGCGGGAAGAGCCAGCATGAGGTGAAAAAACTCATCGCGGGCCCGTCGGTGTTCATCTGCGATGAATGTATCGACCTCTGCAACGAGATCATTCGCGACGAGGCGGCTGCCGCCGGCGTCGAGGCCAGCCTGTCCCGGTCGGATCTGCCGAGCCCGCAGGAAATTCGCGACATCCTCGATCAGTACGTGATCGGGCAGGAGCGCGCGAAGAAGATCCTCGCGGTGGCCGTGTACAACCACTACAAGCGCCTGAAGCATCTCGACAAGAAAGACGACGTCGAGCTGTCGAAGAGCAACATCCTGCTGATCGGCCCGACCGGTTCCGGCAAGACGCTGCTCGCGCAGACGCTCGCGCGGTTGCTCAACGTGCCGTTCGTGATCGCCGACGCGACGACGCTGACCGAAGCCGGCTACGTCGGCGAGGACGTCGAGAACATCATCCAGAAGCTGTTGCAGAACTGCAACTACGAGGTCGACAAGGCCCAGCGCGGGATCGTCTACATCGACGAAATCGACAAGATCAGCCGCAAGTCGGACAACCCGTCGATCACGCGCGACGTGTCGGGCGAGGGCGTCCAGCAGGCGCTGCTGAAGCTCGTCGAGGGCACGATGGCATCGGTGCCGCCGCAGGGCGGCCGCAAGCACCCGAACCAGGATTTCATCCAGGTCGACACGACCAACATCCTGTTCATCTGCGGCGGTGCGTTCGACGGTCTCGAGAAAGTGATCACCGACCGTACCGAAAAGACCGGCATCGGCTTCGGCGCGACGGTCAAGAGCAAGCAGGAGCGCGACGCGGGCGAAGTGCTGCGCGAAACGGAGCCGGAAGACCTGATCAAATTCGGTCTGATCCCCGAATTGATCGGCCGCCTGCCGGTCGTCGCGACGCTCGGCAAGCTCGACGAGGCCGCGCTGATGAAGATCCTGGTCGAGCCGAAGAACGCGCTCGTCAAGCAGTATCACAAGCTGTTCGCGATGGAGCGCGTCGAGCTGGAGATCCGGCCGGGCGCGTTGCAGGCAGTCGCCCGCAAGGCGATCCGCCGCAAGACCGGCGCGCGCGGCTTGCGTTCGATCATCGAACAGGCATTGCTCGACGTGATGTACGAGCTGCCGACGATGAAAGGGGTCAGCAAGGTCATCATCGACGAGAATGTCATCGATGGCGACGGCAAGCCTCTGCTGATCTACGAGGACACGCCGAAGGTGGCGGGTTCGAACTGACCGGCTTGCCGACGATGTTCAGCGAAAAAGGCCGTTCATGAGACCGTGGGCGGCTTTTTTTCGTTTATCTTGTGGGTAACTCTGACTCGACACGCGGTGGTTACTTTCTTACCGAATATTTCCCGCACTTGAAGGCTTGCAATTCGTTGTGGCGGCCTCAATTACCGAACAATTGATTCCACTCATGGGGAAATGAAATGTCAGGCACCCAACTTCTCCCGCCGGAACGCATCACGCTCCCGCTGCTGCCGCTGCGGGACGTCGTCGTTTTCCCGCACATGGTGATTCCGCTCTTCGTGGGCCGGCCGAAATCGATCAAGGCCCTCGAAGCAGCGATGGAAGGCGGCAAGCACATCATGCTGGTCGCCCAGAAAACCGCGGCCAAGGACGAACCGACCGAAAAGGACATGTACGAGGTCGGTTGTATCGCCAACATCCTGCAGATGCTGAAGCTGCCGGACGGCACCGTGAAGGTGCTCGTCGAGGGCCTGCAGCGCGCGAAGGCGTTGTCGATCGAAGAGCAGGAGACGCAGTTCTCCAGCGAAGTGATGCCGCTCGAGCCCGATCACGCGGACAGCGCCGAAACGGAAGCGCTGCGTCGCGCGATCGTGTCGCAGTTCGACCAGTACGTGAAGCTGAACAAGAAGATCCCGCCGGAGATTCTCACGTCGCTGTCGGGCATCGATGAAGCGGGCCGTCTCGCCGACATGATCGCCGAGCGCCTGCCGCTGAAGCTCGACCAGAAGCAGCACATCCTCGAGATGTTCCCGGTCATCGAGCGTCTCGAGCACCTGCTCGCGCAGCTCGAAGCCGAGATCGACATCCTGCAGGTCGAAAAGCGCATCCGCGGGCGCGTGAAGCGCCAGATGGAAAAGAGCCAGCGCGAGTACTACCTGAACGAGCAGGTCAAGGCGATCCAGAAGGAACTGGGCGAAGGCGAGGAAGGCGCGGATCTCGAGGAACTCGAGAAGCGCATCAACGCCGCGCGCATGCCGAAGGAAGCCAAGAAGAAGGCTGACGCCGAGCTGAAGAAGCTGAAGCTGATGTCGCCGATGTCCGCGGAAGCGACCGTCGTGCGCAACTACATCGACACGCTGATCGGCCTGCCGTGGCGCAAGAAGAGCAAGGTCAACAACGACCTGTCGAACGCCGAGCAGGTGCTCGACGAGGATCACTACGGCCTCGAGAAGGTCAAGGAACGGATCCTCGAGTATCTCGCGGTGCAACAGCGCGTCGACAAGGTCAAGGCGCCGATCCTGTGCCTCGTCGGGCCTCCGGGCGTCGGCAAGACCTCGCTCGGCCAGTCGATCGCCCGTGCGACGAACCGCAAGTTCGTGCGGATGGCGCTCGGCGGCGTGCGTGACGAAGCCGAGATCCGCGGCCACCGCCGCACGTATATCGGCTCGATGCCGGGCAAGATCCTGCAAAGCCTCGCGAAGGTCGGCGTGCGCAATCCGCTCTTCCTGCTCGACGAAGTCGACAAGATGGGGATGGATTTCCGCGGCGATCCGTCGTCGGCGCTGCTCGAAGTGCTCGATCCGGAACAGAACCACACGTTTGCCGACCACTACATCGAAGTCGACTTCGATCTGTCGGACGTGATGTTCGTCGCGACGTCGAACTCGCTGAACATCCCGCCGCCGCTGCTCGACCGGATGGAAGTGATTCGTCTGTCGGGCTACACGGAAGACGAGAAGGTCAGCATCGCGCAGCGTTACCTGCTGCCGAAGCAGAAGAAGAACAACGGCCTGAAGGACGGCGAGATCGAGGTCACCGAGCAGGCGATCCGCGACATCATCCGCTACTACACGCGCGAAGCCGGTGTGCGTTCGCTCGAGCGGGAAGTGTCGAAGATCTGCCGCAAGGTCGTGAAGATGCTGCTGCTGAAGAAGGCATCGGGCGCGATCAAGGTCGATGGTGAAAACCTCGATACGTTCCTCGGCGTGCGCAAGTACGACTTCGGCCTCGCGGCGAAGGAAAACCAGGTCGGTCAGGTGACGGGCCTCGCGTGGACGGAAGTCGGCGGCGACCTGCTGACGATCGAGGCCGCAGTGATGCCGGGCAAGGGCAACGTGATTCGCACCGGTTCGCTCGGCGACGTGATGAAGGAGTCGGTCGAGGCGGCGCGTTCGGTCGTGCGTTCGCGTTCGCGACGTCTGGGCATCAAGGACGAAGCGTTCGAGAAGCAGGACATTCACATCCACGTGCCGGAAGGTGCGACGCCGAAGGACGGTCCGTCCGCCGGCGGCGCGATGACGACCGCGCTGGTGTCGGTGCTGACCGGTATCCCGGTGCGTGCCGACGTCGCGATGACGGGCGAAATCACGCTGCGTGGCGAAGTGCTGCCGATCGGCGGGCTGAAGGAGAAGCTGCTCGCGGCGCATCGCGGCGGCATCAAGCTGGTGCTGATCCCGGAAGAGAACGTGAAGGATCTCGCCGAGATTCCGGACAACGTGAAGAACGCGATCGAGATCGTGCCGGTCCGCTGGATCGACAAGGTGCTGGAGCTCGCGCTCGAACGTTCGCCGACGCCGCTGCCGCCGGAAGAAGAGGCGAAGGCTGCGGCACCGGTTGCCGATGCGGCGAAGGATGCCGGCTCGACGGAAGTCGTCAAGCACTGAACCCGAACGCCGTTCTGACGGTGGTTCACGAAAACCCGCGGCATGTGTCGCGGGTTTTTTTATCGGCGTCGTCGGGATCGTGCGCGTAGGCTTGTGAAAAAAATCGTGCTCGGGGCTAGTAAAGTATTCGGGGATGAATTAGAATCGCAGGCTCGCTGGTTGTTGATGCGGAAACGCAGATCGCAGCCAGATCGAATCGGAA
Organism: Burkholderia pseudomultivorans; assembly: GCF_902499075.1. GTDB lineage: Bacteria > Pseudomonadota > Gammaproteobacteria > Burkholderiales > Burkholderiaceae > Burkholderia > Burkholderia pseudomultivorans. Next base: position 60,073 of record NZ_CABVPP010000002.1, on the reverse strand, counting down.
ACGGGTGCTTAGCTCAGCTGGTAGAGCGGCGCCCTTACAAGGCGTAGGTCGGGGGTTCGATCCCCTCAGCACCCACCAGTTTCGCGATTCGGCAAGACCAAGGAGCGGTAGTTCAGTCGGTTAGAATACCGGCCTGTCACGCCGGGGGTCGCGGGTTCGAGTCCCGTCCGCTCCGCCAAACAAATGAAGAAGCCCGCCTCGTGCGGGCTTTTTCATTTGTGTTTCCGGCTGCGCCCGCTTGCGGGCGCGTGACCGCGGAGCGGAGGAAGCCGCCTGCGCGGCGCTAGTCGAAGAGCGTGATCTTGGTAGGCGTTGCGTTGGCGATTGTATTCAGGATCGCGAATTGATTGGGCGCAGCCATCCCCGATACGGTTCCGGCCCAACTGGCACGCCGCAGGCAGCCTACGCTGATGCCTGTCGGGTATGAATGCAGATCGCGTCGGTATTGGACGGCCGCACCGCTTTACTTTAACTTTCGATGAGTCGTGCGCGGGCGGCGTTATCCGGCCGCGCGCGACTTCGTATATTGCGTCGTCGCCTCGGCAAGCCGCGCAAACGACATGAACCCCGACCCAATCATACGGACAATGATTAGGTCTGCTTTTCATGTGTGCGCAATATCCGAAAGAAACAGAACAATTTCAACATGGAGTGGAGACCGATGAAGCTTGCGAAGTGGATGGTTGGCGGACTGGGCTTGCTGAGCGTGCCCGCGTTCGCGCAAAGCAGTGTGGCGTTGTACGGCGTGATCGACACGGGTATCGAGTATGTGACGCACGCGAATGCGGCAGGCGACAGGCTGGTCCGCATGCCGGGCATCACCGGCGAAGTGCCGTCGCGCTGGGGATTGCGCGGCAGCGAGGATCTCGGCGGCGGATTGAAGACGGTGTTTCAGCTCGAAAGCGGCTTCAATCCGCGCGGCGGCGACCTCGGGCAGGGCGGCAGGCTGTTCGGCCGTCAGGCATGGGTCGGGCTGCAAGGACCGTGGGGCAAGCTGTCGTTCGGGCGCCAGTACTCGATGACGTTCTGGGGGCTCACGGAGTCGGACATCCTGGGCCCGGACATCTATGGCAGCGCATCGCTCGATGCGTATATTCCGAATGCCCGCAGCGACAATGCGATCGCGTACATGGGCACCTTTCGCGGCTTGACGCTCGGCGCGATGTATTCGTTCGGCCGGGATTCCGCGGGCACCGGCAATTCGCCCGGGCAGGGCACCTGCGCGGGTTCGGTCGCGGGGCATTTCACGCAGTGCCGCCAGTGGAGCGCGATGATCAAGTACGACACGCAGGCATTCGGCGTGTCGGCCGCTTACGACGAACAGCGCGGCGGCGCGGGCGCGGCCGCGAACTTTTTCAACGGTGTCACGCCGTTCGCGCTGACCAACGAGGGCGACAAGGACATCCGCATGCAGGTCAGCGGGTACGGGAATATCGGGCCGGTCAAGCTGGGCGCCGGCTGGGTCGGACGTCATGTCGAGACGGTGTCGCCGACGGTGCCCGATGTGCGGTCGAACCTGTTCTTCGTGGGCGCGGCGTATCAAATCACGCCAGCCGCCGTGCTCGACGGCGAGGCCTTCCGGATCGTCAATCGCGAGCAGAACACGCGCGCGACGATGACGACGCTGCGCGGCACCTATTTCCTGTCGAAGGCCACCGCCGTGTATCTGCAGGGCTCGTATTTGTGGAACAGCGCCCAGGCCCGTTACAGCCTGAGTTCCGGCGGTGGCGGCACGACTCCCGCCGCAGGCGTCGGTCAACTCGGCGTGATGGCGGGCATCCGGCACATGTTCTGAACGCGATGCGGGACGGGTGCGGGCTCGCGTTCTGCCGGGAGGCCCGGGTGCGTCGACAGTAGCGAAACGGCGATCCGGCGAAGCCGGCGCAGCCCCGCACGAGCGTGACGGAGGCACATAAAAACAAGCAGCAGACAACTGGACGCGTGCCGGATCGTCGCATTCGGCACGAGGACCTCAGGTTAAAGGAGACCCCAATGCGAAATATCGACGTATGCAAATTGTCCGACGACGCGCGGTTTGGCCGCTTTCATGCCGGCATCCTGTTCTGGTGCGCGCTGATCATCATCTTCGACGGCTATGACCTCGCGGTGGTCGGCATCGCGCTGCCTTCGATCATGGCCGAGATGAAGGTCGGTCCGACCGGCGCGGGGCTGATGGTCAGCTCGGCGCTGTTCGGGATGATGCTGGGCGCCGTGTTTCTGGGCACGATCGCCGATCGCATCGGCCGCGTGCGCGCGATCGTGATCTGCATCCTGCTGTTCAGTATTTTTACCGCGGCGGCGGGCGTCGCCCACGAGCCTGTCACATTCTGCATTGCGCGCTTTCTGGCCGGCCTCGGCATCGGCGGGGTGATGCCCAACGTCGTCGCGCAGATGACCGAATTCTCGCCGCGGCGGATCCGCAGCACGCTGGTCACGCTGATGTTCAGCGGCTACTCGGTCGGCGGCATGCTGGCCGCGCTGGTCGGCAAGGCGATGATTGTCCGCTACGGCTGGCAGTCGGTATTCATCGCGGCGGGTCTGCCGGTGCTGCTCGTGCCCGCGATTCTCGCCTATATGCCGGAGTCGATGAGCTTCCTGATCCGCAAGGGGCGCACCGATACCGTCCGGCACGTGCTGTCGCGCATCGAGCCCGGCTATCGGCCGCAGGACGGTGACAGCTTCTCGATCGCGGGCCAGGAGAAGGGCGGCGCGCCGGGCATTCGAAGCCTGTTTGCCGACGGACGCGGCTTCAGCACGGTAATGCTGTGGGTCGCCTTTTTCATGTGCCTGTTCATGGTCTATGCGCTGAGTTCGTGGCTGACGAAGCTGATGGCCAGCGCGGGCTACAGCCTCGGTTCGGCATTGACCTTCGTGCTGGTGCTGAATTTCGGCGCGATGATCGGCGCGATCAGCGGCGGCTGGCTGGCCGATCGCTTCAACATGAAGCACGTGCTGGTCGCGATGTATGCGCTCGCGGCCGTGTCGATCAGCCTGCTGGGCGTGAAGGTGCCCGAGCCCGTGCTGTTCGTGCTGGTCGGCCTCGCCGGCGCATCGACGATCGGCACGCAGATCGTCACCTACGCGTTCGCCGGGCAGTTCTATCCGATGGCCGCCAAATCCACCGGGATCGGCTGGGCGTCCGGCGTCGGGCGCAGCGGGGCCATTCTTGCGCCGATCGTGATCGGCTTCCTGGTCAGCCAGGCGCTGCCGCTTCAGCAGAATTTCCTGGCGATCGCGGTGCCGGGCCTGATCGCGATGGTCGCCGTCGGCCTGATGCGTCCGCTCAAGCCGGTGCACGCGCAACGAAGCGTCGAAGCGGTGGAGGCCGATCCCGCGTAAGGCGGTTGTCGGGCGGGGCCGCGCGTCGATGCCGTTGCGGCGGGCGGCCCGCCTGCGAAGCGTTTCCGCCGTACCCGGGGGAAAAGGGACATATGCCCGCGAGCCGGTCCGCCACGCGCGGATCCCGGCGCGCGGACGGGGCGCCGGGTCGATCCGGCGGGGCCCGCCATCGGCGCGCCGCCCTGCCGGTTCGCCTTTTTTCCCGTCCGCTGTTGTAATATCGGGCGTTTTGTCCAATACAACCCGTCACGCATGCTCGATTTCTTCCGTAATCACCAGCGCCTGATGATGGCGCTCCTGCTCCTGATCGTATTGCCGGGGCTGGGCTTCGTCGGGATCCAAGGTTTCCGCGGCTTTTTCGACGATAGCGCGAACGTCGCGGCGGTCAACGGGCACAAGATCACGCGGGTCGAATTCGACGGCGCGTTCCGCCAGCAGATCGACCAGGCGCGCCAGGCGCTTGGCGGGCAGTTCGACATCAAGGCGTTCGATACGCCCGACCACCGCAAGCAAGTGCTCGACGGCCTGATCCAGCAACGCGTGCTGGCCGACGAAACGCAGCGGCTGCACCTGACCGCGTCCGACAACGCGGTGCGCGAAGCGCTGCTGAGCGACCCGATGATCGCGTCGCTGAAGAAGCCGGACGGCACGATCGACGTCGAGCGCTATGCACAGCTGCTGTCGTTCCAAGGCATGACGCCCGAGCAGTACCAGGAGCGCGTACGCTACAGCCTCGCGCTGCAGCAGATCCCGGCCAGCATCGTGTCGAGCGCGTTTACGCCGAAGAGCCTCGCGCAGCATCTGTCGGAACTGGCCGCGCAGCAGCGCGAAGTGCAGGCGCTCGTGCTGAAGACCAGCGACTACGCGGCGAAGGTGCAACCGACCGACGCGCAGCTCGCCGCGTACTACGACGCGCACAAGCAGAGCTTCGCGACGCCCGAGACGGCGACGATCCAGTACCTCGTCTATTCGCCGGCCGCGGCTGCTGCCAGCGCACAGCCGACCGACGCGGACATCAAGAAGTTCTACGACGACAACCCGACGCACTTCCGCACCGAAGCGCAGGTGCGCGTGAGCCACATCTTCATCGCGGCCGCGAGCGACGCGAGCGCGGCGGACAAGGCGGCCGCGAAGGCGAAGGCCGAGCAGCTGCTGGCCGACGTGAAGGCGCATCCCGACCAGTTCGCGCAGATCGCGCAGAAGAACTCGCAGGACGCGCCGTCGGCAGCGAAGGGCGGCGACCTGGGCTTCATCACGCGCGGCTCGACGGCGGGCGGCAAGGCGTTCGACGATGCGGCGTTCGCGCTGAAGCAGGGCGACGTGAGCGGCGTCGTGCAGTCGGACCTCGGCTTCCACATCCTGAAGGCGACCGAGGTGAAGCCGTCGGTGGTCAAGCCGTTCGCGGAAGTGAAGGACGAGATCGCCGCGAGCCTGAAGCAGCAGTACGCATCGAAGGCGTTCTCGGACAACGCGGAAGGCTTCACGTCGACCGTGTATGAAAAGGCGAAGAGCCTGCAGCCGGCCGCCGACAAGTACAAGCTGACGATCCAGACCGCGACCGTCACGCCGACGCCGAACCCGCAGCTGCCGCCGACGAGCCCGCTGAACAACCCGAAGTTCCTGGCCGCGGTGTTCTCGAACGACTCGGTGAAGAACCAGAACAACACGCAGGCGATCGACGTCGGCAACAACACGCTGATCTCGGCGCGCGTGACCGACTACAAGCCGGCCACCGTGCCCGCGCTCGACGCGATCAAGGATGCGGTGCGCCAGAAGGTCGTCGCCGAGCAGGCGGCCGAACTCGCGAAGAAGGACGGCACGGCGAAGCTCGCGGAGCTGCGGAAGTCGAAGTCGACCGAAGGCTTCGCGGCCGCGCAGAAGGTCTCGCGCACGCAATCGCAGGGCCTGACGCCGGCCGCGCTGAGCGCCGTCTACAAGGTCGATGCGAAGACGCTGCCGGCCTACGTCGGCGTCGATCTCGGCGCGGACGGCTACGCGATCTACCGCGTGAACGCGGTGGTTCCCGGTTCGGCCGTCGATCCGCAGCAGCTCGCGGGCGCGCAGCAGCAGATGGCGCAGGTCGAAGCGCAGAGCGAAGGCGAAGCGTATCTCGCCGCGCTGCGCGACCGGTCGAAGGTCAAGCTGTACGGTTCGACCGCCAGCCAGTCGAAGGACGGCGAGGACTGAACGCGCCGAGCACCGTTTCCCGCGCAACCATCGAAAAACCCCGCTCGAAGCGGGGTTTTTTCTTTCCCGCGCGTGGCGATCAGCCGCGCGGCCTGGTCAACAGCGGTTTCAGCGTCGGCCACACGTTGTCGAGCAGCACGCCCTGCGCCTGTTGCGCCGGATGGATCTGGTCGGACTGGAACATGTCCGGCTTGTTCTCGATGCCGGCCAGCAGGAACGGCACGAGCGGCACGCCGAGATCCTTCGACAACCGCGTATAGACGGCATGGAACTTCTGCGTGTAGTCGGGCCCGTAGTTGGGCGGCACGTACATGCCGACCAGCACGACCTTTGCCTGCGCGCGCCGCGCATCGGCGACGATGTCGCGCAGGTTGCGCTCGGTCGTCGCGAGCGGCACGCCGCGCAGCGCATCGTTCGCGCCGAGCTCGACGACGACGATCGACGGCTTGAGCCGCTGCAGCACCGCGGGCAGCCGCGCGCGGCCGCCGCTTGTGGTGTCGCCACTGACGCTCGCGTTCGCGACGCTATAATCGATCCGCTCGGCCGCGAGCCGCTGCCGCAGCAGCGCGACCCAGCCGGTGTCGCGCGGCAACCCGTATTCGGCCGACAGGCTGTCGCCGAGCACGACGATCACGGGCTGCGCCGAGGGCGCGGCCGGCGCCGGTGCGGCGCGTGCGAATCCGGTCGCGGCCAGCATGCCGCCCAGCAGCGCGGCGAGTGTCGCGCGCCTTTTCCAGCGAAGTGTCCTGTCCATGTTCAAGATTACCGATCCGATCATCGAAGTCCATGACGTGTGCAAGCGGGTCGCCGACGCGACGGGCGAGCTGACGATCCTCGACGGCATCACGCTCGCCGTGCGGCCCGGCAGCAGCCTGGCGATCGTCGGCGCGTCGGGGTCGGGCAAATCGACGCTGCTCGGCCTGCTTGCGGGGTTGGACAGCGCGACGAGCGGCACGGTTCGCCTGCTCGGCCGCGCGCTCGACCAGCTCGACGAGGATGCGCGCGCCGCGCTGCGCAATGGCGCGGTCGGCTTCGTGTTCCAGTCGTTCCAGCTGATGCCGCACTTGACCGCGCTCGAGAACGTGATGCTGCCGCTCGAACTGCAGGGCGGCGTCAGTGCGCGCGAAGCCGCCGACCGTGCGCGCGCGCTGCTGGTGCAGGTGGGCCTCGCCGAGCGCACCGCGCATTACCCGAAGCTGCTGTCCGGCGGCGAGCAGCAGCGCGTCGCGCTGGCGCGCGCGTTCGTCACGCGTCCGGCGATCCTGTTTGCCGACGAGCCGACCGGCAGCCTCGATGCGGCGACGGGTCACGCGGTCATCGACCTGATGTTCGAGCTGAACCGGACGCACGGCGCGACGCTGGTGCTCGTCACGCACGATCCCGAACTCGCGCGCCGCTGCGCGACCACGGTCACGCTCGACGCGGGACGCATCGTCGCGCCGCACGCGGCATAACGCCGCGCTTTCCTGCTTTTCTGCCTGCCGGCTTGCGCGCACATTGCCCCGTGCGCAAGCCGGCGCGGACCGTCGCGTCAGCGCTTGAGCGCCGCGCGGGCGCGCGCGATCAGCGCGGTCGTCGACGAGTCGTGCTTCGCGGCATCGAGCGTTTCGGCCGACAGGTCAGCCTCGACGACCTTGCCGAGGATCTTGCCGAGTTCGACGCCCCACTGGTCGAACGGATTGATGTCCCACACGGTCGCCTGCACCAGCACCTTGTGCTCGTAGAGCGCGATCAGCGCGCCGAGCGTGCGCGGCGTCAGCGCGTCGACCAGCAGCGTCGTCGTCGGGCGGTTGCCGGGGAACGTCAGGTGCGGCGCGAGCGCCTCCTTGCCGGGGCCGGCGACCTTGCGCGCCTCGTCGAGCGTGCGGCCGAGCATCAGCGCCTCGCTCTGCGCGAAGCAGTTCGCGAGCAGCTTCGGGTGATGGCTCGCGAGCGGATGCTCGGGCGTCAGCACCGCGATGAAGTCGATCGGCACGATCGTCGGCCCCTGGTGCAGCATCTGGAAGAACGCGTGCTGGCCGTTGGTGCCCGGTTCGCCCCAGGTCACGGCCGAGGTCGGGTAGTCGACGAACGTGCCGTCCAGGCGCGCGGACTTGCCGTTGCTCTCCATCTCGAGCTGCTGCAGGTATGACGGCAGGAAGTGCAGCGCCTCCGAATATGGCGCGACGAGATAGCTCTGCGAACCGAAGAAGTTCCGGTACCAGATGCCGATCAGGCCGAGCAGCACCGGCAGGTTGCGCTCGAGCGGCGCTTCGCGGAAGTGGCGGTCCATGTCGTTCGCGCCGGCGAGCAGTTCGTCGAACTGCTCGGGGCCGACCGCGATCATGATCGACAGGCCGACCGCCGACCACAGCGAGTAGCGGCCGCCGACCCAGTCCCACATTTCGAACACGTTGTCCGCGGCGATGCCGAATTTCACGACTTCGGCCGGGTTCGCCGACACGCCGACGAAATGCTTCGCGAGCGCGTCCTCGGGGCAGCCCTTCGCGACGAACCAGTCGCGCAGCGATCGCGCGTTCGTCATCGTCTCGAGCGTCGTGAAGGTCTTCGACACGATGATCGCGAGCGTTTCCTCGGGATCGACCTGCTCGAGCACGCGCGCGAGGTCGGCGCCGTCGACGTTCGACACGAAGTGCGTCGCGATCTCGGGCGTCGCGACGTGGTGCAGCGCATGCACGACCATCTTCGGCCCGAGGTCGGAGCCGCCGATGCCGATGTTGATCACGTGACGGATGCGCTTGCCGGTATAGCCGGTCCAGGTGCCGCTGCGCACCGCGCGCGCGAAGGCGGCCATCTTCGCGCGTTCGGCGCTCACCTGCGCATGGAACGGCGCGTTCGGGTCGGTCGCGCGCAGCGCGGTGTGCAGCGCGGCGCGGTCTTCGGTCGGATTGACGATCTCGCCGGCGAACATCGCGTCGCGGCGCGCCTCGACGCGCACGTCGCGCGCGAGCTGCACGAGCAGGCGGAGCGTTTCGTCGGTGATGCGGTTCTTCGAGAAGTCGGCGGCGAGGCCGCCGCCCGCGAACGTGAAGCGTTCGGCGCGGGTCGGTGCGGGATCGTTCGCCGGGGCGAACCAGTCGCGCAGACGCGCGTGACGGATCTGTTCGAAGTGGGATTGAAGGGCAGTCCAGGCGGGGAGCGAATTCAGCGTCATGGCGGTTCGAGTGAAGCGTGAATCGTGAGGAATGCCGCGCCGGCGCATCGGGATCGGACGGCCGGCGGACGAGGGGAGCCGCCGTGCGGCGGGGCAGTCAGTATAGCGGCGTTATGTGTCGGCGCGCGGCGACGGGTAAAAAAGGCGGTTGAGCAGCGTGCGCACCATCGGCGCGAGTTCGCCCGCCGCGAGCCCGGCCGGGCCGGCGCCGTTCGCGCTCAGCGTGTCGGCGGCCAGCCCGTGCAGGTAGACGCCCGCGAGCGCCGCCTCGTACGGCGCGACGCGCTGCGCGAGCAGCGCGCCGATCAGGCCGCCGAGCACGTCGCCGGTGCCGCCGGTGGCGAGCGCGGCATTGCCGGTCGGATTGACGGTCAGGCGTCCGTCCGGCGCCGCAATCACCGTGCCCGAGCCCTTCAGCACGACGATCGCCGCGTAGCGCGCGGCCAGCGCCTGCGCGGCCGCGAGGCGGTCGCGCTGTACGCTCGCGGTGTCGCTGCCGAGCAGCCGGGCCGCTTCGAGCGGGTGCGGGGTCAGCACGCACGCGCAGCCGCGTGCGCCGCGCGCGGCCACGGCGGCGGCCAGGTCGGCATGCGCGGCGACGAGGTTCAGCGCGTCGGCGTCGAGCAGCGTCGCGGCGTCGTGCGCGAGCGCGTCGCGCACGAGCGTGGCCGCCGCGTCGCGCGTGCCGAGGCCGCAGCCGGCCGCGATCGCGGTCATCGCGCCGAGGTCGAAGCGGTCGGCCGGATGCAGCATCAGTTCGGGGAACGGCGGGTCGTACGGCGGCGCGCCGGCGCCGAGGAAGCCGACGTGTACCTTGCCGGCGCCCGCGAACAGCGCGGCGCGCGCGGCGAGGATCGGCGCGCCGCACATGCCGGTGTCGCCGCCGAGCACCGCGATGCTGCCGAACGTGCCCTTGTGGGACGCAGCCGCGCGCGCGGGCAGCGCGGCCGCGAACCGCGCGGGCGCATTCAGCACGGCCGCGGGCGCGGCGGGCGGCGCGACTTCGAGCGACGCGATCTCGATCGTGCCGGCGAGATCGCGGCCCTCGCCCATGTAGAGGCCGGGCTTCGCGCCGATGAAGCTCAGCGTGTGCGTCGCGGCAACGGCCGCGCCCGCGCCGACGATCTGTCCGGTATCGCTGTCGAGGCCGCTCGGCACGTCGAGCGCGAGCACGCGGCCGCCGCGGCGGGCGTGTGCGGCGATGCGCGCGGCCTGTTCGGCGAACACGCCGTCCAGCGCGCGGCCCAGGCCGATGCCGAACAGGCCGTCGACGACCCACGCGTAGTCGTCCAGCGACGCGGGCGGGTCGGCCGACAGCGGCACGCCGGCCGCGCGTGCGATGCCGAGCGCCCATTGCGCGTCGTCCGGCTTGACCGGCACCGGCATCCACGCCTGCGTCGCGACGCCGAGCTGCTGAAGCCGCGCGGCCGCGACGAGCGCGTCGCCGCCGTTGTTGCCGGGTCCGACCGCGAACCAGACGGGGCGTTCGTCGCGGGCGACGCGCGCGGACAGCCAGCGCGCGGCGGCGTCGCCGGCACGGCCCATCAGCGTGTGCGGCGGCAGCGTGGCGGCGGCGTCGCGTTCCGCGGCGCGCAGCTCGGCCACGCGCAGCAGCGCGATCGGATCGGAGTCGGGAGAAAGAAGGGCAGCGGTCATGGCGGCGAAGGAGGCGGCCGCCCGGGACACGGGCCCGTGGCGGTCAGGTCGTGAAGCGCCCGGCGCGCAGCGCGGCGAGCGTGTCGGCGGGCCAGTGCTGCAGGTCGCCGCCAACGTAGTCGGTCACCACTTTAGCAGACCCGCACGCGAGCCCCCAACCGGCCGGGCCGTGGCCGAAATTGACGAATACGCGCGGATGCGGGGTCGGACCGACGACGGGCAGGCCGTCCGGCGACAGCAGCTGCGTGCCTTGCCACGACAGCGCGGCCGAGATCTTCGCGGCGCCGGGCACCCAGTCGTGAACGGCCTGGCCGAGCAGCGCGAGCGCGGCTTCCGACAGCGGTTCGGCGAGCGGCTTCGCGGTATCGGCCGCGCTTTGCAGCACGGCGCCGCCGCCGATGCGCAGCCGCTGCTGGGTGCGCGTGATCGCGATCCGCTTGATCGAATCGACGACGCTCAGGTGCGGCGCGTGTTCCTCGTACGCGACCGGCGCGGTCAGCGTATGGACCCGCATCGGGTGCAGCGGCACGCGCCAGCCGAGCCGTTCGAGCAGCGGCAGGCTGCCGGCGCCGGCAGCGACCACGATCGCGTCGGCGGACATCACGTCGACTTCGTGCGCACGCGCCGCGCGCCCGTCGGCGGCCGACGGCGCAAGTTCGACCGCGACGCGGCCCGAATCGAGGCGAAGCGCGGCGACTTCCGCGCCGAAGCGGAACTGCACGCCCTGTCCGTCGAGCGTCTGCTTGACCAGTTTCGCGAACAGCGGGCAGTTGCCGGTGCGCTCGGTCTCGAGCAGCACGCCGCCGGCGAAGCCGGGTTCGGCCGGCACCGACGGTTCGAGCGCCGCGCAGGCGGCGGCGTCCAGCGTGCGGTGCGGCAGGTCGAGCGCGCGCAGCAGTTCGAGCGCGGGCTGCATCGCTTCCCAGTCGCGCGGATCGCGCACCACGTGCAGGACGCCGGTTTTCTGCTCGAATTCGAGTTCGAGGCGCGCCTCGAGGTCGGCAATCGCGTCGCGCGACGCGTCGATCAGCGGGCGCAGCCGCGCGTACTGCGCGGCGAACGCACCGGGTTCGCGCAGCACGCCGAGCTGCTTGACGAAACGGCGAACGCCGCCGTTGAAGCCCGGCTTGTAGACGATGCCGCTGTCGCGCGGCTGGCGCTGGCGCATGAAGGTCGGCCCGAACCAGACGTCGAGCGGGCTCGGCAGCAGCGTGCCGCCGTCGCCGTAGGTCGCGCCCTGCGCGACGGTCGCATGGCGTTCGACGACGCACACGCGGTGGCCGGCTGCGCGCAGCTGGTAGGCGGTGGCGACGCCGCTGATTCCGCCGCCGATGACGATGACATCCATGGATTGCTTCGATGACGGGCGGCGCGCGCTGCCCGATGAGAATTCGCGTGACGGGCCCGCGGCCCGGTGAACCGCGAATGATAGCGCCAAAATCGCGGGAACCGGCGCCGCGCGGTTGCGCCGGCGCCGGGCGCGGCGCGGTTGCACCGCGCGATCCGGTGTGGCCGGCGCGTGGTGCGCCGGCTGGCGGGCGATACCGCGCGGCCGGCGTCGCGGTACGCGCGGGCCGCCGATCGGCCGGTCTTGGGCGACCGACTTCCGGGTATAATTACGGCCTTCCTTTCGCCCCACGTCGCCCAGTTGCGCGACTCATCGACGTCAGTCCAGCCCATGGCTCACTTCTCGTGTTTTCCCGGCGCTTCGGCCCTCTCCGATTTCCGTCAAACCCGTCTGCTCGACACGCTCAGGCAAATCGACGCCAACATCGTCGCGGTGCGCGGCCAGTTCCTGCATTTCGTCAATGCGGCCGAGCCGCTGTCGGCCGACGACAGCGCGCGTATCGATGCGCTGATGCACTACGGCGCGCCGTTCGAGCCGGCGTCCGAGAAGGGCACGACCGAAACCTTCGTCGTGCTGCCGCGCTTCGGCACGGTTTCGCCGTGGGCGAGCAAGGCGACCGACATCGCGCAGCATTGCGGCCTCACGCACGTGCGCCGCATCGAGCGCGGCGTCGAATTCACGGTCACGCTGAAGTCGGGCCTGCTCGGCGGCAAGAAGGCGCTGTCCGACGAGGCGCGCGCAGCCGTGGCAGCCGCGCTGCATGACCGCATGACCGAAAGCGTGGTCGCCGCGCGCGACGACGCGAAGCACCTGTTCGACGAACTGCCGGCCAAGCCGCTGACGACCGTCGACGTGCTCGGCGCCGGCCGCGGCGCGCTCGAACGCGCGAACGTCGAACTGGGCCTCGCGCTGGCCGACGACGAGATCGACTATCTGGTCGATGCGTTCCGGAAGCTCGAACGCAACCCGACCGACGTCGAGCTGATGATGTTCGCGCAGGCGAACAGCGAACACTGCCGCCACAAGATCTTCAACGCGCAATGGACGATCGACGGCGAAGCGCAGGACATGTCGCTGTTCGCGATGATCCGCAACACCGAGAAGCTGAGCCCGCAGGGCACCATCGTCGCGTATTCGGACAACTCGTCGATCATGGTCGGCGCCGAGGCCGAGCGCTGGTTCCCGCGCGGCGGCGCGGGCGAGGCCGGTGCGCCGGGCGAGCGCTACGGCCGCCATACCGAGCTCACGCACACGCTGATGAAGGTCGAGACGCACAACCATCCGACCGCGATCTCGCCGTTCCCCGGCGCAGCGACCGGCGCGGGCGGCGAGATCCGCGACGAAGGTGCGACCGGCCGCGGCGCGCGTCCGAAGGCCGGCCTGACGGGCTTCACCGTGTCGAACCTCGACCTGCCCGACGCCCGCCAGCCGTGGGAAAACGCGCGCGACGCCGCGCAGCCGGTCGGCGAGCGCAACCCCGACGAGCAGCACGGCCCGTACGGCCGTCCGGACCGCATCGCGTCGCCGCTGCAGATCATGATCGACGGCCCGCTCGGCGGCGCCGCGTTCAACAACGAATTCGGCCGGCCGAACCTCGGCGGCTACTTCCGCGTGTACGAGCAGAACGTCGGCGGCACCGTGCGCGGCTATCACAAGCCGATCATGATCGCGGGCGGGCTCGGCAACATCGCGGACCAGCATACGCACAAGCACGACGTGCCGGCCGGCTCGCTGCTGATCCAGATCGGCGGCCCCGGCATGCGGATCGGGATGGGCGGCGGCGCCGCGAGCTCGATGGCGACTGGCGCGAACACGGCCGAGCTCGATTTCGACTCGGTGCAGCGCGGCAACCCGGAAATCGAGCGCCGCGCGCAGGAAGTGATCAACGGCTGCTGGCAGCTCGGCGCGGACAACCCGATCCTGAGCATCCACGATGTCGGCGCGGGCGGCCTGTCGAACGCATTCCCCGAAATCGTCGACGGCGCGGGCAAGGGCGCGCGCTTCGAGCTGCGCAAGGTCGCGCTCGAGGAGTCGGGCCTGTCGCCGCGCGAAATCTGGTCGAACGAGGCGCAGGAGCGCTACGTGCTGGCGATCGCACCGGCCGACCTGCCGCGCTTCGAGGCGATCTGCGCGCGCGAGCGCTGCCCGTTCTCGGTGGTCGGCGTCGCGACCGACGAACTCCAGCTGCAACTCGTCGACGACCAGGCGAGCGGCGCGGATGCGTACCCGGTCGACATGCCGATGGACGTGCTGCTCGGCAAGCCGCCGCGCATGCACCGCGACGTCGCGCGCGTGACGACCGAGCGCGCGCCGGTCGACGTGACCGGCATCGCGCTGTCCGAAGTTGCGGTCGACGTGCTGAAGCACCCGACGGTCGCGAGCAAGTCGTTCCTGATCACGATCGGCGACCGCTCGGTCGGCGGCACGTCGGTGCGCGACCAGATGGTTGGCCCGTGGCAGGTGCCGGTGGCCGACTGCGCGATCACCGCGCTCGACTATGCGGGCTTCAAGGGCGAGGCGATGACGATGGCCGAGCGCACGCCGCTCGCGGTGATCGATGCGCCGGCCTCGGGCCGGATGGCCGTCGGCGAGGCGATCACCAACATCGCGAGCGCGCCGATCGCGTCGCTCGACAAGCTGAAGCTGTCGGCGAACTGGATGGCCGCGTGCGGCACGGCCGGCGAGGACGCCGCGCTGTTCGACACCGTGAAGGCGATCGGCATGGAGCTGTGCCCGGCGCTCGGCATCGGCATCCCGGTCGGCAAGGACTCGCTGTCGATGAAGACCAAGTGGGACGAGCAGGGCGTCGCGAAGGAAGTGGTCGCGCCGGTGTCGCTGATCATCTCCGCGTTCGCGTCGGTCGAAGACGTGCGCCGCCACCTGACGCCGCAACTGCGCCGCGTCGCGGACGCCGGCGACAGCGTGCTGATCGCGATCGATCTCGGCCGCGGCAAGAACCGGATGGGCGGCAGCATCTTCGCGCAGGTCACGCAGCAGGTCGGCGACACGACGCCCGACGTCGACGATCCGGAAGACCTGAAGCGCTTCTTCGCCGCGATCCAGTCGCTGAACGCGCAGGGCAAGCTGCTCGCGTATCACGACCGCTCGGACGGCGGCCTGTGGGCGACGGTGTGCGAAATGGCGTTCGCGGGCCACGCCGGCGTGTCGCTGAACGTCGACATGCTGACGCTCGACGCGAACCACGAATCGGACTACGGCGACGCGAAGGACTGGGCGAAGCAGACGAGCGGCCGTCGCGACGACCGCACGCTGCGCGCGCTGTTCTCCGAAGAACTCGGCGCGGTCGTGCAGGTGCGTGCGGCCGATCGCGACGCGGTGCTCGGCGCGCTGCGCGAATTCGGCCTGTCGACCTGTTCGCACGTGATCGGTACGGTCAACGAGCGCGACGTGATCGAGGTGTACCGCGACGCGAAGAAGATCTTCGACGCGCCGCGTGTCGAACTCCATCGCGCGTGGAGCGAAGTAAGCTGGCGCATCGCGCGCCTGCGCGACAACCCCGCGTGCGCGGATGCCGAATACGACGCGCTGCTCGACGCGGCCGATCCGGGCCTCTCGCCGGTGCTGAGCTTCGATCCGGCCGACGACGTCGCCGCGCCGTTCATCGCGACGGGCGCACGGCCGCGCGTCGCGATCCTGCGCGAGCAGGGCGTGAACTCGCATCTTGAGACGGCCTATGCGTTCGACCGCGCGGGCTTCGACGCGCACGACGTGCACATGAGCGACCTGCTCGCGGGCCGCGCGTCGCTCGCCGATTTCGCGGGCGCGGTCGCGTGCGGCGGCTTCTCGTACGGCGACGTGCTGGGTGCGGGCGAAGGCTGGGCGAAGACGATCCGCTTCAACGCGAACCTCGCCGACATGTTCTCGGCCTTCTTCGCGCGTCCCGACACGTTCGCGCTCGGCATCTGCAACGGTTGCCAGATGCTGTCGAGCATCGCGTCGATGATCCCGGGCGCGGAAGCCTGGCCGAAGTTCACGCGCAACAAGTCGGAGCAGTTCGAGGCACGCTTCTCGTTCGTCGAGGTGCAGTCGTCGCCGTCGATCTTCTTCGCGGGGATGGAAGGCTCGCGGATTCCGGTCGCGGTCGCGCACGGCGAAGGCTATGCGGATTTCTCGCAGCAGGGCGACATCGAGCGCGTCGCGGTCGCGATGCGCTACGTCGACCACCGCGGCGAGGCGACCGAGCGCTATCCGTTCAACCCGAACGGTTCGCCGGCCGGCATCACGTCGGTGACGACGGCCGACGGCCGCTTCACCGTGCTGATGCCGCACATGGAGCGCGTGCACCGCACGGTCACGATGAGCTGGCACCCGGAAAGCTGGGGCGAAGCGAGCCCGTGGATGCGCGTGTTCCGCAACGCGCGCCGCTGGATCGGCTGATCGTCGTGTGGTTCGACCCGAACGCGCCGGTCGACGTCGTCACGCTGCGCGACGAGCGCCCGCGCGACGTCGACGCGATCGCCCGCGTGATCGTCGCGGCGTTCGCGGACGAACCGCAGCACGGGCAGTTCGAGCGGCGGATCGTCGATACGCTGCGTGCGGACGGCGCATTGAGCGTGTCGCTCGTCGCGGAACGCGACGGGCGCGTGATCGGACACGCTGCGTTCTCGCCGGTGTCGATCGGCGGCGAGCCGGCCGGCGCACAGCGCTGGTACGGGCTCGCGCCGCTTGCGGTGTCGCCCGATTGCCAGCGGCGCAGCGTCGGCGCGGGGCTCGTGCGCACGGGGCTCGACGCGTTGCGCCGGCTCGGCGCGCGCGGCTGCGTCGTGCTCGGCGAGCCCGCGTACTATGTGCGCTTCGGGTTCGCGCCGTTCGGCGACATCGTGTTTCCGGGCGCGCCGGCCGGGTATTTCCTCGCTCAGCCGCTCGACGAGGCCGCGCCGCGGCCGTCGGGCGAGGTCCGTTATCACGACGCGTTCTATCCGGTGTAGCGCATCGGCGCGCCGGTCGCGCATGCACGCGCCGCGCCGAATATCGCAAGCCGCTCTTCGGGGCGGCTTTTTTACATCCGCGTCGTTGCGTTCGTTTGCCGATGCCTGCCGCCGGGACTGTCCGATCGCGTTTCGGTGACCCGGCACACGGAATCGGCGGTCCGCCCTTGCTACGCTGCTCGCTTGAACGGAGGCAACCGGATGGAATCGGACAGCAACGGCGGCAGTTCGCGCGGCACGCATGCGCACCTGCACTCGATCCAGATCCTGCGGGCCGTCGCGGCGTTGCTGGTCGCGTTCTGGCATTTCGCGGCGGCGATGGCGATCTATCATCACGCGCCCGCGTGGATCAATACGCGCAATTTCGCCGCGATCGGCAACGCGGGCGTCGATCTGTTCTTCGTGATCAGCGGGTTCATCATCTTCCATACGCACCGGCGCGACACGGCGGGCTGCGCGGCCGCCGGCCGCTTCCTGCGGCGGCGGGCGCTGCGGATCTACCCGCTGTACTGGCTGTGGACCACGGCACTCGTCGCGATGTGGGGCATGCACGCCGTGCTGAAGACGCACCATCCGACGCTGCATTACCTGATCTGCTCGTACCTCCTGTGGCCCGCGCCGAACCAGGACGGCGTCTGGCGGCCGTTTCTCGAACAGGGCTGGACGCTCGGCTACGAGTTCTACTTTTATCTCGCATTCGCCGCCGCCATCATGCTGGGGCTGCGCCGCCTGTTGCTGCCGTTTCTCGCGGGCGTGTTCCTGACGATCGGCCTGGCCAGCTATCTGCTCGACGCGCCGACTTCCGTCACGACGCTGACCTGCGCGCAACTGATCGTCGAATTCCTGCTCGGCATCGTCGCGTCGATTGCGTATGCGTACGCTCGCGCGGGCTGGACATCGGCCGCGACGTGGCGCGCCGGCGTGTTGCTGGCGAGCGTCGGTGTGCTGGGCCTGTTCGGCGCGGCACTGGCCGGTGCGGACGGGGTCGGCAATCCGCCGATGGAACTGTTCGTCGGCCATGCGCCGCGCGCGCTGCTTTACGGCGGCCCCGCGTTCATGCTGGTGCTGGGCGCGGTGCTGATCGACAGCGTGCGGCCGGTTGGCTTGCGCGGCCTCGTGTTTCTCGGCGACGCGTCGTATTCGATCTACCTGACACACGGTTTCGTCGTGGCAGGCATAGCGACGGCGCTCAAGCACGGTGCGGGGCAGCAGATCGGCGCGGACTGGATCGTCGCGGGCGGGATTGCGCTGGCCGCCGCGATCGGCGCCGGCGCTTACCGGCTGGTCGAGCGGCCGGTGCTGGCGTTTTTCGCGAAGATGTTCGCGACGGGGCGGCCGAGGCGGGCGGGCGCGGTGGAGGCGTAGCGGGGCGTCGCGCGCGGCGATGCCTCGGGACGGAAGGGCGATGCAAGCGCAGCCGGCAGCCGGAACAGCGCCGGCGCGCGCGAAATGAAAAAGGCCGCTCCGAGGGGCGGCCTTTGCACCGGCGAAGTTCGCCGTCAGCGTTACTGGATCTTCGCCTGCTGGCGCAGGCCTTCCTCGAACGCTTGCAGCTTCTGCTGCACGAGCTGCTGCGCGATCTGCGCCTTCACCTGGTCGAACGGCGGCGGGGCGACGTCGCGAATGTCGTCGACGCGGATGATGTGCCAGCCGAACTGCGTTTTCACCGGCTCGTCGGTCATCTGGCCCTTCTGCAGCTTCTGCGCGGCCGCCGCGAATTCCGGCACGTAGGCCTTCGGATCCGACCAGTCGAGGTCGCCGCCGTTCTTGCCCGAACCCGGATCCTTCGAGTACTGCTTGGCCAGGTCCTCGAACTTCGCACCGGCCTTGATCTTCGCGATCAGGTCCTTCGCCTGCTGCTCGTTGTCGACGAGGATGTGGTGCAGGTGATATTCGCGGTTGCCGCCGACGCCCTTCACGAGATCGTCGTAGCGCGCCTTCACTTCGGCGTCGGTCGGCTGGTTCTTCTTCAGGAAGTCCTCGATCATCGCGCGCAGCACGACGGTCTGCTGCGCGACGGCGACCTGCGCCTTCACGTCGGCCCGGTTCGGGATGCCGCGGCGGACCGCTTCCTGCATCAGGATTTCGCGGTTCACGAGTTCCTGACGCACGGCCTGCTGCAGTTGCGGGCTGTCGGTCTGGCCTTGTTGGACGAGCTGCGCGACCATCGCGTCGGCGCGCGACTTCGGAATCGGCGTGCCGTTGACGACGGCGATGTTCTGGGCGAAGGCCGGCGCGGCGGCAAACGCGGCCGCTGCGACCCACAGGCGGGGGGATTTCAGGATCATCGGGAATTCCTAATGAGACTTGATGGAAGATTCGTTGAATTCTTCGGGCGTGTAAGCCACGATCGCGAGCGCGTGAATGCCGCGCTGCATCGCATCGGCGAGCGCATCATACACCAGCCGGTGCCGCGCGACGCGCGGCTTGCCGGCGAACGCGGCCGACACGATCGTGACCGTATAGTGGCCGCCCGCCGCGGCGCCGGCGTGGCCCGCGTGCTGCGCGCTGTCGTCGCGCACCGCGAGCGAGGCAGGCGACAGCGCGGCGGTCAGGCGCGCCTCGATCAGCGCGATGCGCGCGTCGGGCGACGCATCGAGAAAAGCGTCCGTCATGTCATTCGTCCTTCAGGTACTTCGTGAGCCACAGGCTCTGCAGGATGATGAACACCACCATCGCGCCCGTCGTGCCGAACAGCTTGAAGTTCACCCATTGCGATTCGGTGAAGTTGTGCACCACGTACAGGTTCGCCACGCCGAGCACGGCGAAGAACAGCGCCCACGCAACGTTGAGCTTGTCCCACACGGGATGCGGCAGCGTCAGCTGCTTGCCCATCATCTTCTCGATCAGGTTGTTGCCGAACGCATAGCGCGCGGCGAGCAGCCCGATCGCAAACAGCCAGTACAGCACAGTCGGTTTCCATTGAATGAATTTCTCGTCGTGCAGGACGAGGGTGGCGCCACCGAAGACGACGATCACGCCGAGGCTGACCCACAGCATCGTGTCGACCTTCCGGTGCCGGAAGGCGACCCAGGCGACCTGGGCCAGTGTCGCGGCGATCGCGACGGCGGTGGCGGTGAAGATGCCCCAGACCTTGAAGGCGGCGAAAAACAGGATGATCGGAAACAGATCGAACAGGAATTTCATGGCGCTCGCAGCTGCGTGAAAGGCCGGCCTTTCACCGTTGTAGGGACCCGCCGGGCGCCGCCGGGGCGGATCGCGGCAAGCCGCGGGGGCCGCGCCGCGAAGGTCGCCCCGCGAGGGTCGCCCCATCGATCCGCCCGGCGCCGCTCATTCGTTTTCGGGTCGGGACTCGAAGTTTAACGCAGCCGAATTGATGCAGTACCGCAAACCGGTCTTGTCGCGCGGGCCGTCCTCGAACACGTGGCCGAGATGCGCGCCGCAATGGTTGCAGCGGACCTCGACGCGCACCATCCCGTGCGAGCGGTCGAGCCGCTCGTCGATCACCTCGCCGTTCAGCGGCTTGAAGTAGCTGGGCCAGCCGCAGCCCGAGTGGAATTTCGCGCCGGACTCGAACAGCGGCGTGCTGCAGACGACGCAGCGGTAGATGCCGGCGTCTTCGGTGTCGGTGTATTCGCCGGTGAACGCGCGCTCGGTCGCCGCATGCTGCGTGACCTCGTACTGCAGCGGCGTGAGGCGGCGGCGCAGCTCGGCGTCGTCCTTCCGGTACGGGAAGGTCTTGTCGTCGGAATCGTGGGACATGTGGGGTTCTCCTGATCGGTCGGTCGAGATGCGCGGGTTACGACGAGCAGCTCACTTCGAGCGAGCCGGCCCAGTCGGGCGGCAGCGCCGCGTACGATTCGTGCTCCGGCTGTTCGTCGAACGGGCGGCGCAGCACCTGCGCGAGCCGCTCGACTTCGGAAAAATCCTTTTCCTTCGCGCGCCGGATCGCGACTTCGGCCAGATGGTTGCGCAGCACGTATTTCGGGTTCACGCGATTCATCGCGGCGGCGCGCGCGGCGTCGTCGCGCGTTTCGTCGGACAGTCGCGCGCGGTAGAGGTTCGCCCAGGCATCGAACGCGTCGCGATCGACGAACAGGTCGCGCACCGGCGCGTCGCGGCTCGCGTCGTGCTTCGACAATTGCGCGAGGCGGCGGAACGTCAGCGTGAAGTCCGCGTGGCTCGCATGCATCGTCTCGAGCAGCTGGTTCGCGAGCGCCGCATCGTTGTCGCGTTCGAGTTCGAGGCCGAGCTTCGCGCGCATCGCGCGTTCGAGCGCGGGGCCGAAGCGTTCCGGGAATTTCGCGAGCACGGCCTGCGCATCCTCGACCGCGCGTTCGGCGCGCGCATCGTCGTCGGCGATGCCGTGCTGCAGCCCGATCAGCGGCAGCAGCGCCTGCGCGAGGCAGTAGCAGTTCCAGTGCGCGATGCGCGGCTGCATCCGGTACGCGTAGCGGCCGCTCGTGTCCGAGTGGTTGCAGATGTGGTTCGCGTCGAATGCGTCGACGAAGCCGAACGGGCCGTAGTCGATCGTCAGGCCGAGGATCGACATGTTGTCGGTGTTCATCACGCCGTGGCAGAAGCCGACGGCCTGCCATTGCGCGACGAGGTCGGCCGTGCGCAGCGTCGCGGTTTCGAGCAGCGCGAGATACGGATCGTCGGCGTCGCGGCACTCGGGATAGAAGCGCTCGATCACGTGATCGGCGAGCTGGCGCAGCAGGTCGGGGCGATCGTTCGAGAAGAAGTGCTCGAAGTGACCGAAGCGCACGAAGCTCTCGGACACGCGCGTGACGACGGCCGACGTCTCGATTTCCTCGCGGATCACCGGCTGGTCGGAGCCGATCACCGTCAGCGCGCGCGTGGTCGGGATGCCGAGGTGATGCATCGCTTCCGAGCACAGGAATTCGCGGATCGACGAGCGCAGCACCGCGCGGCCGTCGCCCATGCGCGAGTACGGCGTGCGGCCGCCGCCCTTCAACTGCAGCTCGTAGCGGCGGCCGTCGACGCCGGCCAACTCGCCGACCGTCAGCGCGCGGCCGTCGCCGAGCTGGCCGGCCCACACGCCGAACTGGTGGCCCGAGTACACCGACGCGTACGGCAGCGCGTGAGCGGGCCAGTCGCGCGTCGGATTGCCGGCGAACAGCTCGGCGAAGCCGGGCTGCGCGGCGAGCGACGCGGGCAGGCCGAGCAGCCGTGCGACTTCGTCGGAAAAGCCGACCACGTACGGCGCGGGCAGCGGCGCGGCCGGCAGGCGCGTATGGAACGCGTCGCCGAGCCGGACGAACGCGCCGTCGGCGGGCGCGCCGAGCGTGGCGGCGAGGTCGGGGAGAGTGTCAGCCGGGTCGGCTGCGCTTCGGGAAAACGACATGTTGAGCGCCTCTGGGTAAGCCGATATTGTAAGGCGGCGCCGCGCCGCCCGCATGGCGGCTCGCGCGCGCTGCGCCACGCCCGTCCGGGCCGTCGACGGGCGCCGCCGGTTCGAGGCTGTGCACCGATTCGCGTCCTTCAGGGAGAACAAGACGATGGGTAAGCCGTTGCTGGGCCAGATGATGGATATGCCGCTGCTGGTGTCCTCGCTGATCGCGCATGCCGCGCGTCACGCAGGCGATACGGAGATCGTGTCGAGGCGCGTGGAAGGCGACCTGCATCGCTACACGTATCGCGATTGCGAACGCCGCGCGAAGCAGCTCGCCCAGGCGCTCGCGCGGCTCGGCGTCGAATCGGGCGACCGCGTCGGCACGCTGGCCTGGAACGGCTATCGCCATCTGGAAGCGTATTACGCGATCGGCGGGATGGGCGCCGTGTGCCACACGATCAATCCGCGGCTGTTTCCCGAGCAAATCGCGTTCATCGTCAATCACGCGGAAGACCGCTATGTGCTGTTCGACCTCAATTTCGCGCCGCTGGTCGACCTGATCGCGCCGCAGTGCCCACAGGTGAAGGGCTGGATCGCGATGACCGACGCCGCGCACCTGCCGTCCGGCGCGACGCCGACCCTGTGCTACGAGACGCTCGTCGACGCCGAGGACGGCCGCTACGACTGGCCGCGCCTCGACGAGCAGCAGGCGTCGGGGCTCTGCTATACGTCGGGCACGACCGGCAATCCGAAGGGCGTGCTGTACTCGCATCGCTCGACGGTGCTGCACGCTTACGGCGCCGCGCTGCCCGACGCGATGAACCTGTCCGCGATGGATGCGGTGCTGCCGGTCGTGCCGATGTTCCACGTCAACGCGTGGGGGCTGCCGTATGCGGTGCCGCTCACCGGCGGCAAGCTCGTGCTGCCCGGCAAGGATCTCGACGGGAAATCGCTGTACGAACTGATGGAGGCCGAACGCGTGACGTTCTCCGCGGGCGTGCCGACCGTGTGGCTCGGGCTGCTGAACTACATGCGCGAGGCCGGCGTGCGCTTCTCGACGCTGAACCGCACGGTGATCGGCGGCTCCGCGTGCCCGCCCGCGATGCTGCGCACGTTCGAGGACGAATACGGCGTGCGCGTGATCCATGCGTGGGGAATGACCGAGCTGTCGCCCCTCGGCACGCTCGCGAAGCTCAACTGGGCGCAGTCGCAGCGTCCGCTCGACGCGCAGCGCCGGCTGCTCGAGAAACAGGGGCGCGTGATCTGCGGCGTCGACATGCGGATCGTCGGCGAGGACGGGCACGAGCTGCCGTGGGACGGCGTCGCGTTCGGCGAACTGCAGGTGCGCGGGCCGTGGGTGATCGACCACTACTTCCGCAGCGACGAATCGCCGCTCGCGGACGGCTGGTTCCCGACCGGCGACGTCGCGACGATCGATCCCGACGGCTTCCTGCAGATCACCGACCGCAGCAAGGACGTGATCAAGTCGGGCGGCGAATGGATCAGCTCGATCGATATCGAGAACGTCGCGATCGCGCATCCGGGCGTCGCCGAGGCCGCCTGCATCGCGTGCGCGCACCCGAAATGGACCGAACGCCCGCTGCTCGTCGTGGTGCCGCGCGACGGCGCGAACCTGAGCCGCGACGCGTTGCTCGCGTTCTACGAAGGCAAGGTCGCGAAATGGTGGATTCCGGACGACGTCGTGTTCGTCGAATCGCTGCCGCACACCGCGACCGGCAAGCTGCAGAAGCTGAAGCTGCGCGAGACCTTCCGCGACTACGTGCTGCCGACCGCGGTCTGCGAGTCGTAGCGCCGGTTTCCGCTGCGCGCGGTCGCCCGATCCGGCCCCCGGATCGGGAAAAAATCAAATTGAACGACCGTGCTTTTTCGTTGTATGCTGCCTCCGTTCGATCCGGACATGCGGCCGTTCGACCGCGCACAATGAAGCGCAGCCACCCCGGCGCGCGATGCATGGAGGCAGGCAGATGGCAGTGGATTACTCGACTCGCGACGGCGTGGCCGTCATCACGCTCAACAATCCGCCCGTCAACGGGCTCGGCCTGTCGACCCGGCTCGGCGTCATGGACGCGCTCGAGCGCGCCGCGCAGGATCCGTCGGTCACGGCGATCGTGCTGACGGGCGCGGGCCGCGCGTTCTCGGGCGGCGCCGACATCACCGAATTCAATACGCCGAAGGCGCTGCAGGAGCCGACGCTGCATACCGTGATCCGCGCGGTGGAAGCCAGCGCGAAGCCGGTCGTCGCGGCGCTGCACAGCGTCGTGATGGGCGGCGGCCTCGAACTCGCGCTCGGCGCGCACTATCGCGTCGCGGCGCCCGGCGCGCAGGTCGCGCTGCCCGAGGTGAAGCTCGGGCTGCTGCCGGGGGCGGGCGGCACGCAGCGCCTGCCGCGCGCGGTCGGGCTCGAAACGGCCCTGAACATGATCGTGTCGGGCGCGCCGGTGCAATCGGAGCAGCTCGCGAAAAGCGGGCTGTTCGACGAGATGGCCGACGGCGACCTGCTCGACGCGGCCGTCGCGTTCGCGCGCAAGGTCGGTGCGCAGCCGGGGCCGCATCCGCGCGTGCGCGACCGCAAGATCGTGCACGAGAACGCCGCGGGCTTCATCCAGTTCGCGCGCAATTCCGCGAAGGCCGCCGCGCCGAATTTCCCCGCGCCGCACAAGTGCATCGACGCGATCGAGGCGGGCGTGCTGCACGGCTTCGACAAGGGCAGCATCGCGGAGCGCGACGGCTTCGTCGCGCTGATGATGACGCCGGAAAGCCGCGCGCTGCGGCACGCGTTCTTCGGCGAGCGCGCGGCGAGCAAGATTCCCGACGTGCCGGCCGATACGCCGCTGCGCGAGATCCGCCGCATCGCGGTGATCGGCGCGGGCACGATGGGCGGCGGGATCGCGATGAACTTCGTCAACGCGGGGCTGCCCGTCACGCTGCTCGAAACGAAGCAGGACGCGCTCGACCGCGGGCTGGCGACGATCCGCAAGAACTACGACGCGCAGGTGAAGAAGGGCAAGCTCACGCAGGAGAAGCTCGATGCGCGCATGGCGCTGATCGCGCCGACGCTGTCCTACGACGACCTGAAGGACGCGGACCTGATCATCGAGGCCGTGTTCGAGGAGCTCGGCGTGAAGGAACAGGTGTTCCGCAAGCTCGACGAAGTTGCGAAGCCCGGCGCGATCCTCGCGTCGAACACGTCGACGCTCGACGTCGACAAGATCGCCGCGTTCACGAAGCGTCCGCAGGACGTGGTCGGCATGCATTTCTTCAGCCCGGCGAACGTGATGAAGCTGCTCGAGGTCGTGCGCGGCGCGCAGACCGCGAAGGACGTGCTCGCGACGGTGATGGCGGTCGCGAAGAAGATCCGCAAGACGGCGGTCGTGTCCGGCGTGTGCGACGGCTTCATCGGCAACCGGATGATCGAGCAGTACATCCGCCAGGCGCTGTTCATGCTGGAGGAAGGCGCGCTGCCCGCGCAGGTCGATCGCGCGATCGAGAAGTTCGGCTTCGCGATGGGCCCGTTCCGGATGAGCGACCTCGCGGGCAACGACATCGGCTGGGCGATCCGCAAGCGCCGCTATGTCGAGAAGCCCGATCTCCATTATTCGAAGATCGCCGACCGGCTGTGCGAGCAGGGCCGCTTCGGCCAGAAGACGGGCGCCGGCTGGTACGACTACGTGCCGGGCGATCGCAAGGCCAGGCCCTCGGCGCTGGTGGACGAAATGGTCGTCGCGTATTCGAAGGAGCGCGGCATCGAGCGGCGCAGGATCGGCGACGACGAAATCGTCGAGCGGCTCGTGTTCGCGCTCGTCAACGAAGGCGCGAAGATCCTCGAGGAGAAGATCGCGTCGAAGGCGTCCGACATCGACATGGTCTATCTGACCGGCTATGGCTTCCCGCTGTGGCGCGGCGGCCCGATGCTGTACGCGGACACGGTCGGCCTGTACAACGTCGAGCGCGCGATTCGCCGCTATGCGGCTGCGCGGAACGGCGACGCGTGGCAGCTCGCGCCGTCGATCGCCGAGCTCGCGAAGGCCGGGCGCGGGTTCAACGGCTGACGCCGGGCCGCGCGATCGCGCGACCGGCCTTGCAAGGAGACACGCAATGAAACGCACCGACGACGTGCTGCTCGTGATCGACGTGCAGTACGACTTCATGCCGGGCGGCGCGCTCGCGGTGGCGGACGGCGACGCGGTCGTGCCCGTGATCAACGCGCTCGCGCAGCGCTTCGACCGGGTCGTGGTGACGCAGGACTGGCATCCGCGCGACCACGTGTCGTTCGCCGCGAACCATCCGGGGCGCGAGCCGTTCTCGACGCTCGCACTGCCGTACGGCGAACAGGTGCTGTGGCCCGTGCACTGCGTGCAGGACACCGACGGCGCGGCGCTGCATCGCGACCTCGACATCCCGCATGCGCAGCTCGTGATCCGCAAGGGCTGCGACGCGCAGGTCGACAGCTATTCCGCGTTCGTCGAAGCCGACCGCACGACGCGCACCGGGCTCGCCGGCTATCTGCGCGAGATCGGCGCGAAGCGCGTGTGGTGCTGCGGGCTCGCGACCGACTATTGCGTCGCATGGTCGGCGCTCGACGCGCGCGCGGCGGGCTTCGAAGCCGCGGTAATCAACGATGCGTGCCGGGCGATCGACCTCAACGGGTCGCTCGCGCACGCATGGCAGCAGATGCAGGCGGCGGGCGTCGCGCATGTGACGTCCGCGGGCGCGCGCCCGACGGCGTAGCGCATTCCCGTTCGATTCAGGACATGAAGCAGGACCGAAGGAGACTCGCATGACCGAAGCCGTAATCGTTTCGACCGCACGCACGCCGCTCGCGAAATCGTGGCGCGGCGCATTCAACATGACGCATGGCGCGACGCTCGGCGGCCACGTGGTCGCGGCCGCGCTCGAACGCGCGAAGCTCGATCCGGCCCGCGCCGAGGACGTGATCATGGGCTGCGCGAATCCCGAAGGCGCGACCGGCGCCAACATCGCGCGGCAGATCGCGCTGCGCGCGGGGCTGCCGGTGACCGTGCCGGGAATGACGGTGAACCGTTTCTGTTCGTCGGGGTTGCAGACGATCGCGCTGGCCGCGCAGCGGATCGTCGCGGGCGAGGGCGACGTGTATGTCGCCGGCGGCGTCGAATCGATCTCGTGCGTGCAGAACGAGATGAACCGGCACATGGTGCACGAAGGCTGGCTGCTCGAACACAAGCCCGAGATCTACTGGAACATGCTGCAGACCGCCGAGAACGTCGCGAAGCGCTACGGCATCTCGAAGGAGCGGCAGGACGAGTATGGCGTGAGTTCGCAACTGAAGGCCGCGGCTGCACAGGAGGCCGGGCTGTTCCGCGACGAGATCGTGCCGATTACCGTGCGCGCCGGCATCGCCGACAAGGCGACCGGCCGCCTGTTTACGAAGGAAGTGACGGTATCGGCCGACGAGGGCATCCGGCCCGACACGACGCTCGAAGGCGTGTCGAAGATCCGTTCGGCCGTGCCGGGCGGCGTGATCACCGCGGGCAACGCGAGCCAGTTCTCCGACGGCGCCGCCGCGTGCGTGGTGATGAACGCGGATCTCGCGCAGCGCGAAGGGCTGCAGCCGCTCGGCGTGTTCCGCGGCTTCGCGGTGGCCGGCTGCGAACCGGACGAGATGGGGATCGGCCCGGTGTTCGCGGTGCCGAAGCTGCTGAAGCGGGCCGGCCTGAAAGTCGACGACATCGGTCTGTGGGAGCTGAACGAAGCGTTCGCGGTGCAGGTGCTGTACTGCCGCGACACGCTGGGGATTCCTGAGGATCGCCTGAACGTGAACGGCGGCGCGATTGCGGTCGGCCATCCCTACGGCGTGTCGGGCGCGCGCCTGACCGGCCACGCGCTGATCGAAGGCAAGCGGCGCGGCGTCAAATACGCGGTCGTCACGATGTGCATCGGCGGCGGGCAGGGCGCGGCCGGGCTGTTCGAAATCGTCTGATATTTGCCGGGCGGCGGCCGCGGCTTCGGGTCGGCGAAGCCTGCGGCCGCGATGCGCATGCGAACGACCGATGGGGCTGTCATTCGAGACGGTCGGTAGGCAATCGGCGTCCATTCGGCCATGCCGTTTCCCCTGACTTGTCAAACGAGTTGCCGCACCTATACTTGCTCTGACGTTTGCCTTTCGGCGGGACGGCCGGCGCGCATCGCGCCGGCGCGCGCGATGCGTATCCGCTCGCCGGCACCGGCGACGCGTCGCGCGTCCCGGCACCGGAACCACGCAGCAGATCGATCGGGGACCGAATTGAGCACGACTTATGCAGCCGGGGAACCGCCGCGCGTCGTCAGCGCAGCCGCGCGGCTTTACGCAAAATGCCTGCTGGTCGGATTCGCGCTGCTGCCGGCCTATCTGATCGCCTATCTGTGGTTCTTCGGCGACCCGCGCCTGACTTTCGAGAGTCACGCCTTCCATGAAATCGCGATCGCGGCCGCGACGCTCGAGGGCGCGTTCGTCACGTACGTGACGTGGATCTGCTACCGGTCGTCCGGCGAGCCGCTGCTGCGCTGGCTGACGCTCGGCTTTCTCGGCTTCGCGATGATCTATGCGCTGCACGGCATGTTCACCGGGATGGCGCATCACAACATCTGGCTGTTCCTGCTGTACGGGCCCGCGTCGCGGCTCGTGATGTCGATCCTGCTGCTGATCGGGTTGATGTCGTATTCGCGGCCGTCGGATCGTGTCGAGAAACGCACGAGTGCCCGCACGTGGCTGCCGTGGATCGTGTTCTTCGCGCTCGTCGATGTCGCGGTCGCGTACCTCGCGTATTCGCCGGTGGCGGGCGCGCTGGGCACGCGGCTGTCGATGGAGGGCGGCGCGCTGGTGTTCTCGCTGCTGAACGTCGGCGTGCTGCTCGCGCGCCGGATCCGTTCGCCGCTGATGGTGATCTACGGCGTGTCGATCATGGCGTTCGCGCTGTCGTCGCTCGCGTTCATTCTCGGCAAGCCGTGGAATCACATGTGGTGGCTCGCGCATGCGATCTTCGCGGGCGGCTTCTTCCTGCTCAGCTATGGCGTCGTGCAGGCGCTGCAGACGACGCGCTCGTTCTCCGCGATCTACAGCCAGGAAGACCTGATGAGCCGGCTGTCGGAATCGATGGCGCGCACCGAGAGCGCGCTGCATGAACTGCGCCGCACGAACCAGAAGCTCGAATACATGGCCGCGACCGACCCGATGACGGGCGCATCGAACCGGCGTCAGTTCATCGCACAGGTCGAGCGCGAGATCGTGCGCGCGGAACGCGACGGCACGCCGTTCTGCCTGCTCGCGCTCGATCTCGACAACTTCAAGAACATCAACGATGCGTACGGGCATCAGATCGGCGACGAGGTGTTGCGCGGCGTCGTGCGCCAGTGCCTCGACGCGATCCGGCCCGCGGGCGGGCTCGCGCGGGTCGGCGGCGAGGAGTTCATGGCGCTGTTGCCGGAGATGCCGCTCGAAGGCGCGCGGATGACGGCCGAACGGGTGCGTTCGTCGATCGCGAGTTCGCCGTTCGGGCTCGATTTCAAGCGCGTGCAGGTGACGGTCAGCGTCGGCGTTGCGCAGTATGGCGTCGACGGGAGTACGGTCGATGCGTTGCTGCGGGCGGTCGACGAGCGGCTGTATCAGGCGAAGCGGGAGGGGCGGAATCGGGTGGTGGCGCGGTGAGGAACCGGTCGGGAAACCGTGACGAGCCGGGAGCGAATCGTTCGCGCGAGTTCGCTTGACAGGCAACGCGCCACGGTTTGCGGGGGGCAAGCGCGGCGGACGGTATCATGTCGCCCGAGAGAGGCTTCACGGAGCGACAGCGTGGCGAGAGCCGGTTTGACAAGAAGAAAAGTACGGGTATCGGTTCGGAACGGCGCGAATCGCTGGCTGATCGGCGGTGCACTGCTTTTGTCGTCTGCCGCGATGGCGGCGACCGACACGAATGAGCCGCCGGACAAGGCGCGGCTGATCCGCGAGATCACGACGCCGTCGCCGCCGAAGGCGGTGTGGTGGCACATCAGCGAGGTCGTCCAGTGGACGTTTGGCAAGGTGCATGACGACACCATCGCGATCCTCCAGGATTACTTCCGGTCGCTGCCGGCACCGAGCGAAACCGAACTCGCCGAGTTTCGCCGCCACATCGCAGCGGAATGGGTGCCCGTCAAGGGCGGCACGTTCCTGATGGGCGATTTCGGTCCGGAGAAATCCGCCGACAAGCTGCCGTATTCGGCCAACGAAGGCGCGGCGCCGGCGCACGACGTGACGCTCGACGGTTATTCGATCCTCAAGCATCGCGTCACGTACGCGGAGTACGACATCTACACGCGCGCCAATCGCTTGCCGCCGATCCTTACCGACTCCGGTTTCAAATTCCAGTTTCGATTCCCCGATTTTCCAGCCGGCGACGTGACGTGGCAGCAGGCCCGCGATTTCTGCACGTGGCTTGGCAAGGAGCTGAACGCACCGGTGGATCTGCCGACCGAGGCGCAGTGGGAGTACGCGGCGCGGTCGCGCGGGGAGTTCCGGGTCATTCCGAGCAGCGCGATTCCGATCGTCGACGGCAAGTACGGCCTGTCGGACCTCGACGACACCATCGTGCGCATGGGGCAGGACAAGAGCCCGATGCCGTCGGTCAGCCGTCCGGTCGGCACCTATGGCGACAACGGCATCGGCATGTCGGACGTGTTCGGCTACGGGCGCGAGTGGACGCACGACTGGTTCGACAAGGACTATTACAGCCACAGCCCGAAAGCGAATCCGCGCGGGCCTGCGACGGGCACGTTGCGCAGTGTGCGCAACGGAACGGACAGCCGCGTGCGGCTCGTGATCGATCGTCGCGGCGAGCAGCCGGACAAGAGGGGCGTCGACCTGGGCTTTCGTTGCGCGTTGAACCAGGCCGGGCCTGCGGGGCAGTAATGCCGAAGCATGCGGCCGAGGCGGAACGCGCTGCCACGCGCCGGCGCGTGAACGTGTTCCTGCTGATCGGCGTCGTTTCCACCGGGATCGGCACGCTGTTTGCGCGGGACGGGCCGTCCTCGTCGTCCGGGCAGGCCCAGGTTGCCGAGGCCGATGCCGGGCGTCGAGCTGCGGCCGGGCCCGAACCGCGGGTCGAAGAGATGGGCATCTGGGCCGGGCTCGCGGTCGCGCTCGGCTTCGGCGGGTATGCCGCGCTGGACGCACTGCGCGACCTGATGCGTCATCGCAAGTGAGCGGCGACAACGCGTGACGCCGTGACACCACCGCGCGCCGACACTGGCCGCCTATCGCGCGAGCAGCGGCGGAAGCGCCGCCAGTACCGCATCGATCGCCACTCGCAGCTTGTAGGGCAGAAACCGCGTCGCGGGCCACACCACATGCATCGGCGTGCCGGCCGATGCCATGTGGTCCAGCACGCGCACCAGCGCGCCCGTACGCAGCGCATCGCGCACCAGCCATTCGGGGACGTGCACCAGCCCCGCACCGCGCATCGCGGCTGCAATCAGGCTGTCGATGTCGTCGAAGCCGAGCCGATAGGGCAGCGCGGGCTGCACGACGCGACCATCCGGCTCCGTCAACGTCCACGGATTTGCGCGGCCGCCGTGCAGATAGACGATGCAGCGGTGCGAGGCGAGATCGGCCGTGCCGCGCGGCGCGGCATGTGTGCGCAGGTATGCCGGCGACGCGCATACGACCATCGCCTGCATGCCGAGCGGGCGCGCGATCAGCGTATCGCTGTCGGGCAGCGCGCCGCTGCGGATGGCGAGATCGACGCCTTCGTCCGCGAAGTCGATCACGCGATCGGTGAAATGTCCTTCGACCTGCAGCCGCGGATGCCTGTCGGCGAGATCGAGCAGCAGCGGCGTCACATGGTGGCGCCCGAACACGACGGGCGCGCTGACACGCAGCCGCCCGGCCGCTTCGCGACGACCGGCTTCCAGCATGTGTTGCGCGGCGTCGAGTTCCTCCAGCGCCTGCGCGCACCGTTCGTAGAACGCGTGGCCGTCGTCGGTCAAGGCGAGCCGGCGCGTGGTGCGCACGAACAGCCGCGTGCCGAGCCGCGCCTCGAGCCGGCCGATCGCCTTGCCGACCGCCGAGCGCGTCTGTCCGAGCCGCGCGGCCGCCTGCGCGAAGCTGCCGGCGTCGACCGCCGCGACGAATGCGCTGATGCCGGCCAGCCGGTCGTGCGAGATTGGTTCCATTTTGTCTACTTTGGGTCGAGAAAACCGCGCCACATGATGAATCGAGGAATCATTATCCTGCCGATTCCCCTGTGCTCGTTATCGGAGTCGCCATGTCGTCCCTCATGCAGCGCTGGCAATCGCCGGCTTTCGGTCGTCAACATCTGCAACTCGCGAGCGCGCCCGTGCCGGCGCCGGGCCCGCGCGACGTGCTGGTCCGCGTCGACGCGGTCGCGCTCAACTACCGCGACCTGCTGATCCTGCGCGACGGCATGGGGATGGCGGTGCCGTTTCCGCTGGTGCCGGGCTCGGACATGCGCGGCGAAGTCGTCGCGACCGGCGCGGACGTCGGCGGCTTTGCGCCCGGCGACGCGGTGATCAGCACCTTCTTCACCGGCTGGCAGGACGGGCTGCAGCCGCGCGGCAGCGTGCCGCTCGGCGTGCCGGGGCCCGGCATGCTGTCCGAATACGTGGTGCTCGGCGAAGATTCGCTGGTGGCTGCGCCGCGCACGCTCGACGCCGCGCAGGCGAGCACGCTGACCTGCGCGGGGCTGACCGCCTGGTATGCGCTCGCGGAAGCGTCGAAGACGCGGCCCGGCGATACGGTGGTGGTGATCGGCACGGGCGGCGTCGCGTTGTTCGCGGTGCAGATCGCGTATGCGCAGGGCGCGCGCGTGATCGTCGTGTCGGGCAGCGACGCGAAGCTCGAGCGCGCGAAACGGCTCGGCGCGAACGACGGGATCAACCGCACCCGCACGCCCGACTGGGCGGCCGAGGTGCGCGCGCTTACCGGCGGACGCGGCGCCGATCACGTGCTCGAACTCGCGGGCGCGGACAATTTCGGGCGCTCGCTGGCGTCGCTGGTGCAGGGCGGCCGCGTGTCGGTGATCGGTAATCTCGGCGGCGATGCGCTGACGACCTCCGTGTATCCGCTGCTGACGGGGCGCGCGACCGTGCAGGGGATCGGCGTCGCGCACCGGCGCGCGCTCGAGGATCTGGTGCGCGCGGTGGACTGGCTGAAGCTGACGCCGGTGATCGAACGCGAATATGCGTTCAGTGAGTTGCCGGCCGCGCTCGATCATCTCGAGCGCGGCGCGTTCGGCAAGGTGGTGGTGCGGGTGCGCTGAGCGGCGTCACGCCGGTGCGACGCGGGCGCGCTATCGCGCCGCAAGCGCGCTGCCGGCTGTCATGCCGTCGTCCCGAATGCCTTGCGACGCCTGCCACCAGTACTTGCCGGTACGCAGTTGCGGATCGCGGATCGCGAGATACGTGGTGCTCCACAGTTGCGCGGCGTTGGCTTCGGTCGCGTCCGCGCTGCGCGTGCCGAATGCGTCGGTCTGGTATCGGCCGTTGGCGTACGACCAGGTCCACATCTCGGACGTGCGCATGTCGCGTCCGTTCGAGATCACCTGCCAGATCGTCTGCCGCGCCTGCGTGAGCAGCGCGCGCGTCGCGTCGGACAGGTCCTGGCGTCCCAGCTGGCGGTCGAGCCCGGCCACCCACATCGCCTGCTGCCACGACCAGATCACCGTGCCGTGATACGCGGAGCTCGTGAACTTCGGCCACAGCGTCTGGCTCGCATACGCGGGGTTCGCGATCAGCATCCCGACGTCGGTCACGAGCCCGGTCGGGAACGGCCGCGTGACGTCGGCGACGATGCGCTGAAGCTGGTCGTCGGGCGGCGTGCCGAACAGCAGCGCGAAGCCGCCGTCGGAATTCATCACCGGGATCGGCTGGCCCTGCTGGTCGAGCGACAGCGCGTAGAAGCTCAGCGGTGCGCCGGGCGCCGTGCCGGCCGGCACGCCGGCGGTCGGCGCATAGGCCGAGACGTCGGCCGCCGCCTGTGCGGCCGGCACGCTGACCTGGAACAACGGCGGCGCCTGCTGTTCCCAGACTGCGGCCTCGTTCGCCGTGTCGGCGAGCGCGGCGCGCTGCGCGGCATCCAGATACGGATCGAGCAGGCCGTGCGCGAGGAACGCGTTCGCCGCGCGCAGCGCGGCCGGCACCAGCACCGCATTCACGTCGTACGGGTAGACGCCGCCGCCGAGCCCGTCGGTGCTGTCGCGCCAGTTGCCGACGATCTCGCCGGGCCGCAGATGGATCAGGTTCGCGACCGACGGCTGCTGCGCGAACGGTTTCGCGGTGCTCGCGACATGCAGCAGGTTCACGACGAGGCGGCTGCCGTTGGTCTGCCCGTCGCTGCCGCGCTGCGCGAGATATGCGGCGGCGCGCGCCTGGCCGCGCGGGTCGTCGATCAGCCACGCTGCGGCGATCGGCGCGAGCAGGTAGTCGCCGTCGATCATCTTGTAGTCGTAGGTCGGCGACGGATCGTTCGGCCGCCCGTTCTTCCGGTTGTCGATCAGCGCGAATTCGCCGATGCCTTCCTCGTGCGCGACCTTGCCGTCGTCCGACAGGCGGCCCAGCACCGACGACAGGCCGGCCTCGATCGCCGCGGGTTCGAGCACGGGCAGCAGCATGCGCACCGAGATCAGCGTGTCGCGGCCGAAGTAGGTGTCGTACTGCCACGAGCCGGCCAGCAGCTTGTCGTGGAAGCTCAGGAATTCGAGCACGTTCTGGCTGACCGGATCGGGGTTCACCGACGGCGCGAGCAGGTCGGCGCGCGTGATCGGCGACAGCGGCGTTTCGCCCGACAGCGCGTCGACGTGCAGCTTCAGCGTATGCGCGCCGGCCGGCGCGCGCAGCACGAGCTTGCCGCCCGCGGCCGGCGCGATGCTGCCGCCGTCGCGCAGCGTGATGCGCAGCGCATAGCCGGGCGCGCCGTCGATGCGGTCGCGCTGCCATTGCGCGGTGCTGCCCTGCAGTGTCGGCACGGTGACGATGTCCGGCGGAATCGTCGCGCCGCCGTTGAAGTCGCGCAGGAAGCGCACGCTGCTGAGCAGGCTCTGGCGGATCGTCAGCGTGTCGGTGTCCACCGACACGTCGGCGCCGATGCCGTACAGCGGCCGGCCGTGCGTGTCGGGCGCCGACAGCGCGGAGGGCGGCGTGTCGAGGCTCCAGTTCACCGGCTGGGCGGTGTCGTCGAACCACAGTCCCGTGCCGCTGTTGCCGGCGGGGAACACGACGAGCAGGCGCGGCTTCGTCGACGAGCGCACCAGCAGGTGGGCGGCGACCTTGTCCTGGCGGTAGAACGCGTTGATCTGGCCGCCGGTGTCCATGCGGAACGACAGCGCGGCCTGGTTCGACGGCGGGTTGGACGGTGCGATGTCGTCGTCGTTGCAGGCCGCGAGCAGGCCGGCGCAGACGATTCCCGCACACAGTGATTTCGCAAGGCGATGCATGTCACGTCCCTCCTGATGACTGGCGATTTTTATGAGAATTCTCGAATGAGCGGAGGCTCGGTCTGCTTGTTCCGGTGTCGCGGCATTCGGATGAATTCGGAATTAATCCGGACGTCATGCGGGGCGAATTCGACGGGAAATAACCGGCGAGCGATTAAATTGCCGAAATTTAAAACAAAAGGAAATGCCGCCCCGATGAGGCATCAAAGACTGCTCTGCAGGCATCCCGGCGCAGTGCCGGCGAGCGGGCGGCATGGAAAATGAAACGTAAGCCGCCGTAGGGGATTCTAAAGTTCTGATAAAGTCGAAGTCAATAATCGATTGAATAGGTTTGCGATAATTTAGTTAAATCGACTTGTAATTATTTCTGGATTGATCGGTAAAAGATGCAAAATTGTCCGGGGGGAGTGGCTTTAATCGACGGGTTTGAAAACAATCGAGGCGCGTATTGTCGATTGATGTCGAACCGGAATCGAATCGTTGTGGTCGGATTGTCGTCGTCTTCTCGATGAGGATTCGACTAAAAACACCAGGCATGGGATTTTGCGAGCAATTGTCGTTCCTCTTGTCCGAGCGGCTGGCGATTCCCGTTCTCGATTCGCGCGGTCGTGCCATCGGGCGTCGGCAACTTTGGTAGGCTGGAGCCTGCTTTCGTCAATCAGGAGAATGCGCTGTGCTGCACGTGTCCGACGATTCGGTACTCGTATTGGTCGATTTTCAGACGCGGCTGATGCCGGTGATTCACGAAGGGCCGTCCGTCGTCGCACAGGCCGTTCGACTGGCCCGGATTGCGCAGCTGGTCGGGGTGCCGGTCGTCGGTACCGAGCAGAGCCCGCTCCAGCTCGGCAGGAACGTGCCGGACATCAAGGATCTGTGCTCGGACACCGTCGTCAAGGACCATTTCGACGCGTGTGCGGACGGTCTGGTCGATGCGTTGCCGGCCGCGCGCAACACGGTCGTCGTCGCCGGCTGCGAGGCGCACGTGTGCGTATTGCAGACTGCGTTCGGCCTGTTGCGCAGCGGCCGCAAGGTCACGGTGGTCAGCGATGCCGTCGGGTCGCGCCGGACCTTCGACCGCGACGCGGGGATCGCCCGGCTCGGGGCCGCCGGCGTGCAGATCGCGACGGTCGAGATGCTCGGATTCGAATGGCTGGAGTCCAGCCGGCATCCGCGTTTTCGCGATGTGCTGGGCCTGATCAAGTGAATCGCGGCGGCGGTGTGCTGCCGCGCGCGTGAATCTCCGGGATATCGTCGTGGAGCCGGCAAGTTTGGTACGCTTGCCGCCGACGTTCGCAAACGGCGCGGAGAAAAATGCGGGCATCGTCGCCGCAGCTGTGGAATGATGTCCGTTTCGATTCCTGCTTGCCGAGCGCGTCTGCGTTTGCTGTGTGCGCGAGCGAACGGCGGGGCGGCGGAACATGCATGACCGGCAGCGGTTTCAGCCGGAACGACGAATCAACACGAACTGGAGCACACGAAGTGATCAGACATATCGTCATGTGGAAACTGAAGGAGTCGGCAGAAGGCGCGACGCGCGCCCAGAACGCACTCCGCCTGAAGGAAAAGCTCGAAGGCTGCCGCGACATCGTGCCGGGCATCCTGCAGCTCGACGTCGGCATCGCGACGCCGGGCCTCGAAGCGACCTGCGACGTCGTGCTCGTGTCCGATTTCACGGACCAGGCCGCGCTCGACGCGTACCAGGTGCACCCGGTTCACCAGGAAGTGAAGAAGTTCGTCGTGGCCGTGGTCGAAGGGCGCCAGTGCCTCGACTATCTCGTCGACAGCGCACGATGAGCGACGCGGCATCCGGGACGGACATCCCGTCGATCGAAAGCCCGTTCGTCGACCTGCTCGGCGTGCGGCTCGTATCCGCGAAGGACGGCGCGAGCGAGATCGCGCTGTCGCTCGACCAGCGGCACATGAACACGTGGAGCATCGCGCACGGCGGCGTGACGATGACGCTGTCGGACATCGCGCTCGCGATGGCCGCGCGCAGCCTGACCGACGACGGCGTCGGCGTTGTCACGGTCGAGATGAAGGTGAACTTCATGCAGCCGGGGCGCGGCGAACTGCGCGCATACGGCCGCGTGATGCACCGCTCGACGACGATGGCCTATTGCGAGGGCGAGGTGCGCGACAGCGACGGCAACTTCGTCGCGAAGGCGCTCGGCACGTTCAAGTACATGCGGCGCATCGCAGTCGGCCGCGACATCAAGCGGCAGCGCACGCGCACCGCGCCGGACGCACAGCCCGGCCCGAGCGACGCGTAGGCGCGCGCATCCACGGCCCCGTCTCGATCCGAGCGGGGCCGTTTCCACCGTGGCATCATGTTGCGCTTGTCCTTTCACGGCGTCGCGCAGGCGCCGTTTTGATCGATGCCGCTGAATCCGAAGATCGCCCAGGTGCTCGACATGGTCGAGCGCGCGAAACGCCCGTCCTATCATCATCAGACGCCGCAGCAGGCCCGCGCCGCGTACGAACGGAGCGCGCCGATCCTCGACGTACCGCCCGCGCCGATGCATTCGGTCGAGGCATGCGTCGTGCCGACGCGCGACGGCAGCTCGATCGGTGCGCGCCTGTACGTCCCGGTCGAACCGAGCCTCGCCGAACCGCTGCCGGCGCTGGTGTACTACCACGGCGGCGGCTTCACGGTCGGCAGCATCGACACGCACGACGCGCTGTGCCGGATGTTCGCGCGCGACGCGCAGTGCGCGGTGCTGTCGGTCGGCTACCGGCTCGCGCCCGAGCACCGGTTCCCGACCGCGGTCAACGATGCCGACGATGCATTGCGCTGGCTGCACCGCGAAGCGGCCGCGTTCGGCATCGACGCGGCGCGGCTCGCGGTCGGCGGCGACAGCGCGGGCGGCACGCTCGCGACGGTGTGCGCGGTGCTCGCGCGCGACGCGGGCATCGATCTTGCGCTGCAGATGCTGATCTATCCGGGCGTGACGGGCTACCAGGACACCGAATCGCATGCGCGGCTCGCGAACGGCTACCTGCTGTCGCAGGACACGATCCAGTGGTTTTTCTCGCAATACGTGCGCGATCCGGCGGACCGCGACGACTGGCGCTTCGCGCCGCTCGACGGCACGCGCGGCGCGCCGTCGTTCGCGGGCGTCGCGCCCGCGTGGATCGCGACGGCCGAGTACGATCCGCTGAGCGACGAGGGCGCCGCCTACGCGGACAAACTGCGCGCGGCCGGCAATGCGGTCACGCTGGTCCGCTATCCGGGCATGATTCACGAATTCTTCAAGATGGGCGGCTACGTGCCCGAAGTGCGGGCCGCGCATGCCGATGCGGTGGCGGCGCTGAAGGCCGCGTTCGACGACGACGCGTGACGGCGGGCGGCCGCGGTGCCGCGTGGAGGCAGCGATGACGGACGGCATGGTGGAAACGGGCGACTGGGCGACGCTGGGCGGCGATGCCGCGCGCATCCGCGACGCGGTGTTCGTGCGCGAGCAGCGCATTCCGCCCGAATGGGAACTTGACGACGACGATCTGCTGGCGTTCCACGCGGTTGCTTACCGGATCGATGCGGCGACCGGCGCGCGCCGCGCAGTCGCGACGGGCCGGCTGCTGCCGTCGGGGACGATCGGCCGCGTCGCGGTGCTGGCCGATGCGCGCGGGCAGGGCGTCGGGTCGGCGGTGCTGAGTGCGCTGCTGGACGCCGCGCGGCGTCGCGGCGAGCCGCTCGTGCGGCTCTATGCGCAGGAATCGGCCGTGCCGTTCTATCTGCGGCACGGCTTCGCGGCGGCCGGCGCGCCGTTCGTCGAAGCGGGCGTGCGGCACGTCGAGATGACGCGCGCGCCGTGACGCCATGAGCGGGCGCCGCGCGTGTCAGCGCGGCGCGGTCGCGTCGATGTCGAACGTGAACGCGCGCTCGAACGTGCCGGGGCGCACGGTGCGGTGCGAGCCGTCGTCGTCGCAGCGCTCCTTGATTTCGACCGTCAGCCGCACGCCTTCCTTCATCGTGACGCGCAGCGCGGTCGTGCCGCGCGTGCCGTATTCGGGCGTCTCGATGAACGCGGCCGACAGCGCGCGTTCGCGCTCGATCGGAATGCCGGTGTGCGGCAGCGCATCGTCGTCGGCGACGTGCGGGTCGCGCATCAGCGCGATCAGGTCGTCGAGCGGCGGCAGCGGATTGTCGGTCAGCAGCGTGCCGAGTTCCGCGCGCTTGCGCACCACCTTCGGCCAGGGCGTGTCGAGCCGCGCATTCGACAGCGCATGCACGCCGGCCGGGACCGCGACGGGTGCGGCCGTGCCGCTTTCGCCTTCGGCCGCACGGTTGCAGAACCACGCAAGCTCGCGCCGCTTCCAGTCGCCGACGAGCAGGTTGAAGCCGTTGTACACGGCCGCGTGCTCGGCGAGCTGTGCGAGGTAGTCGAGCGGCGCGACGGACGGGCCGCCGAGGAAATCGGACACGAGCTTGCCGCGGGTCGGCGCACCCGCGCGGATGTCGAACGGCGCGCGATAATTGGTCAGCGCCGCGAAGCGGCCGTCGCGCGATACGCCGAGCCAGGTGCCGCCCGCTTCGAGGTCGCGGCCGGCCAGTACGCCCGGCACGTCCTCCCACCACGAAAGCGGCGCGCTCGTGCGGCGAAAGAACTCGTCGCGATTGGCGGTCAGCGTAAAGACGGGACCGGCGGCGGCATCGGGCTGCCAGTCGAAGGCAATCAGACACATCGGGCGAATCTCTCGCAGGAAACGTCGGACGGCGGCCGCTCGCGGGCCGTCGCCCGAACAGGTTGTCAGTGCGTCAGGCTTCGGTCGGCCATGCGTACGGCAGCGCGTCGAACGCGAGCGCCGGGCCGTCGGCCGAGCCGACGTGCACGCTGCCGCTGTCGAGCGCGGCCAGCTTGATCTCGACGAGCGCATCGACGCCGCCGGCGGGCGCGGCCGCCGCATTGACGATCATCCCGCACGGCTGGCCCGGGTCGTCGCTGTGGAACAGCTCGACGCCGGCATGTACGGCATCGGTGTCGCCCGCGACGTGCGCGAGCGCGGTGCGACGCTTGATCGTGCCGCGGTACTGGCTGCGCGCGACCACTTCCTGGCCCGGGTAGCAGCCCTTGCGGAAGTTGACGGCGCCGATCACGTCGAAGTTGACCATCTGCGGCACGAACTGCTCGACGGCCGGCTGCGTGATGCGCGGTTCGCCCGCGCGCACGTCGAGCCAGTCCCAGACGGCCGGCGATACGACCGGCAGCTTGCCGGCGAGCGCGGCCATGCGCGCATCGACTGCGTCGCGCGGGCCGATCCACAGATAGC
Source organism: Burkholderia pseudomultivorans (assembly GCF_902499075.1). Classification (GTDB taxonomy): domain Bacteria; phylum Pseudomonadota; class Gammaproteobacteria; order Burkholderiales; family Burkholderiaceae; genus Burkholderia; species Burkholderia pseudomultivorans. The sequence goes on along the minus strand of NZ_CABVPP010000002.1, from coordinate 19,398 downwards.
GCTTGCGGCCGGCGGCGTCCGGCACGCGGATCAGCGCGCCGGCGGGGCCGTCGACCTTCACGTGCACGCCATCCGGCAGCGCGTCGAAAATGCCCGACAATGCGTCGCGCACGTCGCCCGCGAAACCGACCACCGCGAGCGCGTCGCTCGCGTCCGTCAGTTTCGCCTTGGCGCGCAGCACGAACATCGACAGCCGCTTCTGCACGGCGGCCTGCACGTCCTTCGACACCAGCAGGCGCACGCCGTGGCCGGCGCGCCATGCGAGGAACGACGCGAGCAGGCGGCCCTTCGGCGAGCAGTAGCCGCTCAGGCGCGCGCTCGCGGCGTCGAGATGCTCGATGTCGTTGGTCAGCTGGCTGTGCAGGAACGTCGCGGCATCGTCGCCGGCCACGTCGATCACGCCGAACTGCGCAAGCGGCATGCAGGCGCCCGGCGCATCGAAATCGGCGGCGGACGGACGGGGGAAAACGGGGAGCGAGGCGGATGCGGCGGCCTGGGCAGCCGGTGAAGCGAACGGTGTGCTCATGGAATGAGGGAACAGTCAACCCTGACTTTGACGAAGGCGAGCAAGTATTATATGGGTCTTACCTGAGTCACGTTCCATGTCCCTACTGAAGAAATGCGCCGCGACGGTCGCGGTGCTGGCCGTCGTTGTGGCCGCTGCCGGCGCGGGCGGCGCGTATTACTGGGCGACCCGGCCGCTGCTGCTCGGCGCCGCGTCGCTCGACGTCACGATCAAGCCGCGCAGCAGCGTCAAGAGCGTCGCGCTGCAACTGAAGCGCGGCGGCGTGCCGGTCGAGCCGTTCGGCTTCGTCGCGATGACGCGCCTGCTCGGGCTGTCGAGCCGGCTCAAGTCCGGCAACTACGAGTTCAAGACCGGCATCACGCCTTACGACGTGCTGCAGAAGATCGCGCGCGGCGACGTCAACGAATACGTCGCGACGGTGATCGAAGGCTGGACCTTCAAGCGGATGCGCGCGGAACTCGACGCGAATCCCGATCTTGTGCATACGACGGCCGGCATGAGCGACGCCGAACTGCTGCGCGCGATCGGCGCGTCGGACAGCGCGATCCAGCGCGGCAGCGGCGAGGGGCTGTTCTTTCCCGATACCTACCTGTTCGACAAGGGCACCAGCGACCTGAACATCTACCGGCGCGCGTACCGCCTGATGCAGACGCGCCTCGACGAAGCCTGGGCCGCGCGCGCGCCGGGGCTGCCGTACAAGACGCCTTACGAAGCGCTGACGATCGCGTCGATCGTCGAGAAGGAAACCGGCCATGCAGCCGATCGCTCGTTCGTCGCGGCGGTGTTCGCGAACCGGCTGCGCATCGGCATGCCGCTGCAGACCGACCCGTCGGTGATCTACGGGCTCGGCGACGCCTACGACGGCCGCCTGCGCAAGCGCGACCTGCAGGCCGACACTCCTTACAATACCTACACGCGACGCGGGCTGCCGCCGACGCCGATTGCGCTGCCGGGCGTCGCGTCGCTGCAGGCCGCGATCAATCCGGCCCCGACCAGCGCGCTCTATTTCGTCGCGAAGGGCGACGGCACGAGCGTGTTCTCCGATACGCTCGGCGATCACAACAAGGCCGTGGACAAGTACATACGAGGGCAATAATGGCGAGCGGTAAATTCATCACGTTCGAGGGCATCGACGGGGCGGGGAAGACCACCCACCTGCAATGGTTCTGCGAACGCCTGCAGAACAAGCTGGCGTCGGCCGGCAAGCAGGTCGTCGTTACCCGCGAGCCGGGCGGCACGCAGCTCGGCGAGAAGCTGCGCGAGATCCTGCTGAATCAGCCGATGGACCTCGAGACCGAAGCGCTGCTGATGTTCGCTGCGCGCCGCGAGCATCTCGCGCTGGTGATCGAGCCCGCGCTCGCACGCGGCGACTGGGTCGTGTCCGACCGCTTCACCGACGCGACCTTCGCGTACCAGGGCGGCGGCCGCGGGCTGCCGCGCGACAAGCTCGAGGCGCTCGAGCGCTGGGTGCAGGGCGGCTTCCAGCCGGACCTGACGGTGCTGTTCGACGTTGCGCCGCAGGTCGCGAGCGAGCGCCGCGGCGCCGCGCGCATGCCCGACAAGTTCGAGAGCGAATCGGACGCGTTCTTCACGCGCACGCGCGGCGAGTACCTGCGACGCGCGGAAGAGGCGCCGCACCGCTTCGCGATCGTCGATGCGACGCAGTCGATTCCCGAGATCCGCCAGCAGCTCGAACGCGTGCTCGCCGCGCTGTAACCCGCAAGGAACGCATTTCATGATCTACCCGTGGCAGACCGACGACTGGAACCGACTGCAGCAGCTGCGCGCGCAATGGCCGCATGCGCTGCTGCTGCACGGCCAGGCCGGAATCGGCAAGCTGCAGTTCGCGCAGCATCTCGCGCAGGGCTTCCTGTGCGAAGCGCCGCAGCCGAACGGCGAGCCGTGCGGCACCTGTGCGGCCTGCACGTGGTTCGCGCAGGGCAATCATCCGGACTACCGGATCGTGTTGCCCGAGGCGCTGGCCGGCGAGGCGCCGGGCGCCGCGGACGACGCGAAGCCGGCCGATGCCGACGAAGGCGGCAAGAAGACCCGCGCGCCGAGCAAGGAAATCAAGATCGAGCAGGTGCGCGCGCTGCTCGATTTCTGCGGGGTCGGCTCGCACCGCGGCGGCGCGCGCGTGGTCGTGCTGTATCCGGCCGAGGCGCTGAACGTCGCCGCGTCGAACGCGCTGCTGAAAACGCTCGAGGAACCGCCGTCCGGCGTCGTGTTCGTGCTCGTGTCGGCGCGCATCGACCGCCTGCTGCCGACCATCATCAGCCGCTGCCGGCAGTGGCCGATGAGCGTGCCGGCGCCCGACGCGGCCGCCGCATGGCTCGCGGCGCAGGGCGTCGACGACGCGCCCGCGCTGCTCGCCGAGGCCGGCGGCGCGCCGCTCGCGGCATTGGCGCTCGCGAGCGACGAGAACCGGCCGCTGCGCGATTTCACGCTCGGCCAGCTCGCGGCCGGCGCGGGGTGCGACCCGTTCGCGTGCGGCGAGACGCTGCAGAAGCTGCCGGTGCCGCTGGTGCTCGGCTGGCTGCAGCGCTGGCTGTACGATCTGCTGGCGCAGCGGATGGCGGGTGCGCCGCGCTACTTCCCGACGCATGCGGCGGCGCTCGCGCGCTGCGCGCAGACGGTCGATGCGAACGCGTTCGCGCGCTTCATGAAGGCCGTCACGCGGCAGCGCACCGTCGAAAACCATCCGCTCAACGCGCGGCTCGTGTTCGAGGAATTGTTTCTCGGCTATCGGGAAATATTTGCTTGAGCGGGCATTGTTTCTCGCACGTTGCGAAACGATGACCGATGCGCGCCGCGACGCGTGGCGGCCGCCTTACGTATTCAGGAAACACGATGTTCGTCGACTCTCACTGCCACATCAATTTCAAGGGCCTCGCCGACCGCCTGCCGGTCGTGCTCGAGAACATGCGCGAGCATGACGTCACGCACGCGCTGTGCGTCTCGGTCGATCTCGAGACGCTGCCGGAGGTGCTGGCGATCGCGCAGGCGCACGACAACGTCTACGCGTCGGTCGGCGTGCATCCGGATCACGAGGACGCGAAGGAGCCGACGCTCGCCGAGCTCGTCGAGCTGGCTGCGCACCCGAAGGTCGTCGCGATCGGCGAGACGGGCCTCGACTACTACCGGCTCGAAGGCCGCTCGATCGCCGACATGGAGTGGCAGCGCGAGCGCTTCCGCACGCACATCCGCGCGGCAACCGCGACGATGAAGCCGCTGATCGTCCATACGCGCGCGTCGTCGGAGGACACGCTGCGGATCATGGCCGAGGAGCGCGCAGACGTGCCGGGCGGCGTGATGCACTGCTTCACCGAGCCGTGGCCGGTCGCCGAGCAGGCGCTCGCGCAGAACTTCCACATCTCGCTGTCGGGCATCGTCACGTTCAAGAACGCGACCGACGTGCAGGACGTCGCGCGGCGCGTGCCGCTCGACCGGCTGCTGATCGAAACCGACTCGCCGTACCTTGCGCCGGTGCCGTACCGGGGCAAGCCGAATGAACCTGCGTACGTCAGCCATGTCGGACGCTTTATCGCATCCGAGCGCGGGATTGCCGTCGAGGCGCTCGCCGACGCGACGACACAGAACTTTTTCCGGCTGTTCAAGATCGCCCGTTAAGCGCGCGGCGCAGCCGACAACCCAGGGAAGGAGCCCACAACAATGACGAAGCCGACCAACTCTCTGCCGAAACGCGCACTCGTCGCCGCCGCGCTCGTCGCGAGCGGCCTGTTCGCCGCCGCCGGCGCGCATGCCGAGTCGCTCGACGCGATCGTCAAGGCCGTCAAGTTCGACGACATCGACGACATCGGCAAGCAGCTCAAGAGCGGCAAGCTCGATCCGAACACCGTTGCGCCGAACGGCGATCCGCTGCTGGTGATCGCCGCGCGCGAGAAATCCGACAAGGTCGCGGCGGCGCTCGCGACGACGCCGAACGTCGACCTCGAGAAGGAAGACAAGGCCGGCGAGAACGCGCTGATGCTCGCGTCGCTGAACGGCGACGTCGGGCTCGTCAAGCTGCTGATCGACAAGGGCGCCGAAGTCAGCAAGAAGGGCTGGGCGCCGCTGCACTACGCGGCCACCAACGGCCAGGACGCGGTCGTCAGGATCCTGCTCGACCACGACGCGTATATCGACACAGCGTCGCCGAACGGCACGACGCCGCTGATGATGGCCGCGCGCGGCAACCATGCGTCGACGGTCAACCTGCTGCTCGACCAGGGCGCCGATCCGCAGGTGAAGAACCAGCTCGGCATCACCGCGCTCGAGTTCGCGAAGCACTACAAGGCGCCGGACGCGATCGACATCCTCAGCAAGCGCACGGTGCGGATCGGTGCATCGGCGCCGGCAGATGCGCAAAAGAGTGCAAAATGACGGTTTTCGGCGCGGCCGGGTGCGTTGCGCCGCCCCTCGGCGGGGCGGCGAAGGGCGCCCGGCGCCGCGCCGGTCAAGGCAGTGAGCGGTCTCGGGCCGCATTGACATAAGGAACACCATGTTGCGGGCTATGTTTTGTGCCGCGGCGTTTGCCGTGCCGCTGTCGGCGGCGGCGTTCACGGGCGCGGATCTCGACCGGCTGTGCGCGAAGACGGACGTCAAGTCGCGGGCGTCGTGCGCAGCCTACATCGAAGGCGCCGCCGACGGCGTCTACAACACCATCGACGCGATCGGCGGCACGACCGGGCCGCGCGTCGGTCAGTATTTCTGTCTGCCGCCCGACATCCGCGCGCAGCAGATGACCGACGCGGTGCGCAAGTACATCGCGGAAAATCCGAAGCTGGCCGACTACAACGCGAGCACCGCGGTGTCGCTCGGTCTCGGCAAGGCGTTCCCGTGCAGGGGCGGCAACTGATCTGAAGCCGTGTCCGGGTGGGCGTGTGCCGCGCCTGCGCCGGACCTCGCCGACGCATCCAGGACGAGGCCTGCGCGCCTCATAACCGAAGCATCCCGGGCGCCGATGATTTCAATCGAGGAGTTGCAGCGCATCGCCGATGCGCCGCTGCATTCATGGCTCGGCACGCTGTTCGTGTCGGTCGTCGTCGTGCTGGTCGTCACGGTCGTGCATCGTCTCGGTGCGCGCATCGTCAAGCGGGTCGCGCAACCGTATCCGCTGATGAGCGTGATGCTGCGCTACATCGACAAGCCGTCGCTCGTCGTCCTTGCGCTGCTTGCGCTCGAATTCCTGTGGCTGCAGGCCGACGACGGCATGTCGTTCGTGCGCGGGATGCGCACGGCCGCGGCGGTCGGCTCGATCGTCTCGCTGACCTGGCTGCTGGTGCGGCTTGCGGCCGGCGTCGGCGACGCGATCATCCAGGCGCATCCGATCGATACCGCCGACAACCTGCACGCGCGGCGCATCCATACGCAGGCGAAGGTGCTGGTGCGGACCGTGATGGTGCTGATCGTGATCATCGGCACCGGCGCCGCGCTGATGACGTTTCCGAACGTGCGGCAGGTCGGCGCGAGCCTGCTCGCGTCGGCCGGCGTCGCGGGCCTGGTCGCCGGTATCGCCGCGCGGCCGGTGCTCGGCAATCTGATCGCCGGGCTGCAGATCGCGCTGACGCAGCCGATCCGGCTCGACGACGTGGTCGTGATCCAGGGCGAGTGGGGCCGCATCGAGGAAATCACCGGCTCGTTCGTATCGGTGCGGCTGTGGGACCAGCGGCGCCTCGTCGTGCCGCTGCAGTGGATCATCGAAAACCCGTTTACGAACTGGACGCGCAGCAGTTCCGAGATCATCGGCACGGTGTATCTGTCGGTCGACTACCGGACCCCGCTCGCGCCGCTGCGCGAGGAGCTTGCGCGGCTCGTCCACGCCGCGCCCGAATGGGACGGCCGCGTGCAGGTGCTGCAAGTCACCGACGCCACCGAGCGCACGATGCAGTTGCGCGCGCTGGTCAGCGCGGCCGATTCGTCGCTGTGCTGGGACCTGCGCTGCCGCGTACGCGAAGGGCTGATCGCGCACCTGCAGCGGCATTACCCGCAATGCCTGCCGCGCAGCCGGATGGAGCTGTATCCGCACGAATCGGCGCCCGACGAACCGAATCCCGAACGGCCGCACGCGCGGCCGCCGGCCGCGAGCACGGCGGCCAATACGGCGGCCGATCCGAAGGCCGCCGACGGCCGCTGACGGCGGCCGTCTCGTTATCGTTATCTCTATCGCCATGACCGCGCTGAAGACGCTTGCCGTTGCCCATTACCGCTCGCTGCGCGAGCTGATCGTGCCGCTGGCGGCGCTGAACGTCGTCACCGGGCCGAACGGCAGCGGCAAGTCGAGCGTGTACCGCGCGCTGCGGCTGCTCGCCGATACCGCGCAGGGTCGCGTGATCCCGTCGCTCGCGCGCGAGGGCGGTCTGCCGTCGACGCTGTGGGCCGGGCCCGAGCGCTTTTCCCGCGCGATGCTGGCCGGCGACGTGCCGGTGACCGGCACGGTACGCAACGGGCCCGTGAGCCTGAAGCTCGGCTTCGCGTGCGACGACTTCGGCTACGCGATCGATCTCGGGCTGCCGGTGAAGAACGACGCGTCGATGTTCGCGCTCGATCCGGTGATCAAGCGCGAATGCATCTGGGGCGGCCCGCTGCTGCGTCCGTCGACGCTGCTGGTCGACCGGCAGGGCGCGCAGATCCGGGCGCGCGCCGGGTCCGGCGACTGGCGCACGATCCCGCAGCCCGTCGCGAGCTTCGACAGCATGATGACGGAGTTCGCGGACCCGACCGGCGCGCCGGAGATGATCGCGGTGCGCGAGCGGATCCGCTCGTGGCGCTTCTACGACCATTTCCGCACGGACGCGCAGGCGCCCGCGCGGCAATCGCAGATCGGCACGCACACGCCGGTGCTGGCCGACGACGGCGCGGACCTGGCCGCCGCGCTGCAGACGATCCGCGAGATCGGCGACGGCGCGGCGCTCGACGCGGCGATCGACGACGCGTTTCCTGGCGCCTCGATCGACATCGACAATCCGGGCGGGCGCGGCCGCTTCGACGTGCTGATGCGCCAGCCGGGGCTGCTGCGGCCGCTGGGGGCGGCCGAACTGTCGGACGGCACGCTGCGCTACCTGCTGCTCGCGGCGGCGCTGCTGACGCCGCGGCCGCCCGCGCTGATGGTGCTGAACGAACCGGAAACGAGCCTGCATCCCGATCTGCTGCCGGCGCTCGGCCGCCTGATCGCGCAGGCCGCGCGGCATTCGCAGGTGATCGTCGTGTCGCACGCGGCGCGGCTGATCGCGACGCTCGAGCGCGAGCCCGCTTGCGAGTCGCTGGTGCTCGACAAGCAACTCGGCGCGACTACGCTGGTCGACGCGGACACGCGCGACCTGCCGCCGTGGAAATGGCCGTCGCGTTGAACCGATGCGACCCGGCTCGTCCGGACGAATGTATCCGGTCTGTAACAACGCCCATAAAATGCAAGACGGTCGACGCCCCGTATCGGGATCGCGAATAATAACGGGATAGTCGACCGGCACTGTGCCGGTCGGCTTTGCGAGTCCGGGGGCCGGCGCCGGGCGCGGGAATTGCGCGGCGAGCCGGCGCGGGCCCGCCGGGCGCCGGTCGCTGAACAAGCAGGGACGGACGCGCCCGCGCCGGTCCTGCCGCCGGCCGGTCCCGGCAGATATCGGGCCGGAGCACGCGCCAACGCGCCGACACAGGAGACGTGGACCATGAGAATTGCCCAGATCGCCCCGCTGACCGAATCCGTGCCGCCGAAGCTGTACGGCGGCACGGAGCGCGTCGTGTCCTACATCACCGAGGCGCTCGTCGATCTCGGCCACGATGTGACGCTGTTCGCGAGCGGCGATTCGACGACGCGGGCGACGCTCGAGCCGGTCTGGCCGCGCGCGCTGCGGCTCGACTCGTCGATCCGCGACCGGATTGCGCCTCACATGCTGCTGATGGAGACGGTCGCGCGCCGTGCGAAGGACTTCGACGTGCTCCATTTCCACATGGACTACTACTCGTTCTCGGTCTTCAACCGCCAGGAAACGCCGTACCTGACCACGCTGCACGGCCGGCTCGACCTGCCCGAGCAGCAGCCGGTGTTCGACACCTTCAACACGGCACCGGTGATCTCGATCTCGAACGCGCAGCGCCAGCCGCTGCCGCAGGCGAAATGGCTGACGACCGTCTACCACGGGCTGCCGGACACGCTTTACATGCCGCAGCCGGTCGAGCCGCGCTATCTCGCGTTCCTCGGCCGCATCTCGCCCGAGAAGCGCGTCGATACCGCGATCCGGATCGCCGCCCAGTGCGGGCTGCCGATCCGGATCGCCGCGAAGATCGACTCGGCCGACCAGGAGTACTTCGATCGCGAAATCAAGCCGCTGTTCGCGCTGCCGCATGTCGAGTACATCGGCGAAATCGCCGATCACCAGAAGGCCGAATTCCTGTCCGGCGCGCATGCGCTGCTGTTTCCGATCGACTGGCCGGAGCCGTTCGGGCTGGTGATGATCGAGGCGATGTCGTGCGGCACGCCGGTGATCGCGTTCAATCGCGGCGCGGTGCCGGAAGTGATCGACGAGGGCGTGTCGGGCTTCATCGTCGAGGACGAGATCAGCGCGGTGGCCGCCGTGAACCGGCTGCACCTGCTGCCGCGTGCGCGCGTGCGGCAGCGCTTCGAGGAGCGCTTCACGTCGCGCCGGATGGCGCAGCAGTACGTCGAGGTCTACCAGTCGGTGATTCGCGCGCAGAAGCGCTCGCGCTTCAAGGTGATCGATTCGACGACCTGACGCAGGCCGTACGCGCATAAAAAAACGGCGATGTCCGCGAGGACATCGCCGTTCGCGCATCGTCCGCGCGCGGCGCGGACGAGCGGGGACGCCGCGGCGTCAGATCTTGAGCTTCGTGACCTTCGTGCCGTTGATCGACACGTCGCCCATCAGGCCCGCGTTGGTCAGCACGATGACCTGGACCGGCGCGGTGGCCGTGGTCGTGTCGACTGCGCCGTTCGCGCCCATCTTCACGAGCGCGACCGATGCGCCGGCGCCGGCGGCCCAGCCGTCCGAGCCGCGGAATTCGTCGAGCGCCTGCTGCGTCATGAACAGGAACACGATCGCCTTCGACTGCGCACCGGCCTGCAGGCCGACCGACAGCGACGACGTGTTGTAGTAGCCGACCGTGCTGCCGCCGACGCGCAGCGCGCCGTTGCCCGACTGGCCGCCGACGATGAAGCCGGCCTGGATCACGTCGGGGAAGACCAGCACGCCGCGCGACTTCGCGACGAGTTCGCGCGAACCCTTGACCGTCGAATACATGCGCGACAGCGTGGCGTCGACGCTTGAGTCGATCGCCTGACGCTTCGACGCGTTGGTCGCGGCGTTGTCGGGCTTGTCGGGGGTGGTGGTACAACCGGTGAGCGCGAGGCTACCGACGATGAGCGCAGCGGCGGCTTTCAGCACAAGATTCCGTTTTTGCATCGTTCTTCTCCATCGGATGATGTTCGGAGTGAGTCTCGCTCAGGGAGCGGACCCCGTCGGCAGTTATATCACAGCGGATTACAGCCGCTTTTCATTCCGGCGTGAAAAAGCGTCAAATCGCGCGCGGTGTCGCGGCGCGCCAACGGACGCACCGGCGCGCGGGCGTCGACACGCCGCGCGCCCCGCTGGGAGGGCGAGGAAAGCGAGCGACGCAGACGAGCCGCGTCAGTGCGTAACCGGCGGGACGGGCGGCTTGATCGGCGGGCGCCGCAGCGCGCGGCGGATCAGCGCGATCACGACGCCGCACGCGAACAGGAACGCCGCCGGCACGACCCAGTAGCCGACGAACGCGTGCCACAGATAGCTCGCGAGCGTATTGCGGCGCACCACGTATTCGTCGCGGGCGGCCTGCTGGCGCGGCGCGTTGGCGGCCAGCACGTCGGCCGGGCAGCCGGCCGCGCGCGCCTCGTCGGGCTCGCCGTGACACTTCGCGGCGGCGCCTGCCGCCTGCTGCGCGTCGGTGAGCTGCCAGGTGGTCAGCGCGAGCTGCAGGTCGGCCTTGTTGTAGGCCATCTCCTCGCGGATCTCGCGCACGGCGACGATCGCGACGGGCACGGCCCAGAACACGATCACGATCACCCAGCGGCGGAACCAGCGGTGTTGTCTCCATGCCATCCAAGCCTCCGTTTGACGCGGCGTGCGCGTCCGTCTCGAGGGCGGCCCGATGGCGCTTCTTGTACTTGGATGGGCCGCGTTGCAGCCATCATAGAAGAAAACGCGGCGAATTGCCGCACCATGTTGGAGCGGACGCACGCCGTGCGCCGGAGCGTGCGGTGCGGATCGCGGCATCGCGCGTCGATGCGCGTGCAACCAAAACAAAAATGCCGCGCCCGCCGAAGCGGTGCGCGGCATCCGAGGCGGGAGCGCCGGGACTCAGGCGGCCGGCTGGTTGCTCAGGCAGCTCTTCATGAACGCCTTGCGGTCGTCGCCCTTCTTGTCGGCTGCCTGCATGTTGCAGGCCTTCATCTTTTCCTGCTGGCTCATCTTCTTCGCAGGCTTCGCCGACAGGCAGTCCTTCATGAACGCCTTGCGTTCATCGCCCGTCTTGCCGGCTGCCTGCGTGTTGCAGGCCTTCATCTTGTCCTGCTGGCTGTTCGCCGCGAAGGCGGGGGAAGCCAGCATGCCGCCGAGAAGCACTGCGGCTACGAGCGATTGGATTTTCATTTCGACACTCCCATGGGGTGAATTGCGTGTTATCGACGCCGTCACGAAGCGCAAGCCGTGCGACACAGGGTAGGGTCGCATCGCATTGCGCGTTCCGATTATGGCAAATCAATGTGAAAACACCAAAACGGCACTTCCTATAACGCCGCCGGCCGCGCGAGCGTTGACGTCCCGCGTGGCACAGCGATCGGGATAAACCATGAGCGCGCGGCGCGGCGGCATCGCCGATTCCGCCGGAATCCGGCCGCCAGCCATTACAATCGCGGCCATGAATACTCCGAATTCCGCTTCCCCTTCGTCCGCGGCGCTCCTGCCGCGCATCGTTGTGCTCGCCACCGGCGGCACCATCGCCGGCGCCGCGCCGGACGCGGCCAGCACGGCCGGCTACCAGGCCGGCGCGCTCGGCGTCAATTTCCTGCTCGACGCGGTGCCCGCGCTCGCGACGGTCGCGCGCGTCGACGCCGAACAGGTCGCCAGCATCGACAGCAAGGATCTCGCGCTGCCGCTATGGAACACGCTGGCCGCGCGCGTCGCCGCGCTGAGCGCCGATCCGGCGGTCGACGGCATCGTGATCACGCACGGCACCGATACGCTCGAGGAAACCGCATACGCACTGCACCTGGTCGCGAGCGGCGACAAGCCCGTCGTGCTGACGGCCGCGATGCGCCCGGCGACCGCGCTGTCGTCCGACGGCCCGCTGAACCTGCTGAACGCGGTGACGGTCGCCGCCGATCCGGCCGCGCGCGGGCAGGGCGTGCTGGTCGCGTTCAACAACCGCATCCACGGCGCGCGCGACGTCGTGAAGACGAGCACCTACGCGGTCGATGCGTTCCATTCGCCGGAGCTCGGCGCGCTCGGCTGGGTGCAGGACGGCCGCGTCGAATTCGCGCGCCGCGTCACGCGTTCGCGCGATGCGCGGCTGGCGATCGCCGATGCATGGCCGCCGGTCGACGTCGTCGCGAGCTACGCGGGCGCGACGCGCACGGCCGTCGATGCGTTCGTTGCGGCCGGCGTGCGCGGGCTCGTCGTCGCAGGCACCGGCAACGGCTCGATCCACGCCACGCTGCAGGCGGCGCTGGCCGATGCGGTGAAGGCGGGGGTTGCCGTGGTGCGTGCCTCGCGCGTCGGCTCGGGGCACGTGATGCGCAACGGCGCCGCGAACGACGATGCGCTCGGCTTCGTGAGCGCGGGGTCGCTGAGCCCGTTCAAGGCGCGCGTGCTGCTGATGCTCGCGCTCGCGAACGGCATCGGCGCGCGCGACGAACTGCAGCGCCTGTTCGATACCTGCTGAGCGACCGCTGACCGACGGCCGCCGATCGGGCGGTTCGGCGGCGCCAATAGAAAAAGCAGGCCGCGGCCTGCTTTTTTCGTACGTCGATTCCGCGCGAATGATCAGGACTGCGGCGGAATCACGAGCTTCTGGCCCGGGTAGATCCGGTCCGGGCTCGACAGCATCGGCTTGTTCGCTTCGAAGATCGCCGGATACTTGTTCGCGTCGCCGTACACTTCCTTCGCGATCGCCGACAGCGTGTCGCCCGGCTTCACGTCGTGGTACTGGACTTCCGGATCGTCCGGCTGCAGGCCGTCGTCGTTGACGCCCGCGACGCCCTGCACGTTGCCGGCCGCGACCTTGACCTTGGCCTTCGTATCGAGATCGGGCACGCTGCCCGACAGCGACACGGTGCGCGACGCGCCGTCGAATGCGACGGTCAGGTTCGACGTGTCGAGACCCTGCGTGCCGATGTAGTTCTTGATTGCGTCGGCCGCGGTCTGGTTCGCGGCATTCGGATCTTCCGCCGCTTGCGCGTCGGCGTGACCGAGCAGTTTTTCACCCGCCTCTTTAATAAACGAAAGAAGACCCATCGTTGCACTCCTTAGGTGGTTGAAAAGAAAACGCGCCGTGAAGTGGCGAAAAAAACACCGCGCTGGGTGCGGCCACCGAAGGTGAACGCAGGCGCGGCGGTTTTCTCGAAAGGCGTGGCGAAAGTGTAGGCGTTCATGACGACGATTGCATGAAAAATCGCACGCCCGAACGTAAAGAAATGTAATACGCGAAATCCGACAGGCGGACACCCGACGACGACGTCTGACCGACCAAGGCTTCCCCGGCGCCGCCGGGTGCCGCTGCGGACCCCACCACGCCGCTCTCAGCCCAGAGCGGCGTTTTTCGCCCCGCCGCGCACGCGATCAGCGATACGCGGCGGGGCGCCCCACCGTGATGCGCAGTGCGCATCGATGCGACCGGCCGCGGCCCGTCGCGCTGTGTTTCCCGCGCGTCCGTCATCGCGACGGACCGCGCGTCATGGCATCCGCGTTACGCGGCCTGCGTTCAGCCTGCAGTCTTCTCGATCTCGAAGTTCGACATGATCTCGAGCGCGCGCACGAGCGCCGAGTGATCCCATGCCTTGCCGCCGTGCGATGCGCACACGCTGAACAGCTGCTGCGCGCTCGCGGTGTGCGGCAGCGCGAGGCCGAGCTTGCGTGCGCCGTCGAGCGCGAGGTTCAGGTCCTTCTGGTGCAGCTCGATGCGGAAGCCCGGATCGAACGTGCGCTTGGTCATCCGCGCGCCGTGCACCTCGAGGATGCGCGATGCCGCGAAGCCGCCCATCAGCGCCTGGCGCACGCGCTCCGGATCGGCGCCCGAGCGGGCGGCGAACAGCAGCGCTTCGCCGACGGCCTCGATGTTCAGCGCGACGATGATCTGGTTCGCGACCTTGCAGGTCTGGCCCGCGCCGTTGTCGCCGACGAGCGTGATGTTCTTGCCCATCTTCTCGAACAGCGGCTTCGCGCGCTCGAACGCCTTCTCCGGGCCGCCGACCATGATCGTCAGCGACGCTTCGCGCGCGCCGACTTCGCCGCCGGACACCGGCGCGTCGAGGTAGTCGCAGCCGAGCGCGTTGATCTGCTTCGCGAACTCCTGCGTGTCGAGCGGCGAGATCGAGCTCATGTCGATCACGAGCTTGCCGGCCGTCAGACCCTTCGCGACGCCGTCGTCGGCGAACAGCACGTTACGCACGTCGGGCGTATCGGGCACCATCGAGATGATGATGTCCGCGTTCTGCGCGACTTCGGTCGAGTTCGCGACGACCTTCGCGCTCGCACGCAGGTCGTCGGGGATCGGGAACGCGCCGTTCACGACGAGCTGGTGGTCGCCCTTGAGCAGGTTGCGCGCCATGTGCGCGCCCATGATGCCGAGGCCGATGAAACCGATGGTTGCCATGTGAAAGTCTCCTATAGGGGCGAAAACGGGAAGGGCGGGGCTCAGGCGGCGCGGCGCGCGGAACCCGCTGCGCAGCCGGCGACGCTTTGCAGCCAGCCGAGTCCTTCCGTCGTGGTGGTGCGGGGCTTGTATTCGCAGCCGACGTAACCGTTATAGCCGAGCCGGTCGAGCAGCGCGAACAGGAACGCGTAGTTGATCTCGCCGGTGCCCGGCTCGTTGCGGCCCGGGTTGTCCGCGAGCTGCACGTGGCCGATCGACGCGAGGTTGCGTTCGATCGTCGCGGCCAGTTCGCCTTCCATGCGCTGCATGTGATAGATGTCGTACTGCAGGAACAGGTTGTCCGAGCCGACCGCGCGGATCACGTCGAGCCCTTCGGCCGAACGGTTCAGCGCGAAGCCCGGGATGTCGAAGCTGTTGCACGGCTCGACCAGCAGGCGGATGCCTTCGCGCTTCAGCGCATCGGCGGCGAAGCGCAGGTTGTCGACGATCGTCACGAAGGTCTTGTCGCGCGCGGTGCTCGCCGACGGAATGCCGACGAGACAGTTCAGCTGCGGCACCTTCAGCGCCTTCGCGTACTCGATCGCGCGGCCGACGCCTTCCTGGAATTCGCCGATGCGATCGGGCAGGCACGCGATCCCGCGCTCGCCCTGATCCCAGTTGCCGGCCGGCAGGTTGTGCAGCACGAGGCGCAGGCGGTGCGTCTCGAGCCGTTCGGCGAGTTCCTCCTTCGCGTACGGATACGGGAACAGGAACTCGACGGCGTCGAAGCCCGCGTCCGCGGCCGCCTTGAAGCGGTCGAGGAACGGTACTTCGTTGAACAGCATGGTCAGGTTTGCAGCAAACTTCGGCATGAGCTAAGCCTCTTCGGTCGGTCAGTCAAAAAATGTCCTGCGGGTCAGTCGAGCATCGAGATCGCGGTCGGTGCGTGCTCGGCCTTCTCGGCAAGTTCCTCGAACTCGTTGATCGCGTCGATTTCGGTGCCCATCGAGATGTTCGTCACGCGCTCGAGGATCACCTCGACGACCACCGGCACGCTGAACTCTTCCGCAAGCGACTGCGCCTGCTTCAGCGCGGGTTCGATCTCTTCCGGCTTGAACACGCGCAGCGCCTTGCAGCCGAGGCCTTCGGCCACTGCCACATGGTCGACGCCATAGCCGTTGAGCTCCGGCGCATTCACGTTGTCGAACGCGAGCTGCACGCAGTAGTCCATGTCGAACGCGCGCTGCGCCTGGCGGATCAGCCCGAGGTACGAGTTGTTCACGACCACGTGCACGTAGGGCAGCTTGAACTGCGCGCCGGCCGCCAGCTCCTCGATCATGAACTGGAAGTCGTAGTCGCCGGACAGCGCGACGATCGGGCGGCTCGGATCGGCCGCACGCACGCCGAGCGCGGCGGGAATCGTCCAGCCGAGCGGGCCGGCCTGGCCGCAGTTGATCCAGTTGCGCGCCTTGAACACGTGCAGGAACTGCGCGGCGGCGATCTGCGACAGGCCGATCGTGCTGACGTAGCAGGTATCGCGGCCGAACACCTTGTTCATTTCCTCGTACACGCGCTGCGGCTTGACCGGCACGTTGTCGAAGTGCGTCTTGCGCTGCAGCGTGCGCTTGCGCTCCTGGCATTCGGCGACCCACGCGCTGCGGTCCTTCAGCTTGCCGGCGGCCTTCCATTCCTGGGCCACCGCGACGAACAGCTCGAGCGCGGCCTTCGCATCGGACACGATGCCGAGATCCGGGCCGAACACGCGGCCGATCTGCGTCGGCTCGATGTCGACGTGCACGAACTTGCGCCCCTTCGTGTAGACCTCGACGCTGCCGGTGTGGCGGTTCGCCCAGCGGTTGCCGATGCCGAGCACGAAGTCGGAGGCGAGCATCGTCGCGTTGCCGTAGCGGTGCGACGTCTGCAGGCCGACCATGCCGGCCATCAGCGGATGGTCGTCCGGAATCGCGCCCCACGACATCAGCGTCGGGATCACCGGCACGCCGATCGTTTCGGCGAACTGCACGAGCAGGTCTTCGGCCGCCGCGTTGAGCACGCCGCCGCCCGACACGATCAGCGGCTTGTCCGCGTCGTTGAGCATCGCGAGCGCCTTCTCGATCTGCGCGCGGGTCGCCGCGGGCTTGTAGACCGGCAGCGGTTCGTAGGTGTCGATGTCGAATTCGATCTCGGCGAGCTGCACGTCGATCGGCAGGTCGACCAGCACCGGGCCCGGGCGGCCCGAGCGCATCAGGTGGAACGCCTGCTGGAACACGCGCGGCACCAGCGCCGGCTCGCGCACGGTGACGGCCCACTTGGTGACGGGCTTCGCGATCGACTCGATGTCGACGGCCTGGAAGTCTTCCTTGTAGAGACGCGCGCGCGGCGCCTGGCCCGTGATCGCGAGGATCGGAATCGAGTCGGCCGATGCCGAGTAGAGGCCCGTGATCATGTCGGTGCCGGCCGGGCCCGACGTGCCGATGCACACGCCGATGTTGCCCGGCGCGGCACGCGTGAAGCCTTCGGCCATGTGCGACGCGCCTTCGACGTGGCGGGCCAGCACGTGGCTGATGCCGCCCGACTTGCGCATCGCGGAATAGAACGGGTTGATTGCCGCGCCGGGCACGCCGAACGCGGTCTGGATGCCTTCCTTCTCGAGCACGAGCACGGCGGCGTCGACAGCTCTCATCTTGGCCATGAATGTCTCCTTGAACCTGAAATGGGGTGGATCTCGGTAATCGGTCTGTTGGGAACACTTTAGGGATGCAGGAAAGGTTTGATAAGATCAGCCGAAGTCGCTTATTTCGAAACTAAAAGTATCGAATGACGGGTGGACGGGGCTTTCGCCGATGCCGGATGGCAGGCGCGGGCTCCGCGCGATCGGGTGCGGTTGCGCAATCCGCGCGTCGTCGAAGCATCGGACCGGTGCGACTGCCTGCGCGCGGGCCCCGGTCGAACGGAGACAGGGATGGATCGTTTCAAGCAGATCGAGACGTTCGTGCGGGTGGCGGACGCGGGGAGCCTGGCGGCGGCGGCGCTCGAGGAGGGCGTGTCGCCGGTCGTGCTGGGGCGGCGCATCGACGCGCTCGAAAAGCGGCTCGGCGTGAAGCTGATGTATCGCTCGACGCGGCGGCTGGTCGTCAGCGAGGAGGGGGCGGCGTTCCTCGAACGCTGCCGCGGGCTGCTCACCGAGTGGGACCAGGCCGAGAACGAGCTGGCCGCCGGGCGGCGCGCGGTCAGCGGGCACCTGATCGTGTCCGCGCCGGCCGCGTTCGGCCGCAAGCACGTCGCGCCGCATGCGCCGGGCTTTCTCGTCGACAAGCCCGAGATGCAGCTGTCGTTCAACCTGACCGATCGCGTCGTCGACTTGGTGCGCGAAGGCTACGACCTGTCGATCCGGATCGGCGGCGCGGTCGATCCGAACTTCGTCGCGGTGAAGCTCGCGTCGAACCGGCGCGTCGTCTGCGGCACGCCCGAGTACTTTCGCCGGCACGGACGGCCGAAGTCGCTCGACGACCTGTTGCAGCACAACTGCCTGGCGTTCAACCTGCAGGGCGGGCAGAACCGCGGCTGGTATTTCCAGCGTCACGGCAAGATCGTGACGATGCGCGTGACGGGCAATCTCGACTGCAACGACGGCGAACTGCTGCATCGCTGGGTGGCCGAAGGCCTCGGGCTCGGCTGGCGCTCGACATGGGAAATCGCCGCCCAGCTCGAAACGGGCGAACTCGAGACCGTGCTCGACGAATACGCGCTGCCGGACTACGACATTCTTGCGGTCTATCCGCAGCAGCGCTATGTGCCCGCGCGCGTGCGCTATTTCATCGACTATCTGCGCGACGCCTATGCGCGCCCCGGTTACTGGAGCAGCACGCCGTAACGCGGGCAGTGCTTGTCTGCGCCTGTCCCGGCGTGGGTATCCGGTTATTTTCCGTTTTGCATGCATGCGGCGGGAATAAACTCGACACAGCGCCGGTATAGGTCATCGAGCGCGCGCGAAGCCGGTCTGTCCGGGCGTCGCGCAGCAGGGGCGCGGCTTCGGCCGCCGGGACCAGGGAGGCCATGTGGGGCAAGCCGGACAGGCGGTCGATGGGCGGTCGGAGCGCGACGCGGCGGCGCGCGGCGAGCGGTTTCGCGCGCTCGTGCTGCCGCATCTCGACGCCGCGTACAACCTTGCGCGCTGGCTGAGCGGCAGCGCCGGCGACGCCGACGACGTCGTGCAGGAAGCCTGCGTGCGTGCGCTGCGCTTCATCGATTCGTGCCGCGGCGACAACGCGCGGCCCTGGTTGCTGACGATCGTGCGCCACACCTGGTACACCGAGTGGCGGCGCCGTACGCATGCGCATGAAGTCGCGGCGCCCGAGGCGCTCGACGATGCCGATGTGCCCGACGACTGGCAGCCGGCGACCGAGGATCCACTCGCGCATCTGCTGCGCGGCGAGAACGTCCGGCTCGTGAACGACGCGCTCGCGAAGCTGCCCGCCGAGTACCGCGAGGTGCTGGTGCTGCGCGAGATGGAGGATTTGAGCTACCGCGAGATCGCGGCGATCGCGGACGTGCCGGTCGGCACGGTCATGTCGCGGCTCGCGCGCGGCCGGCGCCGGCTCGCCGCGCTGCTCGACGGCCCGCAAGCGCCGCGATCCGGCACCGGGCCGGGCCGGGCGGCGGCCGGCGGAACCGCATCGGAGGCGATCGATGGACTGTAACGAAGCGCGCGCGCTGCTGGATGCGGACGTCGATCGCGAGTTGTCGGCGCCCGATGCGCTGCGTGTGCAGCGGCATGTCGAAGGGTGCGACGCGTGCCGTCGCGAGCGCGAGCGGATCGTCGCGCTGGCGCGGGCCGTGCGGCAGGCGGACTATCACCGTGCGCCGGACGCGCTGCGTGCGCGCATTCTCGCGGGTTTGCCTTTGCTGGTGGCGGAGGAGGAGGAGGCCGGCAGCGCAGCGCAGCAGCCGGAACCGGCGTCCCGTCCCGGGTTCGAATCGCAGCCGCAGCCGCAGCCGCAGCCGCAGCCGCAGCCGCAGCCGCAGCCGCAGCC
>NZ_CABVPP010000001.1 GCF_902499075.1 Burkholderia pseudomultivorans | reverse complement strand
AGCGCGCGCAATGCGGCGGCCCGCACGCCGCACGGGCCGGCCAGTACCGCGAGCGGCAGCGGCTCGCCCGCGCGCGGCGCCCAGTCGGGCGCGGCGAGCCACGCGAGCGGCTCGGTGAACAGCGGCGTGCCGTCTTCGCGCGGCGGGTCCTCGCCGGGTTCGTGCCGCACGATCGCCGCGTCGAGCCGGCGCTCGTCGTACTGCGCGAGCAGGTTCGTCGACATCCCGAGGTGCATTTCGAGCGACAGCCCCGGATCCTGCCGATGCAGACTCGTCAGCACGGCCGGCAGGTCCGGCACCGCGACATGCTCGCTGACGCCGAGCGACAGCCGGTGCGTGCCGGTCGCGATCGCGCCGAGCGCGCGATCGTGCGCATCGAGCAGCGCGCGGGCGGCCGGCAGGAAGCTTTCGCCGTCGGCCGCCAGTTTGACGACGCGCGGCGTGCGCGCGAGCAGCGGCTTGCCGAGATGGGCTTCGAGCCGTTTCAGCTTGAGGCTCACCGCCGATTGCGTGGTGCCGAGCGCGTCGGCGGCGCGCGTGAAGCTGGCGAGATCGGCGACCAGCACGAAGGCCCGCACCGCATCGAGATCGAGAACTTTCATTTCAGATGGAAATGGATGAAATATCCGAAGATGACTGTTTATTATAGTTTGGCGCGCCTAACCTGACGGGGCAGTCCGATGTTTCGATTCCCGACTTCACCGACAGGAGCAAGACCATGCCATTCACCCGTATCGCGCTGCGCGAAGGCAAGCCCGCCGCCTATCGCGCGGCTCTCGTCGACGGCGTGCATCGCGCGCTGATGCACGCGTTCAACGTGCCGGAAGACGACATCTTCATGGTCGTCACCGAGCATGCGGCGGAGAACTTCGTGTTCGGCCGCCATTACCTCGACATCGAGCGCAGCGACGATCTGGTGATGATCCAGATCACCGCGAACAACACGCGCACGCTCGAGCAGAAGCAGGCGCTGTACCGGACGATTGCGGACCATCTCGCGAAGCAGCCGGGCGTGCGGCCGCAGGACGTATTCATCAGTCTGGTCGAGGTGCTGAAGGAGGACTGGTCGTTCGGCAACGGCATCGCGCAATACGTCGTTTGATGCAGCACCGCGGGCGGGGCCAGATCGCTACCCGCACGCTTTCGGGCCGTGTACCATGAACGCTGCTTCACGGGCGACGCCGGCGCGGACGATGCGCCGGCGGTCCTTCATGTGCAGGAGCCTCCATGTCGCGTGTGCTGGAAGTCGTGTTGTGCCTGTCGCAGGACGGATGGCCGGCCAAGGCCTCGAATCGCGCGCGCGCCGCGCCGCGCGATTTCGGCGCCGAGCTGGTGCGGGCGTGGCGGATCTGTCCGCAGGTGCGGATGCGGCGCGGGCACGAGCGCGTGACGATCGAGCCGTGTCAGGTCGTCGAGGCCGAGCCGAGTCCCGGCGCAAGCTGGTGGACGTGGATCGAGTCGCATGCGCACGAGCGGCGCGTCGTCGCGTCGCGCACGCAGACGTTCGCGCCGGGCGTCACGCAGCGCGAGCTGTTCGATGCCGAGCATGCGGGAATCGTCGTGTCGGCGCTCGGTGCCGCGCACGGCGAAGGGGCCGTCGGCGGGGTGGATTCGTCGTCCGCGTCCGGCGGCGATGCGAAGCCTGCCGCGAAGTCCGAAACGAAGTCGGCGGCGCAGCCGGCCCGGAAGGCCGGGGCCGAAGCGTCGGCCGTGCCGGGGGCCGGCAGCAACGACGATGCGGAGTCCGACAGCGGTTCCGGCGGCCGCCACGCAGCCGCTGCCGACGCGCCGGCAGCATCCGAAGCGCCCGAGCCGGTTGCCGCGCCGGCGGGCCGCTGGCTCGTCAGCGAGCGGCGGCGCGGGCGCTGGGCCGACGACAGCGGCGTGGTGGTCGAGATGACGCTCGACGACTTCACCCTGCACGACGGCGATGCGCCGCCGCGCCGCTATGTCGAGCTGCGTCTCGCCGCGCCCGACTGGCAGACCCTCGAAGTGCGCACCGCCGCGCTGCGCGCGCTGTTCGCCGCCGCACGCGAACTGAGCGGCGCATGGCCCGCGTTCGTACAGCTGAGCAGCGTGATCGATCGCGCATGCGCGGGCGAATCCGCAGCCGCCGCGCCGGTCAAGGCGCAACTCGTCGACCTGACCGGCATCCGCTCGCAGCGCACCGCGCTGTTCGCGCTGTCCGGCGACATCGCCGCGCAATGGCTCGGCAACGAGGGCGGTGTGCTCGATCGCGACGATCCCGAATTCGTGCATCAGATGCGCGTCGCGCTGCGCCGCCTGCGCACGCTGATGCGCTTTTTCCCGCGCTTTGCCGACCGGCAATGGCAGGACACGTTCGGCACCGACTTGCGCTGGCTGGCCGCGCTGCTCGGCACGGTGCGCGACTGGGACGTGTTCTCGACCGAAATCCTGCCCGCGCTGATCGCGGCCGACGGCGGCGGCGCCGACTGGGCCGGCACGCTCGACGCCGCATGCGCGCAGAGCGCGGCTGCGCGCGTCGAGTTGCGGCAGGCGCTGCATTCGGCGCGCTATGCGCGGCTGACGCTCGGCTGGCTCGAATGGCTGAGCACGCTCGCGCTGCCGCCTGCCGCGGACGACGATGCGCCGTCGCTGCGCCGTCATGCCGCCAAGCGCGTGCGGCGGCTGTTCGGCCACCTGTACGCGTCGCCGTCGCTCACGTCGCTCGATACGGCCGCGCGGCATCAGGTCCGGATCGATGCGAAGCGGCTGCGCTACGCGCTCGAATTCTTCGCGTCGCTGGCGTCGCGCCGCACGCGCACCGAGACGGTCAAGACGCTCGCGCGCGTGCAGAGCGTGCTCGGCGAGGCGAACGACACGGTCGTCGCGCTGCATCATCTCGAGCAGCTCGCGGCGCCGGCGTACCAGATCGGTTTCGTGCGCGGCTATGGCGCGGCGCTCGAGCAGCGCGCCGCGCGCGACGCCGAGGCGCTGCTCGCCAGCCTGCGGCCGCCGAAGCTCGACGGCAAGGCGGGCTGAACAGCACGCGCCCTGCCTATAATGGCCGCCCGTTCCTTTCCAGCCGCCCGATGAGCGATACGCCACCTTCCTCCTCTTCCGCCGAACCGCTCGAACTGGGCGGCGAGCTGTGGCTGCGCGCCGGCGAGCAGACGCTCGGCGGCGCGACGCGCATCGCGCTGCTCGCGGCGATCGGCGACACCGGTTCGATCACGCGCGCGGCGAAGGCGGTCGGCCTGAGCTACAAGGCCGCGTGGGATGCGATCGACACGATGAACAATCTTGCCGGCGAGCCGCTCGTGGTGCGTTCGACCGGCGGCAAGGGCGGCGGCGGCACGACGCTGACGCCGCGCGCGACGTCGCTGATCGCCGCGTTTCGCACGATCGAGCGCGAGCATCGCCGCTTCATCGCGGCCGCGAGCGCGGCGGTGGCCGGGTTCGACGTCGACTGGGCGCTGATCGGCCGGATCGGCATGAAGACCAGCGCGCGCAACCAGTTGTTCGGCAAGGTCGACGCGATCGTGCGCGGCACGGTCAACGACGAGGTGACGCTGAGCTTGCCCGGCGGGCAGGCGATCGTCGCGGTGCTGACGCACGAGAGCGCCGACGGGCTCGGCCTGCAGGTCGGCGCGCCCGCGTGTGCGCTCGTCAAGGCGTCGTGGATCGTGCTGGCGGTCGACGACGGCGGGCCGGAGCTGAAGGTGTCCGCGCGCAACCGGCTGCGCGGGGCGGTCGAGTCGGTCGAGGCCGGGGCGGTGAACAGCGAGGTGACGCTCGCGCTCGACGGCGGCGGGACGCTGACGGCGGTCGTCACGAACGACAGCGTCGCTACGTTGCCGCTCGTCGCCGGGCAGCGTGCGATCGCCTTGTTCAAGGCGTCGAGCGTGATTCTCGCGGTGACCGGTTGACCCATTCGCGAGCCGGTGGGCAGGTGTGCCGCCGACGGCCGGATGGCGGGCCGACGCGGCAAAACCCGCGTCAACCCGGCTCCGGCTTCGTTTTCAGTCGGTGCCGCTCGAGGCGGCGTCTCTCAGGTTCCCGGCCGCGCAGCGCAACGACCGCGGTGTTGCCGGTCGATCACGCGACGCGCGTCGGCCACTCGGCGTGCGGCGTCGCAGTCTGCACGCGCCCGTCGTTCAGTTGCACGACCTGATCGCCGAACGCGGCGACATCGTCGGGATCGTGCGAGATCAGCACCATCGGAATGTCGAGCCGCGCCTGCAGTTCGGCGAGTTCGCGGCGCATCCGCTGGCGCATCGCGCCGTCGAGCGCCGCGAACGGTTCGTCGAGCAGCAGGATGCGCGGCTGCGCGACCAGCGCGCGCGCGAGCGCGACGCGCTGCTTCTGTCCGCCCGACAACTGCGACGGATACTGTCCGGCGAGCGCTTCGAGTTCGAACGCCCGCAGCCAGTACGCGACTTCGGGCGGCAGCGTCTTCGCGCGCGGGTTGCGCAGGCCCGACGTGAGCCCGAACGCGATGTTCTGGCGCACGTTCAGGTGCGGGAACAGCGCGTAGTCCTGGAACAGATACGCGACGCGACGCGCGCGGGTCGGCACGTCGATGCCGCGCGCGGCATCGAACAGCGGTTCGCCGTTCAGCGTGATCGCACCGTCGTCCGGCGCGAGCAGCCCCGCAATCGCCTGCAGCGTCATGCTCTTGCCCGCGCCGGACGGCCCGAACAGCACGACGCGCTGCGTCGTCGCGGTGAACGACACGTCGAGCGTGAAGCGGCGCTCGGCGGTCGCGTAGGTCTTGCGGATGTCGACGACGACGCTCACGCGGGCCTCCTCGGTGCCGATCCGCGCATGCCGGCAACGGGCGCCGCCACGCCGGGCGACGCGACCGGGGTAGCGGCGCGATACGGAAGCAGCGGGCGCGTCATGTCAGTTGACTCCGCCGCGCGCGCGCCGGCACGAGCCAGCCGGCCGAGAGCAGCACCAGCACGCAGGTGATCGACGTGACCAGCACGAGGAAATTGGCCGTGCTGTCGTCGCCGGCCTGCACGGCCGCGTAGATCGCGACCGACAGCGTCTGCGTGCGGCCGGGCAGGTTGCCGGCGATCATCAGCGTCGCGCCGAATTCGCCGAGCGCGCGCGCGAACGCGAGCAGCGCGCCCGCGAGGATGCCGCGCGCGGCGAGCGGCAGCGTCACGCGGAAGAACACCGCGGCTTCGCCGAGGCCGAGCGTGCGCGCGGCACGTTCGAGATGCGGATCGACGCCTTCGAACGCCGCGCGGGCCGACTTCAGGATCAGCGGAAACGCGACGATCATCGACGCGACCACCGCGCCCTGCCACGTGAAGACGAGCTCGATGCCGAGCCGGTCGAGCCACGCGCCGAACACGCCGCGCCGGCCGAGCAGCACGAGCAGGTAATAGCCGAGCACCGTCGGCGGCAGCACCAGCGGCAGCGTCAGCAGCGAATCGACGACGTCGCGCGCCGGCGAGCGCCAGCGCGCGAGCGCGAACGCGGCCGCGACGCCGAGCACGATGTCGAGCGCGGTCGCCCAGCCGGCGACCTTCAGCGACAGCAGCAGCGGTACCCAGGCGTCTTGCATCGCGCTGCGCTCACTTGCCCGCGGCCGGCTTGAAGCCGAACGTCGACAGCACCGCCTGGCCCTGCGGCGACGCGACGAAATCGATGAACGCCTGCGCCTGCGCGGCATGACGGCTGTCCTTGACCACCGCGATCGGATAGGTGATCGCCGTCTGCGTCGGCACTGTCAGCGCGACCTTCACGCGGCCGGGCATGATCGCGGCGTCGGTGCCGAACACGAAGCCCGCATCGACCTCGCCGCGCGCGACGTAGTCGAGGCTCTGGCGCACGTTCGCGGCCAGCACGCCCTTCGCGCTGACGGCGTCCCAGACGCCCGCCGCGCGCAGCGCGCCTTCGGTGTAGCGGCCGACCGGCACCGACGCCGGGTCGCCGTACGCGATGCGCTTCACGCCCGGCGCGGTCAGGTCGCGCAGCGACGTCGGCGCGGCCGCCTGGCTGTCCGCCGGCACGATCAGCACCAGCGAGTTGGCGGCGAAATCGCGGCGCGTGCCCGGCACGATCACCTTCTCGTCGACCGCGCGATCCATCGCCTTCTGGTCGGCCGAGGCGAACACGTCGGCCGGCGCGCCCTTCGCGATCTGCTGCATCAGCACGTCCGACGCGCCGAAATTGAACAGCACCTTGGTGCCCGGATGCTGCTTCTCGTACGCATCGCCGACGGCCTTGAACGCGTTCGTCAGGCTGGCGGCCGCCGACACGACCAGTTCGTCGGCGGCGGATGCGGGGGCGCTGAACGCGATTCCGGCGAGCGTGGCGATCGGCAGCAGTCGAAGCAGGGTGCGGCGAAGCGGACGGACGGATGAGCGCATGGCGGACGAGTTCGAGTGAGTGAAAACCGTAATCGTAATATAGGGCGGGTTATAACGCTCGACATACCGTTCATGCGAAGGGGCGCATGAATCGATTCAAACGGGGAAAGCGGCGCGGCCGGTTACGCGTGCAGCGTATGCGCGTGCGATTCGGTGCGCTGCAGCGACGACGGCTGCGACGCGGGACGGTAATTGGGGTTCGCTTTCCAGCGCGCACGCACGAACGGGCGTTCGTGGCCCGACAACTGCAGCGCGACCTTGGTGACCCAGCGGTGCGACGGCACCGTGATGCCGTGCAGCGCGACGGTGACGAGCGCGAGGCTCGCGACGACCGCCGGCACCGACCAGCGGTGCGGCACGGCGCGCCACGAGCCGGCGATGAAGGCCAGCGCGGCGATCGCGCCGACGATGCAGCCCGTGACCGATTCGGACGGCGAATGCGCATCGAGCGCGACGCGCGACACGCCGACCGCGACGCCTGCCGCGAGCCCGAGCGCGATGCCGGCGAGCCGCACCGGTGTGCGCGTGCGGATCAATGCGAGGAAGATCGCGACCGGATAGACCGAAGTCGACAGCATCGCGTGGCCGCTGAAGCCGGTGAAATCCCACGCGCGCACGCCGATCCCCCAGCCGAGGAACGCGATCTTCGTCAGCGCGACCACGCCGATCGCGGCCGCCAGCACGCCCAGCCACGCGAGCGCGCGTTGCCACGAGTAACCGAGCGCGAGCCAGACCGCGATCGTGATGGCGAGCGGCAAGGTCAGGCCCGCGCCACCGAACGCGGTGATCGTGATCCACAAGTGAGGCGGCAGGTCGAACATCGGGAAGGGAGCGTGCAGGGGCGGGACGAATGCTTAAATCAACGCGCGAGCCGGGAAGAACGACTACAACGGATACAAGCGGCGAAACCCCAGTATAGCGCCGCATGCGTACGAGGCCCGTTTTTTAGCGCGGCGGGAACTATCCGCACGCAGGAAAAATCCCATAAACAATGGTATGGTGCATTGCACAAATTCGAACGATGCGCCCGATGTGGCGTCCCCAATTTTTCCTGACTGCGAGCCCGATTGATGACCAAAAGTCTGACGAAGATGTGGCTGGGCGGCATGAAACGCATGCTGTCGCCGGTCGGCAAGCGCGCGGCGCGCGATGCCCAGCGGATCACGCGCGACGTGCTCGAAGCTGCCGCGACGCCTGCTGCATCCGATCTGTCCCCGCCGCGCGAATCGCGCGTGCGTCCGCGTGCCGCCGCATGGGCGACGGGCGACTGGACGCGCGGCGAACACCCGATGGCGCCCGCGCTCGGCCGTCTGGTCCAGCAGCTCGCCTACGGCCTCTACGTGCCCACCGGCCGCCGGCGCGGCGCGATGCCGCTGGTCGTGATGCTGCACGGCTGCCAGCAGAGCGTCGACGAGTTCGTGCAGGGCACCCGGATGAACCTGCTGGCCGACAAGCACGGCTTTGCAGTGCTGTATCCCGAGCAGTCGCGGCGCGCGCACTCGCACGGCTGCTGGCACTGGTACGAGGATACGGACCGCGCGGGCCGCGGCGAGGCGGACGCGGTCGCGTCGCTGGTCGACGCGCTGGTCGATGAGCACGGCTTCGACGCGTCGCGGGTCTATGTCGCCGGGCTGTCGGCCGGCGCGGGCCTCGCGGCGCTGCTCGCGCTGCATCACCCGGACCGTTTCGCGGCGGTAGCGCTGCATTCGGGGCCGGCGATCGGCGAAGCGAATTCGGGGATCACCGCGATGGACGTGATGCGGCGCGGACTGCGCCAAAACCCGGCCGCGACCGTGGACGCGCTGGTCGATTCGGCCGCCTATCCGGGCATGCCCGCGCTGATCGTGCAGGGCGACGGCGACCATGTCGTCGCGCCGAAGAACGCCGACCAGCTCACGGTGCAGTTCATGCGCCTGAACGGGCTGGCCGACAGCCGCGGCGCGCTGCGCGGCGGCGAGCGCGTCGAAACGCGCAAGGCGGGCACGCAGATCGTCGACGTATGCCGCGACGGCGAGACGGTCGTGCGGCTATGCCATGTGAAGGGGCTCGACCACGCATGGGCGGGCGGCGACGAAGCCGTCCCGTTCCACGCGGCGGTCGGCCCGGATGCGAGCGCAATGATCTGGTCCTTTTTTGCCGAGCACCGGCGCACTGTGGCGACCGAACGACGCACCGTCTGATCGACGCTGGCAAAGAACTAGGGTTTTCCCTATAATTCGGGAAAACCCTAGTCAACGAATTGCGAGATCGATCATGTACCTGCTGAGCCACCTCTTCCTGATGCTGACCAAGAACGCCGAACAGGCCGCGAAAGAGCGTGCCGAGGCGTACCTGTCCGAAGCGACCGACATCTACGATCTCGAATTCCGCATGCGCAAGATCGACCGCGAAGCGGCGATGAACCGTCCGTACTCGTTCGGCGCGCGTTAAGCGAACGGACCACGAACGGCGGGCCGGCCGGTTCGCCGTTCAACGCATTACGCGAAAGGGCGTGTGCGGCAATGAGCCGCCCACGCCCTTTTTGCATTCGGCGCCGCGCGTCGTATCAGACGACCGTCAGCCGCACCGGCACGTTGTTGCGCGTCGCGTTCGAATACGGGCAGACCTGGTGCGCCTTGTCCACGAGCGTCTGTGCGTCGTTCTTGTCGAGGCCCGGCAGCGAGACGCGCAGCTCGATGTCGAGACCGAAGCCGCCGGCGTCGTTCGGGCCGATGCCCACTTCCGCGGTGACCTGCGTGTCGGCCGGCAGCGTCTGCTTGTTCTGGCCCGCAACGAATTTCATCGCGCTCAGGAAGCAGGCCGAGTAACCTGCGGCGAACAGCTGCTCCGGATTCGTGCCTTCCGCGCCCGTACCGCCCAGTTCGCGCGGCGCGGCCAGTTTCACTTCCAGCTTGTTGTCGGCCGATACTGCACGGCCGTCGCGGCCGCCCGTGCTCGTGGCGCTCGTCTTGTACAGAATGTTCATCGTGCAGCTCCTGTCGAAAAGTAAGTGGGAAGCGGTCCGGTCGGACGCATGGGTCGCCGGCCACGAGGAAAATATAGAACACAAAAGATTAGTGTACAAATGAATTTTGGAAGAAAAACCCGGCGAGGCCGGGCGGGGCGGTGGCGACGGATGCGTCAGCGATCGTTGGCGGCCGCCAGCGCATCGCGCAGTTGCTGGAGGTCGGCGCGCAGCCTGAGCAGGAAGTCGGGCGTTTGCTGCATCGTGCAGAACAGCTCGGCAGGCACCGAGCGCGCCTGTTCCCTCAGCGCGCGTCCGGCGGGCGTGACATGGACGTTCACGACGCGCTCGTCGGCCGCGCTGCGCACGCGCTCGACATAGCCGAGCGCTTCCAGGCGCTTGAGCAGCGGCGTGACGGTGGCCGGATCGAGGTCGAGCCGCGCGGCGATGTCCTTGACTGCGATGTCGTCGCGCTCCCACAGCACGAGCATCGCAAGATATTGGGGATAGGTCAGCGACAGCTTGTCGAGCAGCGGCTTGTACGCCTTCGTCATCGCGTGCGAAGTCGAGTAGAGCGCGAAGCACAATTGCTCATCGAGCGTCTGGGGCAGGTCGGGCAGGCGGTCCATGATTCGGGGCGCGCGCGGATGCGCTAACGATTTGCATGCAAATTATTTTGCGCGCAAAAGACTGGATTGAATAGAGGCGTCCGGTATCCGGGCTCAGTGCGTGCGGGGAAGCGGGCGGGGCGCACAACGAAAAACACGATGCGCGCCGATCGCATCGGCGGCGCAAGGACGCAGGCCGGCAGCGGAGGCCGGCCTGTCCGTCGGCGGCCCTCAGCGGCCCGACGTCGTCGGCGTTGCGCCGGGCTCCTGCACGCCGAAGCAGCCGCGATAGGTCGCGTAGAACGAGCAGTACAGCATCGTGACGATGATGATCGTCACCGGCATCATGACCGTTAGCGCATAGGCGCCCGCGCCCAGCGCCTGCAGCAGCAGCGACAGGCCGAGCGAGGTGCCGAGCGCGACGGCGAACCATAGCAGCCCATACACGACGAACGCGCCGCGGTTGCGCCAGCAGCTGACGACGCTGAAGAACAGCGCCTTCGCGGGCGGAATGTCGTGCCACGCGATCAGCACCGGCGCGAACCAGAACAGCATCGCGACCGGCACGTACAGCAGCGTCGCGAACATCAGCGCGCCGAGCGTGCCCTGCGCGGCCAGCGCTTCCGGCGTCGGGTTCGTGTCGCCCGTCGCGCCGAGCATCAGATGAAACAGCATGCCGCCGTCCACCGCCGACGACGCGGCGAACACGACGATCATCGACGCGACGTAGATCGCGCCGAGCACGAGCAGCCGCTGGGTCGCGACGGTGCCGTACGAGCGGAAGCCGTCGATCAGGATCGTCGGCATCACCGGCTTGCCGGCCACCGTGTCGCGGCACGCGGCCATGAAGCCGACCGCGATGCCGGGAATGAACAGCAGCGGCAGCGCCGCGCCGACCACCGGCACCATCGACACCAGCGTGATCGCCAGCAGGTACGTGAAGAACAGCGTGATGAACGCAAGCGGATTCCGGCGGAACAGCCAGATGCCTTGACGGAACCAGACATAGCCCGTTTTGGCGGGCACTTCGATCAGTTGCATGCGGTTTGGATCTCGGGAAGCACGGGCGTATGGGCAATACGCTCGCGCAGGATGCGTTCGAAATGGCCGGGGTCGTGCGGTTTGAGCATCTCGGCCGCACGCGGCAGGTAGAAGTCGTACAGGCGCGACACCCAGAAGCGGTACGCGCCGGCGCGCAGCATGTCGCTCCAGTGGCGGCGCTCCTCGGCCGTGAACGGCCGCACGGTCTGGTACGCGCGCAGCAGCGCGTCCGCGCGCGCGATGTCGAGCGCGCCGGTCGCGAGGTCGACGCACCAGTCGTTGACGGTCACCGCGACGTCGAACAGCCACTTGTCGCAGCCCGCGAAATAGAAGTCGAAGAAGCCGCCGAGCCGCACCGCATGGCCGGTGCCGGGCGCGGCATGCGCGAACAGCACGTTGTCGCGGAACAGGTCGCAATGGCACGGCCCTTCCGGCAGCGCCGCGTAGTCGTCCGATGCGAAGAAGCCGGCCTGGTGCGCGAGTTCGCCCTCGAGCAGCGCGCGCTGCGCGTCCGTGATGAACGGCACGATCGCCGGCACGTTGTCCTGCCACCACGGCAGGCTGCGCAGGTTCGGCTGATGGTGCGGATAGTCGCGCCCCGCGAGATGCAGGCGCGCGAGCATCTGGCCGACCTCGATGCAGTGTTCGACCCCGGGCGCGAGTTCGGCCGCGCCGTCGAGTTTCGTGACGACCGCGGCCGGCTTGCCGTGCAGCTCGCCGAACAGCGCGCCGTCGTTGCGCGGGACCGGATCCGGCACCGGCACGCCGTGGCCGGCGAGGTGGCGCATCAGGTCGAGGTAGAACGGCAGTTGTCCGGCCGTGAGCTTTTCGAAGATCGTGAGGACGTATTCGCCGCGCGTCGTCGTCAGGAAGAAATTGCTGTTTTCGATGCCGGACGGAATGCCGCGGAACGCGACGACATCGCCCAGTTCATAGTGGCGCATCCATTGCGCGAGATCGGAGTCGGAAACAGCAGTGAAAACGGCCATGCGAGATGCGTCTGGTCAGATGGTCGGCCCGCGCGACGCGGGCCGCGAGGGAGGTGAAGGGGCGAGCGGCGCGCCGCGGTGTTATCGACGCGGCGCGGCGGCGGTCAGTAGCGGAGGTTGACCGACGGCAGGCGCGTGATCGGGACGCCCGCGTCGTGCGGCTTCGGCGAGGTATCGGGCGTCGAGCTCATCTGGTAGCGCGTGCCGAAGTTCGACTTCACGTCGATTTCGACCGGCTTGCCGCGGTCGCGATACTCGGTGACCTCGGTGCCGTTCTTGCTCTTTTCGTGGAAGCTCGGGGTGCGCCGGATGTCGCTGAAATCGACCTTCGACGTGACTTCCGCGCCGGGCCGGTTGATCTGGCGGAGATCGGGCAGGCCGGCGGCTTCGTTGGCCTCGGCCTGCGCCTGCGCGTCGGCGCCAGGCGTGCCGCCGGCGGCGTGAGCGACGCTGGCGGCGGCAAACGCGGCGGCAGCGACGACGAGAATGAGCGGCTTCATGATGAGTCTCCAGTGAACCTACCGATTTTAGCAAATACTGCGCGCCATCCGGCCCTCGCGTGCCGGCGGCCGGCCATGAGCGTGACCGGGTTCCGTGGTAATGTCGTCGGATCAGACGAGGTGATGAAAATGAAGAACGATTTGAGCCGCCGGCACCGGATGCTGACGCCCGAAAGTCCGCCGGTCGAAGCTTTCGACGACCCGATTGCCGCCGTCGCGCGGTTGTCCGCGATCTACGATACGAACACCGGTTTCCTGCGCGATGCGTTCGCGCGCTATCGTCGCCACGAATCGATCACCGAGCATGTGCGCGCGTGCTATCCGTTCGTGCGGATCCGCACCGACGTCAACACGCACGTCGACTCGCGCCGTTCGTACGGTTTCGTCGCGGGCCCGGGCGTCTTCGAGACGACGGTCACGCGTCCCGACCTGTTCGCCAACTACTACCGCGAGCAACTGCGCCTGCTCGCGAAGAACCACCATGTGAAGATCGAGATCGGCGTGTCGTCGCAGCCGATCCCCGTTCACTTCGCATTTCCCGAAGGCATCCATCTCGAAGGCGAGCTCGATCGCGACAGCCTGCTCGCGATGCGCGACATCTTCGACACGCCCGACCTGTCGTATCTCGACGATCGCATCGTCAACGGCACGTTCGAGCCGTCGCCGGGCGAGCCGCATCCGCTCGCGCTGTTTACGGCCGCGCGCGTCGACTTCTCGCTGCATCGTCTGCGCCACTACACCGCGACGTCGCCGACGCATTTCCAGAACTACGTGCTGTACACGAACTACCAGTTCTACATCGACGAGTTCGTGAAGCTCGGCCGCACGATGATGACGGAAAGCGACGATCCCGACGTGCGCGCGTATCGCAGCCAGTACAGCGCGTTCGTCGAGCCGGGCGACGTCGTCACGTACAACGCGAACCTCGGCAGCGAAGCGGCCGAGGGCGCCGCGCCGCCGCGCCTGCCGCAGATGCCCGCGTATCACCTGAAGCGCGCGGACGGCAGCGGCATCACGATGGTCAACATCGGCGTCGGTCCGTCGAATGCGAAGACGATCACCGATCACATCGCGGTGCTGCGTCCGCACGCGTGGGTGATGCTCGGCCACTGCGCGGGGCTGCGCAACACGCAGCGTCTCGGCGACTACGTGCTCGCGCACGGCTATGTGCGCGAGGACCACGTGCTCGACGCCGACCTGCCGCTGTGGGTGCCGATCCCGGCGCTCGCCGAGGTGCAGCTCGCGCTCGAACGCGCGGTCGCCGACGTCACGCAGCTCGAAGGCGCCGAACTGAAGCGCGTGATGCGCACGGGCACGGTCGCGAGCGTCGACAACCGCAACTGGGAGCTGCGCGACCATCGCGAGCCGGTGCAGCGGCTGTCGCAGAGCCGCGCGATCGCGCTCGATATGGAAAGCGCGACGATCGCCGCGAACGGCTTCCGTTTCCGCGTGCCGTACGGCACGCTGCTGTGCGTGTCGGACAAGCCGTTGCACGGCGAGCTGAAACTGCCGGGCATGGCCGACCAGTTTTATCGCGCGCAAGTCGATCAGCATCTGCAGATCGGCGTGAAGGCGATGGAGATCCTGCGCACGAACGGGCTCGACAAGCTGCATAGTCGCAAGCTGCGGAGTTTTGCGGAAGTGGCGTTTCAGTGACGCCGAGGCTCGGCGATGACGGCCACGCAGCGCGCACGATCGACGAGCAGTTCCGTTTTCCGCGCGTGCACGTTTCCGTGGCCGCGATCGGCGACAGCGGCGAAGCGCTGCTGATTCGGGGGCTGTTCGAAAGCCTCGGCGCGTCCGTGAGCCTGCACTGGGTGGGCGTACCGCAGGACCTGCTGCTGGTGCTGAACGATCCGGCGCCGCCGACGTGCGCGCGCGTACGTCGAAGAGAGCCTCATGTTCGTCGGATATGGAGAAGCAGGCTGACCGCGTCGATGCGGACCGCAAGCGCGTGCTGGTCTTACCCGTCGCGCTCGATCAACGCCGCCAGTTCCGCCAGCCGCGACGGCGCGAACACCCGAATGCCATGCTGTTCGAGCAGCGCGGCAGTAACGCCGGCACCTTCATGCCGGTTTCCCGAGAACGTGCCGTCGTAGATGAAACTGCTGCCGCACGACGGACTGCCGTCCGCGAGCAGCGCATAGCGGCAGCCCTGCGCGGTTGCCTGCCGGAGCGCGTGGTGCGCGCCGTCGATGAACATCGCGGTCACGTCCGTGCCCGAGTCGTCGCAGATCGACGCCGCGCCGGCCAGCACGTCGCCGCCATTGCGATGCAGCCGGATCTCGGCGGGCCGGCGCGGCGTGCCGAAGCCGGCGGCGACCTCGGGGCATACGACGACGAGGCGGCCCTCGTCGCGCCACGTTTGCAGCAGCGCATCCGCGACCGTCTTCGCCGAACCGTCGTAACGCACGGGCAGGCCCGCAAGGCAGGCGCTGACGAGAATCCTGTTCATGAGTGAATGAGGGGAGAGTGGCCGTTTGCGCGGCCGATACTACCACTCGCGTTTCGACGATCGGTGAGAGGGCGACAGGCTCGCTCATGCGCGTCGACGCGAAGCCGGCGAACCCGTCGGCAAGCGCGCACGTCGTTCGACGCAGCGGGCGCCACGATCGTGTGGCGAACGCGTCGCCATCAACGACAAGGCCGCCCGGCGCCGAAGCGCGCGGGCGGCCTTGCCTATCTAGGTTGTCGTGCCGTGTCGTTCAGCACTCGCCCTTCTTCGCGTGTCCCGGCGGGCAGTGATAACCGCGGCGATCGTCAGGGCCATGATGGCGTTGATGCTCTTCCCACTCGCGGCGTTCCCAGTAGCGATGGCCGTCCCAGTAGCGGTCGCCGTGCCAGCCGACGACGACGACGGGAGCCGGCGCGACGACGACTGGCGCGGGCGTGCCGATGTTGACGTCGACGTTGACGGCGTGGGCGAGGCCGGACAGCGAAAGGCCGAGGCCGGCGAAGGCGAGGGCGATCAGCGAGCGTTGCATGTTCTTTTCCGTGATGTCGTTGTAGAAGGTCGGCGTGGCGCAGTGGAATCGATGACGCATCGCGAATCGCTCCAAGGGGGGATCGCCGACGCCGACGGAATGCAGTGTGCGGGCACGCGATGGAAAAGGCGAGGGGCGTTTATTACCGAGGATTGGGCGTTGCGCGGGCCGGGATCGCGCATGCGGCGCGGCGCGATTTGACAATGGCAGGCGACGGGCCCGACCGTTCGCGCTGCGTCGCGCAGTGCGAGGCGCGCGGATTTGACATTCGACGTCGCGCGACCGCGACGTACGATTAACGAAAGGTTACAAAGCAACGCGCAAAGCGGTGCGCCGGCCATCCGGCCGGCTCCCGCTGCCGCGCGCATTTACAGATAGAACATCCGGTCTTCTTCCGGGCGCGGCGGCTGCTCGTCCGAGCCTTCGCCTTCTTCCTCGCCGCTGTCCTCGTAGAACGCGAGCACCGCGTCGAGCACCTGGTCGGGATCGTCGATCACCTGCATCAGATCCATGTCTTCCGGATTGATCAGGCCCATCGGAATCAGCTGATCGCGGAACCACTGCAGCAGCCCCTTCCAGAAGTCGCTGCCGACGAGAATGATCGGCACGAGGCGCGACTTCTTCGTCTGGATCAGCGTGAGCACTTCCGACAGTTCGTCGAGCGTGCCGAAGCCGCCCGGCATCACGATCACCGCATCGGAGTTCTTCACGAACGTGACCTTGCGCGTGAAGAAGTGGCGGAAGCGCAGCGAGATGTCCTGGTAGTGGTTGCCGGCCTGCTCGTGCGGCAGCTCGATGTTCAGGCCGACCGACGGCGCCTTGCCGGCGTGCGCGCCCTTGTTCGCCGCTTCCATGATGCCGGGGCCGCCGCCGGAGATCACCGCGAAGCCGGCGTCGGACAGCTTGCGCGCGATCTGCACGGCAAGCTTGTAGTGGGGCGTGTCGGGTTTCAGACGGGCAGAGCCGTAGATGCTGACGGCCGGGCGGATCTCCGACAGGTACTCGGTCGCCTCGATAAACTCTGCCATAATCGTGAACATCTGCCACGATGCGCGCGCCTTCTTGGCCGTCGCGCGTTCTTGATCTGCGAGCGAACGCAGACTCGGAATCACTTTTCTCTTGTTCATAATGCCTGAAGAACGAAATCTGGAAGGTAAGACCCTGCTATTGGTTGACGGTTCGAGCTATCTGTATCGGGCTTACCATGCGATGCCTGATTTGCGTGGCCCTGGCGGGGAGCCGACCGGAGCGCTCTACGGAATCATCAACATGCTGCGCCGTATGCGCAAGGAAGTCAGTGCAGAGTATAGCGCTTGCGTGTTCGATGCAAAGGGCAAGACGTTCCGCGACGACCTTTATGCCGACTATAAGGCAAACCGACCGTCGATGCCGCCCGATCTGGCGCTGCAGGTCGAACCGATTCACGGCGCCGTGCGCGCGCTCGGCTGGCCGCTGCTGATGGTCGAGGGCGTCGAGGCCGACGACGTGATCGGCACGCTCGCGCGCGAAGCCGAACGGCGCGGGATGAACGTGATCGTGTCGACCGGCGACAAGGATCTCGCGCAACTCGTCACCGATCGCGTCACGCTCGTCAACACGATGACCAACGAAACGCTCGATCGCGACGGCGTGATCGCGAAGTTCGGCGTGCCGCCCGAGCGGATCATCGACTACCTCGCACTGATCGGCGATACCGTCGACAACGTGCCGGGCGTCGAGAAGTGCGGGCCGAAGACGGCCGTGAAATGGCTGACGCAGTACGACAGTCTCGACGGCGTGATCGAGCATGCGGGCGAGATCAAGGGCGTGGTCGGCGACAACCTGCGCCGCGCACTCGACTTCCTGCCGCTCGGCCGCAAGCTCGTGACCGTCGAGACGGCGTGCGATCTCGCGCCGCATCTCGAATCGATCGACGCGTCGCTGAAAACCGACGGCGAAGCGCGCGACCTGCTGCGCGACATCTTCGCGCGCTACGGCTTCAAGACGTGGCTGCGCGAAGTCGACAGCGCGCCCGCCGAAGGCGGCGGCGCCGATGCGCCGGAAGGCGAGCCGGCGGTGACGGTCGGCGCGGACGTCGCACGCGAATACGACACGATCCAGACCTGGGCGCAGTTCGACGCGTGGTTCGCGAAGATCGACGCGGCGGAACTGACCGCCTTCGACACCGAGACGACGTCGCTCGACCCGATGGTCGCGCGGCTCGTCGGCCTGTCGTTCTCGACCGAGCCGGGCAAGGCCGCGTATCTGCCGGTCGCGCACCGCGGCCCCGACCTGCCCGAGCAACTGCCGCTCGACGACGTGCTCGCGCGCCTGAAGCCGTGGCTCGAATCGGCCGAGCGCAAGAAGGTCGGCCAGCACCTGAAGTACGACGCGCAGGTGCTCGCGAACTACGGGATCGAACTGAACGGCATCGAGCACGATACGCTGCTCGAATCGTACGTGCTCGAGTCGCACCGCACGCACGACATGGACAGCCTTGCGCTTCGTCATCTGGGCGTCAAGACGATCAAGTACGAAGACGTGGCGGGCAAGGGCGCGAAGCAGATCGGCTTCGACGAAGTGGCGCTCGCGCAGGCGGCGGAATACGCGGCCGAAGACGCCGACATCACGCTGCAGCTTCATCACGCGCTGTATCCGCAGGTCGCGCGCGAACCGGGGCTCGAGCGCGTCTATCGCGAGATCGAGATGCCGGTGTCGCTGGTGCTGCGCAAGATGGAGCGTACCGGCGTGCTGATCGACGACGCGCGGCTGCAGGCGCAAAGCACCGAGATCGCGACGCGGCTGATCGAGCTCGAAGGGCAGGCGTACGAACTCGCGGGCGGCGAATTCAACCTCGGCTCGCCGAAGCAGATCGGGCAGATCTTCTTCGAGAAGCTGCAGTTGCCGGTCGTGAAGAAGACGCCGAGCGGCGCGCCGTCGACGGACGAAGAAGTGCTGCAGAAGCTGGCCGAGGATTACCCGCTGCCGAAGCTGCTGCTCGAACATCGCGGCTTGTCGAAGCTGAAGTCGACCTATACCGACAAGCTGCCGCGCATGGTGAACCCGGCAACGGGGCGCGTGCACACGAACTACGCGCAGGCGGTCGCGGTCACCGGCCGCCTCGCGTCGAACGATCCGAATCTTCAGAATATTCCGGTGCGCACGGCCGAAGGCCGGCGGATCCGCGAGGCGTTCATCGCGTCGCCGGGCCACCGGATCGTGTCGGCCGACTATTCGCAGATCGAACTGCGAATCATGGCGCACATCTCGGGCGACGCGTCGCTGCTGCGCGCGTTCTCGCAGGGCGAGGACATCCACCGTGCGACCGCCGCCGAGGTGTTCGGCGTGACGCCGCTGGAGGTCAATGCCGACCAGCGCCGGATCGCGAAGGTCATCAACTTCGGGCTCATCTACGGGATGAGCGCGTTCGGGCTCGCATCGAATCTCGGCATCACGCGGGATGCGGCGAAGCTCTATATCGACCGGTATTTTGCGCGCTACCCGGGCGTCGCGCAGTACATGGAAGACACGCGCACGGTTGCGAAGGAGAAGGGCTACGTCGAAACCGTTTTCGGCCGCCGCCTGTGGCTGCCGGAGATCAACGGCGGCAACGGCCCGCGCCGCCAGGCGGCCGAGCGTGCGGCGATCAACGCGCCGATGCAGGGCACCGCGGCCGACCTGATCAAGCTGTCGATGATCGCGGTGGACGGCTGGCTCGCGCGCGACAAGCTCGCGTCGCGGATGATCATGCAGGTGCACGACGAACTGGTGCTCGAGGTGCCCGACGACGAGCTGTCGCTGGTGCGCGAGAAGCTGCCCGAAATGATGTGCGGCGTCGCGAAGCTGAAGGTGCCGCTGGTCGCGGAGGTCGGCGCCGGTGCGAACTGGGAGGAAGCGCACTGATCGTTCCCCCTGTATACGGTTCACGCTGTCTGCGGCATATTGTTGCAGGGATGTCGAATATCGAGCTGGTTTGCTTGTGGTCAACGCGCAAGCTCCCGGACAATGCATGTCAGTCATGCCATTGACGCGGGGCCGCGCGCCCCGCGTGCCGGGAGCGGACCCATCGAGGTGTTTCGAACTGCACATCGATGATGTCCGAACCGGTTAATCCATGCGGCGACATGAACGCATCGCGTTCGCATCGTCCGGCGGCAGCAGTTTCGAATCGCAAAGGGGGGAATCGGGATGCATCGGATCATCATCGTAGGCGGAGGCGCGGGCGGCCTGGAACTGGCGACGCGGCTCGGCGACCGTTACGGCGCGCGCGGCAAGCGTCCCGCGCGTGCGCTTGTCACACTCGTCGACCGCAATCCGACGCACATCTGGAAACCGCTGCTGCACGAGGTGGCGGCAGGCAGCATGGACCCGTTCACGCAGGAGCTCGAATACGCGGCGCAGGCGCGCTGGCACGGCTTCGAGTTCCAGCAGGGCGAGCTCACCGGGCTCGACCGCGCGGCGAAGCGTGTCACGCTGGCGCCCGTCAACGATAGCGACGGCGCGGAACTGCTGCCGGCGCGCGAGCTGGAATACGACACGCTCGTGATCGCGATCGGCAGTACCACTCACTTCTTCGGCGTGCAGGGCGCGTCGGAAAACGCGATCGCGCTCGATACGGTCGGCGAGGCCGAGCGCTTCCGCAAGCGGCTGATCGCCGCGTGCATGCGCGCCGAGCACCAGAACCCGCCGCCGGCTGCGCCGGGCGAGGCGGCCGAGCCGCGCATCCAGGTCGTGATCGTCGGCGGCGGTGCGACGGGGGTCGAGCTGTCCGCGGAGTTGCGCAATACGGCGCAGGTGCTGTCCGTGTACGGGCTGCACAAGCTCGACCCGCGGCACGACGTCGGCATCGTGCTGATCGAATCGGGGCCGCGCATTCTTCCGGCGCTGCAGGAGCGCGTGTCGTCGGCGACGGCCGAACT
This sequence comes from Burkholderia pseudomultivorans, assembly GCF_902499075.1. Classification (GTDB taxonomy): domain Bacteria; phylum Pseudomonadota; class Gammaproteobacteria; order Burkholderiales; family Burkholderiaceae; genus Burkholderia; species Burkholderia pseudomultivorans. Next base: position 498,216 of record NZ_CABVPP010000001.1, on the reverse strand, counting down.
GCTCGAAAAGCTCGGCGTGCGGCTGATGCTCGGCGAGCGCGTGACCGAGGTCGCGCCGGGGTTCGTGCATACGGCGAGCGGCAAGGCGGTGCGCGCGGACCTGACGGTCTGGGCGGCCGGCATCAAGGCACCGGCGGTGCTCGCGCATCTCGACGGCCTGCAGGTCAACAAGCTCGGCCAGCTCGACGTGCGCCGCACGCTGCAGACCTTCACCGACGACAACATATTCGCGCTCGGCGATTGCGCGGCATGCGTATGGCCCGGCAACGAGCGCAACGTGCCGCCGCGCGCGCAGGCCGCGCACCAGCAGGCGAGCTTCCTGCTGAAGGCGATCGGATGCCGGCTCGACGGGCGTCCGCTGCCCGAGTTCACCTATCGCGATTTCGGCTCGCTGGTGTCGCTCGGCCATTTCAGCGCGGTCGGCAACCTGATGGGCGGGCTGATCGGCGGCAACATGCTGATCGAGGGGCTGTTCGCGCGCTTCATGTACATGTCGCTGTACCGGCTGCATATCGCGGCGCTGCACGGTTATCCGCGGATGATGCTCGATACGGTTGCGCACTGGCTGCGGCGCACGACGCTGCCGCGGGTGAAGCTGCACTGACCGTATGTGCGGGCTGCTCGACGCGTCGTAATCGAGTCTTACATATCTGACAGTTGACGCAACAACGGATTATTGGGCATCTTGTCCGGGTTTCCGTTTGCGGCGGGGTGCCAACCGCCGCAACATCCGCACCGCGCGCCGGTGCGATGCCGCGTCGCGTCGAATCCCGGGCCGCGACGACGGCGCTCAATCGAGGAGTGCATTCATGTTGAAACCCGAAGTCGACAGCCTGGTTCCCCACGTTCCGTTCTCGCGTCGCAAGTTCATGCAGGCCGCGCTGGGCGGCACCTTCGCGGCGGCCGTGCTGCCCGTGTCGGCGCAGACGATCACGACCGACAGCGAAGGGCTGGACGTCGACACCGTCGAGATCCGCTCCGGCGACGCGAGCGTGCCCGCGTATCGCGCGCAGCCGAAGGACAAGACGAACCTGCCGGTCGTGATCGTGATCCACGAGATCTTCGGCGTGCACGCGCACATTGCCGACATCTGCCGCCGCCTCGCGAAGCTCGGCTATCTCGCGATCGCGCCCGACCTGTTCGCGCGGCAGGGCAATGCGGCGAAGTATCCGACGATCAAGGATCTCTACGAGAACATCATCAGCAAGGTGCCGGACCGGCAGGTCACCGAGGATCTCGACGCGACCGTCGCGTGGGCCGGCAAGAACGGCGGCGACCTGACGCGGCTCGGCGTGACCGGGTTCTGCTGGGGCGGCCGTCAGGCGTGGCTGTATGCGGAGCACAATCCGCACGTGCGCGCGGCCGTCGCGTGGTACGGCTTCGTCGAAGGCAAGACCGACGAGATGACGCCGTTCAACCCGGTCGATCACGCGTCGTCGCTGAAGGTGCCGGTGCTCGGCCTGTATGGCGAGAAGGACACGAACATCACGCAGGCGTCGCTCGCGGACATGCGCAAGGCGATTCAGATGAGCGACTCGGCACGCGCGCGCGAATCGGAAATCGTCGTCTATCCCGACGCCGGCCACGCGTTCTTCGCGGACTACCGGCCGAGCTATGTGAAGGGCGATGCCGAGGACGGCTGGAAGCGCGCGATCGCGTGGTTCCACAAGTACGGCGTGATGTAAACGACCAGCGGCGGCCCGGGCCGCCGCTTCGTCATGGCGCCGCGCCTGCGCGTTACGGCGTCGGGCCGGTCGCGATCGGCCGCGACGGATCGGCGCTCCATTCGCTCCACGAGCCCGGATACAGCGATGCGCCGTGCAGCCCCGCGACCTCGAGCGCGAGCGCGTTGTGGCACGCGGTTACGCCGGAGCCGCATTGCAGAATCACGCGATTCGGCTCGGTGCCGGCCAGCAGCGCGGTGAACGTTTCGCGCAGTTCGTGGCCGGTCTTGAAGCGGCCGTCGGCCGTCAGGTTGTCCTTGAAGAACCGGTTGCGCGCGCCGGGAATGTGGCCGCCGACACGATCGATCGTTTCGTTTTCGCCGCGGTAGCGGTCCGGCGCGCGCGCGTCGATCACGATACGGGTCGGCGCGCTCAGGTTCGCGAGCACGGTCGCCGCATCGACCGTCGATTCGAGCGGCGCCGCAGCGCGGAAGTCGCCCGCAGCCGGCTGCGGCACGTCGGTCGTCAGCGGCTGGCCGGCCGCTTCCCAGGCCTGCAGGCCGCCGTCGAGCACCGCGACCGAATCGTGCCCGAGCCAGCGCAGCAGCCACCACAGCCGCGCCGCATAGGCGCCGCCTTGCGCGTCGTACGCGACGACCTGCTGGCCCTGCTTCAGGCCGCGGTTCGCAAGCAGCAGCGCGAGCGCGTCGCGGCTCGGCAGCGGATGGCGGCCGTTGGTGCCCGTCTTGCGGCCCGACAGGTCGCGGTCGAGGTGAAGGTATTGCGCGCCCGGAAGATGGCCGGCGGCATAGGCGGCTTCGCCCGCGCCGGGATCGGCGAGATCGAAGCGGCAGTCGAACAGCGCGACGCTGGCGGGCGCGGCGGCAAGCCGCTCGGCAAGATTGGTCGCGGAGATAAGCGTGGTGTAGTGAGTGTGTGGCATGACAGCTCCCTGGAGTGCGAACGGCCCGATATTCCCAGTCTAAACAAAAAAAGACGGGCCGAAGCCCGTCTTTCGTCGTGCAGCATGCGTGCGGCGCCGGCGGTGCCGCGCGGCTGTCAGAGATCGCCGAGGTGGCGGCGCAGGAACTCGTGGAAGTGCTGCATGCCGTCTTCCATCGGGCTCTGGTACGGGCCGACCTGCGATTCGCCGCGCGCCATCAGCGCGCGCCGGCCGGCGTCCATCCGCATCGCGATCTCGTCGTCCTCGACGGCCGTTTCCATATAGGCGGCGCGTTCGGCCTCGACGAACTCGCGTTCGAACAACGCGATTTCCTCGGGGTAATAGAACTCGACGATGTTGGTCGTCTTCTGCGGGCCGCGCGGAATCAGCCACGACACGACGAGCACATGCGGATACCACTCGATCATCAGGCCCGGATAGTAGACCATCCAGATCGCGCCGAACTCCGGCGGCACGCCGTTGCGGAACTTCAGCACCTGCTCGTGCCATTTCTGGTAGGTCGTGCTGCCCGGCTTCGCGAGCGCGTTGTGCACGCCCACCGTCTGCACGCTGTACCAGTCGCCGAACTCCCACTTGAGATCGTCGCACGACACGAAGTTGCCGAGGCCCGGGTGGAACGGGACGACGTGGTAATCCTCGAGGTAGACCTCGATGAACGTCTTCCAGTTGTAATCGCACTCGTGCACCTCGACGTGATCGAACAGGTACTCCGAGAAGTCGAAGTGATGCTTCGTGCCGAGGTTCGCGAGGTCGCGCGCGACGTTGCGGCCTTCGGCCTCGAACAGCAGTCCCTGCCAGTTCTGCAGCGGGCTCTTGCCGAGGTTCAGGCAGGGCTTGTCGGGGAAGTGCGGCGCCCCGAGCAGCTGGCCTTCCAGATCGTACGTCCAGCGGTGCAGCGGGCACACGATGTTCTGCGTATGGCCGCGCCCGTTCAGCATGATCGCCTGCCGATGGCGGCAGACGTTCGACAGCAGTTCGACCTGGTTCGCCGGGTTGCGGACCAGCACGCGGCCTTCCTGTTCGGACGGCAGCGCGAAATAATCCCCCGCCTCGGGCACCATCAACTCGTGCCCGACGTAACGAGGTCCTTTCTTGAAGAGGGTTTCGATCTCGCGCTCAAGCAGCGCCTCATCGAAATATGCAGTGACTGGAAGCTGGCTGTGAGCCGACTTCAACTGAAGCGCATCGCTCAGATTGGACATTCCCACTCCCGGTGATAGCGTGAAAGCAGTGAACAACCCAACCATCGAAAAATCGATTTAGGGAAACGGAGAATTATACCCGGTTCGCCCGGCAAGGCTAGGATTAAGTGCCTGATTTGTGTCAATTTTTTGTCGAGCGATGATCTGGAGGCGCACAATGTGCGCTGGAGATGGGGCCGGAGTGCGCGCCCGGGTGACCAAGTCGGCAGGTCGGAAAATTCTCTTTTGCCGTAGAATGTCCGACTTGTTTTGAAATTTGACACCCTCGTCCATGGCGAAAACCGCATCCCCAGGCGCGACCCCGCCCGGCACTGACGCCGAACCGTTGCCGGACAATTACGAAGCGGCGCTTGCGGAGCTCGAGACGCTGGTTGCCCGGATGGAAGGCGGCGCGCTGAGCCTCGAGGATTCGCTGGCAGCGTATCGGCGCGGCGCGGCCCTTGTTGCATTTTGCCAACAGCAGCTCGAGAAGGTGGAGCAGCAGGTTCGCGTGCTCGACGGCGCGACGCTGAAACCCGCGGCCGCCACGGACGGCGAAGACGACGATCTATGACATTCGAACAATGGATGCGGTCCGTGCTGGACCGCGTCGAGGACGCACTCGGCCACTATTTGCCGGCTGAAAACGTGGTGCCCACGCAACTCCACGAAGCGATGCGTTATGCGGTCCTCGGCGGCGGCAAGCGCGTTCGCCCGCTGCTGTGCCATGCAGCAGGCGAGCTGACCGGTGCGACGGAAGCGGCGCGCAACGCCGCGGCGGCGGCGCTGGAGATGATCCACGTCTACTCGCTCGTGCACGACGACATGCCGTGCATGGACGACGACGCGCTGCGGCGCGGCAAGCCGACCGTGCACGTGCAGTACGACGAGCCGACCGCGCTGCTGGTCGGCGACGCGCTGCAGTCGCAGGCGTTCGTCGCGCTGACCGACGCGGCCGCGCTGTCGCCGGTGCAGCAGGCGGCGCTCGTGCGCGAGCTGGCGCTCGCGAGCGGCTCGATCGGCATGGCCGGCGGGCAGGCGATCGACCTGGCGAGCGTCGGCCTGAAGCTGACGCGCGAGCAGCTCGAAACGATGCACCGGATGAAAACCGGCGCGTTGCTGCGCGCTGCCGTGCGGATGGGCGCGCTGGCCGGCGACACGCCGTCGGCCGACGCGATGGCTGCACTCGATGTCTACGCGGGGGCCGTGGGTCTGGCCTTCCAGGTCGTCGACGACATTCTCGACGTGACGACCGACTCGGCGACGCTCGGCAAGACGGCCGGCAAGGACGCGGCGAACGACAAGCCGACCTACGTATCGATCCTCGGCCTCGAGGCGTCGCGCGAGCTCGCTGCGCAACTGCGCACCGAAGCGCATGATGCGCTGAAACCGTTCGGCGCACGCGCGCAGCGTCTCGCCGAACTTGCCGACCTGGTAGTGAACCGGGTCAGCTGACGCGAAAGCCCGCCGCCGCGCACACGCTACGGTGCGTGCAACAGAATGCGGGCGCGTTTGATTTCCTACAATGGAACGACGATGTACGACTTGCTGAAAACCATCGACGATCCGGCGGATCTGCGCCGCCTCGATCGTCGCCAACTGCAACCGCTCGCGGATGAACTGCGTGCGTTCGTGCTCGACAGCGTGTCGAAGACGGGCGGCCATTTGTCGTCCAACCTCGGGACGGTCGAGTTGACGATCGCGCTGCACTACGTGTTCAACACGCCGAACGATCGCATCGTCTGGGACGTGGGTCACCAGACCTACCCGCACAAGATCCTGACCGGCCGCCGCGACCAGATGCACACGCTGCGCCAGTACGAAGGCATCTCGGGGTTCCCGCGCCGCAGCGAATCGGAGTACGACACGTTCGGCACCGCGCACTCGAGCACGTCGATCTCGGCCGCGCTCGGCATGGCGATCGGCAGCCAGCTGAACGGCGACGACCGCTTCTCGATCGCGGTGATCGGCGACGGCGCGATGACGGCCGGCATGGCGTTCGAGGCGATGAACAATGCGGGCGTGTCCGAGGACGCGAAGCTGCTCGTGATCCTGAACGACAACGATATGTCGATCTCGCCGCCGGTCGGCGCGCTGAACCGCCATCTCGCGCGCCTGATGTCGGGCCGCTTCTATGCGGCCGCGCGTGCGGGCGTCGAGCGCGTGCTGAGCGTCGCGCCGCCGGTGCTCGAACTCGCCCGCAAGCTCGAGGAGCATGCGAAGGGCATGGTCGTGCCGGCCACGCTGTTCGAGGAATTCGGCTTCAACTACATCGGCCCGATCGACGGTCACGATCTCGATTCGCTGATCCCGACGCTGCAGAACATCCGCGAACTGCGCGGTCCGCAGTTCCTGCACGTGGTGACGAAGAAAGGCCAGGGGTACAAGCTGGCCGAAGCCGATCCCGTGCTCTATCACGGTCCCGGCAAGTTCAATCCGGCCGAAGGCATCAAGCCGTCGACCACGCCCGCGAAGAAGACGTACACGCAGGTGTTCGGCGAATGGCTGTGCGACGAAGCCGAGCGCGATACGCGCGTCGTCGGCATCACGCCCGCGATGCGCGAAGGCTCGGGCATGGTCGAGTTCGAGAAGCGCTTCAAGGATCGCTACTACGACGTCGGCATCGCCGAGCAGCACGCGGTGACGTTCGCGGGCGGCCTCGCGACCGAAGGGCTGAAGCCGGTCGTCGCAATCTACTCGACGTTCCTGCAGCGCGCGTACGACCAGCTGATCCACGACGTCGCACTGCAGAACCTGCCGGTCGTGTTCGCGATCGACCGCGCGGGCCTCGTCGGCGCGGACGGTGCGACGCACGCGGGCGCATACGATCTCGCGTTCATGCGCTGCATCCCGAACATGACGATCATGGCCGCGTCCGACGAGAACGAATGCCGCCAGATGCTGCACACCGCGCTGCAGCAGCCGAACCCGACCGCGGTGCGCTATCCGCGCGGCGCGGGCACCGGCGTCGCGACGGTGAAGGAATTCACCGAGCTGCCGATCGGCAAGGGCGAGGTGCGTCGCCGCACGTCGCAGCCGGAAGGCAAGCGCATCGCGATCCTCGCGTTCGGCACGATGGTCGCGCCGTCGCTGGCCGCGGCCGAGGAACTCGACGCGACCGTCGCGAACATGCGTTTCGTGAAGCCGGTCGACGCGGCGCTCGTGCGCGAGCTCGCCGAGACGCACGACTATCTCGTCACCGCCGAAGAAGGCTGCGTGATGGGCGGCGCGGGTTCGGCATGCGTGGAAGCCCTGATGGAGAGTGGGGTTATCCGACCCGTACTACAATTGGGCCTCCCTGACCAGTTCGTCGATCATGGCGATCCCGCGAAGCTGCTGTCGCAATGCGGTCTCGACGGCGCGGGTATCGCGAAATCGATTCGCGAACGCTTCCTGAATCCGGCAACCGGCGTTGCCGATCAGGCCAAGCGCGTCGCGTAAGCTGGCGCCGCCCGCGGGCGGCGTCGGTGCGACTGGCGCAACCGGTCTACATCGATGCGGAAAACATGGGCCTGCGGGCCCATGTTGCTTTTTCGGCTGCCGCATGACGCTGCGTGCGCGTCGACGAACGCGCGGCTAATAAGAAAGAAGGATTGAACCAGATGAACCAGATGAATCCCGCCTTCGTGATGCCCGACGTGCAGAGCACGGTGGATACCCGTCAGATCACGATTCAGCGCGTGGGCGTGAAGGCGGTCCGACATCCGTTGACGGTGCATACCGAAAGCGGCGACGTGCAGCCGACGGTCGGCCTCTGGAATCTCGACGTTCGCTTGCCGGCCGACCAGAAGGGCACGCATATGTCGCGCTTCGTCGCGCTGCTCGAGGAGCATCGTGCGGCGCCGCTGACGGTCGAGCGCTTCCGCGCGATGCTCGCGTCGATGCTCGAGAAGCTCGAAGCCGATGCGGGCCGCATCGAGGTCACGTTCCCGTACTTCGTGAACAAGACCGCGCCCGTGTCGGGCGTGCAGAGCCTGCTCGACTACGAAGTGACGCTCGCGGGCGAACGCCGCAACGGCGAGACGCGCCTGTTCCTGAAGGTGCTCGTGCCGGTGACGAGCCTGTGCCCGTGTTCGAAGAAGATCTCGCAGTACGGTGCGCATAACCAACGCTCGCACGTGACGATCGACGCCGAGCTCGCGGCCGACCTGCCGGTCGAGGCGCTGATCCGCATCGCGGAGGAGGAGGCGTCGTGCGAACTGTGGGGCTTGCTGAAGCGCCCGGACGAGAAGTTCGTCACCGAGCGCGCGTACGAGAACCCGAAGTTCGTCGAGGATCTCGTGCGTGACGTCGCGACGCGTCTCGATGCGGACGAGCGCATCGTCGCGTATGTGCTCGAAGCCGAGAACTTCGAATCGATCCACAACCACAGCGCGTATGCGCTGATCGAGCGCGACAAGCGGCAGGCGGCGTAACGTACGCTTCGCCTGTGGCGCGCCTCGCGCCAAACAAAAAGCCGCTCGGACGAGCGGCTTTTTTGCATTCGTGCGCTGCGCCCGCGCGTGAGGTTCAGCGCGCGAGCGACGCGAGATCCCAGCGCGGCTTCACGGTGAACGCATAGTCGGCGTTCGCCTGTTCGGGCCAGCGCGCGAGCCGCAGTGCGCCCGCGAGCGCGATCATCGCGCCGTTGTCGGTGCACAGCGCGAGATCGGGGTAGTGCACGTCGAAGCCGCGCTTCGCCGCAGTGGCCGACAGCGTTGCGCGCAGCTGGCGGTTCGCGCCGACGCCGCCCGCGACCACGAGACGCTTGAGCTTCGTCTGCTTCAGCGCGGCGAGCGACTTCGCGACGAGCACGTCGACGGCCGCATCGACGAAGCCGCGCGCGAGGTCGGCTTTCGCGCGTTCGAGCGCTTCGCCGGTCAGCTTCGCCGCCTCGAACTTCTTCATCTGCGTGAGCACGGCCGTTTTCAGCCCGCTGAAGCTGAAGTCGAGATCGCCCGAATGCAGCATCGGGCGCGGCAGCACGACGGCGCCCGGCGTGCCCGTTTCCGCGAGCTTCGATACTTCGGGGCCGCCCGGATAGCCGAGGCCGATCAGCTTCGCGGTCTTGTCGAATGCTTCGCCGGCTGCGTCGTCGAGCGTTTCGCCGAGGGTTTCGTATACGCCGACGTCGGTCACGCGCATCAGCTGCGTATGACCGCCCGACACGAGCAGCGCGACGAACGGGAACGGCGGCGGTTGATCGACTAGCAGCGGCGACAGCAGGTGGCCTTCGAGGTGATGGATGCCGACGGTCGGCTTGTTCCATGCGAGCGCGAGCGCGTTCGCGATGCTCGCGCCGACCAGCAGCGCACCGGCGAGGCCGGGGCCTTGCGTGAACGCGATCGCGTCGATGTCGTCGCGGCGCGTGCCGCTTTTCTCCATGACTTCCTCGAGCAGCGGCAGCGCGCGGCGGATGTGGTCGCGCGACGCGAGTTCGGGGACGACGCCGCCGTAGTCGCGGTGCATCGCGATCTGCGAGTGGAGCGCGTGCGCGAGCAGGCCGCGCTGCGTGTCGTAGAGCGCGAGGCCGGTTTCGTCGCAGGAGCTTTCGATGCCGAGAACGAGCATGGGTGCGGGCGGGGCGCGCTGCGTCGAGCGCGCCGCCGGAATGTCAACGTAACCGGAAAGTATAGCAGGCGAGGGCCGGCCGCCGCTGGCGGCGGTCCGGGTGCGGTGCCGGGCAGGTACAATCCGCGCCATGGAAACTTATGACATCGCCGTGATCGGCGCGGGCGCTGCCGGCATGATGAGCGCCGCGGTCGCCGGGCAACTCGGCCGCCGCGTGGTGCTGATCGACCACGCGCCGCGGCTCGCCGAGAAAATCCGCATCTCGGGCGGCGGCCGCTGCAACTTCACGAACCTGTACGCGGGGCCCGACAACTATCTGTCGGCCAATCCGCATTTCGCGCGCTCGGCGCTGGCGCGCTATACGCCGCGCGACTTCCTCGGGCTGCTCAAGCGGCATCGCGTGACCTGGCACGAAAAGCACAAGGGCCAGCTGTTCTGCGACCACGGCAGCGATGCGGTCATCGATGTGCTGAAGCACGAGTGCGATGCGGGCGGCATCGCGTGGCGCCGGCCGGTCGTCGTCGACGCGGTGCGCCATGCGCCGGCGGACGGTTTCACGCTCGACACGCAGCAGGCCGGGCCGATCCGGGCGCGCGCACTGGTCGTCGCGACCGGCGGCCTGTCGATTCCGAAGATCGGCGCGACCGATTTCGGCTACCGGCTCGCTAAGCAGTTCGGCCACAAGCTCGTCGATACGCGGCCCGCGCTCGTGCCGCTGACGTTCGCGCAGCAGGACTGGGCGCCGTTCGCGGCGTTGTCGGGCGTGTCGCTGGAAGTGCGCGTGTCGACCGGCGACAGGAAGCGCGGCGGCGAATTCGTCGAGGATCTGCTGCTGACCCATCGCGGGCTGTCGGGGCCCGGCATCCTGCAGATCTCGAGCTACTGGCAGCCGGGCGACCCGATCCGCATCGACCTGCTGCCGCAGCGCGACGCGATGGCCGACCTGCTCGACGCGAAGCGCAGCTCGAAGCGGCAGATCGGCTCGCTGCTCGCGGACTGGGTGCCGTCGCGCCTCGCACACGTGTGGCTCGACACGCACCGCGTCGCGGCCGACGCGCGGCTCGCGGACTTGCCCGACAAGACGCTGCGCCAGATCGGCGACGCGCTGACCGGCTGGACGCTGACGCCGAACGGCACCGAAGGCTACAAGAAGGCCGAGGTGACCAAGGGAGGGGTCGACACGCGCGAGCTGTCGTCGGCGACGATGATGAGCGCGCGCGTGCCGGGGCTGTTCTTCGTCGGCGAGGCGGTCGACGTGACGGGCTGGCTCGGCGGCTACAATTTTCAGTGGGCATGGGCGTCCGGCACGGCCGCCGGGCAGGCCGCGGCGGAGTTCGCGCGCGGCGCTTGACGCGGTAGTGCCTTTGTGCAACGGCTCTGCTATACTCGGTAGTCTTTCCCTGCAAACCTTTATTCGTGTCGGATCATGACGATCATTCGCGTTAAAGAAAACGAGCCGTTCGAAGTTGCCATGCGTCGCTTCAAGCGCACGATCGAGAAGAACGGTCTGCTGACCGAGCTTCGTGCGCGCGAGTTTTACGAGAAGCCGACCGCCGAACGCAAGCGCAAGAAGGCTGCGGCGGTAAAGCGTCACTACAAGCGTATCCGCAGCCAGATGCTGCCGAAGAAGCTGTACTGAACGATTGAGCGCCGCGCGGTTCGCTGAGCGGCGCACCGGCGAATTCCACGCGATCGGGCAGGGAGCCGCCGATGCCGGATTCGAGCAACCCGCTTGAGACATTGTCCAAGCGGGTTTTTGTGTTGACGCCCTTTGCGGGCGTCGGGTTCACGTTTCCACCCCGGGTGAAAGATGAGTTTGAAAGAGCAGATCAGCGATGACATGAAGGCCGCGATGCGCGCGAAGGAAAGCGAGCGTCTCGCGACGATTCGCCTGCTGATGGCCGCGATCAAGCAGCGCGAGGTCGACGAGCAGGTCACGCTCGACGACGCGGCCGTCACGGCCGTGATCGACAAGATGATCAAGCAGCGCAAGGACTCGATCAGCCAGTTCCAGGCCGCGGGCCGCGACGATCTCGTCGCGAAGGAACAGGCCGAGCTAACCGTGCTGGCCGGCTACATGCCCGAGCAGCTGTCGGACGCCGAAGTCGCCGCCGAAGTGCAGGCTGCGGTCGCGCAGACGGGCGCCGCCGGCCCGCAGGACATGGGCAAGGTGATGGGCGTGCTGAAGGGCAAGCTCGCCGGCCGTGCCGACATGACGGCCGTTTCCGGGCTGGTCAAGGCCGCGCTGTCGGAGTAAGCCCGTTGCCCCGGTGCACCCTTCGGTGCGTGCGCCGGGGCGTCGCATGACCTCTTTTCGCTCGATCCCACGGTGATTCCGCATTCGTTCCTGCAGGATTTGCTGAACCGCGTCGATATCGTCGACGTGGTGGGCCGGTATGTGCAGCTCAAGAAGGGCGGCGCCAATTTCATGGGGCTGTGCCCGTTTCACAACGAGAAGAGCCCGTCGTTTACCGTCAGCCCGACCAAGCAGTTCTATCACTGCTTCGGCTGCGGCGCGCACGGCACGGCGATCGGCTTCCTGATGGAGCATGCGGGGCTGACGTTCCCCGAGGCCGTGCAGGAGCTCGCGCAGTCGGTCGGCCTGACCGTACCGCACGAGCCGTCGATGCGCGGCGGCGGTGGCGGAGGCGGCGGGGGCGGCGATTATCCGGCGCCTGTCTCGAAATCGGTCGCGACCGCGCTGTCCGACGTGATGTCGACTGCCTGCGACTACTATCGCAAGCAGTTGCGCGGCGCGACGGCCGCGATCCAGTATCTGAAAAACCGGGGCCTGACCGGCGAAATCGCCGCGCGTTTCGGGCTCGGCTACGCGCCGGACGGCTGGCAGAACCTCGAGACGGCATTTCCCGACTATCGGGACGACGCGCTCGTCGAGGCGGGGCTGGTGATCGTCAGCGAGAAGACCGACGCGCAGGGCGTCGCGCGGCGCTACGACCGGTTCCGCGAGCGGATCATGTTCCCGATCCGCAACGTGAAGGGACAGGTGATCGGCTTCGGCGGCCGCGTGCTCGGCGCCGGCGAGCCGAAGTACCTGAATTCGCCCGAGACGCCGCTGTTCAACAAGGGCAGCGAGCTGTACGGCCTGTTCGAGGCGCGGCTCGCGATTCGCGAGCGCAAGTATGCGCTGGTGGTCGAAGGCTACATGGACGTCGTCGCGCTCGCGCAGCTCGGCTTCCCGAACGCGGTTGCGACGCTCGGCACGGCCTGTACGCCGATCCATGTGCAGAAGCTGCTGAGGCAGACCGACACCGTCATCTTCAGCTTCGACGGCGACTCGGCCGGCCGCCGCGCGGCGCGGCGCGCGCTCGAAGCGTGCCTGCCGCATGCGGCGGACAACCGGACGATCCGGTTCCTTTTTTTGCCGCCCGAGCACGATCCGGACAGCTACGTCCGCGAGTTCGGCGCGGAGGCGTTCTCCGAGCAGGTGGAGCGCGCGATGCCGCTGTCGCAATTTCTGTTGAACGAAGCAATTGCCGGCAAGGCGCTCGATCAGCCGGAAGGCCGCGCGAAGGCGCTGTTCGACGCGAAGCCGCTGCTGCAGGCGCTGCCCGCGAACGCGCTGCGCGCGCAGATCATGCACATGTTCGCCGATCGCCTCGATATCCCGTTCGAAGAAGTGGCGGGGCTGTCCGACGTCGATGCGCGGATCGCAGCGGCCCCGCGCCAGGCGCCCGCGCGCAGCGACCGGCGCCGCGTGACGGACAGCGAGAAGCGCGCGCTGCGCACGCTGGTGATGCATCCGCGAATCGCGTCGCAGCTCGACGACGAACAGATTGCGACCCTGCACGCGCTGCCGCGTATCGGCGAACTGTTCGCCGAAGTCGTCGAGCATGCGCGCGCGCTCGGCGACGGCGCGGAGTTCCGGCTGCTGTCCGACGTCCTGCGGACCTCCTCGAACAGCGCGACTTACGAGGAAATCTTCCGCGAAATTCTGGACTATGATGAAAACGTCCGCGATTTGCTGTTACAGAATCCGGAAGACGAGACGGTGTCCGAGCGGCAGCGTGAACAGGAACGGATCGCGGGGGAGGAACTGCAGGCAGCGGTGCTCAAGATGCGTTACGACGCGTGCTGCGACCGGCTCGACCGGCTGGCGCGGCAGTCCGCTTTCACACCCGAGGAATTGGCTGAATTGATGGAATTGAACCAGCAGCGGACCGACATGAAACGTCGGCTCGGGCTGTAGGCGGCCGGGGCGCCAGGAGAGGGCTCCCCAGCGTGCTATAATATAAGGTTTCCAGCGGTTTGTTTTCTAAGCAGAGGCGAGATTCGCGATGGCAAAGACGACAGGCGGAAAGAAAGCAACGGGCAAGGGCTCGACGGAGCCGACCAAGAAGGTCACAGCGGCCAAGTCTGCTTCTTCCTCCAGGACAACGTCTTCAGCCACATCAACCACTGCAAGAAAGAAAACCGCGGCCGGCACTGCTCAGGCTGCGCCGGCGCCGGCAGCCAGAACACGGGCTGCCGCCAGACCCGACTCCGGGCCGGCCAAGCCGGCGGCGAAGCGGGCAAGTGCGAAAAGCGCAAGGGACACGACTGCCGCGGCGGACGAAACGGCAGTACGTACTACTCATGCACCCACGGTTCAACCGGCTGTCGTCCAGCAGCCGCGAGTCGATATAGCCGGTACGGCGAACTCCATGACGAAAAAGCTGAACGAAGTATCCGTCGATGACGACGCAAATCAGAGCGACGCGCAGCCCGCAGCCGCGGCTGCCCCGGGCAAATCCAAGGTGCGCGATCGCCGCGCCAAGGAAAAGGCGCTGCTGAAGGAAGCGTTCGCGACGAGCACGCCCGGCACGGCCGAGGAGCTCGAAGAGCGCCGCGTGAAACTGCGCGCGCTGATCAAGCTCGGCAAGGAGCGCGGCTTCCTGACGTACGCCGAAATCAACGACCACCTGCCGGACAACTTCACCGAGACCGAAGCCCTCGAAGGCATCATCGGCACGTTCAACGATATGGGCGTGGCGGTTTACGAGCAGGCGCCGGACGCGGAAACGCTGCTCCTGAACGACAACGCGCCGGCCGCGTCGTCGGACGACGAAGTCGAAGAGGAAGCGGAAGTCGCGCTGTCCACCGTCGACTCCGAATTCGGCCGCACGACCGATCCGGTCCGGATGTACATGCGCGAAATGGGCACGGTCGAGCTGCTTACGCGCGAAGGCGAAATCGAGATCGCGAAGCGGATCGAGGACGGCCTGCGCCACATGGTGATGGCGATTTCCGCGTGCCCGACGACGATCGCCGACATCCTCGCGATGGCCGAGCGCGTCGCGAACGAAGAGATCCGCGTCGACGAACTCGTCGACGGCCTGCTCGATCCGAACGCTTCGGACACCGACACGGACGGTTTCTCCGCGAAGGAAGCGGAAGAGATCGAGAACGAGGACGAGGACGCCGAAGAGGAAGAGGAAGAAGAGGAAGAGGAGGACGATGACGGCGCTGCGCAGGCGACCGCCAACGCCGCCCAGCTCGAAGCCCTCAAGCGCGCATCGCTCGAGAAATTCGCGCAGATCAGCGAGTGGTTCGACAAGATGCGTCGCGCGTTCGAGAAGGAAGGCTACAAGTCGAAGTCCTACCTGAAGGCGCAGGAAACGATCCAGGCCGAACTGATGACGATCCGCTTCACCGCGCGTACCGTCGAGCGTCTGTGCGACACGCTGCGTGCGCAGGTGGACGAAGTGCGTCAGGTCGAGCGCCAGATCCTGCACATCGTCGTCGACAAGTGCGGGATGCCGCGTTCGGAATTCATCGCGCGCTTCCCGGGCAGCGAGACCGATCTCGACTGGGCGGAGAAGATCGCGGCCGAAGGCCATTCGTACAGCGCGGTCCTGTCGCGCAACATCCCGGCGATCCGCGAACAGCAGCAACGCCTGCTCGACCTGCAGGCGCGCGTCGTGCTGCCGCTGAAGGACCTGAAGGAAACCAACCGCCAGATGGCGGCCGGCGAACTGAAGGCGCGCCAGGCGAAGCGCGAGATGACCGAGGCGAACCTGCGTCTCGTGATCTCGATCGCGAAGAAGTACACGAACCGCGGCCTGCAGTTCCTCGACCTGATCCAGGAAGGCAACATCGGCCTGATGAAGGCGGTGGACAAGTTCGAATACCGTCGCGGCTACAAGTTCTCGACGTATGCGACGTGGTGGATCCGCCAGGCCATCACGCGCTCGATCGCGGACCAGGCGCGCACGATCCGTATTCCGGTTCACATGATCGAAACGATCAACAAGATGAACCGCATCTCGCGGCAGATCCTGCAGGAAACCGGCCTCGAGCCGGATCCGGCGACGCTGGCCGAGAAGATGGAGATGCCGGAAGACAAGATCCGCAAGATCATGAAGATCGCGAAGGAGCCGATCTCGATGGAAACGCCGATCGGCGACGACGACGATTCCCATCTCGGCGACTTCATCGAGGACAACAACACGGTCGCGCCGGCGGATGCCGCGCTGCATGCCAGCATGCGCGACGTCGTGAAGGACGTGCTCGATTCGCTGACGCCGCGCGAGGCGAAGGTGCTGCGGATGCGTTTCGGTATCGAGATGAGCACCGATCACACGCTCGAGGAAGTCGGCAAGCAGTTCGACGTCACGCGTGAGCGGATCCGCCAGATCGAAGCCAAGGCGCTGCGCAAGCTGCGTCACCCGAGCCGTTCCGACAAGCTGAAGTCGTTCCTCGAAGGGAACTGATTTCCGGCTTTCCCTCCCGAACGCCACCGGTATTTGCAGGATACCGGTGGCGTTTGTCTCCTTTGTTGTTACAATGCCGGCCCGGCGTCTTTGTCGGGCGCCGCACGTGTCGTGCGCATGACTTCCCATCAGGGCCTGTAGCTCAGCGGTTAGAGCAGTCGACTCATAAGCTGCTGCGCTGAGGCTCGATATGCGTGTAAGTTATTGTTTTATAAGAAAATCGTTCGCCACAACCTTGGCATGCAAAATATTTTGCTACTTCTAGGCTACACGGCAGCACCTTCCGTGCGGTAAAATTCACGGTTTTGGGCCTCTAGCTCATGGCGGTTAGAGCTCTCGACTCATAATCGAGCGGTACCGGGTTCGACCCCCGGGGGGCCCACCAAACACCCTCAGAAAGCTCCTTCGGGAGCTTTTTTCGTTGGTGCCGCCTAGGCGAGGCGACGCGAAACAAAGCCAATCAGCGTGCCTTGACTAATGCGAAAATGGCCGCACATCGCGAAGAACCATACACCGCTACGGGGGAAGGGGCATGCCACGCACAATTGAACAAGGGTTCATTGATTTCCACAACAAAATTAAAACGTCTGCCGTGGAAAACGCGGCAGCGAAATCTCATCGAGCCTCAATCGAAGCCTGCTTGAGAAACAACTTTGGCTTGAACCGGTTTACTAGGATTGGTTCGTTTGGGAACGGCACCAACGTAAGCGGTTACAGTGATGTGGATTACTTGGCTTGCCTTCCAAGAACCGTGTTGACAAGAACCTCCACGGCGTCGCTTGTGAAAGTAAAAAATGCGTTGGATATCCGCTTTCCTAACACCGGTGTGAAGGTCAGCACCCCCGCTGTTGTCTGCCCATTCGGGACATACAAATCAGAAGACACAGAAATTGTTGTGGCTGACTATCTGAGGGAGGAAAAGGGCTTTAAGGTCTATGACATCGCGGATAGTAGCGATGGTTGGATGGAGGCGAGCCCCGATGCTCATAACCACTATGTTGCGGAGGTTGACCGGAAACATGGTGGCAAAGTCAAGCCGCTGATTCGGTTTATAAAAGCTTGGAAATACTATCAGAACGTCCCGATCAAGTCCTTCTATTTGGAAATGAAAGTGGCGAAGTATGCAAGCGACGAACAAGCCATCATTCATCACTTGGATGTGAAGTATTTTCTTGATCGTCTCAATAATGAAGGTTTGCTCGCTATGCAAGACCCGATGGGGATTGCTGGCTACATCTATCCTTGCAAAAGTGAGGTTCAGAAGGCTGATGCGCTATCAAGGCTAAATACAGCAGCTACGCGAGCAAACAAAGCTGAAGCTGCTCGGGCAGCAGGTAATGTGAGCGAGGCTTTCGATTGGTGGCGCCTACTGTATAACGATAAATTTCCCACCTACTATCTATGAACATCATTCAAAGGCAAGAGCTGCCCGAGAACATTGAACTTCTGGCGGCTCAAAGGAACCTCTATTCAAGAGCCAAGAACATCATTGGGATTCAAATGGTGCTCAGTGGGCCGGTTGCCATCGGTGCTGCGATTACAACCATTCTTCGGCCAGATTTGAAGGGTTATGTCGCGCTTTGGGGCATCTTGGTTGTGGTTTTTGATCTCTTTGTCTTCACGCCTTGGGCTAAGAAGCTTAGGGATAGTGCGGCTAGGGTTCAAGAACTTTTTGATACCAAGGTCTTGGGCCTAGACTGGAATGACATTTCTGTTGGCAAGAAACCCGAGCCCGAGTTGATTCATGAGGAAGCAAAAAAGTACGGCACAAGTGATGAAAAAAGGGCTGGCCTAAAGAACTGGTATCCACTCGTGATAGGTGAGGTTCCCGAGATCTTTGGTGTAATCGTCAGTCAAAGATCTAATGTATGGTGGGATTGCAAGATGAGGAGGAAATATTCTCTCTTCGTGAGAATAGTCCTAGTATCCATTGCACTGGGATTGATAGCGTATGGCCTCCACGAAAAGAAGGATATGTTTGAATTCTTGGCATATATCGTGGCACCTCTTGCCTCTACGTATGTGTTTGGCTACCGTCAAATGACGGAGCACAGTGATGCAGCCGACAGGCTGGATAAATTGAGGGATCTGTCTGAGAAGGTATGGTCAGATGCCGTTGCCGGGAAAGACGTGCCGACCCTGAGGGCTAAATGCAGAACCTTGCAGGATCAGATATTTGACCATAGAAAGAGAAATCCGCCCGTATTCGATTTCCTTTTTAAATGGTTTAGGGACGGGAACGAGGCGTTGATGAACAAGGGTGCTGAGGCTCTTGTGGCGGAAATCAAGAAGTAAAAGTAGTGCTTTCTCGGGGACTGAGGTGCCGAAAATTTCGTTTATCCACACTGGGTTTCCGGCGAACTGCATATCGCCAAACATCGTTGTCGAGGACGGGTGGGAGCAATACCCTCGACGCCTTGGGACGGGCTTTTTCGCTCGTCGTGAAGAGAAAATCTACTACTTGACTGCTCGACACTGCCTTACCAAGGACCAGAAAGAAGACATCGCAAAGATTGCTGCACGCCTGCACATTCCGTTTGCCTTGCAAGGGAGCACCGGGAAAGAAGATGATTACGTGGAATTTTCTAGTGCAATCTCGCTAAAGCATGATTCAGAAGACATTCCAGGTGAGCTCATCGATCTAGTCGTCCTTGAGGTTAATATTCCTCAAGATGGTAAGAAGAGAAAGCAGCTCCTTCACCGTTCAGTAAAGCTTCCCCCGCTTGGTGAGTGGTTGGATAACTTTGTCAATCATCCTATAGCAAAAGAAGCTCTGGACGACGGGCAGGGGATCGTATTGTCTGGTATTGGCTATCCTTACGAGGG
Source organism: Burkholderia pseudomultivorans (assembly GCF_902499075.1). Classification (GTDB taxonomy): domain Bacteria; phylum Pseudomonadota; class Gammaproteobacteria; order Burkholderiales; family Burkholderiaceae; genus Burkholderia; species Burkholderia pseudomultivorans. Next base: position 479,321 of record NZ_CABVPP010000001.1, on the reverse strand, counting down.
AACTGAAACAGATATCAGCTATCCCGATGGACAGCCTGTAGAGATTGTCACGCAAGCTGCGAAGTTTGCCGGGCATTTGACCCATGGCAGCTCCCCGGATAGGCTCAGGCTAGAGAACGTTACTTGGCATCAAGATTTGAATGGCTTTAGTGGTTCGCCGGTATTTGTTGGCTTCAAAAACCAGCATGGGAAACACTATGCACTAGCGGGAATGTTGGTGACGGGCGGGTCGGGTAGGATTCATTTCATAAAGGTCGGGATCATCACCAAAGCCTTTCAGATCTAACGGCCCAGCAAAAGTATGTTCACGAGAAAGCACCCGCATGGGTGCTTTTTTTATATCTTGGTTTTTGGCGTGCGCTCTTCCTTCTGAGCTAGCTCCGCTTCCAATGTTTGTTTGCTCTTGTAGGCTTGAGCCCACTTGTGTAGCTCAGGGTAGAAGTTTCCGTTCCCAGTGATTTCAAGCACTGCATCGATACTTGCCCCAGCCTCCACAAGGTACGGCACAACGTTTATTCTATCTGCATGTGTCGCTAGTTTGACTGCTCTTTCTTCCTGAGCATGGACGTCTGCGCCTAGTTCCACCAAGCATTGAACAGCTTCAAGATATCCACCTTCCGCTGCAAAGCATAGTGTCTCCCCATCGTTAACATGAACATCTGAGCCACGTTGGACTAGATGTTTGATGATTTCGCATTGACTATGTTTTGTGGCGATCTTGAGATAGAAGGGTTCTTTGAGATCGAAGCCTAAAGATTCAAAGTAAAGAGCGCCATCCCAATCTCCGTTGGCGATGGCAACGGTTAGCCTGTCACCCATGTTCCCTAGTTCATCCACTAAGTTCATGACGGCACCTAGGTTGCCTTCCTCTTGGTGGTAGTCCATTTCTTCTTCTATTTCACTCACCGTTCTATCGCCCATTGTTTATCCTTGTTTTTGCCTTTTAATATACTAAATATGGGGGTGAAGTCAATGGGTGGGGTTGACTTTTCTGATTCATTTTGTAGTTTAGAGAAATATTGCTGTTAACTACAAAATGAATCAGAGGAGTGTGTATGGATAAAAACAATGAAAAGAAGGTATGTCTGGTGGATTTCATCACTGAAATTCCTAACAAGCAATTGCCACAGTATCAGGAGCAGGCTGAGCAGGCGAAGAGGGCGGTTGCTAATGCCATGAGGTGGCAGATCGAGGAGGCGCGCAAGAAGTGCAAGGAGTTCAAATGTAAGTACGACGAGGACAGAGACGCGGAGAGTTGGGCGGGCTTCTGCGAATGGCGCAGCAAGGTTGCTGGCCTCGTTTCCGGGGAAAAGAAGCAGAAGGCCCAGGCTGAGAAGCTGGTCTATCTGTTTGAGCTCCTTGCCGTCAACCGCGTGCCCGAGGAGCATATTACCTACAGCCTCATCCAATTCATTTCGAAGCAGTTGGATGGACGCAGCTTGGACAAGGAGAAGTGCTTGGATCTCCGAAGCCACTACAAGCCCCACAAGGCCGTCTACCAGGTGCCAGAGGATAAGCGGCAGCTCTGGGCAGCAATCAGCCTTAATTACTCTGTTGCAAACAAGGGCAGTGGGGCTAGGCGCGCCAAGATATGAAGATGTTCAAAATATTGGCTTTGAACGGGGAGTATTTTGTGTGTGGCTAGTAAAACAAAAACCACCTTCAGGGTGGTAGTTGTGCTTCTGGTGCTTGTTGGCCGGCTATTGGGGGCCGCCCTTGTTGGGTAGAAAATTTGAAAAGCGAACGGAGCTTTCATTAGGCACATCCATGACGCACCATTGAATCTTTCCAATCTCACGTCGTTTCCCAACCTTGCTGCTGCGAACATCTGCATGTCCCAAGATATGCTTTCCCTGCGTTTCAATCATAATTATGAGAATGTCTTCGGATTTCACGTGTCCATGAATTTCCCCCATCTGCTCCATGACGAACTGACGTTCCTCCTCTGTCCCTGTCCATTTGGAGCCTTCCGAAAACATCATGATGGCATCAGCTCCAAGAAAGTGACAGGCAACCTTTAGAGCCGTTACATAGTCCTCTTTGCTGGCAGAATCAAGAGGGGCTACAAGTTTGCTGTCCCCTTTGATAATGATGGCTAGTGGGTCCCCAAGCTCTTTGCCTTTTTTGAACTCGTGTTCAAGGTGATTGATGCTCTTGAAGTAGAGTCCGCTGATGCTTTTGCTTAAGCCAATTTCAGTGACTTCGTTGTAGTGTCCATTTTTCATAGTTTTCTCCTTGTAGTAGTTGTTATTTGTCTCGTTAAGCTGCTTGCCGAAGAAGCTCTTTGGCTTGGAATTCCTCTGCAATTTTCGTTTGCACCTGGTCGCAACGTGCCTGAGCCATCTTGAAGAACTCTAGGTTCTTCTCAAAACCGATAGCCTTACGTCCTTGTTTCCAGGCACTCACAATCGTGGAGCCACTGCCACAGAAGGCGTCGAGAATGAGGTCTTGTGGGTTCGTGTGGTTCTTCACAAGAGGGTCAATCATCCATGAGTACTTCTCAGTGGGATGCTTGGTGGTCTTCTTGCCAATGGAGCCCTCGTAGCATTGAGTCATTTCCTTCTGGACGCCGAAGTTAAAGGTGTAGCTTTTGCCCTTGGTAAACCAGATGGCCTCTTCGATGCTTGAGCGATAGTTCAATTTTGTAATGCCAGGGACAGGGTTGACCTTCTTGAAGTAGAGCTTGTTCTTGAAATTAAGGTCAAACTCTTGCTCAATCAGATAAGTGATTAACCCGGTGTATTTTCGGTCGAGAAAAAGGATGCAGCTCGCACCATCCTTCATGACACGCTGAAACTGAGCCACGTATGGCTTGAACCATTCCCAGTAGGAGTTCATGTCTTCCCAGGCATCCTGGAAGTCGTTGCCCCATGCTTGGCTAGTGGATACAATCTTCCCACCCGACTTGGTGAGTTTTCCCTTGCTGGCGATACCGTAGGGAGGATCTGTAAGCACCAGATCAACAGATGCTGTTGGAAGATTGCTCATGCCAACAAGACTGTCTTGATTAATTACACCTTGGTTGAGGCATTGGTTGAGATAATCAGTTTGTTTGTTTTTCTCGTTCATGCTTTTCTCCTTGTTGTTAAGCATGTACGCAGTTTATTTTTTTGATCGACTTATCTCATTGCGCCTAATCTTTGTGCTCAATGTGTATAAAGAAGACAATGCGCGCATTCTGGGGATTTCCTAGAATGCTTGACACTCAGGAAATGGGAGTTTTGGGGTGAGCCACGGTGATTGGGACAAAGACCTTGTAGCGATGCGAACCCGCTACTGGGGAAGGGCAGTCAAGGAAGAAGCGGGCAAGACCTTTGGTGTTGGGAAGAAAGACAAGGATTTCATCGATGCATGCCGTTTCGGGAAGACAGCTCTGTCCGAGCTTGGAGGCATGCCTTGGGCTGACTATCTTGTGGGTAAGAAGAATCCTGTCTACAAGTCCGTCGATGCCGTTGAGAATGTCTTACCGGGGACAGCAATCAGTTTCTACAAGGGGCCCAAAGGATTGGAGCTCTGGAACATCCTTGCTGGCAACGTCAAGGACGCAGAAGCGATGCTGGACAGCACCTTGGAGGCTGAGTACGGTGCTGAAGCTCCGAGGGGGTGGGATTTGGGGCAGAAGCTGTTCTGGCTCGTTCTGTCCATATTGGCCTTTCCACTTGCTCCGTTCGTGGAGCAAATGACCCAGGAAGGGCTTGTACGAGATGGAGAAGCACTGCCTTGGTCCGATATCCAGCACCTTGTAGATCGCGGGACAATCAATCTACCTATGGACGGCGGTGCGGTCCGGCTGGCATCTCTGCTGGCCACGTGCGACGACGCGAGAAAGATCTACACCCTTGACAGCACGTTCTCTGCCTTCGGCCCACGCCTTGTGAGTTATGCCTTTGAGCGCCACAGCAGTGGAGCGGTGGATCTGGGTTTTTCGCCAGAATTCATCGTTGCTGCACTTGGACTACTTCCGTTGGCGGAAGCCGCAAGCAACAACAGGCTCGCGCACATAGCCAAAGTCCTCAATCAAGGACTGATCCTTGGCGTTATCGCCTACGAAATGCCTGTTGTCCACGCCGACCTAGAAAGCTATATACAAAGGAAGTTGATCTGATTTCATTAAAAATTGACATATCGGCTGAATTTCATACTTTACTCTTTGTAGACGGAGTAAGGTATGGAATGGTTGAGGACGGTTCTCTGGAAAATAATGAGGTGGCTCTACATGGAAAACTCAAGAGAGTTTGAGGTGCAGATCGAGCACCTGAATGGCTTGTTGGCTCTTTCAGAGAAGGATCTGTTGGATGTCGAGGAGACAACGTTCTTGGCAGAAAGATATGTCCTTGGTGCGTCCGCCTTTGATCTTGCTGCGCTGCTATGGGAATTTAGATTCGGTAAATTTTATAGGGAAGTCCTCATGTTGTGCGCTGATGGTGACATCGAGGAGATAAAGTCGTTGTGCAAGCAATTCTACCGAAGCGGAAAGAGCGCGAGGGAAGTAGTACAGGAGATCAAAAATAGAAACCTGGTAAAGCGGAGGGCGGTGAGCAAGGATGTGCAGCAAATGTCGTCAGATCTGGAGCCGTAAAGTAGCATGGGCGGCGTAGCTGATATGTTGCTATAGAGAAAACATGGAATTTTAATGAACGGGAAATTAAAAGCTTTTGCTGTAGGTGTGGGGAAGCGGGTGAAGTATCTTGTCAGTTATGTCGGGCACATAATTCTGTGGACACCTCCAAAGGAACATGTTTCTCTACTGCGAGTCTTAATTGCGGGATGTGGATACGGTATAGGAATAGCTGCATGGACGTTGCTAAGAGCACAGGATCACGAGCATCAGAAGCTCTTCTTGGAAATCATAGTTTTCGTTTTTGCTGTCATTTCGGTGTTTGAAATATCCGATGGCGTGGTTCTTGGTAGAGACGATCTAGAAACACTGAAGGGAGGTGGGCAGGCGGCGATTGAGTTGGTGCCGAAGTTGCTTGTCGACGCATCGCAAAAATGCAAAGTCGGGTTGGTCTTCGCTATCTATGGATGGCTGGCCGACTTGGCTGTCAAATACTTGCTTTGAATCATGCGAAAAGAAGCACACATATCTTGATGGATAGGCCAACGAGTGCGGCTGCGACAATTGCACCAAGAACGAACTCCTTGGATATTTCGTCGCCCATGTTGCGTGTGCCTTTTTTCGTATTTGTTGTTTGTCGCATATCATCTCCTCGTTGTGCTTCAAGCTAACAAAGCATCGCGAAAAGTCAACTCATCGAGTCTCTCGATTTGTACCCACTATGGCATGAGCAGGGGTTGCCGGGTATGATGTCGGCTGATGTGCTTGGACTCAACTATCGACAACCACTACGGGGTGAGCAATGGCAAGGGTTGCAGTGCAGCCGGTGAATCTCTTGGACATGATCAAGTATGTCGCAAAAGAGCAGGGCTTCAAGATTTCTGATGTGAATGGTAGTAGCTCAAAGTTTGATCTTTATATAAATCGGCATCATGGCGTTGCTTTCCGCGTTTCCCAGCCTTCGGATTACATCCAGGTTCATCAATGGGAAGAAAACACGAGTGAATATGGGCGCGCAGTCTATTCAATCAGAAGCCATAGCGACGCAATCCAGTTTTGCAATATCCTGATTGCAAGCGCTGGCATCCGCGCCAAGCGAAAGCAGTAAGGAGTGCGGCATCATTGAAAGAGCACCTTCGGGTGCTTTTTTTGTGCCTGGTTTTCTAAATGGAACACGTAGTGCAAGCCGCTAGGCTTTTCCCGAAGACGAGGCCCGCGCCGATTGAGCGAGGAGGCAAACTAAAAGAGCACCCAACGGGTGCTCTTTGCTTATCTGAACCTGTCATTGCAAATTTCTAAGCCTCACGGCGCTTGAGTGGATGAGAATTGGGAATCAGAGTTGTTGGCTGCGAGTGCTGAATCTTTCTCAGATTGCTTAGCAATGATTTCATTGCAGAGGGATACACATTCGTCGCAGACATAGACGTTCGGTCCAGCTATCAACTGTTGTACTTCATGATGAGTCTTGCCGCAGAACGAACAGTGAAGCGTGTTGGATTCTTCGGGTGATGCTCGCTCTTTGTATTCTACTTTGGGAGGGTAGGCACGCTTGCCCAATTCCTTGAATACCATCGATCTCAATGTGGATAGCTCGTGGTTCACTTGCCACAACTTTATCCATAAGAAGACGACTGCGCTGAAAAGGGTGGTTAACACTAAATTCATATTTTTCTCCTTGTTATAGTTGTTTTGTCGTCGTCTAGTTCTCGCTGCAACTTTAGGGTGCTATCGACCTTTTGAATTTCTGGGACATAGTACAAGGCGAGTCCAGACACCCAGTTGAATTTCTGATACCCCGAGCGTATGAAGGTATCGCCGTGATGTTGGGTGAGAATATGCGGAGGAAAGGCTTGGTCTACTACCTAATGCTGATATAGGAAGTTCATAACTTCCTTGATACTTCGCTCGTCTCGTCCAAGAATCTCGTTCCACTTACTAGGAAGGTTTAGCCATACCTGACCTTTCTTTTTAAGGGCTGCCTCTATATCCGTTGAGACATGGATGAACCAGTCCCTCCTGAGCTTGTGCGATCTGTGAGAAGTTTGGATGCTCTCTAGCATCGTGGTAACTCATGAGAAGGGTGTAGAACCCAGCATTGGTCTCAGGAGCGGTATTTTCAAAGAAGAATCGAACGGCATCTTCTGACACTTCGATACTTTTTTGTTCTGCCAGAGACTTTACTACTTCCCTGAAGAACCGTTTTTTGTCCTCATCGGTCATCTTCATATTGGTTTTTTGCCTTAGGTCCTGATTTAGCCTTTTTGTATGAAAGCTTGTGCTTCGCTAGATAGTTTCGCAACTGCCTTATATCCCCGCCAATCATGCTATGAAGCTCTTGAGCTGTATATTGACTTATATCGATATTCAACAGCTTGTCGAAATTACTTGCCCCTCGTTTCTTCTTGTATTTCATCCCGTTTTTATCAAGGTATTTGAGCATGACATTCTTGCGTACCTTGTTGTCAAGTAGGCTAACCAATTCATCTGCCGTGTATTGCTCTGTATCTATTGAATGAAGCTTTTCCCATATCGGAGCCATTTCTGCCTTTGGGCGGCGGTCTTTAAAGGTTGGAATGTTGTGCTCAGCGATAAGAGGGGCTAGTGTTCGATGTGTTGTGCCAATCATTCGAGCCAATTGATTGGCGGAATAATTTTGAGTTTCAATCGTGCTTAGCTTTTGTAGCAAGATGGCGCGATAGAGTGTTTTTTTCTCCATCTCTATTTTTATGTATTCGTACGGCTAGTTCTCCTCGTATTTTCTTATATGGGATATTGTGAATGCGAAGGTGGTGTCGAAAAGTTCTTAAGGTTTCACTTTCGCCAAAGATTTCATATAGCTCTTGGGATGTGTATTGCCTTGTATCAACTGTTTTCAATTTTTCAAGGAGGGTAGCTATTTCTTCTCTGTTTCTTCTGTTCATTCTGTTTCTTGTCGCGCTTTTGTGCGGAACTTTGTGGTATGAGAGGATATTGCAAAAGGCTGCCAGTGTTCCATCTTTATCGATAAGCTTATGAAGCTCTTGGGCTTTATATTGGCTTGTATCGATTGATCTTAACTTTCCGAGAATGGCTGCGACATCCATTCTCTTCCTTCTGCTGCCCTTGAATGGAATTCGTTTTTCATATAAGAAAGAACGCAAGACAGAGAAGCTGCCACCCACCATTTCATGAAGTTCCTTTGCGGTATAGTTGGTGGTATCAATTTTGGATAGCTTTTGCGCTAGGCTGAAAGAGTGAGGGATGCCGTTCTCCTTGAGTAGGTAAGATAGAGCACTGAAACTGATGTCACCTAGTCCATCTATTGGCAGTTTGTGGATGTCGTTGATCGATAGGTGGGATGTATCAAATTCCATCAAGGCTTTGGCGATCAATGTGTTTTTGATTTTTTTCGATTTGTTGGGCAATAAGTACAACTCATCGGCGCGTTGTAATGCTTCGTGAACTCTCTGCCTACTAACGCGAATCTCCTTCGCAATGCTGCTGGATGTTACTTTTGTGCCTTGCTCTTTAAGTTTGCTTATGGCTGCGTGTATCCTGTCAATGGTGGATTGTTCTTGTTCAAGTGGTTTTATTTTCTTAAATTCAGATAAATTTCCAAGCTCTCTTTCTTTTTCGCTCATTAATTCTCCTTGGCAACATTATTTCTTCTTATAACTGAAAAAATGTTGCTGTCAAGGGGTGGCTATTTCATACCTTGTTCCTTTTTTGGGTTGGAGGGTTTTCCTTGTTTAAGGAGCTGGAAAGCTTTGTTTTGAGTTTTTTGACCTTCTTCCATTCCTTAGCCCACCCACGAATTTCCTCTGTGCCTGGAACCTTGCTCTTGATAACAACACCTACATCCAACCCAAGTTGAGTGACTAGGTACTGAACGAGCCCCAAGCATTTCGTCTTCATTGCTTCTTTGAGGTGGTCATTCGTGATCTTGGCACGATGAGAAACTAGGAGCTGAACCAACTCAATGGTCTCGGCAGTCTTATCACCTTCTTCGGTATTTCCTGCCCTCTGAATCACATGAGAAAGCGCTTCTGGACCATGAAAGCTCAAATTGACCTTGGGCTTGTTTTCTGGCTGAAGCAACTCCTCTATGGTGGATTTGTTGCCATACCATGTAGCAGCTTGGAGAAGAACCTCCTCATCGGTATAGAGTTCTCTGGTTCCTTCCTGTTCGTAGTGCATTTCAAAAAGACGCATTCCCATGCGTCGAGCCATGGCAACGTTTTCATCCAAGGGTGGTTTTGATGGTTGTTCGTCTTTCATGGTCATGATTACTGAGCCTCCTCATCGTTTTCTGGTCCAAGATCAAACCCGACATCTGAACTCGTGTCAGAGTGAATGGAGGGCAAGGTTCCATTTCTGTTCTGTAATTTCATCTCGGCAATCTGATCGAAGATGCCTTTTGGTTTCTTAGCTTGGTAATCGATATACCATTTCTGTTTGAGAATGTATTCCGCCTCTTTCTTCAATAGAGTGTTGATGCGCTCCTCCATTGTTACACCTTGAATCTTGTATGCGCGTTTCAAGAACAAATACAAGTCATCGTCAATGCGCGCACTAACGCGGGTAAGAACTTCATCTGCAACATTTCCTTGTTTGAATAATTTTGATTTGGTTGGTCTTGTCATGTTTCATTCCTATGTGTTTATCAACATCAATATAGCCACCGCTTTATCAATGTCAACGATGTAAGAGGAAAATATTCATCTAAGCAAGCCGGTGATGGTGTTTTATTTTTTATATTGTCGTGAAGATCGGCGTGAATCAATCATTTCAAATTGCTCCATGTGCATGAAGACATGGAAACGAATTTTTATAAATCGCAAAGTTAGCAATTTGTAGACTTGATGGGAATGCCATATCAAGTCTATGGGTGAACCAAAATGCAAAATCAATAAATGGTATTGCACCGTGATTTTTCTCATGCACAAGAAAACGAAAAATTTCGAGAGTCATGTGCGGAAATTTGTATAATTTGGATAGTCTCTGAAATGTAGACATTTTCATCATCAAGTACCTAACCCCTAAAAACATAAGCACACACGGAATAGTCTGCGACTTTTCCATATGTGCTCACGCTCCTAACCCTCTAACTACAAGGCTTCTGTCTAGGACACCCTGGTCATCTCTTTACTTTTCCCTTTTTCACGTTAAGATAAATAAAAAAGGGGTGAATAAAATGGCGACTAAATCTGTCAGAATCGATGAGGCTCTAATTTTAAAATCAAAAGAAAGACGCTTTCAGTCGGTTAATCAATATCTGCTCTATCTTCAAGAGTACGAAGAGGCCCACAAAAGAGGCACGTACAACCAAGTTTTAGAGTCCCACAACAAGGTCGTGACCTTCCTTGAAGTCGAGCGGCTTCAACTTGATCGTTTAAACGAAACTCTGTCTTTCTTTCTAGAAAAGCTGGATATTGAGCTTCAACTTTCACAGCGAGAGCGTGACTTTCTAGAGCGCTTAATGCGTGCTAACGAGAAGAAAGGTACTTGGTCCTATGATGAAAAGAAGAAGGCAGGCACCACAAAAGATGGGGCTAAGAAATGAGCGCGACGAATCAACTTCCAGATGATTTCTCAGGGGTAGCTGAATTCAAAGTCATCTGCACTGACATTGCGACAGGAATCGACACCGCGTCCATCTATACGAAGTATTACCGCAATGGAGCCCTTCACAGAGAGGATGGTCCTGCTGTACTTCTTGATGGCAAGCCACATGAATATTGGGTGAGTGGAGGGCGGTTCACTGAAGAGGAGTTCAATGCTTATTTGGAAAGGATGAAACTCAAGGAGACCCTTCAGGTTGATCTGGACGTGAAGGCCGATAATAATGAGAAAAGCAAGATATGATTAATGTGGAATGGCGAAGTGTTGCCCATGGATTCGATTACAAGAAATACCTACAGAGGCAAGTGCAAGATGTGCTGGATGACTTGGACGATATGCAGGCTGATCCCAAGATGGCTTACTATGCAAAGTCAGGGGAATTTACTGTTCACAACCTAACTAGAATTTCAGGGGGATTGGCTGAGAGATTTGATTTGCTTGGTGAGGCAACCATCAAGAAACTCAATGTGATTTCAGAGCTAGAGCTTGGTGAGCACCCAGATGTGAAGAAGTCCCTAAATATCAAATCCAAGGTAAAGCACATATTGACGACACCCGACTATCCAAACGGTATAGAGGTATCCAAGAAGGACGTCAAGCGTGGTTTTGCCGTCTTAAAAAAGAAAGGCAGTAAAGACAAGAAAGATGCGATCCGTGTCGATTTCACCTTGGACCAGATCAAGGAGGAGGTGGTAACGAATCGCCGCACTTCCTTGGAGCTTATCTTCTCTCTGGACAAGTCCTTTTCTTACCTGTTCTTCTCAGATAAGTTGAGCCTTGAGCAGAAGAAAGCGATGCAGGAGATCATCTTTGAGGCCAAGCACAAGGCTATGGAAGAGATCATTTCCCCAATGCTTGTTGATCTACATGGCGAGCGTGGGGAAATGCTCTTTTACGATTTCATGCACTTGGATAATCGAGAGCAAGATCCGCACATTCATATTCACAGCAACGTCTCCAACCTTATTCGCTTCGAGGACGGCACCTACCGTGTGATCGAGCCACGAGAGCTCTTCAAGAACGGGACGGCCGAGAGGGTGGACTTCCAGTTCAAGTCCATCGTGCTTCAGATGATGGCCGAGCGCTTGCCTGAAATCCCTATCGAAGCCTACGACAAAGATTTCCAGGTAGTGGAGGGCAAGGCAGGTGGGGGCATCTCAGAGATCAAGGATTTCAGAGTTGCCTTTGACGACGAAACCACACGTGCCATTCGTGCCAAATACACCCACGATAAGAAGCTCAAGGACCGCATCGATCTGGACAAGCGTGAGCTCTACCAGAAGTGCCAGAACGAGTTGGGGGAGTTGGAAGCTCAGTACACCAGCGGTCAGTTGAACCAGGACGCCTACCTCAAGCAGGTTGCCAAAACCAACCAGAAATATCAGAAGGACTACGAATTTCTTTCCTCTCGAAAGTACAACAAGCAGGTTCAACGCGAGCTCGTGAACAAGAAGGAGATCGTCTCCCTACATGAGAAGCAGGAGCAGTTGGTCCAGAAGGTTGCGGAGATCGATATCAAGATGAAGAAGGCAGACCAGGTGAAGGAGATCCGCCGTGCCTGGTCGGATGAACAGATCCTGGAAAACCTCACCAATCGCAGTCCCAAGTTCACCCGCAACGATCTGATACGAGACATCGCCAAATACCGCGGCCTTGGCGTAGAAGCCGCATGGGTGGCTGACGCCATGCTGCGCGATCACCCAGACGTTTTTGCGCTGCCACGGACCAACACGAACAGCAACAGCCCCTATGACCAGCCTACCTTCACCTTGCGTTCGTTGGCCGAGCTGGAGTACCAGAACATGGAGCTCATGAGGGGATTGGTCGACAACCGTGTGACTACGAGCTGGGTCAAGAAGCTAATCGAGCAGGCCGAGATAGCGGGTAGTTTCACGTTCAAGGACGAACAGAAGGAGTACATACAAAATGTGTTCTTGCCGTTCGGAGTGAGCATCGTCGTGGGCCTTCCAGGCACTGGGAAGTCGTTTGCTATGCGCCATGCTGTAGATATCGCCAGAACCAAAGGCAGGAAGACCTACGGCTTGGCACCTACCGGCAAGGTGTCTAGTGCCATCGCTCATGAGGCTGGAACCGACTACGCGGCCACCATCGACAAGTTTCTGATCGACGTGGAGCAGGGCAAGGTTGAGCTTCATGCTACCGACATTATTTTTGTGGACGAGGCGGGCATGATCGGCACGCGCAATTACCATCGCCTGTTGGTGGCTGTGGAGGCCGCCGGCGCCAAGCTCGTGCTCATTGGAGACAACAACCAGCTCGATCCCGTATCTGCCGGGAACACCTTCAACGAGTTCATCAAGGAGCACGCTGGAAAGCCATACACCACGATCCTTTCCGAAATAAGCCGCCAGAAGAACAAGGATGCGCTGGAAGTGGCGAAGACCGTCTCGGGCCAGAAGAGCATGGCCGCACGTGGTGGAACCGCTCAGGAGCGATTGGAAGCTTGGCAAACCGATAGAGAGGCAGCTACGCATATCGTGGAAGCTTTCGATCTGCTGGAAGCCACTGGCCGAGTTCAGCAGTACAACACCACCAAGCAGATGCTCACGGATGTCATGGACAGGTTCTCCAAGGCTCCCGAAACCTACGAGCAGAAGATCTTGCTTGCCTCCACCAACAAGACGGTCGACACGCTAAACGGCCACATTCAGGCACAACGTGCCAAATCGGGTGAGCTTGGAGAGAAGGTTACGGTTGCTGGTGAAGAATTCTATGTGAGTGATCGAATCGTTATCCAGAAGAACAACAAGGAGGTCAAAAATGGAGACTTCGGCACGATCAAAGAAGTGAATAAAGATGGTTCTCTAGTTATCGCTTTCGATAACGGACAGCGAAAAACAGTGAACCCTACCAAGTCCAAGATCAACCTTGGATATGCCATGACGGTTCATAAATCCCAAGGTGTGACCAAGACGCAAACCTTCCATGTCGGTGAAGAATCAGCATTGAACAATGCCCAGTTGTTCAACGTGGCAGCAACACGAAATACCCAATACTACACCTTCTTTGCTGTCAAATCTGAATATCAAGCAGTCAAGCAATCTTATTGTAGAGCTTCAGACAAAATCAGCTTGTTGGATGTTCGAAATATTATCCAGAGCGAAGAGCAAGCCAATCCTAATCGTGCGGCTGATTTGCAGAAGAGACTTGAGAAGAAGAAAGCTCGCTTGGACGCAAGTAAAGGAGCTTCTGCAAAAGCCAATAAAAAGGTAGTAACTGAAGAAACCATCAAGCAGGCATTTGCCGATGTCCATAAGGCTTTGCATGCATTTGTTCCTCCGACCTACGAACAGATGCAGGAACGCCTAGTCATGAACTTCGGCTGGAACTGGAAGGATTCCAAGGAATGGATTGTAGCGGCTGCTAAAGAGGGTAGATCTGTTTATGCAGACAAGTCTCAGTTTGATAGTGCCAAGGAAAGGCAATATGCCGTGCGTTCATATGTCAGCAAAAAGATTGATGACATGTTTGATGCGAGTGGAAAAACTACCGGGTATGGAAATAAGAGGAAAGCCAAGGTGGAGAAGGAATCCTTCGTTAGCTCAGTGCCAACGGTCTCCGAGGTCAAGAAGTCTATGTTCGCTTTGCGTGGGGTGGAGGAAGAAGAAGAGGATTTGACCTACTACCAAGCGCAAATGCTATTACTCTCTGAGTTGAGATACAACTTGGGTGAAACGGAAGCTTGGCTCAAGGAGGCTGCTGAACGGATTAAGCAGGAGCAGGCCGAGTACTTGGCGAGCCTACCCAATGACGAGGAAAGAGAATTGACCGTTGAGCGAATGATTAGCGATACCGTCAAATACATAGTGGAGCGTGATAGGCACAAAGTCGATAAGAACAAGCCTATTTAAATATCTCTGATTCACTTAACAGCGGACCAAAAAAGCACCCCGAAAGGTGCTTTTTCTGTCTTCTAATTGAAAAAAGGCAGTCGGGCTCTTATCCTGTCGATAAATCCCGGTGGCATGGTGATGGTGTGATCCGCCTGTTCCTCATCATCTTGGTATGTGATGCTATTTTTACCAATGGCTAGAGGTTCATGGCCGGGTACGCCGTCCCAAAATACTTTGTATCGACGTTTCGCTACGACATCGCCTTGCTCGTTAGTGATCGTCAAGACAACAGCATCGAAGCTATCACCAAAGAAGTGGCTGTTGTTTGTTCCACTTCCGCAAATGTTGATGGTGTATTTTTTTCCATCAAACTCCTTCAATCCACCATTTAGCTTGCTATTGTAGTTATGGCGTTGGCAATCTGTGTAATCGTGATTGCCCCGAAAGGTAAGCGTGGCTGCACCAGCTACCAACACGAGTAGAGCGATAGCAGCCGCTGCGATGCGGCGCTTCTTCTTCACATTGGTTCTGGTGCTCGACATATCGTATCCAATTTAATCGAAATGGGATTTCTCAGTTTGAGAAGCAGGGGCTTGCTGTAGATCATGAAATCACCGCCCCTGTTGTGCTTCTCACGCCATTCATTGTAGGTCTTGTTGTAGACGGGGTAGTACACATTCTTCTCTAAAAGCTTTCCAAATCCGGGCCTCTTATCAACCGGCTTGTCTATCGGGTCGCCCGGTAGATAAGGCCAATTAATAGTGGTTTCCGTGATCTCGGAACTACCCATCTGAGTATGAACCTTCTTGCCGTCGATCAAGTCACTGACGGCGGCACGGTAAGAAAGAATCATGTCTTTCTTGTTCCAGTGTCCAAGATATTGGCTGTTCCCATCACCTTTATCATTGAAGGAATAGTTGTCTTTCAGGTAAACGTAGATGTGTGTGATGGTTGCAACGGGATCGATGCAATATGCTTTCGTTTGCTTTTCCTTGTCATACTGGAAGTATCTTTCAGCACTGACATCAACCTGTCCTACGGCGGCATACAAATTGAAGTTTCCAAGCGCTGCTGTCAGATCCGTTAGCGCTAAGCCATCAAGAGTCGCACTCGTTGGGATATCCTGAAACTGGAACTGCCAGTCAATATGGAACTGGCGTTCATCGCCTACGAATGCAGATGTATCAAAGGACAGGTTTATAGAACCTTGGTCGATAAAGATCGACTTGAGGTGCCTGGTGATCTTCTTCTTGGCCTCTTTTGCAGCAGCAGGTGAGTAGATCTTCTTGCTGATCAGCTCATCATACCGTTTTTGGACACTGCCGAACCCCAATGCCCACTTGAGTGTGACGGTGGTGTCATCGATGGGCTGCACCGAATTGGGATCGTCGTTGTAGATGTGCTTCGGGCTGGCGAACCACTTCCTTGCGATCTTGGCGGCGACAGGCCAACCAATCTTGTCCATTGCGCCAGGCACATCCTGAAGATCGAACTCGGGGATCTTGTCCTGATCCTCGGCCTCGACGACCTTGGGCTCTGGTTTTGGCGGTTCTTTTGGCTGCTGCTTTTTAGCCTGTTCGGCAAGTAGTTTCTGACGCGCAGCTTCCGCTTGTTGAGCCTTGAGCTGTTCGGCAGTGGGCTTCGGTGGAGGAGGCGGGGGAGTTTCGCCAGGTGCGAGTCTAGCGAAAGAGATTCGCTGAGGCGTGTTGATAGGAACAGCACCTCTGGCTCCAAGGCGTTCCTTCCAAACCGTTCCACGAAAAAACGAGGGTTCCAGTGTGTAATATGGAACCTTCCTCACCACTGCGCCCATAATAGTTCGCTGTCAAATTACAGAACCCAGATGAATATCATAGGTCTGACAATTGAGCAAGAAGGGACGGCGAGTCTGACGAAGGTTAAGAATTGAAAATAGACAGCCACTTCTTTCTTCTCTTGATCGAGTCCTTATCTGCGAGTAGGAAGACGAAGAAATCCTCATAGTGAGGAATCACCATGCCAGAGATGTTCTTCTCAATCTCATACTCTCGTGCCTTGTCAGACATTGCTTCCAGTAGGAGGTGGATCGGTCGGAGGACTTCTACGAGACGCCAGATCACCAGCGGAGCAGCCTTCTCGATTACAAGCTGCCTATGGAAGCAGTCAAACTGGCTCATAGGATGACCGTCTTCAGTGAGGTTCATGGTGAACCCATTGCGGTATCCAGCGCGGTCCATCTTGTACAGAAGATTCGTCGCTGAACGTTCTCGGAGGTGCCACGGCGTGTAGTGCTCGTAGATCGAGCGCGCGACATCCAACCACTTATACAGAGGACTCCTTTCCATTTTGGCTTCGCATACCTCATTCAGATTGAAGTAGCGAGACTGCAACCCATACTCAGTGAAAAAGCCGATGAGTTCCTGATCGTGAGAGGTCAGGGTAGGGAGCGGAGCCGAGGGCGAAAAGTACGCGGGCATTAGCTTCTGGCACTCGCCGTACAGCGTGCGTATGTCGTGTCCGAACTGGTACTTCAACTGCTTGATGGTCGGCGTCCTATAGTCGTTGGTGAGCATGTAATGCGTGACCACCGCCAGCTTAAGAATTCTCTCCAAACCGATGGAAAGATGGAAGAACGCGGAGTAGAAGTAGCCATCCTTGTCTTGGAAGAAGTTTGCCTGGAGCAATAGATCGAAACCAGATAGGATAGTGTTCTTGGTGAGATGCGATTCTTGGGCAAGAAGGCTGAATTTTTTATGAAAACCTAGCAGATTCATATTTGCCGTCTCTCATTAGTGAGTCTGATATCTAGTAAGGCTGACCTAGCCGGAACTTGACGTGCCATTTCGTGGAAGACTTCAGGGAAATCTTCATGAGATGAGCTACAGCTAAGGGAGTGGCCCCCGCTGCGAAGAGTTGGTTTACGCAACTAATGCCGCTCTCGGTTAGAGTCCCGTTCCTCTTATAGTGCCTGGGATGGTATGGCTGCGCGGCGTCGAACACATCCTTCGGAATGGACTGTATGATCTGATTGGTTGTGTCAACCCGCTCCTTATGCTGCTTGATCTGTTTTGAAATCTTCTTCTTAAGTCGCTTTATTTCAAGTAGGTAACTTTTCTCTGCGGCCTCAAACATAAGGCCATCAAAATCAATGGGCATTATGAATTTCTTGCCGACCTCCTTGTGAATCTTGTCCCTTATTTTTTGCACGCGTTCAAGGATCGTGTGATCATATCGCCTTGAATTTTTCCCGGTCTTAGCCAGCTCAGAATAGGAGCCAACGTCTACGGTCAATTGATGCGGCTCATGACCGATGGCGTTTCTGTAGTTGATTAGAGTGATCAATTCCTTCTTTTCGGATTTGGAAATAACGCCTTCGTCGACCAGCACCTTGGTTGCCATGCGCATAATCTTGGATTCGCTCGGCTCCTTCTCTTTGTTGTCCTCATCTTGCAGCTTCAATCTGTCATCTTGCTGAAAAATCTCGTCAGTGCCACGGATGGCTCCAATAATGAAGCGTCGCAGATCTTCTATATAGAAGATGATAAGAATCATTTCAAATGCTCTTAGCTTCAGTTCGTTTGCTTCCAGCGCACTTGGAAGAGGGCCGTGGGGACGATGTGGTTTCATTTGGTTGTAGTTTAAAGAAACATTACTGTGAGCTATAGCTCTATCTCAAGCGATTAAATAAAACGCCTTTAGGTTCTTCGCATGCCCGCAATCAAGGGTCGTGCTTATGACGAGCAGAAGGCGACGCGTCGGGGTGCCAATCGACCAAAATTCCATCATGGAAATGGTAGCACTTTCACACTTTTGGTTAAGATGTTTTTTTCTTTTCATCTCGGTCTTTGAAATTATCCTTGCCAGGAGTGGCAATTGCCAGTGCCATGGTGAGGGGGTAGAATCGATCTATCTGAACCATTGGAAATCCATATGCTGACCGCTGACCTTCCTTTGAACGAGAAGTTGAAAGACCTGATCATAAAACTTGAGAACGATACTCTTGACAAGATCGTGAAAGGTCTTGATGTTCGCGGACAGAGCTACTTTGCCATTCGCACTGGTGAAATCGTGAGTCAGGTGGAGGAGGATAGGGTTTCGGAAGCTTTGGCCAAACTGAATGCCGATCACCTACTTCTCTTGTTGGTGGAAAATAATAAAGGAGACGATTTCAAGGCGGGAGGCACGATCAACATTCATATCTATACCCCTAAACGCTCATTTGAGGGCTATACCGATATTTATCTGGATGAAGATGGAGCTAGGGTAGTTGACCCTATGGAATGGCAGGCTTGGGATGGAAATATTGGGTACTTCAAGTAAGCTACGGGGCAAAAATGGACAGCGCAGAGATTTCGCTCCTCGTGAGAGGAACTGACGGACAGATTAAGTATGTTTCTGAGGGGCTGGGTATTCCTCAGTTTTACAACCTAGTGCGCTCTAGGGATGATGGTAGGCACTTCTTGGTGGATTTCTCACCTGTCATCAATGCCTTGTATGAGATTCACAAGAAGGCGCATGATGAAGGAATTCTGACCAAGTACAACACCATGTACAACTACTGGTTGGATATGAAGACCCACACCAAAGAAATGGTGATGCTTCTTAAAAGTGAGGAGTTGATTAAGCAGTCCAATGCACTCATCAACGAGCTTCACATTGCCCTAAAGAAGGCTGATCGAGCCTTCAATGCCTATAGCAATTCACTTCTTGATGACGTGCTTGCGATCAAGAAAAGTTGCGACATCTACATCGATTCCATGCTCTGTTTGGTGTACGGAAAAGCAGTGCAGGACCTCGCATCGTTCAAGGCGGACGTGGTGGTTGGTGGGTATGCAGACTTCCTTGTGGAGCTTGCAGGGAGGCTGTATCGCCAGTTCGTAAGAGTGGGCAACTTTGACGACTCTTACCTGAAATACATTGCGTTTGAGCAGCCGGACGAACTCCAAGCATACCTAGCCTTGGATTCGGATGAGAGCGCGGCCAGCTTCAAGCTACGGTGCCTTGAGGCGGCTAAGCCGCAGTGCGATGAGGTAAAGCTTTGGGACGAGCACTACACGAGAATTAGACAAGTGAATATCCAATACGACTCTTACCATCAGAGCCATATTAGGGCCGGCCACGAGTTGCGTGATCTGCTCCAGAGGGCACGGTCGCTGAAGAGACTCGTTGATCGACTGAGGGAAGGCAATATTGAATGGGAGACCGGCGAGGACGCCATGAACGCTCTTGCACAAGAGATTCATATTGAGCAACGCGGACACCCCCGGTTGAGATAGGCCGAACAAAGGTGGCGCCGAGGAGTTTACTGGTTAAGCTCCTTTTCGCTTTTCCTTGAAGAGTGAGAGATAGTTCAATGCGCTTGAAATTTTGTTAAGCCGTGTCTTGTCTTTCATCCTGTTCGGACTGAGAGATCAATACTGTCGCATTAAACTTCGCGAATTTGGCTTTGGATCTTCCGTTCTTCCAAGCAACCTTTGCGTTCACATGCATGATGACGGTGCTGCCCGCACGAGAGGTTGTGATTACCTGCTTTTCCTTCAGATAAGCGATGGAGCGGGTAATCGTTCGTTCAGAGTGTCCTAGCAGTTCCTTCAATGTTGCTCTTGATGCAACGATGCTGTTTGTTTTGTCCATCTGCTCCATTAAAAGAAGTAGTAGCTCCAACGCTTTGGGGTTGTCTCCAATGAGTTTTCTTAGGGAGCTGATTTCACTTTCGAAGAGCATCACAAAGCCAAAATTCTCTGGCAAGACTCTCTCTGACTTGACTTCCCCCGTGTGGCTGTCCACTATTTGTTGTTTATAGCTCATTATTATTTCTTCCTTAAAAGTGAGGATTTTGTCCATCCGCGTGGACAAAATTGGCCTAATGCATGACATGAAAATAACGAATATTTTTTTATTGTCAAGAGGCCGGTCAGTGGTCGGTTAAACTATTTTAATGATCGACCAGAGTGCCATCCTGGGTGTCCACCCAGGTGGACATGTACGGTGGCTCGCTGCTCATCTGAAAACCCTTGTCAATCAAGGATCTCGCTTTTTTCACATCTATATCTAATAAGGAGATATTTTCAACCCTACGGGATTGCACCTCTACAAGGGAATTCAATCACGCTTTGAAAAACCCCATCTGCTGTCCGGGCAGCAGACCCCCGAAGCCGCCTTCGGCGTTTCTGTCCCGTTTGCTTGCGCTTCTCTAGCTGCCCTTCGGGCTCCAGTGCTCGGAACTGGATCTAGCTCATCCTCTCTACCCTACGGGTACAGGTCTCGGTGCCCTTCGGGATCTATCCGCAAGATGAGTTGATTTCGATAGACTGCTAAAGCCCTACGGGATCAGGATTACGTTCCCCTACGGGTAGAGTCTGCAAGACGGCAGGCTATATTGTCCTTTGATGCACTCAATCGCCGTGCAGGCTCTTCTTCAGGAAGGCTGCCTATGGGCATGTCCTACGGAGATATCGATTTGTGGACAGAGGTTGAGTTGCCGTGAGGCATGGAAGACTTGTCTTAGGCAGCTACGACTGCCCAGAAGGAGAGCGAAGGCTCTCCCAAAGATGACTTTGCAGTCTATGTAGATTCGTTAGGCAGAGCTTTGATTGGGAGTTGCCCGGAAAACCTTAAAAAAACACCCCAAAACCGCTTTTTTATGTCTCTGGATAGGTAGAGGTAGCCGACAGGCTATTTGCTCTCAAAAAATGAGCTAAAAACACGATCAGTGAGATCGGATAGTTTCGGGTGGATTTAACTTCGTCCGTCAGGACGGCAATGTAGCGAAAGCGAAATATAAAGAAACGCCGAAGGCGGCTTCGGGGGTCTGCTGCCCGGACAGCAGATGGTAGTTGCGCTCAAGCGCCCGTACAGCGCATCAGATCGAGCAGATAGAAGCACCTTTAGGTGCCACATGGTTAGCAGGCGACCGCTGTTCATCCGCAAGATCCGATATTGGTTTCTTGGCGCGAGTACGGAAAAATTTGGCACACCACTGTGCCATGCTGGATGGCACTCTGTTCCATGCCGCGATACTTCTTGAAGTACCGCTGCTAACTGGATTATCTAAACTTTCGTCTTGAGTTGATTGCATTTGCGGCGCTGCTCGGTAGCTTGAACTTTCCATGCTCGATATCAAACTTGACAATGGGTTCCCATTTGGAGTTAACATGGTTTCTGCTGGAGCTATAGAAATAATTGGCGTACTCCATCATATCCTCCATTTGCATTTTTGCTAGGATGACTGTTGTTCCAGGGATGCTGTTTCCCTCACTTTGGAACCGCTCTAAACCGCGCTGACTATGAATCGCCATGATAGGTATGTCAGAGGTGCGGTATGCGACTTCTTCTGATTTTTTATTGGAATCGATGTCTGCCATATCGATCCACCAGTTTGGAACATGTAGCCAAACTTCGATGATGTCTTCTTTTATCTCCATAGTTTTCCTCGTTTTTCCAATTCAATTTTATTGTGAATCGGAATATTGTCAACGATGACTGGTTGATAAGTGAGTCGAGTTTTCTTATGTCGTCCTTGGTGGGGAATTAATATGAGAATAAATCCAAACGTTCCATTCAAGGAAAAAGACAAAGCAAGGATGCTTGGGGCAAAGTGGGATAGTGCAAGGAAGACTTGGTATGTTGTCGATGTGGACGACATTCAGCCCTTCATTCGTTGGATGACTGCCCAGCAAGTCAATCCAAGCTCGTACAAACAGAGACAGAGGGAAGAGCAGTTCTATCGGTTCAGGGATGGTCGCGCGAGGGAGTACAAGCCCAGCAAGACGGAGACTCGCATCCCTCATTGGGAACGGAAGGAGTGATGCCGTGCAACACTTGTTCTTCAACCGGCCTACGCGGCAGAAGCCATAGGTTCTCTGGGTGCCGCCTTAGGCTGTCCCCGGCCCGTTCCTGCGTCCGACGTCGATCTGATCTCGAGCGGCACCACGCAAGGATTCGCGGCCGTCTATGCAGCAGCCCCATTGCTCGGCCTTACCCATGTCAACCTCTTGCACGCACGGCGGGGATTGTGTGCTATATTCGATTCCAGACTATTCTATCTCAGACTATTGACATGCTTGCCAAGTTTTCTTAACTCTAAATGAGAACACAAGGAAAAGCATGGACGATCTATCAAAAATTATTGAATGGCTGCTGCGTCTCGCCACCAAATGGGTAAAGATCGTGATGACAGTGGCTTGCATTTCTAGTCTCTCTATTGCGCCTCTCATGCTCGTTGTAGGAATGGCAGGAGTAGCAGAAGGTAAGCAACAAGAAATCGCTCAGGCTTGGTCATATATTGCGGTATCCATTTTCTTTTTTTTCTCGTCGCCAGTTTTTATCTACAGAATATGGTCCGGGAGGTGGGTCTTCTATACCAAGTGGAAGGTAAGGAGAGAGCTTTCTAGGAAAAATTTTTTCAAGCCTGCGAAATAAGCGATAAATCATTGAATAAATTTGCTTTTTCATAATTTGTACGGTAGTGTACAAATAATGCTTGACAAATTACTTTAATTATGGGTGAAAATATGAGCGACTTTTTGAATTATACTGCTGGTTTGCATGTCTTGGAAAAGATGGGTTCCCAAGAGCGTGTCATTGATCGCCAAAATCAGGACTTGAAGAAAAAGAACGAGGCAATAGGTGATGCGAACCATCGTGCCGGGATGGCTGAAGCCGCTGGCTCATTTGCCAAGAAGGAAGCGAAGCGCTATCAGGAAGAGCGTGATTTCTACAAAGATTTGCTTGCTAAGCCCTTTGCAGAAATCGCAGCTCACGATGGGCGCTTTCGTGAAACCTACGAGAAGCAGCAGGAGATGTTGGCCGATTGGATTGCCTCTCAGCGTGCGTTTCGTGAGCTTGCTATGAAATATGGTAAGTTGGCCGGGAAAACACCAGAAGAGATCAAGGCTGAAGGTTTGGCAACTGAAGCAATCATTCTTGCGGACCAATCTCAGTTTGGTAACACCGTGAATGAAGCCACCAAGGTTGCTGTTAAGCGCAAGAAGGCTCGTGAGGAAAAGGTTGCTCATTCCGCCTGAAAAGAATAAGTTTTGCTATACTTCGGATGTTGCCGCTCATGAAAGCACCTTCGGGTGCTTTCATTCATCTTGACATTCGCTTGGGGCTTTGTATGATCTTCTCGTAACAAGAGAGGATGTATGAGCATAACAAGAAGAATGAGAGCCCTGTTCTGGAAGTTTTGGGCTGACACTGACGAACCCGAGAAAAAGGAATATTGGATAAAAATGGCTGAAGAGAGCTTTGTCTTTGAGGGTTCAAAGCTAGGGGCGCTACTTCCCGAGCAGATCAGCGGTTTTGTATATGGACTCTATGAACCAATCGAATGGGATAACGATAGGCAACCTACGCAGTATCGCGCAGTGCTTGTTATCGTATTTCTCAACGGGGCATCGGAAACCGTGCCTGCTACGGATGAGAACATCCGCATCGCGACCGAAATCAAGAAGCTGAAACTGAAGGCAACACCATGATCACTCGTATCATCGATTCCAACCACATGACTTGGCGAAGACGTTTGCCTTCATGTGAGAAAAACAATGGAATCCAACCACAAGACGACGTCTGACCAATACGTTCAATTCCTGTTTGAGAATGAGCCAATCGCGTTCCTTGTCGACACAAACCTCACCCTAGGTGATATCTTCATCGCCTTGGCATATCCGAGCCTCTATGTGGAAGTGGGGGGGCAGAAGATCGTTATCGACGCTCAGCAACCGGACTTTCACGCCGGGGCCGACGAATACCCTCTGTATGCGTTCCTGAGCCTCTATCCTCAGTTCGCAGAACAGATCGTCCGTTGCCACCCGACTATCACGGCACTGTTCCAGCAGTACATGGAGAAGCAGTGGGATGAGCTGACAGGATCGGGGGACAGCCAAGAATTCCTAGACGGGGAGGCACGGCGTGTTCGCTGCATTTACTGCCTGCCAGAGCTAAAGAAACAGAATTAGGATTCGAATGAGGGGAGCGCCGACCTCAAATTTTTCTCTGGCGCATTTGGAGACCATCATGGATCATCTGACGCACGAACACCTCTTGGCCACTCTGGAAAAAATTGGCCATGTGCTGACTGAGCAGGGGTTTCAGAAGGGTACTTTTCAGATTGGGTTCAATCCGAAGTCGTTAGATGAGAAATTGAGTTCAATTCAGGCGGCGAGTGAGACATCCGAGGAAGCCCCAATCATTACCCCTCAATTTGAGTGCCATTTTGGTGGATGCGGAATGATTTGTTGCACATTCTAAGTAGTTGACACCTCAGCAGTCCGAGCACCTTCGGGTGCTTTTCTTTTTCGATGAGATGACCGTGAGCATGAGCTTCACTAGCCGTATCAAGAAGGAGATGACGGAAGGCATTGTCAGAGCGATCTTGGAAGACGCTCAGTATCGTGTCATTGACAGCGGGATAGAGAAGGTGCTCAGGGAGCTCTCGTGCCTCACCAGTGCCGAGTACGGGGCTCTTGGCTACCCAGACGCGATGAGCCACCTCCCTGACTTCACGGTCATGAACCGGGAGCAGACCACCAAGCAGCTTGTGGAGGTCAAGTATCGGACTAGCTGGAAGAAAGAGCTACTGCTGGAAGTAGAAGACCAGGTGAAGATCTTCGGGGAGATCGTGCTGGTGTCAGTGAATGCCAAAGCTCCCGATCCGAACGGCCACAACTTGCCAGCCCGCTTCTTGCGCTGCTGTCGGCTCAAATACGACGGAGGGATATACAAGGTGGAGCTCAACAGGCAGAACAAAGACAAGAGCACCTACCAGGTATGGGAGCCAGTGAAGGCGCTCAATGATGGCACCTGGTTGTGGTGGGCAATGCGGCCGCTACACGAGGTCTTCAGTCAGCTCAAAGAAGACAGCAACAAGGACACCTTGTTCCATGCTGTAGAAGCTCTAGCGGGTATCCTGGAGCAATAAGAAAAGCACCCTGTGGTGCTTTTCTGTTTACAATGAAGCTTCCGCTTCCAAGTGCAACCGCCTACTTGGATTCCATAGTGAAAACTATGCAAACCAAAGCGGAAAAGGAGAAGGTCATGAACAAGAAAATGACCCGCCTTCTAGTGAGATTGTCAATTGCTATCTTACTTTTGGTATTGGCGACACCAGCTTATTGATGAAATCCTAGCGAACGTATAGCGACGGACAATTGTCATAAGGCCACTTTCAAGTTACCGCTTGAGGTGGCTTTTTCATTATATGGATAAAAATGTCTATGTCAAATCATAGGCGACAAAAAAGCACTTCCCTTGAGTGCTCTTTGTGGATGTTTCACGAGCTCCCGCTCACATTGCCTCACTCTCGCCACCACTCATAATAATGAAAAGAACATGTGTGGCAATTACCAGAATTTCTTCTGTTTGACAGGTGGGTTATAGACTGGAGCATGCTCATAAATGTCTGGTCCCGCCTTGATGGTGCTGATCATGTCTAGATCGCCGCCGTAAGTGTTTGCAAGGTATTCCAACATTTGAGGGTCGGCTGTGTAGACTTGTGGCTTCTCATCCACTTCCATTGTCACGCAGATTGAGTTGCCCACTCTTACTGCTCTAACGTCTTTGACTCGGGTTGTGTCAAAAATTCCAACTCCAGCGGATTGAATAACAGGTATTCTGTTCATTCCTATCATATAAATATCTCCTTGATTATAGTGTCGTGTTGGCGAGGTTCGCGCAACCGATACTTATTAGGTAATATTTTTCGAATAAATCAACTATCAAATTTGATAGTTGACAGATTGTTTGCGAGGGGGGGTGTCGAAAATGTTTGGATTTTTTGGGGGCTATGCCTTGGGTGAAGTCAAGAAAAAGCACCCGAAGGTGCTTGCGCGGTTAATCTTTTTTCTGATCATCTACGCCGCCTGAGGTAGGGGCAGGCTCAATAGGTTTGGCCAACTCTTCCTTGTAGAAGGATTCCGCTTGCTTCATGAGGTCGGTTCCTGATGCACCCGTAGCAACAGCTCTATCAAGGACGTCCTTGGTTCTGTCTGGACCGATCCTGCTCTGCATTCGCCCAATGGTTGCCATGACGGACTTGGCCTTCTTACCATCGATCTGACCTTCGGTATTGCGAGCCGCTGGTACCGCAAAGTCTCCGAACTCTCCACTACCTAAATTGCGTTCCATAAGCTTCTGCCCAATGTCTGTGGCAGCTTGAACTGGACTGCCACCATAGTCAGCATGATCGTTAGCCGCAGATTCAGCGAAGGCACTTTCGAAGTCATTTCTGCCATGTTGAGGATCGGTATTGACAGCTCCAATCAAAGCAGCAGCATAGGCTTCGCTGTTTTGGGCTGCTCGTCTCAACTCTGCATAGTTGTTCTTGAATAGAGCACGAGGGTTAACATTAGCCTTCATGCCGTCAAACTGATTTTTGAAGTCAGCAGCACCTTGACCTGCTTCGCCTTCAAGATTTTTGTCTCCGGCGAGCGCTCTTTCTTTTCTTTCGTTGATTTTATTGTCAATGAAGCTTCCAAGTTTTCCGCCACCTTTTGAGATACTCTTGGCGGCTGCACTAGCTGCAAATCCGCCTAAAGCAGCACCAGCGTTAGCGCCCTTGTCAGCAGCTTGTGAGAACTCACCAGCGAACTGACCTAATTGCGCTCCTGTTGGCCCGCCAATCCACTGTAGTAGCTGATCAGGAAGCTGGAACATTAAGCCAAAGCATTTTCTTATGAAAATGAACATAACAATGAAATAGACCAACGTTCCCATTGCTAAGCCAACTACAGCGCTAAGGCCGGTGAATGACCCTGTGTTCTGAGCAAACACCTCAAAGAAGGTTTTGTTGATAAATTCACCAATTACGGCAGAAATAACGATTGATGCTTCCATGCCGAAGATCATAAGAACTGGTCTAAGAAGTAGTGATAGGACTAGGGTATAGCCATTGCCACCACGTCCGGTTAGATCATCCCCATTTGGATGAAGGTGCATGATTGCCCATAAAGGTGCGGCAATAATGGCTTCAATGACTAGAAGAACCCAGCCAACAATACAACCAATCCAAATAATAAAAGGCATGTTAGGCAAGATGTACTCGGTTCCCATGGCAACACCCATGAGAAGCTTGACAGGTACATCTACGAACCAACCCATCATGCTGACCACAGCGCCAACTAATCCAGTTGTGCCTGTGACTGCTCCTATAATTCCTGCGCCAAGGATCGCAGTGACTAAGCCAAGCATAATGTTTTTGCATGTTGCAATTAACCTGTTTCCTAGGTCATTGGCAATGATAAGGGGGTGGCGTGCATCGTTCTTTAATTCGTAAAGATTCACCCCTGTCATGGATTCGGTAATCTTGGCCTCTATTTTTAGCCACAAGTTGCTTGTTACTTGAGTTTGACCGCCTGTTTCTTTGTCGTTGGTTTCGATTCCGAATGAGTCTGTTGGAGTTGAGTTTTTCGCGCTTGCTAACACTAAGTCGGCCGCACGAAGATACTTGGCTGCATCATCAAAAATAAGAGCATCCATTTTTGGTGATGTGAAATCGCTGGTTGCTGTTGAGCTGACTGACTTGTTGATTCGATCATTCATTTGAATGATTCTAGTAAACCAAGCGCCAGCTAGTATCCAGCCTTGATTGCTGGCTGAAGATTTGATTTTTTCGTAAGCATCGCCAGTGGACAAACCATCGGCCGTGGACTTCACACCGCTAAGATAGTCGTCTGCTGCTTGGCTTATTTGTGCGTAGTAGGCAGCGGCCTGGTCAGGTGTCATGGAAACGCCTTCGCCACTTTGAGCAGAAGCTAGAACTTGCTTGGCTAGGCTATCCATCTTGTTTACTAATGCGTCTGTCTGGGTATTTTGTGCCTTATTGATAGCAGACACATCCATTGGAGCGAAAATGGTACCTAAATCGCCAAGGTATCCTGCATTGGTAGAAGGGCTAGTGTTGGCGACAGTGGTGTCGATGGTAGTGTCCTGAGGATAATTGACAGCACCACAACCGTTTCTTCTTACGCTCGAAGATGCATCTCCATAGACATAGCCTTGTGGTGTTTGAATTTTGGAGTAAGAATATTGACCCCATTTCAATAGAGAGTCGGATTCAGCGATTGCTTTGGCGTAGGACTGATAGCAAATAGAGGATCTAAAAGCGTCTTGTGCTACAGCGAGAACCTGTGCTCTTGCGTTAGCTACATTGGTGTTGGCTGCTGAAGTAGGGTTGCTCATATATGCCGACCACACACCATCAGCTAATCCAATGCCTTGGACAACAAGCCACATAACAAGGGCCTGCATCACGCAATAACCACCGCCAACGACGGGAAGGACTAGGGCAGTACCTATTGAATATCTGACGGGTATCCACACTGAAGAGAATTTCTTTCCCAACATCTCTCCATCGTGCGCTGTGTTCAGTGTCCCGGCCAATATGGTGTAGGCCGCTAAAATCCCGCCGATAATCAAGCAACCGCCATTGAACATTTTGATACCGGCAAGCAGCGGATCAGAGCCACCACCACTGTCCAGTAAGCCGCCAAAGATTGCTCCTAGCACCTTCATGGAGACATCGCCAGCGGGAACATCAAATAGATTGGAGGCAAATGCTAGGCTAGGTAGCAGCATTGCTAGTAGCGTGATTGCGCTTTTTCTTATTTTTATCATCGTCGTCCCTTTTATTTTTGTTGTGCAGGGATATATTTCTCCCTATGTATACAAGTTACAAGGGAATTTGAAAATGTCAAAATAGTGGGCAATAAAAAACTCAGGCAGGTGCTGCGTGCCTAATGCATTGCTTTTCGTAGTACAATAGGTTTCGATTTGTACCGTTCGTAATAATTATAGGGGTAATATGTCAGTCCTCAGTGATCTCATTAGTCTGAAGGGGCTTGTTACGGTAACGGCCACCTTTGCACTCACTATTAAATCCTTGCGTCTTACTTGGAACGTCAATAAGAAGAACGTTCATGTGAACGGCAACAATAACGCTGTTTCCGTTGTCTACAACGAAGCCCTGGCGCCGGCGCAAAAGAGTTTCAGGTATCTCTGGAATCTGTTAGCTATCGCAGTTTTTCTTGCTTATCCATTGGCGGGGGCGGCGTTCAATTCTTCTATCAGAATCGTGGCATGCATTGGCGTTCCCATTGCCTTGGGTGCAGCAATTGTGCATTGCGTGAGATTTGGTTTTGGGCGCAGGCTCTGGGATCTTTTTTATGTGATCGGAGCGGGCATCGTGTGTTGGCTAACTTGGTGCGCGACACCTTTCTTGGAATACACAGCGAGCCAAGCAGCGTCGTTGTATCCCAATATGCGTGCTGCGTTAGGTTTGTTCTCTGGTGGCACTTCTTTGCTGGATCTGAGCTATGCGATAACCAAAACTATTGGCTATCCACTGATCTCGGTTATCGGATTTTCCATGCTGTTCCTGTCAGTTCTCTATTTGGTCTTCGCATTCCTTACGGAGCGGACATTTGATGGGGCGCTGAAATTCTCGGTTTCTCAGGTCGGCATGGGCGCGTTAGGCTATATTTTGGCTTGCAATCTGTTTGTGGCGATGTTTTTGCAAAATTTCGCTTACATAAAGGCCGTGCTGCTCACTCCAATCGAGCCGTTCTTGAACTGAAGGCGGTAATCGTAAAAAAAAGCACCCGTTTGGGTGCTTTTTTGTGTCTATCCGTTCTTAGTAGGCCGTAGTGGCATTCAATGGGAGGCGGAGCCCGATACTGTTTGCCTGTCGCTACTTTATGTGCGGAAAAATGCGACACGCCATTTCCCATCGCTCAGTTTTGTTTTCCAGATAAGCCAGTTTAATGGGATGAGCGCGAGAAATGCGAATTTGGCAGAGAAGGTTACATGAGCATTTGTGGATACATCGCCATTGGCATGCATCAGGTAAACTGCTGTGAACAGGGCGGCTAGGAGCCACGTGAGGAAATTCAAAAGAGAAAATACAATTATGATGCCAATTGAGCGGCCGAGGTCGAAGTACAAAGGGCGATTGTTCTTTTTTGGATCTTGCATACTACCCCCTATTCAGTAATTTTTAAAATTAGGTCGCTGACTATAACACGACACAAATGTGTGTGCATGTGTGAGTTGACCAGTTCGTGCTGGAACCGCTTGGTCCATGCTCCAACAACGTACACTCGCGCATAGTTTCTCCAATTCATATGACAAAGCACCCTTTCGAGCGCTTTGCGTCACACAGCTTGAAGATAGATCGTCAGTTGGTGATCCACATGCCTACGTAGCCCGTCTTGGAAGTGTCAGTAGGGATGCCGCGCTCCACGATCAGCGATTTGGCAGAAGAGCCGGAACCGATCTTGTATGCAGTAAAGTAAGTGTTTGCGCTTGGGCTCGTGACCGCACTGCCTGAAAGCAGGGCGCTGAACTGAGCAGCCGTGATATTGGCCGTACCATTGTTGAAGGTGACGTTGCCGCTGCTGTCCACGGTCATGCTTGCTGTGGATGAGTCGGGAGCCGAATTCTGACCTTGGGGGTTGCCGGCCGCGCTTTGATATGAGCAGTCCTCGATGTTGTAGAGGGTCTGCCCAGCAAGGTCCGCCGCATTGGTGACTTGGGTAGCTTGATTGGTGCCGTCGCTTGTGCTGATCGCGGCCCCCACATAGCGGCTCTTCGTTCCCGTTCCCACCGTGCCATTGGACGGCAGGGAATCGCACAACATGATCACGCTGCCTTGAGCGCGATTCGTAATGTAGAAGCCAGACGCCGACATGCTGCCCTGGGTGGCGTCGGTAATCGTCAGATCCGTATTCCCACTATCCAGCGCCAGAGTGCCGCCATTGGCCGTGGCATTGGATACGGTGCCAGCACTGCCCGAAAGGGAGGACTGGGTACCATACTTGTAGAGGGCGTACTGAGTTGGCTTCAGGCTTGAGCTCGTGGTCGAGCCCCCCGTCGATGTAGAGCCGCCTGAGGTAGTTCCAGAGCCATTGCTGGAGCTGTCAGAGCCGCCATTACCACCCCCGCACGCGGCCAGGACGATCACCGCACCAAGAGCCACAACCAGTGTTTTTTTCTTCATGTTGCCCCTTGCTAAGTCGTTGATATCTATACTGAAACCAAGGAATAGTCTGAAATCGACTATTCTGGTCGAGACTATAGCATGCCCGGATGCTATATGGTCAACGGTACGAGAAGCTCAGACGTGTCCTGAGGGAGGTGCGCCGCGAAGCGAATCTCACCCAGGTTCAGCTTGCTGAAAAATTGGGCAAGGGGCAGAGCTATGTCTCGAAGCTAGAGAGGGGCGAGCAGTACATGGATGTGCTTGAATTTGTGGAATGGTGCGAAGCATGTAGTGCTGCGCCAGGTGAAGTGATAGCAAGGCTCTAAGAAACTATCGACCTGGAGGGAAGGTCACAGTGTGGTGCCTTTTGTTTTGTGCATATAAAGAAAAAGCTCCAGCACTGTTGTGTTGGAGCCTTCATTCACAAATATAAATAAGCCGGGTATCGGGCCTATTGACCTGATTGGGTTCAAGTCATTTCTATTATCTAAAGAAATTCACAAAAGTCAACGGCAGGTCGCGTACTTTATGGGCGGCTTTCTCATTTATCTTGGCCGATTGGAGTGCGTGATCTTATCTCGATTGGTTGAGCGCTTGAAATCCAGCTTGATGATGTCTATTCCGCCACTGCCATTTAGTTTGGTGGTGATCGAGGAGATGTTGGGTAGCTTCAATAGCTCCATTATTTTTTTGACTCCCTCCTTGATTCCACATGTCCGGCTATACTGAAGAAATATCCCATTATCCAGATCTTCTTGGTGGTAGAATTTACTTCGCAAGCCATGAATCTTACCTGCTGGGCTATATGTGCTCTTCTGATTTGGCATTTCTTCTCGTTTTATAGTTGTTCTGTAAATTCTCCTGGATTAATTGGCATCGTCAACTATCAAATTTGATAGTTCCAAAGTAAAAAAGCACCCCGGAGAGTGCTTTTCTTTCTGCTGATCGCCATGGAGCTTACGCTGCCGCTGCTTCCTTCTTGGTAAACGGATTCGCCGGTGCCGGGTCTTTCGGATTGGCGATGGCGTGAAGCAACGCCTTCAGCTCCGCCTTGCCTTCTTCGGTTTTGAAATACTCCGTACCTTCCGGCGTGTAGAAGGGCTTCAGGCTCTTCTCATCCTTACCGTGTTCAGCCAACACCTTGGCAATCGTCTGATAGGGTGCCTTCAGGCTAGAGGTCGCTTGCTCATAGATGCGGCCTTTGTGGTAGTCGACGCCACGCGGCGTGCCCGGAATCTTGATGAGGATGGGGTTAGCATCGCTGGGACGAGTAGCGCGCGGCTTCGAGCCTTCGGCTTTACCGCCTTTACCCTTGGTTGCCTTCGGGGCAGTCACACCGAGTTGGTCGGCCGAGAAGTGATGGATGGCTTGCAGGTTCACCATCAAATTCAGAGCGGATTCCGGTGTGAAATCAGCCGGGGTGAAAAGCTCCAGCGCCGAAATCTTCAATTCCGTTACTTGCTTCTTCAGAGCTTCGATCTTGCTGTCACGTTCAGCGAAGATCTTGCTGTTTTCTTGAAGGAGGCTCAGATACTCCTTTTGCTCCTCAGGGCTGAGGGCGTAGCGGTTTGCGTCCAGTTCTGCGAAACGCTCTGCCTTGGCTTGCGTGAGGAAGATGTTGCTCATATATGCAGCTCCAGTGTGTAGTTCAGTAAGTTGAGGATGTTAGTCATATCAACAACTCACTCAATCAATCCATGTGTTTGTTGATGGAGGTACTTTATGATGAAGGTATAGAAGAGTCAACATAGTTGACCCTTCTTGAGGAGGAAATTTTATGATTGAGGGGGCTTCTGTGGGAGAGTGCTTTGTAGCTTGTGATGCAGATGGTGAGCGTTGACAGCTTGCATGAGCTGAACAGAAGGGTCTTTCACGTCGCTAACGTCAAGATCATGATCGAGAAGAAGGTACACGAACTCGCCAAAGCCAAAATCGGTGCCCTTGAAGGTGGCAAGCAGATCCGCCACGGAGAACTCCACCAAGTTTTCCCCAATGACGCGCTTTGCTTTCCTGTTAGGGTTTGCGCCGTTTGCTAGAGCTTCCTTCATTGGCTTATGTAGATCGGCCAGAGAAGCGGACCCCATTTTGTTGTAAAGCCAAGCTGCAAGATTTTCTTCTGGAGTGGAGTAGTGCTCCACATAGTCTAAGATGAAGCCTTCTACTGCTTCGGGTGGGGCGGTCAGCGAATCGAAGAAGGGCATCGGTTCTGCTTGGCTTGAGCAGATGATGAGAGGAGTGGGAGGGAAGAACTTTGCGTCAAAGATCCCTTCCAGTCTATGTAGCCTCACATGGCTTTCAGCCGTTGAAGCTACAGTGAGGTTGTCCAGCCATTCCCGGACATCTCCAACCCGATAGGCAATGTTCTTAGGTTTCTTGATGAACTTGGGGCCCTTGCCGCTCACTCTCCATTTTTGGAGGGTGCTGATCGATTCATCAATCCATTCGGCAAGAGATTCTTCGCTGATGAGTTTCGAATCAGGGTAGCTGTCGATGTCATCCTCACCCCTGCCCATGGAGTGCGAAATAGTCTCCAAAACAGCAATCAAATGATATGGGGTGAGGGTGGTATCGGGAGGCAGGCTCTTGAGCTTAAAAATGAACTCATCAGGTGTCATTTTCTGATTTCTCTGGCAACGTGGCAGTGAGCTTGGCTGCTTGGGATATGAAGAAATCCTCCACCTTTTGCAGCGCTGCCTTAATCTTATCGTAGTTCCGCATGAGGTAGTGTTCGTTCACATCGTTCATCTTGTGCTTGAGCAGGAAGTTGTACGTACGCTCGTTGATGTCCAGCCAAGTTGCAGCCGTGCCCCATGTACGGCGCAGATCGTGATGAGAGATCAGTTTGCCGGAGGCTTCTGCAATGTTCTTGAAGTGAAACTTGGCATCCTGAGGAATGTGTCCTGTTTTGCTATCGGCATAGCCGAAAACGTACTCGTTGATTGCAAGCTCCTTGCGACGCTTTAGGATTTCCAGTGCAAGATGGGTGAGGGGGAATTTGTAATCGTCACTATTTTTTGTTGCGTCGTAGTTGACTTCTTCGAGCTCAAAATCAACTTGATCCCATTTCAGATTGGCGATTTCGATGGAGCGGCCAGCTTGGAGTAGTGAGAATAAAATATAATCACTTGCTACTTCGTTGTGCTGTCGGTAGGCAAGCAGAGCATTCCACCACAAAGCGAATTCCTCTTTTCGGAATTCAACCATGTTGGTCCGCTTCTTGGGCTTTGTCCATTTGCGATAGACGGACAGGACATCTACTGGATTACGGAAGTTTTCCTTAATGTCAAGTTCTAGGCGCGGAATGATGAAGTTGTAGGCCGAGCTCAGGTACTTGAAGCACATCTGGTGGGTGCGCGTGATCGGGATGAGGCCATCTTTTTTCGATACACGAAGAGGTTTTGCTACTTCAAACATATTGAATCGATCTAGGATTTCTTCGCGTGTGATCGAGCGGAAAGGGCGTGCCAACCAATCGGAGAGTTTTGCTTGACGATCAACAAGCCATTTCCCGTCTTCTTTGGGGTCCTTCTTGAGCAGGGTAATGGTTTTCTCGCCAAAGTAGTCATGGCACTGCTTGACTCCCTTGATGGTGCCTATCTTGCCACCTTTAGCTTTTTCCAAGTGCTCTTTGGTGTACTCGTCCAGCAGCCATTTCAGAGTTTGGATGGTGTGTTCCTCAGACTTCTGTTCCTCAGCTTTCTTGGCGCGAATTTCCTGAAGTGGATCGATGCCTGAACTCAGTTCAGCAAGCTTCTTGCTGGCGAGCTTGCGTGCTTCGTCCAAAGTGATCTGTCCGTACTTCCCAAGCGTCACTCGCTTGGGGGCTCCATGAGCGACCCGCTTGTAGACGATGAAGGTCTTCGCTGTCTTGCCAATGCGAAGGGCGAAGCCCGGTAGGGTGGTATCGTAGATCGTGACCTGCTTGCCATCCGTGCAGAGGGGGAAGCTCTCAATTTCCTTGAGCGTCAGTTTGGTCTTGGTTGGGTAGCTGTACACGTTTCGAGTAGCCCTGAGGGAAGTCTGTAGCCTTGATTCTGGCGCAGGCTACAGGACGTGTCTAGGCTACATGCTAGGCTACGCGTGAGTGGCAAAAAGTGGCAACGAACGGCAACCGCTGAAAACAATAAATCCAGCAAAAACAGGAAGTTATGGATTTTTTGTGGGTAAATCAGAGCTCTGAAATGCTCACGACAGCGGACTCATAATCGATTGGTCGCGGGTTCAAATCCCGCCGGGCCCACCAGATTCGTTTCCAGGGTTGTCCGAGGGAATATCGAAACCCGCGATGCCGAAAGGCTTCGCGGGTTTTTTGTTTCGTGACGCGTCCAGGGGATTCCGGGCGCGTCGGCGCATCGAGTCCGTCCTGAAACACGTCCGGTGAATGAAGGAAGCAGAGCGCGTCCAACCGCCTTCCCGATCGCCGCAGCCCATCCCGATTGATAGCCATCCTGCATCAATCCTTCCAAAAATTGCACTTATCGTTTGATCGATGCCGGGCGAACATTCCGGGAAACGACAATCGACCATCCCCCTCCCGCGTATTTCAGGTTTTTCAGGAGACACCCCGATGCATCCCTCGTCCCGCCTGCCGGCCGAACGTTCGAAGGCCGCCGCGATCTTTCGCGTCACGGCCGGAAATTTTCTCGAGCAGTTCGACTTCTTCCTGTTCGGCTTCTACGCGACACAGATCGCCAATGTGTTCTTTCCCGCGCAAAGCGAATTCGCATCGTTGATGATGACCTTCGCCGTGTTCGGCGCCGGCTTCCTGATGCGCCCGCTGGGTGCAATCGTGCTCGGCGCATACATCGACGAGGTCGGTCGCCGCAAGGGGCTGATCGTCACGCTGTCCATCATGGCGAGCGGTACCATCCTGATCGCGTTCGTGCCGGGCTACGCGACGATCGGGCTGCTGGCGCCCGTGCTCGTGCTGCTCGGGCGGCTGCTGCAGGGCTTCTCCGCCGGTGCCGAACTGGGCGGCGTATCGGTCTATCTCGCCGAGCTGGCGACACCCGGACGCAAGGGCTTTTTCACGAGCTGGCAGTCCGCCAGCCAGCAGGTCGCGATCGTCATCGCGGCGGGACTCGGTTTCGCGCTCAACCAGTGGCTGAGCGCATCGGCGATCGCCGCGTGGGGATGGCGCGTGCCGTTCTTCGTCGGCTGCATGATCGTGCCGTTCATCTTCATGCTGCGTCGCAATCTGGAGGAAACCGAAGCGTTCAAGACGCGCAGGCATCGTCCGGGCATGAAGGAGGTGTTCGGTACGCTGGTGCAGAACTGGGGTGTCGTGGTCGCCGGCATGATGCTGGTCGCGATGACCACCACGAGCTTCTATCTGATCACCGTCTATGCACCGACCTTCGGCAAGACGGTGCTGCATCTGAGCACCGCCGACAGCCTGCTGGTGACGCTCTGCGTCGGCGTGTCGAACTTCGTGTGGCTGCCGATCGGCGGTGCGCTGTCGGACCGGCTCGGCCGCCGGCCGCTGCTGGTCGGCATGACGGTGCTCGCAATCGTGACCGCTTACCCGGCACTGTCGCTGCTCGCTCACGCGCCGTCGTTCGTCAACATGCTGCTGGTCCTGCTCTGGCTCTCGTTCATGTACGCGATCTATAACGGGGCGATGGTCGTCGCGCTCACGGAGGTGATGCCGGTGCAGGTGCGTGTCGCGGGCTTCTCGCTCGCCTACAGCCTCGCGACGGCCGTGTTCGGCGGCTTCACGCCGGCCATCTCGACCGCGCTCATTCACATGACGGGCGACAAGGCCGCACCGGGTTACTGGATGAGCTTCGCTGCGGTGTGCGCACTGCTTGCGACGTTCGCGCTCTATCGCCCCCGCGCGGCGACCCTGACGCCGGTGCATTGATGCCTGCTCTGTCCGGAATGTTCACGAACACCCACGAATTCGCACGACCATGATCATGAGAAATCTGCTGCTGAAATTTTGCACGACCGCGCTCGCCCTTACCGCTGCGGTTGCGACCAACGTGCAGGCCGCCGAGCTGCATGTGATGAGCTCCGGCGGCTTCACCGCCGCCTACAAGGTGCTCGGCCCGCGGTTCGCGTCCGCGACGGGCAATACGCTCGATACCGCACTCGGCCCGTCGATGGGCAAGTCGCCCGAAGCGATTCCGAACCGGCTCGCGCGCGGCGAGCCCGCCGATGCCGTGATCATGGTCGGCTACGCGCTCGACGAGTTGATCAAGCAAGGCAAGGTCATCCCCGGATCGCGAGTCGAGCTCGCCGATTCGCGCATCGGCATGGTCGTGCGCGACGGTGCCGCAAAACCCGATATCAGCACGCCGGAAGGCCTCCGGCAGGTGCTGCTGCACGCGAAGTCGATCGCCTATTCGGACAGCGCGAGCGGCGTGTATATCGAACGCGAGCTGTTCAGGAAGCTCGGTATCGAGGAGCAGGTGAAGTCGAAGGCGAAGATGATTCCGCGAATTCCGGTGGCGTCGGTCGTCGCGAACGGCGAATACGAAATCGGCTTTCAGCAGGTGAGCGAGCTGCTGCCCGTCCAGGGTGCGACGTTCGTCGGCAAGATTCCCGAATCATTGCAGTCCGTCACGCGTTTCGCGGCCGGCATTCCCGTCGGCGCGCAGCATCCGAAGGAAGCGAAAGCGCTGCTCGATTATCTCGCGTCGCCCGATGTGCAGGCCGACGTGAGATCGACCGGGCTGGATTCCGTTTCCACTCGTTGAGGACCGTTGGCGGGAAGGCTCGTGTCGGTCTGTCTTCCCGTTATGGCAGTCACGTGATGCCGGACGCGATCGTGCAAAAGACGATCGGCGCGACAGTCGTCCGGACGAGCCCGACGAGCGCATCGCCGAGGGGCTCGAGCATCGCGCCTGCCGCCGGCCATGCGTGACCGACGATCACGCCGAGCATCATGGCGAGCAGGACCCGCACATAGCGCGGTTCAAGCAGCCTGGTCACGCTCGCGGTAGGGTTCTCTCCGTGGCGCTTCCGCCGCCGTCACACCGACGCACCGCTGCCAGCGAGACCGCCGCGCTTCGCATCGACGATCATCCGATGAAATGCCTCGGCGGCCGGCGTAAGCGGCCGTCCGCGCCGTTTCACGATTCCGACGCGTCGTTTGACGGCCGGCTCGACGAGCGGCACGCTCGTGAGAATCGGGTGGTCGTGCCCGGGCATTGCCATCGACGGTACCGCGGCGACGCCGAGCCCTGCCTCGATCAATCCGAGCAGCGTGGTCACGTGGCGCGCTTCGCACACGCTCGGCCCGCGCGGTGCCACGGCCGCAAGCGCCTGGTCGAGCAGCAGACGGTTTCCCGAAGTCTTGTCCACCGACACGTAGTCGTGTTCGTAAAGTTCTTTCCAGGTCACGCGCTTCCTGCGCGCGAGCGGATGGTCGCGGCGGCAGGCGGCGACGAACCGCTCCTGCAGCAACACCTTGAATTCGATTTCGGATTCCTGGCTGCCCATGAAGCTCACGCCGAAATCGGCTTCGCCGCTGATGACGGCACCCAGCACCTCGTTCGCGCTCGCGTCGAGCAGCTTGACCCGGATGCGCGGAAAGCGGCGACGATAGCTTGCGATGATGTTGGGCAGAAAGTAGTAGGCCACCGACGGAACGCACGCGATGGTCACATGGCCGAGCCGGCTCGACGATACGTCGCGGATACCGAGCAGGGCGGCGTCGAGATCGTCGAGCAGTTGCTCGGCGCTCTGCGCGAACACGCGGCCAACTGCGGTGAGCATCACGCTGCGCGTGGTGCGCTCGAGGAGGCGCACGCCGAGCGCTTCCTCGAGCTTGTCGATCCGACGACTCAGGGCCGGCTGCGAAATGCTGACCGACTCGGCGGCCTTTCGGAAGCTTCCAGTTTCCACTACCGCGCGGAATGCCTGCAAGTCGTTCAAATCGAAGTTGATCCCCACGGGAAAGTCTCCGCATCTCGGATGCGGAGTATTTTGCATGAATCTGCGGGGACGATGGGCTGCAATGAAAACGGGTAGGGCGGCTCACTCGGGATGATGATCGCGCGATTCGTGCGGTGCATGCTGCTCCGGTGCCGCATGCGGATGCGGCGCTGGAGCGGGCGCGTGCTCGGGTGAGGGTGGGTGCTGTTCCCTTGCCGCGCGTTGCTGCACCTCCTGCTGCCGCTGCTGCTGAGCCTCGTTGCGTTGCTGCATCTCCTGCCGCTGCTGCTGCTGAGCCTCATTGCGTTGCTGCATCTCCTGCCGCTGCTGCTGCCCGGCCTCGCTGCGCTGCTGCATCTCCCGACGCTGCTGCTGCGCCTGTTGTCCCGCCGCCCGGTTTTCCTGCGCAGCTCGTTCCTGTTGCATTGCCTGCTGCCGCTGGGCCTGCATCGCATCGGACGGGTGCTGCGCGGGCGCACCGCCATGCCCGTCGTTCGCGCGACCTTGCTGCGCGAACGCTTCCGGCGACGGCCGCGCACCGGGGCGCGTATCGTTCGCGCCGAAGTGCGGCATCGTCATCGGCGCGGCGCCCGGACGCTGCTGCATCGCCTGCCCGCGCATCGGCTCCGCGCCCGGCGGCATCGCGTTGCGCTCGACGGTCGTGTTGTTGGTGACGTTTCCGCCGTAGTTGTTCGTGATCCGCGTGTTGCGGATGTTGGTGATGTTGTTGACCACGGTGGTCGATTTCGAAACGTAGGTGGCGTGGTTGTACACCACGGCCGGACGTCGCCAGCCGTCGCCGCGGCCGGGCTCGTCGCGATGCGGTTCGCCCCAGTTCATGCCCCACGAATGCCATCCCCAGTCGTGATGCCCGAAGATCGCGGCGCCGACGGCAACGCCGACGCCGAACGTGATCACGCCGGCCGCCACCATTTCGCCGGTGCTGTATGCAGGCGGCCGATACACGTAGCCGGGATAGGTCGAGACCGGTTCGCCATAGACGACCGCCGGGTTGTACGACGGCACGTAGACGACGTCGGGCTGCGCAGGTTCGATCTCGATCGCCTGTTCGGGCGGCGGCACGACGGCCGGGCCGGAATAGACGGCGGGTGCATCGGGGGCCGGCGTGTAGTTCGCCGGCGCGGCCGGTGCGGCTTGCGTGACGCGCAGCTGGCTGCCCGAACGAAGATGGCCCGATGCCTGCGCGCGCTGGCGCATCACCTGGATCGCATTCATCACGTCGGTCGGATCGTTGTAGTACGCCTGGCCGAGCGACGTCGTCCACGCCGGGTTCGATGCCATTTGCGCAAGCACGGCGGGGAATGCGGTCAGCGCCTTGACGGACGGATCCCATGGCTGCGCGTCGGCAGCGCCGGCGAGTGCCTGCCCCTTCAGCGAAGGGTTCTGCGAAACCCAGGTATTGGCGGCCGAGATCTGGTCCGGGTAGGTGGCACCTGCGAGCACGAGCGCGACAAGCTTGTCGGGGAACAGCGCGATCGGCGCGACCATCTGATAGAGCTGGTCGGCGCTCGGCGGCGTGTACGCGACGGGCGTCGAAGCGGGCTGCGGCGCGGATGCCGCGCTCGCGTCGCTCGCCGGCACCGCGGGTGCGGCGGCGCCGTTGTTCTTGTTGCATGCGGAGAGGCCGAGCAGCGACACGATGAGGGACGATGCGATCAGCGTTCTGACGGGACGGCGGTGTACGGATGTCATGGCGTTTTTCGATGAGGTCTGGGCGTGAGCGGACACGCGGGCCATGCGACCGGCCCCGGCACGGTGCCCGGACGCTGCTCTCGCACACGCCGGCGGCATCTACCGGAACGGGCGGGGTCGTCCTGTTCGCATGGTTGTCGTCCCGCGACGAATTAATAACCAATAATCTGATAAACGCGCGGCGCGCCCAAAGGTTGTCGGTGTGTTGTGTAACAGTGTGTGATCGGCTTTCTGTTTGAAAGGGTCGGCTGCCCGCTTGAATGAAATGGCAGCGGACATCATTCAAGTATCCGGAACGAAGACGCAGAAAGCGTATTTGTCGATTGCGCGTCGCGAACACCGACGCACCGAATGCACGGTCCCGGAGGATCGACGGACATGGCGTCGGCCGTGTTTACGACCCACGGCGAAACTCGCGGGGATCGGATCTGCCAGCATGCTTTCCCGAGAACGGCAAAGCGTCTCGATCGCCGGGCGTACGCCGGCGGCCGGAGGTGTGTGCGTCATCGAACCTTCTGCGTAACGACATGCGTACCGGAAGCGTCGACGACCGCATGGTCGCCGTACGCCGAAAATCCATAGTTCAGCAGATTTTCGGCGCCGGCGATCCGGTCGTTCGCGGTGGGCGCGCCCAGCACGACCGCGAATACGCGCCTGTCGATCGACGGCGACGATTGTCGGCGCTTCGCGGTCGCGACGATGCAGTAGCCTGCCGCCTGCGTGTGGCCGGTCTTCATCCCGTCGACGGACGGATCCTTGCCGAGCAGCCAGTTCTTGTTGCGCTTGTGGAAGGCGCCGTACGAGAAATGCTGTTCCGACGAAAAGCGGTAGTACTCCGGAAAATCCTTCGTCAGGCGCAGTGCCAGTATCGACAGGTCCCGTGCCGTCGTGGTGTTGCCCGGCGTCGTGATGCCGGAGGGCGTCGCGTAGCGGGTGTGATTCATCCCGAGCCGATGCGCCATCGCATTCATCTTCTGCTCGAATCCGGCGGGCGAGCCGCCGATGCGCCTGGCAAGCACCAGCGCGGCGTCGTTCGCTGAGGCAGCAATGAGTCCCTGGACGAGCGCTCTTACCGATACGCGTTGACCGGGCACCAGATACATCCGTGCCTCGTCGTTGCCGACCGTGCCGATGTCGGCCGCGTCGACGGACACCTGCTCGTCCCATCGCACGACGCCGCGCTTGAGCGCATCGAGCACGAGATAGGCGGTCATCAGCTTGGTGAGCGAGGCCGGCTGGCGCTCGACGTCGGCGTCGTGCTCGACGAGCGTCTGGCCCGACTCGCCATCGACGACGATCCACGAGACGGCGTGTACGTCGGGCGACGGACCGACGGCGGCATGGCCTGCCGATACGGCGACGCACGATGCGGCGGCGGCGACGAGCTTGGTGAAGCGAAGGC
The DNA here is from genome assembly GCF_902499075.1 of Burkholderia pseudomultivorans. GTDB lineage: Bacteria > Pseudomonadota > Gammaproteobacteria > Burkholderiales > Burkholderiaceae > Burkholderia > Burkholderia pseudomultivorans. The sequence continues at coordinate 437,358 of NZ_CABVPP010000001.1, read as the reverse complement.
GGAATGAATGGCGGCGTGACTTCAAGTTTCAACCTGTGTGAGGGTGGGGCAACGGCGTGGACCGGCCGTGCGGGTGCGCGTCGAGCGAGGACGAACCGGCGCACCGTTGCGTCTGGGTCGCGAGTTTCGCCGCGAACGGCAGGACTGTATCGCGATGAATCGAAACCTGCTTCGACTCGTCATACCCTGTCGACGTTCCGGAGCCAACACGTGACGGCCGCTGTCGCGCAACGCGGGTCAACCCGCCGTCACCCCGCGTTCGCCTGCCACCCGAGCCCGAGGCTCTTCTGCAGCGACACGTAGTCCTTGAGCAGTTCGGCCTGCCCCGCGATCACGTTCTGCTGCGCGGACAGCGCTTCGCGCTGCGTGTCGAGCAGATCGATCATCGATGCGACGCCTGCGCGATAGCGTTCGTCCATCAGCGATGCCGAATGCGTCGCCGAAGTCTGAACCTTGGTCAACGCGACAACGTGCTCGCGCTGGTGCCCGTACCGCTGCAGCGCGGTGTTCGCATCCTGCAGCGCACCGAGCACCGCCTTGCGGTAGTTCGCCTCGGCCTCGTCGCGCGACGCCTCGGCCGCGCGCACCGCGCCGCGCGTGCGCCCGAAATCGAGAATGTTCCATTGCAGGTACGGCGCGCCGATCCAGGTGAAGTTCTGCTTGCGGAACAGATGGCCGGGATCGGTCGCGCTGAAGCCGAGATCGCCGAGCAGCGTCACTTTCGGGAAGTAGTCGGCGATGTGCTCGCCGATCTGCGCGTTGCTCGATGCGAGCCGGCGTTCGGCCGAGCGGATGTCGGGGCGCTGCTTCAGCAGCGCGGCCGGGTCGCCGATCGGTACGGTAGCCGGCAGCGTCGGCAGCGGCGCGTTCGCATTCGACAGTTCCGCATCGAGTGCGCCCGGCGCACGGCCGGTCAGGATCGCGAGGCGGTCGAGCGATTCCGTGACCTGCGCATCGAGCGGAATCAGCGACGCGCGCGTGTTCTCCACCTGGGTCGTCAGCCGTTCGATGTCCGCGTCGCCGGCGACGCCGCGCGCGCGACGCTGCTGCGTGAGTTCGAGCATCCGCTGCTGCAGCGCGGCCGTGCGCTGCGACAGCGCGAGCCGCTGCTGCTGGTCGCGCAGGTCGACATACGCGGTCGCGACTTCGGCGGCAAGCGACACCTGCGTATCGGCGAGATCGGCATCCACTGCCTCGGCCTGGGCGGAGGCGGCTTCGACCGCGCGGCGCGTGCCGCCGAACAGGTCGATCTCCCAGGTCGCGTCGAAACCCGCCGAATACAGTTGCAGCGGGCCCGAGCCGCCGAGCGACGAGGCCGGCGAACCCGACTGTTCCGAACTGCTCGACGGCAGCAGCGAGCCGAGCGCGCTGAGATCCGGTTCGCGCATGCGGATCGCCGCGACAGTGGCCGACGATTTCGGCAGCTGCGCCGCGCGCTGCTGCGTGAGTTGCGCGCGCGCTTCGCGCAGCCGCGCCTGCGCGGCGTGCAGGTCCGGGTTGTGCGCGAGCGCAGCGGCGATCAGCGCATCGAGCTGGCGATCGTTCAGCGCGCGCCACCATTCGCTCGGCGCGGGCGCGCCGGCGTCGATGCCGGCGGCCGGCGCACGCACGAAGGTCGGCGCATCGGGCGCGGCGGGCGCGCCGCGATAGTCGGGCCCGACCGTGCAGCCGGCGAGCAGGCACGCGGCCGCGCACAGCGTGAGCGCGGGGCGGCGGGGCAGGGAAAAAGGCTTCATGGCGTAAGACGATTCAATGGCCGGACGACATCGGCTGCGGTCCGCGCGGCGTTCTCAGCAGCAGGGCGAGCGGTACGCACGCGAGCAGCGCGAGGCCCAGCAGATAGAAGGTTTCGGAATAGGTCATCACGACGGCCTGGACCTGGATCTGCTGCGCGAGTTGCCCGAGCGCGCGCATGTGCGAATACGCGAGATCGCCCGTCTGTGCGAACCAGTTGCCCGCATAGGCCGACAGCCGGTCCTGTCCGATCAGCGAGTTGGCGCTCACCGATTCGCGCAGCGCGGCCGTATGGAAGGTCGTGCGCCGGTCGATCACGGTGCCGATGATCGCGAGCCCGATCGAGCCGCCGAGGTTGCGCGCCATGTTGTAGAGGCCGGCCGCATCGCCCGAGTCCTCGCGCGCGACGGCCGCCATCGACGCCTGGTTCAGCGGCATCATCGCAAGCATCTGCGCGACGCCGCGGATCAGCTGCGACCACACGAAGTCGTGGCCGACGCTTTGCGCGGTGAGCGTGATGTCGAGCATGCAGCTCAGGCAGAACAGCAGCAGCCCGGAGATCACCAGCACGCGGAAATCGACCTTGCCGAGCAGGCGCGGCAGGATCGGCATCACGAGGAACGCGGGCAGGCCCGACAGCAGCATGATCGCGCCGGCCTGTTCCGCGTTGTAGCCCGCGACGATCGCAAGGAACTGCGGCAGCAGGTACGACACGCCGTACAGCCCGGCGCCCACCGCGGACACGATCACGATGACGCTCGCGTAGCGCGGGTTGCGCATCAGCGACAGGCGCATGATCGGCCGCTTCGCGAAGCGCTGCGACAGCGCGATCAGGATCATCCCCGCCAGCGACACGTAGCTGAGCGTGACGATCATGTGCGATTCGAACCAGCGCTCGCGCTGGCCTTCCTCGAGCACGACGGTGAGCGAGCTCAGGCCGATCGCGAGGCCCGCGATCCCGAGCCAGTCCGCGTTGAAGAACGCATGCCACTGCGGGCGGTCCGACGGCAGTCCGAACACGAGCAATCCCATCAGCAGCAGGCATACGGGCAGGTTCAGGAAGAAGCACCAGCTCCAGCTGACGTTTTCCGCGAGCCAGCCGCCGAGCACCGGGCCGAACAGCGGGCCGAGCAGCACGATGAGGCCGAACAGCGTCATCCCGACCGGCAGCTGCGACAGCGGCAGCCGCGTGCGGATGATGGTCTGCGCGGTCGGGATCAGCGCGCCGCCGGTGAAGCCCTGGCCGATCCGGCCGGCGATCATCATCGGCAGCGAATGCGACCAGCCGCACATCATCGAGAACGCGATGAACAGCGCGGAGTTCGTCAGCAGGAAGTTGCGCAGCCCGAACACGCGCGTGAGCCACGCGGCGAGCGGGATCATCACGATCTCCGACATCAGGTAGCCGGTCGAGATCCACGTGCCTTCGGTGCCGGTCGCGCCGATTTCGCCCTGGATCTGCGGCAGCGCCGAGTTCGTGATCGAAATGTCGAGCGTCGCCATCAGCGCGCCGAGCGCACCGGCCGCGACCGCGATCCAGTCGGTGACGCTGGCGCGCCCTTCGTGCGGCGGCGCGGGTGGGGTGGCGGCCGTGTCAGCCATGGCGCGGCTCGTTGTCGTCGGACCGCGTGTCGACGTCGACGGTCACGGACAGTCCCGGCAGCAGCCGCTGCTGCGCGCGTGCGTTCGGCGCGATGCGGATCCGCACCGGCACGCGCTGGACGATCTTCGTGAAGTTGCCGGTCGCATTCTCGGGCGGCAGCAGCGCGAACTGCGCGCCCGTGCCGGGCGCGAAGCTGTCGACCACGCCGGACAGCGTGTCGTCCGGCAGCGCGTCGACGTGCAGTTCGACGTGCTGGCCGATACGCATACGGCTGATCTGCGTTTCCTTGAAGTTCGCGACGAGGTAGATCGCGTCGACCGGCACGACGGTCAGCAGCCGCGTGCCGGGCTGCACGTACTGGCCGACGCGCACCGTGCGGTCGCCGACGCGGCCGTCGAGCGTGCTGCGCACGATCGTGTTGTCGAGGTCGAGTCGCGATTGCGCGGCGCTCGCCTGCGCTGCTTCGAGCTGCGCGCGCGCCTGCTGGAGCTGCGCGGTGAACGACGCGATCTGCGTACGCGCGGCGGCGATCGACGCGTTGTTCGCGGCAAGCGTCGCGAGCGCCTGGTCGCGCGTGCTCTTCAGCTCGGCGACGCGCTCGTGCGTTTCGGCGCCGGTCGCCGCGAGCGGCGCGTAGCGCGCGTATTCGTCGCTCGCATGATGCGCATTGATCTGCGACACCTTCGCCTGCGCTTCGGCCTGCTCGAGGTTCGCGCGCTGCTGGTTGATGTCGGCTTCCGCACGTGCGATGTCCGCGCGGCGCGCGTCGACGGTCGCGAGCGCCTGGTCGAGCGACACCTGATACTGGCGCGTGTCGAGCCGTACGAGCGGGTCGCCGGCCTTGACGACCTGGTTGTCGCGCACGTACACGTCGGTCACGTAGCCCGACACCTTCGGCGCGGCCGTCATGCTGTCGGCCTGCAGATACGCATCGTTGGTGCTTTCGATGAAGCGGCCGACCGTCCACCAGCGGCCGAGCCAGACGGCGCCGCCGATCGCCGCGAGCACCGCGAGGCCGATCAGGATGCGCCGTTTCGAACCGCCGTTGCGGGGTGTTGTTCCGTTTTCCTGACGATCTGCTTTCTGTGGCGAATCCTGCGGCGTCGACATGCGAATACCCAATTTATTCCAAACGGAAAAATTATTCCAGTTGATAAAATTGTGTCAAGTAGAATGTCGATCGATCGAATGACGAGGAATGCATGAACGAAGCGAAGAAGCTGCGTCGCACTTCGACGGGCGGCTACGCACGCGGCGACGAGACACGTCAGCGGATCATCGAGGCCGCGATCGAACTGTTCGGCGAGCGCGGGTTCGCGGGCGCGTCGACACGCGACATCGCCGCGAAGGCCGGCGTGAACGCGCCTGCGCTCCAGTACTACTTCGAGAACAAGGAAGGCGTTTACCGTGCGTGCGTGGAGTCGATCGTCGAGCTCGCCTGGGAGGTGTTCGGTCCGGCGGTCGAGCATGCGCGCGCGATGCTCGATGCGGATGCGGACGCGGATGCGCTGATCGATGCGTTCGTCGGCCTGCTGCTCGCGCTCGCGGGCCGGATGTTCACGGCGCCGAAGACGATGAACCAGCGGATGTTCTTCGCACGCGAGCAGAACGGGGAGGAGCCCGCGAGCGCGAGCGAGATCCTGCTCAAGCGGATGCGCAAACCGCTCAACGATGTGAGCGCGGAATTGATCGGGCGCATCTCGGGCCGGCCGGCCGACGATCCCGTCACGCGTCTGCGCGCGCTGAGCCTGTTCGGGCAGTTGACGGTGTTCCACGTCGCGCAGCGCTCGGCATTGCAGTTGCTCGGATGGGAATCGTTCGATGCAGACGGGGCCGCGCTGCTGAGCACGACGATCGCCGACCAGACGCGCCTGCTGCTCCGACAGTGGCATGCGCAGCGCGATGCGTCGGCGTTCGATTCGGCGCAGCCGGGCGCACGGGCTTCGGCCGGGCGTGCGGCGAAGCGCGGCGCGTCGCCGGCTGCCGCGTCGACGCGCGGCGCGAAACCGGTGTCGCGGGCGAAGAAGCCGGCCGGACGCTGAGCGCGGGCTGGCGCGATGCGACGCTCGGATGACGAGCGTCGTGCGTCGATCGACGCGAACCAGACGACTGCGAGATGCCGCGCAGCAACGCTGCACGACGCCGCCCCATGCCGCCGAATATCAGTCCGGTTTGCGCGCCCGGTCATCGGCTGGCGGCTGTCCGGCATCCGCATCCGCATCTGCGGCAGTGCCGCTACCGCCGTCACCGTCACGCTGCGGCGCCCCCGCCTCATACGCAACCAGACTGCGCTGCGGATTCGCGATCCGGATCCCGCGTTCGCGGAACGTCTCCGCGATCCGCCGGTTGAATTCGCGCTGCACGCCCCAGCGCGCCGAGTCCTTGCACTGCACCTGCCCGGCGAGCGCGATCGCCGCGCCGTCGACCTGATCGATACCCCAGTAGCTGAAGTCCGACAGGATGCCGTCCTGGTATTTCGGATCGTCGCGCAACGCGGCGCCGATTTCCTTGAGCGTCGCGACCGCGCGATCGATGTCCTCGCCGTACGCGATGCTGACCTTGACGGCCGCGTTGCCGAGCCCGCGATTGGTGTTGTTGACGGTGGTGACCGAGCTGAACGGAATCGTGTACAGCGAGCCGTCGCCGCCGCGCAATCGCACGGTGCGGATCGACAGGTATTCGACGGTGCCCGACACGCCGGCGAGCGTGACCCAGTCGCCGACCTGCATCGCGTTTTCCATCAGCAGGAAGATCCCGGTGATGAAATCCTGCACGAGCTTCTGCGATCCGAAGCCGAGCGCGACGCCGAAGATGCTGGCGCCCGCGAGCAGCGGGCCGACGTTCACGCCGATTTCGCTGAGCCCCGTCAGCACGACGACGAGCGCGATCATCACGAACAGCAGCGTGCGCAGCATCGGCAGCAGCGTGCGCAGCCGCGCGGCGCGCACGAAGTTGCCTTCGCGGGTCCAGCGCTGCAGGCGCCGTTCGATCGCGATGTTCGCGGCCTCCCAGACGACGAGCGCGACGACCGCGGCGATCGCGATCGTCACGAGCGCCGACGCGAGCCGGTGGCCGATCGTGCCGGTCTCGAACGCGCGGAACACCGGCACGCCCCAGATCTGCAGCAGCAGCGTGACGGTCACGATGGCAATGACGGCCGATACGATCTGGCGCAGCAGCGGGTAGTAGCGGTACGCATGGAGATGGACGAGCGTGCGGTCGTCGTCGCGTTGCTGGAACAGTCGCGCCAGCGCGCCGAATACGACGATCGACACCATCCGCATCGCGATCATCACCGCGATCGAGCGTCCGCCGAGCGTGATCAGCACGCGGTAGCCGTTGTGCACGTCGAGCGCCCACACGAACCACAGCGCCATCACGACGAATACCGATACAGGCGCCCACGCATCCGCGAGCGCGTTGCGGACGACCGCGAACGTCGGCCGGTCGTCGCCGGTCGCGCGAATCCGCGCGGCGACGGGGCGGCGGCACTGCAGGATCAGCACCGAGATCATCACGTGCCCGATCAGTGCGACGGCCTTCAGCAGCGCGACGTGGCCCGCTTCGCTGAGGCCGAAGTTCGCCGCGATCTCGGTCGCGGCCGTGCAGACGCCGACGACGATCACGATCCGCGCAATCGAGCGCTGCGCAAAGCCGGCCCACGCGTCGCTGATATGCAGCAGCCGAAGTTGCCGCGCGTCGGGCTGGAAGAACAGCCGGCTGACGATCGTGATCAGCCGGCAGATCACGTAGATGTCGATCAGCGCTTCGAGCGCGGCCTCGGCCGGCGTGCCGGCGTCGGCGATCACCGACATCGCCAGGCCCGCGACGCCGACGAACACGAGCAGCGGCACCGCGCGCAGCACGAGGCTGACGATCGCGCGCGGCATCCGGTGCAGCAGCGTGCTGTGGCGTCGCGCATGACCCCGGCCCTGCGACGATGACGGCGTGGCGTCGGGCGAGCCGGCCGGCGGGGCATCGTCGGGATGCGGGGCATCGTCGTCGTCGGGGGCGTGCGGGTCCGACGCGTTCGCGCGCGGCGTGCCGGCGCGGCGCGCGGCCAGTGCGGCCTGCGCGCGTCGCAGCAGCCGGATCGCGAGCCATTCGCCGACGAACGCGGGCAGCAGCACGGCGACGATGGTCCACAGCGCATGCGCGAGATCCGCGCGCGCGTCGGCGCGCACCAGCTTGTCGCGCCACCAGTTTCCGACCGAGCCGACGTCAAGCAGCGAGTGCAGCGACTCCCTCAGCGCATTGCCGATGCTGACGGCCCAGCGCGAGCCTTGCCGAACCAGCATCGACGCGAGTCCGTTCGACGTGAGCGCGGCCGGCTCGGCGGCCGAGGCGGCGCTTGCCGGCGCCGCTTCGCTCGCCGCGACCGCGGGCGTGCTCAATGCGCCGACGGCGACGATTGCACGCAGCGTCGTCGCGACCTGTTCGCGCTGTCGCGGGTTTTCCAGCACGGAGAGTGCCTGCCGGGCCTGTTGCGGTGTCAGCGCCGGCTCGGCGCCGGAGGCGGCCGACGCGGCGGCTGGTGCGGGGGCGGCCGCGTGTGCGGCCGAGACGACGGCGGCAAGCAGCCAGCCGAGGAGGATATGTCGCATGTGTTGGCATGCGGGCGCGCAACGGCGCGCGGCCCGCCGAGCTGAACGATGGACGGAAGTTAACATGATCCCGGCTCGAACCGAATAGTTCCGCGGATGTATTTGCGGACCGGGCTTTTCGTATCGTGGATCGGTGCGGCGGTGCGCATGGGCGTGCATCGAGCGCGCGATTGTTCGCGCATCGACAGCGGGGAGCGCGGATGGCTGACGCAGACCGTCGACAAGTCCGTACGGCGACAGCCGTTCCTGTCGATTCGTAAGGCATCGTCGACGCGCGGGTCGCGATCGACGTCAATGCGCACCGGCGGGCACGAACCGTGCTCCGCCGTATCGTTCACGCGCCTGCGCGGCCGGCAACGATCGAACCACGTTGCGCCGCCGAGTATCGGGCGTTCCGTCGAAGACAACGCATTCGCATTCCTGATCGTTCACGTCGGTGCGTCGTGAAACGCCGGCAGCACATACGCGGCGATTTCCTCGATCACCTCGCGCACGGGACGGTCCGCATGCAGATTCAGCGTCACATGATGCACGCCGGCTGCACGCATATCCTGCAATAGGCCGATCAATGCGCGCCGCCCGGTTGCATAGCCGAGCGGCAAGGCGGTGGGCGGTGCATCGGGATTCGCATCGAGATCGAGCCGCATCGCCACGCCGAACGCGCGGAATGCCGGCGACTCGAGACGGTCGACCGCCGCACGCCACATCGAATGGCGCGCACGCTGCGTATCGGGATCGCGGTGATAGGTGATCCAGCCGAGCGAGTGGCGGGCGATCCAGTCGACGCTCTGTCCGCCGGAGCCGACCGCGAGCAGCGGGACCGGCTCGGCGCCGGCCGGCAGCAACGCGAACTCGGGCGCATCGGGCGGCGCGTCGTCGGGCAGCACGCGCGACGGTACGCCGAGCGCGGCCGCGACGACTTCCCAGTGCCGCCGATACCGTTCGCGCCGCGTGTCGGCGTCGACGCCGAACGCCGCATATTCGGGCGGACGGTCGCCGGAGCCGAGACCGAGGATGAAACGTCCGCGCGACAGTGTCGCGACCGACAGCGCCCCTTTCGCGATATGCAGCGGATGGCGCAGCGGCAGCACGATCGCGCCGCTGGCGAGCGCGATGCGATGCGTGCGCGCCGCCAGCGCACCGAGCAGCACCCATGGGTCGAGGTGGCCGACCGGATCCGGATAGTCGGCACTGTTCAGCGGTACGTCGCGCACCCACAGCGCGCGAAAGCCGAGCGCATCCGCGAGTGCCGCGAGTTCGACCTGCTCGCTGAAATCCGCGACGATGTCGCCGCTGCGCAGCAGCGGCAGCGTCAGGCCGATCGACAGCCGGTCGGCGGCGAAGACGCGATGCGCGATATCGGAACGGTTGCGGGTGGATGAGGTCATTGCATGCCCGGGTTGCGGGGCGCAGCGAACGCGTGCGCCGATTGATCTGCGGTTGGCCGTGTGTGGACGCGGGTTGCGGTTATCGACGGATTACGCGCGCTCCTGCCATTGCAATCCGACGATGCCCGCGACGACGAGCGCCATGCACAGCAACCGTCCTGCGGCTGCGGGTTCGTGGAACCAGACGATGCCGACCGCCGCCGTACCGGCGGCGCCGATGCCGGCCCAGACCGCGTAGGCGGTGCCGAGCGGCAGCACTTTCAGCGTGAAGCTCATCAGCCATACGCTTGCAACGGCCGCGACGATCGAGATCGTGCCCGGCACGGGTTTCGTATAGCTGTCGGACAGCTTCATCGAGACCGAGAAGACGATTTCCAGCAACCCGGACGCGAGCACGATCGCCCATGCGGCGATCGAACCGGAAACGGCGATCATGTGCGAGCCCTCCAGTCGGACGGTGTCGTGAAGCTTGTCGGCGCGTCGTCCGAAAGTCACGCCGACGCTACGCTACGCGATCCGCAGCGTCGTGCCGCGCAACGCGAGGCCGAGGCGCGCCGCGACACGCTGCGATGCGAGATTGTCGCGGTCGGTGCTGTAGAACAGCGTGCGCGCGCGTAGCGACGGCAGCCGCGACCAGCCTGCCGTGACGGCTGCCGCGAGCCCGCGTCCGCGAAACGCGGGCGCCGTCGCGACGCCGAGTTCGGCGCCGACGTCGGACAGCCGCGCGGCGAACGCGACCGACACGACCTCGCCGTCGACGACGGCCGCGCACCAGGGCGCCCACAGATCGTCGACGCTGCGAAAACCCATCGAGCCCAATCCTTCGGGCATGCCGTGCGTCGACAGCGATGCGTGCAGTTGCCGGCCCGCGTCGCTGTCGCCGTCGATCAGCGCGACGCCTGCGCCGGCGTCGCAGCGCAGCGCGTGCGGCATTGCGTAGACGAGCCCGACGTTCCAGTGCGCGACGGGCGCGAGCAGGTGCAGATAGCGGTCGAGATGGGCGGGCGTCGCGCGATCGAAGAAGGGCGGCTCGCTGCCGGCGACGCGGACCAGTTCGGCGGCGATGTCGTCGCGCACATCGGCGCGCACGCCGCACCGGTTGCCGCTGGCGCATCCGCCCAGCCAGAAGCGCGGGCCGGGCGAGCAATCGGGATCGTTCTCGCGTTCGATCCGGCGCTGCATCGATCCGGCGGCCCGGCACAGCCGGAACAGCGTGCGATAGTCGATATCCAGCCAGTCTTTGTCGTTGAGCATGCGTCGAGGGCGAACGTAGTCGAGCGTGGCAGTGTGGGGCAATTGTAAGCGGAGTCGGCGGACCGGCGCTGCCGCGCCGATGCAACAACCCGTTGCGCCACCCGTTGCGCGGGTAACCGGTGCGGAGACTGGCGCGGCCGGCCGGCGACGATCGCACGGCCCGTTCTCCCGTTTCAGTTTCGAAACGTTCGCGGCCCGCGCCGGCGCGCAATGCGCGCCACGGCCGTTCCGGCCGGCCGCATGGCCTTGCGCCGCGATGCATGGTGCGCTCCTTGCATGTCTGTACGCGCCGTGAGTGCGATCGTCGGCACAGTGTTGCCGGCGGCCGCTTCAGTAGGTCGGACGCATCTGAGACGGGGACAACAGAATGAAAACACACCGCATCGCAACGTACCGTGTTGCAAACATGAATCGCCGACCTGCCCGGGTGTTCGCTTCGCCGTCAAGCGCGGCGACGTGAGCGCGCGGCATTCCGTTCGATCCGAACATTCGGGTTCTTTCTGGACGTTGACGTGCATGCGTGACGCACGAGGCCGACAGGTGCCGGTCGGCCATCGGGGATGCCCCCGCGGGCGCACGCAGACGGACACGTACGTATTCCGGACCGCTTTGCCGTTGCGCGCGACGCGCGCCTGACATGCCTGCCGCGCGCGCCGTTCGCGCGCGACATCGCGTGGCGGCGTCGATGCGTGACACGAGGCCTGCGATCGGAGGCCGGGCCGATGGCGCGGCGACACGTGCGGCATCAGGACCGGTCAGTGGGCGTTGCCCCAGGGGATCGTCCGCCGGCATGCGAGGGCGGACGCGGCAACGCTGCCGTGTAGTCAGTTGATCCACTACCCCGATGGATCAATTGTTGAAGCGCCCGTCCGCCGCGCAGCGGTCGGGCGTCTTTTTTTGCAGCGCCGGCGCCTGCCCGATCGCGCGGCGTTCTGTATCATGTGCTGGCGTGCCGGCCGCGCGCGCAGCAGCGCGACCTGCCGGCGCACCCGCTCACGCGCCGCCGTCATGAACGATACCGCCTTGCACGATCCCTTATCCGTTCCGGCCGATCCGTCCGCGCTCGATGCGCTGCACGCATTCGTCGAACGTCATCCGCGCCTGTTCGTGCTGACCGGCGCAGGCATCAGCACCGACTCCGGCATCCCGGGCTATCGCGACCGCAACGGTCGATGGATGCGCTCGCCGCCGATCCAGCTTCACGAATTCCTCGGCTCCGATGCGGCGCGACGGCGCTACTGGGCGCGCAGCATGATCGGCTGGCCGGTCGTCGGCCGCGCGCAGCCGAACCGCTCGCACGCCGCGCTGGCGCGGCTCGGCCGCGCGGGACGCATCGAGCGTCTGGTCACGCAGAACGTCGACGGGCTGCACCAGCGCGCCGGCAGCGGCGACGTGATCGAATTGCACGGCGGCATCAACGGCGTCACCTGCCTCGACTGCGGCGCGCATCACGAGCGCGCGGCGATCCAGGCCGTGCTCGAAGCGGACAACCCCGAGCTGCTCGGCGCGCAGGCCGAACCGGCCGCGGACGGCGATGCGCATCTCGAATGGGCCGCGCTCGACACGTTCCGCGTCCCGGCGTGCCCTGCGTGCGGCGGCCTGCTGAAGCCGGCCGTCGTGTTCTTCGGCGAGAACGTGCCGCGCGAGCGCGTCGCGCTGGCGTCGCAGGCGCTCGACGCGGCCGATGCGCTGCTCGTCGTCGGTTCGTCATTGATGGTGTATTCCGGCTATCGCTTCTGCGTCTGGGCGCAGGCGCAGCACAAGCCGGTCGCCGCGCTCAATCTCGGCCATACGCGCGCCGATCCGATGCTGACGCTGAAGGTCGAAGCGCACTGCGCATCCGCGCTCGATGCGCTGAACGCGCGACTGGGGCTCGCGAGCGACGCGGCGGAGTGCGCATCATGACCGGCGCGACGTCGCCTCCCGATCCGTCCGCGCGGCTGTCGGCACCCGCGGCCGAGCGCAACCGCGGGCCGATCCTCGACGTACTGCGCCGCGTGCTGCCGACGAGCGGCCGCGTGCTCGAAATCGCGAGCGGCACCGGCCAGCACGTCGTTTATTTCGCGCACGCGCTGCCGGCGCTGCGCTGGCAGCCGAGCGATCCGGACGCGCAGGCGCGGCGTTCGGTCGCCGCGTGGATCGCGCATGCGGGCGTCGCGAATGTCGATGCGCCGCTCGCGTTCGACGTGCGCGACGCGACGTGGCCCGCCGCACCGTTCGACGCAATCGTCTGCATCAACATGATTCATATCTCGCCGTGGGCCTGCACCGAAGCGCTGTTCGCGGGCGCCGCGCGCGTGCTGCGGCCCGGCGGCGTGTTGTTCCTGTACGGCCCGTATCGGCGCGAAGGGCGTCACACGGCGCCGTCGAACGAGGCCTTCGACGCACAGCTGCGCAGCCGCGACCCGTCGTGGGGCGTGCGCGATCTCGAGACGGTCGTCGCGCTCGGCCTCGATCGCGGGCTCGACTGCATCGAGGTCGTCGAGATGCCGGCCAACAACCTCGGCGTCGCGTTCCGGCGCCTGCCGCACGCCGAGCAATGACACGCCGGCGCGCATCGCGGCCGGGTTTCCACTATCCTTTCGCCTGTGCGCGCGACCCGGCTCGGGTCGCGCCCCGTTTTTTCCGGAGAATTGACTAATGGGCAAACAAGCAATCGGTGTGATCGGGCTCGCGGTGATGGGCCGCAATCTCGCCCTCAATATCGAGAGCCGCGGTTATGCGGTGTCGGTGTACAACCGCAGCCGCGAGAAAACCGACGAACTGATCGCCGAATTCCCCGGCCGCAATCTGGTGCCGACCTACACGCTCGAGGAATTCGTCGCGTCGCTCGAAACGCCGCGCCGGATCCTGATGATGGTGAAGGCCGGCGAAGCGACCGACGCGACGATCGCGTCGCTCAAGCCGCTGCTCGAGAAGGGCGATGTGCTGATCGATGGCGGCAACACGCATTTCACCGACACGATCCGCCGCAACCAGGAGCTCGCGCAGTCGGGCCTGCACTTCATCGGCACCGGCGTGTCGGGCGGCGAGGAGGGCGCGCTGCACGGCCCGTCGATCATGCCCGGCGGCCAGCGCGACGCATACGACCTGGTCGAGCCGATCCTCAAGCAGATCGCCGCGAAGGCGCCGTCGGACGGCGAGCCGTGCGTCGCATACATGGGCCCGGACGGCGCGGGCCACTACGTGAAGATGGTCCACAACGGCATCGAATACGGCGACATGCAGCTGATCGCCGAGAGCTATGCGGTGCTGAAGGACGTCGCGGGCCTGACGAACGAAGAACTCGGCGCGGTGTACACCGAGTGGAACCAGGGCGAGCTCGACAGCTACCTGATCGAGATCACGTCGACGATCTTCGGCAAGAAGGATGACGAAACCGGCAAGCATCTGGTCGACGTGATCCTCGATCGCGCCGCGCAGAAGGGCACCGGCAAGTGGACGAGCCAGAACGCGCTGGATCTCGGCGTGCCGCTGCCGCTGATCACCGAGTCGGTGTTCGCGCGCGTGCTGTCGTCGCTGAAGACCGAGCGCGTCGCGGCCAGCAAGATCCTGTCGGGCCCGGCCGCCGCGCCGTTCGACGGCGATCGCGCCGCGTTCGTCGAGGCGGTGCGCCGCGCGCTGTACCTGAGCAAGGTGATTTCGTACGCGCAGGGCTTCGCGCAGCTGCGCACGGCGTCGCAGGAATACGGCTGGAACCTCGACCTCGGGACGATCGCGAAGATCTTCCGCGCGGGCTGCATCATCCGTGCACGCTTCCTGCAGAAGATCACCGACGCCTATGCGAACGACGCGGCGCTCGCGAACCTGCTGCTCGATCCGTACTTCCAGGACATCGCCGCGAAATACCAGGCGTCGCTGCGCGACGTCGTGATCGCCGCGGTGAAGGCCGGCGTGCCGGTGCCGGCATTCGCGTCGGCGGTCGCATACTTCGACAGCTACCGTTCCGAGCGGCTGCCGGCGAATCTTGTGCAGGCGCAGCGCGACTTCTTCGGCGCGCACACGTTCGAGCGTACCGACAAGCCGGGCAGCTTCCACGCGAACTGGTCGTAACGGGTGCGCGAGAGCGGCATTGTTGCGAAATTCTATTCCTTGAGTAGGGTTTTTCGGTGCCGGATCCCGGAATTGTTGGCTTCCGGGAAACAGTGTTTTCGTTCTTTCATGGTTTTCCCTAGGTGATCGCGAGACTAAACTCTGTTCCATCGCTGCAGACATGGTGTGTGCGGCGGAGCAAAAAAATCTCGGAGGTCATCATGAAATCGCTGATCGCAACGTTCGCTGCAGCTGCCGTTCTCGCCGTCCCCGCCGTGTCGTTCGCCCAACAAAACGCGCCTGTCACGCGGGCGCAGGTCAAGGCCGAACTGGCCGCCCTGCAACAAGCCGGCTACAAGCTCGGCAGCGACCGCACGAACTACCCGGAAGGCATCCTGGCTGCTGAAGCCCGCCTGAATCCGCAACAGAACGTCGCCGCCGCCGACACGACCGGCTACGGCGCGCAACCGGCCGCTGCGCAGGAATCCGGCGTACCGGCCAAGGCCAAGACCGGCTGGCAAGTCAAGCGTATCGCTGACGACGCCCCGATCTACAAGGGTCGTTAATGCTGCGGCCGCTTCGGCGGCCGGATCCGACCCCACGCAGTACCCGCAGCCCGTCGTTCCGTATAACGGAACGACGGGCTGTTTTCATTGGTACGGCGATTGGTACGGCGGATGGCTGCGCCGACGCATCAGTGCAGCGGCCGCTTGCCGCGCCCGAGATCGGTGAACAGCGCCGCGGCCGGCTCCAGCATCTGCAGCCACGATTCGTCGTAGCCGCTCAGCGTGTCGAGCGCGTCGCGCAGCCGCTCGACTGCGAGAATCGGCAGCTCGACGCTATGGCGCGTGCCGCCCGTCAGGTGCGTGACGCTCGCGAGCTGGATCAGCGCGTCCGCGGCCTCGGCGACGTCGGTCGCGAACAGCAGGTGGCGGTTGAGCAATTCGACGAGGCCGCTGGATCCGGCGAAATCCTCGGCGTTGAGCTGCACGGAAAGAAACGTCGCGTTGTTCATGGTCGTTGCTCCTCGTTGTCGTTGGTCGGACCGCCCGTTCGAGTATAGGAGGCGATTGCCGGCCGGGCGTCGGCCCTGCGCATGCCGGCCGCCGAACGGCCCGCCCGGCAAGGCGCGGCGGCGATTCCATGGCGATCCGGCGGGGCGCGCGGCGCCGCAAGATTGTTGCCGGATCGGGCGGCTGTCGCAGGCCGGACCGCGACAAATGGTATCTTTGCCGGTCGGGACGACACGAAAAAGGGCCGGCGAGCCCGTTCGTACCGATGTCCCGCTGTGGAAACCGATCGCCGCTGGCGCGGTCGGATACTGGTTGGTCCGGCCGTTCGGCCGGACATCGTGCGTCGCACGCCGGAGGGCGGTGGGCGGCGCGACGAGGCAAATCCGGGAGGTACCTTGAGAAAAACGATTCCCATCCACGATGCCGTTGCACGCTGGCTGCCGCAGGCGGCGTTCGTCGTCGCGGCCGCCGCGCTGACGGGCTGCACGATGACGCCGTGGACCGACAACTGGCAGCCGGCGCGGCCGCCGGCACCGACGACGGCCGCCACCCCGGGCGTGCTGGCCGGCTATTACCGCGTGAACCCGGGCGATACGCTCGCGGGCATCGCGGGCGCCTACGGTCAGCGCGTGCAGGACGTCGCGAGCTGGAACCACATGGCGCCCACCGACGCCGTGACGCCCGGGCAGGTGCTGCGCGTTGCGCCGCCGCCCGCCTCGACGTCGCTCACGCCGCCGCCGGCGGCGAGCGCGCAGCCCGGCTCGCTCGCATGGCCGGCCACCGGCGTCGTCGCGACGCCGTTCTCGGCCGGCAAGACGCGCGGCATCGTGATCGCCGCGTCCGGGCCCGACCATACGGTGCGGGCCGCGGCGAACGGGCGCGTCGTGTATGCCGGTTCGGGCGTCAAGGCCTACGGCCCGCTCGTGATCCTGAAGCACGACAACGGCCTGATCACGGCCTACGGGCATAACGGCAAGCTGCTCGTCAACGAAGGCGACGCAGTGCGCACGGGCCAGCCGGTCGCCGAGATGGGCACCGATGCGAGCGGCCGCGCGACGTTCGAGTTCGAAGTCCGGCAGAACGGCAAGGTCGTCGACCCGATGGGCTTCCTGCCGCGCAACGGCGGCTGACGGGCCATCCGTCGCGTGTGCGCCGTCCGGCGCACACGTCCTGCCTCATCCTTCCTTGAGCGTGACCGGGCCGGACTGGATCGCGTGATTGCCGAGCCAGCGGATGCCCAGTGCGAGCGCCGCCGCGCCGAGCGCGATCATCGAGCACTGGATCGCGACCGGCAGGTAGCCGTGCGGCCGCGGGTCGACGAACGGGTACGGATACCAGTTCTCCAGCGCGCCGCGCACGAGCGTATAGCCGAGATAGACGACCGGAAAGCCGAGCCACGCGAACGCGCTGCGCCGCGGGATCGGCAAGCGCGGCTCCACGTACAGCCAGTCGCACAGCATCACGAGCGGCACGATGCGGTGCAGCACCCAGTTGTTCAGGGCCGGCGTGATATGGCGCAGCGCATCGAGCCGCGCGAGCAGGAGTTCGTAGACGATCGCGGTGATCAGCATGTACAGCACGGCGGCGCCGCGCATCGATTCATAGCGGGCCGAACCGGGGCGCGCGATGCGCCAGAGCCCGGCGGCCAGCATCGCGGCCGCGTACAGGCTGCTCAGTTGCGTGAAATAGCTGAGGTAGTTGCCGAGGTGAAACGTCGGCATGTTCCAGTAGTTGGCGACGCTGCGCAGCGTGGTGGACACCGCGAGCAAGGCGGCGATCAGCCGGTAGGCCGCAACGAAGGACGCTTTGCTCATGATGCGCGCGCGACGTCGACACCAAAGCTCCATCGTGCCACAGCCGTTTGCGCGTGCGATGCGGATTTTCCATATGGCGGTTCGCCAGCAAGCGCGGCGCGGCGCGGTCGAATCGTCGGATATTTGACTGCGTCGTGCAAAACCCGCCGCGCGTGCGGCTACAATCGTGGCAGCGCGCCGGGCGCCGGCCAGCCGCGGCGCCCGTTCATCCCCCGCATATAACGACGAGACCAAGCATGAGAAACATCCTCGCGAAACAGGTGCGCTACAGCTCGCCCGCGATCTTCTTCCACTGGGCCATTTTCCTGCTGGTCGCACTGGCGTATCTGGCGATCGAGATACGCGGGCCGAAAGGCAGCGACAGCCGCGCGTTCTGGATGAACGTGCACCTTACCGCAGGAACGTTCGTGCTCGTGCTGTCGGTGCTGCGCGTGCTGTGGCGGGCAGTCAGCCGCGTACCGGAACCCGTTCCGCAGCCGGCGCTGCTGACCTTGCTGGCGAAGCTCGCGCACTTCGCGCTCTACGCGTTCATCCTCGCGCAGCCGCTGCTCGGGATCCTGATGATCAACCTCGGCGGCAAGCCGGTGTCGCTCGACTGGCTCGGCGTGTCGTTTACGCTGGTCGGGCCCGACAAGGCACTGCGGCCGACCATCAAGGAAGCGCACGAGCTGATCGGCAACGCATTCTATTTCGTGATCGGCCTGCATGCGCTGGCCGCGCTCTATCATCACTTCGTCAAGCGCGACGACGTTTTGCGCCGCATGACGCCGTAAGGCGCGTGCAGCGACGTCGCCCGCACGCGCACGGGGGCACATGGTTGCATTGACAACCATGTGCCCCCGGCCCGTTTACCGGTACGCGCGGCTGGTCTTCGCGGCGAACATTCTGTAACATCTCGGCTGCTTTTACATTCCGCTTACTGGCTGCCGCGCATGCTGCATCGACATCGTCATCTGACCGCCTGGCTCGGCGTGCTCGCGATCTGGTTCGCGATCGCCGCGCCGCTGGTGTCGCAGTGGCGGGTCGCGCAGGCGGCGACGCCCGATGCGGTCGTCTGCAGCGCAGAGCACGGCGCGCATCGGTCTGCCGATGCGGGGCGCATGCACGATCATGCATCGCATCTCGATGCATGCGGCTACTGCGGATTCTTCGCGCACAGTCCCGCGATCGGCGGCCCCGCTGCCGCGCCGTTCGCCTCGTCTCCCGTCTCGTTCGTTTCCGCCGCCGCGCCGCATGCCGTCGCGGCGCGCGCCGAACGTTATCCACGCGCGTATCCGCGCGCACCGCCCGAGCGCGCCTGACGCGCTTCGTTCCGTTCTTCCTCTCGCCGATATCCGTGCGACCCGTCGTGGTCGCGTGGAGGGCGTCACTCGGGCTTTCGACCATGACCATTTTCCAGTTGCGCACGCCGCGGGCGTCGCGCAATACCGGTGCACCGCGCCTGCCGCGCGTGCTGAAACTCACCGTTCCCGCGCTGGCCGCCAGCGTAATGACCGCCACGGTCGCCGCCGCCGAAACCGCGCGCGCGGCCGCCATGCCGCCGGACGAGGCGGCCACGCTGCTGCCGCCCGTCGAAGTCGTCGCGTCGCCGCTGACGACGCCGCTCGTCGTCGTCACGGATCCGAAGACGCCGCGTCAGCCGCTGCCGGCCAGCGACGGTGCGGACTACCTGAAGACGATTCCGGGATTCACGTCGATCCGCAGCGGCGGCACGAACGGCGATCCGGTGCTGCGCGGGATGTTCGGCTCGCGGCTGAACATCCTCGCGAACGGGATGCCGACGCTCGGCGCGTGCCCGAACCGGATGGACGCGCCGACCTCGTACATCGCCCCCGAAAGTTTCGACAAGGTCACCGTCGTGAAGGGGCCGCAGACCGTGCTGTACGGCCCCGGCGCATCGGCCGGCACCGTGCTGTTCGAGCGCGTGACGCCGCGCTTCGACAAGCCGGGCATGCGTTTCGACGGCAGCGTCGTCGGCGGATCGTTCGGCCGCAACGACCAGAACGTCGACGTGACGGCCGGCACGCCCGACGTATACGGCCGCGTGACCGCGAATCATGCGCACGCGCAGGACTACAAGGACGGCAACGGCAATGTCGTGCCGTCGCAGTGGGACAAGTGGAATGCCGATGCGGCGCTCGGCTGGACGCCCGACGACCATACGCGCGTCGAGCTGACCGCCGGCACCGGCGACGGCTATGCGAAATATGCGGGACGCGGGATGGACGGCGCGCATTTCCGTCGCGAGACCTTCGGGCTGTCGTTCGACAAGCGGCATATCGGCGACATGCTCGACCGTGTCGAGGCGCGCGTGTACTACAACGAAGCCGACCATGTGATGGACAACTACACGTTGCGGCAGCCCGACCCGGCCAGCAGCATGCCGATGCGGATGGCGGCCGAGGTGCGCCGCCGCACGTTCGGTGCGCGTGCCGCGGCGACGTTCCGCTTCGGCGACGACTTCAAGCTCGTGACGGGCGTCGACGCGCAAACGAACCGGCTCGATTCGCGCTCGGCGATGGGGCGCCAGAACTACGGCGACCAGCCGTGGAACGCGCAGGCGACGATGTGGAACGCGGGTGCGTTCGGCGAACTGACGTGGTACGCGAGCGACGCGTCACGCGTGATCGGCGGCGCGCGCATCGACTATGCGAGCGCACGCGACAAGCGTCCGGCGACGAGCGGGATGATGATGAGCCGGCCGAACCCGACCTTCGACGACGATCGCGCGCGCGTGCTGCCGAGCGGCTTCGTGCGCTACGAGCGCGATCTCGCGTCGCTGCCGGTCACGTGGTACGCGGGGATCGGCCATGCGGAGCGCTACCCCGACTACTGGGAGCTGTTTTCGGCGAACCGCGGGCCGGCCGGTGCGCTCAATGCGTTCTCGGCCGTGCAGCCGGAGAAGACCACGCAGCTCGACATCGGCGCGCAGTACAAGAGCGAGCGGCTCGACGCATGGGTGTCCGCGTATGCGGGCTACGTGCAGGACTTCATCCTGTTCAACTACGCGGCCGGGATGATGGGGCCGACCACGCAGGCGACCAACGTCAACGCGCAGGTGATGGGCGGCGAAGCGGGCGTCGCGTGGCGGCCTCTTGCGCCGCTGCGCGTCGAGACGTCGATCGCGTACGCATGGGGGCGCAATGCGACGAGCGGCGATCCGCTGCCGCAGATGCCGCCGCTCGAGGCGCGCTTCGGGCTCGAATATACGCGCGGCGCGTGGTCGGCCGGCGGCCTGTGGCGGGTCGTTGCGCCGCAGCATCGGTATGCGCTGAACGAGGGCAACGTGGTCGGCAAGGACTTCGGTCCGAGCGCGGGGTTCGGCGTGCTGTCGCTGCATGCGCAATACAACGTCAGCAAGACCGTGCAGATCTCGGTCGGTGTCGACAACGTGCTGAACAAGGCCTACACCGAGCATCTGAACCTCGCCGGCAATGCCGGCTTCGGCTATCCGGCGAACGCGCCGGTGATGGAGCCGGGCCGCACCGCATGGGTGCGCGTCAGCGCGAAGCTGTAGCGCGCCGTGCGCGTGTGCGATGCAGCATCCGCATGCGCGCGCACGACCCCGCCCGAACGGGCGGGGCGCGTCAATCGATTAGAGAAGCGTGTCTAGTCGGCACGCAAACGTTCGCGACTCGTGCTTCACTCGCGCTTCGACACATGGCGTGCGCGCGACGGCATCGCCCTGCGTCGATCCGATCTCATTCGCACCGGCAGCACAATAATCAGGAGAACATGCATGGCCAGATCGATGCGTTCCAGGGTGGCAGCAGGGGCAGTGGCGTGCGCGATGAGCGTCGCGCCGTTCGCGGGAACCGCCGCGTTGACGATGGCCGCGACCACGCGCGCGGCGCTGGCGGCGACCGCGCCGGCCGATGCTTATGCGGCGACGCGCTATCCGATCATCCTCGTGCACGGCCTGACGGGCACCGACAAGTATGCGGGCGTGCTCGAATACTGGTACGGCATTCGCGAGGATCTGCAGCAGCATGGCGCGACCGTCTACGTCGCGAACCTGTCGGGCTTCCAGAGCGACGACGGCCCGAACGGACGCGGCGAGCAGCTGCTCGCCTACGTGAAGACCGTGCTGGCCGCGACGGGCGCCGCCAAGGTCAACCTGATCGGCCATAGCCAGGGCGGTCTCACGTCGCGCTACGTCGCGGCCGTCGCGCCGGATCTCGTCGCGTCGGTGACGACGATCGGCACGCCGCATCGCGGCTCCGAATTCGCGGACTTCGTGCAGGGCGTGCTCGCGACCGATCCGACCGGCCTGTCGTCGTCGGTGATCGCGGCGTTCGTCAATGTGTTCGGGATCCTGACGAGCAGCACGCACAACACGAACCAGGATGCGATCGCCGCACTCAAGACGCTGACGACTGCCCAGGCCGCCGCCTACAACCAGAACTATCCGAGCGCGGGCCTCGGTGCGCCGGGCAGTTGCCAGACCGGCGCGCCGACCGAAACGGTCGGCGGCAATACGCATCTGCTGTACTCGTGGGCCGGCACCGCGATCCAGCCGACGATCTCGGCGTTCGGCGTGACCGGCGCGGCCGATACGAGCACGATTCCGCTCGTCGACCCGGCGAATGCGCTCGATCTGTCGACGCTCGCGCTGCTCGGCACGGGCACCGTGATGATCAATCGCGGGTCGGGCCAGAACGACGGGCTCGTATCGAAATGCAGCGCGCTGTACGGAAAGGTGCTGAGCACGAACTACAAGTGGAATCATCTCGACGAGATCAACCAGCTGCTCGGCGTGCGCGGCGCCTATGCGGAAGATCCGCTCGCGGTGATCCGCACGCATGCGAACCGGCTGAAGCTCGCGGGCGTGTGATCGATGACGGTGCGCGATGGACGCGCGCCGCGCATGCGGCGTGTCGTGGCCTATGGCGTCGTGGGGCTGGCGGCAGTCGCCGGCGTCGCGATGTGGAGCGGGGCGGCCCGGCATCGCGGTGCCGATGCTGGGCATGCCGCGACGGACGCGGCGGCCTCCGCCGGTGCGTTCGCGATGCCGCCGCAGGCTGCCGTGCCGGCGGGCGCGAGCCTGCCTTCGTCGCTGGCCGGTTCCAGCGCGCCGCGCTTGCCGCTCGATGCGGGCGGCCATCTCGCGAAGGCGCGCGCGGTGCGCGATTTCTTCGACTACTGCCTGACCGCGCGCAGCGATCTCGACGCGACCGCGCTCGATGCGCTGGTCGTGCGCGAGATTGCCGCGCAGCTCGACGGCACGATCGCGCAGGCCGAGGCGCTCGACGTGTGGCGCCGGTATCGCGCATATCTCGACGCGCTGGCGAAGCTGCCCGATGCGGGCGCGGTCGACAAGTCGGACATCGGCATGTTGCAGCTCGCGCTCGACCAGCGTGCATCGATCGCGTACCGGACGCTCGGCGACTGGAGCGAGCCGTTCTTCGGTGAGGAGCAATGGCGGCAGCGCTACGACCTCGCGCGGCTGAAGATCTCGCAGGATCGCTCGCTGACGGACGCGCAGAAGGCCGAGCGGCTCGCGGCGCTCGCGCAGCAGATGCCGGCCGACGAGCGGGCCGCGCAGCAGCGGATCGCGCAGCAGCAGGCGGCGATCGACCGGATCGCGCAGTTGCAGAAGAGCGGTGCGACGCCCGACGCGATGCGTGCGCAACTGACGCAGACGCTCGGCCCGGAGGTTGCCGCGCGCGTCGCGCAGATGCAGCAGGACGATGCGTCGTGGCAAAGCCGATACGCGGACTATGCGGCGCAGCGTGCGCAGATCGACGCGGCCGGGTTGTCGCCGCAGGAACGCGACGCACAGGTCGCCGCGCTGCGGCAGCGCATGTTCACGAAACCCGGCGAAGCGGTGCGCGCGGCATCGCTCGATCGCGGCGCGGGCGCCGCCCAGTAACGCACGCCGCGTGCGTGCCGCCGTTACGCCGCGCGCGTGACGGACTGCGGCAGATGCTGTTCGATGATCGCCGCGAGCGTGTCGAACGCGGGGCCGATGCCTTCGTGCGCGACGCACGCATAGCCGAGCAGCAGCCCGCGCCGCGCGGTGTCCGCACGGCTGTAGTAGCCGGTGAGCGGGCGCACGATCACGCCCGCGTCGAACGCGCTCTGCGTCACCGCGCGATCGTCGCAGGCGTCGGGCAGCCCGAGCACCAGATGCAGGCCGGCTTCGTCGCCCATCACCGGCAGCGCGTCGCCGAAACGCGCGTGGATCGCGTCGATCAGCAATTGCCGGCGCTCGCCGTACAGCGTGCGCATTCGTCTGATATGAGCAGTCAGGTGGCCGTCCATGATGAACTCGGCGAGCACCGCCTGCTGCATCAGCTGCCCTTCGCGGTACAGCTCGGACAGCCCGGTGCGGAACGTGTCGACCAGATGCTCCGGCACGACCATGTAGCCCATCCGCAGGCCCGGAAACAGCATCTTGCCGAGGCTGCCGACGTAGATCACGCGGCCGCCGTCGTCGAGGCCCTGCAGCGACGCGAGCGGCCGGCTGCCGTAGCGGAACTCGCTGTCGTAGTCGTCCTCGATGATCCAGCAGCGATGCTGGCGCGCGTATTCGAGCAGCATCCGGCGGCGCGCGAGGCTCATCACCATCCCGAGCGGATACTGGTGCGACGGCGTGACCAGCACGAGCCGCGGCGGATGCTGCAGGTCGCTCGGGCTCGGGTCGAGCCCTTCCTGATCGACCGGCACCGGCGCGAGCGCGAGGCCGGCCGCCTGCAGCACGCTGCGCACGCCCCAGTAGCACGGCTCCTCGACCCACGCGCGATCGCCGACATCGGACAGCAGCCGCACCGCGAGGTCGATCGACTGGTGGATGCCGGTCGTGATGATGACCTGGTCCGGCGAGCATTTCACCGAACGCGCGACGCGCAGGTAGTCGGCCAGCGCGCGCCGCAGCGGCCGGTAGCCGCCGCCGGGCGCATACGTCAGCAGATCGGGGTTCGCTTCCTTCCAGAGGCGCGCCTGCAGGCGGCTCCACGTGCGGCTCGGAAACTCGGAGACGTCCGGCACGCCCGGCATGAACGCACCCCACTGGCGGCGCGACACGCCCGCGTGCTCGATCAACTGGCGGCCGCGCATCGACAGGCCGCCGTGTGCGTCCGGCAGCGGCGTCGGCAGGGTGCCCGCGCCGGATGGCTGCTGCGGCGGCGCCTGCATCGCGGCGGCGTCCGGCCGCGTGTCCGCGACGTAGGTGCCGCTGCCGGTCGTCGTCAGCACATAGCCTTCGGCCGTCAACTGGTCGTATACGTGCAGCACGGTATTGCGCGCGATCGACAGGTCGGCCGCGAGCGTGCGCGAACTCGGCAGCTTTGTCCCCGGCCCCAATTCCCCGGTCAGGATGGCCTGCTGCATCAGCTGCAGCAGCTGACGGTACATCGGCTCGGACGAACTCCGGTCGAGACGGGCGGACAGCCAGTCGGCGACGATCACGGTATCCAAAGTGGTCCTACTGGGAATATTGAAATGGTTCCCTATTGTAGAACCGTGCGCGCCGTATAGTGGCTCGCATCTCGATAAAGATTGCTGCACAGCAAGGGGACAGCCAGGATGAAGTCCGATGAAGTGATCGTCAGTTTTCGCGGGGTGCGCAAGACCTACGACGGCGAGACGCTGGTCGTGAAGTCGCTGGACCTCGACATCCGCCGCGGGGAATTCCTGACGCTGCTCGGGCCGTCCGGCTCGGGCAAGACCACCTGCCTGATGATGCTGGCCGGCTTCGAGTTTCCGACCGGCGGCGAGATTCGCCTCGACGGCGAACTGCTGAACCAGGTGCCGCCGCACAAGCGCAACATCGGCATGGTGTTCCAGAACTACGCGTTGTTTCCGCACCTGACGGTCGAGCAAAACGTCGCGTATCCGCTGACGGTGCGCAAGCTGGGCGCGGCCGAGCGCGCGGAGCGCGTCGCGCATGCGCTGAAGATGGTGCAGATGGAGCGCTTCGCGAAGCGTTATCCGGCGCAGCTGTCGGGCGGCCAGCAGCAGCGCATCGCGCTGGCGCGCGCGCTGGTGTTCGAGCCGAAGCTGGTGCTGATGGACGAGCCGCTCGGCGCGCTCGACAAGCAGTTGCGCGAACACATGCAATACGAGCTGAAGGCGCTGCACGAGAAGCTCGGCGTGACCTTCGTGTACGTGACGCATGACCAGGGCGAGGCGCTGACGATGTCGGATCGCGTCGCGGTGTTCGACAAGGGCGTCGTGCAGCAGCTCGACACGGTGGATCGCCTGTACGAATCGCCGTGCAACGAGTTCGTCGCGAACTTCATCGGCGACAGCAACCGGCTGCGCGGCACGATCGCGCGCGTCGACGGCGAGTTCTGCGAATTCCATCTCGGCGACGGCACGAAGCTCGTCGGTCGTCGCATTGGCGATGCGGCCGAGGGCGCGCCGGCCGTCGCATGCATCCGCCCCGAACGAATGAACCTCGCCACCCGCGGCGCGAACGGACACGTCGACGGGCAGGCCGACGCGCGCGCGAACGGCGCGGCTGCGAACCGTCTGACGGGCGAAGCGCGCAGCCTGATCTATTTCGGCGATCACGTGCGCATGCGCTGCGCGGTGCCGGGGCAGGACGAATGCTTCGTGAAGGTGCCGCTCGGCACGGGCGCGCTCGACGCGTTTTCGCCGGGCGCGCCCGTGTCGCTTGCGTTCGCGCCCGAGCATCTGCGCGTGTTCGCGTAAACGCGGCTTCCGATTGTCTGCAGCACGTCGTACACAACAAACGGCGCATTTTCACCACGACCACCACGAGCATCACGAGAGGAGAGCACCATCATGAATCGAACCCGCTTTACCGCGCGCCGCACCGCGTTCGCGCTGGCGCTGGCCGTGTTCGGCGCGTCGGCGTCGGCAGCCGAACTCACGGTCGTCAACTTCGGCGGCGCGAACGGCGACGCGCAGAAAGCCGCGTTCAACCAGCCGTTCGAGAAGGCGACCGGCAACAAGGTCACCGCCGTCGAGTACAACGGCGAGCAGGCGAAGGTGAAGGCGATGGTCGAGGCGAAGCACGTCAACTGGGACGTGGTCGAAGTCGAGTCGGGCGACCTGAACCGCGGCTGCGACGAAGGGCTGTACGAGAAGCTCGACTGGTCGAAGATCGCGAAGAAGTCCGACCTGATTCCGGAATCGCCGCAGGTTTGCGGTGTCGGCTTCTTCGTGTGGTCGACGGCGCTGTCGTATAACGCGGACAAGCTGAAGACCGCGCCGACGGGCTGGGCCGATTTCTGGGACGTGAAGAAATTCCCCGGCAAGCGCGGGATGCGCAAGGGTGCGCGCTACAACCTCGAGTTCGCGCTGATGGCCGACGGCGTCGCGCCGAAGGATGTCTACAAGGTGCTCGGCACGAAAGCCGGCCAGGATCGCGCGTTCAAGAAGCTCGACGAGCTGAAGCCGAACATCCAGTGGTGGGAAGCGGGCGCGCAGCCGCCGCAGTTTCTGGTTGCCGGCGACGTCGTGATGTCGACCGCGTACAACGGCCGCATCGATGCCGCGCAGAAGGAAGGCAAGAACCTGAAGGTCGTGTGGAACGGCAGCATCTACGATCTCGACTACTGGGCGATTCCGAAGGGCTCGCCGAACAAGGCGCTGGCCGAGCAGTACATCGCGTATACGCTGACGCCGAAGCCGCAGCAGGCGTACGCGCAGCATATCGCGTACGGCCCGGCGAACGTCGCGGCGATCAAGTCGCTCGACGCGAAGACGCTGGCGAACCTGCCGAACTCGCCGAGCAACGGCAAGAACGCGGTGCTGGAAGACATCGGCTTCTGGACCGACCACAGCGACGAGCTCGAGCAGCGTTTCGCCGCGTGGGCGACGAAGTAAGCGTTCGGGTTGGCCGATGCAACCGGCCGCGCGATGCACATGCATCGCGCGGCATGCCGCCGGACCGCAATCGCGGTCCGGCCGGAGACAGACTGTTGAATACGATGACGATCGCTTCTTCCGCGCCGTCGAGCGCCGCGCTCAAGCGCGAGCTGAAGGCCGCCGAGGCCCGCAAGCGCACGATGGCGCTGCTGCTGGTCGCGCCGCTCGCGTTGTTCGTGCTGCTGATCTTCGTCGTGCCGATCGGCACGCTGCTCACGCGCGCGGTGCAGAACCCCGAGATCGCCGCCGCGCTGCCGGACACGGTCGCGGCGCTCGCGCACTGGGACCGCAAGGCGCCGCCGTCCGACGCCGCATACGCCTCGCTCGCGGCCGACATGACGAAGGTCGCCGACAGCGACGCGATGGGCGCGCTCGCGCGCCGCCTGAACACCGAGATTCCCGGCTACCGGTCGCTGGTCGCGAAGACGGCGCGCGCGATGCCGCTGAAAGGCGACCACGACGCGACGCTGACGCCCGCGCAGATGCGCGACAAGCTCGTCGAGCTCGACTCGCGCTGGGGCGACGTTGCGTACTGGCAGGCGATCGCGAAGAACGGCAGCACGTATTCGCCGTTCTACCTGCTCGCGGCGCTCGACCACAAGCAGGACGGCTTCGGCCATATCGTGCCGGCCGATCCCGACCAGTCGATCTACCTCGCGATCTTCGGCCGCACGCTGGTGATCGGCGTCGCGGTCACGCTGTTCGCGCTGCTGCTCGGCTATCCGCTCGCGTACTGGATCTCGACGCTGTCGGAGCGGCGCGCGAACCTCGTGATGATCCTCGTGCTGATTCCGTTCTGGACTTCGGTGCTGGTGCGCGTGGCCGCGTGGATCGTGCTGCTGCAAAGCGAGGGATTGATCAACAAGGCGCTGCTCGGCACCGGGCTGATCTCGCATCCGCTGACGCTGCTGTTCAACCGCGTCGGCGTGTATATCTCGATGACGCACATCCTGCTGCCGTTCATGATCCTGCCGCTGTACAGCGTGATGAAGTCGATCCCGCCGACCTACCAGCGCGCGGCCGTGTCGCTCGGCAGCCATCCGTTCGCGGCGTTCTGGCGCGTGTACGTGCCGCAGACCTATCCGGGCGTCGGCGCGGGCGCGCTGCTGGTGTTCATCCTCGCGATCGGCTACTACATCACGCCGGCGCTGCTGGGCGGGCCGAACGACCAGATGGTCAGCTACTACGTCGCGTACTTCACGAACGTGACGATCAACTGGGGCATGGCGTGCGCGCTGGGCGGGCTGCTGCTCGCGGCGACGCTGGTGCTGTATGCGGTGTACGGGCGCTTCACGCGCACCAACGTGAGCCTGGGCTGACACGCAAACATCAGGAAAACCGATCATGAAACTCGCCAGGCCGCTGTTCGCGCCGCACATGTCGTTCGTCGAGCGCGCGTGGTATGTCGCGCTGCGCGTGCTCGTCGTGCTGACGCTGCTGTACCTGATCCTGCCGGTGCTCGCGATCGTGCCGCTGTCGTTCTCGTCGAGCACGTTCCTCGTGTATCCGATCCCGGGCTTCTCGACGCGCTGGTACGAGAACCTGATCGCGTCGGACGAGTGGCGCATGGCCGCGAAGAACAGCTTCATCGTCGCGCCGTCGGCGACGGTCGTCGCGACGGTGCTCGGCACGCTCGCGGCGATCGGGCTGACGAAGGCGGACTTCCGCGGCAAGGGGCTGCTGATGGCGGTGCTGCTGTCGCCGATGATCGTGCCGGTGGTGGTGGTGGGCGTCGGCATGTACCTGTTCTTCGCGCCGCTCGGGCTCGCGAATACCTATACGGGGCTGATTGCCGCGCATGCGGCGCTCGGCGTGCCGTTCGTCGTGACGACGGTGGCGGCGACGCTGCAGGGCTTCAATCACAACCTGGTGCGCGCGAGCCTGTCGCTGGGCGCGAACCCGGTGACGACGTTCTTCCGCGTGACGCTGCCGGTGATCGCGCCGGGCGTGATGTCGGGTGCGCTGTTCGCGTTCGCGACGTCGTTCGACGAGGTGGTCGTCACGCTGTTCCTGGCGGGCGCAGACCAGACGACGCTGCCGCGGCAGATGTTTACGGGGATTCGCGAGAACATCAGCCCGACGATCGCCGCGCTCGCGACGATCCTGATCATCTTCTCGACGGGACTGCTGCTCGCGCTCGAGTGGTTGCGCGGGCGTAATGCGCGGCGCGCGGTCGCCTGATCCGGCTCGACTGAAGGACAGGCAAACGGCGTAACGAAACCCGACGCGACCGCCGGCCGGCACGTCGTTCGTTGCGCGATCAACGAGACGCCGCGCACCGAGTCGGCCGCCGCATCGCCTTTCGTTTGGCTGACGATCGATGCGCTCGCCTGCACGTTCGATGCGGCTCTGCAACAATACGGGTCGCGACGACGCGACGTGCCTGCATCATCGGCCGCACGCCGTCGCATCGCTCAATTCGCGGCGCGCTGCGCCGCTCGTCTGCCGAGCCTCATCTTGTCCGAAATCGCTCCCGCCGCCGGCATCGCCGAGCCGGCCGTCAACTGGCGCGCGATGGCCGCCGTGCTGCTGGCCGTCGCGCTCGCGACGCTCGATACCGCGATCGCGAACACCGCGCTGCCGGCGATCGCTGCCGACCTGCAGGCGTCGCCGGCCGCCTCCGTGTGGATCATCAATGCATACCAGCTCGCGATGGTCGCAACGCTGCTGCCGTTCGCGTCGCTCGGCGACATCGTCGGCCACAAGCGCGTCTACATCGCGGGCCTCGCGGTGTTCACGCTCGCGTCGCTCGGCTGCTCGCTCGCATCGACGCTGCCGCAACTGACGGCTGCACGGATCGTGCAGGGCTTCGGCGCGAGCGCGATCATGAGCGTGAACGTCGCGCTGATCCGCAGCCTGTTTCCCGCGCACCGGCTCGGGCGCGGCGTCGGCTTCAACGCGCTGGTCGTCGGCGTGTCGTTCGCGGTGGGGCCGACGATTGCGTCGCTGATCCTGTCGGTCGCCGCGTGGCCGTGGCTGTTCGCGGTGAACGTGCCGCTCGGCGTGTTCGCGCTCGCGGTGGCGATTCCGTCGCTACCGCAGACGGCGCGCGGCAAGCATGCGTTCGATCCGCTCGCCGCCTTGTTCAACGTGATTACCTTCGCGTCGCTGATTTTCGCGCTCGGCGAATTCGCGCAGCGCGGGCCGCGCTCGGTCGTGCTCGCGGCGGCCGCGGTCGCGCTCGCGTTCGGCGGGCTGCTGATCCGCCGCCAGGCCGGCCACCCGGCGCCGATGCTGCCGGTCGACCTGTTCCGCCGGCCCGTGTTCGCGCTGTCCGCGCTGACCGCGGTGTGCGCGTTCGCCGCGCAGGGGCTCGCGTTCGTGTCGCTGCCGTTCTATTTCGAGACCGTCCTGCATCGCAGCGCGGTGGAGACGGGGTTCCTGATGACGCCGTGGTCGGCGATCGTCGCGCTCGCCGCGCCGATCGCGGGCCGGCTGTCGGATCGCTACCCGCCGGGCCTGCTCGGCGCGATCGGGCTTGCGCTGCTGAGCGCGGGGATGGTGTCGCTGGCCGCGATGCCGGCCGCGCCGGGCGTGGTCGACATCGGCTGGCGGATGATGCTGTGCGGTGCGGGGTTCGGCTTCTTCCAGTCGCCGAACCTGAAGGCGCTGATGTCGAGCGCGCCGCCCGAACGCAGCGGCGGCGCGAGCGGGATCATCGCGACCGCGCGGCTGATCGGGCAGGCGACGGGCGCCGCGCTCGTCGCGCTGTCGTTCGGGATCGCCGGGCGTCACGGGCCGACGCTCGCGCTGATGCTCGGCGCGGGTTTTGCGGGCGCGGCGAGCGTCGCGAGCGGATTGCGGCTGTTCGCGCCGTCGCATCGCGCCGGCGTGGCGGCCGTGTCGGAGCGTTCGACGAAGTAGCGCGCGAGCGGAGCCTGCCCGCATCGACCCGCAGGCCGGCGCACCGCAAGCCACCGCCGTGCGCCGGCCCGTTCGCGTCGCTCAGAACCCGCCCGACTTGATCAGCTGGTTGAGGTTCGCGATATTCAGGCTGCCGAAGCCGGTCGTGTAATCCCAGCCGCTACCGGCGTTGTAGCCATAGCCCTGATAGCCGTTGTTCCCCGACACCACGTCGTAGCGCAGCAGCGACGGGTTCGCCGGAATCGCACGATAGAGATTGCCGGCCGGGAAGCCGAGGCCCGTGCCGTTCGCCGCGAGCAGGCGTGCCCAGAAGCCCGTGAAGATCGGCGCGGCAAGGCTGGTGCCGCCGATCTGCTGCAACTGACCGTAGTTGTAGATATACGCGCCCGTGCTCTGCGCGGCGTCGAACGCGATGTCGGGCAGCCGCCGGTTGGCGCCCGGCTGCCACGACGGGGCGGGCAGGATCGTGCTGACGCCGCCGCCCGTCGCCCACAGCTTGCCGTTGCCGTCGAGCCCTTCGTTCCAGACCGTCTCGTTCGAGAACGCGCCCGCGGATGTCGTGTACAGCGTCGTGCCGCCGATCGCGAGCACGTGCGGCGACGATGCCGGCCACGACACCGTGTAGTTCGAGCCGTCCGGATAGCCGCGGTTGTTGCACTCGTAGACGCCTTCGTCGCCGGACGACACCGAGAACGTCTGCCCCTGCGCGGCGGCGGTCGTGAAGATCTGCTCTTCCGCATCGAGCGTGCCGTCCGCGTTCGCGTCGGTCTCGCACCAGCCGAGCGACACGTTGATCACCTTCGCGGTGTTGTCCGACACCGCGCGGTTGAACGCCTGCGTGAGCCCCGTGTTGCCGGACGCGTTCAGGTCCGCCATGTAGAACACCAGCTTGCCGACCTGGCCGCCGGCCGAACCGACGATCGACTGGCTGTCGAGATCCCATTCGCCCTGGCCGTCCGGGTCGTCGCTGTAGCTGCCGCTCGAGCCGGTGCCGTTGGTCTTCACGGTCTGCGTCGCGACCGCACCGTAGCCGTTGCTCGACGCGAACTGCTTCAGGTCCTGCAGCGTTTGCGATACGCCGCCGATCGTGATGATGCCGACGGTCACGCCGGCTGCGGTCGGCACGCCGGTCGCGTTATAGAGGCCCGGGAATTCCTTCGGATAGTGGCCGGTGGCCGTGCCGGCCGCGAGCGGCTTCGGCTTCGACACGTTGCCGATGCGCAGCATCGGGTGCGCGCGAGCGACGTTCTGCAGTCCGAGCACCGAGCCGACAACGTCGCCGAGCGCGCGCGGCACTTGCGCGGTCGATGCGTTCGCGAAGCCCGACCGGCCCGCGTACTGGAAGTGCACGAGCGACGTGTTGAACGCGGTCTTGACGGTGCCGGCCGTGCCGCGCGCGGACACCAGCAGCCGGTTCGGCGCGACCTCGATATCGACGAAGCCGCTCTTGCGCAGATAGTCGACGACCGACTTGACCTGTGCGTCGGTCGGCGCGTAGTCGGCGAGGAACTGCTCGGGCGTCAGATAGCGGCGGTAGTGTTCGTTGCCGGGGCGATTCACGTCGCGTGCGAGCTGCTTGAGCTGCGCGGCGTTGCGCAGCTTCAGGCTGACGACCACGTCGGTCGTCTCGCCGGCTGCCAGTTCGAGCGACGGCGCCGCGCTGCGCGCCATCAGTTGCGGGCCGGTCAGAAAGGCCTTCGTATGGGTGTCGACCCAGTCCGTCGTCGCATGCGCCGCGCCGGCGGCGAGCACGAGCGGCCACGCGCACGCGAGGCGGCGGGGCGACGGAAGGGGACGGGCAAACCAGGCGTTCCGTTTCATCGGGAGTCCTTTTTAGGAGAGACGACGTGGTTGGAACCCCGGCCCTTGTGGGGCCGCGAGCGGTGACGAGCGTAGGGACGTCGGCGCGATTCAGGTAGCTGCCAGTTTCCATAGCTGTCAGTTCTGACATCGGCGCGCGGTTTCGCCTGCGTCGCGTCGCTGCTGCGACGCATGAACGGCGCGGCGACGGGAACCGGTTCTCCGTACGGCGACCCGGCAATCCGTGACGTTCGCGCGCACGCGTTGCTCGCTGCGGCGGCGGAATCTGCGCGATCGCGGAGCGGATCGATGCCGGCGCGCGTCGCCTGCGAACGCACGCCGCCGCATGCCGCGTCGCACTATGTGGTCAAACGCGACTTGGCGGCATGCCGCACGACGCGTGTGGATTCGCGGACCGCGAAAACGGGGCGGGTCGAACGCAAACGTTTCCCCAAACTGTGGAACGGCGCGGCGTGCAGTCTTGCGGACAGCTTTCGATCGGCCGCGTCGCAGCGGAATTTAGAGCAAACGCTCGAATCCGGCGGCGCCGAAATTCACCTTGACGCTCGACGACGGGCGAGTATTCTTCCAATCCATAGCCATCGAGTTATGAATCAGGAATGCAATCCGCTCACGACATGTTGTTCCGGACGCTTGCCGATCCGACGCGCCGCGCGCTGTTCGAGCGGCTGTGCGAGGAAGGCGAGCTGACGGTCGCCGCGCTGACCGCTCGGGCGGGCGTATCGCAGCCGGCCGTGTCGAAGCACCTCGGCGTGCTGAAGCAGGCCGGGCTCGTCAGCGACCGCCACGCAGGCCGGCAGACGCATTACCGCGCGCAGCCGCGGGCGCTGGCTCCGCTGCTCGACTGGACGAGCCAGATGGCCGGCTTCTGGCAGAACCGGTTCGATGCCCTTGAAGATCTGCTCAACAGGATGGACTCATGAACCCAGCCTCTACCGAAACGCGCTCCGTCGTCGTCGAACGGGCGCTGCCGCATCCGCCGGAGAAGATCTGGCGCGCGCTCACGCAACCGCACCTGATCGAGGCGTGGCTGATGCAGAGCGATTTCGAGCCGGTCGAGGGCCGCGCGTTCAGTTTCCGCGCGGACTGGGGCGCGGTGGACTGCAAGGTCCTGACGATCGAGCCGCAGCGCACGCTGTCCTATACGTGGGCCGCGTACGGCCTCGACAGCGTCGTCACCTGGACGCTCGAGCCGACGCCGGACGGCGGCACGCGTCTGCGCATGGAGCAGGTCGGCTTCCGCGCGGACCAGGAGCAGGCGTACCGCGGCGCGCAGCACGGATGGGGGCGCTTCCTCGACGCGCTCGAACAGCTGCTGTCGCGTCCGGGCGAGGGCGCGGAGGCACAATCATGAGCGCGACGGACCCGAGCCCGGCGGAGCGCATCGATGCGCTGATCGCCGGGATTGCCGACTGGCGCGGCGATACGTTTGCCGAACTGCGCCGGACGATCCTCGACGCCGACGCGGGCATCGTCGAGGCATGGAAGTGGATGGGCAGCCCGGTGTGGGAGTGCGACGGGACGATCGCGGTCGCGAACGCGCACAAGGGCAAGGTGAAGCTGACCTTCATGCACGGCGCGCAGCTGCCCGATCCCGACGGACTGTTCAACGCGGGCCTCGACGGCAACGCGCGGCGTGCGATCGATTTTCTCGAAGGCGACCGGATCGACAGGCCGGCGCTGAAGCGGCTCGTTCGCGCGGCGATCGACTACAACCGTGCGCATCTGAAGAAGAATGCGCGCCCGGGCGGGAGTGCGGGCGCGAAAGCGCGCAGCCGCGACGCGGCGTAGCCCGCGCGATGCGACGGGCGGCAGCCCGTCCCGCCGCGCAGGAACGCAAAAAAAACGCCGACACGAGGTCGGCGCATCCAAATCGGCCGCAACCGCCGCGAGGCGGCTGCGGCACCTGCAAAAGCAGGGCGCTTACGCTGCGAGCAGCGAGCGCAGCACGAACGGCAGGATCCCGCCGTGCTTGTAGTAGTCGACTTCGATCGGCGTATCGATGCGCAGCAGCACCGGCACGCGCGTCGTTTCGCCATCCTTGCGATGGATCACGAGCGTGACGTCCTGCTGCGGCTTGAAGTCGTCGCCGAGGCCTTCGATGTCGTACGTTTCCTCGCCGGTGATGCCGAGCGACTGGACGCTGTCCGCGCCCTTGAACTGCAGCGGCAGCACGCCCATGCCGACCAGGTTCGAGCGGTGGATGCGCTCGAAGCTGCGTGCGATCACGGCCTTCACGCCGAGCAGCTGCGTGCCCTTCGCGGCCCAGTCGCGCGACGAGCCCGTGCCGTACTCTTCGCCCGCGAACACGACGGTCGGCGTGCCGGCGTCGACGTACTTCATCGCCGCATCATAGATCGACAGCTGTTCGCCGCTCGGCTGGTGGATCGTCAGGCCGCCTTCGACGCGCGTGCCGTCGGCCTTCGCCGGGATCATCAGGTTCTTGATCCGGACGTTGGCGAACGTGCCGCGCATCATCACGTCATGGTTGCCGCGGCGCGAGCCGTAGCTGTTGAAGTCGGCCTTCTGCACGCCGTTTTCCTTCAGCCACTTGCCTGCCGGCGAGTCTTCCTTGATCGAGCCTGCCGGGCTGATGTGGTCGGTCGTGACCGAATCGCCGAAGATGCCCAGCGCGCGTGCGCCCTTGACCGCCGCGATCGACTCGGCCGGCTCCATCGAGAAGTCGTTGCCGAAGAACGGCGGCTCCGCGATGTAGGTCGACTTCGGCCAGTCGTAGACCTGGCCCGATTCGCCCTCGATCTTGCTCCAGAGGTCGCCCTTCTTGGTCAGGTGCGCATAGTTCTTCTCGAACTTCTCCGGATCCAGCGCGAACTTGAGCAGCGACTGGATTTCCTCGCTCGACGGCCAGATGTCGCCGAGGTAGATGTCGCGGCCGCCCTTGCCCTTGCCGACCGGCTCGGTCATCAGGTCGCGCGTGATGTTGCCGGCGATCGCGTAGGCGACGACCAGCGGCGGCGACGCGAGGAAGTTCGCGCGGATGTTCGGGTGGATGCGCGCCTCGAAGTTGCGGTTGCCGGACAGCACGGCCGCCGCGACGATGTCGTTCTTCGTGATCGCTTCGTTCAGTTCCGGCGTCAGGTCGCCCGCGTTGCCGATGCAGGTCGTGCAGCCGTACGCCGCGACTTCGAAGCCGAGCTTCGCGAGATAGGGCAGCAGGCCCGTCTTCGTCAGGTATTCGGTGACGATGCGCGATCCCGGCGCGAGCGAGGTCTTGATCTTCGGATCGACCGTGAGGCCGGCTTCGACGGCCTTCTTCGCGAGCAGGCCGGCGGCCAGCAGCACGCTCGGGTTCGACGTGTTGGTGCACGACGTGATCGCGGCGATCAGCACGTCGCCGTTCTTCACGTCGACGCCGTTGCTCGTCGTGTACTGCGCGTCGAGCTCCTCCGCCTTCTTCGCGAAGCCGTTTTCCGCGACCGGCTTCGAGAACAGCTCGGTGAACGTCGACTTGACGTTGCCGATCTCGATGCGGTCCTGCGGGCGCTTCGGGCCGGCCAGCGACGGCGCGACCGTCAGCAGGTCCAGCGTCAGCGTCTTCGTGTAGTCGATGTCGCCGGCCTTCGGAATGCCGAACAGGTTCTGCGCCTTGAAGTAGTTTTCGAAAGCGGCGATTTCCGCCTTCGTGCGGCCCGTGCCCTTGAAGTAGTCGATGGTCTTCTCGTCGACCGGGAAGAAGCCCATCGTCGCGCCGTATTCCGGCGCCATGTTCGCGATCGTCGCGCGGTCCGGCAGCGACAGCGACTTCGTGCCTTCGCCGAAGAACTCGACGAACTTGCCGACGACCTTCTCCTTGCGCAGCATTTCGGTGATCGTCAGCACCAGGTCGGTGGCCGTCACGCCTTCGCGCAGCTTGCCCTTCAGTTCGACGCCGACCACGTCCGGCGTCAGGAAGTACACCGGCTGGCCGAGCATGCCGGCTTCGGCCTCGATGCCGCCCACGCCCCAGCCGACCACGCCGATGCCGTTGATCATCGTCGTGTGGCTGTCCGTGCCGACCAGCGTGTCCGGGTAGTACACGGTGTCGCCGCCGTCCGTCTTCTTGTGGACGCCGCGCGCGAGGTATTCGAGGTTCACCTGGTGGACGATGCCGACGCCCGGCGGCACGACCTTGAACGTGTCGAACGCCTGCATGCCCCACTTCATGAACTGGTAGCGCTCGTTGTTGCGCTGGAATTCCAGCTTCATGTTCAGGTCGAGCGCGTCCTTCTGGCGGAAGTAGTCGATCTGGACCGAGTGGTCGACGACGAGGTCGACCGGCACCAGCGGCTCGATCTTCTTCGGATTCTTGCCCGTGCGCTCCGCGACACCGCGCATGGCCGCGATGTCGGCGAGCAGCGGCACGCCCGTGAAATCCTGCAGCACGACGCGCGACACCACGAACGGGATCTCGTCGACGCGCTTCGCGGTCGGCTGCCAGTTCGCGAGCTGCTCGATGTGCTCCTCGGTGATCTTCTTGCCGTCATAGTTGCGCAGCACCGATTCGAGCACGATCCGGATCGACACCGGCAGGCGCTCGATCTTCGTCTTCAGTTCCTTGCCGAGTTGCGGCAGCGAGTAGAACTTGCCTTTGCCGGAACCGCTGTCGAATTCCTTGAGGGTCTTGTGGAGATTGTGGGCCATGGTGATTTTCCTGGGTTTAAGGCTAGGAAAGAAGAAGTCCTGTATCTGACGGCTATATCACATACAAGTCGACGTACTCATCGACCGGCATCGCTTCGAGCTTTGCCTGGTCCAGCGACACGTCGAGAATCGCTTGTTGCTGCTTGGCCGGGAAGCGGCGGGCGAGATTGGTCCTGAATTTGTCGACCAGCAGCGGGATGCCGTCCGCGCGGCGTCGCTGATGGCCGAGCGGATATTCGACCGCCACCTCGGCAAGCTTCGATCCGTCCGTGAACTCGATCGTCAGCGCATTCGCGATCGATCGCCGGGACGGGTCATGGTAATCCTTTGTGAACTGCGGGTCCTCGACGCACACGGTTTTCGCGCGCAGTGCGTCGATGCGCGGATCCGCGGCGACTGCGTCTTCGTAGTCGGCGGCGCTCAGCCGGCCGAACAGCAGCGGCACGGCGACCATGTACTGGATGCAGTGGTCGCGGTCGGCGGGATTCGCGAGCGGCCCCTGCTTGTCGATGATGCGGATCGCGGCCGCGTGCGTGCGGATCGTGATCCGGCCGATCTCGTCGGTCGTGCGGCCCGCCGCGGCGAGCTGCGCGTGCAGCTGCAGCGCGGCCTCGACGGCCGTCTGCGCATGGAATTCGGCGGGAAACGCGATCTTGAACAGCACGTTCTCCATCACGTAGGTGCCGTACGGGCGCTGGAAGCGGAACGGCTTGCCGTCGAACAGCACGTCGTAGAAGCCCCAGGTCTTCGCGGTGAGCGCCGACGGGTAGCCCATTTCACCCGTTTTCGCGATCAGCGCGAGGCGCACCGCGCGGGACGTGGCGTCGCCGGCCGCCCAAGACTTGCGCGAGCCGGTATTCGGCGCGTGGCGGTAGGTGCGCAGCGCGTGGCCGTCGACGAACGCGTTGGACACCGCGTTGATCAGCTCGTCGCGCGTGAGCCCGAGCAGCCGGCCGACGACGGCCGTCGACGCGACCTTCACGAGCAGCACATGGTCGAGCCCGACCGCGTTGAACGAATTTTCGAGCGCGAGGCAGCCCTGGATTTCGTGGGCCTGGATCATCGCGACCAGCACGTCGCGCATCGAAAGCGGCTTCCGGCCGGCCGCGACGGCCGTGCGGGACAGCCAGTCGGCCGTCGCCAGGATCCCGCCGAGATTGTCGGACGGATGACCCCATTCGGCGGCGAGCCAGGTGTCGTTGAAGTCCAGCCAGCGGATCATCGCACCGATGTCGAACGCGGCCTGGACCGGATCGAGCTGGAAGGACGTGCCGGGCACCTTCGCGCCGTTCGGCACGATCGTGCCGGGCACGACGGGACCGAGCAGCTTGGTGCAGGCAGGGTAGGACAGCGCCTCGAGTCCGCAGCCGAGCGTGTCGATCAGGCAATGACGCGCCGTCTCCAGCGCGAGTGCGCTGTCGATTGCGCCGGTATTCAGCACGTAGTCGACGATGTCGACGAGTACCGTATCCGGCGCAGGGCGGACGTTGGAGACCGGGGCGGACATCGGGGCGCCTGGGAGCCGGTTTAGTTCGTCGCCGGCTTCAGTTCGTTCGATTGCGTCGGCGCGGGCGTGCCTTGCGCCATTTCCGGCGTCACGCACTCGTCCGCGAGGCGCTCGCCGCCGTTCGCGTCGGTGAACAGCATCGCCTTGCTCGGGATCACGATCAGCTTGAAGCCCGCTGCCGGATCGTAGAACGTGTCCGCGCCGGTCGTCGTGGCCTGACGCGGCAGCTTGTAGTTCTTCTTCGCCCAGTGAACCGTGACGACCTGGTCGCGCTTCATGTCGCCGGCGAGGTCGAACGACAGGCCGTCCTTGCAGGACCACTTGACCGCGCCGTCCGGTACCGGATCGACCTTCGCGGCGGCACGTGCCTGAGCCTTCTTGCTGCGCGGGATGATGCGCTTGGCCGGCGCCGGGCGCTTGGCCGTCTTCTTCGCGGTCGTCGTGGACGTACCCTGTGCGAACGCGCTCGGAGCCGACACCAGCATCGTGGCGGACAGCGCGCCGATGGCGGTAGCGATCAGGAGTTTCTTCATGGAGTCAGAACCTTTCGATAATCAGTTGACAAGGGCCCGCAGCCCGAGGCTGCCGGCCGGTTTGAAACTGCACGCGCCCCGGAAGCGCGCAGCGGCCGCTATTTTCACCTATTTGGCCGCAGATATTTCAGGTTTTCGGGCTCCGTTACGTTTTTTGTCGTTTCTCGAACCGGCCGCCCGCTCGTGCTTCCGGCGGCGGCATGACAGCCGCGTGACGGCCGTGCCGGCGGCGCGCGTTCACGGCGCGCCGCCTTCCGCGGCCGGGCCGAACAGCGGTGCGGCCTCGGAAGGCAGCGGCTGGCCGGTGGCGCGTGCACGGCGCAGCACCGACCAGTAATAGCGGTAGCTCGCGCGGTCGTGCAGCGTGTCGCCGTGGCGCGTCGGTCCCCAGTCGGCGGCCTGCGCGGCCAGCAGGATCTCGGCGGCGAGCGCGACCTCGTCGGTGCGCGGCGCGAACGCGTCGACGATCGGCCGGATCTGCGCGGGATGGACGCTCCACATCCGCGTGAACGCGAACTCGTCGCGCGCGCGGCGCGCGTCGCCGGCCACCACGCCCATGTCGCGGACCTCGGTCGTCACGTTGTGCGACGGCGTCTTGCCGTGCGCGTGGCAGGCTGCGGCGATCTCGAGCTTCGCGCGGCGCACCAGCGGGTGCTCGAACTGGCCCGGCGAGCGCATCGCCGAATCGGGAATCGCGCCGTGGTGCGCGGACACGAAATCCATCAGCCCGAAGCTCAGCGTGCCGACCAGCGGCAGCGCGGCGAGCGCGGCGGCCTGCGCGAGCGCGCCGTGCGTCTCGACCAGCACGTCGACCGGAATCGGCCGCGCGATGCCCAGCTCGCGGCGGGTGCCTTCGATGAACGCGCACATCTCGGCCGCGTCGGCGGCGCTGGCGATCTTCGGGAGCGTGAGGTAGGCGGGCGGCTGCGCGGCACGCAGGATGATGCGCACGTCGTCGCGCCAGTGCGGGTGGGAAAAGTCGTGGAGGCGCGCGCCGACCCGCCCGAAGCGGTTCTCGGCGCTGCCGAGCGTCGCGGCGACCAGCTCCGCGTGCGCGGCTTCCTGGCCGACGGCCGCGCCGTCCTCGCAGTCGAGCGTGATGTCGAACACCGGGCCCAGTTCGGCCTGCAGCGCCAGCGACTTGCGCATCAGTTTCTCGCTGCCCGCGTAGTGATCGCAGCAGGGCAGGATCGCGGGCGGCGAAGCGCCGTCGTACAACACTTGTGCAGGAGTGAGCGCGGGCATCTCTTCTACGTCGAGGAAGCGGGTCAACGTGGCGAAAATCGGATTCGGGCGCGTTCTGGGCTGGCGCAGCGACGGCGCGGGGCGGCAAAACGTGTCCGGATCGGATCGTGCAGCCGGGGGCGGCGGTGTTGCCGGCCCCCGGCTGTCGGGCGGCCCGCAGGCCGCCCGGCGATGCGCGTGATGCGGTGCGCTTAGTTCTTCAGCAGGTGGGCGACGCCGTCACGCTCTTCGAGCAGCTCGGCCAGCGTGCCGTCCATCTTCTCGCGCGAGAACGCGTCGATCTCGAGGCCTTCGACGCGCTTGTACTCGCCGTTTTCGCAGGTGACCGGCACGCCGTAGATGATGTCTTCGGGGATGCCGTACGAGCCGTCCGACGGGATGCCCATCGTGACCCACTTG
Organism: Burkholderia pseudomultivorans; assembly: GCF_902499075.1. GTDB lineage: Bacteria > Pseudomonadota > Gammaproteobacteria > Burkholderiales > Burkholderiaceae > Burkholderia > Burkholderia pseudomultivorans. Next base: position 396,066 of record NZ_CABVPP010000001.1, on the reverse strand, counting down.
CCGTTCGTGCCGAGCACCCAGTCACGGACGTGGTCGATCGCCGCGTTGGCTGCCGACGCCGCCGACGACAGGCCGCGCGCTTCGATGATCGCCGCGCCGCGCTTGCCGACGGTCGGGATGAACGTGTTGCGGTTCCATTCGTCGTCGTTGATCAGCTTCAGCAGCGATTCGCCTTCGGCGGTCGCGAAGCGGAAGTCGGGGTACATCGTCGGCGAGTGGTTGCCCCACACGGCGAGCTTCTCGATCGATGCGACCGGCTTGCCAGACTTGGCCGCGAGCTGCGACAGCGCGCGGTTGTGGTCGAGGCGCAGCATCGCCGTGAAGTTCTTCTTCGGCAGGTCCGGCGCCGACTTCATCGCGATGTACGCGTTGGTGTTCGCCGGGTTGCCGACGACCAGCACCTTCACGTCGCGGCTCGCGACTTCGTTCAGCGCTGCGCCCTGAACCGTGAAGATCTCGGCGTTCGCCGACAGCAGGTCCTTGCGCTCCATGCCCTTCGAGCGCGGACGTGCGCCGACCAGCAGCGCGACGTCGGCATCCTTGAATGCAACCTTCGGATCGTCGGTGATCACGACGCCCGCGAGCAGCGGGAACGCGCAATCGTCGAGTTCCATCACGACGCCTTTGACGGCGGCTTGGGCTTGCGGGAGGTCGAGCAGTTGCAGGATGACCGGCTGGTCCTTGCCGAGCAGGTCGCCGTTCGCGATGCGGAACAGCAGGGAGTAAGCGATTTGACCTGCGGCGCCGGTGACGGCAACGCGCTTTGCGGGCTTAGCCATTGAAAATCTCCAGGACGGGTGAAGCGTGGGACGCTAGCGAAAACGCCATTCTATGCGCGTTGTGCGTAGCGTTGCATTGAAGCAGGGCGGAGGACTCGCGATGGCAGACGCGGTGAACCTGGAGACGGCCGTGGCACGTAGCCGGGGACGCGCTTCTTGCACCCGCGAACCCTTGCTCGACCCGGAGTGTAGGAGCCGTGACGTGCAAAGTCAAACAGTATCATATGTCTTATATAAGACAGATGTTTTGCTGAATTTGAGTGGACGGAAAAGCGCGGTTTGTGATGAAATGCGCGCCATGACATCGAACCAGGCGAATAACGCGAATCAGACCGGCGCAGGCGGCCCAGGGCAGCCGGGCGCGTCCGATGCCGCGCCGACGCCTGCGGCTTCGCCGTCGCCGACATTCAGTCCTTTATACCAGCAGATCAAGTCGTTGATCACGCAGAGTCTCGAATCCGGCGAATGGAAGCCGGGCGAGATCATCCCGAGCGAAGTGGAGCTTGCCGCCCGTTACAAGGTCAGTCAAGGCACCGTGCGCAAGGCGATCGACGAACTGGCCGCGGAAAACCTCGTGGTCCGGCGGCAGGGCAAGGGCACGTTTGTTGCGACGCACAATGAGGATCGCGCGCAGTTCCGCTTCCTGCGGCTGCTGGCCGACGACGGCGCCGAACACGCGCACGTCAGCCGCCTGCTCGAGTGTCGGCGCCTGCGCGCGCCGGCCGAGATCGCGCGCCAGCTCGACCTGAAGCCGGCCGATCCGGTCGTGCAGGTGCGCCGGCTGCTTGAGTTCGAGGGCGAGGTGACCGTGCTCGACGAGATCTGGCTGCCCGGCGCGATGTTCCGCGGGCTCACGTTCGAGCGGCTCAGCGAATACAAGGGCCCGCTCTACGCGATGTTCGAGACGGAGTTCGGCACGCGGATGATCCGCGCGACCGAGAAGATCCGCGCAGTGGCGGCGGAGCCCTCGGTGGCCGACCTGCTGCACGTGCCGGCGGGCTTCCCGCTGCTGTCCGTGGAGCGCGTGTCCTATACATACGGAGACCGGCCGGTCGAGGTGCGACGCGGCTGGTATGTCACAACCGGGTACTACTATCAGAACGACTTGAGCTGACGACGTATCGGCACAAGCGGCGTGCGTTTGCGCTTCCCATGTTCGCGAAGCACGTTTCGGGCCGCCTTTTGTTATTGTTCGCGCAACTATCCAGAGCAGACTTTCGCTGCAGCGCGATATAAAAAGGCGCTAAAATTGCGGATTAGTGTGACAACATAGTAGGGGTCTAGCATGACTGACGCAGTAAGAAAACCGAGGCCGGAATACCGGAACATCGGATTCGGCGACATTACGATGAAATATCGCATGCCGCTGGCAGCGAAATTGTCGATCCTCCATCGAGTCAGCGGTGCGCTGCTGTTCCTGTTCCTTCCGTTCCTGCTGTTCCTCTTCGACCAGAGCCTGACGTCCGAGCTCAGCTTCGAAGTCTTCAAGGCCTTCCTTTCCAACATCGTCGTCAAGCTGATCGTCCTCGCGCTGTCCTGGGCGTTCTTCCACCATTTCTGCGCCGGCATTCGCCACCTCCTGATGGACGTCAACCACGACGCCGTCTCGAAGGAAAGCGGCAAGCGGACGGCAGTCGTCGTCTTTGTCGTCTCGATCGCACTGACGATCGCCATGGCACTCAAACTGTTCGGAGCATTCTAAGAAAATGGCAGCCAATAACCGAATCGGCTCGAAGCGCCTCGTCGTCGGCGCACACTACGGCCTGCGCGACTGGCTCGCGCAGCGCGTCACCGCCACGATCATGGCGGTCTACACGGTCATTCTGCTCGTCCTGTTCTTCGGCGCGCACGACTTCTCGTACGAAGGCTGGGCATCGATCTTCTCCGCGCAATGGATGAAGCTCGCGACCTTCGTGACGCTGCTTTCCCTCTTCTACCACGCATGGGTCGGCGTGCGCGACATCTGGATGGACTACGTGAAGCCCGTCGGTGTGCGCCTGCTGCTGCAATCGCTGACCATCGTCTGGCTGCTCGCATGTGCGGGCTATGCCGCGCAGATTCTCTGGAGAGTGTAAAGAATGGCTGCAATCAAAACTTCCCTCCCGCGTCGCAAGTTCGACGTCGTGATCGTCGGCGCGGGCGGCTCCGGCTTGCGCGCAGCGCTGCAACTGTCGCGCGCGGGCCTGTCGGTCGGCGTGCTGTCGAAGGTGTTCCCGACCCGTTCGCATACGGTGGCCGCGCAGGGCGGCATCGGCGCGTCGCTCGGCAACATGAGCGAAGACAACTGGCATTTCCACTTCTACGACACGATCAAGGGCTCCGACTGGCTCGGCGACCAGGACGCGATCGAATTCATGTGCCGTGAAGCGCCGAACGTCGTGTACGAACTCGAGCACTTCGGCATGCCGTTCGACCGCAACGCGGACGGCACGATCTACCAGCGCCCGTTCGGCGGCCATACCGCGAACTACGGCGAGAAGCCGGTCCAGCGCGCCTGCGCGGCCGCCGACCGTACCGGTCACGCGCTGCTGCACACGCTGTACCAGCAGAACGTCGAGGCGAAGACGCAGTTCTTCGTCGAATGGATGGCGCTCGACCTGATCCGCGACGCGGACGGCGACGTGCTCGGCGTGACGGCGCTCGAAATGGAAACGGGCGACGTCTACATCATGGAAGGCAAGACGACGCTGTTCGCGACGGGCGGCGCAGGCCGGATCTTCGCGGCGTCGACCAACGCGTTCATCAACACCGGCGACGGCCTCGGCATGGCCGCGCGTTCGGGCATCGCGCTGCAGGACATGGAGTTCTGGCAGTTCCACCCGACCGGCGTGGCCGGCGCGGGCGTGCTGATCACCGAAGGCGTGCGCGGCGAAGGCGGCATCCTGCGCAACGCGAACGGCGAGCGCTTCATGGAGCGCTACGCGCCGACGCTGAAGGATCTGGCGCCGCGCGACTTCGTGTCGCGTTCGATGGACCAGGAAATCAAGGAAGGCCGCGGCGTGGGTCCGAACAAGGATCACGTGCTGCTCGACCTGTCGCACATCGGCGCCGAGACGATCATGAAGCGTCTGCCGTCGATCCGCGAAATCGCGCTGAAGTTCGCGAACGTCGACTGCATCAAGGAGCCGATCCCGGTCGTCCCGACGATCCACTACCAGATGGGCGGCATCCCGACCAACATCCACGGTCAGGTCGTCGGCACGTCGCGCGATCACAAGGAACCGGTCAACGGCTTCTATGCGGTGGGCGAATGCTCGTGCGTGTCCGTGCACGGTGCGAACCGCCTCGGCACGAACTCGCTGCTGGACCTCGTGGTGTTCGGCCGTGCTGCCGGCAACCACATCGTCGAGCACGTGAAGAACCAGAAGGAACACAAGCCGCTGCCGGCCGATGCAGGCGAATTCTCGCTGGCGCGCCTGAACAAGCTCGACAAGTCGAGCTCGGGCGAATACACGCAGGACGTCGCGAACGACATCCGCGCGACGATGCAGAAGCATGCAGGCGTGTTCCGCACGTCGGCGCTGCTGAAGGAAGGCGTCGAGCAGATGGCCGGCCTGAAGGCACGCGTGGACAACATCCACCTGAAGGACAAGTCGAAGGTGTTCAACACCGCGCGCGTCGAAGCGCTCGAGCTGGAGAACCTGATCGAGGTCGCCCGCGCGACGATGGTGTCGGCCGAGGCGCGCAAGGAAAGCCGTGGCGCACACGCACACAGCGATTACGAGCACCGCGACGACGAGAACTGGCTGCGTCACACGCTGTGGTACAGCGAAGGTGACCGCCTCGACTACAAGCCGGTTCAAATGCAGCCGCTGACGGTCGAGTCCGTGCCGCCGAAGGCGCGTACGTTCTAAGCCGAATCAAAGGAATCTGAAATGGCAAAACGCATTTTTGAAGTCTACCGCTACGATCCGGACAAGGACGCAGCGCCGCGCATGCAGACGTACGAGCTCGAGCTCCAGCACGAGCGCATGCTGCTCGACGCGCTGGTCAAGCTGAAGGCCGTCGACGAGACGCTGTCGTTCCGCCGTTCGTGCCGCGAAGGCGTGTGCGGTTCGGACGCGATGAACATCAACGGCAAGAACGGTCTCGCGTGCCTGACGAACCTGAACGACCTGCCGCAGAAGATCGTGCTGCGCCCGCTGCCGGGCCTGCCCGTCGTGCGCGACCTGATCGTCGACATGACGCACTTCTTCAACCAGTACCACTCGATCAAGCCGTACCTGATCAACGACGCGCCGCCGCCGGAGAAGGAACGCCTGCAGTCGCCGGAAGAGCGCGACGAGCTCGACGGCGTGTACGAGTGCATTCTGTGTGCGAGCTGCTCGACGTCGTGCCCGAGCTTCTGGTGGAACCCGGACAAGTTCGTCGGCCCGGCCGGCCTGCTGCAGGCTTACCGCTTCATCGCGGACAGCCGCGACACGGCGACCGGCGAGCGTCTCGACAACCTCGAAGATCCGTACCGTCTGTTCCGCTGCCATACGATCATGAACTGCGTCGACGTCTGCCCGAAGGGCCTGAACCCGACGAAGGCGATCGGCAAGATCAAGGAACTGATGGTCCGCCGTGCGGTTTAAGGTCGAGATGAGCGACAACGCCCATCAATCCGACCCGCACCGCCGCGCGCGTCTTCGCTGGCGCGCGCGGCGGGGTCTGCTGGAGAACGATCTGGTTTTCGAGCGTTTCTTCAGCAGATACGAGCATGACCTCACCGATGCAGACGTAGGCGCGTTGTCGCGCCTGCTCGATCTGAGCGACAACGACCTGATGGACTTGCTGCTTGCTCGCAAGGAACCAGAAGGCGACCTAGACAGCCCCGATGTTCACCGGCTGTTGGAGATGCTGCGCAACGTGTAACCGCGTTACGCCCGTTATCGAATCCCGTTTCTTTATTTCGATTGAGGATGTGCCATGACTCCGTCTGATGTTAAAGCCACGCTATCGTTCAGCGACAACTCGCCGAGCGTCGAACTGCCGATCTACAAGGGCACGATGGGCCCGGACGTAATCGACATCCGCAAGCTGTACGGCCAGACCGGCAAGTTCACGTACGACCCGGGCTTCATGTCGACGGCTTCGTGCAATTCGGCGATCACGTACATCGACGGCGACAAGGGCGAGCTGCTGTATCGCGGCTACCCGATCGACAATCTCGCGCAGAATGCCGACTTCCTCGAGACCTGCTACCTGCTGCTGAAGGGCGAACTGCCGAACGCCGCGCAGAAGAAGGAATTCGTCGACACCGTCACGAAGCACACGATGGTGCATGAGCAGATGCACTTCTTCTTCCGTGGCTTCCGCCGCGACGCGCACCCGATGGCGATCCTGGTCGCCGCGGTCGGCGCGCTGTCCGCGTTCTACCACGACTCGCTCGACATCAACGACCCGCGTCACCGTGAAGTGTCCGCGATCCGCATGATCGCGAAGCTGCCGACGCTCGTCGCGATGGCCTACAAGTACAGCATCGGTCAGCCGTTCGTCTATCCGAAGAACGACCTGTCGTACAGCGCGAACTTCATGCGCATGATGTTCTCGAACCCGTGCGAAGAGTACAAGGTCAACGACGTGCTGGTCCGCGCACTCGACCGCATCCTGATCCTGCACGCCGACCACGAGCAGAACGCATCGACGTCGACGGTCCGCCTGGCCGGTTCGTCGGGCGCGAACCCGTTCGCATGTATCGCGGCCGGTATCGCGTGTCTGTGGGGCCCGGCGCACGGCGGTGCGAACGAAGCCGCGCTGAACATGCTCGAGCAGATCGGTTCGCCGGACAACATCCCCGAATTCATCAAGCAGGTGAAGGACAAGAATTCGGGCGTGAAGCTGATGGGCTTCGGCCACCGCGTGTACAAGAACTACGACCCGCGTGCGAAGCTGATGCGCGAGACCTGCTACGAAGTGCTGAACGAACTGGGCCTGCACGACGACCCGCTGTTCAAGCTCGCGATGCAGCTCGAGAAGATCGCGCTGGAAGACGAATACTTCGTGTCGCGCAAGCTGTACCCGAACGTCGACTTCTACTCGGGTATCGTGCAGCGCGCGCTGGGCATCCCGACGTCGATGTTCACGTGTATTTTCGCGATGGCGCGTACGGTCGGCTGGATCGCCCAGTGGAACGAAATGATCGCCGATCCCGAGCAAAAGATCGGTCGTCCGCGTCAGCTGTTCATCGGCGACACGCCGCGCGAAGCGAAGCCGCTCGACGCACGTTAAGCCGTGCGCGGCGCGAACGGCCGGCAAGGCCGTTTGCGTCGGGCGAAGCGCAACGCCAGACACCCCGGCGGGTCATTCCGCCGGGGTGTTTTTCATTTGCGCGGCGCGCGTTCCAGCGACGGCGGCCGCGTATCGAGCGCCGGCGTGTCGCCGCCGGGCGCGTGGCCGTGCTGCATGAAGAACTGCCGGTACGCGCCGGGCGTCATGCCGCGCGCGGCGAGGAACTGGCGGTTGAAGTTCGCCGGATTCGGAATCCCGCAGCGCGCGGCGACGGTCGCGACCGCCAGTCGGTGCCGACCAGATGGCGGCACGCGTGGGCGATTCGCAGCCGCTGCACGTAGCGGCCGACGCTTTCGCCGAGGTGCCGGACGAACAGCCGCTGCAGCGTGCGTTCGGACATGTGCGCGACGGCGGCGAGCGCGTCGATTCGCAGCGGCTCGTGGAAATGCCGGTCGATCGTGTCGAGCACGCGGTCGAGCCGCTCGGCTTCCGGCGCGGGCGTGTCGGCAGGGCGCGACGGCGCGTCGGAGCGGCCGTACGCGTGCGCGGTCGCGAGCGGTGCGCCGCCGGCGTCGGCGAGGTCGGCGAGCGTGTCGAGCGCCGCCGCGAGCCGTACGCGCGGCGACGGCGCGAGCAGGGCCGGCAAGCGGGCACGCATCGCGCGCGCGGTATCGGCGTCGAACTGCAGGCCCGGCGCCGCGCGCCGCAGCAGCGAGCGCAGCGGCGCGTACTCGGCACAGCAGTCGGCGAGCCGCCGCACCCAGTCGCCGTCGAACCAGACGACGAGCGCGACTTCCGGTGCAGCGGGATCGATGCGCGCATTCGACGCCCAGGTATGCGGCAGGTTCGGCGGCACGAGCACGAGGTCGTCGTCCGCATAGGCGGCGACGTGGTCGCCGATGAAGCGCCGGCCGCGGCTGTTGAGCGTCAGCGTCAGCTCATACTCGGGATGACGGTGCCATTCGAACGGAATGCGCGCGAGCTGGCGGTGATACACGCGGATCGAACAGCCGGGCGCGAAGGTCACATGCTCGTACTGCGGTTTCATCGCGATCTCCGGACGAAAGCGGGCGTCGTGCCGTGGCATGATCGTTGCCGATCTCACGACGGAGCGAAGCCGATGTTTTCACATATTTGCGTGGGCGTCAGCGATACCGCACGCGCCTACGATTTCTATGCGCCGCTGCTTGCGGAACTCGGGCTGCGCCTGAAATTCCGCGAACCGGACGGCTGGTGCGGCTGGATGCCGGCCGACGCCGACCGGCCGCTGTTCTTCTTCGGGCTGCCGCTCGACGGCCGCGCGCCTGCGCCGGGCAATGGTCGGACGATCGCGTTCGACGCGCCGACGCGGGCGTGCGTCGATCGCTGCCATGCGCTCGCGCTGCAGTCGGGCGGCACCTGCGAAGGGCCGCCGGGCCTGCGCCCGCACTATCACGCCGACTATTACGGCGCCTATTTTCGCGATCCCGACGGCAACAAGCTCTGTGTCGTCTGCCATCGGCCCGCATGACGCGCGGTTGTCAGGATTGTATCGATGATTGACCGGATCGACGTGAGGAACGGCCGGGCGTCGCCCTAAGCTGGCATCACATTCCAATCCGATTCGGAGACAACGATGCCACTGACGATCGACGATGTGCCGGCCGCGATTCGCGCCGCGAAAAGAACGCTGCGCGCCGGCCTGCCGCGCTACGCGGCGACGTTCCGCGAACTGGCGGGCGACATCGCGAGGCAGGTCGACGCGATTCGCACGGCGCATGCGCACCGGCAGGACGTGATTCCGGTGCTGCCGTTTTCGGACATCGCGCAGGGCCGCGTCGATCCGCGCGCGATCGACGCGATCCGCACGCGCGGCGCGGTGGTGATCCGCGGCGTGTTCGATGCGCGGCAGGCGCGCGACTGGAACGACGAAATCGGCGCGTATCTCGACGCGAACCGTTTCACCGAGCGGCTGCATGCGCGCGCCGAAGACCGCTACTTCGGCAATCTCGCGTCGGGCAAGCCGCAGATCTACGGCGTTTACTGGTCGAAGCCGCAGGTGGCCGCGCGCCAGTCGCCGGCGCTCACGCAGGCGCGCGTGTTCCTGAACCGGCTGTGGCGCGGCACGGACACGCATTTCGATCCCGACCGCGTGCCGGCCTATGCGGACCGGATCCGCCGCCGGCCGCCCGGCTCGACGTCGCTCGGGCTGTCGCCGCACGTCGACGGCGGTTCGGTCGAGCGCTGGCTCGGCCCGCAGTTCCGGCAGGTCTATCGTCACGTGCTGGCCGGCAACTGGCGCGACTACGATCCGTTCGACGCGGCGTTCCGGCCCGATGTCGAGGAGATTCCGTCGCCGGCCGTGTGTTCGATGTTCCGCACGTTCCAGGGCTGGACCGCGCTGACGCCGCAAGGGCCCGGCGACGGCACGCTGCAACTGATCCCGGTCGCGAATGCGATGGCCTACGTGGTGCTGCGCGCATTGCAGGACGACGTCGCCGACGACGACCTGTGCGGCGCGCGTCCGGGCCGCGCGCTGTCGATCCTGCCCGAATGGCATGCGCTGCTGCTCGACGCGCTGGTGCCGATCCCGCATATGGAACCCGGCGACGCGGTGTTCTGGCACGGCGACGTCGTGCATGCGGTCGAGGATGCGCATCGCGGCAGCGGCGACAGCAACGTGATGTATATCGCGGCCGCGCCCGGCTGCGCGAAGAACGACGCGTACCTGCGCCGCCAGCTGCCGGCGTTCGTCGCCGGCGAGAGTCCGCCCGATTTCCCGGTCGATCATTTCGAGGTCGCGTTCGACGGACGCGCGGCGGCCGGCGACCTCACCGCGCTCGGCCGCGCGCAGATGGGGTTCGAACCGTCGGCGTGAGCGGCGCGCGCGGCGGAAACGGTTGTCTGCCGAATCCGTTGCGCGCCGTGTGCAATTCGACGCAATCGGCTGTCGGCGCGGCCGAAATCGACGCGAATTGCGCAAATTGGCTTCCGATAATGGTCCGGACACAACGCAGCCGCCTCGTGCGCCGCACGGGGCGACCCAGACCATGGAGGAGTCGATGCAATTCACGCAAGCGATCGTTCGCCGTCCCGCGCCGTCCTGCGGCGCGGGCCTGACCACCGCCGAGCTCGGCGTGCCCGATTACGACAAGACGCTCACGCAGTTCCACGCATACTGCGACGCGCTGCGCCAGCTCGGCGTCGAACTGACCGAGCTGCCGCCGCTGGAAGCCTTTCCCGATTCGCACTTCGTCGAGGACGTCGCCGTCGTGACGCCGGAATTCGCGGTGATCACGCGCCCCGGCGCGCCCGCGCGGCGCGGCGAGACCGCGCATATCGAAGCGGCGCTCGGCGCGCATCGCGAACTGCTGCCGATGCGCGACGGCCGGCTGGACGGCGGCGACGTGATGCTGGTCGGCAAGCGCTTCTACATCGGCCTGACCGGCCGCACCGACGCCGACGGCATCGCGGCGTTCGAGTCGCTCGTATCGCGCTACGGCTATACGGTCGTCGCGGTGCCGGTCGGTGCCGGCCTGCACCTGAAGTCGGTCGTCAACGCGCTCGGCGACGACACGCTACTGGTCACCGAAGCGCTGGCCGCGCATCCGGCCTTCGCCGACTATCGCCGGATCGCGATCTCGGCGGCCGACGAATACGCGGGCAACACGCTGCGCGTAAACGGCACGCTGATCACGCCGGCCGGCTATCCGCGCGTGCACGACGCGATCGCGACGCTCGGCCTGCCGCTGCACGTGATCGATACCAGCGAGTTCCGCAAGATGGACGGCGGGCTGACCTGCCTGTCGCTGCGGTTCTAGGATCCCAGGCGGCTGGCGCGCGGCCCGCTTCGGCCGGATAATGTGGCCCCCGCGCGGAACGGGAGACGTTCCGCGCCCGAGCCACGACCCGACCGGAGCGACCGCGGATGACCGACAAGAAAATGCAGCTCGACAAGATCGATCTCCGGATCCTCGACATCCTGCGCACCGACGGCCGGATCTCGTACCGCAAGCTGTCGGAGCTCGTGAACCTCACGCCGCGGCCGTGCCAGGCGCGCGTGGAGCGGCTCGAGGCGCTCGGCGTGATCGCCGGCTACCGCGCGGTGATCAACGCGCCGCGCGCGACCAAGCCGATCGTCGTGATCGCGCAGATCGTGCTGGCCGATCACGGGCGTTCGCAGGCGCCGTTCGAGGACGAGATGCGCGCGAATCCGGCCGTGCTCGACTGCTGGCTGGTCAGCGGCACGTTCGATTTTCTCGTGCGGCTCGCGTGCGAGGACCTCGACGAGTACCGGCGAATCGCGAACGCATGGCTCGACAGTCCGCGCTTCCGGATCGAGAAGATCGTGACGACGGCCGAGTTGCAGGCGATCAAGCGCAGCGTGGTCTGACGCGGCGCGGCGGCGCCATGCGCCGGTTCCGTTTCGATGCGAATCACCGGGTCGATCGATTCGTATTCCAAATGAAATGAATCGACCCGACAACCATTCAGGGTGAATACGATGGATGCTTTGCAAGCGGCAGTGGAGACGGCCGCGCCGTCCGGGACGACGCTGAAGCGTCGGCTGCAGGGGCGCCATATCGCGATGATCGCGATCGGCGGTTCGATCGGCACGGGGCTGTTCGTCGCGTCGGGCGCATCGGTCGCGCAGGCGGGGCCGGGCGGCGCGATCGCCGCGTATATCGCGATCGGGCTGATGGTCTACTTCGTCGTCACCGGCCTCGGCGAGATGGCCGCGCTGATGCCGGTGTCGGGGTCGTTCGCGATCTACGGCGAGAAGTACGTCGACGAAGGCTTCGGCGTCGCGCTCGGCTGGACCTACTGGTACAGCTGGGCCGTGACGATCGCGATCGAGCTGGTCGCCGCGCAGATCGTGATGCGCTACTGGTTTCCGTCGGTGCCGGGCATATGGTGGGGCGCGGGCTTCCTGGTGCTGATCTTCGTGCTGAACACGCTGTCGGTGCGCGGCTTCGGCGAGTCCGAATACTGGTTCTCGCTGATCAAGGTCGTCACGGTCGTTGCGTTCATCGCGGCCGGGCTGCTGATCGCGGCCGGCCTGATCGGCAGCGGGCACGCGGTCGGACTGCGCAACTTCACGACCGGCGACGCGCCGTTCGTCGGCGGCGTGCACGCGATGATGAGCGTCGCGCTGATCGCGGGCTTCTCGTTTCTCGGCACCGAACTGGTCGGCATCACGGCAGGCGAATCGGAGAACCCGCGCAAGACGATTCCGCGCGCGGTGAAGCAGATCTTCTGGCGCATCATGCTGTTCTACGTGCTCGCGATCTTCGTGATCGGCCTGCTGGTGCCGTACACGGATCCGAACCTGCTGAAGAGCGACGTGACCGACATCGGCGTGAGCCCGTTCACGCTGGTGTTCAGCCACGCGGGGTTCCGGCTTGCCGCCGGCGCGATGAATCTCGTGATCCTGACGGCCGTGCTGTCGGCCGGCAATTCCGGCACCTACGCGGCGACGCGGATGCTGTACAACCTCGCGGCGGAGCGGCGCGCGCCCGCGATGTTCGCGACGCTGTCGCCGGGCGGCGTGCCGCGCAACGCGCTGTACGCGACGATGGCGGTCGGCGGGCTGTGCTTCCTGACCTCGCTGGTCAACAACCAGAGCATCTATCTGTGGCTGCTGAACACGGTGGGCATCACGGGCTTCATCGCGTGGCTCGGCATCGCGGTGTGCCATTACCGGTTCCGCAAGGGTTTCCTGCGGCAGGGCTATCGGCTCGACCAGCTGCCGTATCGCGCGAAGTGGTTCCCGTTCGGGCCGCTGTTCGCGATCGCGATCTGCATCGTGATCTCGCTCGGGCAGGACTATCAGGCGTTCTTCGCAGCCCGTATCGACTGGATGGAGGTGCTGTCGATCTACGTGTGGATTCCGTTGTTCGTCGCGATCTGGTTTGCGTATCGCCGCGTGCGCAAGAGCCGGCTCGTGCGCTACGAGGAGATGGACATCGGGCCGTGGCTGACGCGCTCGGTCGACGCGGTCGATGCGACGGTCGCGCAGCATGGTCCGTCGCGCTGAGCGTTCGCCTGCGCAGGCAACGGGGGCCGGTCGCCACATCGTGCGGCCGGCTGCCGTGATCGGGCATGCAGCGGTCATGCACGCGATCCGCGCTCAGCGCGCGTGCTTCAGCTGCGCCTTCATGAAGTCCACCCACGCGCGCACTTTCTGCGGAACGTGCCGCGTCGCGACGTACAGCGCATAGACGTTCTGTTGCGGAAACCGGTACGCGGGCAGCGCGTCGACCAGCGTGCCGGCTTCGAGATCGTCATGCACGAGCCAGGCGGGCAGCAGCGCGACACCGCTGCCTGCACGCGCCAGTTCGCGCAGCACCGATGCGTTGTCGACGACGATGCGGGGTTTCCCGGGAGGCCGGAATACATGTTCGGCGCCCGCGCGATCGGTGAGCGTCCATTGCGCGATTCGCTCGAGGCGACTGTGGCCGAGCTGCGGCAGGCGCGCGAGGTCGTCGGGCGATGTCGGATGCGGGACGCCGGCGCGCGCGGGCAGATCGGGCGCCATCACCGGCAGCACGTCGTAGGTGCCGAGGCAGACGCCGCGATACGGCAGGTCGCGAAAGTGCTCGTGGCGGCCGAGCCGGATTGCGACGTCGAAGCGGTCGCGCACGAGATCGGCCTGCGACGTATGCGTTTCGAGCCGCACGCGCAGCGCGGGGTGCAGCGCGGTAAACGCATGCAGCGCCGGTGCGAGGACGCGCGCCGCATACTCGACCGTCGATGTGACGCGCAGGATGCCGGCCATCCCGCCATGTTCGCCGCGCACCTCGTCGATCGCGCCTTCGGCTTCGTCGAGCACGCGCAGGCAGCGCCGGTAGAAGCGCTCGCCGGCATCGGTCAGCTCGACGCGGCGAGTGGTCCGCGTGAGCAGCGTGACGCCGAGCTCGGTTTCGAGCTGCTTGATGTTGAAGCTGACGGCCGCGCGCGCCTGGTTCAGCGCGGTCGCGGCGGCCGTGAACGAGCCGGCCTCGACCACGGCGCGAAATACGACGAAACGATCCAGGCTCACCATGAGGTGTCGTTCATCCCGTGAACACGATAGACGGATCGAAGGGTACCCGAATGTGCGGCGCATGCGGGCGTCGCGTACCGCGGCCCGGCGCGTCGCTGCGTCGAGGCGGCTGCCGATTGTCAAAGTTTTTCGACGGGACCGGTCGAATCCGGCCGCTTACCGGCGCGGGCGGCGCGACCTACACTGCGGCGTTTCGTGATGTTTTACGCCGCCATGCCAGACCGTTTCAGGATCGCCGTCGTCTATCTGCTCGGCTTCGCGCTCGATCTCGCGAACATGTTCATGCTCAATGCCGCGTATCCGGCATTGCAGCGCGAACTGCACGCATCGGTCGCGCAGCTCGCGTGGATCGGCAACCTGTACGTGCTCGGGCTGACCGTCGTGATTCCGCTCGGCACATGGCTCGCGCGCCGCTGCGGCGAACGTCGCGTGCTGGCGGCGTCGCTGCTGTTGTTCGGATTCGGCAGCGCCTGCGTCGGCGCGTCGCCGTCGATCGAGACGCTGCTCGCATCGCGGCTGATCCAGGGGCTCGGCGGCGGGCTGCTGATTCCGGTCGGGCAGACGATCGCCTATCGCGCGTATCCGCCTCACGCGCGGGCACGGCTCACGTCGGTCGTGATGATGGTCGCGCTGCTCGTGCCGGCGTTGTCGCCCGCGATCGGCGGCGCGATCGTCGATCGCGGGGCGTGGCGCGCGATCTTCTTCGCGATGCTGCCGATCGCGCTGGCGACCTGCGCGCTCGCGTTCGCATGGTTGCCGCGCGACGGCGCGCGCGAGCGGCCGCCGCGGCTCGACTGGCATGGGCTCGGCCTCAGCGCGGCGGCGCTGGTCGCGTTGCTGCTCGGGCTGAGCGCGGCCGGGCTGCCCGGCGGCGCGGCATTTCCGCTGGCGATGCTGATGCTCGCGGCGGCGACCGGCGCCGGCTATGCGGCGCATGCGCGTCGTGCGGCGGCGCCGGTGCTCGACCTGCGCCTGCTGGCACAGCCGCTGCTGCGGATCGGCGTCGTGGTCTATCTGTGCGTGCCGGGCGTCTTTACCGGCGTCAATCTCGTTACGTCGCTCTATCTGCAGGACACGCTCGGGCTGAGCGCCGCGCATGTCGGCGCGCTGATGCTGCCGTGGGCGATCGCGGCGTTCTTCGCGATCGCGACGACGCGCCGCGGGTTTCCGCGGTGCGGCGCGAAACCGCTGTTCGTCTGCGGGATCGCGGTCGACTGCACGGGCATCGTGCTGCTCGCGACGCCGTGGGCCACCTTCGAGGCGGTGCGCATCGCGGCCTTCGTCGCGATGGGCTTCGGTGCGAGTCTGTGCACGAGCACGTCGCAAAGCGCGGCGTTCGTCGATGTGCCGGCCGAGCGGATGGGCGACGCGAGCGCGCTGTGGAATATCAACCGCCAGTTGAGCTTTTGTCTCGGCGTGGCCGTGCTCGGCAGCGCGCTCAATGCGCTGCTGGCGCTCGACGCGGGCGGCCCGGCGCCGTACCGCTGGTGCTTCGGGCTGGCGGTACTGCTGACCTTGCTGCCGCTCGGCATGATCGTGCGGCTGCCCGCGCATCGCGCGCCGGCTGTGCAAGCCGTTTCGTCCCGACCATGAAAACGAACCTGAGAGACTGATGAATCTGCCGAATCCGTTTTGCAACGAAATCGTCGATGCCCACGTCGACATCGAAGACTGGTTGTCCGGCCGCGCGGGCCCCGAGCGGCTCGCGCCGCTGCTCGCGCGTTTCGCGCCGGAATTTTCGATGATGACGACGTCGGGCGCGGTGCTCGATTGCGCGGGCGTCGATGCGCTGTTTTCCCATGGACACGGTGCGCGTCCGGGGCTGCAGATCGCGATCGACGAACTGCGCGAAATCGCCGGCTGCACCGACGGCGCGGTGATCGGCTATCGCGAGACGCAGACCGACGGAGCGGGGCGGCGCACGGTCCGGCGCTCGACCGCCGTGCTGCGGCGCGAAGCGGACGGCCGCATCGTCTGGCAGCACCTGCACGAGACGCCCGTGACGGCCTGAGCGCCGGCGCGCGCCGGCCTCACGAATCCAGTTCCGGGTAGTGCCGGAAGATCCCCATCTCGTTGAACGGAATGCGGCGTTCGGACGCGAGGTAGCGCGCGATGGCTGGCAGTTGCGCGACACGGTCGTGCAGCCCGACCAGCGCCGCGACGTCCCGTTCCGCGCGCTTCATCGCGTTCGGGAATGCGTAGCGCAATCCCTCGATCAGCTGGAACATCGACAGGTCCGCGTAGCTCAGCGCGCGGCCGGCGAGATAGCCGCTCGCGTGCGGATTCCGTTCGAGCACGCGATCGAAGTAGCCGAGGAATTTCGGCAGTCGATGCTGGAGGAAGTCGCTCGCGCGCTCGGCGGCCTCGGCCTTCTGGTCCTCGTAATACAGGCCGCTCGCGATCGGGTGATGCGTATCGTGGATCTCGGTGACGAAATCGGCGACGGTCAGCTGGAGCTGATGCACCCATAGCCGGCCAGCCTCGTCGTCGGGCGCGAGCCCGAGCCGCGTGCCGAGAAACAGCAGGATGTTCGCGGCCTGTCCGACCAGCACGTCGCCGGCCTTCAGGAACGGCGGCGCGAACGGCACGCATTCGGTTTTCTCGCTGTCCATCATGCGCATCATCGCCGATACGCCCATGCCGCGGCCCGACTCGCGCGCGACGTCGACGTAGTCCGCTTCGGCGGCTTCGAGCGCGAGCCGCACGTATTCGCCACGGCCCTGGATCTCGGGCCAGTAATAGAGTTCATAACGCATGCCGTTCTCCTGCCCGACGAGGCGGGCGCTGCTGAATCGCGGGGGCGGGCGTCGCTGCGTTGCCCGTCGCAAATAGACAGTCTAGGAGATCGCGCGGAAATTGCCGCGCGTCACCAACCCGTGAAATTGACCGGCTGATTCACCATATCCGGAACAAATCGGTTCATAGGCGAAACGCGGAAACGATCGACGCGATTAGATCGAAAATTTCACTGGAACTTAATAAACGGCCAATACGATCGCGCATCGTCAATTGCTCGATGCATGGCGCTGTCTCCGCATTTCGACGTTCGTCGCGTCCGGTGTACGACTCGCCGGATGGCCATATTCCCGTGAACCCGCGACTCGAAACGCCGACGTCCGCTCTCCGACACCGGCGCGATACGCATCATTTCGTATTTCTCATGAACTTGAATCAGCCCGATCAACCCGTTTCTTCCCGCAGGAAATTCCTCGCCGCCGCGCCGGCCGTCGCCGCGACCTCGCTGCTGGCCGCATGCGGCGGCGACGATGTCACGTCGACGCCGGTCAGCGACGCCGCACTCGCCGCGCAGATGTCGGCGAAGCTGAACGCGCAGCTCGGCGATGCCGCGACCGTCGACGCCGTCATGCCGGCGATGCTCGATGTCGGCTTCACCTGGGACCTGCCGACGATCGCGGCTGCACAGGCCGGCGCGATCGTCGCGTACAGCTTCGGCAATCGCCCGAACGCGGCGAGCGGCAACACGTCGAGCACGGGCGGCAACCAGGCCGCGCTGCCCGATCCGGGCCCCGTCAACGAAGCACTCGCGGACGCCGTGCACGCGATCTATCGGCTCAAGCCGGTGAAGGTCTACGCGCAGTGGGAGATCGCGCGCTTTCTCGTCTCGAAATACGGAATGGGCACCGACGTGCTGACGTCGATCGAACCGCAGATCGCCAGCGACGGCACGATCGTCTACCTGAGCACGGCCGGCGTCGCGGCCGTGGCCGTGTCGCGCGCAGGCGGGGCGGCCGCGATGGGCAAGGTCGCGGTCGTCGGTCATCGCGATCACGCGAAACGCTGCATCCAGACTTCGCAGCAGGCCGGCATGCAGGCGGCCGCGGCGGCCGAGGTGCCGCTGCCGACGCTCTACGACCCGCAATCGGGGCAGCCGTGGACGCGCAACCGCAATCTCTATCTGGTGCACGACATGTACGCGCAGATGCTGACGAGCGCCACCGTCGCCACGATGCAGGCGTTCCCGAAAGGCTGACGCATTCCCCCATTCCATCCGATTTCCATGACCATGCAGACCCGCCGCCATTTCCTCGCCTCCACGTCGCTGTTCGCCGCATCGTGTGCGGCCAGCACGCCCGGTTTCGCCGGCGACGTCCCGTATTCCGATGCCGAACTGCAGCGCCAGATGCTCGGCAAGCTGACCAACGAACTCGACGACCGCACGGTGGCCGCTGCTGACAGCGGCTACCTGTTCAATGCGTTTTTTTCGTGGACGCCGCCGACCGTCGCCGCGAGCGCGATCCGGACCCTCGTCGCGTTCGGCTTCGGCAGCCGTGCGCCGGCGACCGGTTCGACGACGCCGCTGCCCGGCCCGGTGAACGAAGCGATTGCCGACGCCGTGTTCCAGCTTCACCAGCAAGTCGCGGCGCCGATCTTCGCGCAGCAGGAAGTGGCGAGCGTGCTCGCGTCGAAATACGCGCTGACGGCCGGCGTCACGTCGATCGCGACGCCGGCCGTATCGGCCGCCACGGCGCTCAGCACGGTGCCGACACCGGACGGCGTGGCCGCCGCGATCGTCAAGCAGGCCGGCTCGGCCGCGGCGCTCGGCCAGGTCGGTGTCGTCACGCATCGGGATCAGGCGGCGCTTGCCGTGCAGGCGTCGAATGCGCTCGGCATGCAGGCCGCGGTGCCGGCCGGCCTGGCGCTGCCGTCCGCCTACGACGCGTCCGCGCAGCAGGCGGCGCTGCGTCGTCGCGATCTCTACCTGCTCGGCAATCTGGGCGCGCAGCTCGGCATGCTGCGGATCGCGCTGATCAACCAGGAATATCCGAACGGCTAGGCTGGACGGAGGTCCGCCCGTTTCCCGTATCCATTCACGTCAATTCCGGAGTCGTCATGTCCTTTCGCTTGCTGATGCGTGCCACGCTGGTGGCCGCGCTCGGGTCGCTCGTCGCGCTGATCGTCGCGGCGTGCGGATCGTCTTCGTCGATGCAGGCCAGCGGCCAGCAGCAGATTCGTCACGTGTTCGTGATCACGCTCGAAAACGAGAACTACGCGACCACCTTCGGCGCGAACACGAAGGCGCCGTATCTCGCCACGACGCTGTCCGCGCAGGGCGCGCTGGTGCAGCAGTACTACGGCACCGGGCACGTGAGCCTCGACAACTACATCGCGATGCTCAGCGGCCAGTCGCCGACCAATGAAACCGACAACGACTGCATGGTGTACCAGGACTTCAAGCTGACCGGGATGACGCCGGACGGGCAGGCGATCGGCTCCGGCTGCGTGTATCCGGCGAGCGTGAAGACGCTGCCCGACCAGTTGAAGGCGGCCGGCTACACGTGGAAGGGCTACGAGGAGGACATGGGCAACGATCCGTCGCGCGAGGCGGCGACCTGCGGCCATCCGACGCTGAACACGACCGACCTCACGCAGGCGGCGCAGGCGCCGAGCGCGGCAGTGCCGGCCGGCGACCAGTACGCGGCGCGCCACAACCCGTTCGTGTACTTCCATTCGATCATCGACTCGCCGGACTGCGAGAAGAACGTCGTGAATCTTGCGAACCTCGAGAACGACCTGAAATCGGTCGACACCACCGCGAACTTCAACCTGATCACGCCGAACCTGTGCCACGACGGCCACGACGCGCCGTGCGTGAACGGCGAGCCGGGCGGCCTGACGAGCGCCGATGCGTTCCTGAAGAAGTGGGTGCCGCTGATCACCGCGTCGCCGGCGTTCCAGAAAGACGGTCTGCTGATCGTCAACTTCGACGAAAGCAGCTACGCGAGCGTCACGCAGCCGTCGCCGGGCGTGACCGCGTTCACCTTTGCGGGCGCCACGTGCTGCAGCGAGCAGCCCGGCCCGAACCTCGCGCCGTTCCCGCAGACCTCGTCGCTCAACTACAAGGGCGCGACGATCGAGCTGACGAAGCAGAGCTTCGGCGGCGACCAGACGGGCGCGGTGATGATCTCGAAGTTCATCAAGCCGGGCACGGTGTCGACGGTGCAGTACAACCACTATTCGATGCTCCGCAGCATCGAGGACATCTTCGGCCTCGATCACCTCGGCTACGCGGCGCAGGCCGGGCTGCAGGGCTTCGGCAACGACATCTTCACGAACCTGTGAAGGCGCTGCGGACGATCGGCGGCGCGCAACGGCGCGTCGGCTGGCGCGCGCTGGGCTTCGCGCTGGCGCTCGGACTCTGCGCGACGCGTGCCGGCGCGGCGCCGGCCGCTGTGGCCGACCCGGGCGACGCGGCCGCGCTCGGCAAGCTGATGTTCTTCGATCCGTCGCTGTCCGCGTCGGGCCGGATGTCGTGCGCGACCTGCCACAGCCCCGCGCACGCTTACGGCCCGCCGAACGGCCTCGCCGCGCAGCTCGGCGGCGCCGACCTGAAGCGGCAGGGCACGCGCGCGGTGCCGAGCCTGCGCTACGTGCTGAACCGGACGCCGATCTGGTCGCACGCACAGGCTGCAAGCGTGGCCGAGCGCTTGACCGAAACCGACAACGCGCCGATCGGCGGGTTCGGCTGGGATGGCCGCTTCAACCGGCTGCGCGACCAGGCGGCCTTTCCGCTGCTGAACCCGGACGAGATGGCGAACCCGAATCCGGAGGCCGTCGTCGCGAAGCTGCGGGCCGCGCCGTATGCGGCGCGCTTTCGTGCGGTGTTCGGCGCGCATGCGCTCGACGATCCGAAGCAGGCGTTTGCGAACGCGGCGCTCGCGATCGAGCGTTTCGAGCTCGAGGATCCCGACTTTCATCCGTACACCAGCAAGTTCGACTACTACCTCGACGGCAAGGTCGCGCTGAGCGCGCAGGAGATGCGCGGCAAGCGGCTGTTCGACGATCCCGCTCGCGGCAATTGCGCGTCGTGCCATATCGATCAGCCGGGCGTGAACGGCGCGCATCCGCTGCTGACCGACTTCACGTTCGAGGCGCTCGGCGTGCCGCGCAACCGGGAGCTGCGCGCGAACGCGAATCCCGCTTACTACGACCTCGGCCTGTGCGGGCCGGTGCGCACCGACCAGTCGGCAGACCGCGCGAACTGCGGGCTGTTCAAGACGCCGTCGCTGCGCAATACGGCGACGCGGCGCGTGTTCTTCCACAACGGACGTTTCCACGCGCTGAAGGACGTGCTGCGCTTCTACGTGCAGCGCGATACGGATCCCGCGAAGTGGTATTCGAAGGATCGGCGCGGCCGGGTGGTGCCGTACGACGACCTGCCCGCGAACCTGCGCGCGAACGTCGACACGACGGATGCGCCGCTGACGCGCCGGCGCGGCGAGCGGCCGGTGTGGAGCGAGCGCGATATCGACGACGTCGCCGCGTTCCTGGCGACGCTCGACGACGGGTACGTGTTGCCGGCGGCGGCGCAGCGCGGCCCGCGCAAGCCGCAGTGACGGCGCGCGCAGTGCGTCCCGGCCGGGCGGCGCGCGCTGCGTGCCGATTTGCCGGGTAATGCCGATACAGGTATTGGAACTACCAGCCAAGCTACTGTTTTTAATGGGTTTTTTAGCGTCCGGCCTGCGCCGGCGCGCATTCCGCGTGGCATAATCGGCTCCATCCGCAAGGCTTGTAGTCACAACGACCCCGCATACCCATGGCACAGACTCTCTACGACAAACTGTGGAATACCCACGTCGTCCACACCGAGGAAGACGGTACGACCCTGCTGTACATCGACCGTCAGTTGCTGCATGAAGTCACGAGCCCGCAGGCGTTCGAAGGGCTGAAGCTCGCGCAGCGTCCGGTGTGGCGCATCAGCGCGAACCTGGCCGTGTCGGACCACAACGTGCCGACCACCGACCGCAGCCACGGCATCGCCGACCCCGTCTCGAAGCTGCAGGTCGACACGCTCGACGCGAACTGCGACGCGTACGGCATCACGCAGTTCAAGATGAACGACCTGCGCCAGGGCATCGTCCACATCATCGGGCCCGAGCAGGGCGCGACGCTGCCGGGCATGACGATCGTGTGCGGCGATTCGCACACGTCGACGCACGGCGCGTTCGGCGCGCTCGCGCACGGCATCGGCACGTCGGAAGTCGAGCACGTGCTCGCGACGCAGACGCTGCTGCAGAAGAAGAGCAAGAACATGCTGGTGAAGGTCGAGGGCGCGCTGCCGCGCGGCTGCACCGCGAAGGACATCGTGCTCGCGATCATCGGCAGGATCGGCACGGCAGGCGGCACGGGCTACGCGATCGAATTCGGCGGCTCGACGATCCGCGCGCTGACGATGGAAGGCCGCATGACGGTCTGCAACATGGCGATCGAAGCCGGCGCGCGCGCGGGCATGGTCGCGGTCGACGACACGACGATCGACTACCTGAAGGGCCGTCCGTTCGTGCCGACCGGCGCGGAATGGGATCAGGCCGTCGAATACTGGCGCCAGTTCAAGTCGGACGAAGGCGCGCATTTCGATCGCGTCGTCGAGCTGAACGCGGCCGAGATCGTCCCGCAGGTCACGTGGGGCACGTCGCCGGAGATGGTCACGTCGATCGACGGTCGCGTGCCCGATCCCGAGCGCGAGAAGGATCCGGTCAAGCGCGACGCGATGGAGCGCGCGCTGGCCTACATGGCGCTCGCGCCGAACACGCCGATCGAGTCGATCAAGGTCGACAAGATCTTCATCGGTTCGTGCACGAACGCGCGCATCGAGGACATCCGCGCGGCCGCATACGTCGTGAAGAAGCTGAACCGCCGCGTCGCGCCGAACGTGCGGCTCGCGATGGTCGTGCCGGGCTCGGGCCTCGTGAAGGCGCAGGCCGAGCGCGAAGGCCTCGACAAGGTGTTCACCGACGCGGGCTTCGAATGGCGCGAGCCGGGCTGCTCGATGTGCCTCGCGATGAATGCCGACCGGCTCGATCCGGGCGAGCGCTGCGCGTCGACGTCGAACCGCAACTTCGAAGGCCGGCAGGGCGCGGGCGGCCGCACGCACCTGGTCAGCCCCGCGATGGCGGCGGCGGCGGCGATCGAAGGCCATTTCGTCGATATTCGCAAGCTGGGGTAACGCGTGACGGCATCGAAACGCATCGCGCGGCTGCTCGCCGCGCTGGCGATCGCGGGGCTGGGCTTCGGCCTCGCGGGCTGCAATACCGTCCGAGGCTTCGGGGAGGACGTCAACGCCGCCGGCAACGCGCTGCAGCGCGCCGCGGACTGACGCCGACCCCCGAGAATTTGTCGATGTGCGCCGGCCGAGTGCCGGCCCTTCAACCGGATAGCGGATCATGGAAAAATTCATTGTGCATACCGGCGTCGTGGCGCCGCTCGATCGCGAGAACGTCGACACCGACGCGATCATTCCGAAGCAGTTCCTGAAGTCGATCAAGCGCACGGGCTTCGGTCCGAACGCGTTCGACGAGTGGCGTTACCTCGACCACGGCGAGCCGGGCCAGGACAACTCGAAGCGTCCGCTGAACCCGGACTTCGTGCTGAACCAGCCGCGCTACCAGGGCGCGTCGATCCTCGTCACGCGCAAGAACTTCGGCTGCGGCAGCTCGCGCGAGCATGCGCCGTGGGCGCTGCAGCAGTACGGCTTCCGCGCGATCATCGCGCCGAGCTTCGCCGACATCTTCTTCAACAACTGCTTCAAGAACGGACTGCTGCCGATCGTGCTGACCGAGCAGCAGGTCGACCACCTGATCAACGAGACGGTCGCGTTCAACGGCTATCAGCTGACGATCGACCTCGACGCGCAGGTCGTGCGCGCGCCGGACGGCCGCGAGTATCCGTTCGAGATCACCGCGTTCCGCAAGTACTGCCTGCTGAACGGCTTCGACGACATCGGCCTCACGCTGCGTCACGCGGACAAGATTCGCCAGTTCGAAGCCGAGCGGCTCGCGAAGCAGCCGTGGCTGAACAACAAGCTGGTCGGCTGAGCGCCGTGGCATTCACAACCTACCCAGTCAGGAATAACGCATGAAGATTGCAGTGCTGCCGGGCGACGGCATCGGTCCGGAAATCGTCACCGAAGCGGTGAAGGTGCTGAACGCACTCGACGAGAAGTTCGAACTCGAACAGGCGCCGGTCGGCGGCGCGGGCTACGAGGCGAGCGGCCATCCGCTGCCGGACGCGACGCTGAAGCTCGCGAAGGAAGCCGACGCGATCCTGTTCGGCGCGGTCGGCGACTGGAAGTACGATTCGCTCGAACGCGCGCTGCGTCCCGAGCAGGCGATCCTCGGGCTGCGCAAGCACCTCGAGCTGTTCGCGAACTTCCGTCCGGCGATCTGCTATCCGCAGCTCGTCGACGCGTCGCCGCTGAAGCCGGAACTCGTCGCGGGCCTCGACATCCTGATCGTGCGCGAACTGAACGGCGACATCTACTTCGGCCAGCCGCGCGGCGTGCGCGCCGCGCCGGACGGCCCGTTCGCGGGCGAGCGCGAAGGCTTCGACACGATGCGCTATTCGGAGCCGGAAGTGCGCCGCATCGCGCACGTCGCGTTCCAGGCTGCGCAAAAGCGCGCGAAGAAGCTGCTGTCGGTCGACAAGTCGAACGTGCTCGAGACGTCGCAGTTCTGGCGCGACATCATGATCGACGTGTCGAAGGAATACGCGGACGTCGAGCTGTCGCACATGTACGTCGACAACGCGGCGATGCAGCTCGCGAAGGCGCCGAAGCAGTTCGACGTGATCGTCACCGGCAACATGTTCGGCGACATCCTGTCGGATGAGGCGTCGATGCTGACGGGCTCGATCGGCATGCTGCCGTCGGCGTCGCTCGACAAGAACAACAAGGGCCTGTACGAGCCGTCGCACGGTTCGGCGCCGGACATCGCGGGCAAGGGCATCGCGAATCCGCTCGCGACGATCCTGTCGGCCGCGATGCTGCTGCGCTATTCGCTGAATCGCGCCGAGCAGGCCGATCGCATCGAGCGCGCGGTGAAAACGGTGCTCGAACAGGGCTACCGCACCGGCGACATCGCGACGCCGGGCTGCAAGCAGGTCGGCACGGCGGCGATGGGCGACGCGGTGGTCGCGGCGCTGTAGGCGATGCGGAAGTAAGGTAGAAAAGGGCGCGAACGGGCCGCAAAAATCGGCTCGTTCGCCCGCGGTTGGCCGTTGTGCGGCCAACCGGCTTTGTGTAGACTCGAACGATGGCGCTGATTTCCCTGATCTCCCCGGTCCTGAAACTCCACGGCAACACTGCCCGTGCGGGTGCGCGCGCCATCGTCATCACGAAAACCATTACCACGAAAACGATCATTAAACGCTGATCGTCCGTCGTGCCCGCCTGTTTCCCCGCGCGGTCACGCGGGGACGGAAATGGCGGGGAAGCTCCATTCAAAGCAAAGGGTTAGTCATGAACGTAGGTCTCGTAGGTTGGCGCGGCATGGTCGGCAGCGTCCTGATGCAGCGCATGCAGGAAGAGGGCGATTTCGACCTGATCGAACCGGTGTTCTTCAGCACCAGCAACACGGGCGGCAAGGCGCCGTCGTTCGCGAAAAACGAGACCACGCTCAAGGACGCGACCAACGTCGACGAGCTGAAGAAGTGCGACGTGATCATCACGTGCCAGGGCGGCGACTACACGAACGACGTGTTCCCGAAGCTGCGCGCGGCCGGCTGGAACGGCTACTGGATCGACGCGGCGTCGTCGCTGCGGATGAAGGACGACGCGGTCATCATCCTCGATCCGGTCAACCTCGACGTGATCAAGGACGCGCTCGTCAAGGGCACCAAGAACTTCGTCGGCGGCAACTGCACGGTCAGCCTGATGCTGATGGCGCTCGGCGGCCTGTTCCGCGAGAACCTCGTCGACTGGATGACGGCGATGACCTACCAGGCCGCGTCGGGCGCGGGCGCGCAGAACATGCGCGAACTGCTGTCGCAGATGGGCGCGCTGCACGGCGCGGTCCAGCAGCAGCTCGCCGATCCGGCTTCGGCGATCCTCGACATCGATCGCCGCGTGCTGGCGACGATGAACAGCGACGCGATGCCGACCAGCCACTTCGGCGTGCCGCTCGCCGGCTCGCTGATCCCGTGGATCGACAAGGATCTCGGCAACGGGATGTCGAAGGAAGAGTGGAAGGGCGGCGCCGAAACCAACAAGATCCTCGGCAAGCCGGCGATGGGCGAGCCGGGCTCGATCCCGGTCGACGGCCTGTGCGTGCGGATCGGCGCGATGCGCTGCCACTCGCAGGCGCTGACGATCAAGCTGAAGAAGGACGTGCCGCTCGACGAGATCGACGGCATCCTCGCATCGGCGAACGACTGGGTGAAGGTCGTGCCGAACGAGCGCGAAGCGTCGATGCGCGATCTGTCGCCGGCGCAGGTCACGGGCACGCTGACGGTGCCGGTCGGCCGCCTGCGCAAGCTCGCGATGGGCGGCGAATACCTGTCGGCGTTCACGGTCGGCGACCAGCTGCTGTGGGGCGCGGCCGAGCCGCTGCGCCGCATGCTGCGCATCCTGCTCGACAAGTAAGCCGGAACGCGCGGAAAACGACGCGCCTGCCTGCCCCTCGCGGGGCGGCCGGCGCGTTTTTTATTCGGGCGGGGCTGCGTCGCCTGCGGCCGCGCGCCGCGCGCGCAAATGCGAAAGCCCCGAACCGCTCTCCCGGTCCGGGGCTTTCTTGCATCGGTTCCTTTGGCACGAGGAGGTGATGCGGGGCGTAGTATAAGGGCTTCAATCCATTCCTTTCGTGAAATTGTTGTCGGTATTTGCATCAATTGATGTCTGATTTTTGATAAACCGGCGCTGCACCGGGCGATCGGTCGAATCGGTGTGGCGGAGGTACGGCAAGCGGGTGGAGTGGTCTGGCGCGGCTGCCGGTTCGCGCTCGAATGTGCCGTGCGGTTGCGCCCGTCGGAGACGAATTCGGCCCGAACCCGATCGCGTGAAGTAAACTACGCGGTTACGACGCGCAGACCGGCCGAAAGCGTCGCGTTCAGCGCGACGCTTTTGCATTTCTGCGGCGACTTTATTGACGCTTCCATACGCGAATCCGAGCCGCGCCCGCGCGCGGCGATAGAGCCAACGATGTCCCGAATTTCCTTGTTTCCGCGTCAGTCCCGTCTGTCACGCGCCGTGCGCGCTGCGCTGGCGGTCCTGGCGCTCGGCGCGGCCGCGTCGGTCTGGGCGGCCGGCAGCGGTGCCGGCGATGCGACTGCGGCGGCCGAAGGCCCCGCACCGCTCGCGATCACGGTCCAGCCCGGCCAGTCCCTCAACGACATCGCGATCGCGGCCACGCAATCGCACGATCCCGGCGTGCTCGCGCGCGCCGGCCGCGCGCTGTTCGACGCGAATCCGCAGGCGTTCATGAAGCGCGATCCGAGCCGCCTGAAAGTCGGCGCGACGCTGACGGTGCCCGCGCTCGACGCGAACGGTGCGGCGCTGGCGCCGGCCGGCGCATCGAGTGCGGCAGCCTCGGCGGCTATTGCCGCTTCGGGCGGGACGGCGGGCGCGCAGCACGCGGCTTCGGCGCCGCATGGTGCGTCGTCTGCCGCGCCATCCGCTTCGGCGGCCTCGGCTGCGCACCGGAGCACGGCAAGTGGCGCGAACGTCGCGGCGGCGGCGGCGGGCGCATCGGCTTCGTCTGCTGTATCCGCTGCCTCCGCGGCGCATGGCGCTTCTTTCGTCGCCGGTGAAACGGCGTCGGCTTCGTCGGCTGCTGCGGCAGCGGGCGCGAGCGGCCCGCATATGTGGAGCGGTGCGATCCAGTCCGCGCCGTCGTCCGCCAGCGACGCGGCGGTCCAGCCGGCGTCGGGCGCGCGGAGTCGCGCGGCGAGCGAGCCGGCCGGCGCGGCGCCCGTCGCGGCGGCGTCGCAGCCGCGCCCGTCGAGCCTGCAGCAACTGCTCGCGCTGAAGAATCGCGTGCTGATGGAACTGCAGAAACACGGGATCGGCAAGCCGGCCGTGACCGACGCAGTCGCACCGGCGCCTGCGCCGGTTGCGCCGCGTGCGACGTCGGGCGAGGCACGCGCATCGGCCGCCGTCGCGTCGCCGGCAAGCGATGCGGCTTCCGAGGTCGCCGCCAGCGCGGCGCAGCCGGCGTCGGCATCCGCGCAGTCGGCCGCGCCCGTGGTCGCGCCGCCGCCCGCGAATCGCGCGGAGCAACAGATCGACTGGCGCCCGGCGTCGGTTGCCGGCGCGGCCGTCGTCGTGCTGGCGGCCGGATTCCTGTGGCGCAAGCGCCGCAAGGCGCGTCAGGCCGACGCGGCCGCGGCGTCTGCTGCGGCAGGCGGTGGCGCGGCTGCCGCGGCCGTGCCGGAGGTCGAGCAGGAACTGCCGATCCAGCCGGAGATGCCGGTTGCCCGCGATGCGGCAGCGGACATGAATCTGGCCGCCGCCACGGCGGCAGCGGCCGAAACGGTTGCACCGTCCGACGCGGAAGCGGCGCCGTCGCTGCTGGAGCCGACGGCAAAGATGGATGACGCGCACACGCACTCGCCGTCCGACGATGCCGAATTGACGCAGACCAGCAACGCATCGCCGGCGACGCACGACGCAAAGCCGGCCGAGATCGCCGAGTCGACCGACGCGCCCGTCGTGCCGCCGGCAACCGATGCGCAGCACGCGGCGCTGATGCAGAACGCGATCACCGCGCTCGGCAGTCTCGACATGCCGCTGCCGCCGCGCACGCCGGGCGAGTCGTCGCTCGCGGCGGACGCGCCGGGTAGCCTGGACGAGCACGTCGGAGTCCCCCGAGTCGCAACTAACGGTCAAGCCACCACCCATCCGCCAATTGGCGCAGCCGATCCGACCCCGCAACATCGAGCCGACCACGACGACGAGCCCGAATGGGAGCCGGACGACGCACCGGCCCATTCGTCCTTGCCGTCGTCGCTGCCGCCGCTCGGCGGCGCACAGTTCGGCGCGCTGAAGCTCGATTTCGATCTCGACCTGCCGCCGACGCCGGGCGCGGTGCTGCCCGCGCTGACGCCGGAAGAACTGGCGCGCATCGCGCGCAACAAGCTCGACCTCGCGGCCGAATATGTGGAACTGGGCGACCTGTCCGGCGCGCGCACGCTGCTGCAGGAAGTGGTCGACGCGAACGATGCGGCGACGCGCGACGATGCGCGCGCGCTGCTCGCGAAACTGGCGGACGAGGCGTGATGCGGATCGCACTCGGCATTCAGTACGACGGCGCGGCGTTCTGCGGCTGGCAGGCGCAGCCGCACGGCAAGACCGTGCAGAACGCGCTCGAGCACGCGCTCGCCGAATTCGCGCGCGTGCCGCTGCACACGACGGTGGCGGGGCGGACCGACACGGGCGTGCACGGGCTCGGGCAGGTCGTGCACTTCGATACCGATCTCGATCGCGAGGCGTTTTCGTGGGTGCGCGGCACCAACGCGTTCCTGCCGCCGAGCGTTGCCGTGCAATGGGCGAAGCCGATGACGGACGCGTTCCACGCGCGCTTCTCGGCGTTCGAGCGCACCTATTACTACGCGCTGTACGTGCACCCGGTGCGTTCGCCGATGCTGGACCGCCGTGCAGGCTGGATCCATACGCCGCTCGACGACGACGCGATGCGCGCCGCCGCCGCGCACCTGATCGGTGAGCACGATTTTTCGTCGTTCCGCTCGTCGGAATGCCAGTCGAAGACGCCGGTCAAGCACCTGTACCAGATCGACATCCGGCGCGTCGGCCATTTCCTGCATTTCCGCTTCCGCGCGAACGCGTTCCTGCACCACATGGTGCGCAACCTGATGGGCTGCCTCGTCGCGGTCGGGCGCGGCCGCTATCCGGCCGACTGGATGGCCGCGGTGCTGGCCGGGCGCGACCGCAACCTCGCGGCGCCCACCTTCATGGCCGACGGGCTGTACCTTGCCCACGTCGGCTACCCGGCGGAATTCGCCGTCCCGCCCGCGCAGCTCGGCAGTGTGCCGTGGAGCAGCGTCTGGGCCGATCTGGACCCACAACCATGACCGATCACGCCCTTTCTTCCCCGGGCGCCGCGGCCGGCCTGCCGCCGCGCACGCGCATCAAGCTGTGCGGGCTGTCGCGCGCCGACGACGTGCTGCATGCGGCCGCGCTCGGCGCCGATGCGATCGGCCTCGTGTTTTATCCGAAGAGCGCGCGCGCGGTGAGCATCGCGCAGGCGGCCGAACTCGCGCAGCTCGCGCCGCCGTTCGTGTCGGTGGTCGGGCTGTTCGTGAACGCGACCGAAGCCGAGATCGAGGCCGTCGTGCGCGAGGTGCCGCTCACGCTGCTGCAGTTCCACGGCGACGAAACCCCCGAGCAGTGCGACGCGCTCGGCCGCGCGGCACGCCTGCCATGGCTGCGCGCGGTGCGCGTGGGGCCCTCGACGCAGTCGGCCGATTTGGTAGAATCGGGTCTTCATTATTCGAAAGCGCGCGGCCTGCTGTTCGACACACTCGTGCCGGACTACGGCGGCAGCGGCAAGGTCTTCGATTGGTCACTTATTCCCGCAGAGCTCGCGCGTCGGGCCGTTTTGAGTGGTGGCTTGAACGCGCAAAACGTCGGTGATGCGATACGCCAGCTGCGTCCGTTTGCTGTCGATGTCTCGAGCGGCATCGAAGTGGAGGGCGCAAAGGGCGTGAAGGATCACGCCCGGATGGCGGCGTTCGTGCGCGCGGTGCGCGAAGCGGACGCCGGGTGATGCAAGCCGGTGCGGCCCGCAGGCGGGGCGCGCCGACCGATCGAGAGTGACACACCATGTACAACCTTCCTGATGATCGCGGCCATTTCGGCCCGTATGGCGGCACGTTCGTCGCCGAGACGCTGGTGCACGCGCTGGACGAACTGCGCGGCGCGTATGCGAAATACCAGAACGACCCCGATTTCGTCGCCGAATTCGAGCGCGAGCTGAAGCACTTCGTCGGCCGTCCGTCGCCGATCTATCACGCGCAGCGCTGGAGCGAGACGCTCGGCGGCGCGCAGATCTACCTGAAGCGCGAGGACCTGAACCACACCGGCGCGCACAAGATCAACAACGTGATCGGCCAGGCGCTGCTCGCGAAGCGGATGGGCAAGAAGCGCGTGATCGCCGAAACCGGCGCCGGCCAGCACGGCGTCGCGACCGCGACGATCTGCGCGCGCTTCGGGATGGAGTGCGTCGTCTACATGGGCGCCGAGGACGTGCGCCGCCAGGCCGCGAACGTGTACCGGATGAAGCTGCTCGGCGCGACCGTCGTGCCGGTCGAATCGGGCTCGCGCACGCTGAAGGACGCGCTGAACGAAGCGATGCGCGACTGGGTCACCAACATCGAGAACACGTTCTACATCATCGGCACGGTCGCAGGCCCGCACCCGTACCCGATGATGGTGCGCGACTTCCAGCGCGTGATCGGCGACGAGTGCAAGGTGCAGATGCCCGAACTCGCGGGCCGGCAGCCCGATGCGGTGATTGCGTGCGTCGGCGGCGGCTCGAACGCGATGGGCATCTTCTATCCGTATATCGACGATACGTCGGTGCAGCTGATCGGCGTCGAAGCGGCCGGCGACGGCCTCGACACCGGCCATCACGCGGCGTCGCTGATCGCCGGCAGCCCGGGCGTGCTGCACGGCAACCGCACCTACCTGCTGCAGGATGACAACGGCCAGATCATCGAGACGCATTCGGTGTCGGCGGGCCTCGACTATCCGGGCGTCGGCCCCGAGCACGCATGGCTGAAGGACAGCGGCCGCGCGCAGTACGTCGGCATCACCGACGACGAAGCGCTGAAGGCGTTCCACGACTGCTGCCGGATCGAGGGGATCATTCCCGCGCTCGAATCGAGCCACGCGATCGCGTACGGCGTGAAGCTCGCGCCGACCTTGCCGAAGGACAGGATCCTGCTCGTCAACCTGTCGGGCCGCGGCGACAAGGACATGCATACGGTCGCCGAGCGATCGGGCATCGCGCTCTGACCCCGCCCGATGCGTGACCTGATCGAAGAGCCGGGCGGCGGCGCGGCGAGCGAAGCGGAGGCGGCGCAGCCCGTCGCCGCGGTCGTGCCGCGTGCGCTGCCGTCCGGGATCGAACTGCACAACCGCGATTTCATGACCGAGGCCGCGCGGCTGCCGGACGCGTCGATCGACCTGATCGTCGCCGATCCGCCGTACGGGCTCGGCAAGGACTACGGCAACGACTCGGACAAGCGCTCGGGCGACGCGTTTCTCGCGTGGACGCGCGAGTGGCTCGAGCTCGCGGTGCCGAAGCTCAAGCCGAGCGGGTCGATGTACATCTTCTGCACATGGCAGTACGCGCCGGAAATCTTCAGCTTCCTGAAGACGAAGCTCACGATGGTCAACGAGATCATCTGGGACCGCCGCGTGCCGAGCATGGGCGGCACGACGCGCCGTTTCACGTCGGTGCACGACAACATCGGCTTTTTCGCGGTTTCGAAAGCGTATTACTTCGATCTCGATCCGGTCCGCATCCCGTACGACGCCGATACGAAGAAGGCCCGCTCGCGCAAGCTGTTCGAAGGCAGCAAGTGGCTGGAGATGGGCTACAACCCGAAGGACGTCTGGTCGGTCTCGCGCCTGCACCGGCAGCACGCGGAGCGCGTCGATCATCCGACCCAGAAGCCGCTGGAAATCATCGAGCGGATGGTGCTCGCGAGCTGCCCGCCGGGCGGCCGCGTGCTCGATCCGTTCATGGGCAGCGGCACGACCGCGGTGGCCTGCGCACGGCAGGGGCGCGACTTCGTCGGCTACGAGATCAACGAAAGTTATTGCGCGATCGCGCACGAGCGCGTGAGCGCGCTCGCCGCGCAGGCGTGCGCGTGAGTCGCGCCGCCGCATCGCACCAAGGAAAATTGCCATGTCCCGTATTCAGCAAACCTTCGCCGCGCTCGCCGAACAAGGTCGAAAGGGCCTGATCCCATTCATTACCGCCGGCGATCCCGATCCCGCGAAGACCGTCGAATTCATGCACGCGCTCGCCGCGGGCGGCGCCGACGTGATCGAGCTCGGCGTGCCGTTCTCGGACCCGATGGCCGACGGCCCGGTGATCCAGCGTTCGTCGGAGCGCGCGCTCGCACGCGGCGTGTCGCTCAAGAGCGTGCTCGCCGACGTGCAGCGCTTCCGCGAAACCGACCAGAAAACGCCCGTCGTGCTGATGGGCTATGCGAACCCGATCGAGCGGATGGGCGTCGACGCGTTCGCGGCCGCTGCGCAGGCGGCCGGCGTCGACGGCGTGCTGGTGGTCGACTATCCGCCGGAAGAGGCGGCCGCCTTCGCCGAGCGGATGCGTGCCGCGCAGATCGATCCGATCTTCCTGCTCGCGCCCACCTCGACCGACGAACGCATCGCCGAAGTCGGCAAGATCGCGAGCGGCTACGTGTATTACGTGTCGCTCAAGGGCGTGACCGGTGCCGGAAATCTGGATGTTTCGAGCATTGCGGGTAAAATCCCGGCCATCAAGTCGCGCGTGCCGGTTCCGGTGGGCGTCGGCTTTGGCATCCGCGACGCCGAAACGGCGCGCGCGGTGGCCGAAGTGTCGGACGCCGTCGTGATCGGCAGCCGCCTCGTGCAACTGCTCGAAAGCGCCGCGCCGGAAGGCGCGGCGGCCGCGCTGAAGGCGTTCATCGCCGAACTGCGCGCCGCGCTGGACGGCGCGGGCAACGCGGCGCGACAAGCGCGATAAACACAACACAGGAAGCGGGTGCGGGCCGAACGGCCCGTCCCGCCACGGAACAGGAAACCATACGATGAGCTGGCTCGACAAACTGTTGCCGCCGAAGATCAAGCAGACCGACCCGAAAAGCCGCAAGGGCATTCCGGAAGGCCTGTGGGTCAAGTGCCCGTCCTGCGAGGCCGTGCTGTACCGCAACGACGTGGACGCGAACCTGCACGTGTGCCCGAAGTGCGACCACCACATGCGCATCGGTGCGCGCGAGCGCCTCGACGGGCTGCTCGATCCGGAAGGCCGCTATGAAATCGGCCAGGAAATCGTGCCGGTCGACTCGCTGAAGTTCAAGGACAGCCGCAAGTATCCCGATCGTCTGAAGGAAGCGATGGACGAGACGGGCGAGACCGACGCGATGGTCGTGATGGGCGGCGCGATCCACACGCTGCCGGTCGTCGCGGCCTGTTTCGAGTTCTCGTTCATGGGCGGCTCGATGGGCTCGGTGGTCGGCGAGCGCTTCGCGCGCGGCGCGCAGAATGCATTGGAACAGCACGTGCCGTTCATCTGCTTCACGGCTTCGGGCGGTGCGCGGATGCAGGAAAGCCTGCTGTCGCTGATGCAGATGGCGAAGACCACCGCGATGCTGACCAAGCTGGCCGAAGCGAAGCTGCCGTTCATTTCGGTGCTGACCGACCCGACGATGGGCGGCGTGTCGGCGAGCTTCGCGTTCCTCGGCGACGTCGTGATCGCCGAGCCGAAGGCGCTGATCGGCTTTGCCGGCCCGCGCGTGATCGAGCAGACGGTGCGCGAGAAGCTGCCGGAAGGCTTCCAGCGCGCCGAGTTCCTGCTGAAGACGGGCGCGATCGACATGATCGTCGACCGCCGCAAGATGCGCGACGAGATCGCGCAACTGCTCGCGCTGCTGCAGCGACAGCCGGCCGACGCGCTGGCTTGACCGGCGCAAGCTCGTGACCCTCGCGCGTCGCCTGGCTGAACCGTCGGGCGGCGCGCTTCGTTTTTTGGCGTAGTGGCGATACCGATCCAGATTTGATCCGATGAGCACTTTTCCCACCCTCGACGCGTGGCTTTCGCATCTCGAACGCGCGCACCCGGTCGGCATCGACATGGGCCTTGCCCGCATCGGGCAGGTCAAGGCGGCGCTGCAACTCGAATTCGCGTGCCCCGTCATCACGGTCGGCGGCACCAACGGCAAGGGCTCGACCTGCGCGTTCATCGAGGCGATTCTCGTGCGCGCCGGCTACAAGGTCGGCTGCCACACGTCGCCGCACCTGCTCGAATTCAACGAGCGCGCGCGCGTGAACGGGCAGGCCGTGAGCGATGCCGAGCTGCTGCCGCATTTCGAGGCCGTCGAAGCCGCGCGCACGTCGCTGCCCGAGCCGGTGTCGCTCACGTACTTCGAATTCACGACGCTCGCGATCCTGCACCTGTTCGCGTCGCGCGGGCTCGACGCGGTGATCCTCGAAGTCGGCCTCGGCGGCCGGCTCGATGCGGTCAACATCATCGATACCGACTGCGCGATCGTTACCAGCATCGACATCGACCACACCGAATATCTCGGCGACACGCGCGAGAAGATCGCGTTCGAGAAGGCCGGGATCTTCCGGGCGGGCAAGCCGGCCATCTGCGGCGACCCCGCCGTGCCGCAGACGCTGGTCGACCATGCGGCCGCGATCGGCGCCGACCTGTGGCTCGTCGGCCGCGATTTCCGCTACGAGGCGCAGCCGGGCACCGAGCGCCAGCAGTGGAGCTACCTCGGCCGCGACAAGCGCTATCCGGCGCTCGCGTATCCGGCGCTGCGCGGCGCGAACCAGCTGATCAATGCGTCGGCCGCGCTGGCCGCGCTCGAATCGCTGCGCGCGCAACTGCCGGTGTCCGCGCAGGACATCCGGCTCGGGCTTGCGAATGTCGAGCTGCCCGGGCGCTTCCAGGTGCTGCCCGGCAAGCCGGCGATCGTGCTCGACGTCGCGCACAATCCGCATGCGGCGGCCGTGCTCGCGCAGAATCTCGGCAACATGGGCTTCTTCCCGTACACGTACGCGGTGTTCGGCGCGATGCACGACAAGGACATCGACGGCGTGCTGCGGCACCTGAAGGGCGAGATCGACCACTGGTGCGTGACCGACCTGCCGCTGCCGCGCGCGGCCAGCGCAGAGCAGCTCGAAGCTGCGCTGCACAAGGCCAGCGTCGAGAACGGGCCCGATTCGAGCGTCACGCGCTACGCGTCTCCCGCCGAAGCGTTTCGCGATGCACTAAAAAGAGCATCCGAGAATGATAGAATCGTGGTTTTCGGCAGTTTCCATACGGTGGCCGGTGTGATGGCCTACCGTAAATCGCAGCAACACTGACTGACGAGCAGTTTCGGACTCAGCCATTCATGGGAATTTTCTCGTTCGGCAAGAAAGACGACGACGCGCCGGTCCGGCGCGGCGGTCGTACCGGGACCTCCCGGAACGTGCGCACCGAGCGCACTGAACGCGTCGAGCGACGCTCGCGCCGCACCGAGCGTCCGGAATCGGACGCACTGCTCCTCGATCCGACCCTTCCAGAAAAGCAACGCGCACGCCGTCGCCTCGTCGGCGCGATCGCGCTCGTCGTGGCCGCCGTCATCGTGCTGCCGATGGTGCTCGACTCGCATCCGAAGCCGGTGACGGACGATATCGCGATCGATATCCCGAACCGGCCCGCGCACCAGGCGGCCGCGCCGCGCGACGACGATGTGTCCGACGTGCAGGCAGGCGTCGCGCACGACGAGCCGCCGGCTTCGGATGCGGCTATCGCCGCCGCGCCCGCGCCGAAGGACACGGGCCGGCCGGCTGCGAAACCCGATACGACGACCACGGCAAGCGCGGCGCCGCCGCCGAAGCCGGCCGCGCCCGCTGCGAAGCCTGCCGCGCCGAAGCCGGCGCCCGCGCCCGCCCAGGTTGCGAACGCCGATGCGTCCGGTGCGGACACGCGCGACGCATCGTCGCCGTCGTCGCCGGCCGGTGCGCGCTTCGCGGTGCAGCTCGGCTCGTTCAAGGACGATGCGACGGCCCGTTCGTGGGCCGCGAAGTTGAAATCGGCGGGCGTGCCCGCATATGTCGAGCATCGCAAGCAGGCGGATGGCAGCGCGGCTACACTGTTGCGTGCGGGTCCGTTCGCGGATCGCGCGGCAGCGTCCGCGGCGATCGCGAAGGTGCGCGAAGCCGGGCTGACCCAGTAACGCGCAATGCTGACGGCTTTCGACTACGCTGTATTGGCGGTGATCGCGTTGTCGGCGCTGCGCGGCGCGTGGCGCGGCTTCGTCTCGGAGATTTTCGGGCTGATCGGCTGGATCGCGGCGATCGTGATCGCGGGCCGCTACGTCGGTCTGCTCGTGCCGTATATTCCGGCGAACTGGCCGGGCGGCGCGCTGACGCAGTGGGTGATCGCGTTCGCGCTGATCGTGATCGGCGTCGTGTTCGTCGCCGGTGTCGCGAATGCGCTGCTGTCGCGGATCGCGCAGGCCACCGGCCTCGGCGGCGTCGACCGCTCGCTGGGCATGATGTTCGGGCTCGTCCGCGGCTGCGTGCTGGTGGTGCTGCTGGTCGCGGCGGCCGGGTTGACCGAGTTGCCCAAACAGGATTTCTGGCGCAATGCGCTATTGCGTCCGATTGCCGAGCAGGGCGTGCACGAGCTGAAGCAGCTCCTGCCCGACGGCATGGCCCAGTACGTGCGCGTGTGATCGCGCGGCCGGGCAGGACGGAACCGATTTTGTCATTCTGAAGGACATGCCATGTGCGGCATCGTAGGCGTTATCTCCCAATCCCCGGTCAATCAGCTGATCTATGACAGCCTGCTGCTGCTGCAGCATCGCGGTCAGGACGCAGCGGGCATCGCGACCGCGGACGGCAGCAATTTCCACATGTACAAGGCGAACGGCATGGTGCGCGACGTGTTCCGCACGCGCAACATGCGCAGCCTGCCCGGCACCTTCGGCATCGGCCAGGTCCGCTACCCGACGGCCGGCTCGGCGTCGAGCGAAGCCGAGGCGCAGCCGTTCTACGTGAACGCGCCGTTCGGGATCATCCTCGCGCACAACGGCAACCTGACGAACTGGCAGCAATTGAAGGACGAGATGTTCCGGATCGACCGCCGGCACATCAACACCAATTCCGACAGCGAAGTGCTGCTCAACGTGTTCGCGCACGAGCTGCAACTGTCGACGACGGGCCTCGAGCTCGATCCGGCCGCGGTATTCAAGGCGGTTGCGGGCGTGCATCGCCGTCTGCAGGGCTCGTATGCGATCGTGTCGCTGATCGCCGGCTACGGCCTGCTCGCGTTCCGCGATCCGTTCGGCATTCGCCCGCTCTGCATCGGCAAGCTCGAGACCGAGCACGGCACCGAATGGATGGTCGCGTCGGAATCGGTCGCGGTCGAAGGCATCGGCTTCGAGTTCGTGCGCGACGTGCTGCCGGGCGAGGCGATCTTCATCGACCAGGCCGGCAATTTCCACAGCCAGCAGTGCGCGGAACACCCGACGCTGAATCCGTGCATGTTCGAGTACGTGTATCTCGCGCGTCCGGATTCGTGCCTCGACGGCGTGCCGGTCTACAACGTGCGCCTGCGCATGGGCGACTATCTCGCGGAGAAGATCAAGCGCGAGCTGCCGAACGTGCCGATCGACGTCGTGATGCCGATTCCCGACTCGTCGCGCCCGGCCGCGATGCAGGTCGCCGCGAAGCTCGGCGTCGAGTATCGCGAGGGCTTCTTCAAGAACCGCTACGTCGGCCGCACCTTCATCATGCCGGGGCAGGCGGTGCGCAAGAAGTCGGTGCGCCAGAAGCTCAACGCGATGAGCATCGAGTTCAAGGACAAGCACGTGCTGATCGTCGACGATTCGATCGTGCGCGGCACGACATCGCACGAGATCGTGCAGATGGCGCGCGATGCGGGCGCGAAGTCGGTGATCTTCGCGTCGGCGGCGCCGCCCGTGAAATTCCCGAACGTGTACGGCATCGACATGCCGACGCGCGGCGAACTCGTCGCGCACGGCCGCACCGACGACGAAGTCGCGAAGATCATCGGCGCCGACTACCTGATCTATCAGGACGTCGACGACCTGCGCCGCGCGGTGCGCGACATCAACCCGAAGCTCGAGCGCTTCGAGGCGTCGTGCTTCGACGGCGACTACATCACCGGCGACGTGACGCCCGAGTATCTCGACGCGATCGAGCGCGCGCGCCTGACGCCGGCGTCGCAGGCCGATCGCGATACGGCCGGCGATACCGCGCGCTCGCAGATGAACCTGCAACTGTCGGTCGAATGACCGCGGCGCACGCTGTTGCCGAAGCGTGCTAGCATGTGGGCTTGCGTCGATTTGATTTCAGCTTGCGGACGCGGGGCGAATACCCCAAACAGCTAAAGCGAAGGCCGGCGGCAGCCGGCCCGAGTCGAGCTGTCGTACCGCACGAAGCCCGCCGATGCACACGCATGGCGGGCTTTTTGTTTGGCCTGGCTCGCGCGCACGCGCGGCCATCGAATACGGAAAACGGACATGGACGACTCCCTCAACTTCGACACGCTCGCCGTGCGCGCGGGCACGCTGCGCAGCGACTTCAACGAGCATTCGGAAGCGCTGTTCCTCACGTCGAGCTTCTGCTTCAAGAGCGCGGCCGAAGCGGCCGAGCGCTTCGCGAACTCGGAAGACTATTTCACCTATTCGCGCTTCACGAACCCGACCGTCACGATGTTCCAGGAGCGTCTCGCGGCGCTCGAGGGCGGCGAGGCGTGCATCGCGACCGCGTCGGGAATGGCTGCGATCATGTCGGTCGTGATGGCCGCGCTGCAGGCGGGCGACCACCTCGTCAGCTCGCGCAGCCTGTTCGGCTCGACGCTCGGGATGTTCTCGCAGATCTTCAGCAAGTTCGGGATCACGACGACCTTCGTCGATCCGACCGACCTGAACGCATGGCAGCAAGCCGTGCGTCCCGAAACGAAGATGTTCTTCCTCGAGACGCCGTCGAACCCGCTGACCGAGCTCGCCGACATCGAGGCGATCGGCAAGATCGCGAAGGCCGCGAACGCGCTGTTCGTCGTCGACAACTGTTTCTGCAGCCCGGTGCTGCAGCAGCCGCTGAAGCTCGGCGCGGATGTCGTGATGCACTCGGCGACCAAGTTCCTCGACGGCCAGGGCCGCGTGCTGGGCGGCGCGCTGGTCGGCTCGAAGGACTTCATCATGGGCAAGGTGTTCCCGTTCGTGCGCAGCGCGGGCCCGACGCTGTCGGCGTTCAACGCATGGGTGCTGCTGAAGGGGATGGAGACGCTGTCGCTGCGCGTCGAGAAGCAGTCGGCGAACGCGCTGGAAATCGCGCGCTGGCTCGACTCGCATCCGGCCGTCGCGCGCGTGTTCTATCCGGGCCTCGAATCGCATCCGCAGCATGAGCTCGCGAAGCGCCAGCAGAAGGCGGGCGGGGCGCTCGTGTCGTTCGAGCTGAAGGGCGACACGCCCGAGCAGCAGCGCGCGAACGCATGGCGCGTGATCGACAGCACGAAGCTGATCTCGATTACCGGCAACCTCGGCGATACGCGCTCGACGA
The DNA here is from genome assembly GCF_902499075.1 of Burkholderia pseudomultivorans. Taxonomy (GTDB): domain Bacteria; phylum Pseudomonadota; class Gammaproteobacteria; order Burkholderiales; family Burkholderiaceae; genus Burkholderia; species Burkholderia pseudomultivorans. Next base: position 356,003 of record NZ_CABVPP010000001.1, on the reverse strand, counting down.
TCACCCACCCGGCGACCACGACGCACGGCCGCATCACGCCGGAAGCGCGCGCCGCGGCCGGGATCGGCGAAGGGCTGATCCGCCTGTCGGTCGGCCTCGAAAACGCGGGCGACCTGCGCAACGATCTCGCGCGCGGGCTGGACGCCTGAGCGCGGCGCGAGCCGCATCGATGCAAAGAGCCGTTCGCGCCGGGCAATGCCGGCGCGAACGGCTCGTTCGTTTGGGGCGGTCTATATCGTCTGCGCAACGCGCCGACGCACCGTGTCAGCCGGCGTGCGCGTCGCGCATCGCTTCCACCATCCAGCGCAGCGTCTCGTCGAGCGGCGTGACGGGCAGCTCGCCCACTGCGCGCCGCAGCTTGTCGCGCGAGCCGACGAGGCGCTTCACCTCGTTCTGCCGAACGAAGCGCGGATCGACCTTCACGTCGATCACATAACCGGCGATGCGCGACAGCATCGCCAGCACCTCTTTCAGCGAATACGCGTGCTCCGAGCAGACGTTGAACGTTTCGCCTGCCGGCGCGGTTTCGACCAGCCGCAGGTATGCGGCCGTCACGTCGCGCACGTCGGAGAAATCGCGGCTCACGTCGAGGTTGCCGAGCGAGATGCGCGGCGCGTTGCGCACGAAGTGCGCGGCGAGCTTCGGCAGCAGGTACGCTTCGCTCTGGCCGACGCCCGTGTAGTTGAACGGCCGCGCGATCACGATCGGCAGCCGGTCGGCCCACAGCTTCGCCGCGTATTCCATCGCCAGCTTGCTGACCGCGTAGTCGTTGGCGGGCGCGGGCGCGACGGTTTCGTCGAGCACGCCGGCCGTCGAATTGCCGTAGATGTTCGCGCTGCTCGCGAGCAGCACCGCCGACGGGCGGCGGTCGAGGCCCGCGAGCGCGGCCAGCAGGTTGCGCGTGCCGGCGATGTTGACCGCGTAGGTCTGCGACGGCTCGTCGTTGGCGACATGCGCGCGCGCCGCGAGATGCACGACCGCGTCGGGCCGCGCGTCGGCCGCCGCCGCACGCATCGCGTTCGCGTCGAGCAGGTCGACGGGCAGCAGCGTGCAGCGCGCGAGCGCCGGATCGTCGGGGCGCGGCACGCCGGGGGCGGTCGTGCCCCACACTTCGTAGCCGGCCGCTTCGAGGCGCTGCGCCATGTAGCGGCCCGTGAAGCCAGTCAGGCCGGTGACGAACGCGCGCCGCGACGCGCGTCCGGCATCAGAACGTGTCATGGTGGCTGTTCCGCGTCAGGTCCGCTTCGACCATCATCTGGCAAAGCTGTTCGAGCGTCGTTTCCGGCGCCCAGCCGAGCTTGCTTTTCGCCTTGTCCGCGCAGCCGATCAGCAGGTCGACTTCGGCCGGGCGGTAGAACTTCGGATTCACTTCGACGAGCACGTTGCCGGTCGATGCGTCGAGGCCGCGTTCCTGTTCGCCCTTGCCGGTCCATTCGATCTGGTAGCCGGCCGCGGCGAACGCCATCCGCACGAAGTCGCGCACGGTCTCGGTGCGATTGGTCGCGAGCACGTAGGTGTCGGGCTCGTCGGCCTGCAGCATGCGCCACATCCCTTCGACGTATTCGAGCGCGAAGCCCCAGTCGCGTTTTGCGTCGAGGTTGCCGAGCTCGAGGCGCGACGCCTTGCCGAGCTTGATCTTCGCGACGGTGTCGGTGATCTTGCGCGTGACGAACTCGCGGCCGCGCAGCGGCGATTCGTGGTTGAACAGGATCCCGCTGCAGCCGAACAGGTCGTACGACTCGCGATAGTTCACGGTCATCCAGTGCGCGTACAGCTTCGCGACGCCGTACGGGCTGCGCGGGTAGAACGCGGTCGTTTCCGTCTGCGGGATCGCCTGCACCTTGCCGAACATCTCGGACGTCGACGCCTGGTAGAAGCGCGTTTTCGGGCTCACCACGCGGATCGCCTCGAGCAGGTTCAGCGGGCCGATGCCCGTCACCTCGGCGGTCGTCGCCGGTTGGTCGAACGACACGCCGACGAAGCTTTGCGCGGCCAGGTTGTAGAGCTCGTCGGGCTGCGTGCGTTCGAGCAGGCGCAGGCTCGAGCCGGCATCGGTCAGGTCGTGCTCGACGAGCGACAGGTTCGGGTGCGTGTCGACGCCGAGTTCGGCAATGCGCCAGAAATTCACCGAGCTGGTGCGGCGATAGGTGCCCGTGACCTCGTAGCCCTTGTCGAGCAGCAGTCTGGTCAGGTAGGCGCCGTCCTGCCCCGTGATCCCCGTAATGATGGCCTTCTTGCGAGTTTGGCTCATGGTGATGTCCTGGTAGAAACGAAAGTGAAAATCAGGCGGTCGTGCGTGCGGCGGCCGGCAGCGCGCGGCGGGCCGGGCCGCGCGTCAGCCGCCGTTCGAAGCCGTACCAGCTCAGCGTCGCGTAGGCGAGCGTGATCGCCAGCGCGAGCGCGGCCGTGACGAAGCGGTTCAGGTGCAGCGGCCACAGTGCGTACAGCACGCTCAGGTGGATCAGGTACACGGTGTAGCTGACGGTGCCCACGTAGACGAGCACCGGGTTCGTCAGCACGCGCTGCACGAGGCCGCGGCCGCGCAGCGCGATCACGACGACCGACGTGCAGAGCAGCAGCGAGATGCTGTAGAGCGCGGCATTCGATAGCGGCGTGTTGGCGGCGCGAAAGCGCGGGAACGACAGGTGCAGCCAGCCGAGGATCGCGAGCGACACGAGCGCGCCGACGATCGCGAGCGGGTAGAACGGCTCCAGCGCGCGCCGGTCGCGGCGCAGCACGATCGCGAGCAGCGCGCCTGCGGCGAGCAGGTCCATCCGGAACGGCGTCAGGTAGTAGATCGGCCAGAACGAGTCGAACCACGGCGTCGCGATCGCGCGCAGCACCGGCGCGACGACGATCAGCGCGACGGCGACCCACAGCAGCGCGCGCTCCGAGCACCACAGCACGACGAACGGCCAGAAGATGTAGAACTGCTCCTCGACCGCGAGCGACCACAGCACGTTCAGGCTGTCGTGGCCGATGCTGCCCAGCGACAGCCCGATATTGGTCGAGAAGAACGCGAACCACGGCCAGTGCGGCAGCCAGCTCGCGCCGAACAGGATCGTCGACACCACCAGCAGCAGCACGTACGGCGGCAGGATGCGGCGCACGCGGCGAGCATAGAAGTGGCTGAAGTACGACTGCCCGCGCGCCTTGCGGTCGAGCAGGATGCCGGTGATCAGCAGCCCGCTCAGCACGAAGAACAGGTCGACGCCCATCCACAGCGGCGCCTTCAGCGCGTGCTGCAGGAACACGGCGCCGACCGCGATCGCGCGCAGCCCGTCGAGCTGCACGATGCGGCCGTGTTGCGGCGGGGCGAGGTCGAGGTCGGCGGATCGCGAGATGCCCGTCATCGCGCCGCTCCTTCGCGACGCGCGCCAGCACGTCGTGCATCCGATGCGTGAACGTAATGCATGCCTTTGAATTGAAATATCGAATCGAAATCGATTCTAGGGAAAAGAAATCGGCAAAAAAACGCGTGTCATTTATCCGCCCGAAAACAATCGAATCGGGAAATTTCAATCGGAAAATGAAAGCTTGACGCCCGGCCAGCCGCCATGAGCATGCCGAAGCGGCATTTTCTACAGATAAAAAATACGAAATGCGGTCGTTATTGCCGGTTTTCGGTGGCGATGGGAATCTGTTCCGGTTCGATATTTCACGCAGAAACATCCCCAAATATTTCCAAATTTCTTGTGATTATTTTTGCTTGTAACCTGCATCGCGACGTTTGAAACCCATTTAGCGACAGGGCAGTCCGGCGATCCTTTGCCGCGGCCCGGCCGCTTCCGTATCGAGTCTGGAGAAGCGCATTGCGACGTCTGATTCTGGTAGGCATGACGGTGTGCACGGCGCTGCTGACCGGCACCGCGCAAGCTGAAACGGTGTTGCCCGCGACGACGTCGTGGATCGGCAACACGTTCGGCTATGGCGACGGCAGCTGGACGCAGATCGACATCCGCGCGATCGCGGTCACGCCCGAAGGCAAGGTGTATACGAATGCGCCGTGGGACGAGAGCGGCGCCGAGGCGAGCGTCTACCAGGACGGCAAGATGCTCGGCTTCGCGGGCGGCACGCACGGCTGGGGCAATCTCGGCGGCAATGCGATCGCGGTCAACAGCAAGTACGCGTATGTCGCGATCGGCGTCGGCAACGAGCGCGGCCATCTGCAGTCGCCCGGCATCTGGCCGGACAAGGGCAAGCAGTGGTTCGGCATCTCGCGGCGCACGCTCGGCGACATGAAGCAGCCGGCGCCGTTCCGCGCAGCGCCGCAGGTCGCGCCCGGCGGGCGCGCCGATGCCGGCCGCGCGCGGATGGCCGCGAGCTTCATGATGGTCAACGAGGTGCCGGCGCCGGCGCGCTCGGAAGCGGGCGACGTGAAGGCGGAAGTCGGCGGCCTCGCGGCCGACGACAAGACGCTGTTCGCGACCAATCCGTCGCACGACGAGGTCGACGTCTACGACGCCGAGACGATGCAGAAGAAGGGCACGTGGAGCGCGCACGAGCCGGGACGCATCGCGCTCGCCGGCGACGGCACGCTGTGGCTGCTGACCGATACGTTGCACGGTCCCGCACATCTGGTGCACGTGCGGGCGGACGGCCGCAAGCTCGACGACGCGCCCGCGCTGCCGGACGGCACCGACGCGGTGGACGTCGCGGTCGACGCGAAGGGCCGCGTGCTGGTCGCGGACAACGGCCCGCGCCAGCAGATCCTGATTTTCTCGAAGGGCGGCAAGGGCTATGCGCCGTCGGGCACGCTCGGCACGCGCGGCGGCATCTTCGCGGGCCCGGTGCCGGGCCGGCCGGGGCCGCAGCGTTTCAACGGGCTGACGGGCGTCGGCGTCGATCGCGCCGGCAATATCTATGTCGCGATGAACGGCATCGGGCCGCGCCACGACACGATCGGTGCGGGGCTCGGCGCGGTGCTCGAAAGCTACACGCCGGACGGTGCGCTGCGCTGGCAGGTGCAGGGGCTGCTGTTCGTCGACGGCGCGTGGCTCGATCCTGCGCGACCGAACAGCGTCTACACGGGCAACAAGCGCTTCGAGCTCGACCTGTCGAAGCCGCCGGGCCAGGACTGGAAATACGTCGGCTTCCTGTCGAACCGCTTCAAGTATCCGGACGATCCGGTGTTCCACACCGACCAGTGGCCCGGCATGCCGACCGCGCGCCGGCTGGATGGCCGCACGTTCCTGTACCTGACCGACATGTACGCCGATCACCTGAAGATCTACCGCTTCGACGCGAAGCGCGACGGCGAGGTCGCGATTCCGTCCGGGCTGATCGCGGGCCGCGCGCGGCCGGTCGACAAGGTGCCGAACAAGCCGCCCGGCGGCGACTGGATGTGGCGCGACGCGAACGGCAACGGCCGCCTCGACGCGGACGAGTTCGAGATCAACACGACCGGCAAGGCGAAGGCGGGCGGCTGGGGCTGGTGGGTCGACACGAAGGGCGACATCTGGCGCACCAGCGACGTGCGCGGGATTCACCGCTTCCGCTATGGCGGCGTCGACAAGGCCGGCAACCCGATCTACGCGTACGACAAGGTCACGACCTATCCGATGCCGCAGCCGTTCACGCAGCTGCGCCGCGCGATCTACGAGCCGCAGACCGACACGCTGTACGTGACCGGCTACACGGCCGACGCGCCGCCGCAGCCGGGCATCAACAAGGAAGTCGGCCGCGTGCTGGTGCGCTTCGACAAGTGGTCGACGGGCTCGCCGGTGGCGCGCTATACGGTCGCGCTGCCGTGGCAGCTCGACGCGAAGCCGATCCTCGACCTGATCGGGATCACCGTCGAGGGCCGCTACATTTTCACGGTGGAGCCGGTCGGCAAGATCCACGTGTACGACAAGGAAACCGGCAAGGAGGTCGGCGTGATGAGCCCGGGCGCGGAAGTCGGCAAGGCGTCGGGCTGGGTCGACGTGCCGTTCGGCATCAGCGCGTTCCGGCGCGAGAACGGCGAATACCTGGTGTTCGTCGAGGAAGACGCGCGCGGCAAGGTGCTGATGTATCGCTGGAAACCGTGACGCGCGGTCGTCGACAAGGCACAAGCATGGACAAAGGCATACTCAAGAACGTTTCGATCAACTTCATCGGGCTGATCCTGCCGACCTTCGTGTCGCTGGTGACGGTGCCCGCCTATATCCACGCGCTCGGCGTCGAACGCTACGGCGTCGTCAGTCTGGTGTGGACGCTGATCGGCTATTTCGGGATCCTCGATCTCGGGATGAGCATGGCCGCGCAGAACCACATCTCGAAGGCGCTCGCGAGCGGCGACGCCGCCGAGAGCGCGCGCGTGTTCTGGAGCGCGTTCTGGCTGAACCTCGGCACCGGCATCGCGGGCGGGCTGCTGATCTATTTCGGCGCGTTCGTCTACACCGCGTACTTCACGAAGGTGTCGGCCGCGATGCAGCACGAGGTGTATCTCGCGCTGCCGTGGCTCGCGCTCGCGATCCCGCTCGCGAACGTGTCGTGGGTGTTCGCCGGCGCGATCAACGGCGCCGAGCGCTTCGGCGTGTTCAACACGAACCAGACGATCGGCACCTTCCTGTTCCAGCTGCTGCCGCTCGGCGCCGCGTGGTGGATCGCGCCGAACCTGCAGACGGTGCTGGCCGCGGCCGTCGTCGCGCGGCTGGTCGCGGCGGTGATGCTCGGTCACGCGAGCATCAAGGTGCTCGGCATCACGCGCATCGATCCGCCGAAGTGGGGCACCGCGAAAGGGCTGTTCAACTTCGGCGGCTGGATGCTGATCGCGAGCACCGCGAGCATGGTCGCCGACACGCTCGATCGCGTGATGCTCGGCGCCGGCATGGGCGCGAAGTTCGTCACCTACTACACGGTGCCGCAGAACCTCGTCACGCGGCTGAACATGCTGCCGAACGCGCTGGTGCGCACGCTGTTCCCGCGCCTGTCGGCGGTCGGCCGCGATCACGCGGACACGCTCGCGCGCCAGTCGCTCGAATTCCTGAACGGCGTGTTCACGCCGATCGGCATCGTCGCGATCTTCGCGCTGGCGCCGTTCCTCACGCTGTGGGTCGGCCCCGACCTGGCCGCGCATTCGGCGCCGGTCGGCCGCGTGCTGGTGATCAGCGTGTGGCTCGTCGGGCAGGCGAGCGTCACGCGGATCCTGATCCAGTCGCAGGTCAATCCGGCGCGCGCGGCGATCGCCGGGCTCGTCGAGATGCCGTTCTTCGTCGGCGGCCTGTGGTTCGGCATTCATCACTTCGGGCTGATCGGCGCGGCGGTGGTCGTCGCGACGCGCGCGCTGGTCGACTACGGCGTGCTGCTGTACCTGTCGGCGATCCGGATGCGCGCGATCGTGCTCGACATGCTCGCGCACCTCGCGTTCCTGCTCGCGAGTCTGTTTCTGGCGCAGGCGTGGCCGGCGCTCGTCGAGTCGATCGGCATGTGCGCGGTCGTGCTGGCGCTGAACGTCGCATGGTCGCTCACGATGACGCCGGGGCTGCGTGCGCTGGCCCTCGGCCTGATTCTCCGTCTCAATGCGAGGAAAACCACATGAATCGCGATCTGGCGGAACACGCCATCCTCAATGCGGCGACGGCCGACGCGACGGCTGCGGCCGGCGCCGGCGAAGCGGCCGCGCTGCGCACCGCGCGCCGCGAAGCCGCACCCGCGCGCGACGCATCCCGGCCGCTGCGCGTGGCGATCGTCCACGACTGGCTGGTGACCTACGCGGGCGCCGAGCGCGTGCTCGAACAGATCGTCGCGTGCTTCCCCGACGCGGACCTGTTCAGCCTCGTCGATTTTCTCGACGACCGCATGTTCGTGCGCGGCAAGCGCGTGACGACGTCGTTCATCCAGAAGCTGCCGTTCGCGCGCACCAAGTACCGCAGCTACCTGCCGCTGATGCCGCTCGCGATCGAGCAGCTCGACGTGTCCGGGTACGACCTCGTGATCTCGAGCAGTCACGCGGTCGCGAAGGGCGTGCTGACCGGGCCGGACCAGATGCACATCAGCTACGTGCATTCGCCGATCCGCTATGCGTGGGACCTGCAGCACCAGTATTTGGAACAGTCGAACCTCACGCACGGGCCGAAATCGCTGCTCGCGCGGATGATCCTGCACTACATCCGCAACTGGGATACGCGCACCGCGAACGCGGTCGACGGCTTCATCGCGAACTCCGCGTTCATCGCGCGGCGCATCCGCAAGGTTTACCACCGCGACGCGGCGGTGATCTTTCCGCCGGTCGACGTCGACGGCTTCTCGCTGAATACCGTCAAGGAGGATTTCTACCTGACGGCGTCGCGGATGGTGCCGTACAAGAAGATCGACCTGATCGTCGAAGCGTTTGCGCAAACGCCGGAGCGCAAGCTGGTCGTGATCGGCGACGGCCCGGAGATGGACAAGATCCGCGCGAAGGCCGGCCCGAACGTCGAGATCATGGGCTACCAGCCGTTCGCGGTGCTGCACGACCGGATGCGGCGCGCGAAGGCGTTCGTGTTCGCGGCGGAGGAGGATTTCGGGATCTCGGTGGTCGAGGCGCAGGCCTGCGGCACGCCGGTGATCGCCTACGGCAAGGGCGGCGCGCTCGAGACCGTGCGCGATCCGCGCTCGGACGCGCATCCGACCGGGCTGTTCTTCGACGAGCAGACGCCGCACGCGATCGTCGCGGCCGTCGACGATTTCGAGCGCGCGCCGCAGCGCTTCACGCCGCACGCGTGCCGCGCGAACGCGGAGCGGTTTTCCGCCGACACCTTCCGCAAGCGCTTTCTCGACTACGTCGAGGCGGCGCTGCCGGGCGCGACCGCGCAGCGCGGCGTGGCCGCGCCGATGCCGGCCGCGCGCGGCCCGGCGACGCTCGTGCTCGACCAGAGCGGCGTGCTCGGCGGCGCGGAGCTGTCGCTGCTCGAGATCATGAAGCACATGCGCGCGAACGCCGACGTGCTGCTGTTCGACGACGGCCCGTTCCGCGCGGCGCTCGACGAGATCGGCGCGCGCGTCGACGTGGTCGACCAGGGCGCGCTCGCGGGCGTGCGCAAGCAGGGCGGCGTGTCGCTCGGCGCGCTGAAGCAGCTGGTGCGGCTGGTGCGCGACGTCGCGCGCCGCGCGCGCCGCGCCGAGGTGATCTATGCGAACACGCAGCGCGCGATGGTGGTCGCCGCGCTCGCCGGGCGGCTCGCGCGCAAGCCGGTGGTCTGGCATCTGCGCGACATCGTCAGCGACGACCATTTCGGCAGCAAGCAGCTGCTGGCGATCAAGTACTGCGCGCGGCTCGGCGTGACGCGCGTGATCGCGAACTCGGACGCGTCCGCGCAGGCGTTCCGCGCGCTGACCGGCTTTACGCCGCAGCACGTCGACGTCGTGTTCAACGGCATTTCGGCCGAGCCGTTCGACGCGCTGGACGGCGTCAGCCAGGCCGCGCTGCGCGCGCGCTTCGGGCTGCCCGAGCATGCGTGGCTGGTCGGCTCGTTCAGCCGCCTCGCGCGCTGGAAGGGGCAGCACGTGCTGCTGGAGGCCGCCGCGCGGCAGCCGGACATGCACGTGGTGCTGGTCGGCGCGCCGCTGTTCGGCGAGGACGAATACGCGGCGCAGCTGCACGAATACGTCGCGCGGCACGGGATGGACGAACGCGTGCATTTCGTCGGCTTCCAGCGCGACATCGCGGCCTGCATGAAGGCCGTCGACGTCGTCGCGCATACGTCGATCACGCCGGAGCCGTTCGGCCGCGTGATCGTCGAGGGCATGCTGGCGCGCCGGCCGGTCGTCGCGGCGCGCGCGGGCGGCGTGATCGAGATCATCGAGCACGGCGACAACGGACTGCTGTGCGAACCGGGCGACGCGACCGCGCTCGCCGATGCGCTGGACGCGCTGCGCTCCGATGCGCGGCTGCGCGAGCGGCTGGTCGCGAGCGGGCGCGCGACCGCGGTGCGCCGGTTCGGGACCGAGACCTACGTCGAGCGGGTCGAAAAGATCCTCGCGGATACGGCGCGCGCGGCGAAGGCGAAGCAGGCTTGAGCGGTCGTTGCCGCGCCTGCGCCGATGGCGCGGGGCCGGTGGCTGGCCGATAAGGGCCCCTGCACGGCGTTATGCCGGGCGGGGGCCTTGTGCATTGCGGGCGCCGAAGGACGGCATGGCGCGTGTGGCGTGACGGCCGGCGAATCTGTCGGGGGCCGGTGAAGCGCGCGCGGCCGGTGCCGCTGTCGGGATGCCGTCGGCGGCCGCGACGAGCTGTCCGCGTTTGCATTGACCGGCGACGCGCCGAGCGTGGCGCATCCGCGATTTCCGCCGGTATCCGATCCCTTGCGGCATTTGCCGCCCCGTATCCGCGCTGCAAAAAGCCCCCGCACCGGCGCTGCCGTGCGGGGGCTTCCGGTCCCGACCGGAACGCTCAGACCGCCTGTTCGGGCGCTGACGCGACGACGCGGGCGGGGCGCGACGGCTTCAGGCTGGCCGACCACCGCATCGCCGGCCGTTCGAACAGCCGGTAGAACAGGTACGCGACCGGGATCGCGACGACCATGAACCCGAGCGACGGCCAGATCGACAGTTGCAGTTCGGAGTGGAACAGCACCGAGCCGAGGCAGACGAACAGCGGCAGGTGGATCAGGTACAGCGAGTAGCTGAAGTCGCCGAACCAGCCCAGCACGCGCAGCGGCGGCGTCGGCCGCGGCGGGCGGGCGAGCGCGCGGTACAGGAAGCACGCGAAGCCGGCCGCCCACAGCTGGAATGCGCCGTACTGGCCGAAGTGGAACGCGCCGCAGCCGGCCGCCAGCAGCACGGCGGCCGCGACGTACCACGCGCGCGACGGCGCCGCGGCCGCGGCGCGCGACGGCTGCGCGCGCACGTCGGCGATCCACGCGCCGATCGTCCACGACAGCCAGTACGACGTGAAGAACTGCAGGTCATGCCGTTCGAGCAGCCACGCCGACGCGACGTTGACGAGCGCGATCGCGCCCACGACCGCCGGCATCCCGATGCGGCGGCGTACCGCGAACAGCAGCGGGTAGACGACGTAGAACTGCACTTCGAGCGACAGCGTCCACAGCGCGCCGTTCGATCCGTACGTGTAGCCGGCGACGCCCTGCAGCGAGAACAGGTTCACGAGGAACGCGGCGACGCCGATGTCGCGGATCTTGTGGCTGACGGGCTGGATCTGCAGGCTGATCGTGTCGAGCGCGAGCGTGAGCAGCAGCGCGGCGAGCAGCACCGGGTAGATCCGCGCGAAGCGGCGCGCCCAGAAGTTCGGCGCATCGAGCCGGTACGCGGGATCGGCCGCGAGCTTGAGCGCCGCGTTGCGGTGGATGCAGTAGCCGCTGATCACGAAGAAGATCGGCACGCCGGCCGAGCCCCAGGCGAACGGGAAGGTCAGGTAGCCGACCAGCACGCTCGGGTCGAGCGCGTGACCGTAAGCGCGATGGAAGCTCTGCATGCCGACCCAGACGACCTGCCGGCAGTGGAAATAGGCGACGAGCAGCGCCGCGAAGCCGCGCATCGCGTCGATCACGTGTTCCTTGTGGTCGGCGACGGGCGGCGCGGTGAAAGACGATCCGCTGAAAGCTTGCATGCGATTCGGTTCCTTGCGACGGATGAAGGGATGCTTCGATCGTAATGCGCAAGAATTCGATCAATGAATAAAAAAATCACGCCGGAAAATAAGCGAATTTCAGATGGTGGTTTTATCCGGTTCTGAAAGCGGTTTCGCAGGACGCGCAAATTATTTGCCGATTTTTTTCTGATAGTTTGAAGCTCCAGTTGATTGATGCAAGGAGCGGCAAGATGGACATGCATTGGATCGCGAGCGCGGCAGTACTGCTGGTCATGGCCGTGCTGTCGGCGTACCGCGAGGCGCTGAAGAACGAGCCGATTCGCCCGGGTCTCGAACGGGGCGGCGTGCCCTATATCGAGGAATTCGAATCGTAAGTATTTGTATCCGGAAAATCGGTAATTTGTTTCTGCTTCGGCAATCGGTTCGGCAATATCGACCGCATGACGGGATTATCGACTTTCCGGATTTATGGGCAATCGGTCCATATCGGAAGTAAACGGCGTGGAGCGGATCGTGGCGCCGACACCGATAGACCGTTCGGAAAACAATCGCGCCGGGTCGCCGGTCGACGCGGCGCAATCAACGCAATCAGGATGCAATCATGTTGAAAGTCACCAAGGCCGTGTTCCCCGTTGCCGGTCTCGGCACGCGGTTCCTCCCGGCAACGAAGGCGAGCCCGAAGGAAATGCTGCCCGTCGTCGACAAGCCGCTGATCCAGTACGCGGTCGAGGAAGCGATCAACGCCGGTATCACCGAGATGATCTTCGTGACCGGGCGCAGCAAGCGCGCGATCGAGGATCACTTCGACAAGTCCTACGAGATCGAAGCGGAGCTCGAGGCGCGCGGCAAGGAAAAGCTGCTCGAACTCGTGCGCGGCATCAAGCCGAGCCACGTGAACTGTTTTTATGTGCGCCAGCCTGAAGCGCTCGGCCTCGGCCACGCGGTGCTGTGCGCCGAAAAGCTCGTGCACGGCGAGCCGTTCGCGGTGATTCTCGCCGACGACCTGCTGCACGGCGAGCAGCCGGTGCTCAAGCAGCTCGTCGACGTGTTCGACCACTATCACAGCTCGGTGATCGGCGTCGAGACGATCGCGCGCGAGGACAGCCGCTCGTACGGCGTCGTCGAAGGCCGCGAATGGGAAGAGGATGTCATCAAGCTGTCGGGCATCATCGAGAAGCCGGCGCCGGAAGATGCGCCGTCGAACCTCGGCGTGGTCGGCCGCTACGTGTTCATGCCGACGATCTTCGATCATCTGCGCAAGCTCAAGCCGGGCGCGGGCGGCGAACTGCAACTGACCGACGCGGTCCAGTCGCTGCTCGCGAACGAGCAGGTGCTCGCGTATCGCTACTACGGCACACGCTTCGACTGCGGCAGCAAGCTCGGCTATCTGAAGGCGACCGTCGAGCTGGCGCTCCAGCATCCGGAAGTCAGCCGCGAATTCGAGGCGTACCTGCGTACCTGTCTGCCTGCGCTGGCTGCTGTCGCATAAGCAGCCGCGCTGCTCCGCTGTTTCAGGTGGTGGTTGTTCCGTTGGCCCCGGCTTGCCGGGGCTTTTTTGCGTTCGGGCGAGGCGGGCGGCTGCCTGTCGCGAGGCGAGCGGCCGTGCCGATTCCCGGCGGGTGCGAATCGGGCGAACGACGGCTGCGGCCGGGACGATGCCCGCATGCGGCGCGTGCGCCGTGATTCGCTGACGCCGCTTTTGCTGCACGTCGCTGCGCGTATGCCGCCGCGCCGCTCCGGTACCGGTTTCCCGTTCAGCGCGGCGACGTGCCGGGCCGCGCGACGAAGTGCCGGGCCAGCATCGCGGCGACCGGCTTCTTGAAGTCGAGCAGCCGCTTTTCCAGGTAGCGCCACGACAGGTGCGCGAGCAGTACGGCGAGCGCGAACTGCAGCAGTTCGGGCAGCGCGTCGCGGACGATTGCCGGCAGCGGCACGCGCGCGAACAGCGCGGGCATCACGCCGAAGCGCGCCGGAATCAGGTTGTGGAACAGGTAGAAACCGTAGCTGATCGTGCCGAGGTAGACGAGCGGCGCCCAGTCGAGCAGCGCGACGGCCGGATGGTCGGGTTCGGTGACGATCCACAGCATCAGCGAGCCGAGCGACGCGGACAGGCCGAGATCCGCGAGGCCGGTGACGACGTCGGGCAGCGTCGTGAGCGCGGGCAGCGCGAGAAAGAACACGACGCCGGCGGCGCCGAGCCAGCCGGGCGGAATGCGGCGGACCACGGCCGGGCCGCGATCGGCGAGCGCCACCGCGCCGAGTCCGCCCAGCGCGATCAGCGCGAAATTCCACGGGGAAAACGCGTAGATCAGCACCGGCGACGCATCGCTCGCATAGAGCGCGAGATGCGCGAGCGCGCACAGCGCGACGGCCGCGACGCCGAGCGCGACGTGTCGCGCGGCCGGCACCGCGAGCAGCGCGAGCGGCGCAATCAGATAGAACTGCTGTTCAACCGCGAGGCTCCAGAAGTGCGACGTGGAGCCCGGCCAGCCGTCCTTGACGACGCCGATCCAGTAATTCGACAGGAACACCGCGTGCCACGCGAGCCCGAGATTGACGCCGCGCTGGTAGAACAGCGCGTGCGCGATCGCGAGTGCGGCGAGCAGCAGGTAGTAGACGGGAAAGATCCGCAGCGCGCGCTTCGCGAGGAACAGCGCGAGCGCGTGCCGGCGCGTCATCGCGCCGCACTCGACTGCCTCGCGGTTGCGGTGCAGCTCGCCGACGATCAGGAATCCGCTGATGAGGAAAAACGTCCACACGCCGAGCTTGCCCACGTCGACGGCGAGGACGTGGCCCTTGTGGGACAGGAAAACGAGGATGACGGCGATGGCTCGCAGGCCGTCGAGTCCTTTGACGTATCTGACTTCGCGCATGAAGGCATCCGGGGCACTGAGCGAGGTCAGTATAGGTGCGCAAATATCGAACGTAATTCGCGTTCGGACGTATACGTGAAGGCGTTTTTCGCTGCTCGGGCGTCGATGGAGTCGGTCGCGCGCAACAAAACCTGCGGGAAACCCCGCGAAAACGCACAAAAGTACTGCACGAAGCGTCACGGCGCTTGTAGAATCCGGCGTTGAAGCGCGCGCGTTGCACGCTTCGTGTATCCAACGACCACACCTGGTAGGAGAAACATGGCGACTTCCGCAAAAAAGGTGGCCAAGAAGGCTGCCGCACCGGCGACCAAGAAAGTGGCTGCCAAAAAGGCTGCGCCCGCGAAGAAAGTAGTGGCCAAGAAGGCTGTCGCGAAGGCAGCACCGGCCGCTCCGACGCCGCTGAAGGACAAGTTCACGAAGGCATCGCTCGCAACGCACATCGCTGAGCGCGCTGCTGTCGAAGTGAAGGCTGTCAAGGCAGTGCTCGCCGCACTCGAGAACGTCGTGCTGGGCTCGGTTCACAAGAAGGGCGCAGGCGAGTTCACGCTGCCGGGTCTGCTGAAGATCACGGCGCAAGTCGTGCCGGCAAAGAAGAAGCGCTTCGGCAAGGATCCGTTCACGGGCGAAGAGCGCTGGTTCCCGGCAAAGCCGGCCAGCGTGCGCGTGAAGGCACGTGCGCTGAAGAAGCTGAAGGACGCAGCGGCGTAATGCCGCGCAACGGCTGCCGGCATTCGGGTCGGCAGCCGTTGCGATGTCCCGCGATCCCCGTACGCGAAAGCGTGCGGGGATTTTTATTGCGCCGCGCGGACTGCGCAAACCCGCGCATGTCATAGGGCCGCGAAGAAACGATGCGCGGCGCGTTGCGTGCCGCGCTGCGCGTCTTCATTCGCGCGGTTCGTCGCGCACGACGACGTGCTGCCGTGGCGTCATCCGGCGCTTGTCGATCGCAATCTCGCGATCCTGTCCGGCGAACCGCTCGCCGCGTTCATCGTCGATGCGACGCGAACCGTCTCGATGCTGCCGGCGTAGCGGCGGATGCCGCGATGCGCTTCGTCAACCGGCCGTTCCCGCATAGGCCGCCCTCAGCGCGGCGACATCGAACTTCGTCATCTGCATCATCGCGGCGGCCACGCGCCCGGCCTTGACCGGATCGCGGTCGGCCATCATCGGGATCAGGTCGTCGGGGACGATCTGCCACGAGACGCCGAAGCGGTCCCTGAGCCAGCCGCAGCCGTCGGCCGTGCCGCCGTTGTCGAGCAGCGCGCTCCAGTAGCGGTCGAGTTCCGCCTGGTCGGCGCAGTTGACCAGCAGCGAAATCGCATGATTGAACGATTCGGCCTGTTCGTGGCTCATCGCGAAGAACGGTTGGCCGAACAACTCGAACTCGACGACCTTCGTGCCGCCGGTGCCCTGCACCGACGTGACGCGAACGACGCGCGAGTCCGGAAAGATGCCTGCATAGAACGTCGCCGCTTCTTCGGCTGCCGTCGAGTACCAGAGGAAAGGCGTGATCTTCTGAATCGGCATGACGAATCTCCTGTGGGGTATGGGCGGGGCAAGTCGCGTGCCGCCATCGACACGACGAACGACGCTTGCCGGAATCGACACGCCGGCCTGCGACACGCATCGTGCGCAGGATCGGCTGCGACGTGGCGAACGGGATGCGCGCGGCGACGTCCACGCCATTCTGGGCCGGTTTCTTCCGTGTGGAAACCGCGGTGGCACGATCGCCGGTTGCAGTCGGCGCCGCGGCTTCGGCTGCGATAGAGGCCGTCCAGCCGGCAGCGGCTGTCGGCCTTCCCGGATCCCGGCAACGGCGTTCCGGCGCGTCGTGCGGGCTGCTGTCGGCCCGGCCTGGCCGCAGGGCTGCATCGCGACCGCGAGCGCGCGGCGGGCGCCCGCGACAGGCGAAAAAAAGCCAGCCACGGCCGAAACCGATGACTGGCTTTCCAGTTCGGCGGCAGGGCGTCGAAGACGCCTTGCACGCCGGAAACGTACTTCTTAGAACTTGTGGCGCAGGCCGAGTGCAACCATTTCCTGCGACTTCGTGCCGGCATAGCCGTACGAGCCGATCGATGCCTGTGCGGCCGACGTCGTGCCGTCGTCGTTGAGCTGCGTGCCGCTGGCGTGCTGGTACGCGCCGACCAGGTAGACGTCCGTGCGCTTCGACAGCGAGTAGTCCGCGCCCAGCGAAACCTGATGGTACTTCGCGTCCGTGTTGCCGCTCGCCTTCGTGTACGAGTAGCCGAGGCCCAGCAGCAGCGGCGGCGTGACCTGGTACGTCACGAAGCCGCGGCCCGTGTTGTACTTCTCGGTCGACGAGAACGCCGAGTAGGCGTCCGGCTTGTATTGCGCGTTGCTGTAGCCGAGGCCGAACGTCACCGGGCCGATCGAGTACTGGCCTGCGACTTGCGCGATGCCGATCGACTTCGCCGTCACGTAGCCTGCGTTGATCGGGCCGTCGACGATGTTGTCCGACGTCGTCGAGCCCCAGCCGCTACGGATCGCGGTGGTCGTCGGCGACGGGTTGTTCGCGTAGAAGTAGCCGGCGGCGATGCCGATCGGGCCGTTGTTGTAGGCGGCGGCAGCCGACCACGTCTGACCCTGGCCCGGCTTGCCTGCGATGCCGCTCAGGCCGTACATGCCTTCGAACTGGAAGCCGGCGTAGACGGGCGACGTGTACTTGATCGCGTTGCTGACGCGCAGGCTGTTGTCGTTGTTGTCGACGTCGCCCGGGGTCGCGAAGAAGCTGCCGAAGTAGTTGTCAGCCGTGACTGCCTGGACCAGGTCGACGACCGGGTCGTACTGGCGGCCGAGCGTCAGCGTACCGTACTGGTTGCTTTGCAGGCCGACGAATGCCTGGCGGTTGAAGATCGTGTTCGATGCGCTCAGCTTGCCCGTGCCCGGGTTGAAGCCGTTTTCGATCTGGAAGATCGCCTTCAGGCCGCCGCCCAGGTCTTCTGCACCCTTCAGGCCCCAGCGGCTGCCTTGCAGGTTGCCCGACAGCATTTGCCACATGTTGTTGGCTTGGCCGTCATTGCCGTGAACATAGGCAATCGACGTATCGATCACGCCGTACAGCGTCACGCTCGACTGAGCCTGGGCTGCGCCGGCGGCGCCCAGCAGGGCGAGCGAGAGGGTCGACAGAGCGAGTTTCTTCATCGTTGAGTTTCTCCACGCAAGTGATTCGTTATTTGTTGCGGATTGGAGAATAGCTCAGTGCCATACACGCAAGAAAGCTTAAAAAATAAAGTGTCTCGAAAAGGTAACAACAAAGAAAAAGCCATATATATCAAGCACATCAACAACTGTTCCTGTTTTTGAAATAGTTGACAATTGCTGCGCTGCGATTGTTGCGATGTTTTGCATGCAAGATGACGGACGGGCTGATTCGACGGGTTGCCGCACAAAAATCGGCGAGCGCAAACGTTTGCCTTTGCAAAGCAAATGCGCGCAGGTGCAAATGGCGTATCGAGCCGACGCGACATGCCTGTCGCGTGCGTGGTTGCAAAAAGGGACGAGGTTGCGTAGAGCGCGTCGCGCGCAACGTCCGACGAATACCGGAACGAATCAGCCGTCGTGCGAGCGTTCGGCGGCGGTGCCGGTCGCGGCCGGCGCGTCGCCGGTGCGCCGATGGGCGACGCCGCGCGCCGCCGCGAATTCCGCGCCGAGCAGCAGCACCAGCGCCGAGAAGTACAGCCACATCAGTAGCACCGCGAACGATCCGGCCGCGCCGAACGCGCTGGCGGTGCCCGCGTGCGCGAGGTACAGCGCGAACAGCTTCTTGCCGCCGGAGAACAGGATCGCGGACACGATGCCGCCGACCGCCGCGTCGCGCCACGCGACGCGCGCATCGGGCAGGAACTTCATCAGCGCGGCGAACGCGCCCGCGAGCACCGCGATGCCGACGAAGAACTGGACGAGGTTGGTGACGACGACATACGGCGAATTGCCGAGCAGCCAGGTGCCGACGAACGTGATCGCGGTGTCGAGCACGAGCGACACGATCAGCAGGAACGCGACGCCGAGCACGAGCCCGAACGAGATCAGGCGCACCCGCACGAGCCCGAGCATGCTCGACCAGCGGTTTTCGGTGGCCGGCCAGATCACGCTCAGCGCGGCGCTGAGCGACGCGAAGGTCGCCGATGCGCCGACCGCGAGCGCGGCGAACGAGATCAGCGTCGCGAGGCCGCCGCGCTCGCCCGCGCGATGCGCGTTCTGCACGATGGTCTGGATGCTGGCCGCCGCATCGTCGCCGATCAGTTGATGCGCCTGCTCGAACACCTGTCCGCGCGCGGCGTCGTCGCCATAGAACCAGCCGGCCACCGCGATCACCATCACGAGCGTCGGCGCGAGCGAGAACGCGGAGAAGAACGCGATGCCCGCGGCCATCGCCGAGCAGCGGTCGGACGAGAAGCGCTTGAAGGCGGTGAGTGCCCAGTTGGCCTGCTGTTGCGCGAGGCGCGTCGCTTCGGTGGTGATCTGTCGTTTCATGGTCTGTCGATGGCGGGTCGTTGCCGATAATCGGACTCGTCGATAAACGGACAATTCAGTATTGATCCGAAGATTCGGTCATGGTTGCGCGAACTGTCTATAATTCCTTTCAGTTCCCACCCCACAATAACGCCGAGACCGCCATGCTACAAATGTCCCGGCGCCAGTTCCTGAAGGTGACGGCCACGTCGCTTGCCGGATCGAGTCTAGCCCTGATGGGCTTCTCTCCGTCCGAAGCGCTCGCCGAAGTCCGACAGTACAAGCTGGCGCGCACAGTCGAAACGCGCAATACCTGCCCTTACTGCTCGGTGGGTTGCGGCATCCTGATGTACGGCCTCGGCGACGGCGCGAAGAACGCGCAGCCGAGCATCATCCACATCGAGGGCGACCCCGACCACCCGGTCAATCGCGGCACGCTGTGCCCGAAGGGTGCGAGCCTGATCGACTTCATCCACAGCCCGAACCGCCTGACGCACCCCGAGTATCGGGCGCCCGGCTCGGACAAGTGGGAACCGATCTCGTGGAGCGACGCGCTCGACCGGATCGCGAAGCTGATGAAGGCCGACCGCGACGCGAACTTCGTCGAGACGGCGGAAGACGGCGCGAAGGTCAACCGCTGGCTCACGACCGGCATGCTGGCCGCGTCGGCCGGCAGCAACGAAGTCGGCTACCTGACCCACAAGACTGTCCGCAGTCTGGGGATGCTCGCATTCGACAATCAGGCGCGTGTCTGACATGGCCCGACGGTGGCAGGTCTTGCCCCGACGTTTGGCCGTGGAGCGATGACGAACCATTGGGTCGACATCAAGAACGCGGACGTGATTCTCGTGATGGGCGGCAATGCAGCCGAGGCCCATCCATGCGGCTTCAAGTGGGTAACGGAGGCGAAAGCGCACCGCAAGGCGCGGCTGATCGTCGTCGACCCGCGCTTTACGCGTACGGCCTCGGTGGCCGACTATTACGCGCCGATCCGCACCGGCACCGACATCGTGTTCCTGGGCGGCGTCATCAACTATCTGCTGACGAATGACAAGATCCAGCATGAGTATGTGAAGAACTACACGGACTTCACGTTCATCGTGCGCGAGGATTTCGCGTTCAACGACGGCATCTATTCCGGCTACGACGCGGAGCAGCACGCGTACCCGGACAAATCGAGCTGGGACTACGAGCGCGGCGACGACGGTTACGCGAAGGTCGACCCGACGCTGCAGCATCCGCGCTGCGTGTACAACCTGCTGAAGCAGCACTACGCGCGCTATACGCCGGACATGGTTCAGCAGACCTGCGGCACGCCGAAAGAGAAGTTCCTGAAGGTGTGCGAGATGCTCGCGTCCACCGCGGTGCCCGGCCGCGCCGGCACGGTGCTGTACGCGCTCGGCTGGACCCACCACTCGATCGGCGCGCAGATGATCCGCACCGGCGCGATGGTGCAGCTGCTGCTCGGCAACATCGGCATCGCCGGCGGCGGGATGAATGCGCTGCGCGGCCATTCGAACATCCAGGGGCTGACCGACCTCGGGCTGATGTCGAACCTGCTGCCGGGCTACATGACGCTGCCGATGCAGGCCGAGCAGGACTTCGACGGCTACATCAAGAAGCGCGCGCAGCAGCCGCTGCGGCCGAACCAGCTCAGCTACTGGAAGAATTACAAGGCGTTCCACGTCAGCTTCATGAAGTCGTGGTGGGGCGACGCGGCCACCGCCGAGAACAACTGGGGCTACGACTACCTGCCGAAGCTGGACAAGCAGTACGACCTGCTGCAGGCGATCGAGCTGATGGCGGCCGGCAAGATGAACGGCTATATCTGCCAGGGCTTCAACCCGCTCGCGGCGGCGCCGTCGAAGGTGAAGACGGCTGCGGCGCTCGCGAAGCTGAAGTGGCTCGTGATCATGGATCCGCTCGCGACCGAGACGTCCGAGTTCTGGAAGCATCACGGCGACTACAACGACGTCGATGCGTCGAAGATCCAGACCGAGGTGTTCCGTCTGCCCACCACGTGCTTCGCGGAGGAAGACGGCTCGCTCGTGAGTTCGAGCCGCGTGCTGCAATGGCACTGGAAGGGGGCGGAGCCGCCCGGCGAAGCGAAGAGCGATCTCGAGATCATGTCGGGGCTGTTCCTGCGCATCCGCAAGATGTATCAGGCGGATGGCGGCAAGTATCCGGACCCGATCGTGAACCTGACCTGGCCGTACGCGAACCCGGAAAGCCCGACGCCTGCGGAACTCGCGATGGAGTTCAACGGCAAGGCGCTCGCCGATCTGCCCGACCCGAAGGACCCGTCGAAGGTGCTCGTGAAGAAGGGCGAGCAGCTCGCCGCGTTCGCGCAGCTGAAGGACGACGGCACGACCGCGAGCGGCTGCTGGATCTTCTGCGGTGCGTGGACGCAGGCCGGCAACCAGATGGGGCGGCGCGACAACTCGGATCCGACCGGCATCGGCCAGACGCTGAACTGGGCGTGGGCATGGCCGGCGAACCG
Source organism: Burkholderia pseudomultivorans (assembly GCF_902499075.1). Lineage (GTDB taxonomy): Bacteria > Pseudomonadota > Gammaproteobacteria > Burkholderiales > Burkholderiaceae > Burkholderia > Burkholderia pseudomultivorans. Next base: position 334,645 of record NZ_CABVPP010000001.1, on the reverse strand, counting down.
GCGGATCCTGTACAACCGCGCATCGTGCGACGTGAGCGGCAAGCCGTTCGATCCGACCCGCAAGCTGATCGGCTGGAACGGCAAGGCGTGGACGGGCGCCGACATTCCCGACTTCAAGGCGGATGAGCCGCCCGAGAACGGGATGGGCCCGTTCATCATGAACCCGGAAGGCGTCGCGCGCTTCTTCGCGCGCGCAGGGATGAACGAAGGTCCGTTCCCCGAGCACTACGAGCCGTTCGAGACGCCGCTCGCCGCGAACCCGCTGCACCCGAACAACCCGCAGGCGCTGAACAACCCGGCCGCGCGCGTGTTCCCGGACGACCGCGCGTCGTTCGGCAAGGTGTCGGAGTTCCCGTACGTCGCGACGACCTACCGGCTGACCGAGCATTTCCACTACTGGACCAAGCATGCGCGGCTGAACTCGATCATCCAGCCCGAGCAGTTCGTCGAGATCGGCGAGGAGCTCGCGAAGGAGGTCGGCGTCGCGCACGGCGAGCGCGTGAAGGTGTCGTCCAAGCGCGGCTACATCGTCGCGGTCGCGCTCGTCACGAAGCGGATCAAGCCGCTGACGGTCGACGGCAAGAAGGTCCAGACGGTCGGCGTGCCGCTGCACTGGGGCTTCAAGGGTCTGGCGAAGCCCGGCTATCTCGCCAATACGCTGACTCCGTCCGTGGGCGACGGCAACTCGTACACACCGGAATTCAAGTCGTTCCTGGTGAAGGTCGAAAAGGCGTAAGGGGGAACAGATGGCATTGCAATCGCTGGATATCAAGCGCGTGTCGGCCACCACGACGCCGCCGCCCACGGCGCGCGAACCGGTGACCGGCAGCGTCGCGAAGCTGATCGACGTATCGAAGTGCATCGGCTGCAAGGCATGCCAGACGGCATGCATGGAATGGAACGACTTGCGCGACGAGATCGGCACCAACGTCGGCGTGTACGACAACCCGGCCGACCTCACCGAGCATTCGTGGACGGTGATGCGATTCTCCGAATACGAGAATCCGCAAGGCGACCTCGAATGGCTGATCCGCAAGGACGGCTGCATGCACTGCGAGGATCCGGGCTGCCTGAAGGCCTGCCCGTCGCCGGGCGCGATCGTGCAGTACAACAACGGGATCGTCGATTTCCACGAGGAGAACTGCATCGGTTGCGGCTATTGCGTGACCGGCTGCCCGTTCAACGTGCCGCGGATCTCGAAGAAGGATCATCGCGCCTACAAGTGCACGCTCTGTTCCGACCGCGTCGCGGTCGGCCAGGAACCGGCCTGCGTGAAGACCTGCCCGACCGGCGCGATCGTGTTCGGCACCAAGGAGGACATGAAGCAGCACGCGGCCGAGCGGATCGAGGACCTGAAGGAGCGCGGCTTCGAGCATGCGGGGCTGTACGACCCGCAGGGCGTCGGCGGCACGCACGTGATGTACGTGCTGCACCATGCGGACCAGCCGTCGCTGTACCACGGGCTGCCCGACAATCCGTCGATCAGCCCGATGGTGAAGCTGTGGAAGGGCATCGCGAAGCCGCTCGCGGTTGCCGGCCTCGCACTGACCGCGCTCGCCGGGTTCTTCCACTATGTGCGGGTCGGTCCGAACGAGGTGAGCGACGAAGAGGAAGCCGCCGCCCGCGACGAGGCGCGACGCATCAAGGAGGACGCGAAATGAAGCACGACGACCCCAACCTGATCGTCCGCTACACGGCGAACGAGCGCACGAACCACTGGATCACCGCGATCACGTTCGTGCTGCTCGCGCTGTCCGGGCTCGCGCTGTTTCATCCGTCGATGTTCTGGCTGACCGCGCTGTTCGGCGGCGGCCAGTGGACGCGGATCCTGCATCCGTTCGTCGGCCTCGTGATGTTCGTGTCGTTCGCGATCCTGGTGGTGCGTTTCTGGCATCACAACACGCTCGACGCGGACGATCGCCAGTGGCTGAAGCAGATCGACGACGTGGTGAACAACCGGGAAGACAAGCTGCCGCCCGTCGGTCGCTATAACGCCGGCCAGAAGCTGCTATTCTTCACGCTGGTGGCGTGCCTGCTGCTGCTCCTGCTGTCCGGGATCGTGATCTGGCGGCGCTACTTCTCGTTCTACTTCCCGATCGGGGTGATCCGCGCGGCGGCCGTCGTGCATGCGGTGGCGGCGTTCGTGCTGATCGCGAGCATCATCGTGCACATTTATGCGGCACTGTGGGTGAAGGGCTCGATCGGCGCGATGGTGCGCGGCACCGTCACGCTCGGCTGGGCGCGCAAGCACCACCCGAAGTGGTTCCGTGAAAGCGTGAAGTAACGCGGCGGAACGGGGCGGTGCGCCGGGTTTCGGTCGCGCCGCTCCGCCAGCGGCCGGAATCGCCCGAAAGCGCCGATTTGTCGGCGCTTGTTTTTTTGGAAGACACTTTCGTGACACAACGTATTCTCGAACCGACCGAGATTTCGGCGCTCGATCATTCCGCCATTCCGCGCTTTCGCCTGCCGGAGCGCGGCACCGTGTTCTCCGCGCGCGCCACGCGGCTGCGCAAGCTCGCCGACCTGAATCCGATCGCCGGCTATCTGCGGCTGATGGCGACCGTCGCCGATGCGCAGCATGCGGTGCTGCAGTCGCTGAACCTGCCGATGCCGTCGAAGGACGCGATCGCGCGGGCGCAGCAGCATTCGATGCCGCTCGTGCCGGCGCTCGGCGGCGAACGCGACCCGCAATGGCGCGCGGTGCTGTACGAACTGCTCGACCGCGTCGAGAGCGCGGGGCTCGTAAACCCGTCGCTCGCGAAGCTGCTCGACCGCCTGCGCCTGATGACGCCCGCCGAGCTCGACGCGCAGGCGGACGCGGTCCTCGCGCTGCGCTTCGCCGAAGTCGATCCGGCCACCGCGCCGTTCCTGATGGCCGCGCTGCAGGTCGTGTGGACCGATCTCGCGAGCCGCGTCGCGCCGGCCGACGTCCCGTATCTCGACCAGCCGGGGCTGTGTCCGGTGTGCGGCACGCATCCGGTCGCGAGCGTGATCCGCGTCGGCGGCCAGTTCCAGGGCTACCGCTTCCTGCAGTGCGGACTGTGTACGACCGAGTGGCACATGGTGCGCACGAAGTGTTCCCACTGCGACTCGACGAAGGGCATCGCGTATCACGGGATCGAGGGCGGCAGCGAAGCCGTGAAGGCCGAATCGTGCGACGAATGCAAGACCTATCGCAAGATCGGCTATCAGGAAAAGGACTACGAGTTCGAGCCGCTGGCGGACGATCTCGCGAGCCTGACGCTCGATCTGCTGATGAACGAGGCCGGCTACCAGCGCAGCTCGCCGAATCCGCTGCTGTGGCCGGACCTGTCGAAGGATGCCGGGTAAGCGGCGCGCAGCAGACGCCGAAGCAGCGACGGCTTCGGCCGATTCGATCCTGACGCAGCGGATCCGCACGGGCGCTCGAGCGCCCGGCGCGGATCCACGGCGTGCCAACTTCTGCCGACAAGGAACCAGACACACGTGTCCGAACCGGGTTTGAACGAACTGAATGCCGTCCTCGCGCGCGTGCCGTCCGTGGAGCGCGTGCTGTCGTCCGGGCCGCTGCAGCCGCTGCTGGCGGAGTACGGGCGCACGCGCGTGCTGAACGCGGTGCGCGCCGAGCTCGACCGCTGGCGCTGCGCCGCACAGCAGGATCGGGTCGGCGCCGAACCGCTCGACGAGCCGCGCATCGCGGCGGCGGTCGCGCGCACGCTCGCCGCGCAGAATGCGGGCGCGCTGCGCGCGGTGTTCAACCTGACGGGCACGGTGCTGCATACGAATCTCGGGCGCGCGCTGCTGCCCGACGACGCGGTGCGCGCGGTGGTCGACGCGCTGACGCAGCCCGTGAACCTCGAGTTCGATCTCGCGACGGGCCGCCGCGGCGACCGCGACGACCTGATCGACGATCTGCTGCGCGAACTGACGGGCGCCGAGGCGGCGACCGTCGTCAACAACAATGCGGCGGCCGTGCTGCTGACGCTGTCGGCGCTCGCGACGAAGCGGGAGGTTGTCGTGTCGCGCGGCGAACTCGTCGAGATCGGCGGCGCATTTCGGATTCCCGACATCATGAGTCGCGCGGGCGCGAAGCTGCGCGAAGTCGGCACGACCAACCGCACCCATCTGCGCGATTACGCGGATGCGATCGGCCCGCGCACCGCGCTGCTGATGAAGGTGCATTGCAGCAACTACGCGATCAGCGGATTCACGAAGGAAACCACGCTGGCCGAACTCGCGCCGCTGGCGCGCGAGCACGGCTTGCCGGTGGCGGTCGATCTCGGCAGCGGCATGCTCGCCGATCTCGCGCAATGGGGGCTGCCGCACGAAACGACCGTGCAGGAAACCGTCGCGGGCGGCGCGAACCTCGTCACGTTCAGCGGCGACAAGCTGCTCGGCGGCCCGCAGGCCGGCCTGATCGTCGGCGACCGCGCGCTGATCGCGAAGATCAAGAAGCATCCGCTCAAGCGCGCACTGCGCGTCGGCAAGCTGACGCTCGCCGCGCTCGAACCCGTGCTGCGCCTGTACCAGGCACCCGAATTCCTGCGCGAGCGGCTCACGACGCTGCGCCTGCTGACGCGCCCGCAACGCGAGATCGCCGACGCGGCCGAACGCGTGCGCCCGGCATTGCAGGCTGCGCTCGGCAGCGGCTATGCGGTGAGCGTCGAGCCGATGTTCAGCCAGATCGGCAGCGGTGCGCTGCCGGTCGACCAGTTGCCGAGCGCCGGGCTCGTCGTGCGCACGCCGGACGGCAAGCGCGGCGGGCGTGCGCTCGGGCAGCTCGAGAAACGGCTGCGCGACTGGCCGCGCCCCGTGATCGGGCGCGTGGCCGACAACGCGCTGCGGCTCGATCTGCGCTGCCTGGAGGCCGCCGACGAGGCGGCTTTCGTCGCGCAATGCGCGCAGGCTGCGGGGCCGGCTGCATGATCGTCGGCACTGCAGGACACATCGACCACGGCAAGACGACGCTCGTGCGCGCGCTCACCGGCGTCGACACCGACCGGTTGAAAGAGGAGAAGGCGCGCGGCATTTCGATCGAACTTGGCTATGCGTATACGCCGCTCGACAACGGCGACGTGCTGGGCCTGATCGACGTGCCGGGCCACGAGAAGCTGATTCATACGATGGCGGCCGGCGCGTGCGGGATCGATTTCGCGCTGCTCGTGATCGCCGCCGACGACGGCGTGATGCCGCAGACGCGCGAGCATCTCGCGATCCTGCAACTGCTCGGCGTGACGCACGGCGCGGTTGCGCTGACGAAGTGCGATCGCGTCGATGCCGCGCGCATCGCGCAGGTGCGCGACGAGATCGCTGCGTGGCTGCACGATTCTTCGCTGGCGGATGCACCGATTTTCGAAACCTGCGCGACGCTTGCCGGCGATGCGGGCGTCGCCGCGCTGAAGCGCTGCCTGACCGATGCGGCGATCGCGTGGCGCGCGCGGCGCGACGACGGCCTGTTCCGGCTCGCGGTCGATCGCGTCTTCACGCTCGCGGGGCAGGGAACCGTCGTGACGGGCACCGCGTTCGCGGGCCGCGTGACGACCGGCGACACGCTGGCCGTCGTGCGCACCGGCGGCGCGGCGCGCGTGCGCAGCATCCATGCGCAGAACCGGGCGGTCGAGACGGGGCGCGCAGGCGAACGCTGCGCGCTGAATCTGGCGGGCGTCGACAAGGCCGACGTCGAGCGCGGCGATACCCTCGCGGATGCGCGTCTGGCCGCGACCTCGCCGCGCCTCGACGTCGAGCTGACGCTGCTCGACGATGCGGGCCTGACGCTCACGCACTGGGCACCGCTGCACGTGCATCTCGGCACGCTGCATCGTGTCGCGCACGTCGCGCTGCTCGACGGCGATACGCTTGCGGCCGGCCAGCGGATGCGCGTGCAACTGGTGTTCGACGAGCCCGTGTTCGCGTTGCCGGGCGATCGCTTCATCGTCCGCAACCCGCAGGCGACCCGCACGGTCGGCGGCGGGCGCGTGCTCGATCCGTTCGGGCCCGCACGCAAGCGCCGCACGCCTGCGCGCCGCGCATGGCTCGATGCGCTGGCCGAATGGCTCGACGAAGGGCGGCTCGATGCGCTGCTCGCGCAGGCGCCGCTCGGTATCTCGCGGGCGACGCTGACGCACCTGACCGGCTTCGCGCCCGATGCGTTGACGTTACCCGACGATGCGCTGGCGATCGGCCAGCGCGATGCCGCGTCGAACGACGGCGCGGTGTTTTCGCGTGCGCATTGGCTTGCATTGCAGGCGCGCGCGATCGAGGTGCTGCGCACGTATCACGAGCGGATGCCGGACGAGCAGGGGCTCGACGCTGCGCGGCTGCGGCGGATGGCCGCGCCGCTCATCGGCGATGCGCTGTGGCGCGCGCTCGTCGATGCGCTGGTCGATGGCGGACAAGTTGCGCGCAGCGGGCCGTGGCTGCATCTGCCGTCGCATGCGGTGAATCTCGATGCGCGCGAGGAGGCCGTGGCGCAGCAACTGCTGCCGCTGCTGCAGGCCGGGCGCTTCGATCCGCCGTGGGTGCGCGATCTGGCGCGCGACACGGGCGTGGCGGAGGAGACGGTGCGTGCGCTGCTGCGCAAGCTCGCGCGGCGCGGCGATGTGCATCAGGTCGTGCGCGACCTGTTCTATCACGCCGACGTGGTGCGCGAGCTGGCCGAACTGGTTGCGCATCTCGTGCAGTCGCGCGGCAGCGCGCTGGATGCCGCGACGTTTCGCGATGCGACGGGACTCGGGCGCAAGCGCGCGATCCAGATTCTCGAGTTCTTCGACCGGGTTGGGTATACTCGCTTCCACCGCGATCTTCACTTCCTGCGGCCTGACAGCGGTTGGATCGGTGGTAGTCGGGCGTAGGCGCTTGTTGTTCTTTGTTGGTTTCCTCGAGGAAGGCATTCGTATCCGGTGGTACGGCCGGGCTTCAAACTCGGTTGGGGGTGTCAGACACTCCCGGGTCGGTTCGACTCCGGCTGCCTTCCGCCATCAGGGCGTTCAGGGGCCCATCTGTCGGAAGAACGTCGGATGGTGGCGATAGTCGGCAGCCAATGCTGTATACCGGGAGCAGTACGGCCCGAGGATCCCGGCTCACTCTCAGGAACGACAATCCGAATCACATTTGAGAGCCGTGTCGCGATCGCCGTTAATAGCGCCCATGATAGGTCACGCGGCTACTATCTTGCCAAGTCGAGACATGGGGCCAAGATCGCCGGGTAACAGATTTTGATACTTGATCTGGACGTCGAACTGCGAACAAACGCGCAGCTGCGGGTCGAGTCTCGGTTTCCGATCACCGTGCACATAGAGATGGATGACTCTAGCGTGGTGAGGATAGTAGGTGGAGTACGCCAGTACCTGACCAAGGGCATGCTTCCATCTGATGAAGCTCTTGACCTCGACGACGGCAGACGGAAGTAGCAGATCCACAAATCCAGCCGGAGTATGAACTTCGGCATATCCGTCCGGGTTGGACAAGGACAGCATGTCTCGAACCGCGCATTCGAGCATGCGCCCTTGCGGAACGTACTCGAAGTAGCGTTTAGCAACTGCCGGCGTTGCGTAATAATAGCCGCGCTTGTGCCGCGTCTTGCTATCCAGACCTGCGTCACGAAGCTGCCGGAAGTGTCGGATGACTTGATTTCCGACGCGTACTGCCTGGTCCTCTCTAGAGAGGAGGTCAAAGACGGCGCTATGGCCCAAATGCCGGCCGGCATATAACCAACGAGAAGGGTGAATCGTCAGAAGACCATCCAGTGCCTTTTCTTCGTGGACAGCATACAAATCGATCATGCCGAGGACGGCTAGCTTCCTAAGAGGGCGGGCCGCGGTGCCCGTCGGGATCGCGGGTCTCAAAGCTCGAACGCGAAGCGACCGCATTCATTTGATGCGCAGCATCGCCTTGGCCGTATCACTTGCTTGCTCATTGGGCTCGGCCGAGCGAGCGAGGCGTTTCGCCCGTTGCACGGCCGACTGTCCGGCGCGAGTACAGATTCATGATCGTCGCCGGCTACAGTAGTTTTCATGCGCTCGGACTTCGGAACAGAGCAGCCAGCGATCGGTATCCGACCGGTGGTGCAGCATCGGCAACGCGCCGGGATTGCGGCTTCTCGGTGTGATCGACTTCACGTTGACCATCCTCGATGCACGTTCAACCCGTACCGCAACGCGTGCAGACCGGCGACGGCCTGCACGCCGAATCCATCGATTGCCCGACGTCGCGGGCCGATCGACGGCCAACCGCTCGCCCCGTCCCGGTCGCTTACTTCTTCTCCGGCAAGAACCAGTTCATCACGAGCGCACAGATCCCGCCCGTCGCGACGCCCGATTCCAGCACGTTCTTCAGCGCATGCGGCAGGCTGTTCAGGATGTCCGGCACCTGCGACACGCCGAGGCCGAGCGCCAGCGACACCGCGATGATCAGCAGCGCGCGGCGGTCGAGATGGATGCCCGCGAGGATGTTGATGCCCGACGCGGCCACCGCGCCGAACATCACCATCGCCGCGCCGCCCAGCACCGGCTCCGGCACGGCCTGCAGCGCGCCGGCGACAACCGGGAACAGCCCGAGCACCACCAGCATCCCGGCGATCCAGATGCCGACGTAGCGGCTCGCGACGCCGGTAATCTGGATCACGCCGTTGTTCTGCGCGAACACCGAGCTCGGGAACGTATTGAACACGCCAGCCAGCAGCGAGTTCGCGCCGTTGACGAGCACGCCGCCCTTGATCCGCTGCATCCACACCGGCCCTTCGACCGGCTCCTTCGAAATCTTGCTGGTGGCCGTGACGTCGCCGATCGCTTCGAGCGACGTGACGAGATAGATGATCAGCATCGGAATGAACAGCGACCACGAGAAGCCGATGCCGAAGTGCAGCGGCGTCGGGATCTGGAACAGCGCGGCCTGGTGCATGCCGGTGAAGTCGAGGCGGCCGAGGAATGCGGCCGCGAGATAGCCGATCACGAGCGCGATCACGAGCGCAGTGCTGCGCACCCAGACGATCGGCACGCGGTTCAACAGGATGATCGTGCCGAGCACGAGGCACGACAGCGTCAGGTTCTGCGCGCTCGCGAACGTGCCGTTGGCCATCGCGCCGTAGCCGCCGCCCATGCTGATCAGGCCGACCTTGATCAGCGTCAGGCCGATCAGCAGCACGACGATGCCGGTGACGAGCGGCGTGATCAGCCGCTTCACGAACGGCAGGATGCGCGACACGCCCATCTCGACGAACGAGCCCGCGATCACGACGCCGAAGATCGCGGCCATCACGGTCTCGACCGGCGTGCCCTGCTTGACCATCACGCTGCCGCCGGCGATCAGCGGGCCGACGAAGTTGAAGCTCGTGCCCTGGACGATCAGCAGCCCCGCGCCGAGCGGCCCGAAGCGCTTGCACTGGACGAAGGTGGCGATGCCGGAAATCACCAGCGACATCGACACGATAAGGGTCGTATCGCGGCTGGAGACGCCGAGCGCCTGGCAGATCAGCAGGCCGGGCGTGACGATCGGCACGATGATCGCCAGCAGATGCTGGACCGCGGCGACGAAGGCGACCATCGGCGCGGGCCGGTCGTTCGGGCCGTAGACGAGGTCGCGGGACGATTCTGCGTCGTCGGCGCCGTGGGAGGCGGATTGGGCGGAGGAGGCGGGTTGCATGGCGAGCGGGCCGGACAAGGTGGAAAGTGCGGCATTTTAGCCGAAGGGTCCGTTGGCGCTCCCGGCGCGATGCGAATAGTCGGGATTCGGCGGGGCCGGGACGCGATGCGTGAGAGCGGTCCGGCGTGCGCACCGGATCAGGCGCGCGCCGCGACCGCCTCCGGATAAGCACGCCGGCACACATCGATGACGGCGCCGCGCAAGCGGCGATGCACCGGATCGCCGTGCATGCGCGGATGCCACAGCGCCGAGATCTCGATGTCCGGCAGCCGCGCCGGGATCTCGAAGCTGCGCAATCCGAGCGTCTCGACCCGCCCCGGCGACAGCGCATTGCCGAGGCTCGAGCGCGGGACGAGCGCGATCAGGTCGGTGCTGGCCGCTACCCGCATCGCATCGGGATAGCCCGGCACGACGACACGCACGGTGGCTTGGCCGAAATTTCGGGCGGTCTGCGAGTCATCGGCCGGTCCACCGAAATCCCCGAGCTGCGACGCGATCACCTGACCGCAGCCCGCGTAGCGCGAAGCCGTGATCCTGGCCGATGCAAACAGCGGATGCCCGGCGCGCGCGACGCCGACGTGCCGGTCGTGAAAGAGCAGGCGCGTGTGCAGTTCGGGCGCATCGTCGCCGCGCTTGCCGATTTCCAGGTCGACCGTGCCGTCGCGCAGCGGCCCCGGATCGCGGTCGAGCTTCGCTACGAAGCGCAGGCGCACGCGCGGCGCGAGTTCGCCGATCGCGGCGACCACCGGGCCGGCCAGCATGTCCATGAACGACGCAGCCGCGCGGATCGTGAAGGTGGACGCGAGCGACGCGAGATCCACGTCGGCGGAGGCGGGCCGCAGCACGGCATGCGCGTCGCGCGCGATCGCATGCACGCGGTCGCGCAACGCGGCCGCATGCGGCGTCGGCACGAGCGTGCGGCCGGCGCGCACCAGCAGTTGATCGCCGGTCGCGATCCGCAGCCGCGCGAGCGTGCGGCTCATCGCGGACGTGCTCAGGCCCAGCCGGCGCGCGGCACTGGTGACGCTGGCTTCGGTCAGCAGCACGTCGAGCGCGGTGACGAGGTTCAGGTCGATGTCTTCCATGTGGGCAGCATACGTCATCGAGCATGAACACAGCGCGTCAGACGCAACTATTGTTTGCGTCACATGCGTCTGGCGCCTGGGCTGCCGCCTGACTATAGTGGGCGAATCACAGCAATCGGCAAAGGCAGAACCCATGCAATCGACCCCCTCGAATTCGAGCCGGAACGCCCCGTCGATCCTGCTCGTCGCGGCTTCGCGCGGCCTGGGCCTTGCGATGGCGCAGGCATTCCTGGAAAAAGGCTGGAACGTCGTGGGCACCGTGCGCGGCGGTTCGACGCGTACTCCACTGCACGATCTGGCGGCCCGCTTCGACGGTCGGCTCGAGATCGAGACGCTCGACATCTGCGAGCCGGCGCAACTGGCCGCGCTGCATGCGCGTCTGGCGGGGCGGCGCTTCGACATGCTGTTCGTGAACGCCGGCACCACCAACGACCCGCGCGAGACGATCGGCGAAGTAACGACCGACGAGTTCGTGCGCGTGATGATCACCAACGCGCTGGCGCCGATGCGCACGGTCGAGACGCTGCAGGACCTCCTCGCCGCGGACGGCCTGATCGGCGTGATGTCGTCGGGGCAGGGCAGCGTGACGAACAATGTCACCGGGATGCGCGAGGTCTATCGCGGCAGCAAGGCTGCGCTGAACCAGTTCATGCGCAGCTTCGCGGCCCGTCATGCGGACACCGGCCGCGCGATGGTGCTGATGGCGCCCGGCTGGGTCCGTACCGATCTGGGCGGCCCCGACGCGCGGCTGAGCATCGACGAAAGCGTGCCGAACCTCGTGAACGTGCTGATCGGCAGGCAGGGTATTCCCGGGCTCGCGTATCTCGACTATCTGGGACGGACGGTTCCGTGGTGAGTGCGCACCGATGCGATCGCCTGCCCGTGAAGTTGTGCGCGCAACGATTGTGCAACCCGACCGCACGCCGCTCGCTGCATCGCACAACCCATCGCGCTTGACACGCCCGCGATCTCCGCCGTAAATTGCGCGGGCAGATCTAGATAAGAGACTATCTGTAGGATGGTCTCTTCTTGCGTCGATCGCATCTGCAATGTCGAGCCTCTTACAGAACAAATATACGGAGGCCGATTGTGCAAACGATCGCGATCAAGCTTCATGGCATTGAAGACGTCATCTCGTTCCTCGACGCACGCCCCGGTATCGCGGGCAGAGCGGGCCTCATCTGGTGGCTGGCGCTCGGCGGGCTGTTTCTCGACGCATTTTCCAATTCGGCATTGAGCGCTGGCCTCGGGCCGATGACGCGCGAACTGCATCTGTCGGCCGCGCAGGTCGCGTGGATGACGTCGTTCGCGTCGTGGGTCGCGATCGCGTTCAACCCGATCGGCGGCTGGATGGCCGACCGGTGGGGGCGCGTGCGGCCGCTGATCGCCGCGAAGGTGCTGTCGGTGATCGGCGCGCTGCTGGTGGTGTTCGCGCCGGACTTCGACACGATCCTCGCCGGCCGCTTCTTCGTCGGGATGGCTTACGGAATCGACTTCGCGATCGCGATGGCGATGCTCGCGGAATTCACGCCGGCCCGCCTGAAGAGCCGGCTCAATACGTGGCAGGGCATGTGGTATACGGCCGTCTGCTCGAACCTGCTGCTCGCGCTGCTGTTTCATTCGTGGCAGGTCGGCGATTCGATCTGGCGCTACTCGGTCGCCGCCACCGCCGTGTTCGGCATCGCGATTCTCGCGCTGCAATGCGCGTTCCTCGTCGAAAGCCCGATCTGGCTCGCGCGCAAGGAACGGCTCGACGACGCGGCGCGCGCGATGACGCGCATCTACGGCCATGCGTTTGCCGCCGCACCCGCGCATCAACGCACGCCGATCGTCAATCCGGCCACGCGCGGCCTCGCGAACCTGCTGCTGATTTTTCGCGGCGTCTACCTGCCGCGCACGATCCTCGCCGCGACCGTGCAGATCGGCCAGTCGATCGAATACTTCGCGATCGGCTGGTATCTGCCGCTGATCAGCGCGGCCCTGTTCGGCACCGACTTCGTCTATGCGACGCTCGGCGCGCTCGTGTTCAACCTGTTCGGGATCGTCGGCGGGTTCTCGTCGTCGACGGTCGGTCGCCGTGTCGGGCTGCGGCGCGCATCGGCATTCGGCTTCGCGGCGGTCTGCGCGATGCTGGTCGTGCTCGGGCTGTTCCATGCGCGCATGCCGCTGTGGCTGTCGGTCGTCGTGCCGTCGCTGTTCATCCTGTTCCACTCGGCCGGCCCCGGCGCGAACGGCAAGAGCCTGTCGTCGCTGTCGTATCGCGGCGAGCTGCGCGCGGGCGCGAACGGCATCGTCGGCGCGCTCGGCTCGATCGGCGCGGCGCTCGGGCTGCTGGTGTTTCCGCTGTTTCGCGCGCGCTACGGCCTCGAGCACACGTTCCTGATCCTCGCGATCGTGCCGTGCGTCGCGAGCGCGATCTGCTTCGCGATCCGCTGGGATCCGACACGCACGACGATCAATCCCGACAACGAACCCGACGCGCCGCACTTCGACGACGATGCGCGCGCGACGTCGACCCTCCTCAAACCCGCCATCGAGAAAACCCAGCGATGACCGAATCCCGAAACGCCATTCTCGCGATCGACGAAGGCACGTCCGGCACGCGCGCCGCGCTCGTCGACGCGAGCGGACACGTGTCGTGCCTCGCCTATCTGCCGCTGTCGGTCGACAGCCCGCGGCCCGGCGTCGTCGAGCAGGACGCGAACGCGATCCTCGACAAGACGCTCGAGGTCTGCCGCGCGACGCTCGCGCAAGCGCGCGAACAGCACGTGCACGTCGTCGCGCTCGCGCTGGCGACGCAGCGCGCGACCGCCGTGCTGTGGGACGCGCACACCGGACGCGCGCTGGTGCCGGCGATGGTCTGGCAGGACACGCGCCATGCCGACGAGCTCGACCGGCTCGCGGCCGACTGGGACCGCGAGCTGCTGCCGCGCGTCGGACGGCCGGCCGGCGTGCGCTCGCCGTATCTGTGGGCCGTGCATCAGCTGCGCACGTCGCAACCGGTGGCCGACGCGCATCGCGCGGGCCGGCTCGCGTTCGGCACGATCGATACCTGGCTGCTGTGGCATCTGTCCGATGCGCGCGCATGCGTGACGACGCCGACGAACGCGACGTCCGCGAGCGCTTACCTGCTCGGCGAGCATCGCTATTTCGACCGCTGGATCGATGCGCTGGGCTTTCCGCGCGAGCTGCTGCCGGCGCTGCGCGAGGACGCCGACGCGTTCGGCCGCACGCGCGCCGACGTACTCGGCATCGACGTGCCGATCCTCGCATGCGCGGGCGACCAGTTCGCGGGCGCGATCGGCCTCGGCTGCGTCGAGCGCGGCCACGCGATGTGCGTGCATGGCACGGGCAGTTTCGTCGATCTGCTGACGGGCACGACGCGGCCCGAGGTCGGTGGCCGGGCGGAACCCGGCGACGCGCACGACGGCACGCTCGCGATGACCGCGCGCCGGCACGGCGGCGTGTCGCATTACTCGCTCGAGACCTTCGTCGCGACGACCGGCTCCGCGTTGCGCTGGATCTGCGAGAAGCTGCGCTGGTTCGACGATCCGGCGCAGATCAGCACGCTCGCGGGCACCGTGAATTCGTCGCGCGGCGTGACCTTCGTGCCGGCATTGACGGGCCTGCGCGTGCCGCGGATGGAGCCGAATGCGCGCGCGCTGCTGTCGGGCATCTCGATTGCGACGACGCAGGCCGAAGTCGCGTATGCGGTGCTGGAGGGCATCGCGCATTCGGTCGCGTCGTGCATGGAGGCCAACCGCGCGGTCGCGCGGGCCGACGTGTCCGAGCTGATCGTCGGCGGCGGCCTCGCAGGCAGCGATACGCTGCTGCAGATCCAGGCCGACGTGAGCGGCGTGCCGGTGCGGCGGATCCGCGCAGGCGATCGCGCGAGCCTGCGCGGCGCGGCGTTTCTCGCGGGTGCGTCCGGGCTGCTGTGGGATTCGCTCGACGCGGCCTGCGCGACGCTCGTCACCGATGCCGTGTTCGAGCCGTCGATCGATGCGGACAGTCGGCAGCGGCGGCGCGCGGCATGGCATGCGCGGATCGCGTCCGAGCTGGCGCACGCAGCCGATTTTGCTCATGCGTAAGCACGGAGAACAACCAGCATGATGTTCCTGCCATCCAGAAAGCCCCGGGCGGACCGGGCCGACATGACGGGCACCGAGCCGCTGCGGGCGAACCGCGACGACCATCTGGCGCGCCTCGAGACCGACGCGTTCGACGTGCTGATCGTCGGCGGCGGCGTGACGGGCGCCTACGCGGCGCTCGACGCGAGCCTGCGCGGGCTGCGCGTCGCGCTCGTCGAGAAGAGCGACTTCGCGTCCGGCACGTCGTCGAAGTCGTCGAAGATGGTGCACGGCGGGCTGCGCTACATCGAGCAGGGCAATCTCGGGCTCGTGCGCCATTCGCTGCTCGAACGGCAGCGTCTGCGGCGCAACGCGCGCCATCTGGTGCAGCGGCTGCCGTTCCTGTTTCCGGTGATGGAGCGCGAAGGCGTGTTCGACCCGCGCCTCGCGAAGGCCTTCGAAAGCCTGCTGTGGACCTACGACATCGCCGGCGGCTGGCGCGAGGGCATCCTGCACCAGAAGCTGACCAAGGCGGAAGTGCTGTCGCATTGCCCGACCTTCGACGAAACCTGGCTGACCGGCGGCTTCATGTATTTCGACGCGCGCGTCGACGATGCGCGGCTCACGCTGAACCTCGTGCGCACGGCCGCGTTTCATGGTGCGGCGGTCGCGAACCATGCGCGCGTCGTCGCGCTGACGCGCGACGGCCACGGCAAGGTCGACGGCGCGATCGTGCATGCGGACGGACGCGAGCGGCGCGTGCGCGCGCGCGTCGTCGTGATGGCGACCGGCGTCTGGCTGCGCGACTGGACCGGCGCGCGCAACGGCGATGCGTCGGCGTTGCAGGTGCGCCCCGCCAAGGGCGTGCATGTCGCGATTCCGTGGCTGAAGATCCGCAACGACTGCACGGTGACGATCCCGGTACCGGGCCGCAACCGGCGCGCGACGATCACGCGCTGGGGCAACGTGTCGTATCTCGGCACGACCGACGAAGACTACGACGGCGATCTCGACGACGTGCACTGCACGCGGCGCGAGCTCGATTTCCTGCTCGAAGGCGCGCGCTCCGCGCTGAAGACCGACCTGTGCGCGGACGACGTGGTCGGCAGCATCGCCGGATGCCGGCCGCTGGTCGGGCCGCCGGGCGGCAAGACGATCGAGATGAAGCGCAATCACGAGATCCGCGTCGCGCCGGACGGGCTCGTGACGATCGTCGGCGGCAAGCTGACGACGTCGCGGCACATGGCCGAGCAGACCATCGATACGGTCGGCAGGCTGCTCGGCCGCGCCACGCGCTGCCGCACGAAATCGGCCTACCTGCTCGGCGCGGCCGGCTACGACGCGCAGGCGATCGTCGCGTCGGGCGGGCTTGCCGCGCATCTCGGCGAGCGCTACGGCACCGAGGCGCGCTTCGTCAGCGACATCGCCGACGCGACGCCGTCGCTGCTCGCGCCGATCGTCGACGGGCTGCCGTACAGCGAAGCGGAAGTGGTCTACGCGGTGCGCCACGAGTTCGCGCGCAGCGTCGACGACGTGCTGTCGCGCCGCACGCGTGCGCGTCTGATGGCGCGCGACGCTTCGGCGCGCGCGGCGCCGCGCGTCGGCGCCATCCTCAAGGCGGAGCTCGGCCTGTCCGATGCAGCCGTCGCCAGTCAGGTGCGCGACTACGTCGCCGCCGTCGCACTCGAAAAAGCCATCCTCATGGGAGAAAACGGATGATCAGCAAGGAAGCCATCAAGCGCGGCTACAACCGCGGCAACTACGTCGTCGGCGCGCATACGCCGCCGCCTTATTCGCTGAACCTGCCGGCGGCAGGCGGCGCGGCCGTCGAGGCCGGCATGCAGCGCGCGCCGGTCGCGCTGTCGGCACAGCAGGTCGACGCGCTGCGCGCGGTGGCCGACGAAGTGCTCACGCAGCCCGCCGACGTCGTCGCGTGGACGCGCGACTGGTGGGCCGCGTCGATGGTGACGGAGACGGCCGGCCGTCCTGCGACGCCGCATGCGGCGATCGTGCGCGTGTCGACGGTCGCGCAGGTGCAGGCCGTGATGCGCATCGCGCACGCGGCGTCGATTCCGGTGACGGCGTCGGCCGGCCGCAGCAACGTGACGGGCGCGGCGCTGCCGGTGCGCGGCGGCATCGTGCTCGACGTGTGCGCGCTGAACCGGCTGATCGGCGTCGATGCGCAAAGCCAGATCGTCGAGGTCGAGGCCGGCATGTTCGGCGACGTGTTCGAGGAAACGATCCAGCGCGAGCACGCGCTGACGATGGGGCACTGGCCGTCGTCGTTCGGGATCAGCACGATCGGCGGCTGGATCGCGTGCCGCGGCGCGGGGCAGTTGTCGACGCGCTACGGCAAGATCGAGGACATGGTGTTCGGGATGGACGTCGTGCTCGCGGACGGCAGCCTGATCACCGTCGGCGGCTATTCGCGCGCGGCGGTCGGCCCCGACCTGCAGCAGCTGTTCATCGGCAGCGAGGGCACGCTCGGCATCATCGTGCGCGCGCGCCTGAAGCTGCATCGGCTGCCCGATTACGGACGCGCGATCGCATACGGCTTCGACACCTTCGCGGCCGGCCTCGATGCGTGCCGCGAAATCCTGCAGCGCGGCGCGAACCCGGCGGCGCTGCGGCTCTACGATGCGCTCGAAAGCGGCGTGCAGTTCGGGCTGCCCGATACGAACGTGCTGCTGATCGCCGACGAAGGCGCGCGCGAGATCGTCGACGCGGTACTGGCAATCAGCGCGCAGGTGTGCGAAGCGGGCGGGCGCCGGCTCGACGGCGACGCGATCTTCGAGCGCTGGCTCGACACGCGCTACCTGACCGGCAAGAGCGCGGAAGGCTTCAAGCGCAGCCCGGGCTTCGTCGCCGACACGCTGGAGATGTGCGGCCGCTGGCGCGATCTCGCGGCGATCTATCACGACGTTGTGGCCGCGCTGCAAGCGGTGCCCGGCACGCTGGCCGGTTCCGCGCACCAGTCGCATGCCTATGCGGACGGCGCGTGCCTGTATTTTTCGCTGCGCGGCGACGTCGCGGTCGAGCAGCGGGCCGCCTGGTATCGCGCCGCGTGGGACGCAGCGAACGCGGTGCTGATCCAATACAATGCGGCGTTGAGTCATCACCACGGCGTCGGGCTGCTGCGTTCGCCGTACATGCGCGATTCGCTGGGCACTGCGTTTCCGGTATTGCAGGCGGTGAAGCGCGCGCTCGATCCGACGCATATCCTCAACCCCGGCAAGCTCGGTCTCGGCGACGAGACCGGCCCGCACGTCGACCGCTGAACGTCATGGACAAGTCGCTGGGCGCGCGTCTCGCCCGTCATCCCGTCATCGCCACGCTGTACGGCGCCGAGCAGGCCGACCGCTTCGTCGACAGCGCGGCCGAGGTCGGCATCGTCGCGAACGTCGACCTGCGCCGGCTGCAGGCGGTCGTCACGGCGCTCGCGCGGGCCGGCAAGTTCGTGATCGTCAACATCGACAGCTGCGACGGGCTCTCGCAGGACAAAGGCGGCGTCGAGTATCTGGCCGATATCGGCGTCGCGAGCGTCGTGTCGACGCGCGTCGCGACGATCCAGCGCGCGAACCGCGCCGGGCTGATGACGATGCAGAAAGTTTTCGTGACCGACCGCTCGACCTGGCCGCGCAGCGTGAAGGCGATCGAGCAGAGCGATCCGAACCTCGTGCAGCTGATGCCGGCGCCGATGCTCGCGCACCTGGGCGACGCCGACCGACAGGCGCTGCCGCCGATCGTCGCGTCGGGCTTCGTCTGCAATGCGGACGACGTGCGCAGCGCGCGCCGGCACGGCGCGGTCGCGGTGTCGACGAGCGACAGCGCGTTGTGGAATCTCGACCCGTCGTGACGGGCGCATCTCATCCACCTCCTGGGAGGGCAGCATGAACGAACCTTATCTGCAGGTCATCGTGCATTACTACGCGAAACCGGGCCAGGGCGACCGCGTGATCGAACTGCTCGCCGAACTCGCGCCGGCGACGCGCGCGGAACCGAAGAATCTCGACTACGCGTATTTCCGCGCGCCGGACGATCCCGACCATATCCTGATCCTCGAGCGATACCGCGACGCGGACGGGCTGGACGTGCATCGGGAAACGCCGCATTTCCAGCGGATCGGCGTCGGGGCGATCATTCCGTTGCTCGATCGCCGCGACGTGACGCGCTTCATGGTGCAGCCCGACATCGGCACGGCGACGCCACCCGGAGAGGTCCGATGAACCCGTTTCAATTCCGTACCGTCCCGACGCAGATCGTCGAATTCGGCGCGGCGCGCCGGCTTGGCGCGCTGCTGCGCGAGCGCTTTCCGGCGCTCGCGCGGCTGTGCGTCGTCACCGATGCGTTCCTGCATCGCAGCGGCGTGCTCGCGCCCGCGCTCGAGAGCCTGGCCGCGCACGGCTGGCAGGTCACGGTGATCGACGACGTGATCGCCGATCCGCCCGAACAGGTGGTGCTCGACGCGACCGCGCGCGCCGTCGCGGCCGACGCGGAAATCGTGCTCGGCCTTGGCGGCGGTTCGTCGATGGACGTCGCGAAGTTGATCGCGGTGCTCGCGCCGGGGCAGCAGCCGCTCGCCGACATGTACGGCGTCGACAAGGTCGCGAGCGCGCGGCTGCCGCTCGTGCAGATGCCGACCACGGCCGGCACCGGTTCGGAGGTGACGGCCGTGTCGATCGTCACGGTCGGCGAGGCGCGCAAGATGGGCGTCGTGTCGCCGCAGCTGTTCGCGGACGTCGCGATTCTCGACGCCGAGCTGACGCTCGGGCTGCCGCGCGCGGCGACGGCCGCCACCGGCATCGACGCGATGGTGCATGCGATCGAGGCCTATACGTCGTCGCGGCTGAAGAACCCGGTCTCCGACATGCTGGCCGTTCAGGCGCTGACGCTGCTGTCGCGCAACCTGCTCGCGGCCTGCGACGACGGCCGCGACCGGCACGCGCGCGAGGCGATGCTGGTCGGCGCGATGTTCGCGGGGCAGGCGTTCGCGAACGCGCCGGTCGCGGCCGTGCATGCGCTCGCGTATCCGGTCGGCGGCATCTTCCATGTGCCGCACGGGCTGTCGAATGCGCTCGTGCTGCCGCACGTGCTGCGCTTCAACGCGCCGGCCGCCGCGCCGCTGTATGCGGAACTCGCGGCGATCGTCGCGCCGGCGGCGACGGGCAGCGACGAAGCGAGGACGCAGGCGCTGATCGACGAGATCGACCGGCTGATCGTCGCGACCGGCATACCGCGGACGCTGCGCGAGGTCGGGATCGGCGAAGGCGACCTGCCGAGGATGGCGTCGGATGCGATGCTGCAGACGCGGCTGCTCGTGAACAATCCGCGCGAGGTGACGGAGGCCGACGCACTGGCGATCTATCGGCAGGCGTGGTGACGCGGCGGAGACGGCGCGGGCGAGGACGAAGGCGGTTCGCAGCGGACCGAGCGATCGGATCGGCATGATGGCCGCGCCCGGCGAGCAACGCACAGCGTGCCGTTCACGACGCGCGCGCCGTTTGCCGCAGCGACCGCGCCGCGACGCATGCGCACCCGAGCGCGACGGCGACGAGCGCGCAACCGGCCCACGGCGTGGCGAGCAGCGCATCGCGCCCGACCAGCACGCCGCCGAACGCCGAACCGAGTGCAACGCCCGCGTGCATCGCGGACACGTTGATGCCGACGCTCGCATCGGCCAGCGACGGCGCGGCGTGGATCAGGTAGTTCTGCACGATCGGCGAGATCGACCAGCTGATGGCGCCCCACAGCATCATCGCGGGCACGAACGCGAACGGCGATGCGCCGGCGGCCGGCAGCATCGCCATCGCGACGAGAAACGCCGCGGGGCACGCGCACAGCGCGCGCGAGGCGCCGAGCCGGTCGGACAGCAGCCCGCCGAGCCACGCGCCGGTCACGCCGGCGACACCGAACGCGACATACAGGCTTTCGAGCGCGGCCGCGCCCGGCGACAGCACGGCCTGCAGGTACGGCGTGAGATAGGCGAACAGCGTGAAGTGCCCGCCGATCATCGCGATCGACACGCATTGCGCGGCCAGCAGCCGCGGGCGGCCGAGCACCGCGCGGTACGGCGCGGCAGCGGCTTCGGAAGCCGGCAGGCTCGCGCTGCGCGGCAGCCGGTGCGCGAGCCACACGCTGAGGGGTAGCGCGGGCAGCGCGATCGACGTGAATACCGCCCGCCAGCCGGCCCAGTCGGCAATGCGCATCCCGATCGGCACGCCGAGCACGAGCGATGCGCTGATCCCCATGAACACGATGCCGATCGCGCGGCCGCGCTGCGACGGCGGCGCGAGTTCGGCCGCGAACCGCGTCGCGACGAGGATCAGCGTCGCGCAGCTCGCGGCCATCAGCACGCGCGCGGCGAACAGGCTCGCATAGCAGGGGCTGGCCGCGGCGAGCAGGTTCGCGGCCGCAAACGCGCCGAGCGACGCGAGCAGCGCGGTGCGCCGCTCGACGCGCGCGATGCATGCGGCCGCGACGAGCGCGGCCAGGGCGAACACGGCGGAAAAAATCGTGGTGAGCTGGCCGGCGGCTGCGACCGACACGTGCAGGCCGGCGGAGAGGGCCGGCAGGATGCCGACGCAGATGTTTTCGGCGACGCCGGCCAGAAATACGGCGGCGCTGAGCAGGTAAACGCGAGTGTCCAACGGAAACCCCTCCTGTACGCACGACGCGACGGCGTCGGCAAGGACGGGCCGCATCGGATCGAATCGACGGATGGGTTTCGACGCGAGGCTTCGGTTATCCCGGAAAGCAGCACGCTACCGCAGGCGCGCGCCGCGCGCAAGTTTCGCGCGGGACGGCGCGACCACGGCGTCGCTACCGCGATTCGTGCGTGTCGTTCGCGACCACGTACGCTAACGCCTGCCGCGTGCCGTCCGGCTTCGTCTGCAGGTACACGCCCTGGATTTCGGGTTCGAAACCCGGCAGCGTGTTGATCCCCGCTTCCAGCGCGCGGAAATAGTCGAGCGCCGGCCCGCCCCATGCTTCGCCGGGCACCACGCAGAAGATGCCGGGCGGATAGGGCAGCGCGCCTTCGGCCGCGATCCGGCCTTCGATGCGGTCGAGCGCGACCAGCTCGACGTGGTTGCGGACCAGTTCGGCGTTCGCGGCCTGCGGCAGCATCGCCTGCTTCGGGAACTGCGCGCGCCGGAACATCTGCTTCTGCAGATGCTTCATGTCATGGCCGCGATAGAAGTCGTGCATCCGCTGGCACAGCTGACGCAGGCGCATGTCGCCGTACAGCTCCGGATATGCTTCGCACAGCGACGGAATCGCGTCGCGCAGCGGCGTGTCCTGGTCGAGATGGCGTTCGAACTGCGCGAGATGCGCGATCAGGTGCTGCAGCTTGCCGAAGCTCTCGGACGGCGTGAGCAGGAACAGGATCGTGTACAGGTCGGCCTTCTCGGGCACGACGCCGTGCTCGCGCAGATAGCGCGCGAGGATCGGCGCCGGCGCGCCGAACGGCGCGTAAGCGTGCGTGTCGCGATCGATGCCGGGCGTCGTCAGCAGCAGCTTGCACGGGTCGACGAAATACTGGTCGTTCGCATAGCCTTCGAAGCCGTGCCACGCGTCGGCCGGATGGAAGCGGAAGAAGCGCAGGTCGTCGACGATCTGCCCGGTCGGGTAGTCGGCCCACGGCCGGCCGTCGACGGTCTGCGGCACGAACGGCCGGATCTGGCGGCAGGTCTTCAGCAGCAGCTTGCGCGCGTCGACGCCGTGCGCGACGCAGTCGCGCCACAGCCGCTTGCCGGCCGGACCCGCGTGCATCTGCGCATTGACGTCGAGCGCCGCGAACATCGGATAGAACGGGCTCGTCGACGCGTGGATCATGTACGCGTTGTTGAAGCGCCGGTGATCGCAGAAGCGCTTCTGGCCTTCGATGTGGCGGTCCTTCTTGTGGATCTGCGACGTCTGCGAGAACCCGGCCTGCTGCTTGTGCACCGACTGCGTGACGAAGATGCCGGGATCGTCCGGGCCGAGCGCCAGCATCAGCGGCGAGCAATCCTGCATCATCGGGATGAACTGCTCGTAGCCGACCCACGCCGAGTCGAACAGGATGTAGTCGCACAGTCGGCCGATCCGGTCGACGATCTCGCGCGCGTTGTAGATCGTGCCGTCGTAGGTGCCGAGCTGGATCACCGCGAGCCGGAACGGGCGCGGCAGGTCGGCGCGTTCGGGCGCGACTTCGCGGATCGCGTCGCGGATCCGCGTTTCGTCGAGCGCTGCGCTGTCGACGCCGCCGATCAGCCCCCACGCATTGCGCGCGGTTTCGAGGTAAACGGGCCGCGCGCCCGACAGCACCAGCGCGCCGAGGTGCACGGACTTGTGGTTGTTGCGGTCGAACAGCACGAGATCGTCGGGCGCGAGCAGTGCGCTCGTGACGACCTTGTTCGACATCGACGTGCCGTTCAGCACGAACCAGGTCTTGTCCGCGTTGTAGATCCGCGCCGCGTTGCGCTGCGCCTCGAGCGCGGGGCCTTCGTGGATCAGCAGGTCGCCGAGCCGGACGTCGGCGTTGCACAGATCGGCGCGAAACAGCGTTTCGCCGAAGAAGTCGAAGAACGTCCGCCCGAGCGGGTGGCTCGAAAAGAACTGGCCGCCCTGATGGCCGGGGCAGTCGAATTCGACGTAGCCGCGCTGCACGTATTCGCGCATCACCTTGAAGAACGGCGGCAGCAGCGCTTCGCTGTAGATCTCGGCGGCGGCGGAAATCTGCCGGCCGTAGTAATGCCGGCCGCCGTGCCCGAGCTGGATCACGCCGTTTGCGTTCGGCAAGATCGACGGCGGGACTTCCTGGCCGGGCTCGACCGCGACGAAGAACGGAATCGCGAATCCGGTTCGTTCGACCGCCTGCAGAATTTTCGGCGCCGCATCAATCCCGACGACTATTGCGGCGATATTCGTAAAATCGGTATGGAATACGTCGACCTGTTCGTGCGTGGTCAGAAAGGCGCCGGTCAGGGACGGTTCGACTGCGATTTTCAACAGGCTCACGCGAATTCTCCCGTTAATGTCAGGAAAACGGGAGTCGCAACGGCGCGCTTCAAATCCGACAGACGCCGTTGCCGCTTGAAAATGCTCCCGCGAATGCCGAATCGGCCGGAATGCGCCGCGCAGCGCCGAAGCCGGCGCCGCATACGTCCCGGCGCAGCCGATCGTAGCAACAAAATCCCGCGAATTCAATCGATCGGATATACATGCTTCATTACGGAATGAAAATGATCCGGCGCGACGTGAAATGGCATGCTGCATTGCACATCAAAATGAACGGCGCGTGAAAGCCGGTTTAAAAACAGGCGACGGTTTATCCGAATCGCTTGCTTTTCATCGACCGGCATCTATGGCATAGTCGCCACCGAATTGGATGGCAAAGCAAACCGGAATGGCGAGCGTCTCATGTCGCGCCCGTGGTCGGCTGTCCGCGTGCTCGTGGGACGAAACAGACCAATCGAAGCATCGGAACAGCGAGGGCAACATCATGAACATCTCCGGCGGTGGCATTCGTCGTCTCGGCATGCGCGCGTTGCTGGTCGACGACGAGATTTCGCAGGAAACGGCGGCGGGGCGGGCGGTCCGCACGCTGAG
The DNA here is from genome assembly GCF_902499075.1 of Burkholderia pseudomultivorans. GTDB lineage: Bacteria > Pseudomonadota > Gammaproteobacteria > Burkholderiales > Burkholderiaceae > Burkholderia > Burkholderia pseudomultivorans. The sequence goes on along the minus strand of NZ_CABVPP010000001.1, from coordinate 310,284 downwards.
CGCGGAACTCGCGCAGCGCGACATCGACGTGCTCACGGCCACGTCCGCCGACGACGCGATCGTGCTGATCCGCTCCGACCCGTCGATCCAGTGCGTGCTGCTCGACTGGGATCTCGGCGTGGACGGCCACGAGCCTTCCGAGTCGGTCGTCGATGCAATCCGCCGGCGCAACGGCAATGTGCCGATCTTCCTGCTGGCCGACCGCAGCGTCGCGTCGTCGGTGCCGGCGGCCGTGATGGGCCAGGTCGACGATTTCGTGTGGCTGCTCGAAGACACCCCGGACTTCATCGGCGGACGCATTCACGCGGCGATCGAACGCTATCGCTCGACCGTGCTGCCGCCGATGTTCGGCGCACTGGCGCGGTTCTCGCGCGTGTACGAATACTCGTGGCACACACCCGGCCACACGGGCGGCACGGGCTTCCTGAAGTCGCCGGTCGGCCGCGCGTTCTTCGAATATTTCGGCGAATCGCTGTTCCGCTCCGACCTGTCGATCTCGGTCGGCGAACTCGGTTCGCTGCTCGATCACTCGGGGCCGATCGGCGACAGCGAGCGCTACGCGGCGCGCGTATTCGGCGCGCATCGCACGTATCACGTGACGAACGGCTCGTCGACGTCGAACCGCATCATCCTGATGGCAAGCGTGAGCCGAGACCAGATCGCGCTGTGCGACCGCAACTGCCACAAGTCGGCCGAACATGCGATGACGATGTCCGGCGCCATCCCGACCTACCTGGTGCCGACCCGCAACCGCTACGGGATCATCGGGCCGATCGCGTCCGAGCGACTCACGCAGACGGCGATCCGCGACGCGATCGCGTCGAATCCGCTCGCGGCCGGGCTCGCCGATCGCCAGCCGAAACACGCGATCGTCACCAATTCGACGTACGACGGCCTGTGCTACAACGTCACGCGCGTCGAGGAACTGCTCGGCGCGAGCGTCGACCGGCTGCACTTCGACGAAGCCTGGTACGGCTACGCGCGCTTCAACCCGATCTATCGCGACCGCCATGCGATGCACGGCGACCCGCGCGACCATCATGCGGACCGGCCCACGGTGTTCGCGACGCAGTCGACGCACAAGCTGCTGACCGCGCTGTCGCAGGCGTCGTACATCCACGTGCGCGACGGACGCAAGCCGATTCCGCATGGTCAATTCAACGAAACGTTCATGATGCACGCGTCGACGTCGCCGAACTACGCGATCATCGCGTCGAACGACGTGGCGGCCGCGATGATGGACGGCCCCGGCGGCGAAGCGCTGACGCGCGAGTCGATCGAGGAGGCCGTCGCGTTCCGGCAGATGATCGCGCGGATGAACGGCGAGTATGCGGCGAAGGGCGACTGGTTCTTCGAATGCTGGCAGCCCGATACCGTGCTCGAGACGCGCACCGGCCGCACGCTGCCGTTCCACGATGCGCCGCCCGAACTGCTCGCGACCGATCCGTCATGCTGGGTGCTGCGGCCCGGCGCGCAGTGGCACGGGTTCGGCAACATCGAGGACGGCTACTGCATGCTCGACCCGATCAAGGTGTCGATCGTCACACCGGGCGTCGCGCCGGCCGGCGGCCTGATGCCGGTCGGGATTCCGGCGAGCGTTGTGACCGCGTATCTCGATGCGCGCGGCATCGTGGTCGAGAAGACGACCGATTTCACGATCCTGTTCCTGTTCTCGATCGGCATCACGAAGGGCAAGTGGGGCTCGCTCGTCAGCGCGCTGTGCGATTTCAAGCGCGACTACGACGCGAACCTGCCGCTCGATCTCGCGATTCCGTCGCTCGTGAAGGAGCATGGCGCGCGCTATGCGGGCATGGGGCTGAAGGATCTCGCCGACACGATGTTTGCGGCGATGGAGCAGCTCGGCACGACGCGGCTGATGTCGGAGGCGTTCTCGATCCTGCCGCGGCCCGAGATGAGTCCGGTGCGCGCATACGAGCATCTGGTGCAGGGCCGTGTCGAGCAGGTCACGCTCGACGAACTGGCGGGGCGCACGGTGGCGACGGGCGTCGTGCCGTATCCGCCGGGCATTCCGCTGCTGATGCCGGGCGAGGACGCAGGGCCGGCCGGCGGCCCGGTGCTCGGCTATCTGAAGGCGCTCGAAGCGTACGACCGGCGCTTCCCGGGATTCGCGCACGACACGCACGGCGTGGAAGTCGAGGACGGCACGTACCGCGTGTACTGCCTGACCGCCTGATCGACCGGCCGGCGACGGCCTCACCCCGAAGGATCGACATCATGGAAAACGCAGCGCGCATGTCCGATGCGGCCCCGGCGGCCGCGCCGAAGAACCGGATGAACGTCTGGCAGCTGACGATCCTCACGGCGGTCAACATGATGGGCTCCGGCATCATCCTGCTGCCGTCGAAGCTCGCGCAGGTCGGCACGATCTCGCTGCTGTCGTGGATCGTCACGGCCGGCGGCTCGCTCGCGCTCGCGTATGCGTTCGCGCGCTGCGGGATGCTGAGCCGCAAGCCGGGCGGGATGGGCGGCTATGCGGAATACGCGTTCGGCAAGGCCGGCAACTACATGGCGAACTACACGTACGGGCTGTCGCTCGTGATCGCGAACGTCGCGATCGGCGTCACGGCGGTCGGCTACGGCACCGTGCTGTTCAACGCGACGCTGACGCCGCTGCAGACGGGCCTGTGGACGATCTTCCTGCTGGTGCTGACGACGGTCGCGAACTTCGGCGGCTCGCGCATCACCGGCCGCATCGGCGCCGTCACCGTGTGGGGGGTGATCATCCCGGTCGTCGTCGTGTCGCTGATCGGCTGGTTCTGGTTCAGCGCCGCCACGTGGGGCGCCGCATGGAATCCGCAGAACCTGCCGTTCGGGCCGGCGGTCGGCAGTTCGATCGCGGTGACGCTGTGGGCGTTTCTCGGGCTCGAATCGGCGTGCGCGAACTCGGACGCCGTCGAGAATCCGGAGCGCAACGTGCCGATCGCCGTGCTCGGCGGCACGATCGCATCGGCGGTGTTCTACATCGTGTCGACCAACGTGATCGCGGGCATCGTGCCCAATGCGATTCTCGCGAAGTCGAATGCGCCGTTCGGCATCGCATTCGCGACGATGTTCACGCCGACGGTCGGCACGATCGTTACCGCGCTGATGGTGATCGCGTGCATCGGCTCGCTGCTCGGCTGGCAGTTCACGGTCGCGCAGGTATTCAAGAGCTCGGCGGACGTCGGCTATTTCCTGCCGGTATTCGCACGCGCGACGCGCACCGGCACGCCGATCGTGGGGATGGTGATCCTGCTCGCCGCGCAGGTCGCGCTCGCGCTGATGACGATCAGCCCGGAACTGAGCAGCCAGTTCCAGAAGATCGTCGATCTCGCGGTCGTGACGAACCTGGTGCCCTACGTGATGTCGATGGCCGCGCTGATCACGATCCAGAAGATCGCGAACGTGCCGCCGGCCAAGGCGCTGGTGACCAACGTGATCGCGATGGTGGCGACCGCGTACAGCTTCTATGCGCTGTTCAGCTCCGGCGAGCAGGCGCTGATGCTCGGCGGCCTGTGCGTGTTCGCGGGCTGGACGCTGTTCGGCTTCGTCAGCGCGCGTTTCTATCAGATGGAAGTCGACGCGCACGCGAAGGAGCCCGGGAAGTCGCTGCAGGCGTGACGACGGGGGGGCCGGCCGTCGTTAGCGCGCCGGTTTCTGCAACAGCGCGGGCAGTTCCTTTTTCAGCAGGTCGACGATGTTGTCGTTCAGCACGAGATCGATGCGCAGTTGCGGGTACAGCGTGCGGATGTGCATCGGCGCCTTCGGAATCACGACTTCGCCGAAGCATTGCGGCGATGCGAGGCGGATGGTGCCGCCGGGCGTGTGTTCCGCTTTCGAGATCGGCGTGTGCGAACGGGGTTGCGCACGTTCCTGTGGAGGCCGGCGCGGATGCACCGTGCAGGCCGGCCCGACCGACGATTCGTCGTCGAAACCGCACGTCCTGCCGGCGCCATGAGCGACAATCCGTTTTTGCATTCGATCGACGCGGCAGCGCGACGCGCACACGCCGATCGACCGCAATCGGCAAACGGGAGACGACAACATGACGCACGCGAACGAACCGGCGCGCACGCGATGCGTCGCGTGGCAGATCGTGCAGACGTGGCAGGCGGCCGAATGGTGCCGGCTCGTCGAGACGCCCGCCGGGATCGACCTGTCGGGTTCGGTCGCGGGCGCGATCGACGGTACGCCGTTTCGCATCGACTATGCGATCGCGTGCGGCGCCGACTGGCTGACGCGTGCCGCGCGCGTGACGCGCTGGCTCGGCGCGGCGCCGCAGCAGCTGGATATCGCATGCGACAACGGACGGTGGACGATCCAGGGGATCGACGCACCGTCTCTCGACGGCGCGACCGACGTCGATCTCGGCTTCAGCCCGTCGACCAATACGCTGCCGATCCGGCGGCTCGGGCTGCGTATCGGCGAGTCGGCCGCCATCCGGACTGCATGGCTGCGCTTCCCGGACTTCGACGTCTTGCGCGGCGAGCAGCGCTATACGCGAACGGCGGAGCGCGTGTATCGCTACGAGAGCGGTACCTACGCGGCCGATATTGCGGTCGACGAAGCGGGCCTCGTCACCGACTACGACGAGTGGAAGCGGATCGGCGCGACGCCGTCACGATAACGGCATCGGTCCAGTGCGTCGCGCCGCGTCATGCGGGCGTCGTGTGCCAGCGCGCGTCGGCGACCGTGACCTTGCCGGGAATCAGCTTCAACGTGCTGAACGCGTCGGCGATGTTCTGCTGATAGGCGATCGTCGCATCGGCGATCGGCTGCACGCCGTAGCCGGTGCGCTTGAGCGCGACTTCGAGCGTCGGCGCGTCGAGACCGACGAGCGGCGACAGTTGCGCGGCGACCTCGGGAATGTGGTCGCGCCCCCAGCGGTCGACCGCATCGACTTCGTCGAGCAGCGCGCGCAGCACCTGCGGCTGCGCGGACGCATACTTGCGCGCCGCGAGGTAGTACTGGGTATTGCGCACGAGCCCTTCGCCGTTCGCCACCACGCGCGCGCCGAGCTGCCGCTCGGCGGCCGCCAGATACGGATCCCAGATCACCCACGCGTCGACGCTGCGCTGGACGAACGCGGCGCGCGCGTCGGCGGGCGTCAGGTAGATCGGCTGGATGTCGGCATACGTGAGGCCCGCGTGCTGCAGCGCCTTCACGAGCAGGTAGTGGACGTTCGAGCCCTTGTTGAACGCGACTTTCTTGCCGCGCAGCTGCGCGACCGTGCGGATCGGCGAATCGGGCAGCACGACGATCGCCTCGCCTTGCGGGGCCGGCGGCTCGTTGCCGATGTAGACGAAATCGACGCCGGCCGCCTGCGCGAAGATCGGCGGCGTCTCGCCGACCGTGCCGACGTCGACCGCGCCGGCATTCAGCCCTTCGAGCAATTGCGGGCCGGCCGGAAACTCGAGCCACTGCACGGCGACGCCCTGGCTCGCGAGCCGCTTCTCGAGCGTGCCGCGCGCCTTGAGCACGACGAAGTTGCCGTATTTCTGGAAGCCCACGCGCAGCCGTGTGCCGCTGCCCTGCGCGTGTGCGGGCAGGTTCGCGAGCGGCCCGAGCGCGAGGCCGGCGAGCCCGGCGGCCGTGTGTTGCAGCCACTGGCGGCGACGCGGGTTCGCCGGTGTCGTTGTGTCGTTCATTGAAGCGTCCTGCGTGCGGAAAGCGGGCCGCGCGCGGAATGCGGCGCGGTCGGCGCACGGCGGGGCCGGATGCGGGCGATGCGCGCAACGGGACGGTCCCTGCCGGACTCCGCACGATACGTCGGCGCGGGCCGGCGGCCAACCAACGAATCCGCATATGCAAATCAGCCGCGGCGCAGTACGGAAGCGGCCCGTGCGATGCGCGTCGCATCACTGCGGCGGCGGGGCCGGCAGGATGCCGCGGACGCTCAATCCGGGTCGGCCGCGCTGTCGACGATCGAATCGACGCGATCGGGATAGAACGCGAGGTGTCCGCGAATCGCTTCGACGGCCGGATACGGACGTTCGTACGTCCACACCGCATTGACCGCGCGCTCGCCGCCGGCCGGGATCGAGTAGTACGCGCAGTCGCCCTTGTACGGGCAGTACGTCGCATGGTCGGTGCGTTGCAGCAGCGTCATGTCGGCGTCCTCGCGCGGAATGTACAGCACGGCCGGGTAGGTGGCCTCGCGCAGCGCCAGCGCACGCTGCGTATCGGCGACGACCCGGCCGGCCACGGTGACGACCACCCGCGACGGATGCGGCGAGACCGTGATCGGATGGTCGGGGCCCGGCGTCTTCACGGGGCGCGATTGCGTATCGGGGCTGTCAGGCATCGTGTGTCCTCCTGGTATGGGCGGTGCGCAGGCGGCGGATCCCGGCGCGCGTGCGCCGGCGTCCGGTCAGCCAACCGATACGATGCGCCGATTCCGCGGAACCTGCACGGGGCCGGATGACGGCGGGTCTGCCCCGACGCTTGCGCGGACGTTTTTGCGCGGCGGCGCCGGGATGCAGCGATGGCGATAAGCAATACCGAATCGATTGGTTCGCGATCGGCGGGACAGGCGCGAAGATCGTCCGTCTTCATTCGTATGACCGCCATCCATCCCTTTCTATCGCCATGAAAATCCGCTTGATCCCGCCCGCCGCGCGTCGCGCGCGCAACGCGTCGCCGTTCGCGAGCGCGCTTCGCTGCATCGCCGCGTCGCTGATGCTGGCCGGGGCCGCGTCGCATGCGCTTGCCGCACCGGCCGGCAGCACGCTCGTGTTCTGCAGCGAAGGCAGCCCGGCCGGTTTCGATCCCGGCCAGCACACGACCAGCACCGATTTCGACGCGAGTACGCATACGATCTACAACGAACTCGTGCAGTTCCGGCGCGGCACGCTCGATCTCGAGCCGGGCCTGGCGACCAGTTGGGACGTGTCGGCCGACCAGCGCATCTACACGTTCCACCTGCGGCGCGGCGTGAAATTCCAGACGACCGCATGGTTCAAGCCGACCCGCCCGTTCCAGGCCGACGACGTGGTCTTCACGTTCCGCCGGATGCTCGATCGCGACGATCCGTTCCGCAAGGCTTACCCGGTCAGCTTCCCGTACTTCAGCGACCTCGGCTTCGACCGCAATATCGAGCGCATCGAAAAGGTCGACGACTATACGGTGCGCTTCGCGCTGAAAGCGCCCGACGTCGTGTTCGTGCGCAATCTCGCGATGGCCTTCGCGTCGATCCTGTCGGCCGAGTATGCGTCGCAGCTGGCCGCGCGCCATCGCGAGGCCGACATCAACCAGTTCCCGGTCGGCACGGGCCCGTTCCAGTTGCGCGCATACCAGAAGGACGCGGTGATCCGCTACGACGCGAATCCCGACTACTGGAAGCCCGACGACGTGAAGCTCGCGCATCTGGTGTTCTCGATCACGCCCGACCCGGCGACGCGCCTGCACAAGCTGACCGGCGGCGAGTGTCAGGTGTCGGTGTTCCCGCGCCCGACCGATCTCGACACGGTGCGGCGCAACCCGTCGCTCACGCTGTTTTCGGCGATGGGGTTCAACGTCGGCTTCGTCGCGTACAACACGCAGCATCCGCCGCTCGATCGCGTCGACGTGCGGCGCGCGCTCGACATCGCGATCGACAAGGCCGCGATCCTGAAAACGGTCTTCAACGGCGACGCGACGATCGCGACGAACCCGATGCCGCCGGCGCAATGGTCGTACAACCCGCGCCTGAAGGATGCGCCGCACGATCCGGCCGCCGCGAAGGCGCTGCTGGCGCGCGCGGGGTTCCCGAACGGCTTCGAGCTGACGCTGTGGGCGATGCCCGTGCAGCGTCCGTACAACCCGAACGCGCAGCTGATGGCGCAACTGATCCAGCAGGACTGGGCGAAGATCGGCGTGCGCGCGAAGATCGTCAGCTACGAATGGGGCGAATACAACCGGCGCTCGAAGCAGGACGGCCAGCACGACGCGATCCTGTACGGCTGGTCGGGCGACAACGGCGATCCCGACAACTGGCTCGGCGCGCTGCTCGGCTGCGACGCGGTGCACGGCAGCAATCTCGCGAAGTGGTGCAACGCCGATTTCGAGCGGCTCGTCGACGCGGCGCGCACGAATGCCGACGTCGCGAAGCGCACGGCGCTGTACGAGCAGGCGCAGGTCGTGTTCAAGGATCAGGTGCCGTTCACGCCGATCGCGACGTCGATCGTGTCGCTGCCGGTGTCGAAGCGCGTGCACGGGCTCGCGTTTTCGCCGCTCGGCGGCCATCGGTTCGACGGCGTGTGGCTCGATTGAAGCGCAGCGGTTCGATGTATCGATGGGCTGACGACGACGGACCGGCGCGCCGGTCCGTGCCCGCGTCGCACGTCAGTTGAGCGCGACCGCCGCCGCGGTTTCCACCGGCGAGCCTTCGAGCGCGACCGACGGTCGTCCGTCCGGGCCGACCGGCACGTCGCCGACGAGCGTGGTGCGGTAAAGCTGGCGATCGAAGTCGAGATCGAAGATGTCGACGGGCGCGAGATGCGCGGTCGCGCGGTTGTCCCAGAACGCGATGCTGCGCGGTTCCCACTTGAAGCGGATCGTGAATTCCGGCCGCGTCACGTGTTCCCACAGCAGTTCGAGCAGCGCCTGGCTTTCGCGCGGCGTCAGCCCGACGATCGATTTCAGGAAACTCGGGCTCACGTACAGCGCGCGCTCGCCGGTCTCCGGATGGACGCGCACGAGCGGGTGTTCGGTCACGAGCGGGCGCCGCTCGACGGCTTCGTCGAAGGCGCCGGTCGCGCGGGCGCCGGCCGGCGGCGTGAAGCGGTGAATGCCGCGCAGGCCGTCGACGAAGCCGCGCAGCGGCGCCGACAGCGTCTCGTACGCGCGCACGAGATTGTGGTCCACTGCGTGTCGCCGCCGTACGGCGGAATCGTCACGCCGCGCAGGATCGACGCCCACGGCGGATTCACGGCCGCGGTGACGTCGGTATGCCAGCCGGTCCACGGCCGTCGCACCGGCTCGCCTTCGAAGCGCGTCGCCTTGCGGTGCTTCGCGATCGAATAGACGGCAGGGTGTCCGTCGACATGCCCGAACACCGGGTGGCCGACCGTCGGCTCGCCGAACTGCGCGGAGAACGCGACGTGCTGCTCGTGCGTGAGGAATTGTTCGCGGAAGAAAATCACGCGCCATTTCAGCAGTGCGTGGCGGATCGCGGCGATCTGCGGCGTGGTCAGCGGCTGGGTCAGGTCGACGCCGCGAATCTCCGCGCCGATGTGGGCGGACAGCGGAATCACGTCGACCGGCTGGCCGGCGGGTTCGAGTAGGGCGCTCATGCGACGCTCCTGGCGGAAGTGAACGGAACGAACGGCCGACATCGCGACGGGCTGGCGAGCCGGTTTGGCGGGCGAGGATGCATGGTCGGGTTTCCGGTCATGGCGACGGTGACGGGCCGCTGCGCCGTGCAGGCGGGAACGGCGACGCGCTGCCGTTCCCGCCCGCGCGACGCGCATTACTGCAGCGTGGCGCCCGGCCCCTTCAGCACCACGCTTTGCCGGCCGTCGATGCCGACCGGCACGTCGCCGTGAACGGTCGCGCGGCGCACGACGCGGCGCGCATCGCCGTAGTCGTTGATCGCGTAATGCTGGGTCGCGCGGTTGTCCCAGATCGCGACGTCGCCTTCCTGCCAGCTCCAGCGCACGGTGTTCTCGAGGCGCGTCACGTGTTCGTGGAAGACCTGCAGCAGATGCGCGGAGTCCTGCGTCGACAGGCCCTTGATTCGCTGCACGAAGTGGCCGAGCACGAGCGTGCGCTCGCCCGTTTCAGGATGCACGCGCACGACCGGATGCTCGGTCTCGTAGACGGTCGACGTGAACACTTCGCGGTAGCGCTTCAGCTGCGTTTCGTCGGCGTGCACGTGGGTCGACGCGTAGTCGTACGCATTCGTATGGACGGCCCACAGCGTATCGGCGAGCGTGCGCAGCGTGTCGGGCAGATGCGCATACGCGGCGGCCGTGTTGGCCCACACCGTGTCGCCGCCGACCGGCGGGATCACGACGCCGCGCAGGATCGAGATCTTCGGGTACGCATCGACGAAGGTCACGTCGGTATGCCACGAGTTGGCGCGTGCGCCGTGCGCGGAATCGAGTTCGAGCAGATGCGCGCTGCCGTCGACGGACGGCACGGTCGGATGCGCGACCGTGTCGCCGAAGCGGCGCGCGAACGCTTCCTGCGCGGCGTCGTCGAGATGGCGCTGGCCGCGGAAGAACAGCACCTTGTGGCGCAGCAGCGCGGCCTGGATCGCGTCGAACGTCGCATCGTCGAGCGTGGCCGACAGCCGCACGCCGGAGATTTCGGCGCCGATCCGGCCGGCGACCTGGCGAAGCTGGAGCGGGGCGGCGGCCGTACGCGGCGCGGCATGCGATGACGGGTGAGCGGCGTGCTGGACTTCGGACATCGGGAGTCTCCTGAGGTGAGGGCGTTCGGGCTTCCATTCAAGCAGGGACCGCGCGGAACCGGAACCGATCAATCGTCACAACCTTAGCGTGCGGACGAGAACGATCGATATGCGCGGGAATGCGATGCAATGGCGCGTGCGTGTGCGCCTACCATGCGAGCCGCCATGCGCCGATCCGCTGCGCGTGCGACGCATCGGTCCGCGCGGGCGTGCCGCCCGGCCGGTCGTCGTCGTGTGCGTCGCTATCGTCGAAATCGGCGAGCACCGTGTCGCGCAGCCGCGCGAAGGCCGGCGAATCGCGGCGGCGCGGGCGCGGCAGCGCGACGTCGACGATGCGCTCGATGCGGCCGGGGCGCGGCGCCATCGTGACGACGCGATCGCCGAGATAGACGGCTTCGTCGACGTCGTGCGTGACGAGGATCATCGTGATGCGTTCCTGTTCCCAGATGCGCAGCAGTTCGTTCTGCATGCGCGTGCGCGTCTGCGCGTCGAGCGCGCCGAACGGCTCGTCGAGCAGCAGCACGCGCGGACGGTTCACGAGGCCGCGCGCAATCGCGACGCGCTGCGCCATGCCGCCGGACAACTGGTTCGGATATGCGTGCTCGAAGCCGTTCAGCCCGACCAGCGCGATGTGGTCCGCAACCGCGCGGCGTTTCTGCGGCGCATCGAGCGGCGCGTTGCGCAGCGCGGCCTCGATGTTCTGCGCGACGGTCAGCCACGGGAACAGCCGATGGTCCTGAAACACGATGCCGCGCTGCAGCGACGTGTCGCGCACGATCTCGTCGCCCGCGCGGATCTCGCCCGCGTAGTCGGTGTCGAGCCCCGCGATCAGCCGCAGCAGCGTCGACTTGCCGCAGCCGCTCGCGCCGACGATCGTGACGAATTCGCCGGCGCGTACGTGCAGCGACACGTCGTCGAGCACGGCGAGCGACGCGCCGCGCTGCGCGTAGCGTTTGCTTACGTGGAGGATGTCGAGCGAATCGGAGGCGAGGGTCGTCATGGCGGAGCAGGCGTAGCAAGTCACGGGGAAAAGGGACGATCAGGCGTTCAGGTCGCCGCGCCGCGCGAGCACCTTGCGCTCGATCGCGCGGGCGATCGCGTTCAGCGCCCATCCGGTCGCGCCGACGACGATGATCCCGAACAGCACGAGATCCATCCGGAACTGCTCGCTGCCGTCGATCAGCGTGTTGCCGATGCCGCTGCCCGCGACGAGCAGGTATTCGGCGCCAAGCGTCGCGAGCCACGAATAGATGAGGCCGAGATACAGTCCGGTGAAGATCGACGGCAGCGCGGCGGGCAGGATCACGTGGCGCACGAGCTGAAGCCGCGAATAGCGCAGCGCGCGGGCGACGTCGACGTACGCGCGCGGCACCGCGTGAATGCCGTCGCAGGTATGCGCGGCGACCGGCAGCAGCGCGGCGAGCGACAGGAACACGACCTTCGCGACGTCGCCGAGGCCGAACCACACGGAGATCAGCGGGATCCACGCGAACAGCGAGATCTGCTTGAAGGTGTCGAAACTCGGGCCGACGATGCGCGTCGCGATGCGCGACAGCCCGAGCGCGGCGCCGAGCAGCAGCCCGCCCGTCGCGCCGATCGCGAAGCCGCATGCTTCGCGCGCAAGCGACGCCGACAGCGCGCGGACCAGCGCGCCGCTCGCGATCTGCGTCCATGCGGTGCGCAGCACGTCGGCGGGGCTGACGAGCAGCCCGCTGTTGATCAGGTGCGCAGAAGCGATCGCCCACCAGATCGCAACCGCGGCCAGCGGCAGCACGAGGCCGCGCCAGTCGGGTGCAGGGCGGCGTCGCGTCACGACGGTAGCACGCTGCGCGTCGTGCGATATCGGCGTGGCGGAATGCGGCATGACAGGACTCCTCGGGAAGCGCGGCGCACAGCGTCAGCCGCGAAACGCGGACGGCACGCCGCGACGCAGGCGCGCTTCGAGCGCATCGAGCAGCCGGTTGATCAGCAGGCCGACCGCGCCGACCACGACGACGGCGGCCATCACGAGATCGAGCTGGAACAGTTGCCGGCCGTACACGATCAGGTAGCCGAGCCCTTCCGACGACGCGACGAGCTCGACGACGACGAGCGCGAGCCACGATTTCGTGAACGCGAGCCGCACGCCGGTCGCGAGCGTCGGCACGGCGGCCGGCAGCACGACGTGGACGATGCGCTGCCTGCGCGTGTAGCCGAACCCGCGCGCAACCTCGTCGAGCGCGGCGGGCGTCTGACGAAAGCCTTGCAGCGTGCTCAGCGTGACCGGCACCAGCGCCGCATGCGCGATCAGCAGGTACTTCAGCGGCTCGCCGACGCCGACGAGCAGCAGCAGGAACGGCAGCCAGCCGAGCACCGGAATCTGCACCAGCGCATTGAAGCTCGGCAGCACGTACGCTTCGAACGTGCGCGACAGGCCGAGCGCCGCGCCGATCGCGAAACCGAGCAGCGTGCCGGCCGCGAACCCGACCAGCACGCGCTGCAGGCTGATCAGCGTATGGCGCAGCAGATCGCCGCTCGCCGCGAGTTCGGCGAGCGCCTGATAGACCTGCTCGGGCGGCGGCAGGATCTGCGGCGCGATCCAGCCGCGCGCGCTGCCTACGCTCCATAGCGTGAACAGCAGCGCCGGCAGCGCCCACGGCGCGAGCAGCCACGCCAGCCGCTTCACGGTTGTACGACGGCGCGGCGACGCGCCGAGCGCATGCGGGTCGGACGACGGGATCGGGATCGCGGTGTCGCTCATCGGCGGATTCCGGTTCAGGACAGCGGCTTGCCGGACGCGTCGTAGCGCGGCCAGTACTGTTCGAGCTTCTGCGCACGCAGTGCATTGTCGAGATACTTCGGCTCGAACCAGCCGTCGACGTCGACGGGCTGGCGGATCAGCTTCAGTCGCAGCGCATCCTGTGCGACGGCCTTGTAGCGCGCGACCAGGAACGGGTCGATCAGCGGCGACAGGCGGTCCTTCAGGCGCTGGTTCGCATAGTCGGCCTGCCACGACGACACCGGCACGCCGCTCTTCGCCCACAGCCTGAACAGCGCGTCGCGGTTCGCTTCGTCGGACGACCAGCGCGCGCCTTTGACGACCGCGTCGACCACGCGCTGCACGATGTCCGGATGCGCGCGCTCGAAGTCGTCGAGCACGAGCAGGTGGGTCTGGCGCGTGAACTGCGGGCCGTCGTTCTGCGATTCGTAGATGATCTTCGCGAGCCCCGCGTCGCGCAGCTTGTACAGCTGGTAGTCGTTCACCGACGCGTCGATGCCTTTCGACGCGAGCGCGGCCAGCGCGCTCGCGGTGTCGAGGTTGGTCACGCGCAGGTCGCGTTCATCGAGCCCGTTCTTCGCAAGTGCGTTGTCGGCGACGAGCTGCAGGTTCGTGCCGCGGAAGATCGATACGCGACGGCCCTTCAGGTCCTTGATCGACTTGATGTCGGAATCCGGCGGCACCGCGATCTTGACGCCCGAGCGCACGCTGGTGGCGAGCAGCAGATGCGTCTTGAGCCCGTTGGCGCGCGCGAGCACGGCGGGCAGGTCGCCCTGGTACGCGAAGTCGAGCGCCTTGTTGGCGATCGCTTCGTTGACGGCCGGCCCGGCGCCCTTGAAGAACAGCCACTGCACCTTGATGCCGTCGGCCGCGAATTCCTTTTCGACGAGCTGCTGCAATTGCACGGTCGCCGCGGACGATCCGCCGAAGGTCGGCGGATCGCCGGCGCCTTGCTGCGCGACGCCGATGCGGATGGTGGCGGGCTTGTCCGCGTGCGCGGCGGCGGCCGGCAGCGCGAAGACGGAGGCGATCAGCAGCGATCGCAGCAGACGCAGTGGAAGCATGGATCGATCGGAGTGGAAACGTTAGGGGAACGAAACCGGGCGCGAGCCCGTCGGGTCATTCTCGATGACGCTCCGGGCGCGGACAAGCAACGATTTGAACTATGCTTATCGCGTTGGCGCGGGGGATCAAAGACGGTGGCGGGGAAACGCGATGCGCGTGTCGCCGCCGGACACGAAGCGGAGGCGGGCATGCAAGTCGAGGACCTGACAGGCGCGGCGCTGGATTACTGGGTGGCGATGGCCGAAGATCGCGCCGCGCCGCGCGTCGATGCGTCGGGGTGCACGGTGGTTGGCGAGCCGGGCGGCGTGGCGGTGCCGTTCGCGCCGTCGTCGTCTTGGGCCGACGGCGGCCCGATCGTCGAGCGGCTGCCGTTTGCCGCGTTCGAGCGCGACGGCGCGCGCGGCCCGTGGCGCGCCGTGCTGCATCGCGCGGTGCCGGCCGCGGGCGAGCGCTGCACATTCAACCAGTCGGGCCCGACGCTGCTGGTCGCCGCGATGCGCACGCTGGTTGCGTCGACGTTCGGCGACGACGTGCCGGATCTCGACATGACGCGGCCGCGCCGCGCGCCGCCTTCGGTATGACGAATTCGATCTTGCGAACCCGAACCGTCCGTTTCCGCTCCTAGCCCGCCTGGGGCGCGCCCAGGTTCCGGATCGCGATCGACGCGACGTCGACCCGCTTCGGCAGGATCGCATCCGCCGCCGCGCGATCCGCGACGCGTTGCAGCACGTCGATGTCGGCGGCCGCATCGGGCGGCAGGCGCGTCAGCGATGCATAGACGCTCGCGTAGTCGGCCGGATGCGTCAGCGCCCATTGACCGGCGCGCGTGAGCCGCGCGAGCACGTCGGCGAGCGCCGCGCGTTTCGCACGATCGTTCAGCGTGTCGACCGGCGACGTGAGAAACGCGAGTCCGGAGTTGATGCCGCTGCCGTCGCGCACGACGCGCGCGCCGCGTCGCACCACATGCCCGTAGTACGGATCGAAGGTCGCCCAGATCGCGATCTGGCCGGCCTCGAATGCGGCGAACGCATCGACGGGCAGCACGAAGCGCACGTCGACGTCGGCGGGCGCGAGGCCGTGTTCGCGCAGCGCGCCGTACAACTGGTACTGGGAGATGCTGCCGCGCGCCGACGATACGACGACGGCGCGTCCCTTCAGGTCGGCGACCGTGCGGACCGGCGAGTCGGGCTGCACGACGATGCCGAGCGACGCCGGCGAGCCGACGCGGGTCGCGACGATGCGCAGCGCCGGATCGCCGAGCGCGGCGGTCAGCACCGGCAGGTCGCCGGCCGGTGCGAGATCGATCGCGCCCGCGCGCTGCGCTTCGAACAGCGGCGCGGCGCCCTGGAAATTCGCCCAGCGGAACCGGTACGGCGCGCCGTCGAGCACGCGCGCGGCCTCCGCGAGTGCGCGCAGGCCGCCGGCCTGGTCGCCGAGCACCAGCGTGACGTTCGACAGATCCTGCGCCGCAGCGCGGGCGGGCAGCGCGCGACCGGCGAGCGGCGCGGCGGCGAGTGCCGCGAGACGCAGCAGCGTGCGGCGGCGGGCGACGGAAGGGGCGTGATGCATCGGCGGCGTGTCCTCGATGATCCGCGCGTTCGTGGCGCGGCTGCCGGGCAGCTTACGGAATCGGTTTCCCGCCGGCAAACATCGAATCGTGAAATGCATATTCGGGCGGAGCGGGTGCGTGGCGGCCGAGGCTTGCATGCACACACGCGGGCCGGCAGCGCGAAGTTCGCGTGGAATGTGCCGCGACGGCGCGACGGGCGCCGGTGATATTGGCGGCGGTCACGCGCGTTCGTCATCGGCCCGTGCATAGCCGACGCGGATTACGCGGCCGGCACGACCGTCTTCAGGAAAGCGCGCACTGCCGGCGCTTTTTCGAACCGCCGATGCGCGAGCGCGAGTTCCGACATGATCGGCTTGCCCGCGATCGGCCGGTAGACGACGCCCGGCAGCGACACGCAGTCGGCGAGCGCATCGGGAATCACCGCGACCCAGCCGTTCACGGACACGCAGGCGAGCACCGCGAGCAAGCCGCCCGGCCGCGCGGCGATCACCGGCGCGAAGCGGCCGCGGCGCGCGACTTCGAGCGTGCCCAGCTCCTGCTCCGGCACCGCGAAGCGCGCATCGGCGAGGTCGGCGGCGCGCACGGTCGCCATCGACGCGTAACGCGAATCGGCCGGCACCGCCGCGACGAATACGTCGCGCTGCAGCGTGACGATCCGCAGGCCGCCCGGCAGCGCCAACGGCGGCCGCACATACGCGAGATCGAGCCGGCCGGCGTCGAGCTGCCGCGCGACGTCGTCCATCGGCACTTCGCGCAGGGCCAGTTCGATGCGCGGATGCGCGGCGCGAAACGCGCCGACCGTGCGCTGCAAGGTGCCCGAATAGACGGCGGACGACACATAGCCGATCTCGATGCGGCCGAGCTCGCCGCGCTCGGCCAGCGCCGCGAGCTCGCGGCCGCGCCGCAGATGCTCGAACGCGGCGCTCGCCTCGCCGAGGTAGGCCTCGCCCGCCGCGCTCAGCGTGACCGCGCGCCGCGACCGGTGAAACAGCCGCACGCCGAGCAGGCGCTCGGCTTCCTGGATCTGTCGCGTGAGTGCGGGCGGCGCCATGTCGAGCGCCTCGGCCGCGCGAGCGAAGTGCAGATGCTGCGCGACGCTCAGGAACGCGCGGACGTGACGGAATTCGAGCCGGTCCATGATTGCAGGATTCGTCAATAAAACAGCGTGGGAGTGTCAATGACAGGCAATACCGGGCAAGCCTAGCATACGGCTCGTCCATCCTGTCCCGGAGTCGTCGATGTCCCTTTCTTCACCGGCGCCAGCCACGACGCGCGCGGGCCCCCGCATGCCGGCCGCCGCGACGCTTGCCGTCGCGTCGGCCACCTGCTCGCTGATCGTGCTCGACACGAACGTCGTCGCGGTGTCGTTGCCGAGCATCGCGCGCAGCTTTCATGCGAGCTTCGCCGACATCGAATGGGTCGTCAGCGCCTACATGACGGCGTTCGCCGCGTGCCTGCTGCCGGCCGGCGGCCTTGCCGACCGCTTCGGCCGCAAGCGGATGCTCGGCATCGGCCTTGCGCTGTTCGCGATCGCGTCGCTCGGCTGCGGCATCGCGCCCTCGGCCGGCTGGCTGATCGCCGCGCGCGCGACGAAGGGCGCGGGCGCCGCGCTGCTGCTGACGGCCGCGCTCGCGGTGATCGCGAACCGTTTCCCGGACGGTCGCGAACGCGCGCGCGCATGGGCGGTGTGGGGCATGTGCATGGGTATCGCGACGGCCGTCGCGCCGCTCGTTGGCGGTGCGATCACGCAGTGGATCGGCTGGCGCTGGGTGTTCCTGCTGAATCTGCCGGTCTGCGCGCTGCTGGCGGCCGGTGCGCGTGTCGCGATCGACGAGTCGCGCGATCCGCACGCGAAGCGCGTGGACTTTGCCGGCAGCCTGCTGTTCGGCGCGGCGCTCGCCGGCGCGATCGCGGCGCTGATCGGCGCGCCGTCGCACGGCTGGCTGTCGGCGGCGACGCTCGGCCGGCTCGCGCTCGCCGCCGTGCTGTTCGCGGCCTTCGTCGGCGCGGAACGCTGGCAGGCGCGGCCGATGATCGATCTCGCGCTGTTCCGCGAGCCGCGCTTCGTCGGCGCGGTGCTCGCGATGTTCGGCTATGCGGCCTGCGCGCAGGTGATGATGACGTTCCTGCCGCTGTACCTGCAGAACGCGTTCGGGATGTCGGCGATCGACGCAGGACTCGGGATGCTGCCGTTCGCGTTCGCGATGATCGCGGGACCGTCGCTCGGCGCGGCGCTGGGGGCGCGCGTATCGTCCGGCGGCGTGCTGGCCGGCGGGCTTGCGCTGATCGGCGCGGGCAATCTCGCGACCGCGGCGCTGACGGCGAGCGGCGAGTATCGATGGGTCGCCCTCGGCATGTTCGTGACCGGCTGCGGCGCGGGCATCATGAACGGCGACACGCAGAAGGCGATCATGGCGTGCGTGCCGCCGAACCGCACGGGGATGGCGTCGGGGATCAGCACGACGACGCGCTTCTCGGCGATCGTGACGGCTGTCGGCGTGCTCGGCGCGGTGCTGGCGGCTCGCACGCATGCGCAGCTCGACCGCCTGCTGGAGGCCGGGTCCGCGCTGCGCGGCAGCGTCGATGCACGATTCATGTCGAGCCTGCTGGCCGGCGATCTCGCGCAGGCGCTCGGGCGCGTGCCGGCATCGGCCGCCGGCGCGCTCGCGCAGGCCGCGCCGACGGCGTTCGCGCGCGGTTTCGGCGATACGCTCGTCGTGAGCGGCGTGCTGGCGCTCGGGGTTGCGGTGGTCGCATACCGGTTGCTTGCGCAGCCAATGCGCGCGGCGTGACGGGCGAAGCTCGCTGCGGTTCCGTTCGAGATGGCGCGACTTGGAACGCTGCGTACGCCTCAGTGCGACTTCGACGGCAGACGATGAGGACGCGACACGCGCGCGACGGGCGCGCGTGGTGCCTTGCCGCACTGCGTCGCATGCCGGCGACGCGGCGTGCGAGCGGGTTCCGGCGCGACCGCAGCGGCCGCTTTCGATGCCGGGATCGCAGCGACCGCCGGCTGCACAGCTTCCGCCCCGAGCCAGCTTTGCGTCGCTTCGGCAACCAGCCCGCGCAGCCAGTGCACGCCTTCCACGCACGAGCCCGCTTCGTTCCACGTCATCCGGTACGCGATGTCGGGCGGATCGGCCGGCAACGCGACGACGCCGAGCGGCAGCAGTTTCGCGTAATGCCGCGCGAGCCGGTAGGTGGTGGTCAGCAGCAGGTCCGAGCGCACGAGTGCGTGCGCGGCGAGTTCGAAGTGCGGCAGCGTGACGACGATCCGCCGCTGCAGGCCGACGCGTTCGAGCTGCCGGTCGATCGCGCCCGACGCTTCGAGCCACGACGGCGTCGGGCACAGCTGCGGCGCATTGGCGAAGTCGGCGGCCGTCATCGTGCCGCGTCGCGCGAGCGGATGCGTGGCGCGCATCAGGCATACGACGCGATCGTCGAACAGGTGGTCCTGCCGAAACCGCGACAGCCGGGCAGGGCGGTTGTCGATCACGAGGTCGAGTTCGCCGTCGGCGAGTGCGCGCTCGTCGTCGAAGCCGTCGCCGAGCGGATGGAACACGAGCTGCGCGTTCGGCGCGCGTTCGCGGAACAGCGCGACGAGCTTCGGCACGAACAGCACGTTCAGGTAGTCGGGGCAGCCGATCCGGTAGGTGCGCACCGACGTGCGCGCATCGAATCTAGGCTGCTGGATGCGGATGAAGTCGATCACACGCAGCGCGTTGCGCAGCGGTTCGATCAGCCGCGCGCCGAATTCGGTCGGCACCATCCCGTAGCGGCTGCGCACCAGCAGCGGATCGCCGAGCAGCGTGCGCAGCCGCTTCAGCGCGGCGCTGGTCGCCGGCTGCGACATGTTGAGCCGCACGGCCGCGCGCGACACGGTGCGCTCGGTCAGCAGCACGAGCAGGATGCGCATCAGGCGCGCATCGAGTACGTCGAGCGCGTTCGTGGTATCGAACGCGCCGGCCGGGCAGGCGTGCGGATCTAGCGCGTCCCGCATGGCGATGATCCTCCCCGCGACACGCGGCCCGCACGCATGGCAACGGCCGGCCGGCGGCGCATCATTTCGCGAAGCTGGCCGGCCAGCCGACGATGCGCTTCGGACGCGGCGGCGCGTACGTGCGCACCTTCGACGTCTTCAGCTTCAGGCGCACCAGCGCTTCGGCGAGCGCCACCGCGGCCGACACGCCGTCGACGACCGGCACGCCCGTGCATTCCTCGATCTGCCGGTCGAGGCCGGCCATTCCGCCGCAGCCGAGGCAGATCACTTCCGCGCGATCGTCCTTCACCGCGCGCTGCGCCTGCTCGACGATCGCTTCGATCGCGCGGGCCGGGCTCTCCTCGAGTTCGAGCACCGCGAGGCCGCTCGCGCGCACCGACGCGCAGCGTGCGTCGAGCCCGGCGAGCTTCAGGCGATCCTCGATCAGCGGCACCGTGCGGTCGAGCGTCGTGACGACCGAGTAGCGATGGCCGAGCAGCATCGCGACCCCGGCCGCCGCTTCGGTGATGTCGACGACCGGCACCGTCAGCAGTTCCTGCAGGCCTTCGCGGCCGTGTTCGCCGTAGCCGGCCTGGATCACCGCGTCGTACGGTTCGTCGTAGCTCAGCACGCGATCCATCACGGCGATCGCCGCGAGATAGCTTTCGAAGTTGCCTTCGACCGATTCGGCGCCGAAGCGCGGCGTCAGCCCGACGATCTCGGTGCCGGGCGACGCGGCCGCGCGCGCCTGCGCGGCGATCGCGTCGGTGATCGACTCGGTCGTGTTGACGTTAACTATCAGGATCCTCATCGGCGACTCCGTATTTCCCTGTTGCATGTGTTCGAGGTTCAGTGCTGCGCGCAGGCGACCGCAATGTGCTCGCCGGAGCGCTCTTCGTATTCGCGCTTGCGATCGGCGCTCAGCCAGTACACGCTGCCCGCGACGGCCGCGCCGAGCAGCCACGAGAACGGCGTCATCGCGCTGAACGCGGGCACGACCGCGAGCGTGATCGAGATCAGCGCGGACGGCACCAGCGCCGCGAGCGCCTTGCGGTTCACGCCGCGCGTGTAGAAGTAAGTGCCGGTCGGCGCTTCGGTATAGAGGTCGGGCACGTTCACGCGCTGCTTGCGCACGAGCCAGTAGTCGACCGTGATGATCCCGTACAGCGGCCCGAGCAGCGCGCCGAGGCCCGACAGGAAATAGACGATCACGACCGGGCTGTTGTACAGGTTCCACGGCAGGATCAGCACCGCGACCGTCGCGCTGATCAGGCCCGCGCGGCGGAACGTCAGCCGGTGCGGCGCGAGGCTCGTCAGCACGAACGCGGGCGCGACGAAGTTCGCCATGATGTTGACGGCGACCGTCACGATCAGGAACGCGAGGCAGCCGAGCACGAGGAACAGCTTGTTCGGCACGGTCGCGATGATTTCGGTCGGGCTGTGGATCACCTGACCGTTGAGCTTGAACTGCGCGCCCGCGAGCACGAAGCTGATGGTCGCGAACACGAGGATGTTGACGGGCAGGCCCCAGAAATTGCCGACGCGCACCGTCTTCGCGCTCGGCGACGAGCGTGCGAAATCGCAGAAGTTGAGCACCAGCGTGCCGTAGATCGCCAGCCACAGCGAGCCGCCCGCGAACACTTCCGTCCAGGCCTTCAGGCCCGTCAGCGGCGCGCCGATCGACAGCGCGAGATGGCCGCCGGTGCGGCTGAACATCCACGCGGCGAGCGACAGCGTCGTGACGAGGATGATCGGGCCGGCCAGCGCCTCGTACTTGCGGACCATCTCCATCCCGTACGCGAGGATGCCGATCTGCACGAACCAGATCGCGACGAACGTGATCCAGCCGAGCGACGACAGGCCGAGCACCGCGTTCCGGTCGAACGCGGCGAGGCCCGGCCAGATCGCGGTGAGCAGCACGCGCAGCACGACCGACGCGAGATAGGTCTGGATACCGAACCATGCGATCGCGATCACCGCGCGGATCATCGCGGGCAGCAGTGCGCCATAGATGCCGAAGCTCATCCGGCTGATCACCGGAAACGGCACGCCGGTTTTCTGGCCCATGTAGCCGGTCAGGTTCATGAAGCAGTAGACGAGCACCGCGCCGATCGCGAGCGATGCGAGCATCTGCCAGCCCGACAGGCCGAGCGCGAACAGCCCGATCGCGAACGAATAGTTCGCGATGTTGTGCACGTCGTTGGTCCACAGCGCAAAGATGCTGTAGCGGCCCCAGGTCCGGCCCTCGGCCCGGGTCGGCGCGAGATCGGGGTTGTGCAGCCGCGGGCTCAGCGCAGGGTCGCGCGCGGCCGCGTCGGTTCGATGCGATGCGTCGTCCGCGCCGAGCATGATGCCCGCGCGGTGGGTGGCTTCCAGTTGCACGCCGGTGTCTCCTTCCATGTTCGGGGCGCGAACCGGCCGCGTATGCACGCAACGCTCGCCCGGCCACCGTGGATGTTATGTGTCGGATTCGTACGCGAGTATGGGCGGGCGTCGGAGCGATGGGAAATTAAATATTCGCGTGGCCGGCATTCGGAAAATGAATGGGGGTGGATCGACGACGGCTTCGCTGTGGCGGACGGCGGCGGTACGCGAATTGCTTGTAATCGGGTTCCATCCACACGACATCGGCAGGAGGTGTCATGCAGCGATATTCACTTCGTCACGTATCGCGTGCCGTGTTCGCCGGCATCCTGATCGCAGGCCTGGCGGCAGGTGCGGGCTGTCAGAAGAAGGCCGACACCGGCGACACGAGTTCAGGCCAGAGCGCCACGGGCGGCATGTCGCCCGCGCCGTCCACCGCGCCGGGCGCCGGGGCGAGTGCGCCGGGCGCGGCTTCGTCGCCGAGCGGCGCGAGCGGCGGCTGACGGGCGCGTTCGCGGACGGTGTGCCGGCCGCACCGCGGTGCGGTATGCCGTGCGATCGTGCCAGCCGGACACGTGCGCCGGGCGGCGCGCGTGGGGGCGCGCGCGTTTGAAAGATTTGCAAGGGCCGTTGTAGCGAATTCCGGACCGGCGGCGCGCCGGCTTGACGCGTGCGCACGCCGGCCGGACAAGGAGGTGCGATGCAGAACGCGGAATCGAATCCAACCCCGAAACAGCAGCAGGAAGCGGTGGCGAAAAGCCCCGTGAAGACGCCCGCGGCGGGCCACGACATGCCGGATGCGGCGACGCAGGCGGCCGAGGTCGCGCAGCATCGGCCGCTGTCGCCCGAGGCCATCGCGGCGAAGACGCCGACCGGCCTGCCGCCGATCGATACGAGCGCGCATGCGGTCGACAGCGGCGATCCCGTGCGCCGCGCGGCGGGCCGGATCGTGACGCTGGACAACGCGAACATGGCGATGACCGACAACACGGTCGACGTCGACGGCAAGGGCATGGAGGCGCGAACCGGCGCGTCCGAGTGGCACGACAACGTGATCTATTCGAATGCGTCGCTCGACGACAGCATCGATACGCCGGACGAAGGGCTCGGCGGCATCGAGAGCCGGCCGTCCGGCAACCTGCCGCAGATCGCGACGCGGCCGGGCTGGCGCGTGCGCCATGTCGGCGACGTGGACATCGAGCATGGCGACGGCACGCGCGCCGAGCATGTGATCCGTCTGGAGCGCGTCGACTGAGGTGCGGGCGGTCCGTCGGCCCCGGCGAATGCCGGGGCGTCGGGGCCGCGATATTCGCCGGCGTTACTGCGGTCCGAGTTCCTGCGCGGACGTATCGGCGTCGTTGCCCTGTGCGACGAGCACGTGGATGTCGTTCGGCGTCACGTCGCCGATGCCGCCCGACGGGATCGTCACGAGCAGCCAGTCGGCGTTGTTGTTCAGCGCGACCGGCGCAGTCTTCAGGATCGGCGTCTTGCTGCCGGCCGTCGTGACGATCACCTGGTAGTTGCCGCCGTTCAGGTAGACGGAATCCTGGCCCGAGGCCGGCGATGCGTTCTGATACGCGGCGCCGGACAGCGTCGGGCTTTGCGTCGTGATGTCGGTGCCGGGCGGCACGACGTAGACGTCGACGTTCTGCGCATTCGGCGACGCATTGAAGCTGCGCACGCGCGCCTTGTCGGACAGCAGCCCCTTCGCATACGGATCGTCGACGACCGAGATCGGCGACGACGTGCTCGGCAGCGCGATCGTCGTGTAGTGGTGACCGTTCGCGGCGCTGAACGACTGCGACGCGATGGTCGTCGTCGTGCCCGATACGTCGTAGCTGGCGTTCTGCGTGCCCGAGTCGACGTCGTGATAACGCGTGACGCCCTTGTACGCGACACCCGACGCATCGATCTTCGCATTCAGGTAGTAGTCGAGGTTCGGCCCGGCCGGCACCGCATTGATGAAGCGCGCCTGCGGCTTCGAGATGCCCAGCTCGGTCCCGACGTCGTTGCCGTCGCCGCCGCATGCCGCGAGCACGGAGATGACCGAGCACAGGGCCACTACAGTTCGGATTGATCTCATGTTTTTCCTCTCGTTCAGGGAACCTGCTTGCGATGCGGGATCGCCGCGCGGGGATTCGCGCGGGGCGCAGCGCCGGTTGAGGGAAGGTGGTCGTCCGCCGTGTCGGCGGGCGCGGGGATGGCGCAAGGGACGTGCCTGCGCGGCGGGCGCGGCGTGAAACCGCGTGTGAGAACGCGGCGCGGCGTCGTATGTGAGCGGGGCGACGGGAAGCGGGCGCGTGCGTGTTCAGCCGGTTGTAAAAAAGCAGCGTTACGACGCGCGGCGCGACGGCGCGTCGTCGCGCCGTTTCAAACGGCAATCGGGTTTCGACGCGCGCGGCGGTGTATTCAGCGGTTCACGAGCTTCGCCGGATACGCGAGCGCGAGTGCGCAACCGACCAGCATGCACGCGGCGAAGCCGTACAGACCCGCGCTCTGCGAATGGAACGTGTCGCGCAGCCAGCCGATGAAATAAGTGCTGCCGAAGCCGCCGAGGTTCGCGATCGAGCACGCGAACGCGATCCCGCCGGCAGCGGCCGAGCCCTTCAGGAACGTGGACGGCAGCGCCCACACGACGGGCATCGCGGCGGCCGCGCCCGCGTTGATCAGCGAGAACAGCAGCACCGTGCCGATCGTGCCGTGCGACGACGTCGCGGCGATCGCCAGCGCGACGGCGGACACGACGAACGGCACGACGATATGCCAGCGGCGTTCGCGCGCGCGATCCGAGCTCGCGCCGCAATACAGCGTCGCGAGTACGGCGGCCGCGTTCGGGATCACCATCAGCCAGCCGATGTGATAGGCGTCCTTCACGCCGGTGTCGCGCAGGATCGTCGGCAGCCAGAAGCTCACTGCGTACAGCCCGAGCAGCACGCACAGGTCGATCAGGCCGAGGGCCCAGACCTTCGGATCGGAGAACGCGCGGCCGAGCGCGTGGCTCTTGTTGCCGGCCGGGTCGCGGTCGAGGTTCGCGCGCAGGATCCGCTTTTCGTCGGCGTTCAGCCATTGCGCGGATTCGATGCTGTTGGGCAGCCAGCGCAGCACCGCGAAGCCGAGCAGCACGGAAGGCAGCGCCTCGAGCAGGAACAGCCACTGCCAGCCGCCGAGCCCGTGCACGCCGTCGAACGCGCGCATGATCCAGCCGGAGATCGGGCTGCCGATCATGCTCGACAGCGGCAGCCCGACCATGAACAGCGCGACGATCCGCGCGCGGCGCGCATCGGGATACCACTGCGTCAGGTACAGCAGCACGCCCGGCAGGAAGCCGGCTTCGGCGGCGCCGAGCAGGAAGCGCACGACGTAGAACTGCATCGGCGTGTGCACGAACATCGTTGCGCCCGACAGCAGGCCCCACGTGATCATGATGCGCGCGATCCACAGCTTCGCGCCGACGCGCTGCAGGATCAGGTTGCTCGGGACTTCGAACAGGATGTAGCCGCCGAAGAACAGGCCGGCGCCGAGCCCGTATATGGCATCGCTGAACTTCAGCGCGTCGAGCATCTGCAGCTTCGCGAGCCCGATGTTGATGCGGTCGAGGTAGGCCGCGAAGTAGCACAGGCAGAACAGCGTGATCAGGCGCAGCGTGACCTTGCGGTAGAGCGTGCCGTGCAGCGCGTCGTCGGGGGAAACGGCGGCGCTCGGGTGTGCGGTAGACATGGGATTGCCCCTGTTCGAATGTGACGGGTAAGTGGGTCGCTGATCGGCGCGAGCGTGGTTCGAGGCGCGCGCTCGAGTCTGTATAGCACGCCAATTAAATAGCGTACACACTAGGAAATGCGTGTTCTGTCGGTCCGGGCGGCAGAGCGTTGCCTGGCGCGGTTGCATATGGTGAATCCCTGTTTTTATCGGGGTTTTTCGTACGAATCGGCAAGCGTCGAAGCGGGGGAGCATCGCGCTTCGGAATGCACGAAATTCGTGCGTATGCACTTAAAAGTGGAGCGTGTACGCGAAACTGCATTGCGTTGCGGAAACGCGCGCGGCCGGCGCGCGCATGCCATCCCGGCCGTTCGTCTGCAACGACGCGCAGCGCGGTCGATTGCGACCGGTCCTGATGCACCGCAATGAAGCGGCGCGTCGTGTGCGATCTCGCCGATTCGAGGGTGTACACTGCTTGTCTTTCGGTTTCCAGGCCGCGCGGGCCTTCATTTTCATGGCGTCTTCGAAGGATTCCTACGACTTTCACGACCAGGTCGGGCATTTGCTGCGCCGCGCCTATCAGCGGCACGTGTCGATTTTCCAGGAAGCGATTCCCGATTCGGACCTTACCGCCGCGCAGTTCGTGACGCTGTGCGCGGTCAAGGAACGGCAGGCGAGCTCGCTGAACGATATCGTCAAGGCGACCGCGATCGACCAGGCGACGATACGCGGCGTCGTCGAGCGGCTGAAGGCGCGCGCGCTGATCGAGGTGCTGCCCGATCCGAACGACGGCCGCAAGCTGCTGGTGCGCGCGACGGCGGCCGGCCTCGCGCTGATCGAACGCACGGTGCCGTTCGCGCGGCAGGTGACGGAGCGCACGTACGGCGCGCTCAATCCGGGCGAGCGCGTCGCGCTGCAGTTCCTGCTGCGCAAGATGATGGAGGAAGACGGCGGCGCGTGATGCGGGCGCTTACCCGGTGCCGACGGCGGCGCGCAGGTCGGCGTCGTCGGGCGTCATCAGCCGCCCGGCGTCGCGCAGTCCGGCGCGGATCGTCTCGGGCGTGAACGGCGGCGCGTAGAAGCGCACGCCGGTCGCGTCGAACAGCGCATTCGCGAGCGCGGCGGGACCGGGCACCGACGCCGATTCGCCGGCGCCGAGCGGCGGCTCGCCCTGTCTCGGCATCAGCACGACGTCGATCTCCGGCACTTCAGCGAACGTCAGGATCGGATAACTCGCCCATTCGCGCGATGCGACCTTGCCGTCGGCGAATCGCACGCGCTCCTTCAGCGTGCGGCTCAGCACCTGGATCACGTTGCCGTGAATCTGGTGGCGCACGCCGTCGGGGTTGATCATCGTGCCGGTGTCCTGACCGACCGTCACGCGCTCCACGCGCAGTTCGCCCGACACGCGATCGACGCTCACATCGACGATCCATGCCGACCACGCGGCACCGAAGCCGGGAAAGCGGCTGTGCACATAGCGCGCATACGCGATGCCGCGTCCGCGCACGACGCGCGCCGGATCGGGCTCGCGGCGCACGCGCGGCGTCCATCCCGCGCGGGCGGCGACCGCGTTCAGCAGATCGATTGCGCGCGGATCCTGCAGATGACGAAGGCGAAACGCGAGCGGATCGACGCCGGTCAGCGCCGCGCATTCGTCGACGAACGCATCGTGCGCGAACGAGTTCGGCAGCGCCGATACGCCGCGCAGCCACGATGCGCGCACGAGCGGCGCGAGATCCTCGCAGACGAAGCGCCGATGCGTGCACATGTACGGCGACACGGCCGTACGGTCGCCCATCTCGAACACGCGCGGCTCGGGCGCGAGCGTGCCGGTCAGCAGCGCGGCCAGCAGCGGCGCGTCGTTCGACGGATAGCGCGTCGAAAAGTCGTAGCCGAGCAGGCGGCCGTCGCGCGTGACGGTGCCGGTCACCTGCATCAGCTGGCCCGCGCCCTTCGGTTCCCACAGATGCTCGTCCGCGCGCGACAACTGCACGCGCACCGGCCGGCCGACCGCGCGCGACAGCAGCAGCGCGTCGCCGCACACGTCGTCCGCGCCGTTGCGGCCATAGCAGCCGGCCGCTTCCATCCGCACGATGTCGAAGTCGGCCTCGTCGCGCGCGACCAGCGTCGCGAGGTCGTAGCGCAGCGACACCGGATTCTGCGTGCCGGACCACACGGTGATGCGGCCGTCGCGCGGCGCGCGATAGTCGGCGACTGCGCATGACGGGCCGATCGAGCCGTGCATCTGGAACGGCCACGCATAGCGGCGCGTCAGCGTGAGCGTGTCGGGCTGCGCGCGCGCGGCGTCCACGTCGCCTTCGTCGAGCAGCAGTCGGCGGCGTGCGGGCGCGGCGGCGATCGCGGCGGCCGGATCGTCGAGCGGCGGCAGCGCGGCGGGGGGCCGCCACGTGATGCGCAGTTGTCGCGCGGCGCGGATCGCCTGCTCCTCGCGTTCGGCGACGACGCCGACGAAATCGCCGATCGCGACGACCGCGATCAGTCCCGGCACGTCGGCGACCGACGCGCGATCGACGTCGAGCAGCGACGCGCCGACGAACGCGCCGCTGTCGTGACCCGCATACGGCGGGCGCACGACGCGGCCGTGCAGCATGTCCGGCACGCGCACGTCGTGCACGAAGGTGAGCTGTCCGGTCGCTTTCGCGGGCAGGTCGACGCGCGGCGACGAGCGGCCGACGATCCGGTACTGCGCGGGATCCTTGGTGCGCGCGTCGAGATCGAGCGGCAGCGCGATGCGGCGCGCTGCGACCAGTTCGGCGAAGCGGGCCGTTTGCCGCGCAGCGTCGGAACCGGTAGTCGAGATTGCGCCGTCGTCGACGGTCAACTGTGCAGCCTCGACGCCGAACCGTTCGGCCGCGAGTGCGAGCAACGCGTGTCGCGCCTGCGCGGCCGCGCAGCGCAGCGGCGTCGCCGAAATCTGGATCGTCGCGCTCGCGATCGTCGGGCCCTGGTTCGGCGTCGCGGCCGTGTCGCCGAGCACCATCGTCACGCGCGCGGCCGGCACGTCGAGTTCCTCGGCGACGATCTGCGCGAGCGACGTGCGGATGCCGGTGCCGAGATCGACGTGTCCGTTGAACGCGAGGATGCGGCCGTCGTCGAGGATCGCGACGAATACCTCGGGCAGGTCGGGCACATACGACGACAGGCTGCCCGGCTGGCCGGGCGCGGGCTTGACGGGCGGCGCGGGCGGCCGGATCACGGTCAGGCAGCCGTTGCGCGCGAGCAGTTCGGAGCGGTTCACGGAGGCGGGGTCCTGTCGGGGAATGCGGGCGGCGATACGGTGAGTCGGGCGCTCTGCGCGCATCCAATCTAGGCGGCCAAAAGCGCAGCGTCAATCGCAGCTGCGGCAGCGGCGGCGAATCGTCTTGCCGCTGCCGCCGCCGCTGCGCGCAAGCCGCACACTTCAACGCGCGTGCGCGGCCATCGCGTCGATTGCCGCGATCGCGTCGTCGAGCGGCATCACGGCCGCGTACTTCTGCTGCATGTCGAACAGGTTCGCTTCGTGCGGCGCGATCGCGCGATCGCCGACGCAGTCGGCAAGCACCAGCGGCCGGAACCCGTGCGACATCGCGTCGACGACGCTGGCGCGCACGCAGCCGCTCGTCACGGCGCCCGCGACCAGCAGCGTCTGCACCGCGCGCTGCGCGAGCCACGGCGCCAGCTGCGTGCCGAAGAACGCGGACGGCACCGTCTTGCGCACGACCAGTTCGCCGTGCGCGGGCGTCAGCTCGGGCACGATCGCGCTGTTCGGATGGTGCTCGGTCAGCGTCGCCATGCCGGGCACCTTCAGCGAGAACACGTTGTCGTCGCTGCCGTCGTCCGCATAGACGATCCTGCTGTGCGCGACCGGCCAGCCGCGCTCGCGCGCGATGGCCAGCGCGCGGGTCGTGCGCGCGATTGCCGGCGCGATGTTGCCGCCGCCGAACGTCGCCGGATCGGCAAAACCGATCACGAAATCGACGATCAGCAGCCCGATGTGGCCGTGCGGCGGCAGCGGTGTGCCGAAGCCCTGCTGGCGGTATACGTGGGCTTCGGCGTGGCGGGAAAGCTCGGTCATGGTCTGTCTCGTCAGGCGGGTTGGTCGGTCACGCGGCCGTCGCGCACAACGGTCTCGCCGTCGAGCTCGACCGTGCAGCGGCGCAACGGAATGTCGATGTGGCAGGTGGTCGTGCGGCTGCCGCCGCCTTCGTTGTTCGGGCCGAGCGAGAACAGGAAGTTGCCTTCGAACGCGCGCGCGTCCATGCCGATCGTCGCTTCGCGGTCGTACAGGCCGAGCGTCGACCAGCGCGCGCGCGGCTGCAGCCCCCAGCCGATATGCGAGATCGCATAGCCTTCCGGGTCGGCGAAGGTGTCCATGTAGTCGCGCAGCAGGTCGGCGTCGACGCCGCCTTCGATGCGCGTCGCATAGCCGCCTTCGACGGTCAGTGCGATCGGCTCGCTTACGTAGTGCTTTTGCGGCAGCAGGATGTCGCCGCGGTCGATCACGATCGTGCCGCGCGCGGTGCGGTCGTTCGGGTAGGTCAGCGCGAAGCCGCTCGGCCAGTGGTCCCAGCGGCCCGGCGCGTCGACGAAGCCGTATTCGGCCGTCGGCGGGAATTCGCCGAGCGGGCACACGAGCGCAGTGCCGGCGGCCGAGCTCACGCGCATCTCGCGGGCAGCCGCGATCTGTTTCGTCGCGGCGAGCACGCGCGTGCGATCGGCGAGCGTCGGCACCATCCGCACCAGCACCTCGGGCGGCTCGACTGCGAGCAGGATCTTCGTGCCCGTCTTCAGGATCTCGTGCTGCTCGGGCGAGAACAGCAGCGTCATCAGGTCGAGCACGAGGTCGCTCGCGCGCAGCGCGGCGATTGCGGCCGGGTTGCCGGTCAGCGGCGTCGTGCCGAGATAGGCGAGCGGGTCGCGGCTGAACGCCTTGTCGCCGTTGACGGGCGGCAGGTCGAGCCGGTTGACGATCGCGCCCATCGATTGCGTCGCGATCAGCGCGCACGACAGCGTCTGCGGATGGGTGGCCGCGCTCGTCAGGATCGTGACGGTCTGGCCCGGTTCGAGGCGCGACAGCGTGAGCACCTGCTTCCACGCGTCGATCAGTTGGGTGTCGCTGACTGGCATCGTCGGCTCCGGTAAAGGCGTGAGGGAAAGGGGCGGGCGCCGGGCGCTCAGGCCGCGAGCGGCGCGCCGAGGAAGTCGCCGAACGCCGCGTAGAAGCCCGGCGCGTTGTCCCACGGAATCATGTGGCCGGCGGCCGGCACGCGCACGTGCCGCATCGACGGCGTCGCGCGCTGCAGTTCGGCGACGTCGTCGTCGCGCACCACGTCGCCGCGTTCGGCCGTGATCAGCAGCGACGGCACCGCCAGCTGCGCGGCGTCCGCGTGGAAGTCGTCGGTATGGAAGCCTTCGTACGACGCGCGCACCGCGCGTTCGTCGCAGGTGTGCAGCCATTCGGCGCGCAACTGCAGTTCGGCGTCGGTCCAGGTCGGGCAGAACGCGCGCATGCCTTCGGCATCGGTGCCCGCGCGCGCCAGCGCCATCGAATCGATGTACCACGGCAGCTTGCCCGGATAGTCGCGGCGGTTCGGTCCCGACACCGGCGGATCGACGAGCACGATCGATTCGAGCCCGCGAATGCCGCGCCGCGCCGCGCGCGCGGCGATCCGCGCGCCCATCGAATGGCCGACGAGGCTGGTGCGCGGCAAGCCGAGCTCGGCGACGAGCGCCGCGACGTCGTCGGCCTGCGCATCGAGGCTGTAGTCGAGCGTCGGCGACGCGTCGGACAGCCCGCGGCCGCGCACGTCGAGCACGTAGGTATCGAAGGCGGCGCCGAACACGTCGCCGACGAAGCCCCACGTGATCGCGGGGCTCGTGATGCCGGGGATCAGCACGATCGCGGGGCGCGCGGCGCGCGGGCCGGTCGCGCCGCCGTAGCGCAGGTAGTGCTGGCGGATGCCGTTGGCGCGAAGGTTCGCGCCGTACAGGAAGGTCGAGGACATCGGAGGGCTCTGTCGAAAGGGGCGTGTTCAGTACGCGCCGGACAGCAGCGCGCCCGCACCTGGCACGATCGGCTCGAGATCGAGCTCGCGCAGCATCGCGTAGGTCGTCGCGATCGCGGCCGTGACGACCGGCTTGCCCGTCATCGCCTCGACCTTCGCGACGGCCGGCAGCGACGGCATCTGCACGCACGCGGACAGCACGATCGCATCGGCGTCCTGGTACGGCAGCGTCTTCACGATGTCGGGCAGGCGCGCCGGATCGTGGCGGCCGACATCGAGGTTGTCGGGAATTTCCAGCGCGCGGTAGTCGATCACGTCGTAGCCCTCGTTGCGGATGTAGTCGACCACCAACTCGGTGAGCGGCTTCATGTACGGCGCGACGACGACGATGCGCTTCGCGCCGATCACCTTCAGCGCGTCGACGAGCGCGCCCGCGCTCGTCAGCACCGGCGCCCGCGCGCCGTTGTCGGCCGTCTGCTTCGTCAGGCGCGCCTGCGACACGCGGTGATAGCCGTGACCCATCGCCATGATCGCGACGAGGCATGCGTAGCCGAGCACGTCGACGCGCGCGTCGCTCAGCTCCAGCGCGCATCGATCGGACTCCGCGTCCATCGCCGCCAGTTCTTCCTTGACGACCTTCTTCATCCGCATCCGGCTCGAGTGATACGTGAAGCGCTCGGGCCGGATCGCTTCGCGCAGGCGCAGCATCGCGGGGATCTCGGTTTCCATCGTCGTGTTGGAACTCGGCACGATCTGGCCGATGCGGTAGGTCTTGCTCATGAAGGAGGGCTCCGTGTCGGTAAGGGTGGGGCGGCATGCTGGCGCGAGGCCGGCCCGCTTCGAGAAAAGTCTAGTGTGTACATTTGAAAATGACAATGGGTCAAAATATTTTCTGATTCGGTGTGGCGCTGTTTGTTCGAAAATATAGGGAATTTATTGGTGTTTTCCCGAGTGAGGAACAGGCGCGGGACATTCCGCTTGTCTTCAATAAATTGAGTGTGTACGCTACATAAACTTCGTTCCATCCACCCGTTGCCGCGCGCTGTCCGGCAACGGGCTCACGATCAGGAGATCCGCATGAGCACACCCCGTATCGCAATCATCGGCGCCGGTCTCGGCGGCACGGCCGCGGCTGCGCTGCTGCAGCGCGGCGGCTACGACGTCGCGCTGTACGAGCAGGCGCCGGCGTTCTCGCGCCTCGGCGCGGGGATCCACCTCGGCCCGAACGTGATGAAGATCATGCGGCGCATCGGTTGCGAGGACGCGCTGAACGCGATGGGCTCGCATCCGGACTGCTGGTACAGCCGCGACTGGCAGACGGCCGACGTGCTTGCGCAGATCCCGCTCGGCGACTACGCGCTGAAGACCTACGGCGCGAGCTACCTGACCGTGCATCGCGGCGATTTCCACGCATTGATGACGCAGGCCGTGACGCCCGGCACGATCCGTTTCGGCAAGCGGCTCGCGTCGGTCGAGGACACGGGCAGTGCAGTGCGCCTGATATTCGCGGACGGCAGCGTCGACACGGCCGATATCGTGATCGGCGCGGACGGCGTGAACTCGAAGATCCGCGAGCACCTGCTCGGTGCGGAGCCGCCGCGCTATACGGGCTATGTCGCGCACCGCGCGGTGTTTCCCGCGTCGCTGCTCGGCAACAAGCCGTACGACATGTGCGTGAAATGGTGGTCGGAGGATCGCCACATGATGGTCTACTACGTGACCGAGAAGCGCGACGAGTACTACTACGTGACCGGCGTGCCGCAGGCCGAATGGCCGGAAGGCGTGTCGATGGTCGACAGCAGCCGCGACGAGATGCGCGAAGCGTTCGCCGGCTTCCACGACGACATCCAGCACCTGATCGACGTGTCGCCGTCGATCACGAAGTGGCCGCTGCTCGAGCGTGATCCGCTGCCGCTGTGGAGTCGCGGCCGTCTGGTGCTGCTCGGCGATGCCTGCCATCCGATGAAGCCGCACATGGCGCAGGGCGCGGCGATGGCGATCGAGGATGCGGCGATGCTCGCGCGCTGTCTCGACGAGGTCGGCATCGGCGATTACGCGGGCGCGTTCGCGCTGTACGAGGCGAACCGCGCCGCGCGCGCATCGAAGGTGCAGCTGGTGTCGCACAACAACACGTGGCTGCGGACCAACGAGGATCCGTCGTGGGTGTTCGGCTACGACGTGTTCGACGTGCCGCTCGTGTCGCCGTCGCGGGACAGCGTGGCGGCCGTGGCCTGACGCGCTTCGCGTGCTGCGCTGTCGTTGCATCGTGCCGGCGGGATGCCGTGCACCGACGCATGCGATGCCGGCACGCGCGCATTTCGGCGTGTTATATGTGAGCGCCGCGGCGCGGGTCGCCGGCTCGCGCCGGTTGCCGCGAGCCGGCGGCCGTGCCCGCCGCCGGCCGCTTGTCGGTCGATGATCGGCCGCCCCGCATTCCGGATTCGCCCATGTCCCATTCCGCTTCCCCAACGCGGTCGCTCGCGTTTCGCGTCAACGGCGCGCCGCGCACCGTCGACGGCATCGCCTCCGATACGCCGCTGCTGCTGGTGCTGCGCAACGACTGCGCGCTGAACGGCCCGAAATACGGTTGCGGGCTCGGGCAGTGCGGCGCCTGCACGGTGCTGGTCGACGGGCAGGCGACGCGTTCGTGCGTCGTGCCGGCCGCCGCCGCGAACGGGCGCGACGTGACGACGCTCGAAGGGCTCGGGTCGCGCGATGCGCCGCATCCGATCCAGCGCGCGTTTATCGACGAACAGGCCGCGCAATGCGGCTATTGCCTGAACGGAATGATCATGAGCACGAAGGCGCTGCTCGACCGCAATCCGTCGCCGGACGACGCGGCGATCCGCGATGCGCTGCGCTTCAACCTGTGCCGCTGCGGCACGCATCTCGAGATCCTTCGCGCGGTGCATCGCGCCGCTTGCTATCTGCGGGACGGTCATGAGGGATGATCGGCAGATGGCCGTGCAGGCCGACGCACCGCTCGCCACCGACAACGCGCCGCAGGATCGCGACGACGCATCGCGTACGCATCATGCGCGCTACAGCTGGCCGGCCGGCGAGGCGCGCACGCATGCGTCGCTCGATATCGAAACGCGAATCGCGCCCGACGGGCGGATCACGGCATGGCGCTATCGCGCGCAGCTCGGCGCGGAGCAGGACGATCGCGATGTACTCCGGCTCCGGTTGCCGAGCGACGACGGAGCACGCGATCGCGATGACGACCCGTCGTCCGATGCCGTGCCGGGAGCAGGGGCATCCGCAGCGGCGCCGCCATTCGTCTACCGGCACGCGCAGACGTCGATCGAGATGGCCGCCGCCGCCGCCGCGATTCCGCTTCACGCGCACGTGTTCGCGCGCGAATCGTTCGTCGACGAACTCGCCGGCGCATTGCGGCGCGATCCGGTCGCGCTGCGGCTGCAGCATCTCGATGCGTCGGAGGACACCGGCCCGCGCGAGATTATCCGGATGGTCAGCGAACGCGCCGCATGGGGTGCGCCGGGCACGGCCGGGCGGCCTGCCGGCGCGCGGCTCAGCGGCCGGGGCTTCGCATTCGACGGCGCACGTGCGCCGTCGTCGTCCGGCACGATCGCCGTGCCCGCCACGCGGGCGGATGAATCCGCGCAGCCGGGCATCGTCGCAACGCACGATCGCCATCACGAACAGCCGAACGCCGATGCGACGCACGACAGCGGCGACGCGAACTGGAGTGCATGGGTCGTCGATCTCGACGTCGATCGGGCGACGGGCGAGGTTGCGGTGCGGCGCGTCGTCGCCGGGCAGGGTGTGGGCGCGCCCGACCAAGCCTCGCTCGCGGGCTTGCCCGCATGGCAGATCGAGGCGGCGATTTCACGCGTGATGGGCACGCGGCTGGCCGCGCGCCGCGCGCATGACGAGACCGATACCGCTGCACGACCGGATGCGTTCGCGCATGAACTGATCTTCGCCGGCGACGCGCGACCCGACGCGCGCGACCAACGATCCGCGCACGACGCGCACCGGATCGAGCAGGCGGCGGCGCCGGCCGCCGCCGCGATCGCGAACGCGCTGTACGACGCGACGGGCGTGCGCTTTCGCGCGCCGCCGTTCGATCCCGAGCGGATTCGCGCGGCGCTGGCGCATCCCGAATCGGCCGGTTTCGGCGACGAACCGGCCGCCGTCGCGCCGCGCCGTGCATCGCGCTGGCGCCGCTGGCTGGCCGGCGGCGGCATCGGCGGGATGGCGGGCGGCCTGATCGGGCTTGCCTGCGCGATCCTGTCGGGCCCCGCGCCGATCGCCCCCGTCGCGCCCGGCGGCGCGGACGCCGCGATGTGGAGCGCGGCGACGCTCGAACGCGGCCGCCAGATCGCGATCGCCGGCGACTGCGCGGTCTGCCATACGGCGCCCGGCGGCGCGCCCAACGCGGGCGGCCTCGCGCTCGACACGCCGTTCGGCACGATCTACACGACCAACCTGACGCCCGACCCGGAAACCGGCATCGGCGCGTGGTCCTACCCCGCGTTCGCGCGCGCGATGCGCGAAGGCATCGGCCGCGACGGCACGCACCTGTACCCGGCCTTCCCGTACACGGCGTTCGCGAAGCTGAGCGAGCCGGACCTGCTCGCGCTCTATGCGTACCTGATGTCGCAGCCGCCGGTGAAGCATGTGCCGCCGAAGACGAAGCTGCCGTTCCCGCTCGACCGGCGGCGGCTGCTGGCCGGCTGGAACTGGCTGTTTCACGATGCGCGGCCGTTCACGCCGGACCCGTCGCGCTCCGCCGCATGGAATCGCGGCAAGTATCTCGTCGACGGCGCGGGCCATTGCGGCGCGTGTCATACGCCGCGCAACGCGCTGGGCGCCGAGAAGGGCGGCTTCGCGTACCTGTCGGGCGGCGAAGCCGAAGGGTGGGTCGCGCCGCCGCTGGTCGCGTCGCGTAGCGCGCCGGTGCCGTGGACCGAGCCCGCGCTGTTCGAGTATCTGCGCACCGGTTTCTCCGCGCAGCACGGCGTCGCGGCCGGGCCGATGGCACCGGTCGTCGCGGGGCTCGCGTCGCTGCCGGCGTCCGACGTGCGCGCGATCGCGCACTACCTGAGCTCGCTGTCGCCGCCCGTCGACGCTGCCGCAGCGGCCGATGCGGCGGCCCGGCACGCGCGTGGCGCGGAAACGGTCGCGACGCTCGGCCTCGAGAACGGCCGTCGCGCGTTCGATGCGGCGTGCGCGGTCTGTCATGCCGAATCGGGCGGCGTCGGGCATTTCGGCGTGCGCCCGCTGATGGGGTTGAACACGAGCGTCAGCCAGGCGACGCCCGACAATCTGCTGCGCGTGCTGCACAACGGCATCGACCATCCGGCCACCGAGCGGCTCGGCTACATGCCGGGCTTTCGCGACGCATTCGACGACCGGCAGATGGCCGAACTCGCCGCATATATCCGCGCGCGCTATGCGCCGGGGCAGCCGGCGTGGCGAAATCTGGCGGATGCATCGGCGCGGATCCGGCAGGAAGACGTGCATTGACGAGCGCATCGCGCGTCGCGGCACACCGCGACGGCGACGGCTCGGGCAAATCTGCCTGATCGGCGAAGATCGCGCGTAAAGATTGCCTGATCGCCCATCGTTTAACCATTCGAAACAATGTGTTCACCGAATGGGGCATGATCTTCTGCGATCGGGCAGGCATACTGTCGCCTATGTTGCTCAATGCCGTCGAACCGACGGCACGCCCGTTCCCCATGTCGAATCCTGCTTCTTTCCGAATCCTGCGAGGGTTGATCCTCGCGGCTGCCGCTTGCCTGCTCGCCGCGTGTTCGACCGCCTCCGACGTTGCCGCGACGTCGAACCCGAACGTTTTCACCGTGAAGACGCGCACGCTCGGCGTGTCGACGTCGTGGGCCGACGCCCATGAAAAAGCCGTCAGCGAAGCGACCAACTACTGCACGCAGCGCGGGATGCGCGCGAGCATGAAACAGGAGTCGCTGACCGGCGGCCGCCGCGTCGATGCGCGTTCGGAACTGTCGTTCGAGTGCCATCCGACCTTCGAGACGGCGTCGAATCCGCGCGGCTAGCACGACACGGCCGCGCACGCGACCGGCGTCGCGATTTCTGCTGATCCGCGTCGACCCGCGATGCCGCCGCTGCGCATCGCGGGTCGACGCACGTCCGTCGCCCGTTACGCGGGCTGCGGCTCGTACAGCTTCACGCACGCGGAGAAGTCGAGCGCGCCGAGCCCCTGCTGGCTCATCGACTGATACAGCTGCTGCGCGAGCGCGCCCATCCATACCGGCTGCCGCGCATGGCGCGCGGCCTCGGTCGCGAGCCCGAGATCCTTCAGCATCAGGTTCGCCGCGAAGCCGCCCGCATAGTTGCGCGCGGCGGGCGCCGTGTCGCTGACGCCCGGATACGGGTTGTACGTGTCCGAACTCCAGCAGCGTCCGGTCGACGTATTGATGATCCCGGCCAGCACGCCCGGCTCGATGCCGAGCGCCGCGCCGAGCGCCATCGCTTCCGACACGCCCATCATCGAGATCCCGAGCAGCAGGTTGTTGCAGATCTTCGCGATCTGCCCGGTGCCGGTGCCGCCGCAATGCACGACGTTCCTGCCCATGTCGAGCAGCACGGGGCGGATGCGCTCGAACAGCGCGGGCTGAGCGCCGACCATGAAGGTCAGCGTGCCGGCCTGCGCGCCGCCGGTGCCGCCGGATACGGGCGCGTCGGCGAGCGGCAAGCCGCGCTGCGCGGCCGCGTCGGTGATCGCGCGCACGGTGTCGGGATCGATCGTGCTGCAGTCGATCAGCATCGCGCCCGTGCGCGCGCCGGCCAGCACGCCGTCGTCGCCGAGGTAGACGCCGCGCACGTGCGGCGCGGCCGGCAGCATCGTGATCACGATCGACGCGCGCGCGGCCGCGTCGCGCGGCGAATCGGCCGCTGCCGCGCCGGCGCGCACCGCGGCGTCGACCGCATGCGCGTCGAGGTCGAACACCGTCAGCGCGTGGCCGGCCTTGACGAGGTTGGCGGCCATCGGGCCGCCCATGTTGCCGAGTCCGATGAAGGCGATTTCCATGTGCGGGGCTCCGGTCGCCATCAGCGCAGCGCGATCGTCGTGTTCACGCCGCCGGCCGTCGCGTCGTCGTCGAACCAGCGCGCGGTGACCGTTTTCGTCTGCGTGTAGAACTGCACGACCTGCTTGCCGTACGGGCCGAGATCGCCGAGCTTCGAGCCGCGCGAACCGGTGAAGCTGAAGTAGGGCACCGGCACCGGAATCGGGATGTTGATGCCGACCTGGCCGACGTCGATCTCGCTCTGGAACTTGCGCGCGGCCGCGCCGCTCTGCGTGAACAGGCCGACGCCGTTGCCCATCGGGTTGCGATTGACGAGCGCGATCGCATCGTCGAGCGTGTCGGCTTCGAGCACGACCACCACCGGCCCGAAGATTTCCTGCGTATAGATCGACATGTCGGTCGTCACGCCCGAGAAGATCGTCGGGCCGACGAAATTGCCCTGCTCGTAGCCGGGCACCTTCACGTCGCGGCCGTCGAGCATGAGCTTCGCGCCGGCCTTCACGCCTTCGTCGATCAGGCCGACGATGCGCGCATGCGCGGCCTTCGACACGACCGGCCCGACGTCGGTGCCCGGCTCGTGCCCCGCGTTGACCTTCAGCGCCTTCGCCTTCTCGACCAGGTCGGGCAGCCAGTCGCGTGCCGCGCCGACCAGCACGACGACCGAGGTCGCCATGCAGCGCTGGCCGGCCGCGCCGAAGCCCGCGCCGACCAGCGCGTTGATCGTCTGCTCGCGATGCGCGTCTGGCAGCACGACCGCGTGGTTCTTCGCGCCCATCATCGACTGCACGCGCTTGCCGTGCTCGCTGCCGAGGTTGTACACGTGCGTGCCGACGCGCGTCGAGCCGACGAACGAGATCGCCTTCACGTCCGGGTGCGTGCACAGACGATCGACCACGGTCTTGCCGCCGTGCACGACGTTGAGCACGCCCTTCGGCACGCCGGCCTCGATCGCGAGTTCGACGAGCTGCATCGTCGACAGCGGATCCTGCTCCGACGGCTTCAGCACGAAGGTATTGCCGCAGACGATCGCCATCGGGAACATCCACAGCGGGATCATGCCGGGAAAGTTGAACGGCGTGATGCCCGCGCACACGCCGATCGGCTGGCGCAGCGTGTAGGTATCGACGCCGCCCGCGACGTTCTCCGCGAACTCGCCGAGTTGCAGCGTGCCGATCGAGCACGCGTGCTCGACCACCTCGAGACCGCGGAAGATGTCGCCCTGCGCGTCGGGCAGCGTCTTGCCCTGCTCGGCCGTCAGCGTCGTCGCGATCCGTTCGAGATTGCGGCGCACCAGGTCCTGGAACTTCAGCATGATGCGCAGCCGCGCGCCGATCGGCGTGGTCTTCCAGGTCTGGAACGCGCGCTGCGCGGACGCGATCGCGGCGTCGACCTCGTCGACCGTCGCATACGGCACGCGGCCGATCGTTTCCTGCGTCGCGGGATTAACGATGTCGCCCCATTCGGTGCTGTGCGATTCGACGAACGCGCCGTCGATCAGCAGCTTGGCGGTGGGCAGGGCGAGGGTAGTCTGGGGAACTGCGGCGTTCATGGATGTCTCCGGAAAGCGGTGTGACGAAAAAAGAGGGGGCCGCGCCGCCATGCGTGCAGGCACGGCGGACGACAGGAAGGGAATCGAACGATTGCCGGGCGCGCTCAGGCTCCTGCGCGCGCCGGCCGCATCAGCGCGGTACAGACCAGCGCGAACACGCCGAAGCCGACGAGATACGCGATCACGTAATGCGGCTGCCCGCCGCCGGCCTTCAGCAGCGACGTCGCGATCATCGGCGCGAAGCCGCCGCCGATCACGCCGGCGAGCTGCACCGACAGCGAGATGCCGCTGTAGCGGATTTCCGCCGGAAACTGCTGCGCGAACAGCAGCGACTCGGGCGCATAGAGGATCGGGAATACGACGCCGAGGCCGAGCACGATCGCCCACCACGCGAGCGAGGTCTGCTGCGTGCCGAGCATCATGAAGAACGGCGCCGCGAACGCGCACATCAGCACGAGGCCGATCGCGAACATCCGGCGCTGGCCGATCAGGTCGCTGAGATGGCCGCACAGCGGCATCGTGACGAGCGACAGCGCCGCGCCCACGGTGATCGCGTGCAGCATCTCGGCCTTCGGCAGATGCAGCTGCTGCGTCGCGTACGACAGCGCAAACGTGACGACCATGTAGAACCACGTGTTCTCGGCCGCGCGCGCGCCGACGATCGTCAGCACTTCGCGCGGATGGCGGCGCAGCGCGGCCGTCACCGGCGACTTCTCGGCCTTGCCCTGGCGCTGCATCTTCTCGAAGTCGGGCGATTCCGGCACCTTCGCGCGGATGAACCAGCCGAGGCCGACCAGCGCGATGCTCGCGAGGAACGGCACGCGCCAGCCCCACGACAGCATGTCGGCTTCCGGCAGCGCGGCCACCGCGGCCATCGCGAGCGACGACAGGATCAGGCCGAGCCCGACGCCCGTCTGCGGCAGGCTGCCGAACAGTCCCTTGCGGCCCTTCGGCGCATGCTCGACGGCCATCAGCACCGCGCCGCCCCATTCGCCGCCGACCGCCATCCCCTGCAGGAAGCGCATCGCGATCAGCAGCGCGGCGGCCCAGTAGCCGATGCGGTCGTACGACGGGATCAGCCCGATGATCATGCTCGGCACGCCCATCAGCAGCAGCGTGATCATCAGCATCGACTTGCGGCCGATGCGGTCGCCGAAGTGGCCGAACACGATGCCGCCCATCGGCCGGCCGATGAAGCCGACCGCGAACGTGCCGAACGCGGCGAGCGTGCCGACCACCGGATCGAGCGACGG
Organism: Burkholderia pseudomultivorans; assembly: GCF_902499075.1. Lineage (GTDB taxonomy): Bacteria > Pseudomonadota > Gammaproteobacteria > Burkholderiales > Burkholderiaceae > Burkholderia > Burkholderia pseudomultivorans. Next base: position 268,615 of record NZ_CABVPP010000001.1, on the reverse strand, counting down.
GAAGAAGATGCGGTTGAACACGAGTGCGGCGGCGGTGCCGTACAGGAAGAAGTCGTACCACTCGATCGTGGTGCCGGCCATGCTGGCCCAGCCGGCCAATAGATGGTGCTTCGCGGTGCGCGCGGGCGCAGGCGCCGCGAGCGTCTCATGCTCATCGAGGGTGGATCGGGTCTGCATGGCGTCTCCATGGTGGTTGCCGCGGTTCGTGGTCCGCAGGTCATGGTCGAGTATAGTTATGCGCATATTCATGCTGTAGCGATAAAGAAACCGGTTGGATGTGCATTTATGCATATCGACGGCCGGCCCGGAGACACCGCCTTTTCCCTTCCTCGCCGATGCGACATGCGACCGAGCCGGTTTCCGGCAACCTGAACTGGGACGATCTGCGCTTCTTTCTCGAAGTCGCGCGCACGCAGCGCGCGAGCGGGGCCGCGAAGCGGCTCGGGGTCGACTACACGACCGTCGCACGGCGGATTCGCGCGCTCGAGGCCGCGATGGGCACGCTGCTGTTCGACAAGTCGCGCTCCGGCGGCTTCACGCTGACGGCCGAGGGGCAGCGGCTGGTCGCATATGCGGACGCGATGGAGACGACCGTGCAGTCCGCGCGCGACCAGATCGCGAACACCGGCGAGGCGTTGTCGGGGCATGTGCGGGTCGGCTCGACCGAGGGCTTCGGCTGCTTCTTTCTCGCGCCGCAGCTCGCGCGGTTTCGCGCCGCGCATCCGCAGGTGACGGTCGACCTGCTGCCGGTGCCGCATTTCGTCAGTCTGACCAAGCGCGAGGCCGACCTGGCGATCACGCTCGAGCGGCCCGAGCGCGGGCCTTACGTGTGCACGAAGCTGTGCGACTACCAGCTGCGCCTCTATGCGACGCACGACTATCTGGCGAATCACGCGCCGATCGCCTGCACCGACGATCTCGCACAGCATGCGTTCATCAGCTATGTCGACGATCTCGCGTTCAGCAGCGAGCTGCTGTACCTGGAGCGCGCGGTGCCGGGCGCGACCGCCGGGTTGCGGACCACGAGCGTGATCGCGCAGTATTTCGCGGCGCTGCAGGGCGGCGGGCTTGCGATCCTGCCGTGCTTCATGGCCGCGCGGCAGCCGGCGCTGGTGCCGGTGCTGCCCGGCGATGTGGTCGTGACGCGGTGTTTCTGGCTCACGTGTCGCGAGGATCTGCGCAAGCTGCGCCGGGTGACCGCGCTGTGGGACTACCTGCGCGCGGCGGCCGACGCGAACCGCGCGTTGCTGGCCGGGGCGTCGGGGGAGCTGAGATTCGTCGGGGAGTCCGACTGACCGTCGCGGCGTGGCGGCCGCGGGAGCCGTTATGTCATGATGTCCGCCTCGACGCGTGCAAGGAGAGGATCGTGGAGATTCGTTCGCAATGGACGTTCGCGTGCCGGCCCGAGCACGTGTGGCCGCATTTCTTCCATGCGCGAATGGACGACACGCGGCCGTTGCTGTTTCGGCTCGGCGTGCCGAAGCCGGTCAACTGCCGCGTGCTCGAAGGCGCGCCGGCCGTCGGCAATACGCGGCAGTGCACGAGCGATCGCGGCACGATCGACCAGCGGATTCTCGTGCTCGACCACCATCGCCGGCTGCGCTACCGGATGATTGCGTCGACGGTATGGTGTCGCGATTGGGTCGGCCTGCTCGAGGACGAATTCACGCTGACGCCGGTCGACGACGGCACCACGCGCGTCGAGCGGCGCACCGTGTTTCGCGCGCGCGGCTTTCTGAAGCCGGTCCGGCAGATCGGGCTGTGGCTCGCGTTGCGGCAGGCGCATCGGTATGCGGCGCGCAACTGGCGGCGTCTTGCGAGCGACGCGAAGGCGGCGTACAGGAATCTCGGCGGCGAGCATGCGACGTGAAGAAAAATACTCTGACGACGAGCGCGGGACACGTCTACACCGAACTGCGCGAGCACGCGGAAAAGCGCGATCGGGGATCAACCGGGGATGAATACGTGCGCACGTGTGAAGTATCCCGGCGGGCCTGATGCGGAACAGGGCAGGGAACGGCTGGGGCAGATGTCGTCAGTCCTTCGGCAACGGGCCACTGCATAGACAGCCGCGCGTGGCAGGGCGCCGCCCGACGGCTTGTCCGATGCCTCCGTCGACGCGCCGTCCGGGCAGCGATACTGCAAGACCTTCATCTCACCGCGGGCACCCGACCCGATCCGCCAGCTCGTGCAGATCGGCGACGACGAAATCCCATGCGTCCTCCGCGTTCAGGTCCGTCGTCTGGCCGGGCCCGTATTCGGTGGGTCGCGGCACGAACGCGGTCGACAGGCCGAGCCGGCGCGCGGCGGCGAGATCGTCGTTGTGCGCGGCAACGAGACATACCTCGGCCGGCGCGACGCCGAGAATCTCGACTGCCTCGTTGTAGACTTTCGGCGCCGGCTTGTACGCGTGCGCGACTTCGGCGCCGAGAATCGCATCCCACGGCAGGCCCGCGTGCTTCGCGATGTCGATCATCAGCCGAATATTGCCGTTCGACAGCGGCGCGATGATGAAGCGCTGTTTCAGCCGGTTCAGCGCGGCGACCGAATCGGGCCACGGATCGAGGCGATGCCACGCGAGGTTGAGCGCGTCGACTGCCGCATCGGGCACGCCGGCGATGCCGTAGCGCTCGATGATCCGCACCAGGTTCTCGCGATGCAGCAGGTCGAGCCTGACGTACGAGCGGCGTCCGCTGCGGACTTCCTCCATCGACGGCCTATATTCGCGCCGCCATGCGTCGGCGAATTCGAACGCGTCGAGCGTCGGCGCGTAGGTTTGCAGGAAGTCGGCGGCTTCGCGCGCGACACGGCTTCTCCAGTCGACGATCGTTCCAAAGACATCGAACACGAACGCCTTGATTTCGGTCGGGTTCATCGTGGATCCTGTGCGGGACGGGTGATCGGGGCAGGGCCGTCGACGGCCACCGCCGCTTGCTTCGGCATTAGACCATGGTTACGGGCGGCGCGGGTTCCGGCGCCGTCGCACATGGGTGAACGCAAGCGGGGAAACGATGACATTCGACGTGGAAAGCATCCTGTCCATGCTGGACGAGTGCTGCGAGCAATTCAACTTTCCGATGCTGGACAACGGCTACGTGTATCTCGCGGCGACGCGGCCACATTGTCAACATCACGTCGATGGGCGGTCACATCACGATGCCGGGGATTGCCTATTACTGCGGCAGCAAGTTCGCGCTGGAGGGGATTTCGGAGGCGCTCGGCAAGGAGGTCGCGTCGTTCGGCATCGCCGTGACGGCGGTCGCGCCCGGCTCGTTTCGCACCGACTGGGCAGGGCGCTCGATGGTGCGCACGCTGCGCTCGCGCTGGTCCGCGACAAGCTGTCGGCGCTGGAGCGCGAGATACGCGCGTGGGAGGCGGTCACTGTGTCGACCGACGGCTGACGGTTGACGGCTGACGCGCGCCGCCGTGTGCAGCGCATCGGCGGACGGCCTCGCGCCGCCGTCCGCCGGCGCTCAGAAATGGCCCTTGCGCACCTTGACCTGCACCTTCCCGTCGCGAATCGGCATCACGTCCGGATTGTCGTCGCCGACCTCGCTCGCGATCAGGTCGTTCAGCCTGTCGTTCATCGCGAGCAGCAGCTCGCCGTTTTTCCGGCGATCCGTCGCGAGGTTGCGCATCTCGCCCGGATCGCTCGCGAGGTCGAACAACTCGACGTCGTTGCGCGCGAACAGATCCTCGAGCGTCGTCGGCCGGTTGAATTCGAGCGGCGAGAAATACCGCGTAAAGCGATAGCGTCCGTCGAACACGCTGCGGATCGTGCCGCGCAACCGGAAATCGGGCTGTTGCGCAAGCGCACGGCGCAGCCGCTCGTCGTCGGGCACGCCTTGCTGCTTCAGCGCGCTCAGCTCCTTCAGCATCCATTCGCTGTCGTAGTACAGCAGCATCGCGTAGTTGAACAGCGTCGCGTCGCGCGCCGCATGCAGCTTCGCGTCGGCGGGCTTCGCGAGCCAGCGCGTCAGGTCGTGCCCGTGCAGCGCGTCGCCCTTGATCGACGCGGCCCGCGCGGCGTCGATGCCGGTCAGCCCGAGCAGCGTCGGCGCGATGTCGATATGCGACGTCAGCGCATCGCATTGCCGGCCGCCCGGATAGGCAGGATGACGAATCACGAGTGGCACATGGTTCTGCGGCTGATATGCGGTCGCACCCTTGCCGACGAGCTGATGCGCGCCGACATGATCGCCGTGGTCCGCGGTCATCACGACGATCGTGCGCTCGTCGAGGCCGAGCGACTTCAGCGACTGCAGCAGGCGCACGACGTGCGTGTCGCAGTCGCGGATGCAGTTGAAGTAGTTATCCTGATAGATCCGCAGGCGATCGTCGGTGAACGGATAGCGCCCGACCAAGTTGCCGTGCGCGGCATTGAACATCCCGTGCGCGGCCGGGCGCCCGGGCTCGTCGTACGCCTGCCGGCGGGACGCCGCGAGCGGCACGTCGCGCCATGACGTGCGATACAGCGCGTCGCCCGGCGGCGGCGCATTGCCGAGCATCGGATGATTCGCGTCCTGCACGGTCGAGCCGTCGGTGTCGGTGTTGACGAACATCACGTCGTGCGGATTGACGAGATTGACCGCGAGGAACCACGGCTTGCCTTGCTTCGCGAGCCGCGGCGCGTGATTGCGCATCCAGCTCACCGCGGCCTCGGACGTGATGCCGTCGTACTGATAGCCGCCGCGCACCATCCCGATCAGGTCGCCGACGCCGAAGTAGTCGTCGAAGCCGTACGCGCGGATCGTGCGGTTGTAGTCGGCCACGGGCGCCGTATACGGGCTCGCGGTCTCGTGCAGCGACGCGCTCAGGTGCCACTTGCCGAGATACGCGGTGTAGTAGCCCGCATCGCGCAGCATGTGGCCGACCGTGCGTATGTCCGTCGACATGTCGTTCTGCCAGGGCACGCCCGCGTTGTCGAGTACGCCCGTGTGCTGGATGTGCTGTCCGGTGTAGACGGTGGAGCGCGACGGCGAACACACGCAGGCGGCGATCTGGTGGTGCATGAACGTGACGCCGTCGCGCCGCAGCGCTTCGCGGCCCGGCACGGGAAACGGCCAGCGGTCGAAATGGCGCTCCTGGTCGGTCAGGATGAACAGGATGTTGTAGCCGGACGGCGGTGCGGCGGGGGCGGTTGTCGCGCCGTGAAACGCGGGGGCCGGATCGATGCCGCTGGCCGCGTCGATGCCGGACGCGTTGCTCGGCGCACCGGCGGCCGGCGCTCCGGCGGCCAGCGCGTCGGCGCCGAAGCCGGTCGACGCGACCGCGGCGCCGGCCAGCTTGAGGAACTGGCGCCGCCCGGTGGGCGGCGCGGAAGCGGGAAGGTCATGATCGTCTTTCACGGCAGCTGTCTCCTGAGTATGCCGGCTCGTGCCGGGGGTTTTCATGTCGACGACTATGCGGCACGATCGCGTATCGATCGATGAAAGATCGGCATCGATCAATAACCTGGCGAACATGAATGACGGAGACTCCCGTGACCGATGCGACACGCGGCCCGACCGGCCGTCCCGGCCCGGAACCGCTGGCGCCGGCCGGCGACCAGCGCATCGTGCAGGCGCTGCGCCGGCTGCGGCTGCGCGATCTCGACACGCTCGACATGCTCGGGCGCACGCGCAGCTTCGCGCGCACGGCTGAGGCCGCGTCGATCACGCAGCCCGCGCTGTCGAAATGGCTGCGCGAACTCGAGGACGCGCTCGGCCTGCCGCTGTTCGAGCGCACCTCGCGGCGCGTCGCGACGACCGTCTACGGCGACGCGCTGCTCGAATGCATCGGCCGCGTGCTGACCGACATGCGTGGCGTGGCGCCCGCGTTCGACGCGCTGCGCCGCGGCGCGGGCCGGCCGGTGACGATCGGCCTGCTGCCGAACATGGCGCAGCAGCTGATGCCGGGCGCGCTCGCATGGCTGCGCGAGGCCGGGCGCGCGGTGCAGCTCAACGTGCGCGAGGACACGCTCGACCGGATGCTCGCGCAGGCGCAGCGCCGCGAGCTCGACCTGCTCGTGTGCCGGCTCGATGCGTCGGCGATGCGCGCGGGCCTCGAGGTCGTGCCGCTGTATCGCGACGACGTGATCGTCGTCTGCGGGCCGCGCCATCCGTTGCGCGGACGTGCGCGCGTCACGTGGCGCGACGCGGCGGCGTTTCCGTGGATCGCGCCGCCGCTCGGCTCGCCGGCGCGCACCGCGCTCGACGCCGAATTCGCGAAGGCGTGCCTGCCGCCGCCGGCCGTGCTGATGGAATCGGTGTCGTGGGCGGCCAATCGCGCGATCGCCGAGCAGTCCGCGTGTCTGTTCGTGCAGTCGGCGAGCGCGTTCGACATCGCCGCGCGGGCCGGGGAGCGCACCGCGCGGCTGCCGCTGAAGCTGTCGATGATGCCGGACAGCGTCGGCGCGCTGTATGCGGCGCCCGCGAGCGCGTCGGTGACGGCCGTGATCGACGCGCTGAAAGCCGTTGCGCGGCGGCAGCAGGATCCGGGTGAATGATGTCTGGAATTTGAAAGGTGGCGGCGAGATCGCCCGCATGCTGCGCCGCATACACACGTAACTCCCGATGCGCGCGGATGCGCCGCTCGTCACCGATTGGTGGTAAATATATCGCCGTGCGCGCCGGCGCGGCGCACGATCGGGGCGCGCGGGGCAGGGCGTCATCCCGGCGCGAAAAAAACGGCACGAACGATCGATAACGAACCGGTCGCATCCGGTCGGACAGACGGCAGGATTCATCTTGAATACCGAACCGCAAAGTTCTCGCTACAGCCTCGGGCTCGCCGCGGAAGTGCTTGCATCCGAGCAGAGCGTGCTGCGGCTGATCACGCGCAACACGCCGCTGCCCGAACTGCTGGTCGAGGTGTGCCGGCGCGCGGAAGCGCTGCTCGGGGACGGCGCGTCGTGCACGATCCTGCTGCTCGACACGGACGGCCTGCATGTGCGCGTGGGCGCGGCGCCGTCGCTGCCCGCGCAGTACAGCGAGGCGATCGACGGCGCGCCGATCGGGCCGGCGGCCGGCTCGTGCGGCACCGCGATGTACGAGCGAAGAATGGTCGCCGTCGAGGACATCGAAACCGATCCGCTGTGGGCCGACTACCGGGCGATCGCGCTGCCGCTCGGGCTGCGCGCATGCTGGTCGGTGCCGTTCGAGGACGACGCGGGCACCGTGCTCGGCGCGTTCGCCGTCTATTACCGCACGCCGCGCCGCCCGAGCGACGAGGAAACCGCGCTGCTGCTCGACATCAGCAACAGCGTCGGGCTCGCCGTGCACCAGGACCGCATCGCGCAGCAGCTCGCACGCAGCGAGGAACATCACCGGCTCGTCGTCAACAGCCTGAACGAAGGCATCCTCGTCGTGTCGCGCGACGGCGTCGTCATCGCGAGCAACCCGAGCGCGAGCCGGATGATGCGCGTGAAGGGCGAGCTCGTCGGCCGCCGCCTGTCGACGGTGATCCTGCGCAAGCTGCACGAGGACGGCACGCCGATTCCGCCGGAAGACTGGCCGAGCCGGCGCGCGCTGGAGAGCGCGACGCCGATGCTCGGTTACACGGTCGGCTTCGGTCTCGCGGACGGCGACATCATCTGGGTGCGCGGCAACGCGGTGCCGATCGTGAAACCCGGCGACACGCGGGCCGAATCGGTGCTGGTGTCGTTCAACGACGTCGGGCCGGTACGCGAAGCGCAGCAGCAGCTGCGCTATCTCGCGACGCGCGATGCGCTGACGGGCCTCTACAACCGCCGCTGGCTCGCCGACCGGATGCGCGAGATGTTCGGTCAGCGCGACGCCGCGTCCGGGCCCGCGCGCATCGCGATTCTGTTCATCGATCTGGTCGGCTTCAAGAAGGTCAACGATACGGCCGGCCACGACGCGGGCGATGCGCTGCTGCGCAGCGTCGCGATGCGGCTCGAAGGCTGCGCGGGCGGCCGGCATGCGCTCACGCGCGTCGGCGGCGACGAGTTCGTGATCCTGGTCGACGACTGCGACGATCCCGAGCGGCTCGCCGTGCTCGCGCGACAGGTGATCGATGCGATCGGGAAGCCGTTTGCGGTCGCGAACAACGAGTACTGGCTCGGCGTGTCGATCGGCATCAGCATCTCGCCGCGCGACGGCGACGATGCCGCGACGCTGATGCGCAACGCCGACTCGGCGATGTACGACGCGAAGCAGCGCGGCCGCAATCATTTCACGTTCTTCACCGCGCAACTGAACCTGCGATTGCAGCGCCGTTTCGCGATCGAGCAGTCGTTGCGGCGCGCGCTGGCGTCGAATGCGCTGCGGCTCGCGTATCAGCCGGTCGTCGACGCGCGCAGCGGTCGCACGGTCGGCGCGGAGGCGCTGCTGCGCTGGACCAGCCCCGAGCTCGGGCCGTTGTCGCCGGCGGAATTCATCCCGGTCGCGGAGGATACCGGGCTGATCGTCGCGATCGGCCAGTGGGTGCTCGAGACCGCGTGCCGGCAGGCGGCCGAATGGCGCCGCACGATCGCGCCGGACCTGATGCTGGCCGTCAACCTGTCGCCGCGCCAGTTCCACGACGGGCTCGTCGAATCGGTCGGCCGCTGTCTCGCGCAGACGCGGCTCGATCCGGCTGCGCTGGAACTCGAGATCACCGAAGGGCTGCTGATGAACGACACCGACACGGTGCTGCCGATGCTCGAAGCGCTGACGGACATGAACGTGCGGATCTCGGTCGACGATTTCGGCACCGGCTATTCGTCGCTGGCCTACCTGAAGCGGTTTCCGCTGCACAACCTGAAGGTCGACCGCTCGTTCGTGTCGGGCGTGCCCGATCATCGCGACGCGGTCGCGATCACGCAGGCGGTGGTCGCGATGGCGCATTCGCTCGGCATGAAGGTCACTGCCGAAGGCGTCGAAACCGAGGCGCAATCGTGGTTCCTGCAGCAGATCGGCTGCGACATGCAGCAGGGTTATCTGTTCAGCCGGCCGCTCGATCCGGCTGACTACGCGCGCCGGCTCGTCGCGACATGAACGCCGCGCGCCGCAACGGCGGCGCGCATGCTCAGCCGTCGTGCGGCACGCGCGATCCGCCGGCGCCGGGCGACGTGGGCGACGCCGGCGACGTATCGATCTCGACGCGATTCTTGCCGTCGTGCTTCGCGCGATACAGCGCACGGTCGGCGGCCTCGATCAGCGACGTCGTCGGCAGGCCGGACGCCGGCACGATGCTGGCGCCGCCGATGCTGATCGTCACGTAGCCGCCGGTCGACGACTGCGCGTGCTGCAGCCGCAGCGCCGCGACCGCGAGACGGATCTTCTCGCCGAGCAGCCGTGCGGCGCCGGGCGACGTGCCCGGCATCACGACCGCGAATTCCTCGCCGCCGAACCGCGCGGCGAGGTCTCCCGACTGCCGCAGGCAGCGCTCGATCGTCGTCGCGACCTGCTTGAGCACGCTGTCGCCCGACACATGGCCGTAGGTGTCGTTGTACAGCTTGAAGTTGTCGACATCGATCATCAGCAGCGACAGCTCGCTGCGCTCGCGCGTGCCGCGCCGCCATTCGGCGGCCAGGTATTCGTCGAGATAGCGCCGGTTCGACAGCCCGGTCAGGCCGTCCGAGTGCGTGAGCCGCCGCAGCTCGAGATTGGCTTCGAGCAATTGCTGCTGCGACTGCCGCAGCGCGCGATACGCGTCGTCGCGCTGCAGCAGGTTGATGTACGAGCGCGAGTGGTAGCGGATGCGCGCGACCAGTTCGATGCGGTCCGGCAGCTTCACGAGGTAGTCGTTCGCGCCGGCCGCGAACGCGGCGCTCTTGACGACCGGTTCTTCCTGCGTGGACAGCACGATGATCGGCACGTCGCGCGTCGCGGGATTCGCGCGATATGCCTTCACGAGACTCAGCCCGTCGGTTCCGGGCATCACGAGATCCTGCAGGATCACGGTCGGGCGCGTCTCGATCGCCGTGTTCATCGCGTCGTCCGAGCGCGGGCAGTAGTGGAAGTCGATGCCGGCCTCGTCGACGAGCGCGCGACGCACGGCTTCCGCGACGATCGTCTGGTCGTCGACCAGCAGCACCATCGCCGGTGCGTCGGCGGTCGGCGCGTGTGCGGCGGGCAGGTACGTCGGGTCGCTGGTCATGGTCGATTCTTTCATGGCGGGGCGGGGTGCGCGCTCAGAATCGCGCGAGTGCCGCCAGTTCGCCGGCGATGCGTTCGAGCGGCAGGATCGCGCGCGCGGCGCCGAGCGTCGCGGCGGCCTTCGGCATCCCGTAGACGGCGCTGGTCGCCTCGTCCTGGGCGATCGTATGGTAGCCCTTCATGCGCAGCGCCTTCAGGCCGATCGCGCCGTCGCGTCCCATGCCGGTCAGCAGCACGCCGATCACGCGGCCGGGCCAGTGCTCGGTCAGGCTGTTGAAGAACACGTCGACGGACGGGCGGTATGGCGCCGACGCCGGCTCGCGCGTGTATTCGAGCGTGCCCGCGCGCGTGATGCGCAGGTGATCGTCGGTCGCGGCGAGCAGTGCGATGCCCGGCTGCGGACGCTCGCCTTCGCGGGCGACGCGCACCGTGAGCGGCGTCTGGCCGTCGAGCCATTGCGCCATCCCTTCGGCAAAGGCGCGGTCGACGTGCTGGACGATCACGATCGGCGCGCTGAAGTCGGCCGGCAGGCCGCCGAGTATCGACGCGAGCGCGCCGGGGCCGCCGGCCGATGCGCCGATCGCGATCAGCGGGCCGCCGTCCGCGCGGGCGGCCGTGCCGGCGGTGCGCGCGGCGCCCGGCACCGCGAGCTGACGGCCGATCTGGTCGATCTTCGCGAGCAGCAGTTTGGCGGAATCGCCGGCCGCGCCGTCGCCGAGCTGCGGCGTGTCGACCGCGTCGAGCGCGCCGGCGCCCATCGCCTCGAACACGCGCCACGTGTTTGCGCCGATGCTGTTCGTCACGATCAGGATCGCGCACGGGCGCGCCGATCGCATGATGCGCCGCGTCGCTTCGATGCCGTCGAACCTCGGCATGATCAGGTCCATCAGCACGACGTCGGGCGGCTGCGCGTCGCACAGTTCGACGGCCTGCGCGCCGTCGGTCGCGACCCACAGCACGCGATGCTCGGGCCGCTGCGCGATCACGCGGCGCATCGCCTCGACGGCAAGCGGGAGGTCGTTGACGATGCCGATGTTCACAGGCGGGATTCTCCGGTCAGGTCTTGGTAGCGGATGTCCGGCCGTTTCATCAACGAACGGCACGGCCCATCCTTGCCACGGCACGGCATCGGCGGCCGAACGGCGCGGCATGGTTTTCGGTTGGCGACGCCCCGCATGCTGTCATGCGGCGCGACCGACGGCAATCGAAAAATTTGCACATGGCATTCTGTCGGTGCGCTGGATAACCGAACTCGCATGTCGATGGCCGATATGGACGGTCGACATGCCGCGACGCGCGCTCGGGCCATGCGAAGGGCGGGGCGCGACGGCGATGCGCGAAGGGAGCCGGGAAACGGAACAGCGATGTCGCCGCCGCGGATGGCGGCGCGGTGTCCGGCATCGCATTTTCAAACGGCTGTGCGTTTTTTACGGCGGCAGCGACGACGGCTGGCCGGACAGGTCGGGGCGTCGTGCTGCCGGCCGCGCGCATCGCCCGCCGCGCGGGCGTCGTGCGCACGGCCGGCGGCGTTCAATGGCTGCGCGCGTAGCCCTGGATCAGTGCGCGCATCATTCCCTCGACCGTCGCGTCGCGCAGGTCGGCCTCCTGCTCGGCCTCCTCGACGAGCGCCGCATACGCGGTGGCGAGCGTCACGCGGTCGACTTCATGGCGCTGCTCCATCAGCGTCACCATCCCGTCCTTCGCCAGATGAGCGGAGAACGCGCGGCTGCCGATGGTCTGGAATACGTCAATCATGGCGGCTCTCCCGAACGTTGCCGATGCCTTCCAGTGTAGTTGCTGGCCGCGCGCTCCGCCACGCACGGCGGGGCGGAGCGCCGGCCCGCGACGGCAAGCGGCAGCGGTGCGCGCGATGCACGGGTGTGCCCCCGATTTCCATGATCGCGTGCTTTTCAACGTTTACCCGGATCAAGAAATCATCGACTATTTATCGATAAATTCTCATGTTAGATTGCGCGCACCGAGTCCGGTCGAAACCGGGCGGCAGCGCGGCGCCACGGCGCCGCGCGTCCCACACAAGGAGGAGCAATGCTGGTGCTGATTGGGGTGCCGATCGTCGTGATCGGCTTCGCGCTGCGCTTCAACGCGCTGCTGGTGGTCACGATCGCGGGGCTCGCGACGGGCGTCGCGGGCGGACTGAATCTGGTCGACATCGTCAGCGCGTTCGGCAAGGCCTTTACCGACAACCGCTACATGGGACTGATCTGGCTGACGCTGCCGGTGATCGCGCTGCTCGAGCGCAACGGGCTGAAGGAACAGGCGAAGCGGATGATCTCGCGCGTGCATGCGGCGACCACCGGCCGCGTGCTGATGCTGTACTTCGTGCTGCGCCAGGCGACGGCGGCGCTCGGCCTCACGTCGCTCGGCGGCCACGCGCAGATGGTGCGGCCGCTGATCGCGCCGATGGCCGAAGCCGCCGCCGTGAACCGCTACGGCGAACTGCCCGAGTCGGTGCGCCAGCAGATTCGCGCGCACGCGTCGGGCGCGGACAACGTCGCGGTGTTCTTCGGCGAGGACATCTTCATCGCGATCCAGTCGATCCTGCTGATCAAGGGTTTTCTCGAGCAGAACGGGATCGTCGTCGAGCCGCTGCACGTGTCGGTGTGGGCGATCCCGACCGCGATCGCGGCGCTGCTGATCCACTGCACGCGGCTCGCGCTGCTCGATCGCCGGCTGTCGCGTGCATTCGCACCGGCCCTGCGGGAGGGCGTGCGATGATCGGCCTCGAATCGCTGTACACGCTGGCAGGCCTGATGTTCGCCGCATTCGCATGCTTCAACCTGACGGATCGCACCAACCCGCGCCGCGTCGTCAACTTCGCGTTCTGGGCGATCTATGCGATCACCTTCCTGTTCGGCGCGCTGCTGCCGCATTTCGTGACGGGCTGCCTCGCGATCGCGCTCGCGCTGATCGCCGGCTCAGGCAAGCTCGGGCGCGGCCGCTCCGACGAGGCGGGCGAGGCCGCGGCGAAGCGGCGCGAGGCCGCCGCGCAGCGCTTCGGCAACCGGCTGTTCCTGCCCGCGCTGCTGATTCCGGCCGTCACGCTGGTCGGCACGTTCACGCTGAAATACCTGCCGTTCATCGACGCGAAAAGCGTGACGCTGATCTCGCTCGTGCTCGGCACGATCGTCGCGTTCGTCGTCGCGCTCGCGATGCTGCGCGATTCGCCCGTGCACGCGCTGAAGGAAGCGCGCCACACGATGGACGCGGTCGGCTGGGCCGCGATTCTGCCGCAGATGCTCGCGGCGCTCGGCGCGCTGTTCGCGGTCGCGGGCGTCGGCGGCGTGGTGTCGGGGCTCGTGAAGGACTGGGTGCCGATCGATTCGCCGTTCGCGGTGGTCGCGGCCTATACGGTCGGCATGGCGCTGTTCACGATGATCATGGGCAACGGCTTTGCGGCGTTCCCGGTGATGACGGCCGGCATCGGCCTGCCGCTGATCGTCCACCAGTTCCACGGCAACCCGGCGATCCTCGGCGCGATCGGGATGCTGAGCGGCTTCTGCGGTACGCTGATGACGCCGATGGCCGCGAACTTCAACATCGTGCCGGCCGCGCTGCTCGAACTGAAGGACAAGAACGGCGTGATCAAGGCGCAGTGGCCGACCGCCGTGCTGCTGCTGGCCGTGAACACGCTGCTGATGTACGCGTTCGTATTCCGTTTCTGACCTGCCCGACGAGATGCCCATGACCGACCGACTCACGCCCGAACTCGCCTCGAAATTCGCATCGCTCGCGCTCGCGCACCTGACGCGCGAGTATCCGAACAAGCTCACGCATGCGCTCGCAGGGCCGCAGGACGTGCAGGGCCCGCGCGCGCTGCATCCGATCTTCTACGGCAGCTACGACTGGCATTCGTGCGTGCACGGCTACTGGCTCGTGCTGCGCGTGCTCGAACGCTATCCGATACTGCCGGAGGCCGAGCGCATCGCGGCCGTCGTCGATGCGCATTTCACCGACGCGAACGTCGCGGTCGAGCGCGCGTATCTCGCGCTGCCGCACAACAGCGGCTTCGAGCGGCCGTACGGCTGGGCGTGGCTGCTCGCGCTGTCCGCGCAGCTCGAGCGGCTCGCGCGCAAGGGCGTGCTGCCGCAGGCCGCGCGCTGGGCGAAGACGATGATGCCGCTCACCGAGCTGTTCGTGTCGCGCTTCGAGACCTTCCTGCCGAAGGCGACCTATCCGCTGCGCGTCGGCACGCATTTCAACACCGCATTCGCGCTGGCGCTGACGCTCGAATTCGCGCGCGACACGCAGCGCGACGGGCTGGCCGCGCTGATCGTCGACACCGCGAAGCGCTGGCACTTGAACGATGCCGGCTGCCAGGCGTGGGAGCCGTCGGGCGACGAGTTCCTGTCGCCCGCGCTGATGGAGGCCGAACTGATGCGCCGCGTGCTGCCGGCGGCCGAATTCGACGGCTGGTTCGCGCGCTTCCTGCCCGATCTCGCGCGGCGCGAACCCGCGACGCTGTTCGAGCCCGCGACGGTCAGCGACCGCAGCGACGGCAAGATCGCGCACCTCGACGGGCTGAACCTGAGCCGCGCGTGGTGCCAGCGCTCGCTCGCCGCTGCGCTGCCGGACGGCGACGCGCGGCGCGCGGCGCTGCTCGACGCGGCCGACCGCCATCTCGCGAGCGCGCTCGCGCACGTGGCCGGCGACTACATGGGCGAGCACTGGCTCGCGACGTTCGCGCTGCTCGCGCTCGACGCGTAGCGCGCGAAACCCTGCCGGCCGCAAGGTCATCGCGGCGCGGCTATACTCGCCGCTCGGACCGTTTCGCACCGCGCGTGCGAAACGGTCATCCGCCAGTTCGCCGCACCGCCATGGACAAGCTCATCTCCTACGTCGCCGCGATCCACGGGCTCGCGGGCCCGGTGTCGATCGTGTCGCATACGACCTCGCACGCGCGCTGGACCGACGACGACGTCGAAGTGTCGCGCGACGAAACCGAATACCGTTTCGACAACGGCGCGATCGTGCGCCGCTCGGTCGAGCAGGATCGCATGCCGTCCGACCTGCTGTGCGCGGAATGCTGGATCGACTACGACGTGATCCGGCATCCGGACGCGCAAGCGATCAGCCCGTCGCGGCAGAGCTTCGACAACGCATGCCGCGAGACTTTCTGGCTGAGCTATCACCTCGCATAACGCCGCGCATGGGCGCGCATCGCCGCGTCAGCCCGGCGGTGCGGTGTCGGCCGCATGCAGCAGCGGCGCGAGCCGCGCGGCCGTGTCGCGCATCTTCGGCACGGCTTCCAGCAGATCGTTGAGCGTCGCGCGCGCGGTCGGCGCGTGCACGGCGAGCGCCGCGAGCACGCGTCCGCTCGTCGCGTCCTTTACCGGGACGGCCACGGCCACCATCCCGCGCACGAACTCCTCGTTGTCGATGCCGACGCCGCGCGCCGCGAGCCGGTCGAGCTCGGCCGCGAGCAGCTGCGCATCGGTCAGCGTCCGGTAGGTCATCTTCTTCAGCGTGAGGCGCGCGAGCATCGCGTTGCGTTCGAGCGCGTTCATCTGCGACAGGAACAGCTTGCCGCTCGCGGTGCAGTGCAGCGGCACGCGCATGCCGGGCCGCATTTCGAGCCGCAGCGGCTCGGTGGTCTCGACGCGCTCGACGTACAGCACCGTGTCGCCGTCGAGCGCGGTGAGGTTGCAGGTCTCGCCGAGCACGTCGACGAGCGTGCGCAGTACCGTCCGGCAGCCGCGCGTGAACGCGTTGTTCGACAGCGTCGCCAGCGCGAGCTGCGCGGCGCGCGGGCCGAGCGCGATCCCGCGGTCGTGGCCGCGCGAGTCGGGCATGTGGATCACGTAGCCGCGCGTCTCCAGCGATTCGATCAGCCGCAGCAGGGTCGCCTTCGGGATATGCAGCCGCGCGGCGAGCTGCGACAGCGTGGATGGCTGGCCGGCCGACGCGAGCGCTTCGAGAACCGCGAGCGCGCGCAGCACGCGCGCGTCGTCGGCGGGCGCGCCGTCGGGCGGCGCGGAGGCGGGTTCGCGCATGGGTCTCCTCCGTCGGGGTGCGTCCCGGGATGGGTTGGCTGCGAGGGAAATGAAACGAATTGAACGGTTTTTGTACCACATTCCCGCAGTGGACAATAAATCGCCTTGTATGCGTTCCGTGTGCTCAATAAATTTGGACAAAACATACCGGATTTTTCATATCGGAACGGAGACACGGAATGACACGCAGCTTCGACTATGTCGTGGTCGGCGCGGGCTCGGCCGGTTGCGTCCTCGCCAACCGCCTGTCCGACGGCGGCCGCCATACGGTGTGCCTGCTGGAGGCCGGCCCCGCCGATCGTTACATGTGGATTCACGTGCCGATCGGCTATGGCAAGACGATGTTCCACCCGGTGTACAACTGGGGCTTCCATACCGATCCCGATCCGAACATGCACAACCGCCGGCTGTACTGGCCGCGCGGCCGCACGCTCGGCGGCTGCAGCTCGATCAACGGGCTGATCTACGTGCGCGGCCAGCAGCAGGACTACGATCACTGGGCCGCGCTCGGCAATCGCGGCTGGAGCTGGCGCGAATGCCTGCCGTATTTCCGGCGGCTCGAACACAACACGCTCGGCGACGGGCCGACGCGCGGCACCGGCGGCCCGCTGTGGGCGTCGACGATCCGCCAGCGTCACGAACTCGTCGACGCGTTCGTTGCGGCGTCGAACCGGCTCGGCGTGCGCACCGTCGACGATTTCAACACCGGCGATCAGGAAGGCGTCGGCTACTACCAGCTGACGACGCGCAACGGGCTGCGCTGCTCGACCGCGGTCGCCTATCTGAAGCCCGCGCGCGGCCGGCCGAACCTGCACGTCGAAACCGATGCGCAGGCGCTGAAGGTGCTGTTCGACGGCACGCAGGCGAGCGGCGTGCGCTATGTGCGGCACGGCGAGCTCCACGAGGTGCGGGCGCGGCGCGAAGTGGTGCTGGCGGCCGGCGCGCTGCAGTCGCCGCAACTGCTGCAGGTGTCGGGTGTCGGGCCGGCCGCGCTGCTGAACCGGCACGGGATTGCGGTCGTCGCCGATCGGGCGGGCGTCGGCGAGAACCTGCAGGATCATCTGCAGATTCGCCTGATCTATGAAGTGACGAAGCCGATCACGACCAACGACGCGCTGCATTCGTGGGTCGGCCGCGCGAAGATGGGGCTGCAGTGGGCGCTGCTGCGCAGCGGCCCGCTCGCGGTCGGCATCAACCAGGGCGGGATGTTCTGCCGCGCGCTGCCGGAGGAATCGGCGACGCCCGACATCCAGTTCCATTTCTCGACGCTGTCGGCCGATTCGGCGGGCGGCAGCGTGCATGCGTTTCCCGGCTGCACGTATTCGATCTGCCAGTTGCGGCCCGAGTCGCGCGGCAGCGTGCGGATCCGCAGCGACGACGCGCGCGACGCGCCGTCGATCCAGCCGAACTATCTCGATACCGAACGCGATCGCCGCACGACGGTGGCGGGCGTGCGCTTCGCGCGGCGCGTCGCGGCGACCGAGCCGATGGCGTCGCTGATGAAGCGCGAGGTGCGGCCCGGCGCCGATGCGCAGACCGACGACGAACTGCTCGAATTCTGCCGCGAATACGGACAGACGATCTTCCATCCGTCCGGCACCGCGAAGATGGGCGTCGCGAGCGATCCGCTCGCGGTGGTCGACGAGCGTCTGCGCGTGTACGGCACGCGCGGGCTTCGCGTGGTCGACTGCTCGATCATGCCGACGCTCGTGTCGGGCAATACCAACGTGCCGATCGTGATGGTTGCCGAGAAGGCGTCCGACATGATCCTCGAGGACGCGCGCGAGGCCGATCGCGGCTGCAGCGTCGTGCCGGCCGCCGTCGCCGTGGTGTAGCGCGGGTTGCCCGCGCGGCCCGTGCTCCTGCGCCCGGACGGCCGCCGCGCGCTCACCGGATGCCCCCGCCGGCACGGCGTCGGGGCAGGTTGCGGCGCATCCATCGGTGGAGGAGTTCGCATGGCAATCGATTCCCGAGTCGTCCGTCGCGTGGCCGCGGCCAGCGTGATCGGTGCGACGGTCGAGTGGTACGACTTTTTCCTGTACGGCGTGGTGGCCGGCATCGTGTTCGACAAGCAGTACTTCCCGGCCGGCGATCCGTTCGTGTCGACCATGCTCGCGTATGCGACCTTCGCGGTCGGCTTCGTCACGCGCCCGCTCGGCGGCCTGCTGTTCGGCCATCTCGGCGACCGCGTCGGGCGCAAGTCCGCGCTGATCCTGACGATGCTGATCATGGGCGTGTCGACGGCCGGCGTCGCGTTCCTCCCGACCTATGCGCAGATCGGCCTGTGGGCGCCCGTGCTGCTGCTGACGCTGCGCGTGCTGCAGGGCATCGGCCTCGGCGGCGAGTGGGGCGGCGCGGTGCTGATGGCATACGAATACGCGCCGCCGCACCGGCGCGGGCTGTATGCGAGCCTGCCGCAGATCGGTCTCGCGATCGGGCTGTGCCTGGCGGCCGGCGTGGTGGCGGCGCTGTCGCGCGGCCTGCCCGACGCCGCGTTCCTCGCCTGGGGCTGGCGCGTCGCGTTCGCGGCGTCGCTGCTGCTGGTCGCGATCGGCTTCTACATCCGCACGCGCGTGGCCGACACGCCCGAGTTCGTCGCGCTCAAGCGCCAGCGGCGCGACACCAAGCTGCCGGTCGTCGAGCTGCTCGGCAACTACCGGCGCGCGATCCTGCTCGGCATGGGCGCGCGCTATATCGACGGCGTGTTCTTCAACGTGTTCGCGGTGTTCTCGATCGGCTACATGACGCGCAACCTGTCGATCTCGCGCGGCGACGCGCTGCTCGGCGTGATGAGCGCGGCGGTCGTGATGTGCGCGTTCATCCCCGTGTTCGGCAGCCTGTCCGACCGGCTCGGCCGTGCGCGCGTATACCGGTGGGGCGCGACGCTGTGCGGGCTGTCGGTGCTGCCCGCGTTCTGGCTGCTGCAGACGCAGTCGTCGAACCTGCTCGCGGTGTGGCTCGCGCTCGTGATTCCGTTCGGCATCTTCTACGCGATGGCGTACGGGCCCGAGGCCGCGTTGTTCGCGGAGCTGTTCGACGCGAACGTCCGCTATACGGGCATCTCGTTCGTCTATCAGGTGTCGGGCATCTTCGCGAGCGGCCTCACGCCGATCGTCGCGACCGCGCTGCTGCGCGCGAACGGCGGCGCACCATGGCTGGTCGGGGTTTACGTGATGCTGTCTGCACTCCTGTCGATCGTGTCGACGCGGGCGATCGAGAAGCGCGGCGGGGTCGACGGCGTGGCGGTGCGCGCGATGTGACGGCGCCGGGCGCGGTGCAACGCGTGTGATGTGCCGGCGCGGTACGCGGAGCAGCCGGCAAGCCGGGCGGCGGCGGTTGCCGCGCCGGTATCCCGCAGCGTCGGCCCCGCCAACGCTGCACCCGTGCCCGCGACCGCATGCTGGTCCAAGCGAATCCGCCCGACTGGCCCTACCTGCCGAAAAACGGCCTGCCTACACTTGGTTCGACAGATCGCCGCATCGAAGCATCTGCGCTGGATCGACCCGAAGAGAACGATCAGGAGACAGGCATGACCAACAGGCAGTCGGCAGCGTTCGTCCGTCCGGCGAACGCGCGCCCCGCAACCGTCAGTCGAATCGCCGCTTGCACGCCGTGCGGCGCGACGCGCGCTTCCGTGTCGGAGGGCTGACCATGTCCACCAGCACCATCGGACGCGCCGCGGGCGGCTTCGCGACGGGCCGCCAGAACGATACGCGCTACGACCCGACCTACGATCCGCTCGTGTCGCCCGGCCCCGGCTGCGGCAAGCAGTACGCGCCGACCTACTGGGTCGCGACGGCCGGCAGCCCGCCGCCCGACGACGGCCCCGTCAGCGGCGATCTCGACGTCGACGTCGCGATCATCGGCGCCGGCTACACGGGTCTCGCGACCGCGCTGTGCCTCGCCCGCGACCACGGGATCAAGGCCGTCGTGCTGGAGGCGAACCGCACCAGCTGGGGCTGCAGCAGCCGCAACGGCGGGCAGGGCCAGAACGCGTCGGGCCGGCTGTCGCGCTCGCAGTGGATCGAGCGCTGGGGCAAGGACGTCGCGCTGAAGATGCACGACGAGATCCTCGAAGGCTTCGAGCACTTCAAGTCGCTGGTCGCGGAAATCGACTGCGACCCGCAGCCGGGCGGCCACTTCCTGATCGCGCATCGTCCGCGCATCATGGCGAAGCTCGCGGCCGAGGCGAAAGTGTGGAAGGATGTATTCGGCTACCCGTCCGAACTGCTGAGCGCGGAGACGTTCCGTCGCGAATTCATCGACGATCACGAGGCGGCCGGCGCGCTGCACGAGCCGGAAGGCATCGGCATCCATGCGCTGAAGCTCGCGTTCGGCTACCTGCGCCTCGCGCGCGCGGCCGGCGCGAAGGTGCATACGAGCAGCCCCGTGCTCGGCTTCGAGACGATCGACGGCGTGCACCATCTGCGCACGCCCGGCGGCATCGTGCGGGCCCGCGCGGTCGGCATCGCGACCGGCGCGTACACCGCGCAGACGCTGCATCCGTCGCTGCGCAGCAAGGTGATGCCGATCCTGTCGAACTCGATGGTCACGCGGCCGCTGACGGACGCCGAGATCGCCGCGTGCAACTTCCGCACGACGCAGGTGCTGACCGACACGCGCACGCTGCGCTTCTACTACCGGTTCCTGCCCGACCGCCGTCTGCAGATCGGCAGCCGCAGCGCGATCACCGGCGACGACGCGCCGAACCCGCGCCATCTCGAGTTGCTGAAGGAAGGGATGGCCCGCAAGTTTCCCGCGCTGCGCGGCGTGCAGATCGACTATTCGTGGTGGGGCTGGGTCGATGTCAGCCACGACATGATGCCGCGCGTCGCGCAGCCCGATCCGCGACAGTCGGTGTTCTACGCGCTCGGCTACGGCGGCAACGGCGTGTCGTACTCGCAGCAGGCCGGCCGCCGGCTCGCCGAGCGGATCGCCGGCAAGGGCGCGCACCAGACGCTGCCGATCTTTACGTCGCCGCTGCCCGGCCATCCGTTCGCGCCGTTCCGGCGACTCGGGCAGCGCATGCTCTACGTGTCGTACTTCAGGCGCGACGAAAAGCCCTGAGCGCGGCCCGCGCCGTCCGGCGCGATGCGCCGGGCGCATCACCGAATACAACAAAAAGCAATAGCTGATCCGTGCGGACGGGGCGGCAGGTGCCCCCGCACACGCCGTCGCCGACGGCGTTCGCGTCATCCATCCGGGTGCGCGCACGCCGTCCGGACAACCAGGATATGGAGAAGACATGCAACCCTCGAAGACCCAGAGTGACCTGAAATGTGGGCTCAAGCAGCGCCACATGACGATGATCGCGCTCGGCGGCGTGATCGGTGCCGGACTGTTCGTCGGCAGCGGCGTGGTGATTCAGCAGACCGGGCCGGCCGCGATCCTGTCGTTCCTGATCACGGGCGGGCTCGTCGTGCTCGTGATGCGGATGCTCGGCGAGATGGCCTGCGCGATGCCGGCCGTCGGTTCCTTCTACGAATATGCGCGGCTCGCGTTCGGCAACTGGCGCGGACCGGGCAAGATGGCAGGCTTCCTGACCGGCTGGATGTACTGGTATTTCTGGGTGATCGTGGTCGCGCTCGAAGCGGTCGCGGGCGCCAAGCTGATCCAGTTCTGGCTGCCCGACGTGCCTGCGTGGATCATCAGCCTCGCGCTGCTGGTCGTGCTGACGCTGACGAACCTGATCTCGGTCGGCAGCTACGGCGAGTTCGAGTTCTGGTTCTCGTCGATCAAGGTCGCCGCGATCATCGTGTTCCTGTTCCTCGGCGGCCTCTACGTGCTCGGCCTGTGGCCGTCGTCGATGCATACCACGGCGGTGCTGCCGACGCTGCTCGGCCACGGCGGCTTCATGCCGCTCGGGATCGGACCGGTGATGAGCGGGGCGGTCGCGGCGACCGGCTTCTACTTCGGCGCCGAGATCGTCACGATCGCGGCGGCCGAGGCGCGCGAGCCGGCCAAGGCCGTTGCGAAGGCAACCAACTCGGTGATCACGCGCGTGCTGGTGTTCTACGTCGGCTCGGTCGCGCTCGTGGTCGCGCTGGTGCCGTGGAATTCGCCGCAGATGGCCACGCCGTACGTCAGCGCGCTCGAGGTGATGGGCCTGCCGGCCGCGGCCAACGTGATGAACGCGATCGTGCTGACCGCCGTGCTGTCCGCGCTGAACTCGGGGCTGTATGCGGCGTCGCGGATGCTGTTCGCACTGACCCGCCACGGCGACGCGCCGGCCGCGCTCGCGAAGGTCAGCAAGCGCGGCGTGCCGGTGCGCGCGATCCTGCTCGGCACGGTGTTCGGCTACGTGTCGGTCGTGATGTCCTACGTGTCGCCCGATACGGTGTTCGCGTTCCTCGTCAATTCGTACGGCACCGTCGCGATCTTCGTGTACGTGCTGATTGCGTTCTCGCAGCTGCGCCTGCGCAAGCGTCTCGACGCGGCCGCAACCGCGAAGCTGCGCGTCAAGATGTGGGCCTACCCGTACCTGACCTGGGTCGCGATCGGCGGCATGATCAGCATCCTCGTCGCGATGGCGTTCATTCCCGACCAGCGCAAGCCGCTGTGGCTCGGCGTCGCGAGCCTCGCCGTGCTGCTCGTCGCCTACGGACTGACCCGCCGCGGTCGTCGCGAACATCTCGACGAAAGCGACCTGCTCGCGTATCCGCCGCGGTAACACGCGTCACGCAGGATGCGCCGCAGGCCCGGCGAGCGCGCCGGGCCTGCGCGCATGCGGCGCACGCGCGGATCGAACGCCCAACTATCAGTCCGACCGATAGGTTCGATCAGAGGATGCGACTTTGTGCATGCCGCCGGCGCGCCTACGATACACAGACCGATTCACGGGCGGGCCCGGCCGGGCCCGCCGTCATCCGCGAACGAGGACAGACGATGGAGCAGCGTGCGCGCGCCCGCGACGAGCGGGCCGAGATCAAGACCACGACGTGCTACATGTGCGCATGCCGCTGCGGCATCCGCGTGCACCTGCGCGACGGCGAAGTCCGCTACATCGACGGCAATCCCGAGCATCCGCTGAACCAGGGCGTGATCTGCGCGAAAGGTTCGTCGGGGATCATGAAGCAGTACTCGCCCGCGCGGCTCACGCAGCCGCTGATGCGCAAGCCGGGCGCCGAGCGCGGCGACGCGCAGTTCGAGCCCGTGTCGTGGGAGGTCGCGTTCGACGTGCTCGAAAAGCGCCTCGCGCACCTGCGAGCGACCGACCCGAAGCGCTTCGCGCTGTTTACGGGCCGCGACCAGATGCAGGCGCTCACCGGCCTGTTCGCGAAGCAGTTCGGCACGCCGAACTATGCGGCGCACGGCGGCTTCTGCTCGGCGAACATGGCCGCCGGGATGATCTACACGATCGGCGGCTCGTTCTGGGAGTTCGGCGGCCCCGACCTCGACAACGCGAAGCTGTTCTTCATGATCGGCACCGCCGAAGATCACCATTCGAACCCGCTGAAGATCGCGCTCGGCAAGTTCAAGCGCGCGGGCGGGCGCTTCATCGCGATCAATCCGGTGCGTACCGGCTATGCGGCGATCGCCGACGAATGGATCCCGATTCGCCCCGGCACCGACGGCGCGCTGTTCATGGCGCTGATGCACGAGCTGATCGCGCGCGACGCGTTTGACCGCGAGTTCGTCGCGCGCTTCACGAATGCGGCCGAGCTGGTCGACCTGCGCGAAGACGCCGACACGTTCGGGCTGTTCGTGCGCGATGCCGGCGCGCCCGAGATCAACGCGCTGTATCCGCAGAACCGCATGTGGTGGGATGCCGCGACGAACCGCGCGGTGCTGCACCACACCGACGGCGCGGAGCCGGCGCTCGACGGCCGCTACACGCTCGACGACGGTACGCCCGTCGCGCCGTCCTTCGCGCTGCTGCGCGAGCAGGTGGCCGATTGCACACCCGAGTGGGCAGCCGACATCACCGGCATCGCGGCCGACACGATCCGCCGTCTCGCGCGCGAGATGGAGACGGTCGCGCGCGAGCAGGCGATCGAGTTGCCGGTGCGCTGGACCGACTCATGGGGCAAGGAACATGCGTCGGTGAAGGGTGTGCCGATCGCGTTTCATGCGATGCGCGGGCTGGCCGCGCATTCGAACGGCTTCCAGACGATCCGCGCGCTGGCCGTGCTGATGTCGCTGCTCGGCACGATCGACCGGCCCGGCGGGTTCCGGCACAAGGCGCCGTATCCGCGCGCGGTACCGCCGTCGGCGAAACCGCCGAACGATCCGGAGCAGGTGCGGCCGAACACGCCGCTTGCGACCGGCCCGCTCGGCTGGCCGGCCGGCCCCGAGGACCTGTTCGTCCATCCGGACGGCTCGCCCGCGCGGCTCGACAAGGCGTTCTCGTGGGAATACCCGCTCGCGGTGCACGGACTCATGCATTCGGTGATCACGAATGCGTGGCGCGGCGATCCGTATCCGATCGACACGCTGCTGATCTTCATGGCCAACATGGCGTGGAATTCGTCGATGAACACGACGGAAGTGCGCAGGATGCTGGTCGACAAGCGCGACGACGGCGAATACCGGATCCCGTTCCTCGTCGTGTGCGATGCGTTCGCGTCGGAGATGACCGCGTTCGCCGACCTGATCCTGCCCGACACGACCTACCTCGAACGGCACGACGTGATGTCGGTGCTCGACCGGCCGATTTCCGAATTCGACGGGCCGGTCGATTCGGTGCGCGTGCCGGTCGTGCCGCCGGCCGGCGAATGCAGGCCGTTCCAGGAAGTGCTGATCGAACTCGCGAGCCGGCTGAAGTTTCCCGCGTTCACGACGCCGGACGGGCAACGCAAGTTCCGCGACTATCCGGACTTCGTCGTCAACTTCCAGACCGCGCCCGATTCGGGCACCGGCTTCCTGATCGGCTGGCGCGGCAAGCACGGCGACAAGGCCGTGGTCGGCGAGCCGAACCCCGACCAGTGGCAGCGCTATGCGGAGAACAACTGCGTGTATCACCACCGCTTGCCGGAATCGCTGCAGTACATGCGCAACTGCAACGGCCCGTACATGCAGTGGGCGGTCGACAACGGGATGCGCAAGTTCGGCGTGCCGATCGTGATCCAGCTCTATTCGGACGTGATGCAGAAATTCCGGCTCGCCGCGCAGGGCCGCACGTCGGGCCGGCAGCCGCCCGAGCATCTGCGCGAGCGCATTGCGCGTCATTTCGATCCGCTGCCGTTCTGGTATCCGTCGCTCGAAAGCGGGCTGACCGACGCGAACCGCTATCCGCTCGCGGCGATCACGCAGCGGCCGATGGCGATGTACCACTCGTGGGATTCGCAGAACGCGTGGCTGCGGCAGATCCACGGCGAGAACCATCTGTTCGTGAATCCGGCGACGGCCGCCGCACAGCGGATCGACGACGGCGCCTGGATCTACGTCGAATCGCCATGGGGCAAGGTGCGCTGCCGCGCGCGCTACAGCGAGGCCGTCGAGCCCGGCACCGTGTGGACGTGGAACGCGATCGGCAAGGCGGCCGGCGCATGGAACCTCGGCCCGCAGGCGGGCGAGTCGCAGCGCGGCTTCCTGCTCAATCACGTGATCACCGACGAATTGCCGGACCCGGCGCGCGCCGGCGCGCGTCTGTCGAACTCCGATCCGGTCACGGGGCAGGCCGGCTGGTACGACGTGCGGGTGCGGATCTACCCGGCCGAAGCCGACGCCGCGACGACGCTGCCGCAGTTCGCGCCGATGCCGGCGCTGCCCGGCTCGACCCGCGTGCTGCAGCGCGTGCAGGCGTATTTCGCGGGCACCGGCGCGTTCGCCGCGCGGCTGCGTCGCGGCGCCGCGTCGGGCCCGCAGTCGGACGACCGTTAAACGAAGGAGCGCAACCATGACCCAGATGGCCCTCGTCATCGACCTGAACGTGTGCGTCGGCTGCCATGCCTGCGTGACGAGCTGCAAGGAGTGGAACACGTCGGGCGAGGCCGGCAGCCTCGCCGACCTGCGGCCGTACGACGACGATCCGTCCGGCACCTTCTTCAACCGCGTGCAGACCTACGAGGCCGGCGTGTTCCCGATGACGGACACGATCCACTTCCCGAAGTCGTGTCTGCACTGCGAGGATCCGCCTTGCGTGCCGGTCTGTCCGACCGGCGCGAGCTACAAGCGCAAGTCGGACGGCATCGTGCTGGTCGACTACGACAAGTGCATCGGCTGCAAGTACTGCGCGTGGGCCTGCCCGTACGGCGCGCGCGAACTCGACGAAGGCCGCAAGGAGATGACCAAGTGCACGCTGTGCGCGGACCGCATCGACAACGAGGCGCTGCCCGAGCGCGACCGCAAGCCGGCCTGCGTGCTCGCGTGCCCGACCTCCGCGCGGCTGTTCGGCGACGTGCACGATCCGGAGTCGGACGTGTCGCGCGCGATTCGCGAGCGCGGCGGCTACGCGCTGATGCCGGAGTGGGGCACGCGCCCGTCGAACCACTATCTGCCGCGCGTGAAGACCGAAGCGTCGTGCGGATGCGGCAGCGGCGGCTGCGGCAGCGCATCGGACGGCCGCGCCGCGGACGATTCGTTCGAGGCGCGCGCGGCGCGCGGCGACCTCGACCTGGTGTCGCTCGCGACGCAGCGCTGAGCCGCGTTGCGCATCATTGATCCACGCAGAAACGGAGTTCTCATGCGTCCCGCCTTTTCGGTCGTCTTTCTCACCACGCTGTGCGGCGCCGCGCAGGGCCTGCTGCTGACGCTCGTGATCGTCGAAGCGCTGACGCGCGCGTCCGGCGTCGCCGTCGCGGCGTCGTTCTACGTGACGGGCGCCGCGCTGTCGGTCGTGCTCGGCGCGCTCGGCCTGCTGGCGTCGTTCTTCCATCTCGGCCATCCGGAACGCGCGTGGCGCGCGATCGCGATGTGGCGCACGTCATGGCTGTCGCGCGAGTGCATCGCGCTGCCGGTGTTTCTTGCCGGCACGTTCGCATACGGCGTCGCGCATGCGCTCGGCTGGCCCGGCACGCTGCTGATCGGCGCGGCCGATGCGCTCGCGAGCGTCGCGTTGTTCGTGTGCACCGCGATGATCTACGCGTGCCTGCGCTTCCTGCAGGAATGGGCGAGCCCGCTGACGCTGGTGAATTTCGTGCTGCTCGGCTGCGCGTCGGGCTGCACGCTCGCGACGGCCTGTGCGGCGTGGCTCGCGCCGTCGCTCGTCGCGTCGCTGGCGCCGGCCGCGTGCGCGCTGACGCTCGCCGGATGCGCGGCGCGGCTCGCGTCGCTCGCGCGCAATGCGCGGCTGCGGCCGAAGTCGACCGTGCAGAGCGCGACGGGGATCCGCAATGCGAAGGTCGAGCAGAAGTCGCGCGGCTTCACGGCGAGCGCGTTCAATACGCGCGAGTTCTTTCACGGCAAAGGCAACGGCACGTTGCGCGCGGTGAAGGCCGGCTTCCTGCTCGGCGCGTTCGCGGTGCCGTTCGTGCTGACGGGTGCGCTGGCGCTCGCGCCGACCTCGGCGGCCGCGGCGTTTGCGCTCGGCGCGGCGTTCGTGATCCAGTACGCGGGGCTGGTCGCCGAGCGCTGGTTCTTCTTCGCGGACGCGCGGCATCCGCAGAACATCTACTACCAGCGCGCGTCATGACGATGCGTGCGCTGCGCGACGCGGTGCCGGTGTCGGTGCATCTCCGGAGCGCGGAGGCGTTGCTGCGTGTACGACGGCGCGCGACGCCGCGAATAGCGATGGACTCGCCCGTGTGTTCCGGATGCAATCACACGCTAGAAGGTCGCCGCGAGCGCGCGGGCGGCTTCCTGCAGGCGCGGCACGCTGTCGAGCAGCCGCGACAGCGGCGCGCGCGACACGGGCGCATGCACGGCGACCGCGGCGACGCACGCGCCGTCCGCACCGACGATCGGCGCGGCGATGCAGACGATGCCGGCGACGAACTCCTCGTTGTCGATCGAGAGCCGCTTGTGCGCGGTGCGGTCGAGTTCGGCTTCGAGCAGTTCCGGGTCCGAGATCGTGTTCGGCGTATGGCGCGCCAGCGTCATCGTGCGCACCAGCACGGCGCGTTCGTCGCGCGGCAGCAGCGCGAGCAGCAGCTTGCCGCTGGCGCTGCAGTGCGCGGGCACGCGCGAGCCGGGCTTCAGGTCGAGCCGCAGCGGCCAGTCGGCTTCGACGCGGTCGAGATAGACGACCTCGGTGTCGTGCAGCATCGTCAGGTTGCAGGTTTCGCCGAGATCGGCGACGAGCCGTTCGAGGATCGCATGACGCAGCCGACGCGCGCCGGCGTTCAGCATCACGTTGGCGCCGAGCCGCGCGAGCCGCGGGCCGACCGCGTACGCGTTCTTGCGGCCCGGCTCGCGAATCACGAGGCCGCCGGCCTCGAGCGACGCGAGCATCCGGTGCAGCGATGCCTTCGGGATGTCGACGTCGCGCGCGAGATCGGCGAGCGACACGGCATCGCCGGCCTGGACGAGGTGTTCGAGCAGCGCGAAGGCGCGCAGCGTGGGCGTATCCGCGGGAAGCATGGGCAGGGCCGTTCCGGAAACTGGACTGCGGCCATTGTACCGAACGGCTTCGCCGGCCCGCCGCGCCGACGGGCGGCCGGAACGAGCCGGCCCGAATCTTTCACGGCGGAACGAATCGTTCCGCAAACGGGTGCGACGCGGCACGCGTAGACGCCCGCAAACGATATGCAACGACAGGAGCGCAACACGATGGATGGGGTGGCGAGCAAGCCGGACTGCATGGTGTCGGTCCGCGAGCGGTTCGGCGTCGATTCGGACCTGATGGTGCCCGCGTTCGGCGTGCGCGACGATCACGTGCCCGACGTCGACGACGCGTACCGCTTCAACCCGGACGTGACGCTCGCGATTCTCGCGGGCTTCGCCCGCAACCGGCGCGTGCTGGTGCAGGGCATGCACGGTACCGGCAAGTCGACGCATATCGAGCAGGTCGCGGCGCGCCTGAACTGGCCGTGCGTGCGCGTAAACCTCGACGGCCACATCAGCCGGCTCGATCTGGTCGGCAAGGACGCGATCGTCGTGCGCGACGACGTGCAGGTGACCGAGTTCCAGGAAGGGATCGTGCCGTGGGCGCTGCAGCGACCGGTCGCACTGATCTTCGACGAATACGATGCCGGGCGGCCCGACGTGATGTTCGTGATCCAGCGGATCCTGGAGCGCGACGGCAAGTTCACGCTGCTCGACCAGAACCGCGTGATTCATCCGCATCCGTCGTTCCGGCTGTTCGCGACCGCGAACACGGTCGGGCTCGGCAACCTGAACGGCCTCTATCACGGCACGCAGATGCTCAACCATGCGCAGATGGATCGCTGGAACGTGGTCGCGACGCTCGACTACCTGCCGCGCGACGAGGAGATCGGCATCGTGCGCGCACGCGTGCCCGAGCTGGACGACGCAGCGGGCCGCACGCTGCTCGAAGCGATGGTGAGCGTCGCCGAGCTGACGCGCAACGGCTTCGCGACCGGCGACCTGTCGACGCTGATGTCGCCGCGCACGGTGATCGACTGGGCCGAGAACTGCCGGATCTTCCGCGATCCGGCGCTCGCGTTCCGGCTCACGTTCCTGAACAAGTGCGACGACGCCGAGCGGCCGGTCGTCGCCGAGTATTACCAGCGCTGTTTCGGCGAGGAACTGGCGGTTGCGTCGCATGCCGGCGGCGGCGAACCGGGAGCGGGGCGGTGAGCGCCGATCGCGACGCGGCGCGCCGCGCGTCGCTGCGCGAAGCGCTGGCCGCCTCGACCGTGCGTGCGCTGACGCGCGATGCGGCGCTGCATTATCGTGCGGGCCGCGTCTGCCGCGAGCTGCGTCCGCTGCCGATTCATGCGCCGCATCTGCGCGCGCAGGCCGACGACGATCTCGCATCCTGGCGCGGCGCGGCGGATGGCGCTGCACTGCGCATCCTGCATTCCGACGCCGATCTGCATCGCGCGCTGCTCGGCGACGACCCGGTCGAACGCGTGCTGTTCGAGATGCTCGAGCAGTTGCGCTGCGAATCGTTGGCGCCGCCTGCGATGCGCGGGCTCGTGCAGAACCTGCGGCATCGTTTCGAAGCGTGGTCGCGCGCGTTCCATCGGTCGGGGCAGGCCGACACGCATGTCGGGATTCTCGTGTACACGGTCGCGCAGGTCGCGTGGTCGCGCCTGTCGGGCTGGCCGGTGCTCGACGAAACGGAAGACCTGATCGAAGCGACGCGCGCGGCGATCGTGCCGGAGATCGGCATGCAACTCGCGGCGCTGAAGCACTGCCGGCACGACCAGCGCGCGTTCGCCGCGCATGCGCTGACGCTCGCGCGGCGCATCGCGGCGATGATTCGCGACGCGCGCGCGGCCGTCGTCGACACCGACGCAAACGACGCGCGCGAACCGGACGACGCGCTGACGAATTTCTCGCTGTGGGTCGATTTCGACGAAACGGGCGTCGACCTGCCGGCGCTGGTGGAGACCGGCGACAGCGTCGTGCTGGATGGCGGCGACGGCGTCTATCGCGCGTACACCACGCGCTACGACCGCGAACTGCGGCCGGCCGCGCGGATCCGTGCGGCGCTGCTGCGCGAGTATCGCGAGCGGCTCGATGCGCAGGTCGCCGCGCAGCGCATCAACGCGACGCGGCTCGCGCGCGTGCTGCGCGCGGCGCTCGTCGTGCCGCAGGCCGACGGCTGGTCGTTCGGCGAGGAGCACGGCCGGCTCGACGGCCGTCGGCTCGCGCAGCTCGTCAGCTCGCCGGCGGAGCGTCGGCTGTTCCGGCTCGAACGCGTGCGGCCGCGTGCCGATTGCGCGCTCGCGTTCCTGATCGATTGCTCGGGCTCGATGAAGGCGTGGATCGACGCGGTCGCGCTGACCGTCGACACGCTCGCTCGCGCAGGCGACGCCGCCGGTGTCGCGACCGAGGTGCTCGGCTTCACGACGCTCGCCTGGAACGGCGGCCGTGCACGACAGGACTGGCTCGCGCGCGGCAAGCCGCGTCATCCGGGGCGGCTGAACGAAACCTGCCATCTGGTGTTCAAGGACGCGGACACGCGCTGGCGGCACGCACGCACCGGCATCGCGGCGCTGTTCAAGGCCGACCTGTTTCGCGAAGGCGTCGACGGCGAAGCGGTCGAGTGGGCGTGCGCGCGGCTCGCCGCGCGGCCGGAGGCGCGGCGGATTCTCGTCGTGATCTCGGACGGCAGCCCGATGGACGGCGCGACGGCGCTCGCCAACGACCCGTTCTATCTCGACAACCATCTGAAGCAGGTGGTCGCGCGCCAGGAAGCGGCTGGCCGCGTCGAGATCCTCGGGCTCGGCGTCGGGCTCGATCTCGGCCCGTATTACCGGCACCGGCTCGCGATCGATCTCGCGTCGCTTCCGGACATGAAGCGGCTGGTCGAGATCGCGGGCTGGATCGGCGCGCGGCGATGAGGTGCGGCGCGGCCTGCTGCGGAGAAGCGGCGCTCAGACCCGATGCAGCAGCGGCGGCAGCGACGTCGCGATCAGTCCGCCGCCGATCGCCATCAGCACGCCGAACGCGAGCCGCCGCGTCGCGACCGGCGACAGCGGCGGCGGATAGTGGCGCGCGGCGACCGTCATCAGCATCACGACCGGCGTGGCGATCGCCGCGAGCAGCCAGATGTCGCGGTCGAGCCGGCCTTCGCATGCGCTGAACAGCACGCGCGTCGCCGAGGTCGTCGTAAACAGCACGATCAGCGCGCAGCGGATCTGCACGAGCGTCAGCGGCTGCCGGTAGAACTGGAAGATCAGCGGCGGCCCCGATACGCCGAACATCCCGCTCAGCAGCCCGCCGAACACGCCGCTGACGAAGAAGCTGCGATTGTCCGAGCGCGTGTCGAGCGGCGTCGGCCGCAGCGCCGCGCTCAGCCCGCCGTACAGCACGACCGCGCCGAGGATCAGCTGCAGCAGGTCGGCCGCCGAGCGGCTCAGGCATTCGAGCAGCAGCACGCCCGCGACGACCGACGGCAGGATGCCGAGCGTTGCCGCGCCGACCGCGCGCCAGTCGATGTGATGCAGCCGCCCGGGCAGCGCGGCCGCGCCGTTCGCGAGCGACACGATGCTCATCAGCGTCGCGACGGTCGCGAGCGGCGCGAGGCCGAAGCCGCTCGTCGCGCCCATCACGATCATGCCGAGCCCGAAGCCGGTAATCGTCTGGAAATAGCTGCCGGCGCCGATCACCGCGATCAGCACGGCCAGTTTGTCGGCGCTCATGCGTGCGCGGCCTCGGTCGTCGCGGCGCGTTGCGCGGCTGCCTGCGCCTGCACGGTCGTCGCCGCGATCACGTGATACACGTCGTCCGCGCTGCAGCCGCGCGACAGGTCGTTCGCCGGTCGGCGCAAGCCTTGCAGCAAGGGGCCGACGGCCTTCGCGCGGCCGATGCGCTCGGCGAGCTTGTAGCCGATGTTGCCGGCCTCGAGGCTCGGGAACACCAGCACGTTCGCGTGGCCGCCGACCTGCGAATGCGCGATCTTGCGCTCGGCGATCTCGGCGACGATCGCCGCGTCGAGCTGCACGTCGCCGTCGATCGCGAGCGTGGGGCGGCGCTCGCGCACGCGCGCGGTCGCGGCCGTCACCTTGTCGACCGCCGCATGGTGCGCGCTGCCGCTCGTCGAGAACGACAGCATCGCGACGCGCGGCGCCTCGCCGAGCAGCGCCTGCGTGCTGTCGGCCGCGGCCATCGCGATTTCGGCGAGCTGCCCGGCGTCCGGATC
This sequence comes from Burkholderia pseudomultivorans, assembly GCF_902499075.1. Classification (GTDB taxonomy): domain Bacteria; phylum Pseudomonadota; class Gammaproteobacteria; order Burkholderiales; family Burkholderiaceae; genus Burkholderia; species Burkholderia pseudomultivorans. The sequence continues at coordinate 235,868 of NZ_CABVPP010000001.1, read as the reverse complement.
GACGACCAGCGCGCAGTCGGAGAAGATCAGGCCGCCCTTGATCGTGTGGAACGGCTCGCACAGCATCATCAGGAAGAAGCTCGACACGATCCGGAACGACGGATCGACGCCGATCAGCTGGATCGCCGCGCGCACGACGTCGGCCGTCGCGTGCACCGCGCCCGCGACCGAGCCGTCCGCGTCGCCGAGCCGCACCATCAGGTTCGCATGGCAGAGCGGGTCGAGCACGGCATCGCGCGCGGCGTCGGCCGTCATGCCCTTGTTCTTGCGCAGCGCATGCAGCGCATCCGCATACGCGTCGCGCGACGCGGCGCTGGCCGGATCGACGAGCGCGATGCCGTCGAGGTCGATGCCGTCGCGCGCGGCGGCCGCGTGAATCGCGGCGCGCGCGCCGACCAGCACGACATGCGCGATGCCGTCGCGGGTCGCGCGCGCGGCGGCGTGCAGCACGCGCGGATCGTCGGCTTCGCAGAGCGCGATGCGCATCGGCTGGCGGCGCGCGGAGTCGAGAATGCGGTCGAGGGCTTTCATGGGCGGCTCGGGAAGGAAAAACGGCCGGAAGCGGCGGCCCGCGCGGGGGCTCGGCATCCGGCCGGGGAACCGGCCGCGCGCGTCGCGCACGGCCGGCCGCTGGGTGCGTCAGCGACGCGTCGTCACACGTAGTCCTTGTACTTGTCGAGCATGCGCACCGGCTTCGACAGCGCGTCGCGACGGAACGGATCGCCGAGTTCGCGCGTGCACATGATCTCGATGATCGTCGTCTTGCCTTCGTTCATCTGCATGTCGATCGCGCGCTTGAGCGCCGGGCCCACGTCTTCGAGACGGTCGACCGTGATCCCCTCGGCGCCCATCGCGCGCGCGATCGCCGCGAAGCTCTGGTTGTCGAGTTCGCCCGCGACGAAGCGGCGGTTGTAGAAGTCGACCTGGTTCTTCTTCTCCGCGCCCCACTGGCGGTTGTGGAACACGACGGCCGTGACAGGGATGTTGTGGCGCACGCAGGTCATCGTCTCCATCAGGCTCATCCCCCACGCGCCGTCGCCCGCGTACGACACGGCCGGACGGTGCGGCGCGGCGACCTTCGCGCCGATGATCGTCGGGAACGCATAACCGCAATTGCCCCAGCTCATTGCCGCGAAGAAGCTGCGCGGCTTGTTGAAGCGCAGATAGCTGTTCGCGACCGAGTTGATGTTGCCGATGTCGGTCGACACCATCACGTCCTCGGGCATCGCCTTCTCGAGCTCGCGCAGCACCTGGCGCGGATGCAGGTACTGGCCGCCGCTGAAGGGCTTCTCGTGCTTCTGCTCCTCGATCATGTCGAGGCTGAACGCGTCGCGCTCGTGCGTCCAGTCGTCGAGCTCCTTCTCCCACGCGGCCTTTTCGGTCGCGATCTGGTCCGCGCGTTCGCCGCGCGACGCATCGCATGCGAGCGTGCGGCCTTCGAGGCGCTGCGTGAGCGCGACCGCGGCGGCCTTCGCATCGCCGCAGATGCCGACCGAGATCTTCTTCACGAGGCCGAGCATCTTGTGATCGGCATCGATCTGGATGATCTTCGCGTCCTTCGGCCAGTAGTCCATGCCGTGCTGCGGCAGCGTGCCGAACGGCCCGAGGCGCGAGCCGAGCGCGATCACGACGTCCGCGCGCGACAGCAGCTTCATCGCGGCCTTCGAGCCCTGGTAGCCGAGCGGGCCGCACCACAGCGGATGATTCGCCGGGAACGAGTCGTTGTGCAGGTAGCTGTTGACGACCGGTGCGCCGAGCCGTTCGGCGAGCGCCTTGCATTCGTCGATCGCATCGGCCATCACGACGCCGCCGCCCGAGATGATCACCGGGAACTTCGCCTGCGCGATCAGCTCGGCCGCGTCGTTCAGGCTCTGCTCGCCGCCGGGGCCGCGATCGAGCTTGCGCGGCTGCGGAATCTCGACCTTGACCTTGCCGTAGAAGTAGTCGCGCGGAATGTTGAGCTGCGTCGGCCCCATCTCGGCCTGCGCGCGGTCGAAGCAGCGCGCGGTGAATTCGGCCATCCGCGCCGGGTGCGTGACGTGACCCTGGTACTTCGTGAATTCCTGGAACATCGGCAACTGGTTCGCCTCCTGGAAGCCGCCGAGGCCGATGCCCATCGTGCCGGCTTCCGGCGTGACGATCACGACCGGGCTGTGCGCCCAGTACGCGGCCGCGATTGCCGTCACGCAGTTGCTGATGCCGGGACCGTTCTGGCCGATCACGACGCCGTGACGGCCCGATACGCGCGCATAGCCGTCGGCCATGTGGCCGGCGCCCTGTTCGTGTACGACCGGGATCAGCCGAATGCCGGCCGGCGCGAAGATGTCCATCGCGTCCATGAACGCGGAGCCCATGATGCCGAACATGTCGGTCACGCCGTTGGCCGCGAGAGTCTCGACGAAGGCTTCGGACGGCGTCATGTCCTGCGGGCCGCTGGCCGAAACGCGCTGGGAAGTGGTTTGTTCGCTCATGGGTTGTCTCCGGGATTGTTCAATTAACGGAACGTCCTGTTCCAGATGCTATTTGCTGGCGGAGCCGGGTCAAGCGATTCCGCCGGGTGTCGGGGAATGTGGAATGAAATGAAATGATTCGTTTCAAAATGCGCGAGGCGTCGGCGATGCGCGCCGGGCGCGCTCAGGCCGGCTGCTTCGGCCGTTCCTTGCGGAACGCGCGCTTGACGGCGATCAGTCCGTCGCGGAATTCGAACAGGTCGCAGCCTTCGGCCTCGATGCGCCAGCCGTCCGCGTGCGTGCCCGTGAACACCCATTCGGACACGCCGCGCTCGCCGCATACGGTGTGGCGGCCGTGGCCCCAATGCGCGTCGGGGAAGGTCTTGAACACCGCTTCGAACGCGGCGCGCACGGCGTCGCGGCCGACGAAGCGCGTGCCGTGGACGTCGGGGCCGCCGGCCGCGTCGAACACGCAGTCCTCGGTCATGAAGCCCATCAGCGCGTTCGCGTCGTGCCGGTTGAAGGCGTCGGAAAAGGCCGTGAGCGTGGCGGTCGTGACGGCGGCGGGGGCGGTAAGCGTGTCAGCCATAACGTGTCTCCTGTCGAGTGGTGGGCGGCCGCGCTGCGCTGGCACGCATGCGGCACGCGGTATCGACACGTTAGTGAGCGCCTGTTTTTGACGGTAGCGCCAGTTCGGGGGTTTCGCTTGGGCCAGCGGCGTTGTGGCGGTTGGCGGGGGAAGGGGCGGCGTGACAGTTTTTAATTATTTAATGATTATTTTTGGGCGATATATCGGATCGATGATTGTTGGGCGGGCGTAATTTGAATTTGAAAAGTAAGGAGTCGATTTCGGGATTGGATGGTAGGAATCAAGATTGTTCTAAATTGATTTGATTAGATAGGACGTGTCTGAAGTCGAGTTGCCTTATTCGAGTTGCCTTATTTGAAAAATCGAGGGATGTGTATCTGTTGGTGTGTGCGCGAGTTTGCGGGTCAATATTTCGTTGGTTTTGCGTGGTCGCTTCCCGGATTTTTGCGTAGTGCGGGAGAGCAGGCATGCAATCGATCTTTTGCCAACTTATCTAAGGATCCGACTATGTCGCGACGAGCAGTCAGAAACGGCGACCCGACGACTACAGGGGGCTTCGTTACTGCAACGACAGCCACGATGTTTCATAAAGACAAACATGTAGCGCTTGATGGCGACGAGGCAACATGCGGCAACTGCAAGGGTTCGTTCAAGATTGTCGGGAGCGCAACACGCATGACGTGGCACGGCCGCAATGTTGTTCTCGAGGGTGACCACGTACTTTGTCCATGCGGAACGAACAGAGTTCTCGCGGGCAGTGACTGCACCATTTTTTACGATGTTTCGGACGGTGCGGCCGGAATCGGTGCGCGTTCGTCAAGCGCACTCACGCGTTCCGTTACACCGGTAGTCCATGACGAGCAGTTCGTGATCCGGGACAAGCGGACAAAGCAACCGTTGAGCAATGTGCGGTATTGGATCAAGGATCAGTCCGGCAATGTGCTTGCGTCGGGATCGAGCGACGCAAGCGGGTGCACGTTGCGCGTGAGAACGGAAGGCCCGCAGACGCTGAAGCTTTTTGTCGGGGACTGAAACGATGACGAATCAAACCGAGGTGGCCGAGACAACGACGAATACCATCAAGGGATCGCAGCGGTTCGCCGATGTCGACATGCGGCCGATTTGCGAAAACATGAGCAATTCTGAGTTTCGGATAATGTTCGCTCGGGCGCAGGCGATTGCCGTGAATCGGCTGGAGGCGCGCGTTGCCTTCTTGACGGAATGGTCCTCGCACGAGAAAGGCCGCGTATTCAAGTGGTTCGGTCGCGATGACGAGCAAACCCGTAGACGGCTTCTGACCGGATTGACGAAGGTGCTGAATGTTGTCCGTTCGTTCAGCGAGCACAACGTCGTTCGTACGGGGAGCGCGGCCGATCTGGCGACGGGTTGCACACCCCACCCACTGGGAACGGGGCAGGAGGCCGCCCACGTCTGCGCACCGGACACCGCAACGCACACGTTCTCGATCAGCGCCAAGTTTTGTACCATGCGTCCCTGGAGCGCGTATGCGGATTCCCAAGTATCCGTGATCATTCACGAAGCAAGTCATTTCCTGGACACCATGGCAACCACGGACGAGCAGTACTACATCACGCCATTCCTTTCCGCATGGGGGCGATCACATCCGGATTTGGCGATCAACAATGCCGACAGCATTGCGGGATACGTCGTAGATGGAGACTAAACTCCTGGCGGTCCTCGCGCTCGCGTTCATCGGTATGCAGACAGCGTTGGCGTGCGACGGGCCAAAAAATCTTTCCGGCCAATATATCGACGTTCGCTTCGAAAGCGACTCAAGCGAGATTCCTGTCACCGAGCTGGCGAGGTTGTCGGTATGGTCGCGTGATCTGCGCAGTCGATTTCCGATTATCGACGTCGTCTGGACTGTCGGACTTTCGGAGCCGACCGAGAAAGACGCGCGACAACTGGCATACCGACGTGCACAAAACGTCATGAATGCACTTGACCAGTTCGCGATCAGAGGAAAACGGAGTGCTTTTATCGGCAGAGTCTACAAGCCGATTCCCGAGATCGAGGAAACGGGGAGGCGTGTGGAGGTCAATGTAGGGCCGGGGTGCCCTGACGATTGTTGCCCGAATCCGCACACCGTGCCTTGATGTTCGCGTCCCGCGACAAGGCCCGCGCCACTGCGGGCCTCATTCATTAATCGGGCTTCTGCGCGCGCACACACTGCGCCAGCGCCTGCACGCCCGCATCGATCCGGTCGAGCGGAATCGCCGAGAACCCCATCCGGAAATAGCGGTGCGCATCGTCGTCGCGCATGAAGAACACGTCGCCCGGCTCGATCAGGATGCCGGCGGCCTGCGCATCGGCCGCAAGGCGCGCCGCGTCGAGCCACGGCGGCCCCTCGACCCAGCACGACGCGCCGCCCGTCACCGGCACGTAGCGCGCTTCCGGCAGATGCGCGTCGAGCGCCGCCATCAGCGCCTGCGAGCGCTCGCTGTACGCATGCGCGAGCCGGCGCAGCAGCGCGTCGTGATGACCGAGCGCGAGAAAGGTCGCGAACGCACGCTGGATATACGCGACCGGGTGGCGCACCATCAGCCGCCGCAGCGCCCGCAGCTCGCGGATCAGCTCGCGCGGCCCGACCACGTAACCGAGCCGCAGGCCCGGTGCGAAGGTCTTCGACAGGCTGCCGACATAGATCACGCGATCGGCGCCGTCGAGACTCTTCAGCGCCGGATGCGGCGTGCCGGAGAATGTGTTCTCGCTCTCGTAGTCGTCCTCGATGATCACGAAATCGTGCTGCTGCGCGCGCTCGAGCAGCGCGCGGCGGCGCTCGACCGGCATCGTCGCGGTGGTCGGGCACTGATGGCTCGGCGTCACGTACACGTAGTCGCAGCGCGCGAGCACGGCGTCCTGTGCGTCGGGCGCGATCCCGTTGCCGTCGACGGGCAGCGGCAGCAGCCGCGCGTTGCGGTTCTCGAAGATGTTGCGCGCGTCCGGATAGCCGGGGTTCTCGAAGCCGACCGTCGTGTGCTTGTCGCACAGCAGGTCCGCGATCAGGTACAGCGCCTGCTGGCAGCCGTTCGTGACTACGATCTCGTCGGGCATCGCGAACACGCCGCGACGCGGCAGCACGCGCGTGCGGATCTGCTGGATCAGCGATTCGTCGTCGCGTTCGATCAGGTCGGGCGCCCAGTTGCGGATCTCCATCACCGACAGCGCTTTCAGGCAGCATTCGCGCCAGTCGTTGGTCGGAAACAGCGACTGGTCGAACTGCCCGTAGATGAACGGAAATTCGTAGTGCTGCCAGTTCGCGGGCTTCACGATGTTGCGCTGCGCAGACGGCGGATGCGCGATCCGCTTGTGCCATGCCGGCCGCTGCGGCGCCTCGCCGCCGCCGTCTTCCGGTTTCATGCCGGGCGGCGCGGCCGCGAAGCCCGGTATCCCCTCGAGCATCTTCGGGTTCACGAAGTGCCCGCTGCGCTCGCGCGAAATCAGGTAACCCTCCTCGACGAGCATCTGGTACGCGAGCACGACCGTGTTGCGCGCGACGCCGAGCTGGTCGGCGAGCTCGCGGCTCGACGGCAGCGCGGCGTCCGGCGGAAGCTGGCCGTCGAGGATCGCAGCCACCAGCATGCGGCGGATCTGATCCTGCAGGCTTGTCTTCGATGCCGACGACCGCCGGAACTGCTGGGCCCATAACGCGGTCGGGGTGCGACTCGACATGCTTCCTCCTGTGAACGATGCGGGACGCGCGAAGCGGCGCGCTCGGCGCGCGCGATTCTGCAAAGGGGGCGCGGAATCGCGCGATACGCGTGCCGCGCCGCGGATGTGGACTCAATGAAAGGCGCGGTCTGGTACTAGTGCGCGCCGACGTGGCAAGACGATACTCAACTCGTCGCACCCGGACGATTGGGATAACTCCCCGGTACGCGGGCGCGGGACGGCGCACGCGCCGCGTTTGCCGGCATCGTCGATCGGGGAGGGGCGCCATGCACGTTTTTGTATTCCGCGATCGCTGCGAACGCGTGATCCGCATCGTGTTCGACGACGCGCATGCGACGGCCGTCGCGTATCGAAACGACGCGGCGATCGGCGAACTGAACATCGACGATCGCGCGCCGCTGCCGATGCTCGCGCGGCTATATGTCGAGCCGGCCTATCGGCGCAGCGGCATCGCGCACACGCTGCTCGCGTGCGCGTCGCGCGCGTTCGGGCAGCCGATTCGCATCGACGCCGCCGCGCGTGCCTGGCCCGATTCGCCGGCGTGGGCGACGCTGTGCCGCTGCCTTGCGCACGAAGGGCTGGTCGTGGCCGGGTAGCGGACGTGCAGCGTTGTCGCGCGTGCGTGTCGGCGTGGTGGCGATCGGCACGCAACGCAAGCGGATAAAAACGCAAGAACGCAAGAACGGAGACGAAATGAGTACGGTCCTGAAGCCGATTCCCGCATCCGACGTGCGGCACGAAGCATTGCGCATCGACGGGCAACGCGTGTGGCGCGATGCGGCGATCGAAGTGCGCAACCCGTACGACGGCGCACTCGTCGGCACGGTGCCGAAGGCGACGCTCGACGACGTGCGGCGTGCATTCTCGGTCGCACGGGCCTACCGGCCGTCGCTCACGCGCCACGAGCGCGCGGCGATCCTGCGCCGTGCGGCCGAGATCGTGCGCGCGCGCACCGCCGACATCGCGGCGCTGATCACCGCCGAGGCCGGGCTGTGCGTCAAGGATTCGACGTACGAAGCAGGGCGCGTCGCCGACGTGCTGACGTTCGGCGCCGGCGAAGTGCTGAAGGACGACGGGCAGATCTTCTCGTGCGATCTGACGCCGCACGGCAAGAAACGCCGCGTGTATACGCAGCGCGAGCCGCTGCTCGGCGCGATCTCCGCAATCACGCCGTTCAACCATCCGATGAACCAGGTCGCGCACAAGGTCGTGCCGTCGGTTGCGACCAACAACCGGATCGTCGTGAAGCCGTCGGAGAAGGTGCCGCTGTCGTGCTACCTGTTCGCCGACATCCTGTATGAAGCGGGCCTGCCGCCGCAGATGCTGCAGGTGCTGACTGGCGACCCGCGCGAGATCGCGGACGAACTCGTCACGAACCCGGCGATCGACCTGATCACGTTCACCGGCGGCGTGGCGATCGGCAAGTCGATCGCGTCGCGGATGGGCTACCGCCGCGCGGTGCTCGAACTCGGCGGCAACGATCCGATCATCGTGATGGACGACGCCGATCTCGACGAGGCGAGCACGCTCGCGGTGTCGGGCTCGTACAAGAACTCCGGGCAGCGCTGTACCGCGATCAAGCGGATGCTGGTGCACGAAGCGGTCGCCGACCGCTTCACCGAGCTGGTGGTGGAGAAGACGCGCGCGTGGTCGTACGGGAACCCGGCCGATCCGTCGGTCGACATGGGCACGGTGATCGACGAGGCGGCCGCGAAGTTATGCGAGCAGCAGGTCAACGACGCGATCGCGCGCGGCGCGCGGCTGCTGGTCGGCAACGTGCGAGAGGGTGCGCTGTATTCGCCGACGGTCGTCGATCGCGTGACGCCCGACATGCCGCTGGTGAAGTACGAGACGTTCGGGCCGGTGTCGCCGATCATGCGTTTTCGCGATATCGACGAAGCGATCAGGATGTCGAACAGTACCGACTATGCGTTGTCGTCGTCGATCTGCACGAACCGCTTCGATGCGATCACGCGCTTCATCACCGAGCTGGAAGTCGGCAGCGTGAACGTGCGCGAAGTGCCGGGCTACCGACTCGAGCTGACGCCGTTCGGCGGCGTCAAGGATTCGGGGCTCGGGTACAAGGAAGGCGTGCAGGAAGCGATGAAGAGCTTCACGAACGTGAAGACGTATTCGCTGCCGTGGTGAGCGCAGGCGGGAAGGGCGCCGCGCGCCTTCCCGCCGCACCCGGCGTTACTGATAGAAGTTGAGCGTGACCATCGCCGAGCGGCCCGGCGCCCACGTCGCGTAGATCGGATACGCGCTCGCGTAGTACTTCTTGTCGAACAGGTTCTGCACGTTCAGCTGCACGTCCATCGTCTTGTTCACGCGCCACGTCGCGGCCGCGTCGAAGCGTGCATAGCCGGGCGTCCACTTCTTCACCGTCTGCGAGACCGATGCGTAGGTCTTGCTCATCACGGTCGCGCCCGCGCCGAGCGTGAGCTTCGGCAGCACGTCGTAGCTGGTCCACAGCGTGAAGTTGTGCTTCGGCACCATCACCATCGGCAGGCCCGAGCCGCCCGGATTGCCGGGGCCCGCGTCGACCGTGACCGCGTTCAGGTACGAGTAGCCGCCGAACACGTGCCACTTGCCGGTCAGGTTGCCCGCGAAGCCGAGTTCGGCGCCGCGCACGCGCTGCTTGCCTGCGTTGATCGTATGGCCGAGGCCATCGTTCACCTGCGCGTTGGTTTTCTCGGTGTCGAACAGCGCGGACGTCAGCGACAGCTGCCCGTCGATCACGTCCCACTTCGCGCCGACCTCGATGTTGCGCGAGCGTTCCGGCGACAGGCTCTGGTTGTTCGCGGTGATCTGGTCGGTACCGCCGCCGAGGCCGCCGTTCGAGCCGGGCGGATTCGACGACGTGCCGTACGACGCATACAGGCTCACCGTGCGCACCGGCTTGAACACGAGGCCGAACTGGTAGCTGAACAGGTTCGACGTGTTCGACAGGTCCGCGACGCCGGCCTGCTTGGCCGTGATGTCGTAGCGGTCGAACCGCAGCCCTGCGTTGAACAGCCACTGCTCGGTCAGCTTCACCGTGTCGAAGATGTATGCCGACGCAGTGGTCGTGCGCGTGTTGGTCGTTGCGCCGGGGAAGCCTGTATCGCCGTTCAGCACGATGTTGCCGGTCCACGGCATGTTCGGGTTCCAGCCGCCGGCGATCGGCGCGCAGAACGAGGGAGACGTCACGCAGATGTCGCCGCTTCGCAGGTTCGTGCCGGCCGAATCCGATACGAGATAGCCTTCGTAGCGATTCTGTTCGAGGCCGAACTCGACGCCGGCCGTCATCGTGTGCTGCATGCCGAACAGGTTCGCGCGGCCGGTCACCTCGGTCTGGTTCGCGATGCCGTTGGTCGCGTACTTGCCGCTCTTGGCCTGCATGCCGAGCTGGTCCGGATACTTCGTCGAGATCTGCGGATTCGTCGCCACGTAATCGAGCGTCGAGCGCCCGAACATCGTCGTGTTCTTCAGCTTCCAGTCGTCGTTGAAGCGGTGCTCGACCCGCACTTCGCCGGTATCGGTCTGCCCGTAGCGGTAGTCGCGCGTGTTCAGCCCGAAGAACTGGCCGCGATCGGTCGGCACCGGCGTGCCGCCCGTCGAACGGAACGGCACGCTGAAGTCCGGCATGTCGTACGAGTTCATGTGGTAGTAGCTGAGCGTGACCGTGGTCGGCGTGTTCAGCCCGAACACGATCGACGGCGCGACGCCCCAGCGCTTGTTGTACACGTCGTTGCGGCCGGCCTGGTTCGCGTCGTGGCCCATCACGTTCAGCCGCACGGCGGTCGTGTCGTCGATCTTGCGGTTCGCGTCGATCGTCGCGCGCTTGTAGCCGTCGGTGCCGAAGCCGATGCTGCTGTTGATGAAGTTGTCGTTCTGCGGCGTCTTCGTGACGATGTCGACGCTGCCGCCGACCGAGCCGCGGCCCGCATAGACCGAGTCGGGGCCCTTGACCACGCTGATCTGCTCGACCGCGAAGGTCTCGCGGTTCTGCAGCCCCGAGTCGCGCATGCCGTCGACGAAGATCGAGTTGCGCGATTCGAAGCCGCGGATCACCGGACGGTCGGCCGACGGGTTCGCGGCCGCATCGCCGCCGAGGAACGTGATGCCCGGCACCGAGCGCAGCGCGTCCGCGAACGACGTGACGTTCTTTTCCTTGATCAACTGCTCGGGAATCACCGTGATCGAGCGCGGCGTGTCGAGCAGCGGCGCGGTGAACTTGTACGACGGCGAGCGCTTCACCTGCATGTCCGATAGCGCGGACGACTGGATCGCGATCGTCGGCAGCGTGCCCGACGCGTCGACGGCGGCCGCCTGTTGCGGCGCGGGCGTGCGATCGGTGGCGGAAGCGGAAGACGGAACGGTTTCGGCGGAAGCGAGCAGCGGCGTCAGGAATACGGAGCAGGTCAGCGCCGATGCGAGGGCGCGGGGCCTCGTCTTGAACTGGGCAGGCATATCGGAAAGCAGCGGAAGTATCGGTAAACGGTGCGTTTTCTCGATGCGGGCGGCGCTGCGCATGACACCGGAAAACGTCAATCTAAATGCGTATGATTCGCGTTTGCGGTCGCAATTGTACGGACCGGTCCTAAATTAGTAAACAATTGAATGGTTTTTGTACTAATTCAGTCAGGTTTCCGGCCGGCCGGATGGCTTTGCGTCCGATGCAACACCGCTTTTCGTCGGCCGCGTCGCGCGCCGCGCCGGCGAATCGATACACTGCCGTACCGGTTGGACGGGCCCCGGCAAGCAGGCCCGAGGAAGGAGACAGGACACGATGGACACCTCACGCGCAGCGGTCGTCACGTACCGCGACAACGCGATCGAGAACACGCATGCCGCCCATGTGGCGGTGGTCGATGCCCGCGGCAGGCTGCTGCTGCGGTTCGGCGACCCGTTTCGGATGACGCTCGCGCGTTCGGCGGCGAAGCCGGCGCAGGCGTTGTCGGTGATCGAGACGGGCGGGCCCGACCGGTTCGGGTTCGACGACGCGGACATCGCTTTGATGTGCGCGTCGCACAGCAGCGAAGAGCGGCATATTGCGCGCACGCGCGCGATGCTGTCGAAGGTCGATGCGCAGGAGTCGGATCTGCGCTGCGGCGGGCATCCGCCGTTGTCCGACGCGGTCTACCGGTCGTGGATCAAGCGCGACTACACGCCGACCGGCGTGTGCAGCAACTGTTCGGGCAAGCACGTCGGGATGCTGGCCGGCGCGCGCGCGATCGGCGCCGCGCTGACCGACTACCATCTGCCGGATCATCCGATGCAGGTGCGCGTGAAGCAGGTCGTGGCCGATGCGTGCGGTTTGCGCGACGACGAGGTCGACTGGGCGATCGACGGCTGCAACCTGCCGACGCCGGCGTTTTCGCTCGACCGCCTCGCGCGCCTGTACGCGTCGCTGGCCGACGGCGCGGACGCGGCGGAAGCCGGCGGCGACGCGCTTACCGCGCGCGTTCGCGCACTGGCGCGCATTCATCGCGCGATGACGGGCTATCCGGAACTGGTGGCCGGCGACGGCCGCTATTGCACGGTGCTGATGCGTGCGTTCGATGGGCAGGTCGTCGGCAAGCTCGGCGCGGATGCGTGCTACGGGCTCGGCATCCGCGCGTCGGCGCGTACGCGCGCACTCGGCGCCGACGGCGCGCTCGGCATCTCGGTCAAGATCGAGGACGGCAATATCGACGTGCTGTACATGGTCGTCAGCGAGATCCTCGAGCGGCTGCAGATCGGCACGGCGGCGCAGCGCGCGCAGCTGGCCGGCTTCCATCGGCCGCCGATGCGCAATACGCAGGGCGTCGAGATCGGGCGCGCGGCGTTCCCGTTCGAATTGCAGCAAAGCTGAGCGGCGCGGCGTCGCCGTTGCCGCCGAGTCGCGATTCGGGCCGCGCGCATCGGCATTGGCATGCCGCGCGTCCGCACGCGGCCGCACGCGGCCGCACGCCACCGCTACGCGTGCGCGCCGCGGATCCTGCGCAACTCCGCTTCCGACAACTCGCCGATATCGGCGAGCTGTTCCGCGAGAAAGTCCTTCAGCACGCGCAGCTTCGCCGAGCTGCGCCGGTTCGCCAGATACGCGATGTAGATGAATTCGCCGGTCAGCTTGTTGTGCAGCCGCCAGCGCGGCAGCACGGCTTCGAGCCGGCCGCTCGCGAGCAGGTCGCGCACCAGCCAGATCTCGAACTCGGCGATGCCGAGCCCTGCGCAGGTTGCTTCGAGCAGCAGCTCCGAATGATCGGTGACGAGATTGCCGGCCGGCAGCACGCTGTGCCGCGTGTCGCCGTCGACGAGCTCCCAGCGCGGATCGCCTTCCGGGTGCACGTAGCGCAGGCAGTTGTGCTGCGTCAGGTCGTCCGGCGACGCCGGGCGTCCGCAGCGATCGAGATAGCCGGGCGCCGCGCACAGGATGCTGTCGTTGCGCGACAGCCGGTGCACGACGAGGTTGTCGAGGTAGTTCTCGCCTTCGTGGATGTCGAGGTCGAAGCCGCCGGCCACGAGGTCGTTGTGATTGTCGGTGAGCCGCACGTCGAGCTGGATCGTCGGGTAGCGCGCGAGAAACGGCGCGACCAGCGGCGCCAGATGGCGGCGGCCGAACGCGACCGGCGCGGTCAGCTTCAGCGGGCCGCTCGGCTGCGCATTCAGTTCGGCGACGACGCGCAGGGTGTCGTCGAGATCGGCAATCAGCGTGACCGCGCGCTCCAGATAGATGTTGCCGGCCTCGGTCAGCGTGACGCTGTGCGTCGAGCGATGCAGCAGCGGCACGCCGAGCGTCTCCTCGATGGCCGTCACGCGGCGCGCGACGGTCGACGTCGACACGTGCATCTCCTTGGCGACCGCCGAAAAACTCCCGGTTTCGACCACTCTCACGAACGCGCGCATCGCCCCCAGATGGTCGATGCCGGTCTCCTTCACGCCTTTCTTCATTCGATTCTCGCTGTTGCGTCCCACGCAAAACCGCTTTCGATAATACAGAGGCGAGCTTCTTTATGCAAAGGCATAGAATGCGAACCCGTCGCGCCGGGAAGCGGCGAACGATGTCCGGACGGGCATCGCGATGCGCGACACGCGGGCGGCGGAACGAGACACTCAGGAGGAGCACGATGGCAGACAAGGGTTTCCGCGTCGAAGCGGATCTTTTAGGTAAGCGAAGCATTCCGGAGAGCGCCTACTACGGCGTTCATACGCTGCGCGCGAGAGAGAACTTCGACATTTCGGGCCGCACGATCGCCTCGCTGCCATATTTCGTGATGGCGCTCGCGGCCGTGAAGGAAGCCGCGGCCGACGCCAACTGCGAACTCGGGCTGCTGCCGAGGCCGTACCGCGACGCGATCGCCGCCGCGTGCGTCGAGATTCGCGAAGGCCGCCTGCACGACCAGTTCATCGTCGACGTGATCCAGGGCGGCGCGGGCACCTCGACCAACATGAACGCGAACGAGGTGATCTGCAACCGCGCGCTCGAACTGATGGGGCATGCGCGCGGCCAGTACGAGTATCTGCATCCGAACGAGCACGTGAATCTCGCGCAGAGCACCAACGACGTGTATCCGACCGCGATCCGCGTCGCGACCTGTTTCGCGGTCGAGCATCTGCTCGAAGCGATGGCGCGCCTGCGCGACGCGTTCGCCGAGAAGGCCGATGCGTTCGCAGGCCTGCTGAAGCTCGGGCGCACGCAACTGCAGGACGCGGTGCCGATGACGCTCGGCCAGGAGTTCTCGACCTACGCGGTGATGCTGACGGAAGACATCGCGCGGCTGCAGGAAGCCGGCTGGCTGATTCGCGAGATCAATCTCGGCGCGACCGCGATCGGCACCGGCATCACCGCGCATCCGCAGTACGCGGCAAAGGCGCTGGATGCGCTGCGGCGCATCACCGGGCTCGACCTGAGCACGTCGCCGAACCTGATCGAAGCCACGCAGGATTGCGGCGCGTTCGTGCAGATCTCGGGCGTGCTCAAGCGGATCGCGGTCAAGCTGTCGAAGATCTGCAACGACCTGCGCCTGCTGTCGAGCGGCCCGCGCGCGGGCTTCGGCGAGATCAACCTGCCGCCCGTGCAGGCCGGCTCGTCGATTATGCCCGGCAAGGTCAATCCGGTGATCCCGGAAGTCGTCAACCAGGTCGCGTTCGAGGTGTTCGGCAACGACCTGACGGTGACCTTCGCGGCCGAGGCCGGGCAGCTTCAGCTGAACGCGTTCGAACCGGTGATCGCGAGCGCGCTGTTCCGCAGCTTCAGCCACCTGACGGCCGCGTGCACGACGCTCGCGGACCGGTGCGTGAGCGGCATCACCGCGAATCCCGAGCGGCTGCGCGAAACGATGGAGCGCTCGGTGGCGCTGGCGACCGCGCTGAATCCGTACATCGGCTACAAGAACGCGACAGCCGTGGCGGCCGACGCGCATGCGAGCGGCAAGTCGATCCGCGAGATCGTGCTGGATCGCCAGTTGATGACCGACGCGCAGCTCGACGAGGCGTTGCAGCCCGAGGCGCTGATCCGGCCGCGCGTGTACTAATCCGGCCGCGCGGCGCCGGCGCGATCCGCCGGCGTTCGCACGACGCCGTCCCAGCAGCGCCCCTACATGGAGCGCGACACAATCAAACGGAGACACACCATGAAGCACGCCAGCGAGCGCCCGGCCCACCCGGCCGGCGGCGCGGATTCCCGCCAGGCCGACCGCGACGCGATGTTCGCGTCGCACGAAGCCGGCTATGCGAAGCAGTTGAAGCCCCGGCACGTGCAGATGATCGCGATGGGCGGGGCGATCGGAACGGGCCTCTTTCTCGGCGCGGGCGGCCGCCTGCAGCACGCCGGCCCCGCGCTGGCGCTCGTCTATCTCGTGTGCGGCGTGTTCGCGTTCCTGATCATGCGCGCGCTCGGCGAGCTCGTGATGCACCGGCCGACCAGCGGCAGCTTCGTGTCCTACGCGCGGGAATTCATGGGCGAGCGCGCCTCGTTCGTCGCGGGCTGGATGTACTACCTGAACTGGGCGACGACCGGCATCGTCGACATCACCGCGGTCGCGATCTACATGAAGTACTGGGCCGTGTTCTCCGACGTGCCGCAATGGGTATTCGCGCTCGGCGCGCTGGCGATCGTGTCGGTGATGAACATGATCGGCGTGAAGGTGTTCGGCGAAATGGAGTTCTGGTTCTCGCTGGTGAAGGTCGGCACGCTCGGCGTCTTCCTCGCGGTCGGCGCGATATTTCTCGCGAGCGGCCATCCGGTCGCCGGCCAGATGCCGGGGCTGCACCTGATCGCGGATCACGGCGGGATCTTTCCGCACGGCGTGCTGCCGGCCGTGCTGATCGTGCAGGGCGTCGTGTTCGCGTATGCGAGCATCGAGCTGGTCGGCGTCGCGGCGGGCGAGACCGCCGATGCGCGCAAGGTGCTGCCGAAGGCGATCAACAGCGTGATGTGGCGTATTGCATTGTTCTACGTCGGTTCGGTCGTGCTGCTGACGCTGCTGCTGCCGTGGACCGCGTACAGCGCGCACGAAAGTCCGTTCGTGACCTTCTTCGGCAAGCTCGGCGTGCCGTACGTCGGCACGGTGATGAACGTGGTGGTGCTGACCGCCGCGCTGTCGAGCCTGAATTCGGGCCTCTATTCGACGGGGCGCGTGCTGCGCTCGCTCGCGATGGGCGGTTCCGCGCCGCGCTTCGTGTCGCGAATGAATGCGCGCGGCGTGCCGTACGGCGGGATCCTGATCACGGTCGCGATCAATGCGATCGGCGTGCCGCTGAACTACATCGTGCCGGCGCAGGCGTTCGAGATCGTGCTGAACATGGCGTCGCTCGGGATCATCACGACCTGGGGCTTCATCGTGATGTGCCAGATCCTGTTCCGCCGCAAGGTCAAGCGCGGCGAGCTGAGCGCGGTGTCGTTCCGGATGCCCGGCGCGCCGTTCACGTCGTGGCTGACGCTCGCGTTCCTGCTCGGCGTGCTGGTGCTGATGGCGTTCGACTACCCGGGCGGCACGTGGACCATCGCGACGATTCCGCTGGTCGTGCTCGCGCTGACGATCGGCTGGATGTTGGCCCGACGCGGCGCGGCGCGCGAGCGCGCGGCGGCGACGCACACGATCGGCGAACCGGTGCGCAACTGACGCGTTGCACGCTGCGCGGCGGGCGCGGGCCGGCGGTTCGTGCTGGTTCGCGCGATCGACGCGCGACGTGCTCGGCTCAGCCCAGCCCGACGCGTTCGCCGACCCAGCGACCGAAGTCGCGGGCCATCTGCGCGTCGAGTTCGTGCCCGACCGGATACAGCCGCGTGTCGTGCGCGACGCCGAGCGCGGCCAGCTTCGCATCGGCGGTTTCGGCCCATGCGACGGGCAGCTTGTCGTCGAACTGGCCGTGCATGATCAGCGCGTGCAACGGGCGAAGCGCGTCGCGCGGCGCGATCAGCGGATCGATCTCCGGCAGGATGCGCCCGCACAGCACCGCGAACGCGGCGACGTCGCCCGGCGACGTGAGGCCGACGCTCGCGCTCATGATGCCGCCCTGGCTGAAGCCGGCGATCACGGTCGGCAAGACGGGCGACGCATCGTCCCGTGCGCGCCACGCGCGCAGCAGCGCGATCAGCTTGATGCGGCTCTCGTCCGCGCGGGCCGCGTCGATTTCGGGGCCGTTCGGGCCGAAGCGCACCGGAAACCACGCGTGCTGGCCGGGGCCGAACGTGAGCGGGCCGCGCAGGAACGCGATTTCGATGCGCGGATCGAGCGCGCCGGCGACGTGGAGCAGGTTGGTTTCGTTGCCGCCGACGCCGTGCAGCAGCAACAGGCGTGCGACGGCCGGGCCGGCGGCCGGGCGCAGCAGGTACTGGAGGCCCGAATCGGGATCGGTGGTCAGCGTCAGGACGTCGGTCATCGCGTGGGTCCGGAAGGGAAGATCCGACAGTCTAGAGCGTGCCGGACGGGAGGGGAATCGCCGCGATGCGATTGATTGTTTCCTGGCGGGAATGAATCCGGGTTCGTGCACGGCCGGAAACCGGGTCTCGCTTTTATCGCACCACGGCCATCCCGTCGCCGGCGAACGGCGCCGACAGGATCCAGAGCCCGGCGGTCGTATAGAGCAGCATCACGACGAGCGTCGGGAACTGGCTGAGCGCGGCCGTCTTGCCGGTGCCGAAAATGCGAAGGGCGATCCGGTGTGCGGCCAGGATGCCGATCACGTGCCCACCCAGGATCGCTGCGACCTGGATATGCCAGACCAGGTCGGCTGGCAGGATCGGCGTGCCCGGGTGATGAAACGCGGTTCCGAATAGATTCCAGCCCTTTCCGAGCGGATCCGAAATCAGTCTGACGATATCCGGCCCTTGCGACGCGAGCAGCGTGAAGTAATGCGCGACGTTGTATCCGACGGCCACTGGAATGACGGCCGGAGAGAACGCGTGCGCGAGCGTGACCGACGAAATGCGCGTGCGCAACAGCGCCTTGCCGCACTGGCAGGCCAGCCACAGCACGCCTGCGAACGGTAGCGGCGACAGGAGCAGCGCGACGTACTGCAGCGCGTGGTAGCCCGACTGCAGCAGCGGAAACGAGCGCGTGATGTCCGATCCTGTCCACGGCGTGAGGAACCGGTACGCGTGCACCCAGTAAAGATCGACGAAGACGCGCGTGTCGCGGAAACCGTCGAACGCCGTCGACGACAGCAGGAACAGGATGCACAGCATCAGTCCGGTCGGCGGCGCTCGCAGCGTGCCGCCGTCGGCGCACGGCACGATGACCGGCTCGACGATCGTCAGATGGCGTTGCGTCGGGCGCAGCAGCGACAGCGAGCCGACGATGTCGAACAGCACGGAGAATGCATCGAAGCTGCCGAACCACACGCGCGAGCCTAGCGCGCATGCGCCCGCCAGATTGATCGCCGTGTACGCGAGCAAGGCCATGCCGAGTTCGCGCGGGCTGCCGCTGCCGAACAACTCGAGGCAGATCAATCCGTACAGGAATGCGAACGCGACGTAGTAGCCGCGCGCATCGCCGTGTCGCATCGTGTTGCCGCGGCCTGTTCCGATACCGGCGAGTTGCGCCGTCGTCCGCCACGGGTTGACCGCGCGGTAGAGATTGCCGAAGCACGCGCAAAGATACTGGAAGCCCAGCACGAACAGGACCCAAAACAGCGTCATGCTCGGATTCGCGCTGGCCACGGGCGAGCCGACCAGTGCGCATATCGTGCCGATCGCCAGCACGGCGACGCCGGCGGCGCGAAGCCACCATCGGCTGCAAAGACGATCGAGCCGGCGCTCGTCCGCTTCGGGTGTGCCGCGCTGCCGTTGAACCTGGATGCCGAGCCAGCGCCCGTCGCGGCCGACGACGATCGCCACGGCAAACGATGCAACGAGCGCGGCGACGCAGCCGTACAGGTACAGCCACAGCGGCAGCGGCAGCGTATAGATCGCGCCGAATGCATGAGCATGAGCGGCCGCAGGGGCGGCGCACGCGAGCACGACGAAGCCCGTCGCGTATCGGCGTGAACGATGCGGCCGCATTTGCGATGGCGACGTCGCAGTCATCGGATCACTGTACGGTCAGCCCGTTCGGACCGGCGGACGCCGTAATGTGCGCAACGTAGAAGCCGCCGTTCACGCCGGCGAACCAGATGTTTCCCGAACCCCTGTCGTAATGAACGTCGCTCATCAGCACCTCGTTCTTGGTCGCGCACATGAAGCCGCAGAACACGTTGTTCGGATGCGCGGGCGGGTTGTAGTACGCAAATTCCCTGATGTGCAGCGGATCGCGGATGTCGAGCAGGCGCAGGCCGGAGCCGTACCACGTGACGAACAGCGTGGTGGCGTTCGCGACATTGTCGACGCCGGTGTAGTGCCCCCAGTAGGTCACGTTGTCGTTTGCCACCGCGGCGGCGTTCTTCGGGTCGCTGGCCTCGGTCGTATAGGTCGCGGCCACCGTCATGTGTGCCGGATCGCCGACCGGAATCACGTGATACTGCACACCCGCGCATTCGGCGCCGGCGAATACGTACGGTGCGCCATTGATCTTCGCGAACTGGACCGTATGCCCCTGCGAATCGCCGCAGTCGGTCCAGTCGACTTTCCCGAGCAGCCTGAACGACGCATTGGCCGACCGGTTCCGGATCGACGACACGTCGAATGCGCGCACGCCGGTGTGCTTGACCGGCTCGTTCGCGAAGCTCGCGACGGTGCCCCAGTAGAGCGTATTGCCGTCGTCGCTGATATCGCCGTCGTGCCAAGCCTCGGCGCCGGTGTTCTGCGGATCGTCGTTCCAGTTCCAGGTTGCGATGACCTTCGGCGCGGACGGCACCGAGATGTCGACGGCGGCGAGCGTGGCCTGCGAGGCCGGCGCCGCGAACGCCTTGATCGTCGAGATGTAGGCAGTCTTGCCGTCCGGCGAGATCTTCAGCCCGTGGATGCCGCCGGGGAACAGGTCGCGCGTATTCAGCGTGGCCGCGCGCACCGGGTTGCGGCAGTCCTGCGACAGGTCGTAGACGTCGAGCGCGTTTGCCGCGATACCGTCGTTGTTCGGGTTGTCGGCGCCGAACAGTGTCGTATACAGCGGGTTCGTGCGCGAGGTTGCGAACGCCACCATCACGCCGGTTGCCGAACCGACCTCCAGGCCTTCCCAACTGTTGTGTCCGGTCGGGCTGGAGACGATCCTGACCAGCGAAGGCTTGGCAGGGTCGCTGACGTCGACGACGGCCAGCCCCTCCAGCGGGTGGTCGCCCGCCGAGCCGTTGTCGACATACGCGCAGTTCTTGTACCACGCCAGTTGCATGTTGCCGCCGCGATCCATCAGCGTCGACTGGCCGACGAGCGTCATCCCCTTGCGATAGCCGGCGGTCGAGCGGCCGCTGTTCTGGTCGGCGATCGGGACTTGCCCCTGCAGCCCGGTTTCGGGCAGATCGTTCGCGGCGAGAACCGTCGCGGCGGCGCCGTCGTCGACATGGCCGCCGCAGGCCGCGAGGCCGGCGGCAATGGCCGAAACGACCAACAGCGCTGCGGTCAGCGCCTTGTAGCGTTGCATGAATGTCTCCCGGAAGTCGTCGCTCCATCTGATTGTCACGGCAAAGGCGCGTGTTGCCGCGCCTGCCGCGCGAGCGTGCTGCTCACTGCATGAACAGGGCGGTATCGGTTCGATGGATGGTAGCGAGCGGCGTCGCGCGGAGATATCCGGTTATTGCGGACTGTCGAAAAATTGCGTACTGACTAACCCCGATACACGGGGGCGAGGACGGCGCGGACCGTCGATCGGTCCGCGCGGTCGAAGACCGGATTCGCGTGTGTCACCGCAACCGGACGATCGTCGACTTCAACTCCGTGTATTTCTCCAGCGCATGCAGCGAGTTGTCGCGCCCGTTGCCCGATTCCTTGAAGCCGCCGAACGGGAAGTTCATGTCGTCGGTTTCCTCGTAGCCGTTCACCCACACCGTGCCTGCGCGCAAGCGCCGCGCGGTTTCATGTGCGGTCGCCAGGTCCGCGGTCCACACCGACGCCGCGAGTCCGTAGCGCGTATCGTTCGCGAGCGCGACGGCCGTATCGAGATCGTCGAACGTGGTCACCGCAAGCACCGGCCCGAAGATCTCCTCGCGCACGATCCGCGCATCGGCGCGCGGGCAGTCGAACACGGTCGGCTCGACGTACTGGCCGCCGCTGTCGGCCCGCGCGCGCCGGCCGCCGGCGAGCAGCGTCGCCTCGTCGCGCCCCGCGTCGACATAGCCGAGCACGCGCTCGACCTGGGCCGCGTCGATCAGGCTGCCCATCCGCGTGTCGGGCGACAGCGGATCGCCGGGCGCATACTCGGGCGCGATCGCGAGCACGCGCGCGACGAACGCGTCGCGGATCGCGCGATGGACCAGCAGGCGCGAGCCGGCCGTGCACATCTGCCCCGTGTTGTAGAACACCGCATGCGCGACGGTGCGCGCCGCGCGGTCGAGATCGGCGCAGTCGGGCAGCACGATCTGCGGCGACTTGCCGCCGAGTTCGAGCCACACGCGCTTCAGGTTCGAATCGGCCGCACCGCGTGCGACCTTGTGGCCGACCGCAGTCGAGCCCGTAAATGCGATGCAGTCGACATCCGGATGCCGCGCGAGCGCTTCGCCCACGTCGCCGAAGCCCGGCAGCACGTTGAGCACGCCGGCCGGCAGCCCGGCCTGCGCCGCCAGCGCGGCGAGCCGCAGCGCGCTCAGCGGCGACTTCTCCGAAGGCTTCAGCACGACGCTGTTGCCGGCCGCGAGCGCAGGCGCGCATTTCCACATCGCGATCATCGCGGGGAAATTCCACGGCACGACCGCCGCGACCACGCCGACCGGCTCGCGCGTGACGAGGCCGAGCAGATGATGATCGGTCGGCGCGACTTCGCCGCCGACCTTGTCGATCGCTTCCGCGAACCATTCGACGCAGTACGCGGTGGACGGGATGTCGATCGCGGTGGTGTCGCCGATCGGCTTGCCGGTGTCGAGCGTTTCGAGCAGCGCGAGCTCGTCCGCGTGCGCGCGGATCAATGCGGCCCAGCGCAGCAGCACGCGCTTGCGCTCGCGCGGCGTCGCGCCGCGCCAAGCGCGTTGCTCGAACGTGCGCCGCGCGGCTGCGACGGCTCGATCCGCGTCGGCAGCCCGGCAATGCGCGACCTGCGCGAGCACGCGGCCGTCGATCGGGCTCGTGCAGGCGAAAGTCGCGCCGTCGTGCGCGTCGCGGAAGGCGCCGTCGACAAAGGCGCGGGATTCGATCTCGAGATGGCTGGCGCGCGTGCGCCAGGCGTCGTTCGTCTGCATGGGGGCTCCGTCGTTCATCGATGTCGTCAGCGGGAAGCGGGGGCAGGGCGGCGGATCGCGATCGCGCGACCCGCGTGCGGCTCGCGCGGCGCGCGCGCATGTGCGGCGTGAATCGCGTCGAGATGCCGGCGGATCGCGTCGGGAAACGGCGTCGAGCGCTTCGCGTGCAGGTCGACGTGGGTCAGCAGTTGTTCGCCGGTTGCGAGCTGGGCGCCGGTCGTCGCGTGGTGCATCGAATGGAAGACGTGCAGGCGCCGGTCGTCGACGTCGAGCAGCCGCAGCGTGAGCCTGAGCGGATCGCCGAGCATCGCTTCGCCGAGATGGCGAATATGGGTTTCCGCCGAAAAGATCGAGCGGCCGGCGTCGCGATAGTCGTCGTCGATGCCGAAGTAGCGGAAGAACGCATCGCTGCTGTCGCCGAACACAAACAGGTAGCACGATTCGCTCATGTGGCCGTTGTAGTCGACCCATTCGGGCCGCACGACGCAGCGGTGCAGTTCGAGCGGCGTCGCGATCGGCGCGTCCGGATCGTACGGGCGCGACTTCTGTCCTTCGTAGGCCGAGCGCAGGCGCGGGTCGGCGGCGGGGCTGGGGTGGGTCGTCATCCGATGCACTCCGAGGTTCGGGAAGGAACGCCCGCGCAATCGTCCACGCGGACTGCCCGCCGATGGTATGACGGGTTGAACGTTTTTTCAATAAAGAAATCGCCGATGGGTGTAAACACCGGTGCCGATTGCGGCATCAATGGATTGAACATTCATTCAACGAAACCTATACTCGCCAGCGCCGCGATGCCGAAGCGAAGCCGGCGGGCGGCCTTCCTCGAACAATCACAATCGATCCGCTCCGCGGAGACTGGAGACACCGTAAATGAACAAACGCTTCCTGCTGGCCGGCATGATGTCGGTGATGGTTCAGGGTCACGCGCATGCACAGAGCAGCGTGTCGCTGTACGGGATCATCGACGGCGGCATTACCTACGTGAACAATACGGGCGGCGCGCATGCGTACCTGTTCGACGACGGCGTGTCGTACGGCAACCGCGTCGGCCTGATGGGCACCGAGGATCTCGGCGGCGGCAACAAGGCGGTGTTCAAGCTCGAGAACGGCTTCCGGCTCGGCACCGGCAAGCTGAACCAGGGCGGCGCGATGTTCGGCCGCCAGGCCTACGTCGGTCTCGGCAACGACTGGGGCACGCTGACCTTCGGCAACCAGTACGACTTCGCGTTCGACTTCACCGCGAACTACAACGTCAGCGCGTTCGGCAGCGGCTACGGCGTTCACCTCGGCGATTTCGACCGCCAGAGCGGCGACCGGCTGCAGAACGCGGTGAAGTTCGTCAGCAACAGCTTCCACGGGCTGGTCGTCGGCGGCATGTACGCGTTCAGCAACGATGCGGGCAGCTTCCACGACGGCAGCGCGTGGAGCGTCGGCGCGAGCTACACGCAGGGCGACTTCTCGGCCGGCGGCAACTACACGCGGCTCAATTCGCCGCGCGGGCTCGCGGCGCTCGATCCGTATGCGCAGATGGGCGTGAGGACGATGCTCGGGCAGACGGTCGCGAGCGTCGATCCGGCGACGGGCGCCGTTACCGACCTGCACGACTCGACGCCGTTCTCGATCGACTCGCAGTCGATCTTCGGGATCGGCGCGTCGTACGTGTTCGGCAAGCTGACGCTGAACGCCGATTTCAGCAACACGACGTTCAAGGGCTACGGGCAGTCGTCGACGATGCGCGTGTACGAGGCCGGCGGCCTGTACCAGGCGACCGTGCCGCTGTCGCTCGTCGCGGGCTATCAGTACACGACGTTCGAAGGCCATCACTGGCACGAGGTCGCGCTCGGCGCGCACTACGCATTGTCGAAGCGCACCGACGTGTATGCGGCGGTCGACTGGATGCGGGCGTCGCAGGGCGTCGATGCGGTGATCGGCTACAGCTTCACGCCGTCGACGAGCCGCACGCAGGCCGCGGCGCGCATCGGCATGCGGCATAATTTCTGATCCTTTTCCCTGAACGGGCCGGCTGCGACCGGCCCTGTCGACCATGTCCGATCCTTCCTCGAACGGCGACGTCGTCGCCGCGCTGCGCGACGCGCTCGGCGACGACTGCGTGAGCACCGGCGACGCGATCGGCGAACGCCATTTCACCAACTACGGAGAAGCGCCGGGCGTGCGGCCGCGCGCGCTGCTGCGCCCGCGCAGCGTCGACGACATGAGCCGCGCGCTGGCGATCTGCACCGCACACCGGCAAACGGTCGTGCCGCAGGGCGGCATGACCGGGCTCGCCGCCGGCGCCGCGCCGGGCGCGCACGACCTCGTGCTGTCGCTCGACCGGCTGAAGGGCATCGTCGAGATCGACGCGGACGCGGCCACGCTCACCGCCTGGGCCGGCACGACGCTGCAGGACCTGCAGCAGGCGGCGGACGACGCGGGATTCGCGCTCGGCATCGATCTCGGCGCGCGCGGCTCGTGCCAGATCGGCGGCAATGTCGCGACCAATGCGGGCGGCAATCGCGTGATCCGCTACGGGACGACGCGCGAGCAGGTGCTCGGCCTCGAGGTCGTGCTGGCCGACGGCACCGTGCTGAGTTCGCTGAACAAGATGCTGAAGAACAACGCGGGATACGACCTGCGGCAGATTTTCGTCGGCAGCGAAGGCACGCTCGGCGTCGTCACGCGCGTCGTGCTGCGGCTGCATCCGCGGCTCGCCGCGCCGTCGACCGCGCTGTGCGCGGTGCGCGACACGGCCGCGGCGCTCGCGCTGCTGCGCGACGCGCGCGCGGCCTGCGCCGACCTGCTGAGCTTCGAGGCGATGTGGCCGGCGTTCTACGGCTACGTCGCCGAACACACGCCGGGCCTGCGCGCGCCGCTGCCGGCCGACGGCGGCGTCAAGGTGCTGGTCGAATGCGCGAGCGGCGACGCCGCGCAGACGGCCGCGCGGTTCGAGGCCGTGCTGGCCGACTGGCTCGAACGCGGGCTGATCGACGACGCGGCGCTCGCGCAGAACGCGGCGGATGCGCAGGCGTTCTGGACGCTGCGCGAAGGGCTCGCGATCGACGACCTGCCCGGTCTCGTGAATTTCGACGTCGGCATTCCGTCGCGCCGGACGGCCGAATTCATCGACGCGTGCGACCACGCGCTGAAGACGCGCTGGCCCGGCGCGCACGTGTTCTTCTTCGGTCATCTCGGCGACAGCAACCTGCACGTGTGCGTGTCGGCGCCGTATGCGGCCGGCGAAAGCGCGCACGACATCGACGCGGTGCTGTATCCGCTCGTGCGCGACGCGGGCGGTTCCGTATCGGCCGAACACGGGATCGGGCGCTACAAGCGCGACTGGCTAGGCTGCTCGCGCAGCGATGCCGAGATCGCCGCGATGCGCCGGCTCAAGCATGCGTTCGATCCGCTCGGCCTGCTCAATCCCGGCAAGATGATCTGAGTCCGCGCACGCCGGCCGCTGCACAAGCGGGCCGGCGTGCGCCATCGGGCGCGCTACGCGTCGAGCCGCACCAGCGCGTCGACGGCCAGCGCGCCGCGTTCCATTACCAGCAGCGGATTGACGTCGAGCTCGACGAGCGTGTCCGCATGCGCCTGCGCGAAGCGCGCGATTGCCATCACGTTCGCGACCACCGCATCGAGGTCGGCCGGCGGCCGGCCGCGATAGCCGGTCAGCAGCGGGCCGAGCTTGAGCCCGAGCAGCGCGTCGCGCACGTCGCTTTCGCGCACCGGCAGCAGCAGCGTCGCGGTGTCGCGGATCAGCTCGACCAGCACGCCGCCGGTGCCGAGCACGAGCGCGAGACCGAAATTCGGTTCGCGCTTCACGCCGACGATCAGTTCGAGCAGCGGCGCGTCGGCCATCTTCTCGACGAGGATCCGTTCGACACGCACGTCGGGCGCGTAGCGCGCGACCTGCGCGGTCATCCGTGCGACGGCCTCGGCGACGGCTTCGGGCGACGCGAGCTTCAACGCGACCGCACCGGCCTCGGTCTTGTGCGGCAGCCGGTCGCTGACGACCTTCACGCAAACCGGAAAGCCGAGCCGCTGCGCGGCGGCCGGCGCCTCGGCGGGCGCGACGCATTCGGCCGGCGGCACCGCGAGCCCGTGCGCGGCCAGCATCCGCTTGCTCGCCCATTCGTCGTGAAGGATCGCCGGGCTGCCGTCGTCGCCATTGCTGTTGCCGGCGCGCAGCACGGGCAGCGCGCCGAGCGCATCGGCGTCGAGCACGCGCCGGCGCGTGTCGCCGTAGGTCATCGCCGCGCCGAGCGCGTCGATGCCGTCGGCGAGCCCCTGCAGCGGCGCGATGCCGGCCGCGGCCATGCGCGCCGCGTGATCGGGCGGCGTCAGGTCCGGAAACACCGAGATCACCGCGCCGACCACGCCGTGCTGGCGCGCGGACGCCGCAAATGCGTTGGCCGCGATGTCGCACAGCGGCCGCTCGCCGGTCGCTTCCTGCGGGTAGTCGAGGATCATTGCGGCGGCGCCCGGGCGATCGGCAAGCAGCGCGTCGCAGCACGCGCGCATCTTGTCGGGATCGCCCCACGGCGTCGTCGTGAAATCGAGCGGGTTCGCGATCGTCGCGTACGCGGGCAGCACCTGGCCGAGTGCGTCGCGGCCCGCATCGCCGACCGGCGGAAACGCAATGCCGCGCGCCTCGCCGAGATCGGCGACGAGCCCCGCATCGCCGCCGGACGTCGCGAGCGCGGCCAGCGTGCGGCGCTCGGGCACGCCCGCGATCGCGAGCAGCTTCAGCGTTTCGACGAGGCCGACCGGATCCTTCGCGCGGATCACGCCGAGCCGCCGGAACAGCGCGTCGTACAGCGCATCGGAACCGGCGAGCGAACTGGTGTGGCTCATCGCGAGCTGCGCGCCGAGCGTCGACGTGCCGCTCTTCAGCGCGACGATCGGCACGCCGCGCGCGAGCGCGCGAGCGGCGGCCTCGCTGAATGCGCGCACGTCCTTCAGCCCTTCGAGATGCACGCCGATCGCGCGGATGCGCGGGTCGTCGACGAACGCATCGACGAGGCGTGCGATATCGACCGACGCCTGATTGCCGACGCTCGCGAGATACGCGAACGGCACCGAGCGTGCGCTCATCGACAGGTTGTACGCGAGATTGCCGCTTTGCGTGATCACTGCGACGCCCGATTCGACGCGCGGCGCGCAATGCGCGACCGGCCACAGCGCGCTGCCGTTCAGGCCGTTGATCAGCCCGTAGCAGTTCGGGCCGAGCACGGCCATGTCGCCGGCCGCTTCGACCAGCGTCTGTTGCAGCCGGGCGCCGTCGGCGCCCGTTTCGGAGAAACCCGACGCGTACACGATCGCGCCGCCGGCGCCGCGCGCGGCGAGCGCGCGCACGACGTCGATCGCCTGCCGCGCGGGCACGGCGACGAACACCGCGTCGGGCGGGGCGGGCAACTCGTCGATGCTCGCGTGGCAGCGCACGCCGTCGAGATCGGCATGGTTCGGGTTGACGAGCCAGATGTCGCCGGCAAAGCCGTAGTCGCGGCAGCGCCGCACGGCGCCCGCGATCCCGCGTCCGCCGACGAACGCGATGCTGGCCGGCTCGAGCAGCCGGTGCAGACGGGCCGCGGCGGCGGCGCGGCGATCCCTGACTTCGGGAGTGGAGGTCATGATGGTCCTTTCTGAACGCGCGCCGGCTTCGCGCCGGCGCGGGGGCTCATGTCAGCTGTAGCGTCGGAGGATTTCCTTGGACAGGATGTGCCGCTGGATCTCGGACGTGCCTTCCCAGATGCGCTCGATGCGCGCATCGCGCCAGAAACGCTCGATCGGCAGCTCGTCCATCAGCCCCATGCCGCCGTAGATCTGCACCGCGTGATCGGTCACGCGGCCGAGCGTCTCGGTCGCGAGCAGCTTCGCGAGCGCGGCGTCGCCGTCGGTCATCGTGCCCTGGTCGAGCTTCTGCGCGGTGTAGAGCGTGACGAGCTCGGCCGCGCGGATCTCCGTCTGCATGTCCGCGAGCTTGAACGACGTGCCCTGGAATTCGCCGATGCGCTTGCCGAACTGGTGACGCGTCGCGGCCCATTCGGCGGCCATCTCGAACGCGCGCTGCGCGCGGCCGATGTTGTTCGCGGCGACCATCACGCGGCCGGCGGTCAGCCAGTCGTTCGCGAGCTCGAAGCCGCGATGCTCTTCGCCGAGAATCTGCGCGGCGCTCACGCGGCAGTCGGTCAGGAAGATCTCCGACTGGTGATAGCCGCGCAGGCTCGTGCAGTGCGGGCCGCGCCGGACCGTCATGCCCGGCGTGTCCTTGTCGATCAGGAAGCAGGTCACGCGCTTGCGCTTCTGGCCGCGCACTTCCTCCTCGCCGGTGACGGCGAACAGGATCACGAAGTCGGCCGTGTCCGCGTGGCTGATGAAGTGCTTGCTGCCGTTGATCACGTAGTCGTCGCCGTCGCGCACCGCGCGCGTGCGGATGCCCATCGCGTCGGAGCCGGCGCCCGGCTCGGTCAGCGCGAAGCAGTCGACGCGTTCGCCGCGCACGGTCGGCTTCAGGTAGCGCTCGATCTGGTCGCCCTTGCAGGCCATCAGGATCTTGCTCGGCCGCGCGACGAACACGTGCAGCGCCCAGCTGGTGCGGCCGAGCTCGCGTTCGACGAGCGCCTGCGTCACGTAGTCGAGGCCCGGGCCGCCGGCGCTTTCGGGCATGTTGAACGCGTAGAAGCCGAGTTCGATCGACTTGCGCCGGATCGAGTCGGCGAGGTCGGGCGGCACGTCGTCCGCGCGGTCGACGGCGAATTCATGGGGCTGCAGTTCCTTTTCGACGAACTGGCGCAGCGACGAAACCAGCATTTCCTGCTCGTGGGTCAGCGAAAAATCCATGAATCATCTCCCGACAAAAAGAGGTGCGCGGCCCTCGACCGACGCACGAAGCGCTTCCTGGCCGTCCTCGCTGTGACCGCACGCGACGCCGGCCGCCAGTTCGCCGCGCAGCTGCTCGGCGAGGGTGTGCGTGAGCGACTGCGCGAGCAGCGCCTTGGTGTGCTCGAATGCGACGCTCGGGCCTTGCGCGAGGCGAGCGGCGAATGCGGCGACGTGTTGCGCGAAGTCGTCCGCATCGACGACTTCGGTCACGAGGCCGGCCGCGAGCGCGTCCTGCGCGTTCCAGCGCTCGTTCAGGAAGATGAAGCGGCGCACGACGTCGGGTCGTGCGAGACGCGGCAGGAACCAGCTGCCGCCCATGTCGGGGCTGTAGCCCATGCCCGTGTAGCCGCAGCGCAGCGTCGCGGCCGTGCTCGCGATGCGGAAGTCGCATGCGAAGCCGATGTCGGTGCCCGCGCCGACCGTCGAGCCGTTCAGCGCGGCGATCGTCGGGCGCGGGAACGCGGCGAGCGCCTGCACGAAGCGGTGCGCGCGCTCGGTCCAGCCGTAGGTGTCGAGTTCGCCGTTGCGCTCGGCCTCGGCCCATTCGTCGACGTCCGCGCCCGCACAGAACGCGCTGCCGGTGCCGGTCAGCACGACGCAGCGCACGGCCGGATCGCCGGCGAGCGCGTCGAGCGTCTCGCGCAGGAAGTCGAGATGCGGTCGCGCGAGCGAATTGCGCTTCGCGGGCCGGTTCAGGCGAAGGGTCACGACGCCGTCGTGCCGTTCGATTTGGATGTCCTCAACGCTCATGCTGATCACTGTCTCCTGGGTGTTTTGTATCGGGGTGTGTCAGAGCCGGCAAGGGTCGCCGCTACTTGCGGACCGCATTTCGGCATAGTATAAGTTCTGTTAAATGAACGTTCAACCCAATTCTGAGATGACCGGGAGACGGACGATGAGCGCGGTGATGGAGACGTCGGCAGGTGTAGGGCAGGCAAAGCCGGTCGCGCGGCCCGCGGCGGACGCGGCAGCGGCGGGGCGCACGGCGGGCGGCGCGGGCCTGCAGATCGATCGCGTGTCGAAGCGCTACGGCAACGTGCACGCGCTGCGGGAGACCACGATCGACATTCCGTGCGGCGAGTTCCTGACGATCCTCGGGCCGTCCGGTTCCGGCAAGACGACGCTGCTGACGATCGTCGCCGGTTTCGAGCAGCCGACCACCGGCGACCTGCGCGTCGGCGGCCGCAGCATCGTCGCGCTGCCGCCCGAGAAGCGCAATTTCGGGATGGTGTTCCAGGGCTATGCGCTGTTTCCGCACATGACGGTCGAGCAGAACGTCGCGTATCCGCTGATGGTGCGCAGGCAGAAAGGGCCCGACGCGGTGAAGCGCGTGAAGGCCGCGCTCGAACTCGTCCGGCTCGGCCATCTCGCGGACCGCCTGCCGCGCCAGTTGTCGGGCGGCCAGCAGCAGCGCGTCGCGATCGCGCGCGCGCTGGTGTTCGATCCCGACCTGGTGCTGCTCGACGAACCGCTCGGCGCGCTCGACCGCAAGCTGCGCGGCGAAGTGCAGGTCGAACTGAAGGCGCTGCATGAGCGGCTCGGCGCGACCTTCCTGTTCGTCACGCACGACCAGGAGGAGGCGCTGTCGATGTCGGACCGGATCGCGATCATGCGCGACGGCCGGCTCGAACAGATCGGCACGCCGGACGGGCTGTACGAACAGCCGGCAAACCGCTTCGTCGCCGACTTCCTCGGCAAGAGCAACTTCATCGAAGGCGTGGCGCTCGGCGGCGATGCCGAGACGACGCACTATCGCGTCGGCGATGCGCGCTTCGTCGCGCGTGCGTGCGGCGCGCGGCCGGACGACGCGCTGCTGTTCGCGCTGCGGCCGGAGAAGATCGGCGTCGCGGCCGCATCGTGCGGCGGCGCGCACAACGAAGTGGCCGGCCGCATCCGCCACTGGAGTTACTTCGGCTCGTCGTACCGCTTCGAGATCGAGACGGCTGCGCTCGGTCGCGTGACGGCCGACGTGCCGGCATGGCGCGGGCTCGCATCGCCGCGCACGGGGATGGACGTGTTCGTGCAGTGGGAGCGCGACGCGACCTGCCGGATCGCGTCCGACTGACGCGGCGCGCGACGTATGCCGCGCGACGGCATGTGCCGCCGTCGCCGGTCGATTCACGGCGCCCGGAACCGACGAGACGCGGGCGGGCGCTGCCCAGCCAGGAGGAGACACCATGACGAACCGCCATCTGCAGGACCTGCTCGACCAAGCACGCGAATTGCAACCCGCGACCTCGCAGCGCCGCCGCGACTTCCTGCGGCTGTGCGCGGCCGCCGGCATCGCGCCGACGCTGCTGTCGCTCGGCGCGAAGCACGCGCAGGCCGCGAACCTGAAGGAAATCGTGCTGAGCGCATGGGGCGGCGAGGCGCGCTCGGCGTTTCGCACCGCATATATGGATCCGTTCACCAAGGCGAGCGGCATCCGGATGGGTTACGACTCGTCGCCGGAGGACGGCAAGATCAAGGCGATGGTCGAGAACCGGAACGTGATCTGGGACGTGATGGACCTCGACGGCTTTGCGGCAATCAAGCTCGGCAAGCAAGGCTTCCTGCGGCCGATCGACTATTCGATCGTGGGCCGCAACGCGCTGCCGGGACTCGCGTCGGATTTCGGCGCGCCGTCGTATCTGCTGAGCTACGTGCTGGCATACGACGCGCGCAAGTTCGGCGCGAACCCGCCGAAGAACTGGGCCGATTTCTGGAACGTCGGCAAGTTTCCGGGCAAGCGCGGGCTGTGGAAATGGATGGGCGGCGCGCTGGAGGCCGCGCTGATGGCCGACGGCGTCGACAAGGACAAGGTCTATCCGATCGACGTGCCGCGCGCGCTGAAGAAGCTGAAGGAACTGAAGTCGAACGTGCTGCTGTGGGATTCGGGCGCGGACAGCCTGCAACTGCTGCGCAACGGCGAAGTCAGCATGGCCTGCATCTGGCACACGCGCGCGAACGTGATCCAGCGCGAAACCGGCGGACGGTTCCGCTATACGTGGGAGCAGGGGCTCGCGTCGTGCGACGTGTGGGGCGTGCCGAAGAACAATCCGTCCGGCGATGCGGTGTGGCAGTTCATCAAGTTCGTGCAGGGCGTCGAGCCGCAGGTGCGCCTGCTGTCGCTGCTCGGCAACGGGCCGGTGACGCCGGCCGCGACGGCCGCCGTGCCGCAGGCGCTGCGCGCCGACAATCCCGGCACACCGGAGAACTGGGCGAAGCAGTGCAAGGTGAATCCCGAGTGGTGGGCGCAGCATTACGAAGCGACGCTCGCGCAATACACCGACCTGATGTCGTCCTGAGCCGCGGCCACGGAGCGTGACGCCATGAATACGCTGTCTACTCCCGTCGCGGGCGCCGCGCCGGCCGGTCGGGCGAAAGCCGACCGCTACTGGCTGCTCGTCGTGCCGCTGCTCGCGGTGCTGATCGTGCTGTACGTCTATCCGCTCGTGCGCGTGCTGTGGCTCGGCTTCACCGTGCCCGAGCCGGGGCTGCAGAACTATGCGCGGCTGGTCGCGAACCACGGCGTGCACCGCGTGCTGTGGACCACGCTGCGCGTATGCGCGGTCACGACCGTCTGCTCGGTGGCGCTTGGCTACGCGATTGCGTATGCGATGGCGCATGTCGGCCCGCGCCAGCGGATGGCGCTGATGTTCGGGCTGCTGGTGCCGTTCTGGGCGTCGGTGCTGGTGCGCGCGTTCTCGTGGCTGTTCCTGCTCGGCGAGCAGGGGCTCGTCAATACGCTGCTGATGCGCATCGGCCTGATCGACGCGCCGCTGCCGCTGATGCGCAACGAGGTCGGCGTCGTGATCGGCATGATCCATTTCATGATTCCGTATGCGGTACTGCCGCTGTACGCGAACATGAAGGGCATCGACCCGCAGCTCGCACGCGCGTCGCAGGGGCTCGGCGCGCGCGCGTCCGTCACGTTCCGCAAGGTGTATTTCCCGCAGACGCGGCCGGGCATCGTCGGCGCGGCGATCCTCGTGTTCATCTTCTCGCTCGGCTTCTACGTGACGCCGGTGATCCTCGGCGGCGGCCGCACGGTGATGATCGCCGAGTACATCAGCACGCAGATCCTGCAACTGGTGAACTGGGGCAGCGGCGCCGCGCTTGCGTCGCTGCTGCTTGCGTCGATCCTGGCCGCGCTCGCGCTGCTCGCGCGCTTCGTCGACCTGCGCGAACTGTTCGGCGCGCGCTGACCTGACCGGAGAACCATCCGATGAAAACCCGAGTGACCGCAGGGCGCGCGCTGGTAATCGGCGTCGCATGGGCCGCGATCCTGTTCCTGATGCTGCCGCTGCTGGTGTCGGTGCCGGTCTCGCTGACGCCGAACGACTACCTGTCGATGCCGGACGGCACGCTGTCGCTGCAGCACTACCGCGTGCTGCTCGACGACGACGGCTGGGTGTCGAGCTTCCTGCAGAGCGGGCTGATCGCGCTGGTGTCTGCCGCGATCTCGGTGACGCTCGGCACGCTGTGCGCGATCGGCCTGTGGAAGGTCGCATCGCGGCGCGGCGAGCTCGTGCGCGGCGTGATCCTGTTTCCGCTGATCGTGCCGCCGATCGTGTCGGCGCTCGCGTTCTACCGGCTGTGGGGCGAGCTCGGGATGCTCGACAGCTATCCGGCCGCGATTCTTTCGCATGTCGTGCTGTCGGTGCCGTATGTGGTCGTCGCGGTGTCGGCGTCGCTCGCGACGGTCGGCCTGCGGATCGAGCAGGCGTCGCGCAGCCTCGGCGCGAACCTCGCGCAGACGCTGCGCTACGTGATCCTGCCGTCGATCCGGCCCGGCGTGCTGTCGGCCGCGGTATTCGCGTTCATCCTGTCGTGGGACGAGCTCGTCGTCACGCTGTTCATTTCGAGCCGCAACGTCTACACGCTGCCGCGCCGCATGTGGGACGGGATGCGCGAGAACGTCGATCCGGCGATCGCGTCGGTGTCCACGCTGCTGCTTGCCGCGACCTGCATCGCGATCGGCCTGTCGCTGCTGCGCAGGCGCGCGGCCGGGTCCGTCTGATTTCAACCGGAGAAAAGTCACACCATGAAAGTCCTGATCGTTCACGCCCATCCGGAACCGCAGTCGTTCACGACGTCGATGCTGCATCGCGCGGTTCGCACGCTCGAAGCGCAGGGGCATACCGTGACGGTGTCCGACCTGTATGCGATGCAGTGGAATCCGGTCGCGAGCGCAGCCGATTTCGGCGTGCGGAAAAATCCCGACTACCTCGTCTATGCGCTGGAACAGCGCGAGAACGTGGCCGCGCACACGATCGCGCCGGACATCGCCGCCGAGCTCGACAAGCTGCTCGAATGCGACCTGCTGATCCTGAGCTTCCCGCTGTTCTGGTGTTCGATGCCCGCGATCATGAAGGGCTGGCTCGACCGCGTGCTCGTGTCGGGCAAGGTCTACGGCGGCGTGCGTTTCTACGATCGCGGCGGGATGCGCGGCAAGCGCGCGCTGCTCGCGTATACGTGCGGCGGGCGCGACTACATGTTCGGCGCCGACGGCGTGCACGGCGAGATGGATCTGATGCTGCGCCACGTGCTGCGCGGCACGCTCGGCTATGCGGGTTTCGACGTGCTGCCGTCGTTCGTCGGCTATCACGTGCCGTATATCGGCGACGCCGAACGCGCGGCCGTGCTCGATCGGTACGGCGCATACCTGACGCAGCTCGACCGGCTCGCGCCGATGGCGTTCCCGACGCTCGACGATTTCGACGGCGAGATGCGGCCGCGCGAGCGGGCGGTGCACGAAGCCGCGCAGGATTGACCGACGACGCGAGCCCGAGCGATGACGCTGACGTCGAACGACGTGCTGCTGTTCCTGACCGGCCTGCTGACGCTGTTCTGCCCGCCGGTCGCGATCCCGATGTATGCGGCGGTGACCGGGCATTTCCCGGACGCGACGCAGCGGCAGATCGCGATCCGGCTGTTCGCGTGGATCGCGGCGCTGATGGTCGGCGCGGTGTGGAGCGGCCAGTTCCTGCTGCGCATGCTCGGCCTGACGCTCGGCGCACTGACGCTGACGGGCGGCCTCGTGCTGTGCCTGTGGTCGATCCCGATGATGCGCGGCACGGCGAACGACGAGCGCAGCGGCGGCGACACGCGGCTCGAATACGCGCAGTGGCGCAACTACATCGCGGTGCCGCTGATCTTTCCGCTGTCGATCGGCAGCGCGGTGATGTCGCTGGTGATCACGACCGCAACGCGCTTTCATACGCCGGCCGACCTGCTCGCGCTGAGCGCGGCCTGCGTGCTGCATGCGGCCGTGATCGGCCTCACCTATGCGTGTTCGGCGTCGTGGTGCCGGCGGTTCGGCGAGATCGGCCGCACGCTCGTCGAGCGGCTGTCGGGCATCGTGCTGACCGCGATCGCGTTCCAGATGCTCGCGCAGGGCGTGCGCGAACTGCTGCCGGGGCTCGCGCATTGACGGCGGCCGCCGCGCGCGTCCGCAACCTTTGACGAACGATGGAATCCTTATGAAAACAGCAGGCATGTACCTCGTCGAACTGCTCGCCGCGTACGGCGTCGACACGGTGTTCGGCATTCCCGGCGTGCATACGATCGAGCTGTACCGCGGCCTGGCCGGCAGCGCGCTGCGCCACGTGAGCGCGCGCCACGAGCAGGGGCTCGGCTTCATGGCGGACGGCTATGCGCGCGCGACCGGCAAGCCCGGCGTGTGCTTCGTGATCACCGGGCCCGGCATGACGAACATCGCGACGTCGATGGCGCAGGCGTACGCGGATTCGATTCCGATGCTGGTGATCTCGAGTATCAACGCGTCGGGCGACATCGGTTCCGGCAACGGCCATCTTCACGAACTGCCCGACCAGCACGCATTCGCGGCGAACGTCGCCGCGTTCAGCTACACGGTGCCGTGCGCCGACGCGCTGCCGCAGGCAATCGCGCGCGCGTTCGCGGTGTTGTCCGGCGGCCGGCCGCGCCCGGTGCACATCGCGATCCCGCTCGACGTGCTGGCCGCGCCGGCCGATACGCTGCCGCCGGTGCCGACCGCACCGCCGCGCATCGCGGCCGGTCCCGCATCGGCCGCCGGCATCGACGCGCTGCGGGCCCGCGCGGCGGCCGCACGCGCGCCGCTGATCCTCGCGGGCGGCGGCGCGCTCGACGCGGCCGACGACGTGCGCTGGCTCGCCGAAACGCTCGACGCACCGGTCGTGATGACGATCAACGGGCGCGGCGTGCTGCCGCCCGCGCATCCGCTCGGCATCGCATGGTCGGCGTCGAGCGACGCGGTGCGCGCGCTGATGCGCGACAGCGACCTGATCGTCGCGCTCGGCACCGAGCTGGGGCCGACCGACTACGACCTCTATGCGACGCGCAGCTTTGCGATGCCCGTGCCGCTCGTGCGGATCGACATCGATCCGCAGCAGCTGTGCCGCAACGCGGTTCCGGCGCTGCCGCTGCTCGGCGACGTTGGCGAGACGCTGCGTGCGCTGCGGCGCGTCTGGCCGGCCGAGGCGGCGGCACGCACCGAAGGCGACGGCATCGAACGCGCCGCGACGTGCCGCGTGGCCGCGCAGCAGGAACTGAACGACGAGATGCGGCGCGACCTCGCGCTGCTCGACAGCGTGCGCGACGCGCTGCCCGATGCGGCGATCGTCGGCGACTCGACGCGCATCGTCTATGCGGGCAACGTCGGCTTCGCGGCATCGCGGCCGCGCAGCTGGTTCAACGCGTCGGTCGGGTTCGGCTCGCTCGGCTACGGGTTGCCGGCGGCCGTCGGCGCCAGTCTCGGCGATCCGTCGCGGCCGGTCGTGTGCATTGCCGGCGACGGCGGTTTCCAGTACACGCTCGCGGAACTCGGCACCGCGGTGCAGCACGGTGCACGCCTGATCGTCGTGCTGCTGAACAACGGCGGATACGGGGAGATCAAGCGGGCGATGGTCGACGGCGGCGTCGAGCCGGTCGGCGTGGACCTGCATACGCCGGATTTCGTCGCGATCGCGCGCGCGTACGGGTGGGGCGCGCAACGCATCGACGAGGGCACGCCGCTGGCCGGTGCGCTGAGCGAGGCGGCCGCGCACGACACGCCGTATCTGATCGAGATCCGCGCGGCCTGAACGCACGAACGGCCTCGCGCGGCGCCGGCGGGCGCGGGCGAGGCCGTTCGTTTGCGTTGCGGGACGGGCGGCGGTCCGCGCCGTTACGCGCGCTTGCGGGCCGTTTTCGGCGGCGGCAGGAACGTATCGACGACGCGCAGGCAGCTGGTCAGCGCGTCTTCTGCCGTAAACGACGTCGGGTCGCGCGCCAGCTCCAGCCAGAAGCCGTCGATCACGGCGGTCAGCGTCAGCGCGGCCAGCTCGCTGTCGACGGTGCCGCCGCGCACTTCGGCGATCTGGTCGAACAGCTTCTTCAACGCCTGCCGGTAGCCGCTGTACAGCTCCTTGTGCGCCTTGCGGATCACCGGGTCGCTGTGCGCGACGCTCCAGAAGCCGAGCCACACCTTCACGTTCTTCGGCGCGAACACGGGCGCGGCGAAACACACCTTGATGATCGCGTCGAGCTTTTCCTCGGGGCCGGTCGCGTTCGCGGCCGCCGCGCGCGACACGTCGAGCAGGTCGGCCGCGAGCCGCTTGTAGGTCTGCGCCATCAGCTCGTCTTTCGACTGGAAGTGATGGTTGATCAGGCCGCGCGAGACCTTCGCCTCCGAGCAGATGCGGTCGATCGTGGTTTCCGAATAGCTGTAGCGCGCGATGCAGCGCATCGTCGCGTCGATGATCGATTGCTGACGCACCGCGGGCGTTTCTCGGATGCCGCGGCTGCGCGTCTGAACCGGTGCCGTGTCAGGAGTCTTTTTCACGTGGTGACCTTACGGAATCGTCATGGAGCCGATTATAGGGGAGTGTCGGACGCTTGTTCAATTACGATCTCGAAAGCGTTCCGGAACCCGCGAAAACCCTTGCTTCCGGAATATTGAAAACTGTTGAACCGATGTTCAACAGAGCCTATACTCGATTCCGCATGAGGTTGGTCGGCCATTCAACAAGACGCCGCGATCCCGCACGGGACGGGCGTGAGAATTCGACACGGGAGACAGCATGTTGGCGCGGGTGGAGAGCGTGAAGGCGGCGACCGAGGAGCGCGTGCAGGTGGTCGATCTGCACAAGCGGTTCGGCGAGCTGGAGGTGTTGAAGGGCGTGTCGCTGAGCGCGCGCGAAGGCGAAGTGATCTCGCTGATCGGGGCGAGCGGCTCGGGCAAGAGCACGCTGCTCCGCTGCATCAACCTGCTCGAGACGCCGACGCAGGGGCGCATCGTCGTCGACGGCGAGGAGATCGGCCTGAAGGTCGATCGCAAGGGGCGCACGGTGCCGACCGATCCGCGCCAGGTCGAGCGGATCCGCACGCGGCTCGGCATGGTGTTCCAGAGTTTCAATCTGTGGGCGCATCGCACGGTGCTCGAAAACGTGATCGAGATGCCCGTTCACGTGTTGCGCGAATCGCGCGCCGAAGCGATCGCGCGCGCCGAGCAGCTGCTCGAGCGCGTCGGCCTCGCCGACAAGCGCAACGTCTATCCCGCCTTCCTGTCCGGCGGCCAGCAGCAGCGCGTCGCGATCGCGCGTGCGCTCGCGATGCGGCCGAAGGTCATGCTGTTCGACGAACCGACGTCGGCGCTCGATCCCGAGCGCGTCGGCGAAGTGCTGAAGGTGATCCGCGATCTGGCCTGCGAAGGCCGCACGATGATACTCGTCACGCACGAGATGGCGTTCGCGCGCGACGTGTCGAGCCGGGTGCTGTTCCTGCACCAGGGCCGCGTCGAGGAGAGCGGCACGCCGGCCGAGATCTTCGATGCGCCGCAGGGCGAGCGCTGCCGCCAGTTCGTCAACGCGCACCGGCAGCGTCACTGAACCACCGGGCCGCGCCATTACGGCTCGCAACCGAGCCGGCCGCGCCGATGCCGGTCGCCCGATGCCGGTCGCCCCGTCCCCCATCTTTCCTGCAAGGAGTTGGAACATGAAGCGCGTCTTACGCACTCTGCTTTGCCTGTTCAGTCTCGTTGTCGCGGCGCTTGCGCCGCTCGGCGCCGCGCATGCGTCGTCCGGCGTGCTGCGCTTCGGCGTGGCCGCCGAGCCGTACCCGCCGTTCCTGATGAAGAGCCCGACCGGGCAGTGGAGCGGCTTCGAGGCCGACCTGATCCGCGCGCTGTGCGAGCAGATGAAGGCGAAGTGCGAAATCAAGGAAGTGTCGTGGGACGGGATCATCCCGGCGCTGCTCAGCGACAAGATCGACGTGATCTTCAACTCGATGTCGATCACGCCGGAACGGCAGAAGGTGATCGCGTTCTCGCGGCCGTACTACGAGACGCCGGGCACCTTCGTCGGCGCGAAGAACACGAAGCTGACGCTGACGCCGGACGGCCTGAAGGGCAAGGTGATCGGCGTGCAGGGCTCGACCGCGAACGCCGAGTTCATCAAGATGGCGTACGGCAAGACCGCGACGGTCCGCCTGTACAACACGCAGGACGACTGCAACGCCGATCTGGTCGCGGGCCGGATCGACACGATGTACCTCGACCAGCTCGGCATCCTCGACTTCCTGAAGACAAAGGACGGTTCGGCGTTCGAGCTGAAGGGCCCGGGCAGCGTGAAGATGGATCCGGCGATCTTCGGCTACGGCGTCGGCGCGGGGATGCGCAAGGCCGATGCGCCGCTGAAGCAGCAGATGGACCAGGCGCTCGAACAGTTGCACGCGTCGGGCAAGTACGCGCAGATCGCGAAGAAGTATTTCCCGATCGACCTCTGGCCGCACTGATCGCGCGGACCACGGCACACCGGCGCACACCGGCGCGACGCACGCACGAGGAGGCAGCATGGACGGTTGGGGATGGGTGAGCTACCTGGGCATGGACCCGGACGGCTGGGGCGTCGCGCTGC
The DNA here is from genome assembly GCF_902499075.1 of Burkholderia pseudomultivorans. Lineage (GTDB taxonomy): Bacteria > Pseudomonadota > Gammaproteobacteria > Burkholderiales > Burkholderiaceae > Burkholderia > Burkholderia pseudomultivorans. The sequence continues at coordinate 195,654 of NZ_CABVPP010000001.1, read as the reverse complement.
TGCAGGGCGCGGGCGTGACGCTCGAGATTTCGCTCGGCGCGTTCGTCGTCGGCATCGCGCTCGGCCTGCTGGGCGCGGCGGCCAAGCTGTCAGGCGTGCGCGTGCTCGAACGCATCGCGCAGGGCTACACGACGCTGTGCCGCGCGGTGCCCGAGCTGCTGCTGATCCTGCTGCTCTACTACGCGGGCACCGACGCGATCAATCTCGTGATGACGGCGATCGGCGTCGGGCCGGTCGCGGTCAACGGCTTCGCGGCCGCGGTGATCGTGCTCGGCATCGTGCAGGGCGCGTACGCGGCGGAGATCATCCGCGGTGCGATCCTCGCGATCCCGTTCGGGCAGATCGAGGCCGGCCGCGCGTTCGGCGCGTCGCCCGGCCTCGTGTTCCGGCGCGTCACGCTGCCGGCGATGGCGCCGTACGCGCTCGCGGGCTTCGCGAACCTGTGGCTGATCCTCGTGAAGGACAGCGCGCTGATCAGCGTGGTCGGCTACAACGAGCTGCTGTACACCGCGAAGCAGGCGGCCGGCTCGACGCGCGAATACATGCGCTACTACCTGATGGTCGCGGTCGTCTATTTCGCGATCACGTCGCTGTCCGGGCTGCTGTTCCGCGAGATCGAACGGCGCTTCGGACGCTGGATGCCCGCGTCGTGACCGGCATCGCCTCTCTTCCTCGTCATCGAATCGGGTCGACCTCATGGATCTGAGCGTATTGTCGTCATACGGGTCGCTGCTGCTGCTCGGCGTGCTGACCACCGTCAAGCTGCTCGTCATCTCGGCCGTGTTCGGCTTCGCGCTCGCGATCGCCGTCGCGTTCGCGCGGTTGTCGCCGAATCCGTTCGTCGCGCGCGGCAGCAAGGCGTTCACCGAGGTGATTCGCGGCACGCCGCTGCTCGTGCAGATCTACCTGATCTACTACGGCATCGGCTCGCTGTTCGCGGGCTGGCCCGCGCTGCGCGACAGCGTGCTGTGGCCGTTCCTGCGTGACGGCTTCTGGTATGTCGCGTTCGCGCTCGTGGTCAGCGTCGGCGCGTATGTCGGCGAGGTGCTGCGCGCGGGGCTGCGAGGCGTGCCGAAGGGCGAGATCGAGGCCGCGCGCGCGATGGGGATGCGGCCGTCGATGATCGCGCGGCGCGTATGGCTGCCGCGCGCGATCCAGATCCTGCTGCCGACGCTTGCGGGCGAGACCGTGATGCTGCTGAAGTCGACCGCGCTCGCGTCGACGGTCGCGGTGATGGACGTGCTCGGCGCCGCGAACTATATCCGCGCGCAGACGCTGCGCACCTACGAGCCGCTGCTCGCGATCGCCGTGATCTACGTCGTGCTCGCGTTCCTGATCGAGCGCGTGTTCGGCCGGCTCGAGCGGCGCGTGCCGGTGCGCATGCCGCGCTGACGACAACCACTGACGATGCGGCGGGCCGCCGGGCGCCGCGCGATGGAGGACGCATGAATTATTCGAAGCTGGTCGAGCGCTTGCAGGGCAAGCGTACGACCGCATGGGACATCCACTACGCAGCACAGCAGGCGGTCGCGGCCGGCGAGCCGGCGATCATCCTGAGCGTCGGCGATCCGGATTTTTCGACGCCGGACGTGATCGTCGAACGCGCGGTCGCCGCGCTGCGCGGCGGCGACACGCATTACAGCGAAGTGCGCGGCCGCGCCGAACTGAGGGCGGCGATCGCGCGCGAGCATGCGGCCGGCAGCGGCCAGCCGGTCGGGCCCGAACACGTGATCGTGACGGCCGGCGCGCAGAACGCGCTGTTCGCGATGGCGCTGTGCCTGTGCGAAGCGGGCGACGAAGTGATCGTGCCGGAGCCGATGTATCTGACCTACGAGGCGAGCATTCGCGCGTCGGGCGCGACGCTCGTGCCGGTGCCGGTCGATGCGTCGCGCGGCTTCCATCTCGACTGCGACGCGCTCGAAGCGGCCGTGACGCCGCGCACCAAGGCGATCTTCTTCGCGACGCCGTGCAATCCGACCGGCGTTGTGATGCCGCGCGCCGATCTCGAGCGGATCGCGCGGCTCGCGTGCGAGCGCGACCTGTGGGTCGTGTCCGACGAGGTGTATGCGGCGTTGACGTTCGAGCGCGACATGGTGAGCATCGCGTCGCTGCCGGGCATGGCCGCGCGCACCGTGACGATCGGCAGCCTGTCGAAGTCGCATGCGATGCCGGGCTGGCGGGTCGGCTGGGCCGTCGGCCCGGTCGAACTGATCGAGCATGCGGAGCGGCTCGCGCTGTGCATGCTGTACGGGCTGCCGGGTTTCATCCAGCAGGCGGCGGTCACCGCGCTCGACAACCGTGCGGCGATCATCGCGGACATGCGCGAACTCTACCGGCGCCGCCGCGACCTCGCCTACGGCCGCCTGCGCGACGTGCCGGGGCTGCGCTGCCTGCTGCCGGAAGCAGGGATGTTCATGATGGTCGACGTGCGCGGCACGGGGCTCGACGCGCATGCGTTCACGTGGGGGCTGTTCCGCGCGAAGCAGGTCGCGCTGCTCGACGCGAGCGCGTTCGGCGATACCGCATCGGGCTTCGTGCGCTTCGGCTTCGTCGTCGACGACGCGCAGCTGGCCGATGCGTGCGAGCGGATCGCGGCATACGTCGCCAGCCTTGGCGCCGGTTCGGCGTCGTGACGCGTCCGGCGACTGTGAAGGAGGCAACACGATGATCGAAACGCTGACATGGCAGGTGCCCGGCGACCACGGGCAGCCGCTCGCGATCCGTGCGTGGCGGCTGTCGGGCGGCGACGGCCCGCGCGTGCATCTGCAGGCCGGCGTGCATGCGGACGAGATCGCCGGGATGCTGGTGCTGCATCGGCTGCTGCCGCAACTGTGCGCGGCGCACGACCGCGGCGTGCTGCGCGGCACGGTGACGATCGTGCCGCAGGCCAATCCGCTCGGACTCGCGCAATTCCGGCAGGGGCGGCTGCTCGGCCGGTTCCACGAAACGACGCATCGCAACTTCAACCGGCATTTCCATGAATCGGCAGCGACGCGCCGGCCCGCGACGACCTTCGCCGCATGGCAGCGCACGCTGCTCGGCGCGGCCTGCGATGCCGACATCGTGCTCGACCTGCATACCGATTCCGAAGCGCTGCCGTACCTGTACCTGCATCGCGACCTGTGGCCGGCCGGCCGCGATCTCGCCGCCGCGCTCGGCGCCGATGTCGCGATTCTGTGGGACGAGGATGACGACGGCGCGTTCGAGGGCGCCGTCGTCGCGCACTGGCTGCGCGACGGCGCGCTGCGCGACAAGCTCGTCGCGACCGTCGAGCTGCGCGGGCAGTCCGACGTGTCCGATGCGCTGGCCGAGCGCGACGCCGACGGCGTGCTCGCGTTCCTGCGCGGCCGCGGCGTGATCGCCGAGCCGCCGGGCACGCCCGACTGGCATGGCGAGGCCGTGCCGATCGCGCACATGGAGACGGTGATCGCGCCGGTGTCGGGCGTGCTGGTCTACGAGCGCGAACTCGGCGCGACGGTCGAAGCCGGCGAACGGATCGCACGCATCGTCGCGCATCCGGGCGTGCCGGGCAGCGAGCATGTGCTGGTCGCGCCGCAGGCCGGGCGCATCGTCACGCGCAATCGCGAACGGCTGGTCGCGCAGGGCGACGTCGCGCTGAAGCTGACCGGCTCGCGTCCGTCGGCGGGATGGTCGGGCGGTGCGCTCGATCCGTGACCGGACGCGGATGTCCGGCGCATGAAGGCCGGGAAAACATTCATGCGCCGAACCACGCACCTTTTAAAAGCGCGCGAAACAAACGTGAATCGACGATAATGCGCAAACGTTTTCGGTATTCGACCTGATTTACGTCGCGGATTAAAAAATAAAAGAATGAATATCCGCGCGCGGCGCGATGCGCGCCTGCCCAGATGCCACGCCGGTGAAGATGGTGTGAGGTTAACGGCAGTTTCCGGAGAAACTTTAGGATTTTTCTTCGGCAAATAATCATTTCCATTTCATCGATGATCGATTGATTTGTAGTCATCGGACCGTCATACACCATCCCTGATAATTCGCCGCTCACATTCTTTCAATGGATCAACGGGCGATCGAAACCGGATTGCCGCGGGGAGCTGTACACATGACCATCCGTCATCGCATTACGTTGCTGGTTGTCCTGACCTTCGTCGCGTTGTCGGCGATCGGCGTTTACGCCGTGTACCAGACGCGCAAGAGCGCGTCCGAAGTGCGTCAGGTCACGCAGGGAATCGTGCCGAGCGCGCTCGCGTCCGCGGATCTCGTCGCCGATGTGAAGAACATCCAGATCGCGACGATGACGCTCGTCTACGCGCCCGACGCGAACACCGCGTCGCAGGCGCGCGACGAACTGAAGGCGAAGCAGGCCGCGTTGCGCGCGGCGCTCGACGCGCAGGCGCAGTCGGCCGTCGGCCGCGCGCAGCAGGGCCTCGTCGCGCAGGCGAAGGACAGCGTCGCGAACTACTTCGCGGCGATCGACGACACCGTGAAGATGAAGACCGAAGGCAAGGCCGAGATGGCGCAGGCCTTCCTGTTCGCGAACGTCGCGCAGTATCGCGACGAGCTGGAAAGCATCGTCGACACGCTGCGCGTCGAGAAGAATCGCCAGAAGGACGACGCGATCCTCGCGCTGAACGGCATGCTGTCGACCACGGCGACCGCGATCGCGGGCGTCGCCGGCACCGTGATCGTGCTGCTGACCGCGCTCGGCTTCGTGCTGTACCGCCAGATCACGCGTCCGCTGAGCCGCATGCAGACGATGATGAGCGAGATCGCGACGAGCCAGGATTTCACGCGTCGCGTGCCGGTGGGCCGGATGGACGAGATCGGCCATTCGATCGTCGCGTTCAACGGGATGATCGAGAAGATCCAGCAGAACGCCGCGCAGCTCAAGCAGAAGACCGCGGACATCCAGGCGATGCTGCAGAACATGCAGCAGGGGATCCTGACGGTGGTCGACGGCGGCGTCGTGCATGCCGAGTACTCGGCGTACCTCGAAACCATCTTCGAGACGAACGACATCGCGGGCCGCGACCTGATGGCGCTCGTGTTCGACGATTCGAACCTCGGCTCCGACGCGCGCTCGCAGGTCGACGCGGCCGTGCACGCGTGCCTCGGCGAAGACAGCATGAACTTCGAGTTCAACGCGCACCTGCTCGTCAACGAAGTCGCGAAGCGGATGCCGGACGGCCGCGAGAAATGGCTCGACCTGAGCTGGTCGGCGATCACCGACGAGACCGACACCGTCGCGCGCCTGATGCTGTGCGTGCGCGACGTGACCGAGATCCGCGAGCTGACCGCGCAGGCCGGCGAGCAGCAGCGCCGCCTCGAGATGATCGGCGAGATTCTCGCGATCAGCCAGGACAAGTTCCACGATTTCGTGCACAGCGCGAAGGGCTTCCTCAGCGAGAACGAGCGAATGATCCGCCAGCACGACAACGCGGACCACTCGGTCGTCGCCGCGCTGTTCCGCAACATGCACACGATCAAGGGCAACGCGCGCACGTACAGCCTTCAGCATCTGACCAATATCGTGCACGAGGCCGAGCAGGCGTACGAGTCGCTGCGCCGTGCGGAAGGCGGCCCGGCATGGGACCGCGACGCGCTGATGGACGACCTCGCGCGCGTGCGCGACGCCGTCGACCACTACGCGACGATCAACGCGGAGACGCTCGGCCGCAGCGGCGCACCGGCAGGGGCCGACGCGGCCGGCTACCTGATGGTCGATCGCGCGCATATCAGCGAGAGCCTGCGGATGCTCGACGGCGCGGACCCGGCGAATGCGTCGGACTGGCACGCGGCGCGCGACGCGGTGCGGCGCATGCTGAGCCAGTTCGGCACGCAGGGGATCGGCGATGCGCTCGGCAGCGTGATCGAGTCGCTGCCGTCGCTCGCGGCCGAGCTCGGCAAGCCGGCGCCGGTCGTGCATATCGACAGCCACGGCCATCGCGTGCGCAGTGAAATCGTCGCGACGCTGAAGAACGTGTTCATGCATCTGCTGCGCAATGCGGTCGATCACGGGATCGAGACGTCCGAAGCACGTCGCGCGGCCGGCAAGCCGGCCGCCGGCACGATCGACATCGCGGTCGGCATGGACCGCGCCGAGCTGCGGTTCGTGCTGAGCGACGACGGCCGCGGCCTCGCGCTCGACCGAATTCGCGGGATCGCGCGCGAGCGCGGCTGGATCGACGCGGACCAGGCCCACCTACTGCCCGACGATGCGGTCGCCGAGCTGATTTTCCGGCCGGGCTTTTCGACTGCGGATGCGGTGACCGAGGTGTCGGGGCGCGGCGTCGGCATGGACGCGGTGCGCAATTTCCTGAAGCGCGACGGCGGCGACATCGCGCTGCGCTTCACCGACGATCGCGTCGGCGCGCCGTATCGCGCATTCGAGACGATCGTGTCGCTGCCGGCCCGCTTCGCGGCGGACGCGCACCATGGCCATGGTCATGCGACGGCGGAGCGAGCGCAGGCTCGCACGAGTGTGACGGACCTCGACGCGGTGGAATGATCGTGCAAGCATGGATGACCCAGATCGCCGCTGCGCTGGCGGGCGGCCTCGTCGTCGCGGCGCTGGCGGCGATCGTGTTGCGCGCGATGCGCGCGCGGCTGGTCGCGGCGGCGACCGATGCGGAGCACGCGTTGCGCGCAGCGCTGGAAGCTGCCGACGCACGCGCTGCCGAAGCGGCGTCCGCGCAGGCCGACGCGGCCGACGCGTGGGCGCAGCGTGAAGCGCAGCTCGAACAGGCGCTCGCGCACGAGCAGGCCGGGCGCGACACGCAGCGCGATGCGCTCGACGCGCTGTCGGCCGAGCGCGCCGCGCTCGCGCAGCATGCGCTGAAGATCGCCGACGAAGCCGCACGGCTGCGCGGGCTGGCCGGCACGTTCGAGCGCTGGCACGAGCAGATGATCTCGTTGACGACGCAGAACCAGGACATGCGCGCGAAGAACCAGGAGCTGTCGGCGATCGTCGCGCACGTGTCGATCGTGTCGCTGAATGCGTCGATCGAGGCTGCGCGCGCCGGCACCGCGGGCCGCGGCTTCTCGATCGTCGCGAGCGAGGTGCGCGGGCTGGCCGCGCGCTCGCAGCAATTGTCGAACAGCTATCGCGACAGCCTGAACCGCAACGATCTCGTGACCGCCGCAACGTTCCAGGATATCCAGGCGGGCGGCAAGATGATCACGGCCGCGCTCGCGACCGTCGAGACGCTGGCCGGCCAGCTGCACGCGCGGCTCGAAGGAGCGGCGGCGTGATCAGCGAGCAGGCGAAGGGCGGCTTCGAGCGGATCTTCTTCGACGCGGCGCGCACGCGGCTCGCGTCGGGTAGCGGCACATGCGATATCCGACCGGCCGCGACCGATGTGCCGGATGCCGCGCACGCGAAGTCGCGTGCGCGGGCGGGCGCGAAGGCGGCCGAGCATGTCGCGGTGCTGACGATCTCGGCGCTGCATTTCCGGCTGCTGCTCGCGCTGCGCTTCAGCGACGACGACGCGACGCGCCGCCATTTCGCCGCGGCGATGCCGGCCGGCGCCGCGCAGCGGCCGCTGCCCGAAGCGTTCATGGAAGTTGCGAACCTGTGCTGCGGCGCGATCAACCAGGCGCTGACCGTGCCGTTTCCCGATCTCGGGATGTCGACGCCTTACCTGCTGAGCGGCGCGAGCGTCGACTATCTGCCCGCGCTCGCGCCGGACCATGTCGCCGCGTACGACCTGACGCTCGACGGCGACGTGCGGATCGGCGCGACGCTGTGCATATGCGCGAACGCGCCGGTCGATTTCCACGTGCCCGAGACGGCCGCGCCGGATACGGGCGGCGAGCTCGAACTGTTCTGACCGACCTGCAACCGAAACCCAGGAATCCTTCGAGATGACCGTAGACCAACCCGTCAGCAAGGTGCTCGTGCTCGACGACAGCCGCACGCACGCGGACGCGATCAAGCGCTTCTGCGACGAACACAACCTGGTCGGACTGACCGTGCGGCGCAGCCGGCTGCTGAAGGTGCTGCGCTCGAACATCGATCTCGGCGCGATCCTGCTCGCCGAGGACTACGGCGGCTCGCCGGCCGAGAGCGCGATCGTCGCGACGCAGATCGACGCGCTGCGCCCCGAGCTGCCGATCATCCTGCGCCGCACGTCGCTCGCGTCGCGCGACGGGCTGCCCGACGCGCTCGCGCGCGTCGCCTGCGCGGCCTACGCCGCGGACGACATGACGCCGCTGCGGCGCGCAGTCGACGAGTACCTGTTCAGCCGCGACTATCCGAACGCGCTGGTGCGCGGCATCTCGGAGATCACCGAAGCGCGGCTCGACAGCCTGTTCCCGGGGATGACGATCGAGCGCGACACGCCGTGCATCGTGCGCGACCAGATCATCTTCGGCGAAGTGTTCAGCCTGATCGCGCTCGAAAGCGCATGGTGCCGCGGCTACATGCTGCTGCAGATGAGCGAGCAGCCGCTGCTCGACATGATCGGCGGCACGCACGCCGACGGCCGCGCGCCGGATTTTCGCGACGTCAACGGCGTGCTCGGCGAGCTGACCAATCTCGTGTGGGGCGCGTTCAAGAACCGCTATCTCGGCGATGCCGAAGCGCTGGCACGCCATCCGGTGCAGGTGCCGCTCGTCGTCAATCACAAGCAGAAGTTCATCTCGTTCGGCGGCGACTGTCCGCAGCTCTGCTTCAAGTACCGGATGACCGATCCGGCGTCGGGGCGGTCGGTGTGCATCGATCAGCGTTTCGTGTTCAGCCTGAGCTGGTCGCCGGAAGATTTCCGCGAGTCGGTGCAGGACGTGGGACCGATGGTCGAATCGGGCGAACTCGAACTGTTTTGAATATTGAAGTCTGGAACAACGGAAAGGAGCAACGCATGGCAAAGATTCTGGTGGTCGACGATTCGGGCACGGTGCGCGACGAGGTCGCAGGCTTTCTGCGCAATCACGGGCTCGACGTCGCGACGGCGGTCGACGGCAAGGACGGGCTCGCGAAGCTGAAGGCGACGCCCGGCGTGCGCCTCGTGATCAGCGATGTGAACATGCCGAACATGGACGGCCTGACGATGGTCGAGAAGATTCGCGGCGAACTGGCGAACGCGTCGGTCAACGTCGTGATGCTGACGACCGAAAGCAGCCCGGCAATGAAGGAGCGCGGCAAGGCCGCCGGCGTGAAGGGCTGGATCGTGAAGCCGTTCAAGGGCGACGCGGTGCTCGACGCGCTGAAGAAGCTGGCCGGGTAACGCGGCACGCGGGCCGGGCGGTATCCGAAGGCGGGCGCATGCGCGGCGCAGGTCGCCCGAGACGGCGTCGCCGCCGTCAACGCACCGACGCGCGCGCGGGATCGGCGGTCACGCGATCCGGCGCGCGCGTCTGCCACTGCACGACCAGCATCCCGGCGAAGATCAGCGCGACGCCGGCGATGCGGCCCGGTGTCGCCAGCCGCTGCGGCAAGCCCATCAGCCCGTGGTGGTCGATCAGCAGCGACGCGAGCATCTGCCCGGCGACGACGCAGACGATGAAGGTCGTCGCGCCGAGCCGCGGCGTCAGGATCAGCGCGAGCGTGATGTAGATCACGCCCGCAAGCCCGCCGAGCCACACCCACGCGGGGCGCTGCAGCGCCTCGCCGACGAGCGGCGCGTGCGCGCGCGTGGCCAGCAGCACGGGCAGCACCGCGAGCAGGCTGACCGTCAGCGACGCGACGCTCGCCCACAGCGGATGGCCGAGCGCCCGCCCGAGTGCGGCATTGCTGCCGCCCTGCAGCGGCACGAGCGCGCCGGCGACGAACGCCGCGACGGCGAGCGGAAGGGTGGCGAGGGAAACGGAAGTCGACATCGTGGTCGCTTATGAAAAGGTGTCGAAATGATTGTCGTCCATTAAGATCGCGAATGGAAATTCGTCCTTCGGATGCTTCATATTCGTGCCATGAATAATCCCGCGCGCATCGATCTGAACCTGCTCGTGACGCTGCATGCGCTGCTGAGCGAACGACACATCTCGCGTGCCGCCGTGCGGCTGCACCGCAGCCAGCCGGCGGTCAGCCATGCGCTCGCGCGATTGCGCGAGATCTTCGGCGATCCGCTGCTGGTGCGGCGCGCCGGCCGTCTCGAACTGACCGCGCGCGCGAACGAACTCGTCGAGCCGCTGAACGACGTGCTGGGCCGGCTCGGTGCGCTGATCGAGCCGCCCGCGTTCGATCCGTCGGCGGCCGCGCGCGTGTTTCGCATCGCGATGTCCGACTACGGCGCGCGCATCGTGCTGCCGGCGCTCGTCAAGACGCTGCGCGCCGACGCGCCGGGCATCGAGCTGATCGTGTCGCAGGCGACGCGCGAGGCGATGCGGATGCAGCTGATGGACGGCGAGGTCGATCTCGCGCTCGGCGTGCTGCCCGCGTTGCAGCGCGAACTGCATGCGCAGCCGCTGTTCGTCGAATCGTTCGCGTGCATGGCCGATGCGCGCCGCATGCCGCGTCGCGGCGCACTCGCGCTCGATGCATGGCTCGCGCGGCCGCATGCGCTCGTCGCGATGCGCGACGGGATGGACAACGAGGTCGATCGCGCGCTCGCGCGGCTGCGCCGCGAGCGGCGCATCGCGGTGATCCTGCCGTTCTGGAGCGTCGCGAACGACTTGATCGCCGGCACCGACCTGGTGTTGACCGTCGCGCGCCGCAACCTCGACCGCGTGCGCGACGACCCGCGCCTGCGCGTGTTCGAGCCGCCGTTCCCGATCGATTCGTTCGAGTTCGCGCAGCACTGGCATGCGCGCCGGCACGGCGATGCCGCGCACCAGTGGCTGCGGCAGACGATCGCGCGCGTCGCGAGCGGCGAACCGGGTTCGATCGCTGTTTGAAAAACGATGGCGGTGCGCGGCTGGACGCCGCGCGGATTGTGGAGGACCATTTCACCGACCTGCGGTGAACGCGCGCGATTATGGTCCGTTCGCGCCGAACCGCATCCTGCGAACCCCGTCGAGCGGAACATCATGGAATCCCATCACGAGACTGCCGATCCGATCCTGTTGCGCGACGCGCGCGACGGCGTCGTCACGCTGCGGCTGAACCGCCCGCAGCAGTTCAACGCGTTGTCCGAGGCGATGCTGGCGAGCCTGCACGACGCATTCGTTTCGCTGGCCGCCGATCCGCACCTGCGCTGCGTCGTGCTGGCCGCCGAAGGCCGCGCGTTCTGCGCGGGACACGACCTGCGCGAGATGCGCAGCAAGCCCGGGCTCGACTACTACCGCGCGCTGTTCGCGCAATGCAGCCGCGTGATGCTTGCAATGCGCGCGCTGCCGGTGCCGGTGATCGCGCGCGTGCACGGCATCGCGACGGCGGCCGGCTGCCAGCTCGTTGCCGCGTGCGACCTCGCGATCGCGGCCGATACCGCGCGCTTCGCGGTGTCGGGCATCAACGTCGGCCTGTTCTGTTCGACGCCGGCCGTGGCGCTGAGCCGCAACGTGACGGCCAAGCGCGCATTCGACATGCTCGTGACCGGTCGCTTCGTCGACGCGGCGACGGCTGCGGCGTGGGGGCTCGTCAACGAAGCCGTGCCCGAGGATGCGCTCGACGCGGCGGTCGCGCGCACGGTCGCGGAGATCGTCGCGAAGAGTCCGGCCGCGGTGCGGTACGGCAAGCAGATGTTCTACCGGCAGCGCGAGTTGTCGCTCGACGACGCGTATGCGTATGCGGGCGACGTGATGGCGCGCAACATGATGGAAGAGGATGCCGGCGAAGGCATCGACGCATTCCTGGAGAAGCGGGCGCCGACGTGGCGCACGTAGTTGCGTGAGAAGGGGCGGCGGCAGTTCGCCGCCGCGCTTGCCGCTTACCGCCCGTAGCTGCCGGTGCGCAGCGCGGGTTGCACGGTCGATGCGCCCGGCGGTACGATCACGACCGGCACGCGCCGCGCGAGCGCGCACATCAGCTCGTAGCCGATCGTGCCGCTTGCTTCCGCGACGTCGTCGACCTTCACCTGATCGCCCCACAGCTCGACGCTCGAGCCGATGCCCGCGTTCGGGCACGGCGTCAGGTCGACCGTCAGCATGTCCATCGACACGCGGCCGACGACACGCGTCATCACGCCGTCCACCGCGATCGGCGTGCCGGTCGGCGCGTGGCGCGGATAGCCGTCCGCATAGCCGCATGCGACGACGCCGATCCGCATCGGCCGGTCGGCCGTGAAGCGGCGGCCGTAGCCGACGGTTTCTTCCGGCGCGAGCGTCTGCACGCCGATGATCTTGCTGGTCAGCGTCATCGCGGCCATCAGCGGCATGTCGGCGATATGCCGCGACGCGCCGGTCGGCGATGCGCCGTACAGGATCGTGCCGGGCCGCACCCAGTCGCGATGCGCGCGCGGATGCCACAGCACGGCCGCCGAGTTCGACACCGAGCGCTCGCCCGGAATGCCGGCCGTGGCCGCGTCGAACGTATCGAGCTGCCAGTCGACCTCGCCGTCGTCGGCATTCGCGAAGTGCATCATCAGCGTGATCCTGCCGATCGACGGCGCGCTCGCCGCGCGCTCCCACGCGGCGCGGAACGCGTCGGGCCGGTAGCCGAGCCGGTTCATCCCGGAGTTCATCTTGAGCTGGATGTCGATCGGCTGCTGCGGCTTCGCGGCGATCAGCATGTCGAGCTGCTCGTCGCAGTGGACGGACACCGTCAGCCGATGGCGCTCGACCAGCTCGATGTCGGCCGGCTCGAAGATCCCTTCGAGCAGCAGCACCGGCTTGTCCCAGCCGAGCTCGCGCACGCGCACGGCTTCGGCGAGATCCAGCAGCGCGATGCCGTCGGCGGCCGCGAGGCCCGGATAGATCCGTTCGATCCCGTGACCGTACGCGTCGGCCTTGATCACGGCCCACACGCGCGATTGCGCGGCGGTGCGACGGATGAAATCGAGGTTGTGGCGGATCGCGTCGGGGCGGATATGGGCGACGATGGGACGGGGCATGGCGATGGCTCGTGTCGGAGTCGTTCGTGGGGGCGCGCCGGGGCGCGGATCGGCAAGCTGGCGCGACAACGCGTCGAGCCAGTATCGAACGCTATCTTATTGGTGTTCGACCAGTTTTAATTAACGTTTTTGGCGACGATTTGGTGGATGTTTGGGTGCGCGCTACGCGCCGAGTCGGTCTTCTAGAAAACCGGTGCACGAACGGCATCCCGCAATGCTAAGCTCACGGCGATCTTGACATCGAACAATGTAATCATAAGGAGGAGACGCTGATGACCACATCCCAGCTGTGCCTGTTCATCGTGGCGCTGTTGCCGTTCCCGATGACGTTTCTCGCGAAGGCCCGCAAGGGCTACGACAATCGCATGCCGCGCGACTATCTCGCGAGGCTCGAAGGCTGGCGCGCACGCGCGCAGGCCGCGCACCAGAACGCCTGGGAGGCGCTCGCGCTGTTCACGGCCGCACTGGTCGTCGCGTGGCACAACGGCGCGAATCCGCATCGCGTCGACCAGCTCGCGATCGCGTTCGTCGCGATCCGCATCGTCTATGCGCTGATGTACCTGCTGAACTGGGCGTCGCTGCGCTCGCTCGTGTGGTTCGCGGGGATGGTCTGCGTCGTCGGGTTGTTCTTCGCAGCGCCGTAAGCGAAGTATAAGAAGCGGGGCCGGCGCGTCACTTGCCGGCCGCGTTGCCCGCGCGCCGTAAGAGCGTGGCATTGGATGCGGACGCAACCATGTGCCGGCGAACTGCCACATCGATCGCCTGGCGCCAGTTGCTGTAGCGGACAATCTTCGTTTCCTGTTCGCCCGGCGGCCCGAATGCCGCCGGTGTTGTCATCGCGGCGCTATTGACAACATATGTTGCGACGCCGTCTAATTCGTCATCGCGTGTTGTATGCGACCGGCGGCGGGCTTTCCGGCATGATCTGACGGAGCGCGCCGGTGCCGGCCGCCCGCACGCCAACGGAATTCGACCCCAACGTCCGACATGCCGCTTTCCCTTTCTCCCGTCATCGCCGGCGCGCCGTTCGACATCGGCGTGCGCCTCGGCGAACTCGCGCGCCCGGTATTCGACGCGTACATGCAGCAGAGCAGCGCGTGGCAGGCCGTCAGCCGCTGGCGCGGCCATCCGTTCGTCGCGGCGCTGCGCGAGGCCGCGCTGGCGGCATACCCCGATCTGGTCGCGGAACTGGACGGGATCGCGGCCGGCATCGGCTGGCCCGCCGACGACATCTTTCTGTGGAATTGCCGCGGCGAGCTGATCCACAACGCGCCGGACGGCTGCACGACGCTTGCCGCGCGCGACGCCGACGGCACGCGCTGGATCGCGCACAACGAGGACGGCGATCCGTTCCTGCGCGAGCGCTGCCTGCTCGTCGAGGTCCGCCCGCACGGCAAGCCGGGCTTCATCAGTTTCTATTACCCGGGCTCGCTGCCGGGCCATACGTTCGCCGCGAATTACGCGGGCATTGCGCAGGCGATCAACAATCTGCGGATCCGCACGCCGGCGGCCGGCGTGCCGCGAATGATCCTCGCGCGCGCGGTGCTCGACGCGACCTCGCTCGACGCGGCGCTCGACGTGCTGCGCACACATGAGCGCGCGAGCGGCTTTCATCACACGCTCGGCGCGACCGGCGATGCGCGGCTGCTGAGCGTCGAGGCGAGCGTCGCGCGCTGTTCGATCGTCGACGTCGCGCGGCTCGCCGGCCATGCGAATCATCTGGTGCATCCGGGCAGCGAAGCGGAGGCGCAGATCGTCACGCAATCGTCGGCCGATCGCCAGCGGCGCGTCGACGCGCTGACGCCGGGCCTCGACACGATCGACGAAGCCGCGCTGCGGCGCGTGCTCGGCGACCGCGCGCCGGAAGGGCTGCCGATCTATCGCGACGACCCGGCCGATCCCGACGACGAGAACACGCTGGCGACCGCGGCATTCGCGATACACGCAGCGGCGATCGATTTCACGATTCATCAACACGGCACCGCGCGTTTTGCGACGCGGATCGTGCCGGACGCACGCGCGCACGGCGCGACCTGATCCATGAGGCAACGCATGACGACCGTTTTCCATCGCGCGCCCCGCGCCACCTTGCCCGTCGCCGTCGCCGGCGACGGCATCGAGATCATCGACTCGACCGGCAAACGCTATATCGACGCGTGCGGCGGCGCGGCCGTGTCGTGTCTCGGTCACAGCAACCAGCGCGTGATCGACGCGATCAAGCGGCAGGCGCAGCAGCTGCCGTACGCGCATACGTCGTTCTTCACGACCGAGGCGGCCGAGGAACTGGCCGACCGGCTCGTCGACGCCGCGCCGGCCGGGCTCGAGCACGTGTATTTCGTGTCGGGCGGCTCGGAGGCGATCGAGGCCGCGCTGAAGCTGGCGCGGCAGTATTTCGTCGAGAAGGGCGAGCCGCAGCGCCGTCATTTCATCGCGCGCCGGCAGAGCTATCACGGCAACACGCTCGGCGCGCTCGCGATCGGCGGCAACGCATGGCGGCGCGAACCGTTCCTGCCGCTGCTGATCGAAGCGCATCATGTGAGTCCGTGCTACGCGTATCGCGAACAGCGCGCGGACGAAACCGAGGAGGCGTTCGCGCAGCGCCTCGCCGACGAACTCGAACGGAAGATCGTCGAGCTCGGCGCGGAAAGCGTCGCGGCGTTCGTCGCGGAAACGGTGGTCGGCGCGACGGCCGGCGCGGTGCCGCCGGTGCGCACGTACCTGAAGAAGATCCGCGCGGTGTGCGACAAGTATGGCGTGCTGCTGATCCTCGACGAGATCATGTCGGGGATGGGGCGCACCGGCTACCTGTTCGCCTGCGAAGAAGACGGCGTCGCGCCGGACCTGCTGACGATCGCGAAGGGGCTCGGCGCCGGCTATCAGCCGATCGGCGCGACGCTCGTCAGCGATCGCATCTACCGGACGATCGTCGACGGCTCCGGCTTCTTCCAGCACGGCCATACCTATCTCGGCCACGCGACCGCCTGCGCGGCTGCGCTCGAAGTGCAGCGCGTGATCGCGGAAGAGCGCCTGCTCGACAACGTGAAGGCGCGCGGCGAGCAGTTGCGCGCGGCGCTGCGCGAGCGTCATGCCGCGCATCCGCATGTCGGCGACGTGCGCGGGCGCGGCCTGTTCGTCGGCGTCGAGCTCGTGCGCGACCGCGACAGCAAGGCGACGTTCGATCCCGCGCTGAAGCTGCATGCGGCGGTCAAGCGCGAGTCGATGCAGCGCGGCCTGATGGTGTATCCGATGGGCGGCACGATCGACGGCGTGCACGGCGACCACATCCTCGTCGCGCCGCCGTTCATCTGTACCGCGCAGCAGATCGACACGATCGTCGAGCGGCTGTCGGATGCGATCGGCGCGGCGCTCGCGTCGGTCGGCGCATAACGGATTCGGCCGGCACGACTGCCGTCCGGATCGCATCAGCCACGACTTCAACGACTCATCGCCATGACAGACAGACTGCCTCCATTCGATCCCGCGTCGGCCACCGACGCGCAGAAGGCCGTGCTGGCCGAGATCCTCAGCGGCCCGCGCGGCAACCTGAACGGGCCGTTCCTCGGCTGGATCGCGAGCCCCGAACTCGCACAGCATGCACAGCGGCTCGGCGCGTTCTGCCGGTATCGCACGGGTCTGCCGCTGCGGCTGTCGGAACTCGCGATTCTCGTGACGGCCGCACGCTGGCGCTCGCAGGCCGAGTGGCATATCCATCATCCGATCGCGCTCGACGCGGGCGTGCCGGCCGCGACGGCCGACGCGATCCGGCGCGGTGTCGCGCCCGCGTTCGAGTCGGACGACGACGCACTGATCCATGCGTTCGCGACCGAGCTGTACGACACGCGGCGCGTCAGCGACGCGACGTTCGCGCGGGCCGAGGCGCGCTTCGGCCACGAGGTCGTCGTCAACCTCGTCGCGCTGCTCGGCTATTACGCGCTCGTCGCGATGACGCTCAATACGTTCGGTATGCGCGCAGACGGACAAACTGATTTGCCGTTTCCGGAATAATCGCCGGCCGCGCGTTCATTCGGCTGCGCGGCGCATCGCTGCGCATGCGCGCGCAAGGCCCGTGGATACGGGCTTTCCGCCGTATTTTGCTGTCTCCGCAGCGTCGCGCGGCCGCTCGTCGGCCGGCGCAATCACGCACGTTCGTCACAGCGCAGAAAAATTTCCCCGTATTTAGAATCCCGTCAAACAGCTTACGGGGGAAATAAAAATGCGTTGGGTCCTGTTGATCGTCTTCATTGCGTGCGTCGTCTACACGCATCGACGCGGCAGGGTGCGGCACCGGTTTTTCCGGCAGCTCTCCGATCATTCGACCTTTACCGCGCCGCTGAACTGCTTCTCGTATGCATTGTCGTCGGTGCCGACGACGCCGTTTCTCGACACGCGCGACTTCCCGGAACTGGCGGCGCTGCAGCGCGAATGGCGCACCTTCCGCGACGAAGCGCTCGCGCTGCGCGAGGCGAACCGGATCAAGGCGTCGGACACGTACAACGACATCGGCTTCAACTCGTTTTTCCGCAACGGCTGGAAGCGCTTCTACCTGAAGTGGTACGACGCGCCGCATCCGTCGGCGCAGGCGCTGTGTCCGCGCTCGGTCGAGATCCTGTCGCGGATTCCGTCGATCAAGGCCGCGATGTTCGCGTCGCTGCCGCCGGGCGGCAAGCTCGGGCTGCATCGCGATCCGTATGCGGGCTCGCTGCGTTATCACCTCGGGCTCGACACGCCGAACGACGCCGCGTGCCGGATCGTCGTCGACGGCGAGTCGTATGCGTGGCGCGACGGCGAGGCCGTGATGTTCGAC
Source organism: Burkholderia pseudomultivorans (assembly GCF_902499075.1). Lineage (GTDB taxonomy): Bacteria > Pseudomonadota > Gammaproteobacteria > Burkholderiales > Burkholderiaceae > Burkholderia > Burkholderia pseudomultivorans. The sequence continues at coordinate 177,948 of NZ_CABVPP010000001.1, read as the reverse complement.
GAGACCTATCTGCACTGGGCCGAGAACCGCACCGGGCGCGATCGCATCATCCTGTTCTGCGACATCGACCGGCCGATGAAATATCGCTGGGCGCAGCGCATCAACGACGCGTTCGGGCAACTGCTGATGCGCGCGGCCGCGTCGCCGAACGAAACCGGCGATCGCACCGGCGGGCTCAATCGAGCGTTCCGGTATCTGTACGCGATTCGGCGTGCCGGCAAGCGGCTGAAGGCGTGGAATCGCACCGTCTACTACATCGTCAAGTGGGCGCTGTTCGGCGGGATCGCGGTCGCGATCTTCTGGATCTGACGCCGCCGTGCGCGAAGCGGGGGACGGATAGGTCGGACGATTGGCCTGCCGCCACAATGCAACCAAATGTATTCATGCGGGATCGCGCGGCGGCGGACGCGTATCATGGCTTGTTCACGTCGATAAGAGTGAGCCACGCATGACGAGTACCCGCAAGACACTGATGATCGCCGGCGCGCTGCTGGTGGCCGCGGCAGGCACCGGCTACGTGATGCTGCTGCGTGCAGACCACCGCGCGATCGAGGAGGCCGGCATCGGCGATTCCGCCGCACCGGCGGCCGCCGCGCCGGCGAACGACGATCACACGGCACAGGGCGCGATCGCGCCGCCGCGCGCCGGAGCGACGCAGCAGCCGGCCGCACCTGCTGCCGCGAGCGTGGCGCCTGCGTCGGCTGTTGTCGGTCATATCGCTAGCGACAAGCCGCAGCCGCCTGCGACGCCGGTTGTGCGGCCGACCGTCAAGGTCGTGACGGTCGACGCGCAGGATTCGACCCCGGCGGCCCCGAAACCGGCAGTCCCGGCGGCGCCGGCGCCCGCGGTGCAGCAGGCGCAATCGACACCGCCGACACCACAACCGACGCAGCACGCGTCGCGCCGCCGCGAGGGCCTTGAACGTCACGCGGCAGCGAATCCGCCGTCTGCGATCCAGAAATCCGAAACGCCTGAAACGGCTGCGCTGGTCCGCGAATCGGCGAAGCTCGATCCGTCGCTGCCGCCGCCGCCGATGTCGGCCTATGCGGGTGCGGGCACGGGCGCCGGTGCCGGCGCCGGAACGTATCGGCAGGGCTCGTCGTCGGGCGCGAATCCGGTCGCCGCGGCGATGACCGAGCAACTGGTGAGGGAGTCGAGCAGCATCAAGTCGCAGACGCCTGCGAACGGCGGTCCGACGACAGCCAAATAACGATCGCGGCGATCCCGCTCGTGCGATGCGGTCGCGCACGGCGACGAGCGATCGCGCGATCCGTTCCGAACGAAAAAAGACCCCGCACGCCGACCAGGGCATGCGGGGCCAAGAGAGATCCCTTGCTGCGTGCGCGTTACGCGGCGATCGCTTCCTCGGCCTGCTGCTGCGTGGCTGCCACTGCCGCCGGCGTCGCGTCCTGACGGATCAGGTAGTCGAATGCGCCGAGCGATGCCTTCGCCCCTTCGCCGACCGCGATCACGATCTGCTTGAACGGCACCGTCGTCACGTCGCCGGCCGCGAACACGCCGGGCACCGACGTCGCACCGCGCGCGTCGACGACGATCTCGCCATGCTTCGACAGCTCGACCGTGCCCTTCAGCCATTCGGTGTTCGGCACGAGGCCGATCTGCACGAACACGCCTTCGAGGTCGATCCGCTTCACGTCGCCCGAGCGACGATCCTGGTAGACGATTCCGTTCAGCTTGCTGCCGTCGCCGGTCAGCTCGGTCGTCTGCGCGTCGGTGACGATCGTCACGTTCGACAGGCTGCGCAGCTTGCGCTGCAGCACTTCGTCCGCGCGCAGTTGCGAACCGTATTCGATCAGCGTGACTTCCTTCACGATGCCCGCGAGATCGATCGCGGCCTCGACGCCCGAGTTGCCGCCGCCGACCACTGCGACGCGCTTGCCCTTGAACAACGGGCCGTCGCAGTGCGGGCAGTACGCGACGCCGCGATTGCGGTATTCGCGCTCGCCCGGCACGCCGATTTCGCGCCAGCGTGCACCGGTCGCGAGCACGATCGTCTTCGCCTTCAGCACCGCGCCGTTCGCGAGGCGGACCTGGTGCACGTCGCCGGGAATCAGCGCGTCCGCGCGCTGCACGTCCATGACGTCGACTTCGTACTGCTTCACGTGCTGTTCGAGCGCGGTCGCGAACTTCGGTCCTTCGGTTTCCTGCACCGACACGAAGTTCTCGATCGCCATCGTGTCGAGCACCTGGCCGCCGAAGCGCTCGGCCACCACGCCCGTCGCGATGCCCTTGCGCGCCGAGTAGATCGCGGCCGCGGCGCCGGCGGGGCCGCCGCCGACGATCAGCGTGTCGAACACGGGTTTGCTTTCGAGCGACTTCGCGGCGCGCGCGCCGGCACCGGTATCGAGCTTCGCGAGGATTTCCTTCACGCTGCTGCGGCCCTGGCCGAACGATTCGCCGTTCAGGAACATCGTCGGCACGGCCATGATCCGGCGCGCCTCGACTTCATCCTGGAACAGCGCGCCGTCGATCGCGACGTGGCGGATGCGCGGGTTGATCAGCGACATCACGTTCAGCGCCTGCACGACTTCCGGGCAGTTCTGGCACGACAGCGAGAAATACGTTTCGAACGCATAGTCGCCGTCGAGCGCGCGGATCTGTTCGATCACGTCGTCGTCGAGCTTGATCGGGTGGCCGCCGGTCTGCAGCAGCGCGAGCACGAGCGACGTGAATTCATGGCCCATCGGGATGCCGGCGAAGCGGATGCCGGCCGGCTTGCCGGGCTCGCCGATCGAGAACGACGGCTTGCGCGCATCGTCGTCGCGGCGTTCGATCACGGTCACGCGCGTCGTCAGCGACGCGATCTCGTCGAGCAGCGCCAGCAGCTCCTGCGACTTCGCGCTGTCGTCGAGCGACGCGACGAGTTCGATCGGGCGCGTGATCTTGTCGAGGTACGCTTTCAGTTGGTTCTTGAGATTGGCGTCGAGCATGGCGATTCGGATTCCGTATCGATTGTTATGGTCGGGCACGTCGTGCCGGAGGAGGGCGCGGGCCGCGCGATACGGCGGCCCGCGACGGCGCGCATTGCGCGCCGGACGATCGTCAGATCTTGCCGATCAGGTCGAGCGACGGGGTCAGCGTTTCCGCGCCCGGCGTCCACTTGGCCGGGCACACTTCACCCGGGTGAGCGGCGATGTATTGCGCGGCCTGCACCTTGCGCAGCAGTTCGCCCGCATCGCGGCCGATGCCGTTGTCGTGGATTTCGCACAGCTTGATCTCGCCTTCCGGGTTGATCACGAACGTGCCGCGCAGCGCCATTCCTTCTTCCTCGATCAGCACGTCGAAGTTGCGCGACAGCGTGAGCGTCGGGTCGCCGATCAGCGGATACTTGATCTTGCCGATCGTGTCCGACGTGTCGTGCCATGCCTTGTGCGTGAAGTGCGTGTCGGTCGACACGCCGTAGATTTCGACACCCAGTTTCTGGAATTCCGCGTAGCGGTCGGCGAGGTCGCCCAGCTCGGTCGGGCAGACGAACGTGAAGTCGGCCGGGTAGAACACGACGACGGACCATTTGCCCTTGAGGTTCTCTTCGGTCACGGTCACGAAATCGCCGTTGTGGTATGCGGTTGCCTTGAACGGTTTGATTTGGGTGTTGATGATCGGCATCGTGTGATTTCCTTTGCGTCAGGTGTGAATGGAGTGTTGCCAGTATCCGGGTTCACCCCGAGCTTGTGAAATTGCTTGTTTTAATCCGAGGCATCGGGAAATTCTATGTGGGGTGCGGACGAGAGGCGCGGCTGTCGATCGACCGATGCGTCCGCTGCCGCTTCCGGCGTGGCTCGGCCGTCGGCGTGCCGCGCTTCGCGCGACCATTGCGCGCGCGCATTTTCCTGGTAGTCGCTGCCGGACCGCGCACGATGTCTCCATAGACCGAACACGTCGGCGCTGCGGGCGTCGCCGATCCTGGCGACGTGGGCGCTGATGACGTCGCGAACGACGGCATCGAGCGGACGGTGTTCCGATTCGGCAATCCGCGTCAGCTCGGCGACGGCCGTTGCGGGCAGATTGATTGAGATGCGACGCATTGTCACCCTCCGACTGTAGGACGCTCGTAGAGCGCGATAGGGCGTGTTGCCCGTTGCGGTGAGCAGGCATGCTGCGGCAAGGCGAACGGCCATGTCAATCTCACACCCCCGCCATCTCCCTCAACCATTCCGCCAGCCGCCTCGCGCCGTCCGGCATGTCCGCGTCCTCGCGCGTACACAGGTAGTAATCGCGCCCGTCGTCGAGCGCATGATCGAACAGCTTCACGAGTTCGCCGCTCGCGAGTTCGCGCTCGACCAGCGGCGCGCGCAGCAGCGCGACGCCGAGATCCGCGCGCGCCGCGCTCAGCGTGAGTTGCCCGTCCTCGAACATCGGTCCGACCGCGTGCGACACGTGCCGCACGCCGGCGCCCTGCAGCCAATTGACCCAGGCGCTGCGATCCTCGTCGTGCACCAGCGGCGCCTGCGCGAGATCGGCCGGCGTGCGGAACGGCCCGTGACGCTGCAGGAACGACGGGCTGCACATCGGCACCATCGCGCCCGGCACCAGCCGCTCGCAGCGATAGCCGGGCCAGTCGCCGGTGCCGAAGCGGATCGATAGGTCCGATGCATCGCTGCGATAGTTGCGGTGGTGCGCATACAGCACGGTCACGTCGACGTCGGTGTTGTCGGCGAGAAACGCATGCAGGCGCGGAATGAACCAGCCGATGCCGAACAGCGGTATCAGGCTGATCGTGATCTGCCGCAGCGACGAGCGATCGCGCACGAAGCGCGTCGCGCTGCGCAGCACCGAGAACGCGGCGCTGATCGACCGGTAGTAGTCGCGCCCTTCGTCGGTCAGCGCGAGCAGCCGGCCTTCGCGAACCGTCAGCGGCGTCTGGATGAACGCGTCGAGCAGTTGCAGCTGATGGCTGACCGCGGACGGCGTGATGTCGAGTTCGCTCGCCGCCGCCGTGACCGACCCGAGACGCGCGAATGCCTCGAACGCGCGGACCGCGCGCAGCGGCGGATCGTGACGCAATTGTTCGATATTTTTCATGTGTCGAATTTTATAGAAAAATCAGGGTAAGCGACAAGAAGAAAAAGTATCGTGTTTTCATGTGGTTGGTTTATTGTGCCGAGAACGGCATAAGCATCCAACAATTGAGTATTTGGGGTGTGGATGCCAATTCTTTAATATTTTTCATGTTTTGATCCGACCGACCGATCCCTGCACATGAAAATCGCTTTCTTCTCCGCCGGCGTCGCATTTTCCGCGGCTGCCCTGATCGCCTCCGTTCCCGCGTTCGCGCAATCCGCGCCCCAGACGATCCTGATCGGCCTGGCCGCGCCGCTGACCGGCCCGTCGGCGCGGATCGGCAAGGACTTGCAGAACGGCGCGCAACTCGCGATCGACGATGCGAACGCGAAGCATCCGAGCATTGGCGGCAAGCCCGTCGTGTACAAGCTCGTCGCGGCCGACGACCAGTCCGACCCGCGCACGGCCGTCGCGGTCGCACAGCAGCTCGTCGACCGGCACGTGATCGGCGTCGTCGGCCACTGGAACACGGGCTGCAGCGTGCCGGCGTCGCGCGTCTATCGCGATGCGGGCATTCCGCAGATCGCGCCGGCGTCGACGGGCCATCAGTACACGCAGCAGGGCTACGCGACGGCCTTCCGCATCATGGGTCACGACGATGCGGGCGGCAACTTCACGGGCGCCTACGCGGTGAAGACGCTGAAGGCGAAGCGCATCGCGGTGATCGACGATCGCACGTCGTTCGGCGCGGGGCTGGCCGACCAGTTCATCAAGGGCGTGCAGGCGAACGGCGGCACGATCGTCGATCGCCAGTACGTGAACGACAAGACGACCGACTTCAGCGGCGTGCTGACCGCGATCAAGGGCAAGCGTGCGGATCTGGTGTTCTTCGGCGGGCTCGATGCGCAGGCCGCGCCGATCGCGCGCCGGATGCGCCAGCTCGGCGTGAACGCGCCGCTGCTCGGCGCGGGCGGTTTCGTGAGCCAGACCTTCCTGTCGCTCGCGGGCAAGGACGGCGACGGCGTGACCGCGCTCGAACCGGGCCTGCCGCTCGACCGGATGCCGGGCGGCAAGGCGTTCGACGCGCAGTACCAGGCGCGTTTCCACGCGCCGATCGAACTGCATGCGCCGTTCGCGTACGACGCGGCCGCCACGCTGATCGCGGCTGCGCAGAAGGCCGGCACGACGCAGCCGGCGAAGCTGGTTGCCGCGGTTCGCGCGATCGACCGGCCGGGTGTGACGGGCGAGATCGCGTTCGACAAGGAAGGCAATCTGAAGAATCCGGCTTTCACGATTTATCAGGTGCGCGGCGGGAAGTGGACTGTCGTCGATGTGCTCGGCGGCGCGCGGACTGCGGCGAAGTAACAGACGACAGCTTTGCATGGGGTCCAAGCAAGCGCTGAAGCGCTGACTTGAGCCGACAGCTTTGCATGGGGTCCAAGTAAGCGCTAAAGCGCTAACTCGGACCGACAATCGAGACAATTCCATGACCGAACCCACCAAGACCCCGACCACCCCCGAAGACACGCGCCTCGGCATCCTCGCGCGGCGCCGCATCGAAGCGGAAATCATCAAGCCGATCTACGAGATCATGAAGCGCGAATTCGGCACCGAGCGCGCGCAGGCCGTGATCGCGGAAGCCGTACGCGGCGCGGCCGTCGAGGCCGGCCGCACGTTCGCCGCGCAGGAGCCCGACGGCACGAGCGTGCAGTCGTTCATCGCGCTGCAGGTGCTGTGGGAGAAGGACGATGCGCTCGACGTCGAAGTGCGACGCGCCGACGACGCATACTACGACTACGACGTGCATCGCTGCAGCTACGCGGAGATGTACCACGCGATGGGACTCGGCGAGATCGGCCACCTGCTGAGTTGCGCACGCGACAGCTATTTCATCGAAGGCTACGATCCACGCATCGCGCTGACGCGCACCAGCACGATCATGAAGGGCGGCAAGCGCTGCGACTTCCGCTACGCATTGCAACGCACGTCGCGCGACGCCGCGCCGGAGGACGGCAATGCATGACGACCACGCAACCGTGCAGGCCGGCGCGCCGCGCGTGAACGGCGAGCGCCTGTGGGCGTCGCTCGAACGGATGGCGCAGATCGGCGCGACGCCGAAGGGCGGCGTCTGCCGTCTCGCGCTGACCGACCTCGATCGCGAGTCGCGCGACCTGTTCGTGCAGTGGGCGCGCGACGCCGGCTGCACGGTACGGGTCGACCGGATGGGCAACGTGTTCGCGCGCCGCGCGGGCCGCAATCCCGATGCCGCGCCGGTGATGACCGGCTCGCACGCCGACTCGCAGCCGACCGGCGGCCGCTACGACGGCATCTACGGCGTGCTCGGCGGCCTCGAAGTCGTGCGCGCGCTGAACGACGCGGGCATCGAGACCGAACGGCCGATCGACGTCGTGATCTGGACCAACGAGGAAGGCTCGCGCTTTGCGCCGGCGATGGTGTCGGCCGGCGTGTTCTCGGGCGTCTATACGCTCGAATACGGACTGTCGCGCACCGATAGCGCGGGCAGGACGATCGGCGAAGAACTCGAACGGATCGGCTACGCCGGGCCCGAGCCCGTCGGCGGCTATCCGGTGCATGCCGCCTACGAACTGCATATCGAGCAGGGCGCGATCTTGGAGCGGGCCGGCCGGACCATCGGCGTCGTGACGGCCGGACAGGGGCAGCGCTGGTACGAGGTGACGCTGACGGGCGTCGATGCGCACGCGGGCACGACGCCGATGGAATTCCGTCGCGACACGCTGGTGGGTGCGGCGCGGATGATCACGTTCGTCGACGCGCTTGGCCGCCGGCATGCGCCGCATGCGCGCGCGACGGTCGGCATGATCGAGGCGCGCCCGAATTCGCGCAACACGGTGCCGGGCGGCTGCTTCTTCACGGTCGAGTTCCGTCATCCGGACGATGCGGTGCTCGACGCACTCGATGCGGAACTGCGCGCCGAACTCGCGAAGGTGGCGGCCGAGGCCGGCCTCGGCGCGCAGATCGAGCAGATCTTCAGGTATCCGCCGGTGCCGTTCGCGCCGCGCTGCATCGACGCGGTGCGCGACGCGGCGCAAGCGCTCGGGCTGTCGCACATGGACATCGTGTCGGGTGCGGGCCACGATGCGTGCTATGTCGCGCGCGTTGCGCCGACGGGAATGATCTTCGTGCCGTGCGTCGACGGGCTGAGCCACAACGAGGCCGAGGCGATCACGCCCGAATGGGCGGCGGCCGGCGCCGACGTGCTGCTGCACGCGGTGCTGCGCAGCGCGCAGGAAGCCGACGCGTGACGAAGCGGGGGGCCGGTAGCGGACGGCCGGTTGGACGGCCGTCCTTGTGCGCGTATCCCCATCTGCCGTGCGAGTCCAGCATCGCGGCGAGATCGTCGCTCGGGTAGTCGACAACGTCGTCCGTCGAAATATTTCGATCAGCGTCCCGCCTTGCGCCGCGCCATATACGCGAGATACGCGACGATCCGGTCGAGCTCGACGTCGCTCAGCTGTTCCGGCGGAAACGCCGGCATGACGCGGCCCGGCCAGTCGCGCACCGATGCGGGGTTGCGGATATAGCGGCGCAGCGCGGCAGGCTGGAAGTATTCGACCGGATTCATCGGCGTGTTCAGGTCGGGGCCGACATCGCTGCTGCCCGCGCCGTCGATGCGGTGGCATGCGAGGCATTGCGTGACGAACAGGCGCTGGCCCGCGCGCGCCGGGTCGTCGGCGGGCAGCGCCGAATCGACGGCGAGCGAAGGCCAGCGCGCGACCGGCGACGCCTCGATCGTGATGCGCACGATCTGATAAGGCCATTGTTCGCCGCGCACCGCCGACGCCTTCGGGCCGAGCCATACGAGATAGAACGGCCCCGCGCTGACCGTCTTGCCCGGCAATGCCGGCCACGGGTGCGCGGGGTCTTCGATCGCGAGCCACGCGACGGCGTCGGCCGACGCGCGGCTGCGCACGAGATGCGTCGGCAATTGCGCGGCGAAGCCGTCGGCCGCTCGCGTTTCGAGCACGCCGTCCTCCGGCAGCGGCGTATCGCCCAACAGGTCGGCCAGCGGCACCGCGCGGAAGCTCATCGGCTTGCCGTACGCGATGTCGCGCGGCACGTGGATTTCGACGGCGTCGGCGCGCGCGAGCAGCGCCTGCGGCGTGAAAGAGCGGGGCGTGCCGCCGGTCGCGAGTTCGAGCGTGGACTGCGCCGACGCGCGCTGTCCGATCAGGCAAACCGTCAGCAGCAACAGCGAAAACAACCTGCGCTTCAGCATGCGTTCTCCGTGGAAGGGGGCGTTCCGGCGGCGACGGCAGGCAGGGGCGTCGCGGCCGATGAGTGTATCGGGCGACAGTCTATCCGGTGCGGCGAGCTCGCGACCGGAAAAGCGGGCGGGGGAATCGCGTGTGCGCGATGCCGGCCAGGAGGTCAGGCGGCGCGACGCTGCCGCTTCACGACCCGTTCGGGCACGCGTTGCCGAGGTCGGACGCGCGCGTTTCCTGCTGTGGATCGAAGTCGGCTTCGCGCGCGCCGGCCGGCGTCAGCGACACGAAATGCATCGTGTCGTCGCGCGCGGGAAAGCCGGCGATGCCGGTCGGGCTCCATGGAATCGGCGACCGCTGCACGCCGCGCACGGCGATCCGCGCAGGCGACAGCGCGAGCGTCAGCAGGCGTCCGTCGCGCGTCGGCACATACGCGAGCGAGCCGGCCACGCCGATGCCGGATTCGCGCACCGACGCCGGCAGGCAGTCGAGCGTGGCGGTGCGATGGCCGTCCGGATCGATCAGCATCGCGACGCCGCGGCCGTTCGCCGTCGTCGTGACGACGATGAAGCGGTCGATGTCCGGCACGTAGGCCGTCGAATACACGTAGTACTGGATCGCGTCGTTCAGCGTGCCGAGCTTGTCGAGCTTCGCAGTGACGGGGTCGAACATCGCGTAGTCGAGCGTCGCGTCGGTGCTGCCTTCGATGAATTTCTGCCAGACCAGCAGCGCCTTGTGCGGCGAACCCGCGATCATCGGCCACCATTCGCGGCGGTGCGGCGCGACGGCCACGTGGTTCAGCACGTGGCCGGCCGCATCGTAGGTTTTCAGGTAGACGCCGTTGCCGGTGCCGAGATTGTCGACGCCGCCGCCGTCCACCCAGTCGGCCGAGTAGAACACGACGAAGCGTTCGCCGACGGCCGCGACGTGCCCCGAATGGCCGCCCGACTCGACGTCGTTCGGGTACGGCTTGACCGGCTTCAGGTCGCGCCGGTAGATGCCGTAGCGCTGGCTGACCTGCTGCGGTGCGTTCCAGCCGTCCTCGAACGTGACGAAGATGTCGCCGCGCCCGTTCTGTGCGATCGATACGGGCTCCTGCGCTTCCGGGCGGCTGATGAAGGTATGCACGCGCAGCATGTGCGGATTGCCCGGCTGCCATTCGCCGACATACACGTCGTGCGGCCAGTTGCCGTTGCGCAGCGCGCCGCGCGGCACGATGCCCGAACTGCTGAAGAAGATCCAGCGCCGGCCGCCTCCGGCATCGGCCACGCCGATGCCGTGCATGAAGCGCCGCGGGTCGCCGGTTTCCTGTTGCACGGCGAGCGACTGCACCGTGACCGTATGCACGACCGGCGCGCCCGCGAACGCGGCCGGTTGAGCGGCGACGATGCAGGCGCCGCAGAGCGCTGCGACGCAGCGCGCAGCCGCACGCCCAGTCGCGCGCGGCTGCGCGGCAGCCTGCCGCGGGCCGGGCGACGGCGTCATTCGACGGTCACCGACTTCGCGAGATTGCGCGGCTTGTCGACGTCGGCGCCGCGCGTGCAGCCGACGTGGTACGCGAGCAGTTGCAGCGGAATCACGTTGACGATCGGCGACAGCGCATCGCCCGACTCGCGCACGCGGATCACGTGCGTATCGCGGTCGGCGTCGATCTCGAGCTGATGGCCCGCGAGCACGTAGAGCCGTCCGCCGCGCGCACGCACCTCGGCCATGTTGGATTTCAGCTTCTGGAACAGCCGGTCGTCGGGCGCGATCGTCACGACCGGCATCGCGCTCGTCACCAGCGCGAGCGGGCCGTGCTTCAGCTCGCCGGCCGGATAGCCTTCCGCATGGATATACGACACTTCCTTGAGCTTCAGTGCGCCTTCCATCGCGATCGGGAAATGAATCCCGCGCCCGAGGAACAGCGCGTTCTCGTTCTTCGCGAACTTCGCGGTCCAGCCCATGATCTGCGTTTCGAGCGCCAGCGCATGACCGATGCGTTCCGGCAGCGCGCGCAGCTGCTGCAGATGCGCGGCCGTCTGCGCGGCGTCGAGCCGGCCGCGCTGTTGCGCGAGCGTCAGCGTCAGCAGGAACAGCGCGACCAGCTGCGTCGTGAACGCCTTGGTCGACGCGACGCCGAGCTCGATGCCGGCGCGGGTCAGGAAGCGCAGCGGCGCGTTGCGCGCGATCGTGCTGGTCGCGACGTTGCAGATCGCCATCGACAGATCCTGGCCCATCTCGCGTGCACGGTCGAGCGCGCCGATCGTGTCGGCGGTCTCGCCGGACTGCGAGATGCCGACGACGAGCGTGCGCGGATCGGCGACGGTATCGCGATAGCGGAATTCGCTCGCGATCTCGACCTGCGCGGGCATGCCGGCGATCGACTCGAGCCAGTATTTCGCGGTCAGCCCCGCGTAATAGCTGGTGCCGCAGCCGAGCAGCAGCACGCTTTTCACCTTCGACAGCAGCGCGCGCGTGTCGGCCTGCTCGCCGAACAGCGCCGGCGAGATGGTATCGATGCCGTCGAGCGTGTTGTCGATTGCCTTCGGCTGCTCGAAGATTTCCTTCTGCATGAAATGCTGGTAGGGCCCGAGCGCGGCATCGCCGTCGCGCGTGCGGACTTCGCAGAGCGGCCGCCGCGCTTCATGCCCGAGCGCGTCGACGACAGCGATCCGCTCCGGCGTGATCAGCGCGACGTCGCCATCCTCGAGGTAGACGAAACGGTCGGTCAGGTCGGCGAGCGCCGCGCAGTCGGACGCAAGATAGTTCTGCGTCGCGCCGATGCCGATCACCAGCGGCGAGCCCGCGCGCGCGGCGACCAGTCGCTGCGGCTCGCGCGCGCTCAGCACGGCGATCGCGTATGCGCCGTGCAGGCGCTTGACCGCGTGCGTGACGGCGTCGAACAGGTCGTCGCGATAGACGCTGTGGATCAGATGCGCGATCACTTCGGTATCCGTCTCGCCGCGGAACGTGTAGCCGCGCTGCCGCAGCTCCGAGCGCAGCGTGTCGTGGTTCTCGATGATCCCGTTGTGCACGACCGCGATCGTGTCGCCCGACATGATCGGATGCGCATTCATCTCCGACGGCGCGCCATGGGTCGCCCAGCGTGTATGCGCAATGCAGGTCTGCGCTTCGAGGCCCAGCGTCAGCACGCGATCCTGCAGGTCCGCCACGCGTCGCAGCGTACGCTCGCTGCGCAGCCGGCCGTCGCGCTGCACCGCGATGCCGCACGAGTCGTAGCCGCGATATTCGAGCCTGCTCAGCGCGTTGACCAGTTGCGGCACCTGATTGTTCATGCCGCTTGCTCCGACGATTCCGCACATATGTCACCTCGTCCAGAAGAAAATGCCGGGTTGCCCGCCTCGCGCGGCAGCAGGGCGTCGGACTGCGCGCCGTGCGATGCGGATGCCGTCTCATGCGTTGTGTCCCGTTTCGCCGGTCGTCCAGTCGCGGGGCTGCGGCTCCGCATGGGCGATCCATTCGATGCCGCAAATCGATCCGTTCGCGTCGTGCGACGCGACGAGTATCCGCGTCGCACGCGCGGCGCTGCGCCGCCGCGTGCTCTGCAGGCTCGCCGGCACCGAGCGCACCTTCACGCTGGCCGAGCGCCGCAGCATTTTCGATACGCGCAGCCGATAGGCGAGCGGGTGCACGACGCGGCCGGCGATCAGCCACGTGACCAGCAAACCCGCGATCAGCGCAATGCAGGTCACGTAGAACACCAGTTGCTCGATCGGCATTTCCGCCTGGTTGAACGGCAGCAGGTAGCGATACGTGTAGATGCAGATCGACGCCCAGACGGCGCCGACCAGCGCAGGTCGCACGAAGCGGAACCAGGCGACGAGCACGAACCCGGCGATCCCGCCGCGTTCGGCCATCATTTCGCGCGGCGTGCGCAGGGACAGGTCAATAATCGGTGCGTTCTTCATGTTGGATGCCTCGGTCGGGACTGACCCATACGGCCCGCTTGCCACGCCCCCGCAGCATCACGGCGGGCAGCGCGATGACGGTGGTGATCATGCTGATCAGCCAGAAAGCGACGGGATACCAGACGGTATCCAGGAAATACATCAGCAGTTTTTCGTCGTAGCGGCGATCGATCATGCTGCCGATGATCAGTTGCAGGATGCAGGTCGCGACCAGCAGCATCCCGTGCCAGTGCGGCACGACGGACACGTGCCAGTTCTTCGGCAGCGGATAGATGACGCCGATCAGCGCGAGCAGCAGGATGAACGACATCGCGTATGCCCATGCGATGCCGATCAGGTATTCGACGAACAGCGGCCACATCATCATCTGCGTGGGACGCGCAAGCGTGCCGGCATACTTGAGCAGCACCTGGATGCCGCCTTTCGCCCAGCGCAGCCGCTGCCGGTAGAGCCCCTTCAGCGTCTCGGGCATCAGGATCCAGCTCAATGCGTGCGGCTCGTAGACCACGCGCCAGTCGCGGCACTGCAGCTTCCAGCTGATGTCGATGTCCTCGGTCAGCATGTCCGAGCTCCAGTAGCCGACGTCGGCGAGCGCGGTCTTGCGGAACATCGTGACGACGCCCGACACCGTGAAGATGCGGCCGTACACCTGCTGCGTGCGCTTGATCAGCCCGACGATCGACGAGAATTCGCCGACCTGCATGCGGCCGAGCAGCGACGTGCGCGTACGGATGCGCGGGTTGCCGGTGACGGCGCCGACGCCCGGGTCGGTCAGGAAATGCTCGAGCATCCAGCCGACCGCGTCGTGCGCGAGCAGCGAATCGCCGTCGATGCAGAGCAGGAATTCCGCATTCGATACCGCCGCCGCGGTGGTGAGCCCGACCGCCTTGCCTTCGTTGCGCGCGTGGTGGATCACGAGCAGCCGCGGAATCTCGGCGGCCAGCTCGTTGAGGATCTCGCCGGTGCGATCCTTGCTGCCGTCGTTGACCGCGATGATGTCGTAGTTCGGATAGTCCATCCCGTTCAGGTGGCCGATCACGCTGCGCGCGTTGGCCTCCTCGTTGAAGCAGGGCACGACGATCGAGATCTTCGGGATGCCGCTCGCCGCGATGGTCCGCGCCGACAGCTCGCGGCCTTCCTCGAGCAGGAAGTAGTGCACGACGCCGCCGATCATCCACAGGTACGACATGAAGAACGGGTAGTAGAAGACGAAGTCCTGCAGGCGCGTGATGATCGTATGGGTGGTCATGGCGTCTTCGTCCCCTGCTGGCGATGCATCTGCATCAGCGCGTTGATCGAGGTCGGATCGAGTCGCGACTTCAGCGACATCACGTCGCGCATCGCATCGAGGGTCGGCTGGTCGTGCAGGTAGTTGTCCGGGTAGTAGCCGAAGTTCACCGCGCCGAGGCTGCGCAGCCGCCGCATCTGCGCGAGCAGCGTGCTGGCCGGCACCTCCTTGCGCGCATGCCAGTCGTACGCCTGCAGCTCGAACACGGTGCGCGAGAAGCCGCGCGGTTTGCTCTTGACGACTTCGACGAGCCGGTCGAGCCAGCGGTCGGGGTCCGACGCCTGCTCCATGTAGGGCATCGCCATCAGCGCGACGAAGTCGTAGGCCGCGAGGAAATCGTCGTAGTTCTGCGCGTACCACGCTTCGGATTCGGGCTTCAGCACCGGCAGCGCGAACATGTTGCGCGCGGTCAGCACGTCGCCGGCGTTCTGGTTCGCCAGCACGATCTGTTCGAGCTGCCGTGTCAGGTTGATCAGGTAGCGCGTCTTCTGCCGCGTCCAGCGGCTCATCAGGTCCGGGGTCGCGCGAATCTTGCCGATGTCGGCCGGCAGCCCCCACTGCGCATACGCGCGCAGCGCATGGCGGCCGGCGTCCTCGTAGTCGTCGAGCACCGCATCGTCGCTGAACAGGATGCCGCCGAACGACGCGTACTTGCCGAGATCCTCGTAGATCTGTTCGATCACCAGGCGCGCATCCGGATCGAACGGGCTCAGGCGGAACACGCGCGTGCCGTTCTCGCGCGCGGGCGCGCCGCCGTACGCGCTGACGGCTTCGAGCCCGCGGTGCTTGTCCGGCGGCGGCCGGAACGCGAGCACCGGCATCCATGCGTAGACCTGCACGTTGGCGCGCGTGCTGAGCTGCCATGCGGCGCGCGAGAACAGGTCGGCGCGCATCGGCAGGTGGCGGTTCGGAAAATACAGCGCCTCCGCGACGCCGGTGCCTTTCGGATCGGCGAACGCCTGCAGGTACACGGATTTCGGCTGCATCCGGTAGATGCGCTCGATCAGGCCGCCGAGGTTCTTTTCCTGTTGTGCGGGGTTCGGATCGTAGACCTGGTCGAGATCCACCTGCACGACGCGCTCGGGCACGTCGACGTCGCCGCGGTTGGTCGCCGGCTCGCGCATCGACCGCTCGAAGCCGCCGATGTCGACGTCGTACATCATCAGGATTCGCCGCAGGCGATCGAGCGGCACGTCGGGCGTGTTCGGGCCGGCGTCGAGGCTGAACTGGATGTCCATGCCGAGCGACGTCGAGATCTTGCGTACGGGCTGGTTTTCCGCGCCGTACGGCCAGACCATCGAGCGCGCGACGATGCCGGTGCGGTCGCGAATCTGCTGGATGCAGGTTTGCAGGTCGTTGTGCACGCGCGCCTCGAACTCCGCATCGGTCTCGTAGCGCTTTTCATCCTCCAGATACAGATGGGAGGTGGTGGCCGGCAGCTCGTTGCCCTGCGGGTTCGCGACCGCGCCGTGATGGAGGTTGTGCGTGTGGCAGGCAAGCTCGACCAGATTCGACGAGCCGATCTTCTTCACCTCGTCCCACGACATGAAGTAGTCGCGCGGCATCTCGATCTTGTCGCTGATGCGGATCGGCGCATTCGGCGGCGCGTCGATCCACGCGGTGACGATGCCCATCACGGCCGGATACTGGAAGCGCTCGAGCAGCGGCAGGACTTTCGTGTAGTGACTGCGATAGCCGTCGTCGAACGTGAGCAGCACCGAACGCGGCGGCAGCGGCTTGCCGCCGTGCCGCGACGCCTCGATCTGCTTGACCGTGACGGTGTGGTAGTTGTTCGTCTGCAGCCACGAGAAGATCGCGGTCAGCGTGCCGGTGTCCACTGCATACGGGTCGACCATCGCGTTGTTCGAGAAGCTCGCCAGCAGGTTGTCGCGCACGTCGTGCATGCAGATCACGCGAAACGTCTTGCCGTCGGCCGGGTCGGACGGCGGCAGCAGATCGATCATCCTGGCCTTCGTCACACCCGGAAACAGCGAACAGGCGGCAAACGCGCCGAGGCATCCGCACATGAAGGTCCGTCTGGATTGCATGAAGTGAACTCCTGTTGCTAGAACGGCAGGTTGACCGACATGAAGCCGGTTTCGGAGCGTTCGCGCTGGCCGTCGTACGCGTGGCTGCCGACTTCGACGCCGTAGCTCAGCGTGATGTCGTGCTTGAAGGTCCACGCGTGCTCGAGGCGCGCGCTCCACAGCGCGCTGGTGCCGAAGCCGCGCTCGTTGTATGCACCACCGGACACCGAGATGCGCTGCTGCAGCGACATGTCGCCCTTCTTCCACATCGTCAGCTGGTGCATCACGGTCGCCGCGGCGGCATAGTCGCGGCCCGGGCTGAAGTAGGACACGTCGTTGCGCGTGTTGCTGTCGGTGCCGAGATCCAGCGATACGTTGACGAGCTGGTTCGCGGACGTGTACACGCGCTGCGTGGCGGTCGCGGCAATCTCCTGATGCAGGTTCGAATCGCTGTAGCGGCTCACGCCGTAGCTCAGCTTGACCTCGCGCCGGTCGTTCTGGCGGTACACGACCTCGACGTTCGCGGTGCGGCCCCATACATGCGCGGCATAGGCTTTCCATGGCAGCGAGTTGTCGTTGGTGTCGAGCGAGCCGCTCACCGTCCAGTAGTCGTTGAGCGCGTAGGCGATCGAACCGCGGCCGCCGGTGCGCCGGTCCGAGCCGAACGAGCGCGTGACCTCGCCCATGATGGTCAGCGGCCCGTGCCGGTAGTCGCCGCCGACGCCGGTGCGCGTCCGACTGACGTCGCCGCTGTCGGTTTGCGCATGGCCGTAGAACGTGTGCGAAAAGACCCGCCAGTTGTCGCCGAACGGTTGCGAAAACACGTAGCTGTCCGACGTGAACGCGTTGTCGGCCAATGCGCTGTTGCCGTGTTCGTAGCTGAGGTCGGTCGTGAACACGGGGCTGCGGTACGCGTTGTAGTCGCGCTTGAACTGGCGCACCGCGCCGCTGTCGGGAAACGTGTTGTCGAAGGTCTGGTTGACGCTGCGTGCGGTCGCGTAGTCGTCCGCCGCGAGCGACGCGCGGCCGAGCCCGGCGAGCATCTCAACGCTGTCGGGGTGATCGGTCAGCGACGCGCGGTACATCGCAATCGCCTGACGCGGATGCGACTGGCCCGAAACCGCGTCGGCGTGCGCGGCGCGGACCTCGGCGTTGAACGGCACCTGCTTTTCGAGCTGTTCCAGCGCGGCGATGCCTTCGTCGACGTGGCCGGTATTGATCAGGTACTGCGCGCGCAGCCGGTAGTAGCGCAGGTAGTCGTCGTTCGCCGGCCCCCAGGTGTTCACCTGGCCGGCCGCCGGCAGCGACTTGCCCATGTCGTCGAGCACCTTGCCGGCGTCGCTCGCGCGGCCCTGGTCGATATACGACCAGAACAGGCCTTCGCGCAGCTCGATCGGGCGCGTGCGCGCGCCGTACTGGAAACCGCGCGTCGCGTGATCGGTCGGCGACGCGGTCGCCTGCGTCAGTGCGCGCTGATAGACGACGTTGGCTTTCCCCGGTTCGTTCAGATACAGATAGGCGTCGCCGACGGCCGCCAGCGCATCGACCGAAATCTCCGCATCCGGCGGAATCGTTTCGAACGTCGCGACAGCCTTGTTCATGTCGCCGCGCGCGGCGTAGGCGACCGTCCGGTCTCCGGCGAGCGAGGTCCTGACCGCCGAATACTCGGGCGTGGCCGGCATGCGCCGGTCGAGGTCGTCGGCGGCGCGCAGCGCGCTGTCGAGGCCGTCGAAGCGATCGGCGCTCGTCATCGAGCGCGACTTGTCGCGGCCGCCGCGCACTTGCTGGCGAATCGACAGTTCTTCCAGTTGCGCGAGATCGACGGCCGAGAACGCGTCGGGTCGCGCCTTCGCTTCGTCGAGCGCCTTGATCGCGCCGCCGCTCGCGGCAAGGCCGAACACGTCGTTGCGGATGGTCTCGCGATCGGCGGTGCGCAGGTTCGGCGCCTGCGCGTTCGGGGTTTGCGCTTCGGGCTGCTGCGCACTCGACGGCGGCGAGCCGGGCATCGGCGTCGTCGACGGCGGCGTGCCCGGCATCGCGGCGCCCGGCGCGGGCACCGCGGGCATCGTCGGAGCGGGCACCGACGGAGCGGGCGTCGCGGCGCCCGATGCCTGCGCAATCAGCGTCGGGGCGTTCGGCGGCTGAGCGTCGGCGAGCGCGGCAAGCTGCGTCGGGGCGCCTGCGGTCGGCGTGTCCGAAGGCTTGGCATCCGGTGCGCCGTTCGTTCCGGCGATCTCGCTTGCACCGCCCGATTCGGTGTCGCCGTCGGCGGCGAAGCAGGAGCCCGATGCGACGAGCAGCAAGACGAGCGGCGCATGCAGGAGGATCCGCCGGGTGGGCGGCGCGACGGTGGTGCATTGTTGTTCACGATTGTTAGCCACGGTGTGTCCTCACTTGGTGAAACGATCACCTCGGTTAGAAACGATCACCTCGGTGCACACCCGAAGAGGTTCGCCGCCGATCGGCGCCGGTCCGGGAAAAAGGCCCGGCGCGCCCGGTCGCTTTACAGGCGATTGCGGATCGCCTGCCCCAGCAGCGCACGCGATTCGCTGTTCCTCGGGTCGATGGCGAGCGCCCGGCTCGCGTTCTGTTCGACACAGCTCCATTCGCTGATCTGTGCGCACCAGCGTGCTTTCGCCAGTGCCCGGGCGCCTTCCAGTTCCTCGCGGGTGACGCTGGCCGTCTGCAAGCGGGGTGCGTCGTCGTTGAACGGCTGCGGCCTCGGCGTGACATCCGGAGGTTTTCTGGCGCTTGCGAACGCCGCCGGACGCGACGTGCGATGCGTGTCGTCCGGCCGCGCACGGACGCGGCCGTGGGCCGGTGTCGAATGCGTATCGGCGGCCGTCGTCAGCGGCCGCGCATGCGACGCCCGCGCGTGCTTCGCGGTGGCGTGATACGGGGGTTCCGGATTGGCCGCGAGCGTGGCCGGCGGTGCGGCCGAGGTCGCCGCCGCCGATGCGTACGACGATACGGTCGGCGTCGGCGACACCGCGGCCGCGGGCGGCGCGGCCTGCGGCACCGTTGCCGGCGGCTCGCTGCGCGTGGCGGTGCCGATCGCGTCGGAGGCGCCGGAGGCGGCCGTCACGATCGCGTGGCGGTATTGCCCGATCGTGTTCCCGATCAACCTGGACAGATCGTGCGTCACGTCGCCATGGCCGACACCCACGTCTCGCTCGACATACGCGAAGACGCCGAAGATCGCGGCAAACGCGACGAAGCTGAGTGCCGCATTCTTTCCCGGACCCCATGAGGGCTTCGGCTGGCGCATGGGGTTGTCGTCAGGTCGTTCTGCACGAGTCATTCAAGGTTCCTCGCTTCGATGAGCTTGCGGTGGGCGGTGCGATCGGGCGCGCCCGACGCTCGGCTTCAGGCGGGACTCACCATCGCAGCTGCGTGGTCAGTGCGCCGGTTTCGACGATCGCGAACTGTTCGGCACCCTGATAGGTGCCCTCGATCCGGTAGCTCGCCTCGGGGACGCTGAACAGGCAGCGCGATCCGGACGCGTTGAATTCGACGAGCACGCGGCCGTGGCGTCGCAGGCGCACCTGCACGTTCGCAATCGGCTGGCCGGTCTTGGCCGACGCAAACGACACGCCGAGGTTGTATGGGCGCCCGTCGGGCGGAAGCGGTGCGGTGCCGTCGATCTGCGCGTCGCCGCAGACGTACGAGATCACGTAGCGACCCGTATTCGCATCGGATGCGGGTGCCCGCACAGGCGTCTGTGCAGCCGCATTCACGCACAGCGCGGACAGGGCAATGCCTAAAAACGGGCGCGTCTGCGTTCTAAACGAAGATGACATTCCAGCCTCCGTCCAAAATGAAATCATTCGCAATATTTATTCCGCTTCGGAATTTACCGTCGTGCTTCTTCGAGACACGCTATTGATACACGATGGATTTTGAACAAACAACCGCGTGTGGCATGAGTGGGACGCCACAAAAGATCCTATTTAAATAGGATTATGAAAGGTCTGTTGTTTGTCTTTAATGCTGAAGAAAGTCGATATTGCCGACATCGGAGCGCGCGGGCCGGTAGCGATGATCCTGTACGTAATATTTGACGGCAGTGGTATCTACATTCGTGCCGAAAATAACGACTGAGGAAATGAATTTTTTGCCTCTGTGCTCGCACGCAATTATAGGATGCAGGTTGCAGTTGGATCGATTTAAAAAAGAGGGTGCGAAGTTTTGGTCATATATGTCGGTTACAAGTAAATGGAAACTTTTATTTTGTTCTGTAACAGGGTATTTCTTTTTTCAAAGCAGAACGATTATTCGGGGTCGAGGCGAAACGAGTAACGAGTACGATTCGGACTCGCAAACGTTTGTTTGTTCGATGATATCGATCGCGGGTGCGGCGCGATCGCGGAACGCATGCGATGACGGGCATTGCGGACGGTGGCGAGTGACGACACGGGCATACGTTCGAGCGCGCAGCGCACGGTCGAACGAACGCGTTACGTGTGATGAACACGCGTGGCGCAAGCAATCGATCGTGCCGGCGCAGAGGCGTATTGCACGGCATCGACTGCGTTTATCCGGCAACCCGGACTAACCCGCATTCGATCGCATGGCCGGGTTAACACGAGGGCGACGCGTGTCCCGAACGCGGCCGGGTGCGTTGCGTCGACCGCCGTCCTTTCGACATGTCCCACGCGTCGGACACGTGCGTCTCGAAGCGGCGATGCCGCGCAGCGACCCGCGCGGAGCAAAGGCCGCGTCGGGATGCACGGCGCGCGGAACGACCGATCGCAGCGACGGCGCGGCGCGGATTTGGTGCAGTGCAGATTGCATATTCGTGACACGCGGGAGAACTATGCTCGACAAGCGCGGCGTAGCAACGGCCGTGCGCGATCGCGGGGCATCGCTGCCGCGATCGGCGTCGCGCGCTGCACCGTCGTGGTGCGATGTGACGGGCCCGCCACGGCCCGAGACGGGGGTATCGAAAGGCACGCTACTTGCTTGGCAGTCGTTACGCCGGTCCGGCATGCGCAATGCCGGGGAAAACGATCGATGGAGAAAAGATCGATGAAGCCATTCGATGAAATGTTGCAATCCGGCGAGAGTGTGAGGGCGCCTTATGCGCGTCTCAAACAGTGGCTCGATACGCAGAATCCCGCGAGCCTCGCCCAGAAGGCCCACGACGCGGAAGGCGTGTTCCGCAGGACGGGCATCACGTTCGCCGTGTACGGCGACGCGCAGGCGGCCGAACGGCTGATCCCGTTCGACATCGTGCCGCGCATCATCTCCGGCGCCGAATGGAGCCGGTTGTCGCTCGGCATCGAGCAGCGCGTGATGGCGCTCAACGCGTTCCTCGACGACATCTACCACCGCCAGGAAATCGTGCGCGCGGGGATCGTGCCGAAGCACCTGATCGCGCACAACGACGCGTTCATCCCGGAGATGATCGATTTCCGGCCGCCGGGCAACGTGTACACGCACATCATCGGCGTCGACATCGTGCGCACCGGCGAGAACGAGTTCTACGTGCTCGAAGACAACGCGCGCACGCCGTCCGGCGTGTCGTACATGCTGGAAAACCGCGAGACGATGATGCAGCTCTTCCCCGAGCTGTTCCAGCAGGTGAAGGTGCGCCCGGTCGAGACCTATCCGCAGATGCTGCGCCAGTCGCTCGCGGCCGTGTGCCCGCCGGGCGGCAACGCGGACAACCCGACCGTCGCGGTGCTGACGCCCGGCATCCACAATTCGGCGTACTACGAGCATTCGTTCCTCGCCGACCAGATGGGCGTGCATCTCGTCGAGGGCAGCGACCTGCAGGTGATCGACGGCCGCGTCGCGATGCGCACGACCGAAGGCTTCCGGCCGATCGACGTGCTGTATCGCCGCGTCGACGACGCGTTCCTCGATCCGCTCACGTTCCGCGCCGATTCGGTGCTCGGCGTCGCGGGGATCATGGACGTGTACCGCGCGGGCAACATCACGATCGCGAACGCGCCCGGCACCGGCATCGCCGACGACAAGGCGATCTATTCGTACATGCCGGAGATCGTCGAGTTCTACACGGGCCGCAAGGCGCTGCTCGAGAACGTGCCGACCTGGCGCTGCGGCGAGGCCGACAGCCTGAAGTACGTGCTCGACCATCTCGACGAACTCGTCGTGAAGGAAGTGCACGGCTCGGGCGGCTACGGAATGCTGGTCGGGCCGTGCGCGTCGAAGGCCGAGATCGACGCGTTCGCCGCGAAGCTGCGTGCGCGTCCCGCGAACTACATCGCGCAACCCACGCTGGCGTTGTCCACGACGCCGATCCTGACCGAAGCCGGCCTCGCGCCGCGCCACGTCGACTTGCGGCCGTTCGTGCTGGTGTCGGACCGGATCCGCATCACGCCGGGCGGGCTCACGCGCGTCGCGCTGAAGGAAGGATCGCTCGTCGTCAACTCGAGCCAGGGCGGCGGCACCAAGGACACCTGGGTGCTGGCCGACTGAGCCGGAGGCGACTGCGCGCGCCGTCCGCGGCGCGCGAACCGAACCAACACGGAGTGGACACGAGATGCTTCTGGGACGCACTGCGAGCGGTCTCTACTGGATGTACCGCTATATCGAACGCGCGGAAAACATCGCGCGCATCGTCGATGCCGGGCTGCGCATGGCGCTGACGCGCACGGCCGACGCGCCGGCCGAATGGTCGTCGGTACTGGTCAGCTCGGGTGCCGACGACGGCTACCGGCAAAAGTACGACGCCTACGCGGCCGACACCGTGACCGACTATCTGCTGCGCGATCTCGACAATCCGTCGAGCGTGCTGTCGTGCATCGAGGCCGCGCGCTCGAACGCACGGATGGTGCGTACCGCGCTGACGCGCGAGGCGTGGGAGAGCGTGAACGGCGCATGGCTCGCGCTGCGGCGCGCGTTCGCGCAGCCGGTGCCGGAGGGCGATCTGCCGGCGGTGCTCGACCAGGTGAAGCGCGAAACCGCGCTGATCCTCGGCAGCTTCTACAGCACCATGCTGCGCAACGAGATCTTCGATTTCGCGCAGATCGGCGCATTCATCGAGCGGGCCGACAATACCGCGCGCATCATCGACGTCAAATACCACCTGCTGCTGCCGTCGGTGTCGCACGTCGGCACCATCCTCGACAACTACCAGTGGGAGACGATCCTGCGCTGCGTGGCCGCGCACCGTTCGTACCGCTGGGTGTACGACGTGCAGTACAAGCCGCTGAACATCGCCGACTACCTGATCCTGAACGGCCGCATGCCGCGTTCGCTGCGTTATTGCTACGGGCGCGTCGTGTCGAGCCTGAGCCTGCTCGCGAAGGATTACGGCGTGACACATCCGTGTCACGACACGGCCGCGAAGATCCTGCAGATGCTGTCCGACAACACGGTCGAGCGGATCTTCAAGAGCGGCCTGCACGAATTCCTGACCGACTTCATCGGCCGCAACAACAGCCTCGGGCTCGAAATCGCCCAGGCATACAACTTCGACTGAGGCCCGCCATGCGACTCGCCATCCGACACATCTCGCGTTACCAGTTCGACGATCAGGCGGCCCATGCGCTGCAGCGGCTGCGGCTGCGCCCGCAGTCGGGCCCCGGACAGACGGTGCGCGCGTGGCAGGTCACGATCGACGGCGTCGAGCCGGCGCTGTCGTATGCCGACGGGTTCGGCAACCGGATCGATCTGGTGCGTCACGATCGCGGCGCGAAGGCCGATATCGTCGTGGTCGCGGCCGGCGTCGTCGAGACGCAGGATCGCGCCGGCATCGTCGGCCATCCCGAAGGCTATGCGCCGCCGTGGATCTTCGAGCGCGAGACGGCGCTCACGAAAGCGGGCGACACCGTGCGCGCGCTGGCCGACGCGCTGCCGATCCCGCCGCACAGCCTCGACGCGCTGCACTGGCTGATGACGGAAGTGCACGGCCGCATCGCGTATGCGCCGCACACTGCGGCCGACGCGCCCGTCGATGCGGAAACCGCGCTGCAAAGCGGCGAGGGCACCAGCCGCGACCATGCGCATGCGTTCATCGCGGCCGCGCGCGTGCTGAAGATTCCGTCGCGCTATGTGTCGGGCTACGTGCTGGCCGACAGCGCGATGCAGCGCATCGCCGACGCGAAGCAGCAGGCGGGCGACGACGCAGAGGCGGCGCTCGCGCTGCAGATCGGCGACGGCATGCAGCAGGCGCTCGGCGCGTCGCATGCCGCGCAGTCGCAGTCGCAGTCGCAAGGACTGCCGCCGGCCGCGCTCGGTGCGCAGCCGCAGGCCGCCGCGCTGGCGCAGCAGCCGGCCGGCCACGCGTGGGCCGAGGCCTATGTCGAAGGGCTCGGCTGGGTCGGCTTCGATCCGTTCATGAACCGCTGCCCGGACGAGCGCTACGTGCGCATCGCGGTCGGCCTCGATTACCGCGACGCGCAGCCCGTGACGGGGCTCGGCGCGAGCGCGGTCGGCGTCGAGATCAGCGTCGTGCAGTCGCCCGAACTGGTCTGACGCGCCCCTTCGCCGAATTCGCCGCGCCGCCGCGTTCGTCCCGACGACGCGGCACGCGCGGCCGGCCCAACCCGAACCGAGCGGCTCTCCCATGCCCATTCACGTCGCGCTGCATCACACCACCCGCTACCGCTACGACCGGCTCGTCAACCTCGGTCCGCAGATCGTGCGGCTGCGCCCCGCGCCGCACTGCCGTACGCCGATCGTCGCGTATTCGATGACGGTCGAGCCGGCGCAGCATTTCGTCAACTGGCAGCAGGACCCGTTCTCGAACTATCTCGCGCGCCTGGTGTTTCCGGAGCGCACGCGGCACTTCGAGATCACGGTCGATCTGGTCGCCGAGATGTCGGTGTACAACCCGTTCGACTTCTTCCTGGAAAGCAGCGCCGAACGCTATCCGTTCCAGTACGACGAGGCGCTGAAGACCGAGCTTGCGCCGTATCTCGCCTGCGATCCGGCGACCAGCGCGTCGCCGGCATTTCGCGCGTATCTCGACGGCGTCGATCGCACGCCGGCCGGCACCGTGGATTTCCTGGTCGCGCTGAACCGGCAGCTGCAGCACGACATCCGCTATCTGGTGCGGATGGAGCCCGGCGTGCAGACGCCCGAGCAGACGCTCGAACTCGCGTCGGGATCGTGCCGCGACAGCGGCTGGCTGCTCGTGCAGCTGTGCCGGCATCTGGGCATCGCCGCGCGCTTCGTGTCGGGCTACCTGATCCAGCTGACGCCCGACGTGAAATCGCTCGACGGCCCGAGCGGCACGTCGGTCGATTTCACCGACCTGCACGCGTGGTGCGAGGTCTACCTGCCCGGCGCGGGCTGGATCGGCTTCGATCCGACCTCGGGCCTGCTGGCCGGCGAAGGGCATATCCCGCTCGCATGCACGCCGCAGCCGACCAGCGCGGCGCCCGTCGAAGGGCTGATCGACGAATGCGAGGTCGCGTTCGAGCACGAGATGACGGTCACGCGCGTGTACGAATCGCCGCGCGTGACGAAGCCGTATACCGATGCGCAGTGGGACACCGTGCGCGCGCTCGGCACGCAGGTCGATCGCGCGCTGGCGGCCGGCGACGTGCGTCTCACGCAGGGCGGCGAGCCGACCTTCGTGTCGATCGACGATCGCGACGGCGCGGAGTGGAACACCGATGCGCTCGGCCCGACCAAGCGCGGCTACGCGACCGAACTCGTGCAGCGCCTGCGCGCCGAATACGGCGACGGCGGCTTCCTGCATTTCGGGCAGGGCAAGTGGTATCCGGGCGAGCAGCTGCCGCGCTGGGCGCTGTCGATCTTCTGGCGCGCGGACGGCCAGCCCGCATGGAACGATCCGTCGCTGTTCGCGGACGAGCGCGAGCCGTCCGCCCATACGACCGACGACGCGAAGCGCTTCATCGACGCGCTGGCGGCGCGCCTGAACCTGACCGACGAATTCATCCGGCCCGGCTACGAGGACGTGTGGTACTACCTGTGGCGCGAGCGCCGGCTGCCGGTCAACGTCGATCCGTTCGATTCGCGCCTGGACGACGAGCTCGAACGCGCGCGGCTGCGCAAGGTGTTCGAACAGCGGCTCGACAGCGTGGTCGGCTACGTGCTGCCGATCAAGCGCGTCGAAGACGGTTCGGGCGGCGCTCGACCCGCACTCGACGGCCCGCGCTGGCAGACGGGCCCGTGGTTCTTCCGCGACGAGCGCATGTACCTCGTGCCCGGCGATTCGCCGATGGGCTATCGGCTGCCGCTCGATTCGCTGCCGTGGGTCGCGCGCGGCGACTATCCGTATCTGGTCGAACGCGATCCGTTCGCGCCGCGCGATGCGCTGCCCGATGCGGCCGCGTTCCGCGCGCGCTATGCGGGCGCGGCCGACGCGCCGCGCTATCTGACCGGCGTGCATCGCGAGGCGGCCGCGCAGACCGTGATGCAGTGGCGCGACGACGGCGCCGCCGGCGGCGACGGGCGGCCGGCCGCCGAGGATGCGCGGCGCCGGCCCGAGCGCTTCGAGTCGGCCGCGTGGATCACGCGCACCGCGCTGTGCGTCGAGGCCCGTAACGGCGTGCTGTACCTGTTCATGCCGCCGCTTGCCGCGCTCGACGACTATCTCGAGCTGCTCGGCGCGATCGAGCTGACCGCGCACGCGCTCGGCGTGAAGCTCGTGCTCGAAGGCTATCCGCCGCCGCGCGACGCGCGGCTGAAGGTGCTGCAGGTGACGCCCGATCCCGGCGTGATCGAGGTGAACATCCATCCGGCATCGAGTTTCGACGAACTCGTCGACCAGACCGAATTCCTGTACGACGCCGCCTGGCAGTCGCGGCTGTGCAGCGAGAAATTCATGGTCGACGGCCGTCACGTCGGTACCGGCGGCGGCAACCACTTCGTGCTCGGCGGCGCGACGCCCGCCGACAGCCCGTTCCTGCGCCGCCCGGACCTGCTCGCGAGCCTGATCGCGTACTGGCATAACCATCCGTCGCTGTCGTACCTGTTCTCGGGGCTGTTCATCGGGCCGACCAGCCAGGCGCCGCGCGTCGACGAGGCGCGCAACGATCAGCTGTACGAACTCGACATCGCGTTCGCGGAGATCCAGCGCAACAAGCTGCTGTACGGGCAGGACATGCCGCCCTGGCTCGTCGATCGCGTGCTGCGCAACCTGCTGATCGACGTGACCGGCAATACGCACCGCAGCGAATTCTGCATCGACAAGCTGTATTCGCCCGACTCGCCGACCGGCCGGCTCGGCCTGCTCGAACTGCGCGCGTTCGAGATGCCGCCGCATGCACGGATGAGCGTCGTGCAGCAACTGCTGCTGCGCGCGCTGGTCGCGCGCTTCTGGCACGCGCCGTACACGACGCCGCTGACGCGCTGGGGCACTGCGCTGCACGACCGCTTCATGCTGCCGGCCTTCCTGAAGATGGATTTCGACGACGTGCTGGCCGAGCTGCGCGACGCCGGGTTCGGCTTCGATCCCGCGTGGTTCGCGCCGCACTTCGAATTCCGTTTTCCGCTGTTCGGGCAGATCGCGGTGAGCGGGATGGCGCTGACGCTGCGCGGCGCGCTGGAGCCGTGGCACGTGATGGGCGAGGAGGGCGCGGTCGGCGGCACGGTGCGCTACGTCGATTCGTCGGTGGAAAGGCTCGAGGTGCGCGTGACCGGCTTGAACGACAACCGGCACGTCGTGACCGTCAACGGCCGCGCGCTGCCGCTGCAGCCGACCGGCACCGTTGGCGAATACGTCGCGGGCGTGCGCTACAAGGCGTGGTCGCCGCCGTCCGCGCTGCACCCGACGATCGGCGTGCACGCGCCGCTGACCTTCGATGTCGTCGATACGTGGCTCGCGCGCTCGTTGGGCGGTTGCCGGTATCACGTCGCGCACCCGGGCGGGCGCAACTACGCGACCTTCCCGGTGAATGCGTACGAGGCCGAGAGCCGCCGGCTCGCGCGATTCGTCGCGATGGGGCACACGCCGGGACGGATGGAGGTCGTGGCGGCCGCGCCGAGCCGCGAATTTCCGTTCACGCTCGACCTGCGGCGACCCGGGTGACGGGCGCGATCGCGATGCGCGGCGCTCGATCTTTCCGCCTGCCAGTCGGTGGCTGCCTCGCCGGAGTGCTAGGATGCCGGCAGACCGCCCGCGTGCGCGGCGGCGGGCCGCCGGTGCAGCCGCGCGCGCGGGCGATCGCCCTCTGACGACGGAACGCTATCGTGCCGCCCATTCACCCCGACGATCTCGCCGACACCGACGCGATGCCCACGCTCTTCGATACCGGCGCGCAGCCGGACGCGGCCGAGCTGGCCGCCGCGCTTGCCGCGCCGGCGGCCGCCGGCCGCTACGACGAACTGCGCGGCAGCGTCGCCGGCCTGCACGCGCCCGCGCTCGCGCCTGCGTGGCGCAGCTTCTTCACGTCGATCGGCAGCGACGGCGTCGCCGATCTCGACCGCCGCGCGGACGCGCTGCACCGGCGCATGCGCGACAACGGCTTGTTCTACCAGCTGCACGAGCAGCGCGCCGGCGACGGCGCGGCCGGACCGTGGTCGCTCGACCTGCTGCCGCTGATCGTGACGCCCGAGGACTGGGTCGCGATCGAGCGCGGCGTGCTGCAGCGCGCGCGGCTGCTCAACGCGACGATGGTCGACCTGTACGGGCCGCAGACGATCCTGCAGCGCGGGCTGCTGCCGCCCGCGCTCGTCACCGGGCATCCGGGCTACCTGCGCGCGATGCGCGGCGCACGCGTGCCGGGCGACACGTGGCTGCACGTGATCGCGTTCGACCTGGCGCGCGGCCCCGACGGGCAGTGGCGGATCGTCGCGCAGCACACGCAGGGCGCGGCCGGGCTCGGCTATCTGCTGGAAAACCGGCTGATCGTGTCGCGGCTGTTCCCGCGCGGCTTTCGCGGGCTGCGCGTGCAGCGGCTCGCGGCCGCGTACCGTGCGCTGCTGGAGAGCCTGCAGGCGCTCAGCCCGACCCGCCGGAATTCGCGGATCGTGCTGCTGACGCCCGGGCCGCACAGCGCGGCTTATTTCGAGCATGCCTATCTCGCGCGCTACCTCGGCCTGACGCTCGTCGAGGGCGGCGACCTGACTGCGCGCGACAACCACGTGTTCCTGAAGACGCTGCGCGGGCTCGAACCGGTGCACGGGATCCTGCGGCGCGTCGACGACGCGTGGCTCGATCCGCTCGAACTGCGCCCCGATTCGCTGCTCGGCGTGCCGGGGCTGCTGCAGGCCGTGCGCGCGGGCAATGTGCTGCTCGCGAACGCGCCGGGCTCGGGCTTCCTCGAATCGCCGGGCGTGCTCGGCTTCATGCCGCGCCTCGCCGAGAGCCTGCTCGGCGAAACGCTGACGCTGCCCGCCGTGCACTCGTGGTGGTGCGGCGAGGCCGCCGCGTGCGACGACGCGCTGCCGCAGCTCGCGCGCGGCATCGTGAAGGCCGCGTATCCGCCCGAGGTGCAGGACGGCGGCCCGTTCGAGCCGGTGATCGGCTCGCGGCTCGCGCCGGCGCAGCTCGCCGAATGGCGTGCGCGGATTCTCGCGCGCCCCGAGCACTATACGGTGCAGGCCGACCTGCCGCTGTCGCAGGCGCCGACCTGGCCGGGGCGCGACTCGCCGGACGGCGACGGCGGCGCGCGCATCGTGCCGAAGCCGCTGCTGCTGCGCGTGTTCGCGCTTGCCGACGGCGCACAGCGCTGGCGCCTGCTGCCGGGCGGGCTGTCGCGGGTCGGCACGCGCGACGCGCTGTTCAACGCGCCGATGCCGCGCGGCGGCAGCACCGTCGACACCTGGGTGATGACCGAAGGCATCGTCGATTCGACGACGCTGCTGCAGACCCATCTCGGCCCGGACGATCTGGTCGGCCCGCCGCGCGCGATCGCGAGCCGCGCGGCGGAGAACCTGTTCTGGCTCGGCCGCTACACCGAGCGCGCGACCAACCTGATGCGGCTCGCGCGGGCCGCGCTCGAACGGCTGCGCGGCGAGGACGACGTCGACAGTCCCGCGCACCTGGAGCTGATCGACGTGCTGTGCCGCGATACCGGACTGCTGAGCGCTGACGCGCCGAACGCCGTCGATGCGCCGCGCGCGTTCCAGCATGCGCTCGCGACGTCGCTGACGCGCGGCGCCGACCGCACGTCGGGAATTGCATCGTGCCTGTTCGGGATGCGGGCGGCCGCTGCGGCGATCCGCGAGCGCCTGTCGACCGAGCAGTGGCGGCTGATCGACGATGCGACGCAGTTGTTCGCGGACAGCGCCGATCATCCGGAAGCCGAGGAGCAGATCGGCAACGAGGCGCTGCAGCTGCTGGAGCGCCTCGGCCTGCTGCTCGGCGCGATCACTGGCGCGCAGACCGACAACATGACGCGCGACGACGGCTGGCGGCTGCTGTCGATCGGCCGGCAGATCGACCGGATGGATTTTCTGTGCAGCGTGCTGAAGTTCGCGTTCGACGAGGGCGCCGTGCACCGGCAGGACGGCTTCGAGCTCGTGCTGGAACTGTTCGACAGCACGATCACGTTCCGCTCGCGGTTCCAGCGCGGCTTCGACGTCGCGCCGCTGCTGTCGCTCGTGGTGCTCGATACCGACAACCCGCGCTCGCTCGGATGGGTCGTGCAGGCGCTGCGCGGGCGGCTGACGAAGGTCGAGCGCAGCGAAGGCTATGCGCTGTCCGAGCTCGCCGAGACGATTCCGGACGTGCCGTCGTGGTCGCTGCACGAGCTGTGCGAGACCGGCGAGGACGGCCGGCACGACAAGCTGCTCGCCGCGCTCGACACGGCCGCGAAGGCGGTGTGGGAGCTGTCGAACCGGATCGGCGAACGCTATTTCAGCCACGTGCGCGAGGCGGGCAGGACGCTATGGTGACGACGAAAGCCGCAGCGAAGACGCCGCCTGGTGTCGGCGACGGCCGGTCGGGCGCTGCATCAACCGGATCAGCCGCATCAATTGCCGCATCGCCGTCCGCCGGGCCGGGCCGGTTGCTGCGCGTCACGCACGATACCGAATACCGATACGCGGCGCGCGTCGAATCGGCGCAGCACCAGGCGCGCCTGCAGCCGCTCGCGACGCCGCGCCAGCAGGTGCTGTCGTTCGCGCTCGACATCGAGCCTGCGCCGGCATCGGTCGGCACCGAGCTCGACGCGTTCGGCAATGCGCGCGCGTCGTTCGCGCTGAACCAGCCGCACGACGCGCTGCTCGTGCGCAGCCGCAGTACGGTGCGCGTGACGCCGCCCGCATGGTCGCTCGGCGCGCGCGGCGCGCCGCCGCCGGCGATCGCGCGGCCCGACGCCGCCCGCGCGACCGCGTGGGAAGCCGTGCGCGACCGGCTCCGGTTTCGCGCGGGGCAGCCGTACGACGCCGCGAGCGAATTCGTGTTCACGTCGCCGCACGTCGCGTGCGATCCCGAACTCGCCGCGTACGCGGCGGCCAGCTTCACGCCGCAGCGGCCGCTCGTGCAGGCCGCATGGGACCTGATGCGTCGGATTCACGCCGATTTCGCGTATACGCCGAACAGCACCGACATCACGACGACGGCGCTCGATGCGCTGCGCCTGCGCCAGGGCGTCTGCCAGGATTTCGCGCACGTGATGATCGGCTCGCTGCGCTCGCTCGGGCTGGCCGCGCGCTACGTGAGCGGCTATCTGCTCACGCAGCCGCCACCGGGGCAGCCGCGGCTGATCGGCGCGGATGCGTCGCATGCATGGGTCGAGGTCTACGATCCGGCGTGGCCCGAGGACGGCGGCTGGCTGCAGCTCGATCCGACCAACGACCGCGCGCCGGGCGACGACTACGTGATGCTGTCGATCGGCCGCGACTATGCGGACGTGACGCCGCTGCGCGGCGTGATTCGCGGCGGCGGCGCGGACCAGGAACTGAAGGTCGGCGTGACGGTCGAGCCGCTCGACGCCGCGTAATGCGGCGTGGCCGTCAGCATTCGCCGTTTAAGTCTTCGTTAATACTGCCGGCCTAGCATGATGAGGCAGGCGAACGGACCGGACCGCGGTCCGGCGCCGCGCCTCGTCATTTCCTTGCTACGGCGGCAACCATGATCAAGCATTTCGACTACACGCTCGACAACGAAACGATCGCGCTGTGCGCGAGTTTCGGCGCGGGGCCGGCGCTGCGCCGCGTGCTCGTCAGCCGCGCGGATTCGATGGAGACGCTGGTCGTGCTCGATGCGCGCGGGCTGTCCGGCTTGCTGAAGGTGGCGACGGAAGAGCCGGAAGGGCTGCTCGACGAGGCGATCCGCAAGGTGGGCGACGAGCAGCTCGTCGAGCGCGCGATTCGCGGCCGCACGATCGTCGAAGCCGCGCTGTGATGCGCCGCGCACCTTCGCGTCACGCGATGTACTTGTTCTTGATGCGGATGTCGCGCCCGCGGAACGGGCCCGTATCGTGGTCGTGCAGATGCACGACCAGCTGCGCCGGATCGAACAGCCTCGACACCTCGCGAAAATCCTGATTCACGCGCTTCAGGCCGTCGAACAGCTCGGCATGCAGCCGTGCATCGTCGAACGGCATGCGCGCGTCGCCCGACGCACGTTCGAGGTGGACATGCAGGAAGCTCGTCAGCTGCGCGTCCTCGCTCGTCGCGAGCTGGAACGTGCTGAAGGCCTCGTGCAGCGCGGGCGATGCGGACAGGATCTGCTCGATGTCGGACGGGAACACCTTCGAGCCGTAGAAAGGCACGCTCGAATCGTTGCGGCCATACACGAACAGGAACGGGAAATAGCTGGTCCGCGGCGCGAAGTCGGTCAGCCGCAGCCCGTGTTTCGACAGGCGTTCGTTCAGCGCGCGGAACGCATAGGTGCCGCCGGAATCGCGAATGTTGTAGCGGATCTTCGGCGCCGCGCCGGACTGCCGGCCGATGGTGACGAGCAGTTCGCCGTCGGCATTCGTCTCGATCACGTAGTCGAGCGCGTTGTACTGGAAGATCATCGGCGGCGTATCGCGGCCGAACAGTTCGCGGCACAGCTCGGGGCGACCCGACAGCAGGCGGCGCAGGCCGATCGTCGTCGGCGTCTCGACGCCGATGTTGATTTCGAGGTCCGACGCGCCGTACGACGAAATCACCGTGTTCGCCTTGCGCAGCAGATGATCGCGCAGCGCTTCCGACAGCCCTTCGCCGCCGACGATGAAATCGATGTGATACGCGCTCAGGTCGATATCGCATTCGTCGACCACCGAACGGATGAACGGCGGGTAGCCGAAGATCAGGTATTGATATTTCGGCCCGAACAGCTTCAGCGTGTTGATCAGCTTGAGCCGGTCCGGCCCGATCGACTTCATGATGCCGACGTCGACGAGCGACATCGATACGTTCATGCCGGTTGCCCACGGTCCGAGCGCGAAGCAGTTCAGCAGGATCTTGCCGGAGTCGCGAAACACGAGCTGATAGTTCAGCTGCAGGATGCGCTTGACGTCGCTGCGTTCGGCCGCACTGCGCACCCAGTTGTTGGGCTGGCCGGTCGATCCCGACGATTCGTCGATGACGACGCCCGACTTCGGAATCGCGCCGCCGTAGCAGCGCTGCTCGATCGAGTAGCGCTTGATGTAGTTTTCCTTGGTCATCACCGGCACGTCCGACAGCCGCCATTTGCCGCGCGCGTCGTAGCCCTCGGCCTCGAGGAACGCGATGTACGCCGGGCATACCGCGCTCGCCTTCAGGAAGGCCATGCGGGCGCGCATACGGCCGACGTGGGCGAGGAACGGCTGGAATACCGGCGCGTTGAGGAATACGTACAGGCGTCCGTCGAGGCTGATCAGTCGGCGAAGGAACCACAGCGTCCACAGGACGGCGTCGAGACAGAGACGATAGAGCGTGTTCATGCGGGCATCGGCGAGAGGGACGGGGTGTCGACGAGGATGTCGGCGAGCGTGCGGCGCTGGCTTTGCGGCGGCGTGCGCGAGTAGCCGATCTTGAAGATCAGCCATGCGCGGTCGATCTGCGTCTGCGCGCTGAACCATGCGGCCGCATCGGGGTTCGTGACGAGGTTGCCGTACGGATGCAGGTACAGCCCCAGGCTCGTCAACGCGAGCCAGAAGCGCAGCAGGAAACGGCCCGAGTCGATCGCGTTCGCGGGGTTGAAGAAGTCGCCGCTCAGCACGCCGATCGCGGGCACGTGACCCAGTTGCCGGCGATACCGGCGCTTGAAATAGAAGCGCGTCGGCGCGAACAGCAGGATTTTCGACAGATGCGCAGACAGCCAGAACTCGCCGCGCGACAGGTTCATGCAGCGCCAGTCGAGGCCGTCGCGATGGCGGCGCGTCGTGCGTTCGCTGTAACGGAACCACGCGGTGATTTCGTCGTGATAGTGCGCGACGTTCATGTCGTGGAACACGGCGTCGATGTTGGTTGCAATGATCGGCTCGATGCGCTCCGCGCCCGACAGGTGCGTGTAGCGATGCCCCCATTCGTCGGCCAGCGCCGCGAGCTGCGTGACCGCCGCCTCCGGCACCGGCGTCGGGTCCATCGACAGCCGCGACGTGCGGCGCGCCATCATCAGTTCGGACGGATCGTCGCGCGGCGCGTCGGCGGCAGCCGGCACGAGCCGCAACGAAGCGAACGGAATCAGGCCGGGCGGCGTGGGGCGCGACAGCATCTCGGCGAATGCGTCGACCGGGCGATGGAGCTGCGATTCGACGCGCAGCCCGTGCGGCGCCGCGAGCAGCGCGATCGCCTCGATGAACATGCCCATCGCGGACAACAGGAACGCACCGGTCGTGTCTTCTTTCGGCAGCGTGCGCGCCCCGTCGACGAACAGTTCCGCGCGATCGGCGGAAATCAGCTGCACGCGCCACGGCTGCACGTTGTGAGGCGACGGCGCATGGCGCGCAACGGACAGGATCGCCCGCCAGACGGCGAAGTCTGCGGCGGAATTGCCAGACATATCTCTCGGCCCTCTATTGTTTTTTCTTCGTGGGCCGCCGTCGTTGCGAGCGGTCCCGGATTCCCGCCACCGT
Organism: Burkholderia pseudomultivorans; assembly: GCF_902499075.1. Lineage (GTDB taxonomy): Bacteria > Pseudomonadota > Gammaproteobacteria > Burkholderiales > Burkholderiaceae > Burkholderia > Burkholderia pseudomultivorans. The sequence goes on along the minus strand of NZ_CABVPP010000001.1, from coordinate 142,578 downwards.
GGCGGGAACGCGCTCATCTTACCTGAGCGGCGATCGCGCGTGATCGCGGTTGCGCCGCCGTGCGGCCCGACGTCGCCGTGCGGCGAACCTAGCCGGCAAAGCGGTCCGTCGCGGCGAGCAAGGCCTTCAGGATGCCCGGTTCGTTGTAGGCATGTCCGGCGTCGGGCACGATCTCGAAGGTCGCTTCGGGCCACGCCTTCGACAGGTCCCACGCGGTGCGCGCCGGCGTCGCGACATCGTAGCGGCCCTGCACGATCGCGCCGGGAATGCCGGCCAGGCGATGCGCGTCGCGCAGCAACTGGCCTTCGTCGACGAAGCCGCGATTCACGAAGTAGTGGTTCTCGATTCGCGCGAACGCGAGCGCGTAGTGGCCGTCCGCGAAGTGCGCGGCGAGTTCGGGATCGGGCAGCAGCGTAATCGTGCGGCCTTCCCATACGCTCCATGCGCGTGCGGCCTCGAGCTTCGCGGCTTCGTCGTCGCCCGTCAGCCGTCGATGGTAGGCGGCCATCAGGTCGCCGCGCTCGGCCTCCGGAATCGGTGCGAGAAATGCGTCCCACAGATCGGGGAACAGCCACGACGCGCCTTCCTGGTAGTACCACAGCAATTCGTCGCGACGCATCGTGAAGATGCCGCGCACGATCAGCGCGCTTACGCGCTGCGGATGCGTCTCCGCATACGCGAGGGCGAGTGCGCTGCCCCACGAGCCGCCGAACACGAGCCATTGTTCCGCACCGACCATCTCGCGCAGGCGCTCGATGTCGGCGACCAGGTGCCATGTGGTGTTGTTGTCGAGGCTCGCGTGCGGCGTCGAGCGCCCGCAGCCGCGCTGGTCGAACAACAGGATGTCGTAGCGCTGCGGATCGAACAGCCGGCGGTGCTCGGGGCTGCAGCCCGCGCCGGGGCCGCCGTGCAGGAATACGGCCGGCTTGCCGGCCGGGTTGCCGCAGCGCTCCCAGTAGATGCGGTGGCCGTCGCCGGTGTCGAGATGGCCGTGAGCGTAGGGTTCGATCGGTGGATACACGAGGCAGACTCCGAATGAGGGTGGCGTGATCGGGAGAGGCCGGCAGATGGGCCGCAAACGATGCTGCGGTGCCGCAGAGGTTCGTTGTGGGCGCATCGGCCGGCCGTGGCGGCCAACGCCCGTCATTATGCCGATTCGCCGCGCAGTCCGTCGGCGGGCCAGGGCGGGGCGGTTGCGGCGGCATCGGGAGATTTTTGACGGAATTTCATTCCGATATTTTTCAGACAAAATCGCGACGGCGTTTCCGGCCCGCCGATTGCGGATGTCCGGACGCCCCTTGCCCACTTGCCGTGCCAACGGGAACCAGCCGATGAACCCTCGCGTCAAGCAGCTGACCGGGTTGCGCGCCGTCGCGGTGACGATGGTCGTCGTCGGCCATGCCGAGCATGTGCTGCCGGGCGGCTATCGCGGCTGGTTCGCGCCGCTGCGGCTGATCGCCGACGGCCGGCTCGGCGTGCTGATCTTCTTCGTCCTCAGCGGCTTCCTGATCACCAACGTGCTGCGCGCCGAACTGGCGCGCACCGGCGGCATCGCGCTGACGTCGTTCTACGTGCGCCGCGCGCTGCGGATCTGGCCGGCCTGCTACGCGTATCTCGCGACCGTCGCGGTGCTGGCCGTCGCCGGGTGGCTCGACGTCGATCGCCGTCAGTGGCTGTATGCGGCTCTGCATCTGTGGAACTACTCGGCGTGGTTCGGGCTGACCGGCGACAACGCGCTGCATCCGGACGGCGCGTGGTATCTCGGCCACTTCTGGTCGCTCGCGCTCGAAGAGCAGTTCTACTGGTTCTGGCCGCTGCTGTTCGTGTTCGGCGCGCGTCGTCGCGGCACGCGCTGGCTGGCCGCGCTGATCCTGCTCGTGCCGCTGGTGCGCGCGGCGACCTATTTCGCGGCGCCGTCGCTGCGCGGGCAGTTGGGGATGATGCTGCACACCGGCATCGATCCGATCCTGATCGGCTGCTATGCGGCGCTCAACCAGGCGCGGCTCGAAGCGTGGATTCGCTCGTGGCGCGGCGAGTCGCGGATCGCGACCGCGCTGGTGTTCGTCGTGCTGCTCGGGATGCCCGCGGCCGAGCATCGGTTCGGCGGGTTCTGGAACGCGACCTACGGCGTCACGCTCGAAGCCGCGCTGATCGCGATCGTGATCGTCGTGCTGAACTTCCGCAGCGACTTCTGGTGCGCGCGGTGGCTGCGGGCCGGGCCGGTCGTGTTCGTCGGCACGATTTCGTTCAGCCTGTATCTGTGGCAGCAGCCGTTCGCGAATCCCGACCTGCCTGTCGCGCATGCGTTTCCGCTCGGGATCGTGTGGGCGCTGATCGCGGCGACCGCCAGCTACTTCGTCGTCGAGAAGCCGTGTCTGCGGCTGAAGGACCGCTTCGCGGCGCGCGAGGCGCGACACGTTCGGGACGACGCGCCGCGGATGCCCGTGCCGGCCGATGCGATCGGGGCGAAGGTGGTGGAGTAGGCGGGCGGTTCGGCGAAGTCTTGCAGGACGCGCGCTGCGCTTGCCGGTGCTTATCGAATAATCGCCGTTCTTGCGCCGGCTTGTCTCGATGTGCGCGCGCGACCGAAATCTCCCCAAGCGAGCCGCTTTCGTTAGAATCTGCTTTCATCGACGCAACAGGCAGACCCGGATGGGTGCACCGCAGTATCGATTCGCCGATACGGGCTGCGCCGATTACATGGGTCATCACTTACCGGAGGCGAGCGTGCCAGGATTACTTCCCGATGTCGACCGCGAGGGGCTCCTCGAATATTCGGTGGTCTACACCGACCGATCGATCAATCACATGTCGCAGCTTTTTCAGGGCGTCATGCGCGATATTTCCGCCTCGCTGAAAAAAGTCTATAACGCGAAGGCGGCCATCGTCGTCCCGGGCAGCGGCACGTTCGGCATGGAGGCCGTGGCCCGGCAGTTCGCAACGAACCGGAAATGCCTCGTCATCCGCAACGGCTGGTTCAGTTTCCGCTGGTCGCAGATTTTCGACATGGGCAGCATTCCGTCGGAGTCGACGGTGCTGAAGGCGCGTCCGGTCGAAGCCGGCCGGCAGGCCGCCTATGCGCCGGCGCCGATCGACGAGGTGGTCGCGGCGATCAAGGCCGACAAGCCGGATCTGGTATTCGCGCCGCACGTCGAAACCGCATCGGGGATGATGTTGCCCGACGGCTATCTGCGCGCGGTCGCCGACGCCGTGCATGCGGTCGGCGGGATGTTCGTGCTCGACTGCATCGCGTCCGGCACGATCTGGGTCGACATGCAGGCAACCGGCGTCGACGTGCTGATCAGCGCGCCGCAGAAAGGCTGGAGCGCATCGCCGTGCTGCGGGTTGGTGATGCTGAGCCCGCTTGCGCGCGAGCGCATCGACGCGACGACCAGCACCAGCTTCGCGTGCGACCTGCGCAAATGGCTGCAGATCATGGAAGCCTACGAGAACGGCGGCTTCGCGTATCACGCGACGATGCCGACGGACAGCCTCGTGACGCTGCGCGACGTGATGAAGGAAACCGACGCGTACGGCTTCGACAAGGTGAGGGCGGAGCAGCTCGAACTCGGCAAGCGCATCCGTGCGCTGCTGGCCGACAAGGGATTCAGGAGCGTGGCGGCCGAAGGCTTCGAGGCGCCGGGCGTCGTGGTCTGCTACACCGACGACGACGGTATCCGGTCCGGCAAGAAATTCGCCGATGCGGGCGTGCAGATCGCGCCCGGCGTGCCGCTGCAATGCGACGAGCCGGAGGACTTCAAGACTTTCCGCATCGGCCTGTTCGGCCTCGACAAGCTGCACGACGTCGACGGCGCGGTCGCGCGGTTCGCCGGCGCGCTGGATCGTATTCTCTGAAGCGGTTCCCGGGATTCTCGATCGACAAAAAAGGCCCTCGCGGGCCTTTTGTCATGAACCGATCGGCATTCAGCGCGTGAGTGCCGTGAATCCGTCCAGCAGCCGCTCGACGTCGGCCGCTTCGATCGCGCCCATCGTCGAGATGCGGAACAGTTCCTTCGACAGTCCGCCTTGCCCCGCGTAGATCACGAAGCCGCGCGCCTTCAGCCCGTTGTGCAGCGTCTCGTACGTGACGCCTTGCGGCAGCCGGTACGCGCGCAGCACGACCGACGACGCGCCTTCCGGCAGCACCAGCGGCATCCCGCGTGCGGCGAGGCCGGCCTGCGCCTGATCGGCGAGCGCCTTGTAGCGCGCATGGCGCGCACGCCAGCCGCCCGCTTCGTCGAATTCGCGCAGCGCCTCGACGAGCGCGTAATACGCGTGCACGGACGGCGTGAACGGCGTGTTGCGCTGGTCCTGCAGCTTCGCGAGACGGCCGAGGTCGAGGTAGTACGTGCGGCTCGCGGCCTTCGCGAGCGCGCTGCGGCGCACGATCACGAACGCCGCGCCCGGCACGCCGTGCAGGCACTTGTTCGCGGTCGCGGCGACCGCGTCGATGTCGCCGCCGGCAAAATCGATCGCTTCCGCGCCGAAGCTGCTGACGCCGTCGACGAGCAGCTTCACGCCGCGCGCGCGGCACACGTCGGCGATCGCGCCGAGATCGTTCAGGCGGCCCGTCGTCGTTTCATGATGAATCACGGCGACATGCGAGTACCCGCCCGCGTCGAGCTTCGCACCGATCTGCGCGAGATCGGGCGCCTGCATCCATTCGTGCTTCAGCACGTCGTGCGCGATCCCGTACTGCGTCGCGATCTGCGTGATGCGCTCGCCGTACACGCCGTTCTCGATCACGAGCAGCTTGCCGTCCTGCGGCACCAGCGCCGCGATCATGCTTTCGACGGCGGCCGTGCCCGAGCCGGTCATCAGCACGGCGGTCCATTCGGCCGGATCGAGTTCGTATGCGGCGACGAGGCGCGTGCGTGCCTCGTCCTGCAGATCGAAAAATTCGCTTTCGCGATGGCACAGATCCGGTTGCAGCAGGCTGCGGCGCACGCGTTCGGTGAGCGTGACCGGGCCGGGGTTCAGCAGCAGCATCAATGGGCTCCTTCAGCGTGGGCTTCGGTCTGCGCGGCGCCGATGTGCCGCATCAGACGGGTCTTGACCTCGACCGGCGTCACGGTCGGGCGGGGCAGGCCGTCGGGCACGCCGGTGCGGATCGCGAGCCGCGCGAAGCGTGCGCCGCTCGCGTCGTCCGACGCGGCCAGCGCCGCATCGAGCACGTCGAGCGTGTCGCCTTCGACCGCCGACGCATAGCCGCACGCGGCCGCGACGCCCGCGAATGACACATGCTGCGATACGGTTGCCTGGCCGCCGGTCGATTCGTGCGCGCCGTTGTCGAGCAGCACGTGCGTGAGATTGGCCGGGCCGTAGGTGCCGAGCGTCGCGAATGCGCCCATGCGCATCAGCGCGGCGCCGTCGCCGTCGACGGCCACCACGCGCAGGTCGGGACGCGCGAGCGCGAGGCCGAGCGCGAGCGGCGTCACGCAGCCCATCGAGCCGACCATGTACAACTGGTTCGGACGGTCGTCGAGCGCGTACAGCTCGCGGCCGCAGAAGCCGGTCGACGCGAGCACGACGGTCGAATCGACCGGCGTGTGCGCGATCACGCGCTGCAGTGCGTCCTGGCGGGTCGGCCAGGCAGCGGCCGATGCGGCGCGCGACGACGATTGCGCGGCGACCTGCGCGCGCGGCGCGGCCGACGGGTTCGCCTTCAGCTCGTACGGCGCGACACTGCCTTTCTGCATCACGAGCGCGTATGGGCGGCCCGTCGCGTCCATGTGCGCGATCGCGCGGTCGAGTGCCGGGCCGACCTGTTCGGGATCGGTCGGGAACGTCTCCCACGGGATCTCCATCGTGTCGAGCATCGCGGGCGTGATCGGCCCCATCAGCGCATGCTGCGGCTCGTCGGCGACGCCCGGCTGGCCGCGCCACGTGACGATCAGCAGCTGCGGCAGGCGGAAGGTCCAGGTCAGCGACGTGAGCGGGCTCACCGCGTTGCCGAGCCCCGAGTTCTGCATCATCGCGATTCCGCGCTTGCCGCCGAGCGTCGCGCCGGCGATCAGCGCGACCGCATCGCCTTCGTTCGCGGCCGACAGGTAATGCAGCGTCGGGTCCTGCAGCACGTAGTTGATGAACGGCGTCAGGTACGAGCAGGGCACACCCGCGTACCAGTCGAAACCGCGCGTGCGCGCGGCCTCGACGAACTGGGCCGCCTCGATCATTGTGCGCCCCCGTTGCCGGCGCCCGGCTCGGACAGCGGCGTCTGGCCGTGCGCGAAGTCGCCCGCGCGGCGGAAGTCTTCGAGATCGTTGACGCCGCGCCAGTGGCCGTGCACGTACTGCACCTCGATCTTCTCGCCGGCGGCGATCAGTTCGTTGAGCAGCGACGGAATGTCGAGCGTGTCGCAATCAGGACGCGCCTGCAGCGTCGCGAGCATCGCCTTCAGGCGTTCGACGCCGGCGCCGCGCACGTTCAGCAGGCCGATCCAGCGGCCGTGCGGCGTGCCCGCGGCGACGTCGCTCGATACGCGCTGCAGATACGTCTTCTGGCCGAACAGGCCGCGATCGTCGGCGGCCGAGCACAGCGCGAAATCGCGCACGCTCTGGTTGGTCGGCTCGGTCAGCGACGAATCGACGACGACGCTGAACTCGGCCTCGCTCTCCGCGAGGTCGCGCAGGATGTAGCTGCGGAACAGCAGGTCGCCGTACGAGATCACGGTGTCGCCGGTCAGGCGTTCGGCCGCGCAGGCGAGCGACGCGAGCTCGCCGGTCGACGCATGGCGTTCGTTGACGACGAGCTTGATGCCCGACGTGTCGATCGCGTCCGCGCGATAGCCGCCGACCACGGTGATGTCGTTCACGCCATGCTTCTTGAAGCCGTCGACGAGCCAGCGCAGCAGCGGCTTGCCGGCGACCGGCAGCATCACCTTCGGCTTGTCCTCGGTGACGGCCTCGAGCCCCTTGCCGCGGCTCGCGGCGAGCACGATCGCCGCGTTCGACGCACGCGACGACGACGACAGGTAGATGCGCTCGGCCGCCGAGTATTCGTCGGCGTCCTGCAGGCGGAAGATCTCGTTGACCGACGCGACGCGGTCCTCGACGTTGATCAGCGTCTGGTTCTCGTGGATTTCGCGTGCGACCGACTGCATCGCCGACGCCGATGCGCGGATCAGGTGGTTCGCCCAGATCACGGTGCTGATGCCGGCCTGGCGGAACACGTCGGTCGGCGTGCTGTAGTACTTGGTCGGCACGATCACGAGCGGCGCCTTGCCGCTCCATTCGCGCGCGAACTGCAGGATCTCGTCGGGGCGCGACAGCTTGCTGTGGATCAGGATCGCATCGGCGCCGGCTTCCGCATACGCGTTCGCGCGGCGCAGCGCCTCGTCCATCCCCCAGCCCGCGATCAGCGCCTCGACGCGCGCGACGATCGAGAAGTCGGGATCGCTCTGCGAATCCTTGCCGGCCTTGATCTTGCCGCAGAATTCGTCGATCTCGGCGAGCGGCTGGCGCTCGCCGTCGATGAAGCTGTTGGTCTTCGGGAACTGCTTGTCCTCGATGCACACGCCGGCGATGCCGCGCTGCTCGAGTTTCCTCACGAGGCGGCGCACGTTGTTGAAGTTGCCGTAGCCGGTGTCGCCGTCGAGCAGGATCGGCAGGTCGCTCGCGTCGGCCATGAATTCGAGCACGTCGACGACCTGAGTCCAGCTTGCTTCGTTGTTGTCGCGCACGCCGAACTGTGCGGAGATCGCGAGGCCCGACGCCCAGATCCCCTTGAAACCGGCTTCGCGCACGATCCGCGCGGACAGGCCGTTGTGCGCTTCCATCAGGAATTCGAGCTCGTCGCTGACGAGCATCCGGCGCAGGCGTGCGCTGCGCGATTCGGTGAAGTTGGGTTCGCGTGCGTTCATCGTGCGGCTCCCGCAGTGGTGCGTTGAATCAGGGGGAGGACGTCCTGCGCGGCGCGCGCGACGTCGTTCGGGAAATCGATCTCGATCCACGGCGCACCCGTGACGTCGGCGACGTCGAACGAGTGGCCGCCTTCGAGCAGCAGGTCGCGCACGGCTTCCTCGTGCGGCATGTTGGCGCGGCCGCTGTCGACGTAGCCCGCGACGATCGTCGCGAGCCGGCGCGCGGTGCCTTCGGTGAAGCGGAAGAAGCCGACCGACTCGCCGATCGTGTCGTAGTCGAGGTCGACCGCGAGCTGCTTGCGCAGTTCGACCGGCACGCCGTTCTTCAGGCACAGCTTGACGGGCTCGTCGCCCGCCTCGAAGTCGCGGTCGATCAGCAGGCGGTCGACCGCCTGGTCAGGATTGGCGACGAGCGCATGCAGGATGCTGTCGTCGTACAGCACGTCGGCGTCCATCAGCAGCACGTCGCCGCCGCGCGTCATCGCATCGGCGACCGTATGCACGGTCAGCACGCTGCCGAGGTCGTAACGGTCGTTCAGCACGATCTCGGCGCGGCGGCCGAGGCGCTCCAATTCTTGCTCGACCTTCTCGGACTGGAAGCCGAGCCCGAGCACGATCTCGTCGACACCGACCGCGTCGAGCAGGCGCAGATGGCGCTCGAGCAGCGACACGTCGTCGAAGCGCAGCAGGCACTTCGGAAACTGTGCCTCGGGCGGTTGTTGCAGGCGCAAGCCGAGGCCTGCCGCAAGGATGATGGCTCGCATGGGTTCTCCAACCAAAAAGCCGGCGGATCGGTTCGTGACCGGTCAGTCGGCGAGCGGCTGCGGCGCACGGCGCCGCTGCCAGTTTCTTTCACTGAAATGCAGATAGAGCAGGCCGGGCAGGCCGAGCGCGAGTTCGCGCGCGCGCTTCGCGAGCGACAGCGCGAGCGCCGCGTCGGGCGGCAGGCCGACCAGCGGCGCGAGCAGCAGGTAGCCGCCTTCCTGCGCGCCGAGCGAGCCCGGAATCGCGAAGGCCGCGCCGCGGATCGCCTGGCCGACGCTTTCGAGCAGCAGCGCGTCGAGCCAGCTCACCGGGTGGCCGAGGAAGTGCAGCGCGAGCCACACTTCCGCGGTGCCGACGAGCCAGCCGACCAGGCTCAGCGCGAAGGTCTTCGCGACCTTCGCGCGATCGCGGTACAGCGCGCCGACCGCGTCGTCGATCGCATCCGCGCGCGTCGCCAGCGACGACCAGTCGCGCGGGCCGAGCAGCTTCGACGCGAGGCGCATCCCGCGGCCGAACAGCCCGCGTTGCTGCGCCGCGTAGAACAGCGCGGCGAGGCCGCCGAGCACGCCCGTGGCGATCAGCGCAGGCGTGCGCAGATGCGCGACCGAATCGTGGGTCGCATAGAGGCTGAACGCGGCGATGCCGATCAGCGCGAACGCCATCTGCGCGAGCGCCTGCATCGTCGTGCTGACGGTGACGGCGGCGGCCGCGTCGGCCATCCGCGTGCCGCGCTGCGCGAGGTAGCGCACCATCAGCACGGGACCGCCGATCTGCCCGGCGGGCAGCAGGCTGTTCACCGATTCGCCGACCCAGCGCGCGCGCAGCGCCCGGCGCAGTTCGGCGCCGGGCTGGCCGCGGCGGAACATCACCGCAATCGCACCGGCGTCGATCACGAGCGGCACGACGTGGAACGCCGCGACGAGCGCGAGGCCCCAGCCGGCCGCGAGGAACGTCGACGCGACCGCGCCGACGCCCTGCCACGCGAGCAGCGCCACGAACAGCGCCGTCCCGAGGGACAGCAGGATCAGGCCCGCGCGTGTCATGACCCGCTCGAGCGCCGCGCGGCCAGTTGCCGGAACACCTGGCGGAAACCGAAATACGCGATCGCGTCCTTCATGTTCGAGATGAAGCGCTTCCACGGCCGCATGCCGGGATTGGTCACGTATTCGAAGGTCAGCGACACGCGTATCTCGTTCTGGCCGAGCGGCGTGACGCGGTGGCGCAGCTTGTCGCCGTCGAACAGCACGATGCCGCCGTCGGCGATCTGCACGGAGCCCGGTTCGTCCGGCAGGTCCGGATTGCGCGTGTGCAGTTCGTAGTCGAGCCGGCACGACGACTCGTCGATCACGCCGATCAGCAGCGTATAGCGGCGGCCGTCGTAGTACGACGTATCGTAGTGCCAGCCGATGTGGTCGCCGGGCTTCGTGTAGTAATACAGCGCGTAGGCGTGCGGATCGTCGTCCGGCGACAGCATCAGCTTGTCGCCGGTCATCTTCTCGAGGAACGCGATCAGCGCCTTCGAGCGATACAGCTCGGCGATGTAGGGCGCGTGCTCGTCGATCGTATGCCGGCTGACGCTGCCGCCCTGCTTGTGGCCGGGCAGGTAATTGCGGTTCAGCACGGGCTGCAGCCGGCGCGCGGCGTCGGCGAGCTTCGCATGCGCGTCGGCGGGCAGGAACGCGTCGAGATACAGGAACGAGCCCTGGCGCGTGTAATCGTTGCGCAGGCGGTCGAGGTCGAGACGGCCGACGCAGTCGGCCACGGTGCGATCGGGGGCGGACTCGGCCGCGCGCGCAGGCGCGGGGCGTGCCGGGGTCAGCACGGATTCGTCGCGCGTGCTAGCAGTCATTTGGAAGCCTGGATTTCGGTTGGATTCTGCGCAGCGTGGCCGCGCCGGACGATGCGCCACCAGTCGATCACGACCCAGGCGGCGAACAGCGGGGCGCCGATCGACGCCGCGAGCAGAAACGGTTCGACGCCGTCGAACAGCGTCACGAGCGGCAGCAGGTACAGCACGTCCTCGGTCTCGAAGCCGCCGGCGAACGCCTGCTTGGTGCCGGCCTTGCCCGCGATCGATTCGATCCGCATCCGCAGGAAGAAGATCAGCGCGACGGCCGCGCCGGCCGCCGCGCCGAGCAGCACCGGCGACGCGACCATCCGGCCGCCCTGCGCGACGATGCCGACGCCCATGCAGACGAACAGCGCGATCGTCACGAGCGCATCGGCCGCGAGGTCGTAAAAATGACCGATCTTGCTGGATTTGCCGCTGATCCGCGCGAGTTCGCCGTCGGTGTGATCGACGAAGTTCGACAGCACGATCAGGAACGCGCCGGCGTTGCTCCATGCGAAGCCGCCTTGCGCGAGGCACCACGCGCCGGCGAGGCCGATCAGCAGGCGGACGGTGGTCAGGTGATTCGGGGTGACGGGCGTGTCGATCAGCGGGCGGACGAGCGAGCGCGCGAGCCGCGCATCCCAGGTGCGTGGCAGCGGGGGTTCGGAACGTGTGGCGGTTTTTCTTTGGTCCATCGGCGAAATATATACGGAATTGTAATTTGTTGCTTTTTCTTCGTTCAATGCCCTGACATCGAGCAGTGATACCGCCGTGCGCCGGGCGGCCGCGCCCGCCCGGCCGCCTCCGGCGGCGATCCGCTACGGAGCCGGCGGTCACGCCGACGGCGCGATGCTTGACATGCATCAGTCCCGAAAAGGAGGCCTCGGGCGACAATCGGCCGCGGTCGTCATTTGCCGCGGATCGTTGGAAATCGAGCGTGAATGACGGCCGCACCGCCCGATTGATTCCTTCAGGTTTGTAATGTCCGGTCTCGAAGAGCAGGCTGCGTCCCCGTTGCTCGTCGGCCGCGATGGTGCGCCTGTCACAGATCCGTCACCCGATACCCGGCAAATTCAGGAAGGGTCTTTTTCATCCGGCGGCGATTTTTCGCGGCGATCGCGTCTGCGATACTCCGGACGTGCCTGTGGTGCCGGCCGCCCATCGCGGCCCCAAGGGCTTCGCGTCGCTCAGGAGACACCCCCCGCGACGTCAACGACAGACCAAAACGCGTCAGAAATTCAGCCATGTCTTCATCACGCATCCTCGCTCCCGCCCTGCGTTCGCTCGTCCGCACCGCCGACGAAGCCGCCGCGCTGATCCGTCCCGGCATGACCGTCGCCATGAGCGGCTTCACCGGCTCCGGCTACCCGAAGGCCGTGCCGGCTGCGCTGGCCGCCCATATCGAAGCGGCGCACGCGCGCGGCGAGGACTTCCGGATCAACGTGCTGACGGGCGCGTCGACCGCGCCGGAACTCGACGGCGCGCTGGCCCGCACCAACGGCATCTCGATGCGGCTGCCGTACCAGTCCGACCCGACGCTGCGCGACAAGATCAACGCCGGCGAAGTCGACTACCAGGACATCCACCTGAGCCACGTCGCGCAATACGCATGGTTCGGCCTGTTCGGCGAGCTGGACGTCGCGATCGTCGAAGTCGCGGGCATTCGCGAGGACGGGCTGCTGATTCCGTCCGCGTCGGTCGGCAACAACAAGACCTGGCTCGAGCAGGCGAAGCACGTGATCCTCGAAGTCAACACGCGCCAGCCGCTCGGCCTCGACGGGATGCACGACATCTACTACGGCACCGCGCTGCCGCCGAACCGCAAGCCGATTCCGCTGACGAAAAGCGACGACCGCATCGGCGAGCCGTACCTGCGCTGTCCGGCCGACAAGATCGTCGCGATCGTCGAGACCGATGCGCCGGATCGCAGCAACGCGTTCTCCGCGCCGGACGACACGTCCAAGCAGATCGCGCAGCGGCTGATCGACTTCCTGCGCCACGAGGTGAAGCGCGGCCGTTTGCCGGCGAACCTGCTGCCGCTGCAGTCCGGCGTCGGCAACATCACCAATGCGGTGCTGGCGGAACTCAGCTCGGCCGGCTTCTCGGACCTGACCGCCTACACGGAAGTGATCCAGGACGGCATGCTCGACCTGCTGCAGGACGGCACGCTGCGCTTCGCGTCGGCGACCGCGCTGTCGCTGAGCCCGGCCGCCGTGCAGCGCTTCGCCGACGAAATCGCGCTGTTCCGCGAGAAGATCCTGCTGCGTCCGCAGGAGATCAGCAACCATCCGGAACTCGTGCGCCGCCTCGGCTGCATCGCGATGAACGGGATGATCGAGGCCGACATCTACGGCAACGTGAACTCGACGCACGTGATGGGCACGAAGATCCAGAACGGCATCGGCGGCTCCGGCGATTTCGCGCGCAACGGCTATCTGTCGTGCTTCATGTCGGCGAGCACCGCGAAGGGCGGCGCGATTTCGCGGATCGTGCCGATGGCGAGCCACGTCGACCATACCGAGCACGATGTCGCGGTGGTCGTCACCGAGCAGGGCCTCGCCGATCTGCGCGGGCTGTCGCCGAAGCAGCGCGCGCGCAAGATCATCGCGAGCTGCGCGCACCCGGACTACCGGCCGATGCTGGAAGACTACATCGAGCGCGCGTCGCGCGAGAGCTTCGGCAAGCACACGCCGCATCTGCTCGCCGAGTCGCTGTCGTGGCACGAGCGCTTCGTGCGCACGGGGACGATGAAGGTCTGATGCGGTACGCATGCCGCGCGTTCGGTACGCGGGCATGCCATGCCGACGGCGCCGGCGCGCGCGTCGGCTTTCGTCAGTCCATCGCCGCATGCGCGACGTCGACGCTGGCCGCTTTCTGCGGCGGCCGGATCAGCATCAGCAGCGGAATCATCAGCAGCGTCGCGACGAACATCAGCTTGAAGTCGTTCAGGTACGCGATCATCGTCGCCTGCTGGTTGATCGTGCGGTCCAGCAGCGCGATGTCGAGGTGGCTGCCGGCCATGGCCTGCACGGCCGGGTTGAACGGCGTGATGTGGGTCGCGAGATCGGCGTGCGCGACCTGCGTGTTGCGCGTCATCAGCGTCTGCACGATCGAGATGCCGATGCTGCTGCCGATGTTGCGCATCAGGCTGTAGGTGGCCGTGCCGTCGGCGCGCAGCTCGGGCGGCAGCGTCGAGAACGACAGCGCGCTGAGCGGCACGAACACGAGCCCCAGCCCGAAACCCTGGACCACGCCCGGCCACACGATGTCCGACTCGGACAGCACGACCGTGTACTGCATCATCTGCCACAGCGCGAGCGCGGAGATCGACAGCCCGGCGAGCAGCAGCAGCCGCGCGTCGACGTATTTCAACAGCCGTCCGACGAACAGCATCGCGATCATCGTGCCGGCGCCGCTGGGCGCCGTGACGAGGCCGGTGGTCGCGACCGGGTAGCCCATCAGGTTCTGCAGCATCGGCGGCAGCAGCGCGCGCGTCGCGTACAGCACCGCGCCGACCACGAAGATGAACAGCGTGCCGGTTGCGAAGTTCGGGTCGCGCAGCAGTTCCGACTTGAAGAACGACGCCTTGCCGACGGTCGCCGTGTGCGCGAGGAAGAACGCGAAGCTGAGCGCCGCGACCAGCGCTTCGATGCGGATTTCGGTCGAGCCGAACCAGTCGAGCTGCTCGCCGCGGTCGAGCATCGCCTGGAACGCACCGATCGCGAGCGCCAGCGTCGCGAAGCCGAACGCGTCGAACTTCACATGCGGGCGCGGCGCGCGCGCGGGCAGGAAGGTCAGCACGCCGGCGAGCGCGAATGCGCCGATCGGCACGTTGATGAAGAACACCCAGCGCCAGTTGTAGCTGTCGGTGAGCCAGCCGCCGAGCGTCGGGCCGAGGATCGGGCCGACCATCACGCCCATCCCCCAGATCGCCATCGCCTGGCCCTGCTTTTCGCGCGGATTGATGTCGAGCAGGATCGATTGCGACAGCGGCACCAGCGCCGCGCCGAATATGCCCTGCAGCAGCCGCGCGCCGACGATCTGCACCAGCGATTCGGACAGCCCGCACAGCGCGGACGCGATCGTGAAGCCCGCGATCGAGATCGTCAGCAGCCGCTTCACGCTGAGCCGGTCGGACAGCCAGCCGGTCAGCGGCGTCGCGATCGCCGCGGCGACGATGTAGGACGTCAGCACCCAGGTGATCTCGTCCTGCGACGCGGACAGGCTGCCTTGCATATGCGGCAGCGCGACGTTCGCGATCGTGCTGTCGAGGGTCTGGATCAGCGTGGCGAGCATGATCGACAGGGTCAGCATCGGCCGGTTCAGGGCGGGCGGCGATGCGGCGGCGGCGGGGTTCAAGCGTTGTCTCCGGGAGGCGGTCGCCGTAGGGGGCGATCTGGTATGACGTGAATTATAAGCACGCTTATTATATCTGCGCTCATCTCCCTGGCCGAAACGAGGGCGTCAACGGCTTGACCCTATAATCGCCGCATGGACAAGACCTACGAGAACCGGTTCGGCTACCTGCTTTCCGACGTGGCCCGCCTGCACGGACGCCTGTACGACCGGCGCGCAAAGCGCATCGGGCTGACGCGCGCGCAAAGCCGCGTGCTCGCGTACCTGACGTGGAAGGGCGAGATGAACCAGGCGCGGCTCGCGGAATGGCTCGAGATCACGCCGATTTCGCTGACGCGGCTGCTCGACCGGATGGAAAGCCTCGGCTGGATCGAGCGCATCGCGAGCGACGACGATCGCCGCGCGTTCGTGATCCGCCTGACCGACAAGTCGCGCGAGATCTTTCCGCAGATGCTCGAAGTCGGCGATACCGTCGCCGACGACGGGCTGCGCGGCTTTACGCGCGAAGAGCGCGACACGCTGGTGCGGCTGCTCGCGCGCGTGCGTCACAACCTGATCGATTGCGGCGGGGAGTGATCCGCTCGTTCGCCGCCGCGTGAGCCTGCGCTCGGCAGGAAACGGCGCATCGCGTGCTCATCCGGCCAGTGCGAGCGCCGCCAGATAGAGTCCTACTCGTACGACAGATGCGCGACGACGCTGCGCTACTACGAGGAGAAGGGGCTGATCGCGCCGAACGGCCGTCGCGGGCTGCGGCGGCAGTACGACGAAGCGGTGCTGGAGCGTCTGGCGCTGATCGCGCTCGGCCGCGAGGCCGGGTTTTCGCTCGACGAGATCGGCGCGATGTTCGGCGCGGACGGCCGGCCCGCGATCGATCGCGCGAAACTCGACGAGAAGGCCGACGCGCTCGACCGCACGATCCATCGGCTCGGCGCCGTGCGCGACGCACTGCGGCACGCGGCCGCGTGCCCGGCGCCGAGTCATCTCGAGTGTCCGTCGTTCCGCAAGCTGTTGCGCATCGTCGCCCATCGGCATCCGGCGCGGCGCGCGAAGTCGGAACGCGCGTAGGCGGTCGGTCCGTGCGGGCGGCGCGCTCAGCCCGCGTAGTACGCGCGGCACTCCATCTCGCGTCCGCGCACGATGCGCTTGCCGACGAGCGTGCCGAGCGTTTCGGTGACGACGGTGCGCTGCTGTTCGCGCTGCGACGCGTCGTAGAAGTACAGCGCGACCCAGTTGGTCGTGCGGCCGGCGGCGGGCGTGCGCGCGTCGGGCGGGCACAGCGCGGTGAAATGCCAGCCGCCCTTGGTCATGTGCATCACCGGCGACCACGCGTGGCCGTCGGTGACCGGGCGTTTCGGCGCAAGCGTCGGCAGCATGCCGGCGGCGGCCTGGCGGCGGTACAGGCGATCGATGTAGAGCAGCAGTTCGACGGGCGGCTCCGCGCCGGGACCGCTGTCGCGCGCGCTGCCTTGCCAGCGCCGGCGCCGGTCCAGCACATCGTCGAGCGCGGCGCGGATGCCGGCCGCGCGGCGCGGGCCGACGCCCGCAATCGCTTCGAGCTGGCCGCTGCGGACCACACGTTCGAGATCCTCCAGCGTGTCGATATGCAGCAGATCGTGAATCCGCAGCGCCAGCGAGCGGCCGATGCCGGGCACCGCCTCGAAGGCGGACGCGCGTCCGGCGTCGCCGCGCAGCCGTTCGAGCTGGCGCCAGCGCCCGGTGACGAGCAGTTCGGCGATCGCCTGCGCAACGCCCGCGCCGATCTCGGGCAGCGCGCCGAGCGCGTCGACGCCGCCCGCATCGAACAGCGCGCGCACGCTGCCGTCCAGCGCGTCGACGGTGTCGGCCGACGCGCGATACGCGGCGACGCGATACGGATTCGCACCCTGATCGGCGAGCCGCTGCGCGGTCTCGCGCAGGCAATCCGCGATCTGCCGGTTTTCCTCGTGTGTCTGGCTGGCACTCGTCGACATGGCGAGGGACCTTCCGATGTGCAACAAGATGGACACGGCAGGCAATGCGCCGGTCGGCCTTTATTGATGATTGTCGCGGGGCAAATTGAAGAAAATTTGACGCATGTCAATGGCAAACGTTGTACAGGCGGGCGCGTTCGTGCCGGCCGGCGGCACGAACGCGCAGCCCGCGCGGCCGTCGATCGTCACGCGTCGAGGAACGAGTGGGCGTCCTCCGCTTCGGCAATCGTTCGCAGCGCGGCAAGCGCGCGTTTCTCGATCTGCCGCACGCGCTCGCGCGACATCCCGGCATCCTTCGCGATCGCGTCGTACGTGTCCGGCTCGGTGCCGCCGAGGCCGAACCGCCGACGCAGCACGTCGGCCTCGGCCGGCGTGACCGAGCGCAGCAGCGATGTCACGCATTCGCGCATGCGCGTGTCGGCGAGCCGCTCGAACGGACTGGCCGAGGACCGGTCCTCGATCAGGTCCACGAGGCCGGTGTCCGCGTCGGGCAGCGGCGTGTCGAGCGACACCGGTTCGGCGGGCAGCGCGAGCACCGCGCGCAGCCTCGCTTCGTCGAGCCCCGTTTCGGCCGCGAGTTCGGCCGGCGTCGGCTGGCGGCCGGTGCGCTGGTGAAAGCGCAGCGCCTGCCGCCGCACGCGCTGATACTGGTCGCCGACATGCACCGGCACGCGGATCGTGCGGGCGCGGTCCGCGACCGCGCGCGCAATCGCCTGGCGTATCCACCACGTCGCATACGTCGAGAACTTGAAGCCGCGCCGGTATTCGAACTTCTCGATCGCGCGCATCAGGCCGATGCAGCCGTCCTGCACCAGGTCGGACAGGTCGATGCCGCGGTTCGCGTACTTGCGCGCGATCGACAGCACGAGCCGCAGGTTCGCTTCGAGCATCGCGCGCGTCGCGTCGTGCACTTTCTGCTGGCCGTCGTTCAGCGCGGCGACGAGCGCGCGCCGCGCGAGCAGGTCGAAGCGCGCGGCGTCCGCGCCGGCGATCGCGAGCGCCGTGTCGCCGGCCGGCGCGGATGCAAGCGCGCGCACGACGCGGCACGCGTCGTCGACGGCCGGGCCGACCCAGGCGATCGAGCCGAGCAGGGCGGCAAGCCGGTTGCGTGCGTCGCGGTAGCTGTCGGAGCGGCAGCCGCGCGCGTGCAGCGCGCGCCGCAGTTCCGCGACGGCTTCGCGCAATGCGTCGTCGCCGGCAGGCGTGCAGGCGCGGTCGCCATCGTCGCCGTCTTCATCGTCGTCGGCTGCGTTCGTCGTGCCCGCGCTGCGGCGTGCCAGCAGCGCATCGATCGCTGCCGGACAGCCGGCGAGCGCATGCAGCATCTGATGGCGGCCGGTTTCGATCTCGCGCGCGAGCACGATTTCGTCTTCGCGCGTGAGCAGCGGGACCGCGTGCATGCGACGCATATAGAGCGCGAGCGGGTCGGTCGACGCGCTCGCGCCGCGCGCGAGATCGCCGAGCAGCGTGCGGCCTTCGTCGAGCGCATCGCGATCGACGTCGGCGGCAGGCGCGGCCGCGAACGGCTGCGACGCGACCGGCTCGTCGAGCACGGCGATGCCGATGTCCGCGAGCGCCGCGCGCACGACGTCGAGCGCGTCGGGGCTGTCGCTTTCGGGCGGCAGCGCGTCGACGAGGTCGGCGTGCGTCAGATAACCCTGCTCGCCGGCAAGCGCGAGCAACTGGATGATCGGATCGAGCGGCGTGTCCGCCCGGGGAGTGGGGCGTGGCGTAGTCATGTCGATGGCGGCGCGAGCCGCGTTCCTGGCTGTGCGGGGCGCAGCCCGCGGGTTTTCGGCCGCCGCGTGTTCGCGAACGCCTGCTCGTTCGCGCCGGTCGACCTGAGTAGATTCAAGTTGAGGGCATTCGCGCCGAGTTCAACCGCGGCGCCGGAGACGCCCGAGCACGCAGCGTGCCTGCGGGCGGCGGAAGGTGACGGCGGTGGGTAAAAACGGGGCCGGCGGGCGTAGGGGCGCCGGTGCAATCGGCAGGTGCGTGAAACAAACAGTAACCGATCATACCCGCGGAAATCTGCAGGGGACGTAAGCTAGAGGCAGGCGCGCGCCCTGCGGCGACGCGCGGATTCCTGCCGGAGCAAGAAATGAACCCGATTCACGCCGCGAGATCCGGCGTCATCGCGCTGGCCGCGCTGACGCTCGGCGGCTGCTATTACACGAGCCCGTATGGGTATGCACCGTATTACACGTCGGTGCCCGCCACGGTGACGCAGCGCGAAACCGCAGTTTCGCCGGCAACGCCGGGCCCGGCCGTTGCTTCGCCGAACGCGGCGTCGGGCACGGCGCCGGCCGATGCCGACGTCGCTCCGGCGCCCGTCTATGTCGCGCCGGCCTATCCGCCGCCGTATCCGTACTACTATCCCGCGTATTACCCGGGCTGGTACGGGCCGCCGGTCGCGATCGGCTTCGGTTTCTGGGGAGGCTGGGGCGGCGGATACTGGCGCGGGCACGGCGGACGCTGGGGCCGCCCGTGGGGCGGCGGCCACTGGGGCGGCGGTCATCGACACTGACCGGCGCACCGCGGCACCGCGAGGGAGAACATCATGAGACGCACGATCATTCGAAGCCTGTGCCTGGTCCTGTTCGGCGCGGCGGCCCTGCCGGGCGTCGCCGATGCACAGAGCGACGCCTACACGAACGCGCCGGCCGAACTATTCGCCGGGCCGGCGCCCGACTATCCGGTGGTGGCGCAGCTGGCGCCCGGCACGACGCTGGACGTCTACGGCTGCCTCAGCGACTACACCTGGTGCGACGTCGGGGTGCCGGGCGTACGCGGCTGGATCGATGCGCAGCTGCTCAATTATCCGTACCAGGGCAACGACGTGCCGCTGCTCGAATATGGCGCGATCGTCGGGATACCGATCACCGGATTCGCGATCGGTGCGTACTGGGACCGCTATTACCGCAACCGGCCGTGGTATCACGACCGCGACCGCTGGGCGCATCGCCCGGAACCGCGACTCGGCCCGGGCGGTATCCCGCCGGGACACGGGCATCCGCAACCGGGCGTACCGGCAGCGGGCATACCGGCACCGGGCGTACCGGCGCCGGGCGGCGCGGTGCATGACGCACGGCCGTCGGCCGCGCGCGGCGGCTGGAACGGCTCGATTCGCGCGCCGGCGCCGCAGCCGCAGGGCGGACCCGCGCCGATGCCGGGGCGGGGTGCCGAGATGCACGCGCCGGCGCCGCCGGCCGTCATGCATCCGCCTGCCGCGCCCCATACGATGCCGCCGCCTGCGCATCAGGGTGGCGGCGGCGGCCGGCCGCAGGGCGGGAACGGCGGCGGGAATCATGGCGGGGACGGCGGAGGCGGCGGCCGCGGCGACGAGTTCCGTCACTGACGCCGACCGCACGCCCGACGAAAAAAACCGCTCGAAGAGCGGTTTTCCGAGCAGATCGGAGCTGTCCGGCGCGGGCAGCCCGTCGCCGGTAGCCCGTCGCCGTTAGCTCCTTGCCTCAGTCGTCCAGCAGCGACAGGTCGCGCACCGCACCCTTGTCGGCCGACATCACGAGTTTCGCGTAGGCCTTGAGCGCCGCCGACACCTTGCGCGGACGCGGCTGCGCGGGCTTCCAGCCCTTCGCGTTCTGCTCTTCGCGGCGCCGCGCGAGCTCGTCGTCCGACACCAGCACGTCGATCTTGCGATTCGGAATGTCGATGCGGATCTTGTCGCCGTCGCGCACGAGGCCGATCGCGCCGCCCGCTGCCGCTTCCGGCGAGCAATGGCCGATCGACAAGCCCGACGTGCCGCCCGAGAAGCGGCCGTCCGTCAGCAGCGCGCATGCCTTGCCGAGGCCCTTCGACTTGATGTAGCTGGTCGGGTAGAGCATTTCCTGCATGCCGGGGCCGCCCTTCGGGCCTTCGTAGCGCACGATCACCACGTCGCCGGCCTTGACCTTGTCGTTCAGGATGTTCTCGACCGCCTCGTCCTGCGACTCGGTCACGTGCGCGGTGCCTTCGAACACGAGGATGCTCTCGTCGACGCCCGCCGTCTTCACCACACAGCCGTCGAGCGCGATATTGCCCGT
This sequence comes from Burkholderia pseudomultivorans, assembly GCF_902499075.1. Lineage (GTDB taxonomy): Bacteria > Pseudomonadota > Gammaproteobacteria > Burkholderiales > Burkholderiaceae > Burkholderia > Burkholderia pseudomultivorans. The sequence goes on along the minus strand of NZ_CABVPP010000001.1, from coordinate 121,752 downwards.
CAGCACCGCGAGGCCGCCTTCCTTCGAGAACGCGTGCTCGTACGAGCGGATGCAGCCTTCGGCGCGATCGAGGTCGAGGCTCGGCCAGCGCGTGTTCTGGCTGAACGCGACCTGCGTCGGGATGCCGGCCGGGCCGGCCTGGTAGAACGTGCGGACCGCTTCGTCCTGCGTGCGGACGATGTCCCACTGGTCGAGCGCGTCCTTCAGCGTCGGCGCGTGCACGGTCGGCACGTCGGTGTGCAGCTTGCCGGCGCGGTCGAGCTCGCCGAGGATCGCCATGATGCCGCCGGCGCGGTGCACGTCCTCGATGTGGTACTTGTTCGTGTTCGGCGCGACCTTGCACAGCTGCGGCACGACGCGCGACAGGCGGTCGATGTCCTTCATCGTGAAGTCGATGCCGGCTTCCTGCGCGATCGCGAGCAGGTGCAGGATCGTGTTGGTCGAGCCGCCCATCGCGATGTCGAGCGTCATCGCGTTCTCGAACGCCTTGAAGCCGACCGAGCGCGGCAGCACGCGCGCGTCGTCCTGCTCGTAGTGCTGGCGGGTCAGCTCGACGATGCGGCGGCCGGCGCGCTTGAACAGCTGCTCGCGATCCGCGTGCGTCGCGACCACCGTGCCGTTGCCGGGCAGCGACAGGCCGAGCGCTTCGGTCAGGCAGTTCATCGAGTTCGCGGTGAACATGCCCGAGCACGACCCGCAGGTCGGGCACGCCGAGCGCTCGACTTCGGCGACCTCGGCGTCCGAGTACGACTGGTCGGCCGCGATCACCATCGCGTCGACGAGGTCGAGCTTCTTCAGTTCGACGGTCTTGGTGACCGGGTTCGCGAGGCGCGTCTTGCCCGCTTCCATCGGGCCGCCCGACACGAAGATCACCGGGATGTTCAGGCGCATCGCGGCCATCAGCATCCCCGGCGTGATCTTGTCGCAGTTCGAGATGCAGACCATCGCGTCCGCGCAGTGCGCGTTGACCATGTACTCGACCGAATCCGCGATGATGTCGCGGCTCGGCAGCGAATACAGCATGCCGTCGTGGCCCATCGCGATGCCGTCGTCGACCGCGATCGTGTTGAATTCCTTCGCGACGCCGCCGGCGGCCTCGATCTCGCGCGCGACGAGCTGGCCGAGATCCTTCAGGTGCACGTGCCCGGGCACGAATTGCGTAAACGAGTTGACGACCGCGATGATCGGCTTCGAGAAATCGTCGTCTTTCATGCCGGTGGCGCGCCACAGCGAGCGCGCGCCTGCCATGTTGCGACCGGCGGTGGAAGTTTTGGAACGGTATGTGGGCATTGTGGTTGCTGAAGAAAGATCGCGGAAAAGGGTTGGGGGCACGGGAATAAGGCCCCTCGCGCGCCCGTGCGAACAACCTCTTGAGCTGCGCCCTGGGCAAACTTCGCGATTATCCCACAGGCGGTGCGGGCGTGGCGCCGCCGGGTGTGCGGGCGGCGGCATCGTGCCGGATGTCGTGCCGGCGGGACGGCGCGACGCGCGGTAGCGTCCTGGGACCGGAGCGGGCCGGGCCGGAGCTGGCGGGCTGGACGGCGGCGCACCGCCGTCCAGCATGCTGCCGTCAGTCGAGCAGCGCCAGGATCTCGTCGTAAAGCGCGTTGCCGATCCGCACGCCGTTCGCGATGCTGCGCGCGCGGGCGTCGAAGCGCCGTTGCGACGGCAGCCGCGCGCCTTGCGCGACGATCGATTCGAACATCCGTTCGCCGCGCGCGAGCCCCGCGTCGAGGTCGTCGCCGAGGAACACCTTCGGATCGAACGCGATCACGAGCTCGCCGTGGCACGGCGTCGCGCCGACGCCGTCGTCGAAGTCCATCGACTCGCGGCTCGTCATGTCGCCGATCAGCGCGCCGCCGAGCAGCTCGACCATCGCCGCGAGCGCCGAGCCCTTGTGGCCGCCGAACGTGCGCATCGCGCCCTGCAGCGCGGCCTTCGGATCGGTGGTCGGCCGCCCGTCGGCGTCGATCGCCCACTCCGGCGGAATCGGCTTGCCTTGCTTCGCGTGCAGCTCGATGTCGCCGCGCGCGATCGCGCTGGTCGCGAAATCGAACACGAACGGCAGGCCACCCGGCCGCGGCCACGCGAACGCGATCGGGTTCGTGCCGAACACGGGCTCCTTGCCGCCTTCCGGCGCGACCCAGCTGTGACTCGGATTCATCGCGATGCCGACCAGCCCTTCCGCCGCGATTGCCTCGACCTCGGGCCACAGCGCGGAGAAGTGGTAGCAGCGGTTGATCGTCATCGCAGCGATCCCGTGCTGCTTCGCCATCTCGACCAGCACCGGCAGGCCCGTCTCGAAGCTCAGCAGCGAGAAGCCGCGATGCGCGTCGACCGCGACGATCGACGACGACAGCCGGCGCAGCGTCGGCACCGCCTGCGGATCGACCTTGCCCTTGCGCAGCGAACGCACGCAGACGAGCAGCCGGTACATGCCGTGCGAATGACATTCGTCGCGCTGGCCCTGCGTGATCACGTTCGCGATCGCGCGCGCATGCGCGTCGGACATCCCGTTGTGCGTCAGCACGCGCAGCGCGAGCGCGTGGACTTCATCGAGCGACAGGATGATTTCGTCGACGGACTCAGTCACGGCCGGCCTTCCGCGGCGCGGGCACGCCGTCGATGCGTTGCGGCAGGTTCAGCGGATTGCCGTCGCGGATCGCGTCGGGCAGCAGCGCGTCCGGCACGTCCTGGTACGACACGGGGCGCAGGAAGCGCTCGATCGCGCGCGCACCGACCGACGTCGTGCGCGTGTCCGACGTTGCCGGGAACGGGCCGCCGTGCACCATCGCATGGCCGACCTCGACGCCGGTGCCGAAACCGTTGACGAGAATGCGGCCGGCCTTGCGCTCGAGCGTCGGCCGCAGCGCGGCGAACAGTGCCGCGTCGCCGTCGGCGAGATGCGCGGCGATCGTCAACTGGCCTTCGAGCGACTTCAGCACGCGATGCAGCGTGTCGGCATCCGGGCAGCGCACGATCAGCGACGCGGGGCCGAACACTTCGTCGCGCAGCTCCGAACGCGCGACGAACGCATCGGCCGACGTCGCGAACAGCGCCGCGCGCGCCTGGTAGCGGCCGCCTTCGACGCCTTCCGCAAGCGATTCGACCGCCTCGTGCGCGCGCAGCGATGCGACGCCTTGTGCGTAGCTCGCGTGGATGTGCGGCGTCAGCATCGTCTGCGCGGCGGCTGCGCGCACGGCTTCGGCGGCCGTCGCTTCGAACGCGCGCAGCGCGGGGCCGTCGACGGCCAGCACGAGGCCCGGGTTCGTGCAGAACTGGCCGGCGCCGAGCGTCAGCGATGCGACGAACTGCTGCGCGATCGCGTCGTGGCGCGCGTCGAGCGCGGCGGGAAGCAGCAGCACCGGATTGATCGAGCTCATTTCCGCATAGACGGGAATCGGCTCGTGGCGCGCGGCCGCGACATGCATCAGCGCGACGCCGCCGCGGCGCGAGCCCGTGAAGCCGACCGCCTTGATGCGCGGATCGGCGACGAGCGCCTGGCCGATCTCGCGCGACGTGTCGAACAGCAGCGAGAACACGCCGGCCGGCAGCCCGCATTCGCGCACGGCCTGCTGGATCGCGCGGCCGACGAGTTCGGACGTGCCGGGATGCGCGGAATGCGCCTTCACGATTACCGGGCAGCCGGCCGCGAGCGCCGACGCGGTATCGCCGCCCGCGACCGAGAACGCCAGCGGGAAATTGCTCGCGCCGAACACGGCGACCGGGCCGATTGCGACGTTGCGCAGGCGCAGGTCGACGCGCGGCAGCGGCTTGCGCTCGGGGCGGGCCGGATCGATCCGCGCATCGACGAAAGCGCCGTCGCGCACGATCGACGCGAACAGCGCGAGCTGGCCGACCGTGCGGCCGCGCTCGCCTTCGATGCGCGCGCGCGGCAGGCCGGTTTCGACGACACAGCGCTCGATCAGCGCGTCGCCGAGCGCCATGATGTTGCGGCCGATCGCGTCGAGAAACGCGGCGCGCGCGTCGGGGCCGGTTTCGCGATACGCGTCGAACGCTTCGTCGGCGAGCGCGCAGGCCGTTTCGAGGTCGTGCAGGCTTGCGCCGCCGAATGCGGGTTCGAGCGCTTCGCCGGTCGCGGCGGCGATCGCGTGGAGGGTGCCGTTCTGTCCGGCGACGCCGGACTGGCCGATCAACAACTGACCTGTGAGTTGCATGGTTTTCCTCGAAAAAAGCAGGGCCGGGCATTGCGTGCCCGGCCGGGTGGTGCAGTGAGCGGGCGTCAGTTTTCGTCGTCGTCGAGCTGGAGCTTCTCCGTCCGCACGCCGGTATTCGCGCCCCAGTAGTAGATGACGAGCGCGACGGCCGCGACCACGACCGTGTCGTACGGATGCGCGAGCTGGCCGGTGCCGCCGAAGCCGCCGAAATACGACAGCACGATCATCGCCGCGTAGAACGCGACGAGCCACGCGGACGAGCGGACCTGTTCGCGCAGGCTCAGGTGCGCGGTCGGCACCCAGCGGCGGCAGGCGAGATAGACCGCGTACATCGCGATCTGCAGGCCGAGCAGCCAGGACACCGTGTGCCAGCCCGACCAGTAGACGATCAGCGCGGCGATCACGAACGACGCGGGGCCGGTGATCGCGAACGCGCTCGCACGGAACGGCCGCGGCAGGTCGGGCGCGTTGCGGCGCAGCGCGGCGACCGACACGGGCGCGACCGCGTAGCTGAGCACCAGCGCGGCCGACACGATGTTGATCAGCGCTTCCCACGACGGGAACGGCAGCGTCCAGAAGATCGACAGGCCGAAGGTGAGCCACAGGCCCGCGCGCGGGATGCCCGACGCTTCGTCGACGCGCGTGAACACCTTGAAGAAGGTGCCGGTCTTCGCCCAGCCGTAGACGACGCGCGGCGTCGCGTTCATGTAGATGTTGCCGCAGCCGCTCGGCGAGATGATCGCGTCCGCGACGACCATGTACGCGAGCCAGCCGACGCCGAGCGCGAGCGCGATGTCGCGGTACGGCAGCGAGAACGCCTTGCTGACGTCGTGCCAGCCGGCCGCGATCAGCTCGGTCGGCACGCTGCCGATGAACGCGAGCTGCAGCAGCACGTAGATCAGCGTCGACAGCAGGATCGACAGGATCAGCGCGATCGGAATCGTGCGCTGCGGGTTGCGCACCTCGCTGGCGACCGACACGATCGGCGTGAGGCCGAGATACGCGAAGATGACGCCGCCGCCGGCCACCGCCATTTCGATGCCGGAGATGCCGAACGGCGCGAAGCCCTGGATCGTCAGGTTTGCGGGCTTGAAGAACGTGAACAGCACCGCGATCACCGACAGCGGCACGACGAACTTGAAGACGCTGATGATGTTGTTCGCCTTCGCGAACGTCTTCACGCTCGAATAGTTCAGGTAGAAGAAGAAACAGAGCAGCGCGGCCTGCACGATCCAGCCGAGCGTGGTCGGGTCGCTCGATCCTTCGATCGTCAGGCCCGGAAACCACGCGGCCGCATACTGGCGCGCGGCGACGACTTCGATCGCGATCAGGCTCGAGAACGCGATCAGCGTGATGAAGCCCATCAGGTAGCCGAGCAGCGGGCCGTGCGAGAACACCGGGTAGCGGACCACGCCGCCCGCGCGCGGCAGCGCGGCGCCCAGCTCGCAGTAGACGATGCCGAGCAGCAGCACCGCGAAACCGCCGAGCAGCCACGAGAAGATGCCGGCCGGGCCGGCGATCGTCGATACGTGACTGGCGGCGAACAGCCACCCCGAACCGAAAATGGCGCCGAGACCGATGAACGTGAGATCGGTCAGCGACAGCTGTTTCTTGAATTTGCCCTGGCCCGCGTCGGGGTGCGCGGAACGGGAAAGCGGGGCGGTCGATTGAGCGTTGCCTTGGCCTGGCATGGGCGTGTCTCCTATGGGAATGTCGGCACAGGCGTCGTGCGCGCCGCGCTCCGACGGAGCAGCGGCGCACGCCTGCCGGCCGGCGTTGCCCGGTTCGAACGACCGGGGCGGGCCCGTGGGCCATGCCGGACCGGAGACGATTGCGCGGGGGGAAGCCTGCGCGCCGTCGTCAGGGGAACGGAACCCAGTATCGCCGCGCAAACCCTCATCGCGCTTGAGTCATTTCCCGGAGCAGAATGACGAAATCGGCATAGCCGTCGCGGCTCGGACAAGACCGCTTCGCACTATGCCGATTTCGTCGTCGTCCTTATCGAAAACCCACAAGCGGCCGGACGCGCGACGGAGGAAGCTATGCCCCTTTCCCCACTTTCGGACGACGCATGATGAAGCGCATCCAGATCATCGATTCGCACACGGGCGGCGAACCCACGCGGCTCGTCGTGTCCGGCTTTCCGTCGCTCGGCAACGGCACGATGGCCGAGCGGCGCGACCGGCTCGCACGCGAGCACGATCGCTATCGCACCGCCTGCATTCTCGAACCGCGCGGCAGCGACGTGCTCGTCGGCGCGCTGCTGTGCGAGCCGGTGTCGGCCGACGCGGCGGCCGGCGTGATCTTCTTCAACAACAGCGGGTATCTCGGGATGTGCGGGCACGGCACGATCGGCGTCGTGCGCACGCTGCATCACATGGGCCGCATCGCGCCGGGCGTTCACCGGATCGAGACGCCGGTCGGCACCGTCGAGGCGACGCTGCACGACGATCTTTCGGTCAGCGTGCGCAACGTGCCAGCGTATCGCCACGCAAAGGGCGTCGCCGTCGACGTGCCGGGCTATGGCCCCGTCACCGGCGACATCGCCTGGGGCGGCAACTGGTTCTTCCTGATCAGCGATCACGGCCAGCGCGTCGCCGGCGACAACGTCGCGGCGCTGACCGCGTATGCGTCCGCGGTGCGCGAAGGGCTCGAACGCGCGGGCATCACGGGCGCGAACGGCGGCGAGATCGACCACATCGAACTGTTTGCCGACGATCCCGAGCACGACAGCCGCAGCTTCGTGCTGTGCCCGGGCCTCGCGTACGACCGTTCGCCGTGCGGCACCGGCACCAGCGCGAAGCTCGCGTGCCTCGCGGCCGACGGCAAGCTCGCGCCGGGCGTCGTGTGGCGGCAGGCGAGCGTGATCGGCAGCGTGTTCCACGCGAGCTATGCGCAAACCGACGGCGGCATCGTGCCGACGATTCGCGGCAGCGCGCACCTGAGCGCGGAAGCGACGCTGCTGATCGAGGACGACGATCCGTTCGGCTGGGGCATCGCGTCGTGAGCGCAGCGGGGACCGATGTCGTCGTGATCGGCGCCGGCATCGTCGGCGCGGCGTGCGCGCACGAGTTCGCGCAGCGCGGGCTGCGCGTGATCGTCGTCGACGATGCGAGCGGCGGCGCGACCGGCGCGGGCATGGGCCACCTCGTCGCGATGGACGACAACGCGGCCGAGCTTGCGCTGAGTCATTACTCGATCGAGCTGTGGCGTGCGTTGAGCGGCGAGATGCCGGAAGGGTGCGCGTATCGCAACTGCGGCACGCTGTGGCTCGCGGCCGACGCGCACGAGATGGACCTGGCGCGCGCGAAGCAGGCGACGCTGGCCGCGCACGGCGTGGCCGGCGAGCTGATCGACGCGGCGACGCTCGCGCGACTGGAACCGATGCTGCGTCCGGGCCTCGGCGGCGCGCTGAAGATTCCCAGCGACGGCATCCTGTATGCGCCGGCGACGGCGAACTGGCTGCTGCAGCGCGTGCCGGGCATCACGCTGCGGCGCGAGCGGGCCGTCGGCGTCGACGGCGCGAGCGTGACGCTCGCGAGCGGCGACGTGCTGCGCGCGCAGCGCGTGGTCGTCGCGAACGGCGTCGCCGCGCGCACGCTGCTGCCCGAACTGCCGCTGCGCCCGAAAAAGGGTCACCTGCTGATCACCGATCGCTATCCGGGGCGCGTCGCGCACCAGCTCGTCGAACTCGGCTATGCGGCGAGCGCGCATGCGAGCGACGGCACGTCGGTCGCGTTCAACGTGCAGCCGCGGCCGACCGGCCAGCTGCTGATCGGCTCGTCGCGCCAGTTCGACACCGAGGATGCGCGCATCGAGCCGCCCGTGCTCGCGCGCATGCTGCGCCGCGCGGTCGGCTATCTGCCGGACCTGGCCGAGCTGAACGGGATCCGCGCATGGACGGGATTCCGTTCGGCGAGCCCCGACGGCCTGCCGCTGCTCGGCGAGCACCCGGCGCGGCCGGGCGTATGGCTCGCGGTCGGGCACGAAGGGCTCGGCGTGACGACCGCACCGGGCAGTGCGCGGCTCGTCGCCGCGCTGATGGCCGGCGAACGGCCGCCCATCGACATCGAACCGTATTTGCCGGGACGTTTCCTGACCACGTCCCCTGTAGCCGGAGCGCTTTCATGATCATTCACCTGGACGGCCGCGCGCTGACGGTGGCCGACGGTGCGACCGTCGCGGCCGCCGTCGCGGCGAGCGACGACGACACGACGCGCGTGTCGTGCACCGGCGCGCCGCGCGCGCCCTTTTGCGGGATGGGCATCTGCCAGGAATGCCGGATGACGATCGACGGCCGCCGCCGGCTCGCGTGCCAGACGCTGTGCCGCGACGGCATGCAGGTGGAGCGGACGCGATGAAACAGCAACGACTGAGCGTCGACGTCGCGATCGTCGGTGCGGGGCCGGCCGGGCTGTCGGCCGCGCGCGCAGCTGCGCAAAGCGGCGCGACGATCGCGATCGTCGACGACAATCCGCGCGCGGGCGGACAGATCTGGCGACAGCCGGCGGCCGCGTCGCCGGTGCCGGCTGCGGCCGAGCGCCTTGCGGTGCTGCGGCAGCCGAACGTCACGCATCTCGCGGCGACGCGCATCGTCGCCGAAACGCAACCGGGCACGCTGCTGCTCGAGGACGACGAGCGCGGGCTGCTGCTCGACTACCGGACGCTGATCCTGTGCTGCGGTGCGCGCGAGCTGCTGCTGCCGTTTCCGGGCTGGACGCTGCCGGGCGTCACCGGCGCGGGCGGCTTGCAGGCGCTGATCAAGTACGGCCTCGACGTGCGCGGGCAGCGCACGGTGATCGCGGGCAGCGGGCCGCTGTTGCTGGCGAGCGCGGCAACCGCCCGCCAGGCCGGCGCGCGCGTGTCGCACGTGCTCGAACAGGCGGCATGGGACGACGTCGCGCGCTTCGGCGCGGGGCTGTGGCGCTGGCCGTCGAAGCTCGCGCAGGCGGCGAAGCTCGTCACGGCCGCGTATCGACCGGACGCGCATGTGGTCGCGGCGTTCGGCGACAAGCGGCTCGAGGGCGTGCGGATCCGGCAAGGCGGGCGCGAGTTCGACGTCGAATGCGACCGGCTTGCCTGCGGTTTCGGCCTCGTGCCCAACACCGTGCTGCCGAGCCATCTCGGCTGCCGGATCGAAGACGGCGCGGTGGCGGTCGATGCGCACCAGCGCACGAGCCGCGACGGGCATTTCGCGGCGGGCGAGTGTACCGGCGTCGGCGGCAGCGAGCTGGCGATGATCGAAGGCGAGATTGCCGGCCATGCGGCGACCGGGCAGACCGCGCCGCTGGCCGCGCTGGTCGCGCGGCGCGCGCACTGGCAGGCGTTTGCCGACGCGGTGCGGGAACGCTTCGCGATCCGCGAGCCGATCCGCCGGCTCGCGCGGCCCGATACGCTGCTGTGCCGCTGCGAGGACGTGCGCTTCGACGCGGTCGCGGGTGCGCCGGGCTGGACCGCCGCGAAGCTGCAATCGCGTTGCGGGATGGGTGCGTGCCAGGGCAGGGTGTGCGGGGCGGCCGCGCAGGCGCTGTTCGGCTGGACGCCGCCGGTGCCGCGCACGCCGCTCGTGCCGGCGCGGATCGGCACGCTGACGCTCGAATGCGACGCGCGCTGCGACGGCGCGTGATGGCTAGCATGTGTTTCGCTGCCGGGGCAAATCCCGGTGCGGAGCACGCGCATGAACAGGCCCCGCTCTTGACCCGCGGCGTCTGACGCCGAAGCGGCCCCGGTTGCGCCGGGCCGCCGATTCAATCCGTCGCCGTGGTTGCCGTTTCGCCGGCCTGCGGCGTCGCACACGCCCGCAGGCATTCGATCGCGGTCGCCACCGCCGCGCGATTCTCGCTGTCGGGATGCCAGTACATCGACACCGCGCCCTGGCCTTCGAGCTGCATCGGCAGGATGCGCAGCGCGTTCATCTGCGCGAAGCGCGTCGCGGCGCGTTGCGACGCGACGCCGAGCAGCGACGTATTGTTCAGCAGCGTGATGTTGAGGATCGACGAGTTCGATTCGACGCAGTGCGGCGGCTGCGTGCGGCCGGCCGCCGTCAGCGCGGCCTCCAGCGCATTGTGCACGGGCGTGCCGGCCGGCCAGACGATCCACGGGTACGCGAACACGTCGTCCCAGCCGACCGACGCGGCTTCGGCGAGCGGATGATCGCGCCGCGCGACGAACACGACCGGATCGACATACAGCGCCTCGACCTGCAGCAGCGGATCGACGGACGCGGAACCGGAACGCCCGACCACGATGTCCAGTTCGCCGCGCGCCAATTGCGGCATCAACTGGACCATCGTGCTTTCGGTGAGCCGCACCTGGGCGCGCGGCATCCGTTTCAGCAGCTGCGACACCGCGAGCGGCACCGTGTCGGCTGCGGCGACGCCCGACGTGCCGATCGTCACGAGGCCGCTGCCGCCTTCGCGCAGCGCGGCCATGTCGTCGCGCGCGATGTCGAGCTGCGCGTCGACCCGCCGCGCGTGCTCGATCAGCGCCTCGCCGTACGGCGTCGGCCGCAGCCCGCGCGCGTGCCGTTCGAACAGCGGCAGCCCGACATCCTCCTCCAGCTCTTTCAGCCATTTCGACAGCGCCGGCTGCGTAGTCGCGAGCGCCGCCGCCGACTGGCTCAGATTGCCTGTGCTGGCCACGCTCAGCAGCACCTGCAGATGCCGCAGCCGCAGCCGGTAAGTCCAGTCCATCGCACACCTCGTATCGGAAGATATATCCAAAACAATATGGATTAGATGATTTGACCATTTTACCGGGTATGCCTTCGTCGAATATAAATGTGTCAACGGACTGATGGACGCGGTCCCGCCCCGACACAGCGCCGATGCCCGATCGGCCGACATCAAGGAGACACCATGACCACCCGACATCCGGATGCGTCGCGCGCCGCCTACTACGCACGGATCGCCGAGCAGCGCCTGACGCCGCTGTGGGAATCGCTGCACAGCCTCGTGCCGAAGACGCCGCAGCCGGCCGCGCAGGCCGCGATCTGGAAGTACGCGCAGGTGCGCGACCTGGTGATGCAGGCCGGCGACGTGATCAGCGCGGAAGAGGCCGTGCGCCGCGTGCTGGTGCTGGAGAATCCCGGGCTGCCGGGCAAGTCGAGCATGACGCCGAACCTGTATGCGGGCCTGCAACTGATCCTGCCGGGCGAGATCGCGCCGAGCCATCGCCATACGCAGTCGGCGCTGCGCTTCATCGTCGAAGGGCGCGGCGCGTGGACCGCGGTGAACGGCGAGCGCACGACGATGCATCCGGGCGACTTCATCATCACGCCGTCGTGGACCTGGCACGACCACGGCAATCCGTCGGTAGAGGCCGGCGGCGAGCCGGTCGTGTGGCTCGACGGGCTCGACATCCCGCTCGTCGCGCATCTCGACGCGGGCTTCGCGGAGAACTACCCGGAAGCCGTGCAGCCCGTCAGCCGGCCCGAAGGCGACAGCTTCGCGCGCTACGGCCACAACATGCTGCCGGTGCGGCATCGCGCGACCGATCCGACCTCGCCGATCTTCAGCTATCCGTATGCGCGCAGCCGCGAGGCGCTCGACGCGCTGTACCGGAACGGCGAGTTCGACGCGTGGGACGGCGTGAAGCTGCGCTACGTGAACCCGGCGACGGGCGGCTGGCCGATGCCGACCATTGCGACCTTCATGCAGTTCCTGCCGGCCGGCTTCGACGGCCGCACATATCGCAGCACCGACGCGACGATCTACTGCGTCGTCGAAGGCAGCGGCACCGCGCATATCGGCGGCGACGCGTTCGCGTTCGAGCCGCACGACATCTTCGTCGCGCCGTCGTGGGTGCCGGTGCGGCTGTCGGCGTCGTCCGACAGCGTGCTGTTCAGCTATTCCGACCGGCCCGTGCTGTCCGCGCTGAACCTGCTGCGCGAAGCGCGCGACTGACACCGCCGGCCGCCGCGTCGCGGCGATCCGTTTCGTGCGCCGCGCAAGCGGCGCGTACTCCTCACTCGTTGTTCAAGCTGGAGCCGTTCCGATCATGACTTTCGTTTTCCCGCCCGAAGCCCCGGTCGTCCTTTCCGTCGCCGGCAGCGACGCCCGGTTCGCGGTGCGCCGCGTGTACTGCGTCGGCCGCAACTATGCCGCCCATGCGCGCGAAATGGGCTTCGATCCCGATCGCGAGCCGCCGTTCTTCTTCTGCAAGCCGGCCGATTCGGTCGTGCCGGTCGCGTACGGCGAGACGCTCGATCTCGCGTATCCGTCGCAGACGCAGAACTATCACTACGAGGCCGAGCTTGTCGCGGTGATCGGCAAGGGCGGTGCGGACATTCCGCTCGACAGCGCGCTCGACCACGTGTGGGGCTATGCGGTCGGTCTCGACATGACGCGCCGCGACCTGCAGATGAAGATGCGCGAGATGGGCCGGCCGTGGGAAATCGGCAAGGCGTTCGACCGTTCGGCGCCGATCGGCCCGGTGCATCCGGCGAGCGAAGTCGGCCATTTCGAGCAGGGCGGCCTGTGGCTGACCGTCAACGGTGCGACCAGGCAGAAGAGCGACGTGTCGCACCTGATCTGGTCGGTCGCGGAGACGGTCGCGGACCTGTCGAAGTTTTTCCGCCTCGAACCGGGCGACGTGATCTTCACGGGCACGCCGGAGGGCGTCGGCGCGGTAGTCGCAGGCGATGTGATGCGGGTCGGCGTCGAGCGACTCGGCGAGCTGACCGTGCGCGTGGTCTGACGCGCGTTCCGGAAAGGTGCCATCGTGAAACTGCACAGCTTCTTCAACAGTTCGACCTCCTATCGGGTGCGCATCGCGCTCGCGCTGAAGGGTTTGCCGTACGACACGCTGCCGGTAAACATCCGCACCGGCGAGCACCGCGACGCCGGCTACGTCGAACGCGTGAACCCGTCGGCGTCGGTGCCCGCGCTGATCGACGGCGATTTCCGTCTCGGCCAGTCGCTTGCGATCCTCGACTACCTCGACCAACTGCATCCGCAGCCGCGGCTGATTCCGCTCGAGCCGCGGCAGCGCGCCCGCGTGCTGGAACTCGCGACGCTGATCGCCTGCGACATCCATCCAGTCAACAACCTGCGCGTGCTGCGCTATCTCGATACCGAACTGAAGGTCGCGCCGCAGCAGAAAAGCGCGTGGTACCGGCACTGGATCGCCGAAGGGATGGCCGGCGTCGAGCGGCTGCTCGCGCGCGCGGACACGGGCCCGTGGTGTTTCGGCGATGCGCCGACGCTGGCCGACGTGTGCCTGGTGCCGCAGGTCGCGAATGCGCTGCGGATGGATTGCGACCTGAGCCCGTATCCGCGCAGCCTCGCGGTGTACGAACACGCGCAGCGCGAGCCGGCCTTCGTGGCCGCCCAGCCGCAGCGCCAACCGGATTACGTCGCCTGAGGCGATTTCGGAGACAGACATGAATCAGACAGGAGACAAGGGCCGGCACGTGCTCGTGATCGGCGGCGGCATCGGCGGGCTGGCGGCGGCGCTCGTACTCGCGCGCCAGGGCATTCGCGTGAAGCTGCTCGAACAGGCCCCGGAGATCGGCGAGATCGGTGCGGGCATCCAGCTCGCCGCGAACGCGTTCAATGCGCTCGATGCGCTCGGCGTCGGCGAGGCGGCGCGCAGCCGTGCGGTGTTTACCGACTGGCTGCAGCTGATGGACGCGGTCGACGCGCAGGAGGTCGCGCGCATCGATACGGGTGCCGCGTATCGCGAGCGGTTCGGCAATCCGTATGCGGTGATTCATCGCGCGGACATCCATCTGTCGATCTACGAGGCGGTCCGGGATCATCCGCTGATCGAATTCCGCACCAGCACGCAGGTGTGCGCATTCGAGCAGGACGACAGCGGCGTGACCGTGACCGACCAGCACGGCGAACGCTATCGCGCCGACGCGGTGATCGGCTGCGACGGCGTGAAATCCGCGATCCGTCAAGCGCTGATCGGCGACGCGCATCGCGTGACGGGGCATGTCGTGTATCGCGCGGTGGTCGACGTCGACAACATGCCGAAGGATCTGCAGATCAATGCGCCGGTCGTGTGGGCCGGCCCGCATTGCCATCTCGTCCACTACCCGCTGCGCGGCGGGCGGCAGTACAACCTCGTCGTCACGTTCCACAGTCGCGAGCAGGAAACCTGGGGCGTGCGCGAGGGCAGCAAGGAGGAGGTGCTGTCGTATTTCGACGGGATTCATCCGCTGCCGAAGCAGATGCTCGACCGGCCGACATCGTGGAAGCGCTGGGCGACCGCCGACCGCGATCCGGTCGAGCGCTGGAGCGTGGGCCGCGCGACCGTGCTCGGCGACGCCGCGCATCCGATGACGCAGTACATCGCGCAGGGCGCGTGCCAGGCGCTCGAGGACGCGGTGACGCTCGGCGCGGCCGTCACGCAGGCCGACGGCGATTTCGAGGCGGCGTTTGGGCTGTACGAACGCGTGCGGATTCCGCGTACCGCGCGCGTGCTGTATTCGGCGCGCGAGATGGGGCGGATCTATCACGCGAAGGGCGTCGAGCGGCAGGTGCGCAATGCGCTGTGGGTCGGACGCACGCAGGCGCAGTTCTACGACGCGCTCGACTGGCTGCACGGCTGGCGCGCGGAGGACTGCCTGAAGTCCGCCGTGTAACGCACGCGCCGCGCGCTGCCGGCGGTGTCGCGCGCCCGCCATCCTGGAGGAGACACCATCATGACCAATACGCTGTCCATCGACGTCAGCGAATGGATCGATCGTCATCGCGTTGCGCCGTTTCAGGCCGCGATCGTCGTGCTGTGCTTTTTGATCGTCGCGATCGACGGCTTCGACACCGCGTCGATCGGCTTCATCGCGCCGGTGATACGCGCGGAATGGGGGCTGTCGCCCGCGCAGCTCGCGCCCGTGTTCGGCGCGGGGCTCGCCGGGCTGATGGCCGGCGCGCTCGTGTTCGGGCCGTTCGGCGACCGGTTCGGACGCAAGCGCCTGCTGCTCGCATGCGTTGCGTGCTTCGGCATCGCGAGCGCCGCGTCGGCGAGCGCGGGCGGGCTGACCGAGCTGATCGCGTGGCGTTTCGCGACCGGCCTCGGGCTGGGCGGCGCGATGCCGAACGCGATCACGCTGACCTCCGAATACTGTCCGGCGCGGCGCCGCTCGCTGCTCGTGACGACGATGTTCTGCGGCTTCACGATCGGCTCCGCGCTCGGCGGGCTCGCGGCCGCGTCGCTGATCGAACGCGACGGCTGGCGCGCGGTGCTGCTGGTCGGCGGCGCCGCGCCGCTGCTGCTGCTGCCGGTGCTCGCGTGGCGGCTGCCGGAATCGGTGCGCTACCTCGTCAACGCGGGCGCGGCGCGCGAACGGATCGCGGCGATGCTGGCCCGCATCGAGCCGGACCCGCACCTCGCGCACGCGTCGTTCGTCGCGCCGCGCGGCAAGCCGGCGGGGTCGCCGCTGGGCCGCCTGTTCGGGCCGGATCTGCTGCGCGGCACGCTGCTGCTGTGGCTCGCGTTCTTCATGAGCCTGCTGGTGATCTACCTGTTGTCGAGCTGGCTGCCGACGCTGCTGCGCACGACCGGCGCGACGCTGCAGACGGCCGCGCGCGTGACCGCGATGTTCCAGATCGGCGGCACGCTCGGCGCGATCGTGCTCGGCTGGCTGATGGACCGCTTCGATCCGCATCGCGTGCTCGCGTGCAGCTATGCGGCCGCCGGCGCGTTCGTCGCGGCGATCGGCGTCTGCGCAGCATCGCCTTGGGGCGCCGCGCTGGCCGTGTTCGCGGCCGGCTTCTGCGTGTCGGGCTCGCAGGTCGGCGCGAATGCGCTGTCGGCCGCGTTCTATCCGACCGAGTGCCGAACCACGGGCGTGAGCTGGGCGAACGGGATCGGCCGCGGCGGATCGGTGGTCGGGTCGATGGCGGGCGGCGCGATGCTGGCGATGGGGCTGCCGTTGCCGACCGCGTTCGCGGTCGTCGCGGCGCCGTGCGTGATCGCCGGGATCGCGGTGTTCGCGCTCGGCGCGGGCGCGAAGCGGGCGTCGGTGGCGGACGCCATCGCGGGCGAGCAGGTTTGAGCGGAGCCGGGCGTTCAGGCGGGTTCAGATATGGTTCGGAAGAGCCGCGAGGTCGGATGTTATATGAATCTATATAATGTTTGTTTCGCAATTGTTGTTTCGCCCGCCGATGACCGTCGAATTCTCCGCCGATTTTCCCGACCCCGATCGAATGCGGGCGGCCGCCGAATCCGCGTGCGCGCTGCTCAAGGTTCTGTCGAATCCCGACCGGCTGCTGCTGCTCTGCGAGCTGTCGCAGGGCGAACGCTGCGTGAGCCAGCTCGAGGCGCGGCTGGACATCCGCCAGCCGACGCTGTCGCAGCAGCTCGGCGTGCTGCGCGACCACGCGCTGGTCCGTACGCGCCGCGAAGGCAAGAACATTCATTACACGCTCGACAGCCCCGCCGCGATCGCGGTGATGGGCGTGCTGTACGAGCAGTTCTGCGGCCCGGCCGCGAAAGGGGAGCGCGATGCAGCTTGATGCGCTTCATTTCACGCCGTGGCTGTCGCTGGCCGGCGGCGTGCTGATCGGGTTCGCCGTTGCGTGGCTGGTGGCGTTCAACGGACGGATCGCCGGGATCAGCGGCATCGTCGGCGGCCTGCTCGCGTCGGGCTTTGCGGAGCGCGGCTGGCGGGCGGCGTTCGTCGCCGGCTTGATCGCCGCGCCGCTGGCGATGCGCATCGCAGGCGAAGCCGTGACGCCGCAGGTCGACACCGGCTGGCCCGAACTGCTCGCGGCCGGCCTGCTGGTCGGGATCGGCACGCGCTATGCGGGCGGGTGCACGAGCGGCCACGGCGTGTGCGGGCTGTCGCGCGGCGCGGTGCGGTCGGTGGTCGCGACGGCGACCTTCATGCTTGCGGGATTCGTGACCGTGTTTGTGCGACGTCACGTGATCGGAGGGTGACATGCCGGCCGCCTTCGCTTTTGTCTCCGGGTTGCTGTTCGGGATCGGCCTCATCGTGTCGGGGATGGCCAATCCGCAGAAAGTGCTCGGCTTCCTCGATCTCGCAGGCCGCTGGGATCCGTCGCTCGCATTCGTGATGGCGGGAGCGACCGGTGTCGCCGTGTTCGCATTCGCATGGGCGAAGCGCCGGCCGCGTTCGTGGCTCGGTCTGCCGATGCAGATGCCGACGGCGCGCGCGATTACGGTGCGCCTCGTGGCCGGCAGCGCGGCATTCGGCGTCGGCTGGGGGCTCGCGGGGTTCTGCCCGGGGCCGGCGATCGTGTCGATCGGCCTGGGATCGGTCAAGGGCATCGCGTTCGTCGGCGCAATGCTGGCCGGGATGGCGTTGTTCGAATGGCCGCTCCAGCGCGGGACGGCGCGCCGCGGGCGTCGGCAAAGCGGCTGACGTTCGCGCGACGCGACCGGCCGCGACGTCAGCGGCGTGCGCGCACCCGCAGGCTGCCGAGCAGTTGTGCGGGCAGCCCGCGCAGGATCGCCAGCCACCGGCCGAGCGGGCGATGGCGATCGGCAGACGCCGCCGCCACCGTCGCACGGACCGTGCCGGCGCCATTGGCGGCCAGCGTCACATGACCGTCGGCCTCGATCGTCAGGCATTCGCCTTCGGCCAGCACGCGCCGGAGGCCCGCGGGCGCGTCCGGCAGCCAGTCGAGCCCGCCGTGACGCAACGTGACGGCGAGCGCGCCGTCCAGCACGACCACCTGACTACCCTTGTCGAACCACGCAATGTGGCTTTGCCCGGCGTCGAGCCGGATGTCTTGCGTTCGCATGGCGGATCCCGTTCCGATTGTTCCGGTCGCGCGGCCCCGCGACGGCGAGGCGGCAACCTGGAGTCAGGTTACGGAAACGGACGCGGACGCGACAGATTCAGGGGACGGGAATCTGTTGCGATGCAGCCGGCGGTTTTGCGTCGCTGTATCGGCGGGTTTCCCCCGAATCTGTATCTGGCGGGCATGGCGCTGCGCGGGCACGATGGCCCGCATGACATCTTTTACCGACGCATCCCGCGGCCTGTTGCCGATGGCCGGCGAGCCGTTGTACGAACGGCTCGCCGAGCACTACCGCCGCATCATCTCGGCCGGCACGCTGTTGCCCGGCGACCGGATGCCGTCGGTGCGCGCGTTCATGTCGCAGCACGGCGTGAGCCTGTCGACGGCGATCCAGACGTTCCGTCGGCTCGAAGACACCGGCTGGTGCGAGGCGAAGCCGCGTTCGGGCTACTTCGTGCGCAGCCGCGCGTCGCTTGCGCTCGACGCGCTGCCCGAAACCGACGGGCCGCCGCTGTCGGTCGAGCCGCCGTTCGCGGGCCTGCACGAGCGCGTGTCGCGCGTGATCGACCGCGGGAATGCGGCGGTCGATGCACTGAATCTCGGCGGCGCGTCCGCGTCGGCCGCGCTGTATCCGACCGAACGCCTGCAGGCGCTGGCGATCCGGTTGCTGCGCCGCCAGCCGACGCTGCTGACCGATGCGGGGCGCGTCGGCGGCTCGCTCGAGTTTCGGCAGGCGATGGCGAAGCGCGCGCTGTCGTACGGCGTGGCCGTGTCGCCGGACGACGTGCTGTCGACGAGCGGCGGCGTCGACGCCGTGAATCTCGCGCTGCGCGCAGTCGCGCGGCCCGGCGACACGATCGCGATCGAATCGCCGGCGTTCTTCGGGCTGATCCAGTTGCTCGAAAGTCTCGGACTGCGTGCGCTCGAGATTCCGGCCAGCCCGACCACCGGTTTGTCGGTCGAGGCGCTCGAAGTGGCGCTGACCGCGTATCCGGACATTCGCGCGGTGGTCGTCGTGCCGAACCTGCAGAACCCGCTTGGCAGCGTGATGCCCGACGAGCGCAAGGCCGCACTCGTCGCGTTGTGCGCGAGCCGGGGCGTGGCCGTGATCGAGGACGAGCCTTACCGCGAACTCGTCGAAGCGCCGCAAACCGTAAAGCCCGTCAAGGCGTGGGATCGCGACGGCACGGTGATCTACTGCCCGTCGTTCAACAAGGTGCTCGCCCCCGGCATGCGGCTCGGCTGGATGAGCGCGGGGCGCTGGCACGCGCGCGCGAAGATGCTGAAGTTCGCGCAAAGCCGGCACAACGCCGCGCTGCTTCAGGCCGTGGCGGCCGAATTTGTCGGCTCGGGCGCGTTCGACCGCCATCTGCATCGGTTCCGCGAACAACTGCGGGTGCAGCGCGACGCGACGATCGATGCGATTGCGCGCCATTTTCCGGCCGGCACACGGATGAATCGGCCGCCGGGCGGAATGCTGCTGTGGATCGCGCTGCCCGACGGCGTGCATTCGGATGCATTGTTCGACGCCGCGCTGGCGCATGGCGTGCGGATTGCGCCCGGTTCGATCTTCTCGAATTCCGACCGCTTCGATGCGTATATCCGCATCGGATGCCCGCAGACGTTCGACGCCACGCAAGAAGCGGCGATCGAAACGCTCGGCCGCCTCGCGCGCGAAGCGGTCGCGGCGGCCTGAATCGGGCAACTGCCGACGGGCGACGGCTCGCCCGCATCGGCGTTCGACCGGCCCGCTCGAACCGCCGGGCGCAGGCGGCCGCATTCTCAGCGCCCGGCCGTATGCGCGGCGAGGTGTTCACGAATCAGGGACAGATAGCGATCGCCCACCGAGAAGTCGCGCGCGACGCGCGGCAAGCTTGCGTGACGCAGCGTGGCCGGCGCGTTCATGCCCAGATACCGGCACACGGCGGACGGGAACGGCTTGCGTGTATGCCCGAGTTGACGGGCCGCGCGCTCGACGCGGGCGTCGCCGACCTGGGCACGCAGCCATGCCAGCACTTGGCGATCGGTGTCGTTGACGATACGGACCAGATGTTCCATCGCACACTCCACTGTTCATCGATACAGTACTGTAAATATAACCAGTGTTCGGGGCGGCCGCAAGCGGCGCACGGGCCGCTGGCCGTTCGGCCAGGGTCAGCGCGCCGAGGCGGCGGTGCGGGAGAGCGGGACGCCCGGTGTGGCCGGCGTCCCGCCGGCGGGCGTGGCAGCGGCGACCTGCGCGTAGCGCGCGTCGGTCAGCGTGCCGAGGAAGGCGACGATGTCGTCGATTTCCGCGTCGGTCAGCGCGGGCGGCGTGCCGGGCCGGCGGTTCATCGGGGTCGAGTTGACGTTGATGTTGCCGCGATAGGCGGCCGGCACGTCGTCGAACGTCGTCGCGCCGTGATACCAGCGGCGCGGGTCGGTCGAGCGCGTGTTGTAGAACGCGACCGCGTCGCGCAGCGTCGTGAACACGCCGTTGTGCATGAAGGTCTGTTTCACGGCGACGTTGCGCAGCCCCGGCGTGCGCAGGTAGCCGCACCATTGCGTCGGGTCCGGCCAGCGCAGACGGCGCGCGGTGTCGCACAGCCCGTTGTCGAAGCGGCGCGGGTCGCGGTTCGCGGGCAGCGCGCGATTGCGCGGCACCGCGATCGCGTCGTAGCCGAAATCGGTGAACAGCGAGCGTTCCGGGCGGCTCGACGTGTCCGACAGCGTGTGGCAGGTCATGCAATTGCCCTTGTCGGGATTCCGGAACAGTGCGAGACCGCGCATTTCGGCCGGCGCGAGCGGCGTGCGCGTGCGCAGGTACGCGTCGAACCGCGACGTGAACGGCGCCATCTCGTCGCTTTGCAGATACGCTTCGACGGCCAGCCCCAGCGCGCGGACGAGCTGCGCGGGATCGCGCCGCACCGATGCGCCGAAGCGCGCGGCGAGATCGGGAGCGAGTTCGGTCGCGTCGACCTTGCGCAGCAGCGCGGCCGGCGAGCGGTTGTTCATCTCGTCCGGATCGAGCAGCGGCCCGCGGATCTGCTCGGCGAGCGTGTCCGCGCGGCCGTCGGCGAACAGTCCGCCGAACGGCGACGGCGCCGGCGCATCGTCGTCCTGATAGAAGTGGCGGCGCGGCACATAGCGCACGTACAGCAGCGACGGCGCGTTGCGCGCGCTGAAGTGCCCGGGCCGGCTGCCTTGCGGCACGCTGGGCCCCGCGAGCGAAGCCGCCGACAGCGTCGGCGCGAATGCGCGGCCCGGATCGTGACAGCCGGCGCACGACATCCCGCGCGGCTCGGACAGCCGCGTGTCGAAGAAGATCCGGCGGCCGAGCGCGACGAGCGTCGGGTCGGGGGCGAAACGCGCGGTTGCCGCGTCGATCTTGCCGGCGACCTGCGGTGTGCCGTTGCCGACGATGTCGACCACGCGCGACGGCGGCGCGCCGGGCAGCAGCACCGTTTCCGAAGGCGGCGCGGCGCTTGCCGTAAGCGCCAGCCCGGCAAGCGTCGCGGCCGCGCATGCCAGCAGCATGCGTTTTCGGCGGGCGAGCGCGGAGACGGAAGTCCGGCCCGGCGCTGCGGCCCAATTTACCGAAGCAGTCGAAACGGCAGCCGGAGCGAGCACTTCGAAAGGAACCGCGCCCGCAGCCGCAGCGGAAACCTGTCCCGACGCCGTGTGCGACTTCGTCACGACCGCGCACCGATCGCGCGAGCGCGCCGAACGACGCGCGTATCGAACCTCGTCGATCACGGCGCAATGAACCCCGTCTTGTCGCATGCGAGCGTCGTGCCCGACTGGTCGCACGACGCGAGCAGCTTGCCCGCCGCCGAATACGCGTGGAATACCCAGCCCGTCGCCGGCGCCGCGCGCCGTTCCATGATCAGGAAGCCGAAGCTGTTGTTGTGCGACAGCCGTTCGATCACGGCGCCCGGCGCGGGCGTCAGGTCGGCCGGGAACGGATCGGGCAGCGCGACGTCGAGATTGTCGCCGCCGTTGCCGGACACGATCGTCGCCGGATGCCCGGACGAGAAGTTGATCGCCTGGAAATCGTGCACGTGGCCGTGCAGCGCGACATGCACGCCGGGCGGGTAGTACGCCTGCGCGTTGAGGCTCGACATCACCGACTGCAGCGCGAGGTTGCCCGGCGCGGGCGTGCTGCCCGCGATCGGCGCGAACGCGAGGATCGGATGATGGTTCGTGAAGATCGTCGTCGTCATGCCGGCCTTCGACGCGAGCGCCGCGACGGTCTGGAACTGCTTCCGATAGATCCCGAACTGCGCGTCGGTCGGCTTCAGCGGATTGCGGCCGACCTTCGCGGTGTCGAACACGATCACCTGCGTGCCGCCGCCGAGCGACACCGCATACGGCTCCGAGTAGTTCGCGTCGTTGTCGTTGGCCGGGTCGTCGCACGAACGGGCGGCCGCGTACGGGTGCGGATCGAGGAAGCGGAACCAGCCCTGGCCGGCGCGTGCGCATTCCTCGTGATTGCCGCGCACGACGATCCACGGCGCCTTCGCGAACAGCGGCGCGGCCGGCCGGAACAGGTCGGCCTGCCACGTATCCCAGCCGTAGCCCCATGGGCTGTCCTTGCAGCCGGCGATGTCCGGCGGGCACGCGTTCTCGCGGTAGTGATAGTCGCCGATATGCATGACCAGATCCGGCGACAGCTTCGCGACGCTCGCCGCGATCGTGTCGAACGGCCAGACCGTTGCGTCGTTGCAGGCCTGCCACGCGTTGTCGGCCTTCTTCATCCGGCAGCCGGTGTCGGCGATGATCGCAATGCGCTGCGGCTGCGCTTTCGGCAGCGGCAGCGCGCGGCCCGCGACGCTCGCCGACTGCGCGTCGGACGGCAGCGTCGCTTCGCAAACGGAAACCGGAAAGCTCGACGGCTTCGAATCGGCCGGATCGCTGGCGGTCGGTCGCTGCGGCACGGTCGCGGCGCCCGCGCGCAGCGTCATGCGCGACAGTTTCCCGTCGACGGCCAGTTGCGGACACAGCGGATCGCCGGACGACGCGGGCTGGTAAGTCGTGATCGCGCGCGCGATCGCCTGGTTCGCGTCGCCGATCTCGACCCACGCGGCCTGCACGTTGATCGCGGCGCTGGCCGGATCGGCCGGTGCATCGATGTGGTTCGAACACGCGGATAGCGAGGCGAGGGCCGCAAGGGCCGCGCAGCGCGCGAGCAACGCGCGCGGGAAGAGTCGTCGCATGGGAGGCACCGTGGAAAAGTCGTCAACGATACGCAGCGCGAATGTAAGAAATATGAAAAGAAGGCGAGGCGATGCTTGCCGGAACGAGCGTCGCGACAGTCTTGACTTCAAGCCGGCTTGAGGCGGCACAGTCTGATTCACGATCAACGCAGCAGGCAAGGGGAATCGGAGATGGAACAGGCGCAGCCCAACGAAGAACAGTCCGCGCTGTGGAACGGCCCGTCGGGACGCGCGTGGGTCGACATACAGGCGCCGCTCGACCGGATGTTCGAACCGGTCGGCACGCTGCTCGCGGATACGGCCGCCGCATCGTCCGCGCGCAGCGTGCTCGACGTCGGCTGCGGGACGGGCGCGGTCACGCTCGCGATCGCGCGGCGGCTCGGCGCGGATGCGCAGTGCACGGGCGTCGACATCTCGGCGCGGATGATCGACGCGGCGCACGCGCGTGCGCAACGCAGCGGCCTGCGTGTGCGCTTCGTATGTGCGGATGCGCAGACGCATGCGTTCGCGCCCGCCAGCGTCGACCTGATTGTGTCGCGCTTCGGCGTGATGTTTTTCGACGATCCGGTCCGAGCGTTCGCGAATCTGCGGCGCGCGGCGCGCATCGATGCGGAGCTGAGATTCGTCGCGTGGCGCAGCGCGCTCGACAATCTGTTCATGACGACCGCCGAGCGGGCCGCGGCGCCGCTGCTGCCGGACCTGCCGCCGCGGCGGCCCGGCGCGCCCGGGCAGTTCGCGTTCGGCGACCGGCAGCGGATCGCCTCGGTGCTGTCCGGCAGCGGCTGGGCCGACATCGCGATCGAGCCGGTCGACATCGCATGCGCGCTGCCGGAGCCCGCGCCGAACGACTACATCGCGCGACTGGGGCCGGTCGGCCTCGCGCTGCAGCAGGTGGACGATGCGACGCGACGCCGCGTGGTCGAAACCGTCCGCACGGCGTTCGAGCCTTACGTGCAGGGCGCCGACGTGCGGTTCGACGCGGCGTGCTGGCTGGTTACGGCACGCGTGCCGTCGGCGGTGAGGTAAGGGGCAGGCCGGGCGGCCGCGCGCATGACGTGCGCGCCGTTCGGGCGCGATGTCGAGACGGCCGACGGCGCACGCGGCTCAGCCGCGCCGCGCGCGCAGCATCAGCCACGCGCAGCCTGCGGCGACGAGCACGAGTCCGAGCAGGATCGCCTCGACGCCGAGCGCGAAGCCCGGCGGCATCGCGCCGCTGTTCGGCACCGGCGTCAGGTTGCCGGCGACCGCGAACGCGCCGCCGGCCAGCAGCGCCAGGCAGGCGATCCAGTAGAGCTTGCCGCGCGGCGCAGCGGCGCGGATGCGCCAGACCGCGAGGCCGAAGCCGCCGAGATACAGCACGACGAGCGTGCCGAGCGCGACGAAGTCGGCGGTGCGATCGTGCAGGATGCCGCTCATCGCACGGATCCTGCGCGCACTGCGGGCGCGTGCCGCGCGGCCGCGATCGCGCGCGCGTTCATTCCGCCTCCGTCGCGTGCCCCGGCGCGCGGCTCAGCAGGTGCGTGCGCTTGTCGGCCGCGAGCGACACATAGCGCTCGTACTGACGCAGCACGTCGGCGATCACTTCGTCGCCGCGCAGGTATTCGATGTCGTAGCCGAGTCGTCCATCCTCGAAGAACGTGATGATCCCGTACACGTGCGGCCGGGCCGATTCCGGCTCCGCCGCCTCGCGCATCAGGAACGCGGGCGCGGATTTCGCGGTCACGCGCACGCCGTACACGAAGTCGCGCTGTTCGGCGGTTGGCACGGTGAGCCGCACCGCGTCGTCGCTGTCGCGCTGCACGTGCGCATCGACGCCGCCGGCGCGCAGCTCGTCGGCGACCTTGCGCAGCGCGGGCGCGACGGTCTCGGCGACGAACAGGCGCGCGTCGGCCTCGGTCGTCTGCCGCAGGATGTGCGTCAGGCGATGGCGCCAGTGCTGGCCGGTCCAGAAGCTGGTTGCCGGCGCGACGTCCTGCGAATAGTGCGCGCGGTCGGCCGCGAGCCCGCGCCACAGGCTGTAGCAGAGCGCGAGCATGATGACGGCGACCGGCAGCGCGGCGATCAGCGTCATCGCCTGCAGCGCGCCGAGCCCGCCCGCGACGAGCAGCACGGCCGCCGTCACGCCGAGCAGCGCGGCCCAGAACAGCCGTTGCCACACGGGCGAGTGCGCGGCGCCGCGCGTGGCGATCTGGTCGACCACGAACGCGCCCGAATCGGCCGAGGTCACGAAGAACACCGCGATCAGCACGATCGCGACGATCGACAGCAGCTGCGACAGCGGCAGGAAATCGAAGAAGCGGAACAGCAGCGCGTCGACGTTGGTGGCCGTCTGCGCGAGTGCGCCGGCCGCGCCGTGCGTGTCGAGCCAGATCGCGCTGTTGCCGAACACGGTCATCCAGACGAGGTTGAACGCGGTCGGCACGAGCAGCACGCCGATCACGAACTGGCGGATCGTGCGGCCGCGCGAGATGCGCGCGATGAACATGCCGACGAACGGCGACCACGACACCCACCACGCCCAGTAGAGGATCGTCCAGCCGCCGAACCAGCCTTCCTCCCGCGGCGGCGCATAGGCATAGGTGCGGAACGACAGCGCGACGAGGCTCGACAGATACTGGCCGATGTTGTCGCCGAGCGCACGCAGCAGGAACGTGGTCGGCCCCGCGACGGCCACGAACGCGAGCAGCAGGAACGCCAGCAGCAGGTTCAGCTCGGACAGCCGGCGCACGCCCTTGTCGAGGCCGCTGGCGGCGGACGCACCCGCCAGGATCACGACCATGACGACGAGCCCGATGCGAAACGCGTTGCCGCCGGTGTCCCAGCCCGCGACCGTGTGCAGGCCCGCGCTGATCTGCATCACGCCGTAGCCGAGCGTCGTGGCGATGCCGGCGACCGTGCCGACGAGCGCGAACGCATCGACCGCGTGGCCGATCCAGCCATTCACGCGCTCGCGCAGCACCGGATACAGCCCGGAGCGCAGCGTCAGCGGCAGGTTGTAGCGGAAGCCGAAGTACGCGAGCACGAGCCCCATCAGCCCGTATATCGCCCATGCATGGAAGCCCCAGTGAAAGAACGTCATCAGCATCGCTTCGCGCGCGGCGGCGGGCGTCGCGGGATCGACGGTGGGCGGCTTCAGGAAGTGCTGCATCGGCTCGCCGACGCCGAAGTACATCAGGCCGATGCCCATGCCGGCCGCGAACAGCATCGCGGTCCACGACACGAAGCTGAATTCGGGCTCGGCGTCGTCGGGGCCGAGCCGGATGTTGCCGAAGTCGCTCGCGGCGATCAGCACGAGGAACACGAGGAACGCGGTGACGGCAAGCACGTAGAACCAGTCGAAGCGCGCGACGACCCATTGCTGACCGGCGGTGAACAGCGCGCCGGCCTCGTTCGGGAGCAGCGCGCAGACGACGAGCAGTGCGCCGATGAGCGCCAGCGACGGCACGACGACCTGCGGCTTGAACGTCGTGCGGGGCGAGGGACGGGAATCTGGCATGGCTGGCATCCAGTTGTGGGTGCAACGAAGCGCAACGCCGCCCGGCCGCGCAAGGCGCGCGTCGGACCCTGATACGGCGTGCGTCGAGTGTACCCCGGTGTCAGGACTGCAAGAAGGGTTGTGCAGCGATCAGGCTGACAGATTGTAAGGTATCGGCGTGTTCGGGAAAACCCGCATGAGCCGCGACGTCGCGCGCGGCGCGCGTGCCCATTTCGTGTCGAACCCCCGTGCGTCGGGGCTCCGCGGTGCTCGACGACGGCCGCGCAGCGCGGCTGCGGCGGCGAGGGGCGTGACAACCCTGATGAAAATTAATTTTTTCTTCGCCGTGAATTGTGTAAATTGATTTTCATCCATCTTGCACCGCTCGCTGCTCATGACGACCCACGTTCAGCACGACGTCACCCACGACGAACCCGTGATCGCCGAACGCATCGCGTCGGCGATGCCGTCGATGACGCCGATCCACCGGCGCATGGGCGAGTTCGTGCTGGCGAACCCGTTTCGCGCGGCGACGATGCGGATCGACGAACTGGCGCTCGCGGTGAACGCGTCGATCGCGACCGCGAACCGTTTCGCGAAGGCGCTCGGCTTCGACGGCTATCCGGCGATGCGCGCGGCGCTGGTGCGCGGTTTCGAGGCGACGCTCGGGCCGGTCGAGCGGCTGCGTTCGGCGCAGGAGCAGGAGGCCGGCGTGCGCGGCGCCGTCTGGATCGACGCAGTGTTCGACCAGGCGGTCGCGAACATCGAGAGCACCCGCGCGCAGCTCGACGCGGCCGATGTCGAGGCCGCGGTCGAGGCGATCGTCGGCGCGCGGCGCGTGCTGATCCTCGGCGCGGGCTCGAGCGCGTTTCTCGCGGGGCTGATGGAGCACGGCTTGTCGGTGTGTCACGACAATGTGCAGTCGCTCGCGCTGCTCGGCGGCCCGTCGCACGCGGCGCGGCGGCTGTATACGGCCGATGCGCGCGATCTCGTGATCGCGCTCGCGTTTCCGCGCTACGTGAAGGACACGATCGAGCTGGCGCGACGGGCGGCGGCGCGCGGCGCGCGCGTGCTCGGCATTTCCGACGGGCCCGGCTCGCCGCTCGCGCCGATCGCGTCGCTGAACCTGTACGTGAAGGCCGAACGGCGCTTCGCGGCGACGTCGGAGGCGGCCGTGCTCGCGACGATCGAGGCGCTGATCGATGCGGTCGCGCTGCGCACGCACCGCTCCGCGAAGTCCGCCGCCGAGATGACCGAATTCCTGCTGCCCTGGCTCGTGCAGCCGCAAGCGGCGGTGCCGGCCGCCAACCTTTCCATTCCTCGCCCGAAAAAACCATGACTTCGACCGCGATCGTCGCGATTCACGGCGGCGCAGGCACGATCCTGCGCAATGCGATGGACACCGACACCGAACGGCAGTACCGCGCCGAGCTGACCGCGATCCTGCAGGCCGCGCAGCAGGTGCTGGCCGACGGCGGCAGCGCGCTCGACGCCGTGACCGTCGCGGTGCGGATGCTCGAAGACTGCCCGCTGTTCAACGCCGGGCGCGGCGCGGTATACACGGCCGAAGGCGGGCACGAGCTCGACGCCGCGATCATGGACGGCGCGACGCTTGCCGCGGGCGCCGTCTGCTGCGCGACGCGCGTGCGCAATCCGGTGCTCGCCGCACGGCGCGTGATGGAAGCGAGCGAGCACGTGCTGTTCGCGGGCGCGGGCGCCGACGCGTTCGCGGCCGCACAGGGGCTCGAACTCGTCGAGCCCGGCTACTTCGACACCGAGGCGCGCCATGCGCAGTGGCTCAAGGCGCGCGCGGCGGCCGGCACGATGCTCGATCACGACGCCGCGACGTTCGCGTTCGGCGCGGCGCAGCCGCCCGAGCCGCTCGATCCCGATCGCAAGCACGGTACCGTCGGCGCGGTCGCGTGCGACCTGCACGGGCATGTCGCGGCGGCGACGTCGACGGGCGGCATCACCAACAAGCAGCCGGGGCGCGTCGGCGATTCGCCGATCATCGGCGCGGGCTGCTATGCAGACGACGCGACCTGCGCGGTGTCGTCGACCGGCACCGGCGAGATGTTCATCCGGCTCGCGACCGCGCACGACGTCGCCGCGCAGATCGCCTACCGCGGCGCGTCGCTCGCCGACGCCGCGCACGACGTCGTGATGAACAAGCTGCCGCGTCTCGCGGGGCGCGGCGGCATCGTCGCGGTCGACGCGCACGGCAACGTCGCGATGCCGTTCAACACCGAGGGGATGTATCGCGGCTACGCGCGCGTCGGCGAAACGCCGGTCGTCGGCATCTATCGCGACGACGATGCGAGTTGATTCCGGAGCGCCGCAGGAGGCTCACGCATGACTTCGAACCGAAATCCGTCCGGCCTGGTGCTGCCCGAGCAGCGCGTCGTTGCGGTCGACGACCTGTCGGTCACGTTTCGCCGCGAAGGCGCGACCTTCGACGCGGTGCGCAACGTGTCGTTTCACGTCGATCGCGGCGAGACGCTCGCGATCGTCGGCGAATCGGGCTCCGGCAAGTCGGTCACGTCGCTCGCGCTGATGCGGCTGGTCGAGCACGGCGGCGGCGAGATCACCAGCGGCCGGATCGTGCTGCGGCGTCGCGGCGGCGCGCTGCTCGACCTCGCGCAGGCGGGCGCCGCGACGATGCGCGGCATCCGCGGTGCGGACATTGCGATGATCTTCCAGGAGCCGATGACGTCGCTCAATCCGGTGTTTACGGTCGGCGACCAGATCAGCGAGGCGATCGCGCTGCACCAGTCGAAATCGCCGGGCCAGGCGCGCGCGGAAGCGCTGCGCCTGCTCGACCTCGTGCGCATTCCCGAGGCGCGCCGCGTGTTTGCGCGCTACCCGCATCAGCTGTCGGGCGGGATGCGGCAGCGCGTGATGATCGCGATGGCGCTGTCGTGCCGGCCGGCGCTGCTGATCGCCGACGAACCGACCACCGCGCTCGACGTGACGATCCAGGCGCAGATCCTGCAACTGATCCGCGGGCTGCAGGACGAGATGAAGATGGGCGTGATCTTCATCACGCACGACATGGGCGTGGTCGCCGAAGTGGCCGACCGCGTGCTGGTGATGTATCGCGGCGAGAAGGTCGAGGAGGGCGAGTCGGAGCGGATCTTCGCGGCGCCCGTGCATCGCTACACGCGCGCGCTGCTCGCGGCCGTGCCGCGGCTCGGCTCGATGCACGGCACCGACGCGCCCGAGAAATTCCCGCTGCTGAAAGTGGACGGCGCCGGCACGGCCGTTCCGGTGCACGGCGATGCGCAGCCGCACGTCGATCCGGGCGCGCCGCCGGTGCTGCGCGTGCGCGACCTGGTCACGCGCTTTCCGGTGAAGAGCGGGCTGTTCGGCCGCGTGTCGCAATACGTGCATGCGGTCGAGCGCGTGAGCTTCGAACTACGCGCCGGCGAAACGCTCGCGCTGGTCGGCGAGTCGGGCTGCGGCAAGTCGACGACCGGCCGCTCGCTGCTGCGCCTCGTCGAATCGCAGAGCGGCTCGATCGAATTCGACGGCCGCGACATCAGCGCGCTGAAGGGCGCGGACCTGCAGGCGTTGCGCCGGAACATCCAGTTCATCTTCCAGGATCCGTTCGCGTCGCTGAACCCGCGCCTGACGGTCGGCTTCTCGATCATGGAGCCGCTGCTCGTGCACGGCGTCGCGAACGGCCGCGACGCGCAGGCGCGCGTCGACTGGCTGCTCGACAAGGTCGGCCTGCCGCCCGAGGCGGCGCGCCGCTATCCGCATGAATTCTCCGGCGGCCAGCGCCAGCGGATCGCGATCGCGCGGGCGCTCGCGCTGAACCCGAAGGTCGTGATCGCCGACGAATCGGTGTCCGCGCTCGACGTGTCGGTGCAGGCGCAGATCGTCAACCTGATGCTCGACCTGCAGCGCGAACTCGGCGTCGCGTACCTGTTCATCTCGCACGACATGGCCGTCGTCGAGCGCATCAGCCATCGCGTCGCGGTGATGTATCTCGGCCAGATCGTCGAGATCGGCCCGCGCCGCGCGGTGTTCGAGGCGCCGCAGCATCCGTACACGAAGAAGCTGATGAGCGCGGTGCCGGTCGCCGATCCCGCGCGCCGGCATGCGCCGCGCCAGCTCGCGGCGGACGAGATCCCGAGCCCGATCCGCGCGGTCGGCGACGAGCCCGTCGTCGCGCCGCTCGTCGCGGTCGGGCCCGGGCATTACGTCGCGACGCATCGCGTCGGCGGCGCGTACTGACGCAGCGCCATGCCGTCGCGCACGCGTTGCGACGCGTTTTTTTCCAAAGCGGGGGCGTCGTCCCGCGAATTCATCACGCGTCACAGAACCTTGCACAGGAGCCAGCCAGCATGAACCAATCGCTTTCGTTCCCGATGTTTCGCCTGCGCACGCTGATCGCGACCGGCGCGAGCGTGTTTGCGCTGACGGCCGCGCTGCCCGCGCTCGCGCAGCAGACCGCGGTGATCGCCGTCGACCAGACCTTCACGACGATGGATCCGTACGACGCGAACGACACCGTGTCGCAGGCCGCGGCCAAGTCGTTCTACGAAGGCCTGTTCGGGTTCGACAAGGACATGAAGGTCGTCAACGTGCTCGCGACCGGGTATGAAGCGTCGCCGGACGCGAAGGTCTACACGATCCACCTGCGCAAGGGCGTGAAGTTCCACGACGGCACCGATTTCAACGCGGAAGCGGTGAAGGCCAACTTCGACCGCGTGACCGATCCGGCGAACAAGCTGAAGCGCTACAACCTGTTCCGCGTGATCGAGAAGACCGAAGTCGTCGATCCGTACACGGTGAAGATCACGCTGCGCGAGCCGTTCTCGGCGATCATCAACACGCTCGCGCATCCGTCCGCGGTGATGATCTCGCCCACGGCGCTGAAGAAGTGGGGGCGCGACATTGCGCTGCATCCGGTCGGCACCGGACCGTTCGAGTTCGTCGAATGGAAGCAGACCGACGACCTGAAGGTGAAGAAGTTCGCCGGCTACTGGAAGAAGGGCTATCCGAAGATCGACGGGATCGACTGGAAGCCCGTGATCGACAACAACACGCGCGCGGCGCTGATGAAGGCCGGCCAGGCGGACATGGCGTTCCGCATTCCGTACGAGCAGGTGCCCGACCTGAAGGCCAATCCGAAGCTCGATATCGTCGAGCGGCCGTCGATCGTCGCGCGCTACGTGTCGCTGAACATGCAGCAAAAGCCGTTCGACAACCTGAAGGTGCGCCAGGCGCTGAACTACGCGATCAACAAGGACGCGCTCGTGAAGGTCGCGTTCTCGGGCTTTGCGACGCCGTCGACGGGCGTCGTGCCGCCGGGCGTCGAATTCTCCACGAAAACAGGCCCCTGGCCGTACGATCCGGCGAAGGCGCGCGCGCTGCTGAAGGAGGCCGGCTATCCGAACGGCTTCGAGACGACGCTCTGGTCGGGCTACAACAACACGACGTCGCAGAAGGTGATCCAGTTCCTGCAGCAGCAGCTCGCGCAGGTCGGCGTGAAGGCGCAGGTGCAGGCGCTGGAATCGGGCGAGCGCGTGTCGAAGGTCGAGAGCGCGCCGGATCCGGCGACCGCGCCGGTGCGGATGTTCTATATCGGCTGGTCCGCGTCGACCGGCGAGGCGAACTGGGCGCTCGCGCCGCTGCTCGCGACGGTGTCGGCGCCGCCGAAGCTGTTCAATACCGCGTACTACCGGAATCCGGCCTTCGACGACGATCTCGCGAAGGCGCTGCAGACCGTCGACCGCGCGAAGAAGGCCGAGCTGTACGCCGATGCGCAGAAGCGTGTCTGGGCCGATGCGCCGTGGATCTTCCTCGTGCAGGAGAGCATCGTCTATGCGCGCAGCAAGCGGCTGCAGGGCGTCTACGTGATGCCGGACGCTTCGTTCAACATCGACGACATCTCGATGAAGTAAGCGCGTCCGCGCGCATCGCGGCTCGCCGGCGCGGCATGTCGAACGCGCGGCGGGCCGCCAGGATCCGGTGCCCTCATGCTGAATTTCATCATCAAACGCCTATTCGGCCTGCTGCCGACGCTCGCGATCGTCGCGGTGCTGGTGTTCTTGTTCGTGCACCTGCTGCCCGGCGACCCGGCGCGGCTCGCGGCGGGCCCCGAAGCCGACGACGCGACGGTCGCGCTGGTGCGCGCCGATCTCGGGCTCGACCGGCCGCTGCCGACGCAGTTCGCGAGCTTCTTCGTGAAGATCGCGCACGGCGATTTCGGCAAGTCGACGCGCAGCAAGCGGCCGGTGTCGACCGAGATCGGCGAGCGCTTCATGCCGACGCTGATGCTGACGATCGTCAGCATGGCGTGGGCGACGCTGTTCGGGATGGCGATCGGCATCGCGTCGGCGGTGTGGCGCAATCGCTGGCCGGATCGCATCGGCATGACGCTCGCGGTGTCGGGCATCTCGTTTCCGGCGTTCGCGCTCGGCATGCTGCTGATGGAGATCTTCTCGGTGAAGCTCGGCTGGCTGCCGGTCGTGCCGGACGGCACGTGGAAGAGCTATGTGCTGCCGTCGCTGACGCTCGGCGCGGCGGTCGCGGCGGTGATGGCGCGCTTCACGCGCGCGTCGTTCGTCGAGGTGCTGAACGAGGACTTCGTGCGCACCGCGCGCGCGAAGGGCGTGCACGAGCCGATGGTCGTGCTCAAGCACTGCCTGCGCAACGCGATGATCCCGGTCGTCACGATGATGGGGCTGCAGTTCGGCTTCCTGCTCGGCGGCTCGATCGTCGTCGAGGCCGTGTTCAACTGGCCGGGGCTCGGCCGCCTGCTGGTCGATTCGGTGACGATGCGCGATTACCCGGTGATCCAGGCGATCGTGCTGCTGTTCTCGCTCGAATTCATCCTGATCAACCTGACCGTCGACGTGCTGTACGCGGTCATCAACCCGACCATCCGGTTCAAGTGAGGTGCGCATGAACGCGACTGTCCCGACCGCGGCGCCCCCCGCATCGACCGCGATCCGCACGCCGTGGCGCGAATTCTGGCGCAAGTTCCGCAGGCAGACCGTGGCGCTCGTCGCCGGCGGCTTCGTGCTGCTGCTCGTCGTGCTGGCGTTCGTCGGCCCGCATGTCGTGCCGTTCGATCCGGAGAACTATTTCGACTACGACGCGCTGAACGCGGGGCCGTCTGCCGTGCACTGGTTCGGCGTCGATTCGCTCGGCCGCGACATCTTCAGCCGGATCGTCGCCGGCACGCGCATCTCGCTCGCGGCCGGCTTCTTCTCGGTCGCGCTCGGCGCGCTGATCGGCACGTTCTTCGGGCTGCTCGCCGGCTACTACGAAGGCTGGTGGGACCGCATCACGATGCGCATCGCCGACGTGCTGTTCGCGTTCCCGGGGATCCTGCTCGCGATCGGCGTGGTCGCGATCCTCGGCAACGGCATGATCAACGTGATCTGCGCGGTCGCGATCTTCAGCATCCCGGCGTTCGCGCGGCTCGTGCGCGGCAATACGCTGATGCTCAAGCACATGACCTATGTCGAGGCCGCGCGCAGCATCGGCGCGTCGGACTGGACGATCATCATGCGGCATATTCTGCCGGGCACCGTGTCGTCGGTGGTCGTCTACTTCACGATGCGCATCGGCACCTCGATCATCACGGCCGCGAGCCTGTCGTTCCTCGGGCTCGGCGCGCAGCCGCCGACGCCGGAGTGGGGCGCGATGCTCAACGAGGCGCGCGCGGACATGGTGAGCGCGCCGCACGTCGCGATCTTCCCGAGCCTCGCGATCTTCCTGACCGTGCTCGCGTTCAACCTGCTCGGCGACGGGCTGCGCGACGCGCTCGATCCGAAACTGGAGCGCCGCTGATGGTTGCCGTGCAGACGATGTGGAGCGCGACGCTGCCGGCCGGGCCGCGCGGCACGATCGCCGACGTGCCGGGCGTGACGGTCGGCCACTGCACGCTCGACGCCGGCGCGGTGCAGACCGGCGTCACGGTCGTGAAGCCGCATCCGGGCGACGTGTATCGCAGCAAGGTGCCGGCCGGCGCGGCGGTGATCAACGGCTTCGGCAAGAGCGTCGGGCTCGTGCAGGTCGACGAACTCGGCACGCTCGATACGCCGATCGCGCTGACCAATACGTTCGGCGTCGGCGCGGTCGCGCACGCGCAGATCCGCGCGGCGATCGCCGCGAATCCGCAGATCGGCCGCGACTGGTCGACCGTCAATCCGCTCGTGTTCGAGTGCAACGACGGCTATCTGAACGACATCCAGGCATTCGCGGTGACGGCCGCGCATTACGACGCTGCGTGCCGCGCCGCGTCGCGCGAGGTTGCGCGCGGCGCGGTGGGCGCCGGGCGCGGGATGTCGTGCTTCGACCTGAAGGGCGGGATCGGCTCGGCGTCGCGGGTCGCCGTCGCGGCCGCGCGGCCGTATACGGTCGGCGCGCTCGTGCTCGCGAATTTCGGCCGGCTGCCGATGCTGACGCTCGGCGGCGTACCGGTCGGGCAGGTCCTTGCCGGGCGGCAGGCGGCCGCCGCTGCGCAGGCCGCGCCGCCCGAGCAGGGTTCGATCATCCTGCTGCTCGCGACCGATGCGCCGCTCGATGCGCGGCAACTGTCGCGGCTCGCCCGCCGTGCGGGTGCGGGGCTCGCACGCACGGGCTCCGTCTACGGGCACGGCAGCGGCGACCTCGCGCTCGCGTTCTCGACCGCGTACACGATCGCGCACGATGCCACGCATGTCGCGCTGCCGGCGCTGCTGGCCGATGCCGCGCTCGATCCGCTGTTCATGGCCGCGGCCGAAAGCGTCGAGCACGCGATCGCCGATGCGCTGCTGCAGGCCGTGACGGTCGCCGGGCGCGACGGTCATCTGCGGCAGTCGCTGCGCGACGCGCTGCCCGATCTCGATCGCCTCTTCCACGCAGACCGTTCGAACCATTCATGAAGATCCTGATTTCGACCGACATCGAAGGCGTTGCCGGCGTGTTCGCCGTCGAGCAGACGCGCGCCGGCAATCCCGAGTACGAGCGCGCGCGCCGCTGGATGACCGCCGAGGCCAACGCCGCGATCGAAGGCGCATTCGCGGGCGGCGCGCAGGCCGTGTGGGTCAACGATTCGCACGGCGGCTTTCGCAACCTGCTGCCCGACGGGCTCGATGCACGTGCCCGCGTGGTGCTCGGCAAGCCGCGCACGCTCGGGATGATGGCGGGCCTCGAGCAGCGGCCCGATCTCGTGTTCATGATCGGCTATCACGCGAAATCGCAGACGCGCGGCGTGCTTGCGCACACCATCAACAGCTTCGCGTTCACGCAGGTGTGGCTGAACGGCGTCGAGCTCGGCGAAGCCGGGCTGTACGGCGCGCTCGCGCGCGAGTACGGCACGCATGTCGCGCTTGCGACCGGCGACGACGTGTTCGCCGACGAAACGCGGCCGCTGTTTCCGGACGCGCGCTTCGAGACGGTCAAGACGGCCGGCGGCGCGTCGAGCGGCGACACGCTGACGCCCGCCGCCGCCTGTGCGCGGATCGCCGTCGCCGCGCGCGAAACGGTGGCGCAGGCGGTATCGGCGGGTTGGCGCGCGGGCGCGCATCGGCCCGCGCCGGCCGCCTGTACGCTGCGGGTGCAGACGGCCGCGATCGCCGACCTGTTCGCGGTGCTGCCGTCGCTGACGCGCGTGGATGCGGTGACGTTGCGTTTCGACGGGCCGTCGGTTGAGCACGTGGTGCGCACGCTGAACAGCCTGTCGGCGATGTCGTTCATGCTGCGATGACGCGCGCCGACAGCATGCCGCGCCCGTCACGCGCGACCGGCCGGTTCCGCTGCCGTGGCGAGCAGGAAGGACTCGATCGCCGCAACCAGTGCGAGCAGGGTTTCGTTCATCGGGTAGTGGCCCGCATGGCGCAGCACGTCGACGGTCGCGAGCGGGTAGCGCCGCAGATAGGTGCGGGCCATCAGCGCGGCGTCGAACGCCGGATCGTGTTCGCCGATCAGCACCTTCACCGGATGATGGCCGACGATCTCGTCACTGGGATCGTAGATCGTCGAAGGCGACCCGCTTTCGATATCGGGTCATTCATGATGGAATTCGGGCCATGAGAAATACGCTGCTTGATCCCTACGAACACATTCCGCGCAGCGTGGTCGTGATCGCCAACGATTACGCGGCGGGTACGACGTTTCCGGAGCACGCGCACGCGCGCGGGCAGTTCGCGTTCGCGTCGCGCGGCACGATCAGCGTGTCGACGCCGCACGGCCGCTGGCTGGTGCCGCCGCAGCGCGCATGCTGGGTGCCGGCCGGCGTGCGGCACGAAATGACGATGAGCGGGCCGGTCACGATGCTCAACACCTTCGTGTCGGACGACGCCGCGCACGCGGCCGGCTTGCCGGAGCATTGCGGCGTTTACGGCGTCTCCGCGCTGCTGCGGCAGCTGATCGACGAGGCGATCGACTTGCCGGCGATGTACGACGTCGACGGGCGCGCGGGCAAGCTGATGGCGCTGCTGGTCGCGGAAATCGCCGCGATGCCGCGTCTGTCGCTGCATGCGCCGCTGCCGGTCGACGCGCGTCTGGCGCGGATCTGCCGACACCTGTTCGCGTCGCCGTCGATCGCGGCCGACCTCGACCGCGTGGCTGCCGACGCGGGCCTGAGCCGCCGCACGTTTACGCGGCTGTTCCGCGCGCAGACGGGCGTGAGTTTCGCCGCGTGGCGCCAGCAGGTCTGCATGCTCGCGGCGATTGCCCGCCTGAGCGACGGGCAGCCGGTGACGCGCGTGGCGCTCGATCTCGGCTATGCGAGCGCCAGCGCGTTTGCGTCGGCGTTTCGGCGCATCCTGGGCGACACGCCGAGCCGGTATCTGGAGATTCGCCGCTAGCCGCCGGATCCGGCGGCGCATGCCCGCCGCGGCGACCGCGCAAAAAAATGCGCGCCTGCCGAATTTCGCAGCCGCGCCAAAGGCACCCGGTCAGAAAAAATGCGCGAGCCGGCGGCCTGGGCCGTGTCGCGCATTTTTTGGTCATTATTTCCTTATTCGATTCAATTCGATCGAGTCGTTTCAGATAGCACAGAATACGTCGCGTAACGCGTTAGTCAATTCCGCGAAGCCGGTGAAGCATGTGCGTTTGCAGCATGCGTTTCGACGCTGCATAGATGTAAGGGTCGGAAGTCCCGTTGCGCCGATCTCGGCGGTCGCAGCCGGACGCCATGCGGCGCAGCATCGAATGCTGTCGGCGGAAACGAAAAACGCCGCGTGACAGCGAGGCCTGATCGGCATCGCGTCACGCGGCGTTGCGGTCCGTGCGGCGCCGGCTTGCGCCGGCGCGTGCATCAGACGTCGAAGAACACGGTTTCTTCCGGGCCCTGCATCCGGATGTCGAAGCGGTACACGGTCGGCCGGCCCGGCTGCGCATCGCGCTTCGCGACGAGCGTCGCACGGCGCTCGGCCGGCACCAGGTTCAGCACGGGGTCGGTCGCGTTCGCCGCGGCTTCGTCGTCGAAGTACACGCGGGTGAACGCATGCGTGAGGATTCCGCGCATCATTACGGTCACGTTGATGTGCGGCGCTTCGTCCGCAGCGATGCGGCCCGGCTTCACCGTCTCGACGACGAAGCGGTGCTGCGCATCGGTGCCCGTGCCGACGCGCGCGAAGCCGGTGAAGCCCGAGTTCGCGATGTCGGCGCGCGACGCGGGGTAGCGGCCCGCGCCGTCCGCCTGCGTGAACTCGAGGATCGCGTCGCTGACGACCTTGCCGTCGCCGTCGAACACCTGGCCGACCAGCAGCACGTGTTCGCCTTCGGCGTGCGGCGCGGCGATCGTCGGCGTAAACAGGCTCTTCAGGTCGTAGTCGTATTGCTGCGGGCACAGGCCGTATGCGAAGTACGGGCCGACCGTCTGCGAAGGGGTTTGCTTCAGCGTCGTCATGGTTCAGCGCTCCATCGGGGTGGCGTCGCGGCCGCGCAGCACGATGTCGAATTCGTAGCCGAGCGCATAGCCTTCTTCGGTGATGTCCATCGAGAAGCGCGAGATCAGCCGATCGCGTGCAGCCTCGGGCGTGCCCTGGAAGATCGGGTCGTACGCGAGCAGCGGATCGCCGGGGAAATACATCTGCGTGACGAGGCGCGAGCCGAAGTAGTCGCCGAACAGCGAGAAGTGGATGTGATTCGGGCGCCACGCGTTCGGATGATTGCCCCACGGATACGCGCCGGGCTTGATCGTCAGGAAGCGGTAGCGGCCTTCGTCGTCGGTCAGGCAGCGGCCCGCGCCGAGGAAGTTCGGGTCGAGCGGCGCGTCGTGCTGGTCGACCTTGTGCACGTAGCGGCCTGCGGCGTTCGCCTGCCACACCTCGACGAGCGTGTTGCGCACGGGCTTGCCGCCTTCGTCGAGCACGCGGCCGGTGACGACGATGCGTTCGCCGAGCGGCTCGCCGTTCTTCACCGCGTTCTTCGTCAGGTCGTGGTCGAGCGCGCCGAGATCCTCGGCGCCATAGACGGGCGCGTACTGGTCGCGCAGCTTTTCCTTCAGCGGGATCAGCGGCCGGGTCGGGCCGCGTTTCACCGACGAACGGTACTCGGGATGGATATACGCGGGATGCGACGGCCAGTCGCGCGGCGTGAGGATCGTGGGGGAATCCATCGGGCGTCTCCTGATAGGTATTTCGCGAAGTGGATGGCAGGACTTTAGCCAATCCGGAAAGTTATGCAAAATGACCTTTTTTCGCGAATCGCATAACCGTTCGTTATGTTTTCAGGCGCCGCGCCAATAAAGACGCCGCCGGACAGGATGCCTGTCCGGCGGATAAAGCGATCGGGCTTCGCGTCGTCGTCACCGTCGACGACCCCGTGCACGGCCCTCTAGCCAGCCCGTCGCTGTTTTTTGGTATGTCGTTGTTGTTGTTATCGGGTCTCCCTGCGCCTGCCCGTCGTTACTGGCGGGCGGGATCGAACACGATCCCGTCGAATTCGAGCGACAGCGCGCCGCTGCGCAGCAGGGCCGCGGGCGTCGCGGTGCCGTCGGCGCCGAGCACTTCGCTCACGTAGCGCGCGCAGAATTCGCGGCGCGCGCGCAGGTTGAAATGCGAGCCGAGCAGTGCGCCGATCAGCCGTTCGGCGGTGCCGTGCAGCCGGCGCTGCGCGTCGGCCGTCGGCGCGGCGGTGCGACGCGCCAGCGCGATGCGTCCGCCGCCGGCGCGGGCGACGAAGCGTGCGAGCGGCGTGAGCTTCGTCCACGGGAGCCCGGGCTCGGCGATCACCGGCTCGTCGCCCGACGTGTCGACGACGATCCCGAACCGATTGGCCCATGCGCCCGCCGTGCCTGCCGGGTCGCGCGGGGCGCCTGTCGCCGCGCGGATGAACACGAGATCGCCGACATGCGCGCTGGCGGCGAGCGTGCGGACGGTCGCGAGCGGCAGCGTGCGATCCGTGTCGCGGGTATCGCGCGGCGTGGCGCGATGCGGGTCGTACGCGGCGGTTTCGGTTCGGGTGGACATTTCGGCTCCGTCTCGGGGAGTGACAGCACGGGGCGAATTATGCAGACAAGTATCTAAAATCGTACATTTGCATGCACGAGTAGCCTAATATCCGACTCGAAGCATCATTTTTCGATACTTGAATGACCGAGACCGCCCAACTTATCGATACGCTGAAGCGCCAGCTGAAGGCGCAGGGGATGACTTACCGCGACGTCGCACGCGCGCTCGACGTGTCCGAGACCAGCGTGAAGCGGCTGTTCGCGAGCGGTCGCTTCACGCTGGAGCGCCTCGTCGAGATCGCGCAGCTGCTCGGCTACACGCTGGCCGAGCTCGTGCAGGAGGCGTCGGCGTCCGCGCCGCGGCTGCACGTGCTGAGCGAGCAGCAGGAGGCGCTGCTCGTATCGGACGAGAAGCTGCTGCTGGTCGCCGTCTGCGCGATCAACTACTGGACCGTGCAGGACATCGTGTCGACCTATCGCGTGACGAAGGCCGAGTGCGTGAAATACCTGCTGATGCTCGACCGGATGAACGTCGTCGCGCTGCTGCCCGGCGACCGGATCCGCGTGCGCGTGGCGCGCGACTTCGACTGGCTGCCGGGCGGCCCGATTCGCCGCTATTTCCATGCACACGCGCTCGGCGATTTTCTCGACAGCCGCTTCGACGGCCCCGGCGAGACGATGACGTTCTCGCAGGGGATGCTGACCGAAGCGGCCGCCGCGGAACTCGAACTGGAACTGCGCCGGCTGCGCAGCAAGGCGGCCGCGCTGCATGCGGAGTCGGCGTCGGCGCCGCTCGGGCAGAAGCACGGGACCGGATTGCTGATCGCGAAGCGAATCTGGGAGCCGACCGGTTTCCATGCGTTGCGGCGCGGTGCATGACCGGGCCGGCCGCGTCGTTGCGCGGAACGCTTGGGCTTGCCCGGAAAGTTATGCAAAATGGTGCTTCATCGTCCTTTGCATAACCGCACGTTATGAATAACCGTATCGCGGACGGCCGCGTCAAGTTCCGTCACCTGCAGTGCTTTCTTGCGGTCGCGCAGTTGGGCGGCGTGCAGAAGGCGGCGGAAAGCCTGTCGATCACGCAGCCGGCCGTGTCGAAGACGATCGCCGAACTGGAGGCGATCCTCGGCGTGAAGCTGTTCGAGCGCGGCCGGCAGG
Source organism: Burkholderia pseudomultivorans (assembly GCF_902499075.1). Lineage (GTDB taxonomy): Bacteria > Pseudomonadota > Gammaproteobacteria > Burkholderiales > Burkholderiaceae > Burkholderia > Burkholderia pseudomultivorans. Next base: position 80,629 of record NZ_CABVPP010000001.1, on the reverse strand, counting down.
GCGCGCAGCCCACCCGTGAAGCGCAGCTGTTCATGCCGCACGCGAACGCGTGCGTGCTTGCGTTGCGGCAGGGCGTCGGGCTGCTCGCGCGGGAAGGCGGCGCGGCCGCGGCGACGCTGGAAATCGGCATGCTGCCGACCGTCGCGGCGTCGCTCGCGCCCCCGCTGATGAAGGCGCTGACCGCGCGCTGGCCGCGCGCCGTAGTGCGGATCGCGACCGCCGCGAACGCCGACCTGCTCGAACGCCTGAAGGCGGGCGCGATCGAATGCGCGATCGGACGCCTGTCGGAGCCGGAGCGGATGATCGGGCTCGCGTTCGAGCAGTTGTACAACGAGCCGCTCGTCGCGGTCGTGCGCGCGGGACATCCGCTGCTCGCGAGCGCCGCTCCGGCGGCCGAACTCGCGCACTACCCGGTCGTGCTGCCGCCGTACGGCACGCTGATCCGGCAGTCGGCCGAGCACCTGCTCGGCGCATGCGGCGCGCCGCCGCTCGATGCGTTCATCGAGGTGCTGTCGGTGTCGGTCGCGCGCGCGCTGGCGCTGGAGAACGACGCGATCTGGTTCGTGCCGCTGTATACGGCCGAGTACGACCTGTCGGCCGGGGTGCTGGCGCGCCTGCCGCTGCCGTCGGCCGGCACCGACGAACCGGTCGGGCTGATCCTGCGAACCGATGCGCAGCCGTCGCCGGTCGCGCGTACGCTGATCGACGCCGTGCGGGAGATCGCGCGGGCGCGCTTCGGCGATGCGCGTGCGCGCCGGCCGTCACGCGGCGCGCGCAAGCCGGTTCGGCGCGAGCGCTGACGCGCACGCGGCGGATCCGGCGAATCCGCCGGATCCGGATTGGCTGTTCGGTCGACTGTCGGCTTTTTCATGCTTGGCATATCGTATCAATTTTGATACGATCGGTGACAAGACGATGGCGAGACAGCAGATTCAGGTCACGCTCGGCGTGCGTTTTTTCAGGACGGCGGCGGGCAACGAACCCGTCCGCGAATGGATCAGGGCGCTCGAGCCGGCAGAGAGAAGGGCGATCGGCGAAGAGATCAAGACCGTTCAACTGGGCTGGCCGCTCGGCATGCCGCTGGTCCGGAAGATGTCGCAGGATCTGTGGGAGATCCGGATCATGCTGCCGCGCCGGATTGCCCGGGTGCTGTTTACGGTCGTCGGCGACACGATGGTCCTGCTGCACGGGTTCATCAAGCAGTCGTCGGCCACGCCTTCGGACGATCTCGACGTCACGCTCGCCCGCCTGAAAGCGCTGGCGCGAGCCATCTGAATTTCCCGGTTGAGCCGGCACGCGGCCGGCAACGCCATGCACTGGAGTACGACATGACGACCACCAACAACGCCCACATCGGCAGCGATTTCGACGCCTTCCTCGAAGAAGACGGTCATCTCGAAGCCGCGACCGCGACCGCGATCAAGCGCGTGATCGCGTGGCAGATCGGGCAGGAAATGAAGGCGCAGCACATCACGAAAACGGCGATGGCCGCGCGCATGAAAACCAGTCGTGCCGCGCTCAACCGGCTGCTCGACGAAACCGACACAAGCCTCACGCTGACGACGCTCGCGAGCGCCGCCGCGGCGCTCGGCAAACGGCTGAGTTTCGAACTGGTGCCGGCCTGACGCTTCGCCGCAACGGCGTGCGGCCATCGTGGCGCTCGCCGGGCGGTCTGCCCGGCCGTCGCGGCGATTGGGGGCGGCCTGGCCCGATGGGCGGTGCGCTACCGCCCGCCGTGGCGCGTGTCCGGTGCGAGCCGGTTCGGTGCAGGCGGCACCGGCGTCGGGCGGCGAGCAGGCCCACGCGCTGCTGCGAATGCCGGTCGACTCAGTCGTGCGGCCCGGTCATGCGCAAATACAGCAGCGCACCGCCCGCGAGCAGCAGCGGGCACAGCAAATACCATCCGGTGGTCAGGAACAGCCCCGCGACGGCGACCAGCGAAATCCACGCGCAACGACGGGCGATGCCGCCGCGCGGCAGCAACTTCAGCGCGGCGGCGGCGCCGAGCCCGTACACCATCACGAAACATCCGGACGTGACGAGCACGAGCGGCTTCGGCCCGACGTCGCCGATCGTCGTCGCGGCCAGCGCGACGGCCGCGAGCACGGCGATCACGCCGAGGCTGCGCCGCGGTACGCCGCCGACCTGGCTGCCTTGCGCGAGCCATGCCGGCAACGCGCCGTCGCGGCCGAGCGCGGCGCCCAGCTTCGCCGCGCCCGCGAAATACGCGTTCATCGTGCCGAGCGTGAGCAATAGCGCGGCCACCGCAGCCAGCACCTGCGCATGCCCGCCGAGGCCGCCCGCGATCAGTTCCGCGAGCGGCGCACCCGACGCGCCCGCGGACGGCCCGAGCACCGCGACACTCGCAGCGGCGACCGACAGATACAGCAGGCCGACGACGACGACCGCGATGCCGGCCGAGCGCGGCATGTCGTGCGCGGGCCGCCGGAATTCCGCGGCGAGATGCGTGATCGCCTCCCATCCGGCGAAGCTCCACACGAGCAGCGCGGCGGCCTGTCCGACGGCGAGCCAGCCGTGCGGCGCGAACGGATGCAGGTTCGCCGCGCGCGCATGCGGCGCGGACGCGAGCACGGCCGCCAGCAACAGTGTGACGAGCAGCGCGGACAGCACGAGCTGCATGCGGCCCGACACGGTCACGCCGAACGCATTCGCGGCCGAGACGATCGCGATCAGCGCGGCGGCCGTGACGATGACCGTCGTGTGGCCGCCGCCCGTCACGGCGGCGACATAGGCGCCGCCGAACATCGCGGCGGCCGGCGCGCCGGCCGGCACCGCGAAATAGAAGCACCAGCCGACGATCGCGGCCGCCTTCGGCCCGAACGCGCGACGCGCATAGGTCGACACGCCGCCCGCGTCGGGATGGCGCGCGCCGAGCGCCGCGAACGTGGCCGCGAGCGGCCCGGACAGCACGACGAGCGCGGCCCACGCGAGCAGCGAAGCCGGGCCGGCGACCTCGGCGGCCAGCGCGGGCAATGCGATCACGCCGGTGCCGAGCACCGCGCCGATATACAGCGCGGCGCCCTGGAAAATCGTCAGCGAGCCGGCGTGACGGGCGGCGGGCGAATCGGCATGCGAGGACATTGCGGCAGTCTCCGGAAATCTTGTCGTGGGCGCGGTAATGCGCGCGATGAATAATCGTCCGATGCTACCCGACTGTCGGCAGCGACGCGGTGCGTCGTTCAGTAGTCCGCGGCGTGCCGCTTGTCAGCCGGTGTCAGTAGCGGCGCGCGAGCCGCAGGCGCGCATCCTCGCGCGCGGCGGGCGACAGGTCGGGCGCGTAATGGAACGCGCCCGACACGAGCGACGCGATCGGCACGCCGTCGCGAAACAGCACGCGATTGCCGGCGAGCGCGGGCACCTTGTCGCCGGGCAGCATCGTGCCGACGAGGTTGAGCGGATCGACACCCGTCACGCAGACGGTTTGCCCGTCGCCCGGTTGCCGCCGCAGTTCGCGCAGAATCGGAATCGCCTCGGGCAACGCGAACTGCTCGCCTGCGAGCCCGGCGACGAAGCGCCCGCCGCGAATCTCGCCGCGCGCTTCGAGGCGTTGCAGCACGCGCACGAGTTCGCGCCAGCTCGGCAGCCAGTCGGCCTCGCGTTCGAGCAGCCGCCAGAACACGACGCCGTAGCGGCGCAGCAGCGTCCACGCGATGCGTTCGAGCGCGTCGGGATCGGTTGCGGCGAGCGCGCCGCGTTTGGTCGCCGCCGTGTCGAGCGGCGCCGCCGGGCGCTGCACGAGCGCCCAGCGGCCGGCGTCGTCCATGCCGCCGATCAGGGCGCCGCCGCGCCGCGTGCGCGGCGCATAGGTCGCGCTGCGCTTGACTGCCGGCTTCAGCAGCGCGCGCAGGCCCGCGAAGCTGTCCGCATTCACGAGGCCGGCCGACACGAGTTCGCCGAGCGCCTGTTCGAGTTCGACGGGCAGCATGTGCAAGTCGTCGAGCAACGCGTCGAAGAACATCGCGCCGTGCGCGGCCAGCGCATCGCGCACCTGCGCGGCGCGCGCGGACAGCACGGGCTGCGCGTCGGGATCGCGCAGCGCCTGCCATGCGTCGAGATGGCGGCGCGGCAGCAGCACGATCGGCGTGGTCTTCACGGGCGTGCCGGCCGCGCGCGCCGGCGCGCCGATGCGGGTCCACACCAGCTTGCCGGAGCGGCACAGGTCGTCGAGGCCGCCGGCCGTGTAGTCGGTGAGCCGTGCGGGCAGCAGCGCGTCTTCCCACGCACCGGCCGCGGCCTCGTAGCCTTCGAGCTGCTCGACGACGGCCGCGAGCGCGTCGCGGCCGGTGCCGCGCGTATCCGGCGTCAGGTGTTGCCAGTGGAACAGGAAGCGCATGAAGTCGGCGCGCTCGACCGGTTCGATTTCGCGGCGCAGCCGCTTCACCGTGTAGCGATGAATGCGGGCGAGCAGGTGGCGTTCGCACCATTCGTCGCTCGTCGTGCCGGGCGTGAAGCGGCCGCGCATCACGTAGCCCTCGCGCTCGAGCGCCGCGAGCGCTGTCGCGACGGCCGCGGGCGGCAGGCCGAGCGGTTTCGCGATTGCGTCGAGCGGCAGCGGGCCGAAGCCGGTGAGCCGTGCGCGGATCACGTCGACGAGCGCGGCATCGGCTTCCCACGGTTCGGCGCAGGCGGCCGGTATCTTGAGCGCGGGCGCGACGCGGGCGTCGGGATGCAGCGCGCGCAGGCAGACCAGCCGTTCGACCGGCACCCACAGCGCCGCGCCGTCCGGCGTCGCGAGCTTCGTCGCGCGACGGCGTTCGGCCAGTTCCGCGAGCCGGGCGGGCCAGCCTTCGTGCGCCTGCGCTTCGTCGTCGGCGATGCAGGCGAGCGTCAGCAGCGCGTCGTGCATTTCGTCCGCGTCGCGCACCAGCGGCCACGCTTCGTCGCGCACCGCGTCGATCGCGTCGGCGTCGAGCGCGCCGAGATCGTCGGCCGATTCCGGGTCGCTCCAGCGGCGCGACTGCACGGCCTGCGTGCGGCGCTCTTCGAGCGGCGCGTCGTCGAGGAACGCGTAGGGCTTCGCGTTGAGGATCTCGGCCGCGAGCGGCGACGGCGCCGGCAGGTCGCGCGCGACGAGTTCGATCGCGCCGCTTTCGATCCGGCGCAGCAGCGCGAGCCAGCCGTCGGTGTCCATCGCGTCGTGCAGGCAGTCGTCGAGCGTCTGGTCGACGAGCGGATGATGCGGAATCTCGCGTTCGCCGACGACGTTCTCGAGGCACGCGACCTGATCGGGGAACACGGTCGCGAGCAGGTCGTCGCTCTTCATCCGCTGCAGTTGCGGCGCGGTGCGCTTGCCGCCCGTGAAGCGCGGCAGCGCGAGCGCCGTGGTCGCGTTCCAGCGCCAGCGCACGCCGAACAGCGGCGCGTCGAGCAGCGCCTGGATCAGCACGTGCTCGGCGCTGGCCGAACGCAGGTAGCGCCACACTTCGTCGAGCGCAAAGCTGTGTGCGAGCGACAGCGACAGGACGATCGCGTCGTCGGTCGCGGCGGCCTGCAGCTCGAAGTTGAAGTTGCGGCAGAAGCGTTTGCGCAGCGCAAGCCCCCACGCGCGGTTGATGCGGCTGCCGTACGGCGAGTGAATGACGAGCTGCATGCCGCCCGATTCGTCGAAGAAGCGCTCCATCACGAGCGTGTCCTGCGTCGGCAGCGCGCCGAGCGCGGCGCGCGCGCGGACGAGGTAGTCGGCGATCTGGCGTGCGGCGTCGGGCGACACGCGCAGCGCGTCGACGAGCCAGTGCAGCGCCGGCGCGAGGCGGCTTTCCGCGGCGGGATTATTGGCCGGATCGGCAACGGCCGTGCTGCGTTGCGCGCCGCTCGCGGCCTCGGCCCCGATTCCGGCAGGCGATGCCGATTTCACGCCGCCCTTGGCCTTCGCTCCGCTTGCCGCCTTTGCGCCGGCATGCGCGTGCCGCTCGCCTTCGGCGAACAACGCATCGAGCTGCGCGCGCAGCCGGCCGACCGCCGCCGACAGTTCGTCGCTGCGCCCCGGCGCCTCGCCGAGCCAGAACGGAATGCTCGGCGACTGGCCGTGCGCGTCCTCGACGCGCACGCGGCCGGTTTCCACGCGAATGATCCGGTACGACTGGTTGCCGAGCTGGAACACGTCGCCGGCGAGGCTCTCGACCGCGAAATCCTCGTTGACGGTGCCGACCTGGATGCCCTGCGGCTCCAGCAGCACTGCGTAGTCGGCCATGTCCGGGATCGTGCCGCCGGAGGTCGTCGCGGTCATCATCGCGCTGCGGCGGCCGCGCACCGTGCCGCCGACCACGTCGCGGTGCAGGTACGCGGCGCGCACGCCGCGGCGGCTCGAGAAGCCTTCCGCGAGCATCTTCATCACTTCGTCGAAGCGCTCGCGCGACAGGTGTGCGTACGGCGCCGCGCGCGTGAAGCTCGCGTACAGCGCGTCCTCCTGCCATTCGGCGCACGCGACTTCGGCGACGATCTGCTGCGCGAGCACGTCGAGCGGCGCCTGCGGAATCCGCAGCGTGTCGAGTTCGCCGCGCCGCACGCAATCGAGCAGCGCCGCGCATTCGACCAGTTCGTCGCGCGACAGCGGAAACAGCCGGCCTTTCGGCATGCCGCCGACGTGGTGACCCGAACGGCCGACGCGCTGCAGGAACGGCGCGATCCCGCGCGGCGAACCGACCTGGCAGACGAGATCGACGTCGCCGATGTCGATGCCGAGTTCGAGCGACGCGGTCGCGACCAGCAGCTTCAGCTCGCCGCGCTTCAGGCGCTGCTCGGCGTCGAAGCGGTGTTCTTTCGCGAGGCTGCCGTGATGCGCGGCGATCGCGTCCTTGCCGAGCCGCTCGGCGAGATGCCGCGCCATGCGCTCCGCGGTGCGCCGCGTGTTGACGAACACGAGCGTCGTGCGGTGCGCGGCCGCGAGCGCGGCGATCCGGTCGTACACCTGTTCCCATACGTCGGTCGCCATCACTGGTTCGAGCGGCACGTTCGGCAGTTCGAGCGCGAGATCGCGCTCGCGCGCGTGGCCGGTGTCGACGATCGTGCAGTCGCGCGGCGCGTCGGCCGGGCCGCCGACCAGGAAGCGCGCGACCGCGTCGATCGGCTTTTGCGTGGCCGACAGCCCGATGCGCGGCAGCGCGCGGCCGGTCAGCGCGTCGAGGCGTTCGAGCGACAGCGCGAGATGGCTGCCGCGCTTGGACGACGCGAGCGCATGGATCTCGTCGACGATCACCGATCGCACGGTCGACAGCATCTGCCGTCCCGACGTCGACGACAGCAGCACGTACAGCGATTCGGGCGTCGTCACGAGGATGTGCGGCGCGCGCTTGCGCAGGGCGGCGCGTTCGGCCTGCGTGGTGTCGCCGGTGCGCACCGCGGTGCGGATCTCCGGCACCGGCAGGCCGAGCTGCGCGAGCGACGCGGCGATGCCGGCGAGCGGTGCATCGAGGTTCACGTGGATGTCGTTCGACAGCGCCTTCAGCGGCGACACGTAGACGACGAGCGTCGCGTCGGGCAGCGCGCCGTCGTGCGCGAGCGCATCGCGCACGAGTTCGTCGAGCGCGCAGAGAAACGCGGTGAGCGTCTTGCCGGAGCCGGTCGGCGCGGCGACGAGCGTCGACCGGCCGGCCTTGATGTGCGGCCACGCGAGCGCCTGCGCGCCGGTCGGCGCGGCGAACGTGCGGCGGAACCACGCGGCGACGGCCGGGTGGAACACGTCGAGCGCACGAGTGGCGGGGCGGGTGGCGGTGACGTCCATCGGTTCGTTGAAATGGGGTGCGAGCGGGCGGGATACGCGGCGCGCGAATCGCCAGTGTGCCAGACGTCGCGGGCATGTGCCGGACGCGATGCGGCGGCCGCGGTGCATGCGCCGCGCAGGCGCGGCATCCCGGCAGATGAGGACGCGCGGACGGCTTTCAATGCCGCTTTCGATGCGATCCGCGACGAGAAAGGGAAGCGGCGCCCGTCCCGAATGCGGGAAAGGCGAACGCGCTGCGGCGACACGCCGCCGCAGCGGGCGGCGTCATACGCGATGCAGCCAGCCGAGCCAGTGCTCCAGCAGCGGCGCGCGCGTCCACAGCGATTGCGCGAGCCACAGCGCGCCGCCCCACGCGGCGGCGACCACGATCAGGTCGCAATGTCCGCTGTTCCACAGGTTCAGCGAATGACGGCGCCAGATCCACGGCACGCCGAGCGGGTTCGGCCAGTCGGCGAGCAGGTGCATCAGGCCGCCGCACGCGAAGCCGAACAGCGGCGCAGCCCACAGCGGATGCGGCTGATGGGTGAGCCCGTGCCACGCGAACGCGAGCAGCGCGAGCCAGCCGATCCCCCAGTGCGTGACGGTGCGATGCGCGATCCATAGACGGCGCTTGCGGCTCCACCACGCGAGTTCGAGCCAGTCGGGCGCGGTGCCGCCCGCGACGCCCGCCGCGAATGCGGCGACGAGGCCTGCATGCCACGGGCCGGTCGTGCCGGTATGCGCGACGAGAACGGCGGCGGCGACGCCGGCCGCGAAGCCGGACGCATGATGCGCGTTGTGTGATGCCATAGGAAACGGGACGAGGAAACGTGAAGCGGTGTGAACGAAACGATGATGCGGCGCGAAAGCGGGGCGCTATCTTCTCAGATCGGTGCGCGCAGCGGAGCGGTTCGCCGCAGATTTTTTGCATGTGCGGCGGGGCCGCCGCGCAGTTTGCAACTTTCGGTTTCGTGCATCGAGGCAATCGTGGCCCGCGTCGGCCGTTTTCGGCGCGCCGCAGCATGCGTGCGCCGGCGGCGCTGCGTGACCGGACGCACACAATCGACGGCTTTTATCGCGGGTCGCGTGTTCGACCCTTTTTGTCCCCCTATACTACGAAACCGGCATATGGCTGTCGGCGCGCCAGCGGCCATAAGCGGATCAGGTGCCTTTCCTGCCTGAAGGAGATCCATATGGGGGACATGCAATGACTACGCTGAATCGCTTCAAATCATCCGCTGTCGCGCTGGCGACGGCGGCCGGCATCGGTTTCCTGCCGAACGCACCCGTCTATGCGAAAGGGCCGCAGCCGGCGGTCCTGACCAGTTCCGCGGTCGCGGTGGCCGACAAATACAGCGCGGATGCCGCGGAGCGGATCTTCAAGGAGGGCGGCAACGCGATCGACGCGGCCGTCGCGATCGCCTTCACGCTCGCCGTCACGTACCCGGAAGCGGGCAATATCGGCGGCGGCGGCTTCATGACGATCTACAAGGACGGCAAGCCTTACTTCATCGACTACCGCGAGCGCGCGCCGCTCGCCGCGACCAAGGACATGTACCTCGACAAGGACGGCAACGTCATCAAGGGCATGAGCCTGTACGGTCCGCGCGCGGCCGGCGTGCCGGGCACGGTCGCGGGCATGTGGGAAGCGCAGAAGCGCTTCGGCAGGCTGAAGTGGAAGCAGGTGCTCGCGCCGGCGATCCACTATGCGCGCGACGGCTTCATCGTCGACGAGCAGCTCGCGCAGCGCGGCGTCGACGCGTCGAAGGAGTTCGGCGGCAAGACCAACTTCGACAAGTACTTCTCGGGCCTGAAGGCCGGCGCGAACTTCAAGCAGCCCGATCTCGCCGACGTACTGACGCGCATCGCGAACGGCGGCGCGGAAGGCTTCTACAAGGGCAAGACGGCCGAGCTGATCGCCGCGTCGATGAAGACCGGCGACGGCAACGGCCTGATCACCACCGAGGATCTCGCGCAGTACCGCGCGGTGTGGCGCCAGCCGGTGCAGGCGAAATGGAACGGCTATGACGTGATCACCGCGCCGCCCCCGAGTTCGGGCGGCATCGGCCTCGTGCAGTTGCTGAAGATGAAGGCCGATCTCAAGCAGGATTTCGAAGGCGTGCCGCTGAATTCGCCGCAGTACATCCACCTGATCGCCGAAATCGAGAAGCGCGTGTTCGCCGATCGCGCGCAGTATCTCGGCGACCCGGACTTCTACAAGGTGCCGGTCGCGCAGCTGACCGACGATGCCTATATCGCGAAGCGCGCGGCCGAGGTGAACCCGAAGGAGCCGTCGGACACCAAGAGCGTGCAGCCGGGCCTCGGCACGACGATGCCGGAAAAGGCCGAAACGACGCACTTCTCGGTCGTCGACAAGTGGGGCAACGCGGTGTCGAACACGTACACGATCAACGGCTATTTCGGCTCGGGCGTGGTCGCCGACGGCACCGGCATCGTGCTGAACGACGAGATGGACGACTTCTCCGCGAAGCCGGGCGTCGCGAACATGTTCGGCGTGGTCGGCAGCGACGCGAACGCGATCGAGCCGAAGAAGCGGCCGCTGTCGTCGATGTCGCCGACCATCATGACGAAGGACGGCAAGGTGTCGCTGGTGATCGGCACGCCGGGCGGCTCGCGGATCTTCACGTCGATCTTCCAGGTGATCAACAACGTGTACGACTTCAAGATGCCGTTGAAGGAGGCGGTCGGCGCGATGCGCTTCCATCACCAGCTGCTGCCGCCGAACACGATCTTCTGGGAGCCGTACCACCCGATCGAAGGCGAGCTTGCAAAGCAGATCGAGGCGCGCGGCTATACGCTGAAGGGGCAGGACTTCAGCGGCGACATCCAGGTGATCAAGATCGACGGCAAGACGCCGGAAGCGGTGGCCGACCCGCGCGGGCGCGGCGTCACGCGGATCATCCGTTGACGGGAGTCGTTCGCGCGAGCCTGCAGGTGATCGCGTGAACGGTTTGGTATGGACGCCGGGCCGGTGCCCGGCGTTTTTCATTCGTCACCGCTTCAGCAGTGCATGCGCATGCACGATCTGCTCGGCGAGCTGGTTGATCGACACGCGCCGCTCCATCGCCTGCGAGCGGATCTGCTGGTAGGCCTCTTCCTCGCTGATGCCGTTGTGCTGCATCAGCAGCGTCTTCGCTTCCTGCAGCGTGCGCGCGGACATCACGCGCTGTTCGAGCTGCGCGATGCGGCGCCGGTATTCGTCGTGGCGGCGGCCCTGGTGGCACGCGAGCGCCATTGCGCTCAGCAGCCCGAACGAGCGCACCGGCGTCGTGACCGCGCTCTGCGCGTCGATGCGCAGCATCAGTTCGAGGATGGTCGGGCTTTCGTAGGTGGTCACGGCGATCAGCGGCGGCCGCGCGTCGTCCTCCAGCCACGGGATCGACAGGTGCAGCAGGTCGGGCCGCACCGCGAGGATCACGAGATCGACGCTCTCCGGCAGCGCGGCGGGCGGCGGCCAGCGCTGCTCGCTCGGGCAGCCGATGCGCGACAGCTGCTCGACGATCAGCAGGCCGTTGTCGTCGTCCGGGTAGTACACCATTACGCGCAGCGAACGGAGTTCGGCGAGCAGGCGCGGCGTCGAGCGGATCGGGGTGCGGGCGCGCATCGTCGTCAGGCCTTCAGTTCGTCGGGCGTGTGCACCCGGTCGCCGAGCGAGTGCGTGACGAGATATGGATCGGGATGCACGCGCCGCGTCGCCTCGCGCACGATCGTGAAATCGCCGTCGGCCGTCGCGCAGCCGATGCGCGGATACAGGCACGTATGCTGCGTGAGCCGGTCGATCTTCACGCGTCCCTGCGGCGCGTCGAATTCCGCATCGGCGAGGTGCTCGACGAGCCGGTCGCGCTGGTCGGTTCCGGCGCGCGCGAGCGCATTCGCGAACAGGTGGACCTGGAAATAGGCGGCTTCCCACGGCGCGGACGCGCAGGCGTCGTCGCCGAAGCGCGCCTTCAGCTGCGCGATGCAGCGCCGGTTCACGTCCGAATCGACAGTCTGGAAATAGGGCGACGACGTGTAATGGCCGGCCGCCGCCGCGCCCATCTGGCGCAGCTCGATCTCCGACGTGGTCAGGCTCGCGATCGGCATCCTGCGCGCATCGAGGCCGGCCTGCGCATATGCGCGGTAGAACGCGGCGGTGCTGTCGCCGACCAGCGTGCTGAACACGAAGTCGGGCGCCTTCGCGCGGATGTCCGCGACGACCGGCGCGAAATCCTGCTCGGACGCGACGAGCGGCATGTACACCTCGCCGAGGATCTGGCCTTCCGGATGCTGCGTGACGAGGTCGATCATGATGCGGTTCGACTCGTACGGGTAGATGTAGTCGGAGCCGACGAGATACACGCGCGCGCCGAACTGCGCGGTCATGAACGCGGCGAGCTGCACGCTGTTCTGGTTCGGCGCGGCGCCCGTGTAGATCACGTTCGGCGAGAACTCGAAGCCTTCGTAGAGCGTCGGGTAGAACAGCAGCTTGTCCCACTTCTCGACGATCGGAATCAGCGCCTTGCGGCTGCTCGACATGTATGCGCCGAACAGCACGTTCACGCGCTCGGTCGCGATCAGTTCCTCCGCGAGCCGCGCATAGACGGCCGGGTCCGAGCACGCGTCGCGCACGACCGGCACGATCTCGCAGCCGTTCGCGCCGTCCGTCTCGTTGATCTCGGCGATTGCCTGCAGCGTGCCGCGCAACTGGCTCTGGCCAAGGTGCGACGTGCATCCGCTCTGCGAGAACAACACGCCAACCTTCACACTCTTCATCGGGTCTGTCCTGTTTCTGCTGATGAGGCCGTCAGGCGGTCAAGCGCCCGGCCGTTCGCGCGACGATCGCGGGCAACGCGTCGCCATTCGCCGCATGCACGCAGTGCGGGCCGCCGCCGAGTATTGTAGACAAGCCGGGCGGCGCGCCGAACGACAGGCCAGCGATCGCGACGCCGCGCTGGCGGCCCTGGCGCACGGCACGGCGTGCATCCTCGACGAGGTAGCGCGGATCGAACACGTCGATGTCGGCGGCCTCGCCGTCGCCGATCATCAGCACGGCGGCCCGCTCGGACGCCGTCTCGCGGCGCAGCAGCGCCAGCGCATGACGCAAGGCCGCGCCGGTGCGTGTGCTCATGCCCGCATCGGCCGCCAGCAGCGCGGTGCGGCGGCCTGCGTCGAACGCGTCGCCGAAATCCTTGAAGCGTGCGTAGTACACGCGATGCCGGCCGTCCGACGTATAGCCGTGCACGGCCCAGCGCCGGCGCTGCCGGTCGAACAGGTCGCCGAGCACGAACGCGGCGCGCTTCTCGAGCGCGGCGACCTGCGCGGCCGTCGACGCCGACAGGTCGAGCAGGATCAGCACCGGCCCGCGCGCATCGTGCGGCATGCGGCGGCGGAACACGCGCGGATCAGGCGCCTGCCCGGCGCGCCGCGCGATGCGCGCCGCGATTGCCGCATCGACGTCGAGCGCGTCGCCGTCGAGCTGGCGGCCGATGCGCCGCATCGGTTCTGCCGCACGGGTGCTCGCGATCCGCTTCGCGGCGCGCCGGTCGGCTTCGATCAGCGCGGCCAGCGCAGGCGACGGCGCGGATTCGGTCGGCGCGCGTTCGACGATCGTCGTCCAGTCGGGTCGTTCGCGCTGCGTGTGGCAATTCCATTCCGGATAGCGCCGCGCATCGGGTGCGGACGGCGCTTCGTCGTCCTGCGTACCGTTCGCGCTGCCGGTCGCGGCCGACGTTTCGACGCCCTCGTTGCCGGCGCGTTCGGCGGCATCGGCCGGCTGCGCCCACAGCCACGCGTTGTCGTCGCGATACGGCAGCCAGCTGCCGTCGTCGGGCTCGAAGCGCACGCGCATCTGACCGAGATCGTTCGCGAGCCGCGACGCGATCGAGCGAAACGCGCGGTAGTCGTCGAGCGCCGCGCGCCGTGCGTCGAACAGCCGCGCGCCCTTGTCGACCCACGGGTTGCCGTCGCGATAGGACGGATCGAACAGCGCCTTCGCAAGCCGCGCGCACAGCCGGCCGAACGTGAGCCCTTCGCGATCGATCGGCGCGAACGCGGGCGCCCAGAAGGTCGCGAGCCCGGGCCACTCGGCGGCCAGCAGCGTTTCGACGCGCGCGTCCTCGATCACACCGGCGATCGCGACGCCGATCGGCGTCAGCGTGTCGATCGGCTCGCCCGACGGCGAATGGCGCCAGTGCGCGAGCCCGTGGGCGGCCGCCGCGACCCGCGCGCCGGGCGGCAACGCGCGCGGCACGCGCAGCGCGGCATGGCCGAGCGTCGCGCGCGGCGCCGCATCGTCGAGTCGCACGTCGGTCTCGCGCGCGGTCATCCCGTGCAGGAAGCGGGCAAGCTGCAATGCGCTCATGTCGCGAAGTGCGCGGCGGCCATCGTGTGCAGCGCGGCGCGCGTGTCGGGATCGTCGGTGGCAGCATCGCAGATCGCGATCCGGCACGCATCGAGCGGCGCGAGCCCCGCGACGATCAACCGCGCCGCGTGCACGAGCAGGCGCGTCGATGCGCCTTCGTCGAGCCCGTTGCCGGCCAGTGCGCGCGTGCGCTGCGCGAGATCGACGAGCCGGCGCGCGGTATCGCGGTCGGCGCCGCTTTCGCGCACGACGACGTCGGCTTCGTGCGCGGCATCCGGATAGCCGAAGTCGATCGCGACGAAGCGCTGCCGCGTCGACGGCTTCAGCCGCCGATGTTCGCCGTGATAGCCGGGGTTGTACGAGATCACCAGATGGAAATCCGGATGCGCGTGCACGACCTCGCCGAGACGGTCGAGCGGCAGCACGCGCCGCGAGTCGGTCAGCGGATGGATCACGACCGTCGCGTCGGGGCGCGCCTCGACGATCTCGTCGAGATAGCAGATCGCGCCATGCCGCGCCGCGAGCGTGAGCGGCCCGTCGGCCCAGTAGGTGCCATTGGCGTCGAGCAGGTGGCGGCCCGTCAGGTCGGCGGCCGACGTGTCGTCGTTGCACGCGACCTGGATCAGCGGCAAGCCCATGCGCCATGCCATGTATTCGACGAAACGGGTCTTGCCGCAGCCGGTCGGCCCTTTCAGCAGGACCGGCAGATGCTGGCGGCAGGCCGTCTCGAACCAGTCGGCGTCGGCGCCGGCCGACTGGTAGAACGGCGCATCGGCGATGCGATGGCCGGCGAGCGGATCGGCGGCGAGCGGTGTATCGCGTGCGGTCATTACCACCTCCCCGTCATCATCAGCATCCCGGGCAGCCAGCAGGTGCCGACGCCGATCGCGATCGTGTAGCCGGGCAGGAAGCGCACGCGCCGTTTGAGCCCGAGCGCGACGAAGAACAGGAACCACAGGCTCGACCACAGCAGCCACATCGCGCCGAACCGCAGGTCGTGCGACGTGCCGGCATAGACGAGCGCGCTGATCGCGACGAACAGGCAATACCAGCCGAGCCCCGCGCCTTGCAGCCCGCGCCACTGGACGGCCGCCAGGTACAGGTACGTGAATGCGAACAGCAGGCCGCCGGCGCTGGAGAAATACTGGGCCGGCGCCGACGCCTGCGCGAGGCCCGCGAGATTGATCAGCAGCGCGAGCAGCCCGACCAGCAGGTTCAGGCCGGCCGCATCGCGCGGTTCGATGCGGCCGGTCAGCGCAACGCCGTTGACGACCAGCACCGCGCCGATGAAGAAGAGAGCGACACCGAGCATGACGAAGACTCCGGAGTGGGACGGCGCCGTTCGCGCACGCAGCGCGAACGGCCGGGCGGCGTTCAGCGATGCGCGGGCGCTTCGGACGGAATGCCGTCGATCGGGCATTCGGGCGTGCCGGGCGTCGCGCGCGTGAGCCGCTCGACAGCCTGGCGCGTGCCGTCGGGGTCGTTCACCCAGTTCGCATAGAACTCGAACGGGCACTGCGCGACGCCGTTCGGCGCTTCGCCGGAACCGATCTTTCCGGTGTAGCCGCGATGCAGCAGCTTGTACAGGTGGTTTTGCGACTGCATGTTGCGGCGCGCGTCGCGAATCAGGCTTACCGACAGCTCCGCGTACTGCACGCCGTTCTCTTCCTCGCCGCATTCGCCGAGCGTGCGGCCGTCGAAGCCGACGATCGCCGAGTGGCCGAAATACGAGTACACGCCGTCGAATCCGGACGCGTTCGCGACCGCCACGTAGCAGTTGTTCATGAACGCCATCGCCTTCGACACGAGCACCTGCTGGTCCTTCGCCGGGTACATGTAGCCCTGGCAGCGCACGACCAGTTCGGCGCCGCGCATCACGCAGTCGCGCCAGATCTCCGGATAGTTGCCGTCGTCGCAGATGATCAGGCTGATCTTCAACCCCTTCGGCCCCTCGGCGACGTACGTGCAGTCGCCCGGATACCAGCCTTCGACGGGCACCCACGGCATGATCTTGCGGTACTTCTGCACGATCTCGCCGTGGTTGTCGATCAGCACCAGCGTGTTGTACGGCGCCTTGTTCGGATGCTCCTCGTGACGTTCGCCCGTCAGCGAGAACACGCCCCACACGTTGGCCTTGCGGCACGCGGCCGCGAAGATGTCGGTTTCCTCGCCGGGGATCGTCGACGCGGTGTCGTACATCTCCTTCGCGTCGTACATGATCCCGTGCGTCGAATACTCGGGAAACACGATCAGATCCATGCCGGGCAGGCCGCGCTTGATGCCGATGACGCGCTCTGCGATCTCGCGCGCGTTTGCGATCACGTCGGCGCGCGTATGCAGGCGCGGCATCTTGTACTGGACGACGGCGACGCCGACGGCGTCGTTGCTGCTGGAAATATCGCCATGACGCATGGTGGGCTCCTGGGACGGGTGAGGCATACGTTTTCGGAAAGCAAAAAAAAGCCCTTGCCTCGACGAGCGAGGCAAGGGCTTCTTTGCCGGTTCGTTCATCCGACAACGCTGTCGGATAACGGAAATGCGGATCGGGGGGCCTGTTCGGAGGCCGGCGAAGCGCGGCTATTAGGCACGCGTTGCGCACGATCGTGGGACGTCTTTGTCCGCCGGATCGATGGGATGCACTCTAAGCAAAGTTTTTTTCGGATGCAACATCGCGTATACCCCTGCACGTTGCGACAGCGGCGGGGGCGAAGGGTGTGATGTCCGGGTATGGTCGTTGCGCGATGGATGGGTGCGGGGCGGATGCGGCGATGCACGGTTGCGATGCGTTGGCGCGACGGGATGAAAGGCGGCAGCGCGGACGTTTTTCGAAAAGGTTGCGTGCGCAACTTGAAGCGGACGCGTGAATGCACGATGCGGTGCGCGGATGCCCGTCGACTTCGCACAGCCGGTCGCGGCCTGCTGCGGCCGGGGCGGGGCAAGGTGTCCGCGAAGGTGAGGGGCGTCCGGGATCCTGCCTTCACCGTTGGCGCGCGCGGCCGGATCCCGGCGACCGCCGCGGTGCGTGACATTCATCAAATTGACGCGTCAGGCTGAGATAATGTCGCGGTTTGGCTGCGACATTGTGATGGAAGGAGGCCCCATGGGCGACAACGACACGCGTACCGAGACCGACGACCGCTCCGACATGCAGGCGCTCGAGGCGCGCCAGCGCCGTTTCGAGGAGGATCTGGTCGATGCCTACGACGAAGAGCTCGAGATGGAGCTCGACGATCGTCGTTTCGACAGCGGCGAGGATCTGCTGTTCTCGCCGGAGCGCCGCGAGGCCCGCAAGCAGTATTTCCGCGAGCTGTTCCGGCTGCAGGGCGAACTCGTGAAGCTGCAGGACTGGGTCGTGAGCACCGGGCACCGGCTCGTCGTCATCTTCGAGGGCCGCGACGCGGCCGGCAAGGGCGGCGTGATCAAGCGCATCACGCAGCGGCTGAACCCGCGCGTGTGCCGCGTGGCGGCGCTGCCCGCGCCGAGCAACCGCGAGCGCACGCAATGGTATTTCCAGCGCTATGTCGCGCATCTGCCGGCCGGCGGCGAGATCGTGCTGTTCGACCGGAGCTGGTATAACCGCGCGGGCGTCGAACGCGTGATGAATTTCTGCACCGACGACGAATACGAGGAGTTTTTCCGGTCGGTGCCCGAGTTCGAGAAGATGCTCGCGCGCAGCGGGATCCAGATCGTCAAGTACTGGTTCTCGATCACCGATCACGAGCAGGAACTGCGTTTCCAGAGCCGGATCGAGGATCCGCTGAAGCAGTGGAAGCTGAGCCCGATGGACCTCGAGAGCCGCCGCCGCTGGGAAGCCTATACGGCCGCGAAGGAAGAGATGCTGCAGCGGACGCATATTCCGGAAGCGCCGTGGTGGGTCGTGCAGGCCGTCGACAAGAAGCGCGCGCGGCTGAACTGCATCCACCATCTGCTGGGCCAGGTGCCGTATCACGAGGTGCCGCGCGCACCGATCGACCTGCCGCAGCGTGAGCACCACGAGGACTACATTCGCCGGCCCGTGCCGGACGACATGATCGTGCCCGAGGTTTACTGAGCGTCGGCGCACGGTCGCGTCTGCATCGGCGCGCGATCGTGGCCGTCGTTACAGCTCCGGGAAACCCGAGCGCCCCTGGGTCAGGTCGAACAGCGCCGATTTCGCATCGCTTTCGGCGGTCTCGGGCAGCTTGATCACGAGCTTCACCGTCATCCCGTACGCACTGTCCACCAGTTCGTAACCGGCCTGTTCGATCCAGCGGCGCACGCGCGCCTCGTCGGGGTAGCCGATCTCGATCGCGAATCGCGTGTGCCGGATGCGCTCGACGCGCTCGGCATCGAGCAGCGCCGACGCGATCGCATCCGTATAGGCGCGCACCAGGCCGCCTGCGCCGAGCTTGACGCCGCCGTAGTAGCGCACGACCGCGCCGAGGACGCCGTCGAGATCGTGATGGCGCAGCACTTCGAGGATCGGCCGGCCCGCGGTGCCGGACGGCTCGCCGTCGTCCGACATGCCCGATTGCCCGCCCGCGAGCAGTGCCCAGCACACGTGCGTGGCCGTCGGATGCGCGTCGCGCAGGCGCTGCAGTTCCAGCATGGCGGCGTCGCGGTCTTCTACGGGGATCGCGTGTGCGATGAAGCGGCTCTTGCGGATTTCCAGTTCCCGGATACAGGGGGCGGCAAGCGAATAGGTCATGGTCCGGGCGGCAAAAACGATAACGAAATCAATCGGGTAATGCGGCGGCGACGAATGAACCGCGCCCGCTCAAACGACGGGATTTTACAGCGGTGCGCGTGCGCGCCTTGCAACGTGCCCGGAACGGTGCTCGGACGATGACCCGACAGCGAATTGAGTAGAATCGCCGATGCGCCGGAATGACGGGATGCGACGGCGCATGCCGATATCCAACGAATCCTTTCGAAAATCGCAGCGAGTGAGTCATCGTGATGGCGACGAGGCAATTCAAAAAAAGACATCTGCTGGCCGTTCTGCTCATTACGTTCGTGCTCGCCGCCTATTTCGGCCGGTCCCGATTCCCGGGCCTGCTTTCGGAAGTTCGGGCGCAGGCGTTTCCGAGCCCGCCTTCGGCGTCCGAGGCCGAAGCATTCGCGCGCCAGGATGCGCTGCGCTACACGAGCGGCGAAGTGTGCGACGAATATCGCCGCTGGCCGGTCACTTACGATTTCGACGCGCCGGTGTACACGCAGACCAAATATACGCTGGCGCTGCTGGAGGCGCTGGCCGACATCGGCTTCGTCACCCGCAAGGTCGTGCCGAATCCGAATGTCGGGCCGGTACAGTTCTATCCGCATGAACGGCGCATCTACGACCTTGCTCCGCGGGCGAAACCGTATGTGCGCGCCCAGGCCGGCGGGACGCCGAAGGCGCTGTGCTTCGGCCGCTATGTGTACGACGGCTTCACTTCGCTCGAGGCCGATTTCTTTGTCGGCGACTCGTCGGACCGGTCGCAGATCAACGGGAGCGTATACAAGGATCTCACCGGTTCGTACCGGACGGACGTCAGGTATTCGATTCGGGTTGCGTCGGGTTTCGAGGACTGGGCCAACGCCATCGACATGACGCTGCACGGCCACAAGGTTCGTGACGCAGCCGAGTATGGGCCGTATCGCCGGCTCGGCAACCTGATGTTCTTCGGCGGTTATGACCAATCCAACGGGCGGGACCGGTACGTGTCGCTGGAATACAGCGGGCGCGGCTGGAAGTTCGCTCCGAAATCCTGATCGAGGTGGCGATGCGCGATAGCCGATGGCGGTCCGTTCTTCGTATACGGCAATGGTGCGCCGTGTCGTGTGCGTCGCTCGTATTGATGGGCCCGACCGCCGCGCACGCGTCGGGCGATCGATGCGGCTGGCTGGATCTGTCGTCGGCCGGCGCGAAGGAGAACGAGGTCCTGCTTCAGGACGGCGAGCAGAACTGGAGGATCGACCGGAATGCGGGGCGCTGGCCCGTCATTCGCCAGTCGGACATGTATCCGAATACGACGCCATCGGAAGTGTATTCCGGTGTCCATAACGAGGACTATCTGACATGCGCGTGCATGGTGTTCGAATCCGTCGAATACAGTCACGTCAGCAAAATCAGCCATGCGCGCCTCGTTCCGATTGCCCGCTGCCTGAATGACAAGAAGCTGTGGCAGCCGACGGACTAGGGGGGGCGGCATTGCGTATCGCTGAACCGGACGGCCTCGGGAAAACACCGAGCGCTCGCCGCGCCGACATCAATCGAAGTATGCTTTGACGCGGCGCGATCCGCGTACGATACGGTCCAACCCGACGGCGAGCCGACGACCGGCGCGTCGATCCGGCGGCAACCAGAACAAACAGACTTTGCCCGACAGGGGAGCGGCAATCATGGCGACGCTGCGTTCGTGGAGTGCGATTCTTTCGCTGCTGGCGCTGGTCGCGTGTGCCAGCCTGCCGCCGCAGGCCGGCCGCACGCCGACACATGCGTTTACCGACACCGCGAACACGCGCCTCGGCGTCGCGTTCCGGCAGCAGGCACAGGCGCATCCGGGCGAGGATGCGTTCCACGTGCTGCGCGATCCGGTCGATGCGCTGGACGCGCGCGTGCTGCTTGCGGATCGCGCGGACCGTTCGCTCGACCTGCAGTACTACATCTGGCACGACGACCTGACCGGGCATCAGCTGGCCGATGCGATCATCCGCGCGGCCGATCGCGGCGTACGCGTGCGCGTGCTGCTCGACGATCTTGGCACGAACGCGGACGATCGCAAGCTGCTCGAGATCAGCGCCCATCCGAACATCGGGATCCGGCTGTTCAATCCGGTCGCGACTCGCCACTTCAAGAAGCTCGGCGCCGTGTTCGAGTTCGCGCGCATCAATCGGCGCATGCACAACAAGGCGATGGTCGCGGACAACCAGGCCGCGATCATCGGCGGCCGCAACATCGGCGACGAGTACTTCGGCGCATCGTCGATGCTCGATTTCGGCGATCTGGACGTCGTGGTTCACGGCCCGGTCGTCAACGACATCTCCAACGAGTTCGATGCGTTCTGGAATTCCCCGTATGCGTATCCGATCGATGCGCTGGTCGGGCACGAGGCGACGTCGGAGGGTCTGGACGAGGAGCGCGAACGGCTGCGCGACTACCTGAGGGCGATGGAGGACAATCCATACGTACTCAAGGCCCGGCAAAGGCTCGATCAGATCATCCACGGGCAGGGCACGGAATTGTCGTGGGGGCATGCGACCGTGCTGTACGACGATCCGGCGAAGATTTCCCGCAAGCCGAAGGACAGCGACGGGCATCTGCTGCCGAAGCTGCGGGCGCTTGCGCTGCAGCCGCAGCACGAGCTGCTGATCGTGTCGCCGTATTTCGTTCCGGGGAAGAACTTCATCGAGCGCTTGCGGGCGATGACCGCGCGCGGCGTGCGCGTGACGGTGCTGACCAACTCGCTCGCGTCGACCGACGTGGCCGCCGTGCATGCCGGCTATCGGCGCTATCGCCGCGATCTGGTCGAGGCGGGCGTACGGCTTTACGAACGACGGCCGTCCGGCGACAAAAGCATCTCGAAGCAGGTTCTGATCGGCTCGTCGCGTGCGTCGCTGCATGCGAAGACCTATGTGTTCGATCGCCAGAGCATCTTCATCGGCTCGATGAACCTCGATCCGCGCTCGCTGAATCTCAATACGGAGATCGGCGTGTACTGCGAGAGCCCGGCGATTGCCTCCGAGGTGGCGACGGACGTCGAGTCGCGGCTCGACCGGATCGCATGGCGCGTCGAACTGGGCACCGACGCGGCGGGCACGCAGCGACTCAAGTGGGTGCAGACCGATGAGGACGGGACGGTCACCGAATTCGATCACGAACCGGAAGTGTCGGTGCCGCGCCGGATGGAGGTGTGGTTTCTCGGGCTGTTTCCGATCGAATCGCAACTGTGAGCGACAACTGGCCAGACGTCGTGACGCCGCTGTTTCCGCGGCGCAGGCGGTCACGACCCGCCCGCGCCGCTTCGTCGGCTCGGTCGCTCAACGTCCCTGCAACCGGATATCGCGCGACGACGCGCCGACATACACCGTGGCGCCCGGCACATAGCGCCAGCCGTTGCGCGAGGTATCCCACACGCTCTGCATCCGCGGCGACACGGTCAGGCGAACCTTCCGCGCGTCGCCCGGATTGAGCCGGATCTTCTCCCAGCCAACCAGCCGCTTCGGCGGTTCGTCTTTATACGGGACGCCGAGATAGACCTGCGGCGTGTCCGCGCCGGCCACGCGCCCGTCGTTGCGCACGGTGAACGACACGCTCAGCGTGCCGTCGCCTTGCCGCGACACCGACAGCCCCGAGTACGCGAAGTGCGTATACGACAGCCCGTAGCCGAATTCGAACATCGGCTTGATATTGCGCGCGTCGTACCAGCGATACCCCATGTCGAGCTTTTCCGCATAGACGGGATCGTTGTCGAACGTGCCGTTCGCACCCCAGGTCGGCGAGTCCTGGTCGCGGGCCGGGAAGGTGACGGGCAGCCTGCCGGACGGATTGACCGCGCCGAACAGCACGTTCGCGATCGCCTTGCCGCCGCCTTCGCCCGGATACCACGCCTCGACGATCGCGGACACCTGGTCCTTCCATGGCATCAGCACCGGATTGCCGCTCTGCACGACGACGATCGTATGCGGATTCGCGCGCGCGACCGCTTCGACCAGCGCATCCTGGTTCGACGGGTTTGCGAGGTTCAGGCTTTGCAGGTCGCCGAAATCCTCGCCGGCCGGCTGCGCGACCACGACGATCGCAACGTCGGAGCGGCCGGCGAGCGCCGCCGCCTGGTCGATCTCCTGCTGCGTGTACGCGCGAAACGGCGACTGCTGGTCGCTGTTGCCCGCGAACGTCACCTGCGCGGCCGGCGCGAGCGCACGGATCGCCGCGACGATCGGCACGTCGACCTTCAGCCACGGGTTGCGCCACCAGCCGCAGCCGGTCGACGAACCGAAGGTCAGGCCGCCGCAGCCGGCGAACGAACCGGTGACCGGGTCGCGCGTATTGCCGGAGCCGCCGCCGGACAGCACCGCCGCGTCCGCATGGCCGCCGATCACCGCGATGCGCGACAGCGCCGACGCGGCGAGCGGCAACTGGTTGCCGTCGTTCTTCAACAGCACGATCGACTGTTCGGCGACGGACTGCGCGAAGCGGTTCGCTGCCGCGAAATCGATCGTGCCGCCGCCGCGGGCCGGATCGTCCATCACGCCGACGCGAATCATCACCGCGAGCTTGCGCCGCACCATGTCGTCGAGGCGCGCGGTCGACACCGAGCCGTTTGCGATCGCCTGCTTGACGGCGGCCGGCGTCAGGTACACGGTCGGCCCGACGTCCTCTTCCTCGTCGAGCCCGGCGTTGATCGCGGCGGCCGTGCTGTGCGTCGCGCCCCAGTCGGACTGCACCTGGCCCTGGAACCCCCATTCGTTCTTCAGCACGTCGTTGAGCAGGTGAGCGTTCTCGCACGCATAGTCGCCGTTCAGCCGGTTGTAGCTGCACATCACGCTGCCGGGCTGCCCGCGCTTCGCGGCGATCTCGAACGGCAGCAGGTACAACTCGCGCAGCGTGCGCTCGTCGATCTGCGTATTGCCGCCCATCCGCCCGTGCTCCTGCTCGTTGCCCGCGTAGTGCTTGATGGTCGCGATGACCTTCTGACGCTGCGTGGCAAGCGTGCGCTCCGCGAGCAGGTCGCCGGCGAGCAGCGGATCCTCGCCGAGATACTCGAACAGCCGGCCGCCGCGCGGCTCGCGCGCGAGGTTGGTGCCGCCGCCGAGTCCCATCCCGAATCCTTGCGCGCGCAACTGGATTGCGACCTGCTTGCCGTAGTCGTAGGACAGGCGCCGGTCCCAGCTCGCGGCGACCGCGATCGTCGCCGGAAAGGTCGTGCTGGGTTGCGACGTGCTGCCGGAACCGGTCGCCGAATCGACCATGTTCAGGTCGGGAATGCCGAGCCTCGGCACGCCCTGGATATAGCCGGCGCCGCCGCCGGGCACGCTCGACATTTCGTATTTCGAATGAATGAACTGCAGCTTCTCGTCGAGCGTCATCTTGCGCACGAGCAGATCGGCGCGCCGCTGTGCGGCGGCCGATGCGAATGCATCGACGCTGTCGGCGGATGACGTGAAATCGGCCGTGCCCGCATGGACATTGGCGCAGAGGGTCGCTGCCAGCACGGCGGCCGGCCAGAGTGTGTCCCGCATGTTGCTCTCCATGATCGTGTTGCCGGTTGTTCGGATGAAGTCTGGCGCTGCGCGCGTCCGGTGGATTCGCACCGGACGCACCAGGCTGGCGATGCGGGGTGTCTGCGGCTCGGCATGCCAGGCCGTGCGGAGAATCGTTGCGGCCGGTTGGGCCCGACAGGCATCGGCGGGCGCGGTGCACGGGCCGTCCGCCGATGTCGAATCGGATGTAGCGATTCTCTGCTGCGACCAATGGTATTAATGTAGTCTGACTACAGCATCGGTGTTTCTACCGATCCATACGATCTTTGCGGAGCGACGGCCGGGCAGCGCGGAAAAAGCGGTCAATCGTGCGCATCCGGCGTGCGCGGTGCGGCAAGAACTACCGGCCGTGCGGCGTCGACGCGATCTTCCGGCCGACGACGAAGGGCTCCGCGCGTCGCGAAAGTTCGTGCGGGTGCACGACGCGTTGCGTCGCCGCGCGACCGAATCCGTCTGTCATCTGGCGCACCGAAGCGCAAGCGGCATGAATGCTCTAATCGGTCATCGGTATTCGTCCGGCCGCACACGCGAGCGCGCGGAACCGCCTGCCCGATGCAGCGCACGAACTGCACCGGAGCACCGGCGGATCGGGCAGGCGACACCGGCATGCACAAGCGTTCGGCGGCGGCATTCGCGTCGCACGAACGCAACGAAAACACGGGCTGTGCGACATCCGTGTCGATGCGCGTCTGCGCCGGCAGCGCCGCGCAGGCGACCGGCAGTGCGCCGGCAAATCCGCGGGAGGGCGCGCCATCGGTGCGTGCGGCCCGGGCTTCGGTCGGACCAGCCGGAGCGATTTGCCGGCATTCGATAACAAGACTTATCCGAGGAGTACCGAGTGAAGCCGATAGCGTTTGACGGCTGTATGGGCTGGCTCCATGAAGGGCATGCGGAGCATGCCGTGATCATCTGCGAGTCGCTGGGCCACGAGGCCATCTGGACGCACAAGCTGACGCGTGCGCTTGCGGAGCAGCTCGCGGGCAAGGGCATCACGACGCTGCGTTTCAACTATCCCGGTTCCGGCGATTCGGCCGGCGACGAACTCGACGCGGGGCGGTTCGACGCCTGTGTCGCCAGCGTTCGTCGCGCGATCGAGCTGCTGCGTGCGCGGGACGGCATCACGTCGCTGACGCTGGTCGGGATTCGCGCCGGCGTGCTGTTCGCGACGCTCGCGGCGGCCGAGGCCGGCCTCGGCGGCGGTCCGCGCATCGACGCGATTGTCGCGCTCGCGCCGGTGGTTCGCGGGCGCGCCTATCTGCGCGAACTGTCGGTCGTGCATCGGCAGTGGGTCGACACGGCGCCGCCGGCGATCCGCCTGGCGCAGCGCGAAGAACCGTGCCTGAACGTGCTCGGACATCGCTTCCCCGCCGATTTCGCCGATGCGCTGAAGTCGATCGACCTGTGCGATGTCGTGCGCAATGCGGCGTTCGTTCCGGGCAGGATGCTGCTGATCGAACCCGCGCACGGCGACGGCCCCGCGTTGTGCACGGCGCTGCAGTCGCGCGGCGTGGATGTCGCGCTCGATGCGTTCTCCGACTGGCCGACGACGATGCTGGACTGCACGCGATCGCGCCTGCCGCGTGCGGCGATCGAAGCGACGGTGCGCTGGATCGGCGAGCAGGCGTCGACGCATCTCGCGCAACCGGTAGCGCCCGCACCGTGGGACGACCGTACGGCGCCCACGCTCGCGATGAACGGCATGACCGAGCGGATCGTCGCGGTGGGGCGCGACCGGCTGGTCGGCGTGCTGTGCGCGCCCGCCGTGGCCGCTGCGCCGCAATCGGACGGCCCGGTCGTGCTGATCGTCAACACGTCCGCGAATCCGCGCAGCGGCGAAGGCCACTTCGGCGTGCGGCTTGCACGCGCAATGGCGCGAGTCGGCATCACGACGCTGCGCTTCGACATCAACGGCGTCGGCGACAGCGGACCGTGCGCGCCCGACGATCAATCAGGGATCCTTTATTCGGACCGTGCGATCGACGACGTCGCCGCCGCGGCGGACTGGCTGCAGTCGCAGGGATACCGCAACGTGATTTCGGCCGGCATCTGCTCGGGCGCCTATGCGGCGCTGCATGCGGCGACGCGCAGCACCGCGCTGACCGGCGTGATCGCGATCAACCTGGCGCGGTTCATCTGGCCGACGGGCGTGACGCTCGCCGAGGTGCAGAAGCAGCGGAACAATTCGGCGCGCGGCTATCTCGTGTCGGGGCGCGACTGGCGCAGATGGAAGCGGCTGTTCGCGGAGCGGCGCGACCTGCGCCCGATCGTGCGTGCGCTGGCAAGCCAGTGCTTCGCGCGCGTGCGCGTGCCGGCGATGGAAGTCGCCGCGCGGCTGGGCTGGACGCCGCCGATCGACACGCCGCGCGGCCTGATGCGACATCTCGCGCAGCGCAATGTGTGGACGCTGCTCGTATACGGGGCGCTCGATCCCGGCATCGACGATGTCGGTCGTCACTTCGGCGCCGTCGAGCGTGCGTTCCGCCGCTCGCGCCATGTGCGCCTGCATACGATGGCGCATCTCGATCATGCGTTGTTCGGTACGGCGGGCTCGGAGTCGGTGATCGAGCTGTGCATCGGCGCAGTCGGCGGCGATGCGGGCGAGGCACGGCGCCGGATCGCCGGCGGACCGGTATCGGACGGCGCACGGCGGTCGTTCGACAACGTGTCCGTGCACGGGTCGTAACGGCGCGCGCCCGATTCCACTGCGAAATGTGCGTTAGGTGAGGTCGCTCACAATCCGCCCGGGGCGCACGGTGTCCAATTTGTCATCGTCTTTCGCGACGCGGCCCGGCGATATCACCGGGCGGCATCCGGCGAACGCGGATCGGACGACGTCGCATAGGGCGACGCATAAAGCGCGTCGCTGCGCCAGACGTTGCCGGTGGCGTTTTGCCGGGTTCGCGCGAGATCGTCGATCCGCTGCGGCCGAATCAGCGACAACGGGCGGCGCAGCTTCTGGCGTGCGCGCAAATCGGGATCGGGTACGACGCGCGTGTCGGTTGCCGCATCGAGTGCGGCATCGGCCGACGATGCGGCCGATGCCATGCCGGGGATGCCGGGCACCGGCGGTTGCGCGGAGCGCTGGGGCGGCGGCACTGCTGGCACGATTGGCGCGGCGGAGATGGCGGGCGCGCGCACCGGCGTGTCGTCGGCGAGGTTTTGTGCGTGAGCGCCGGTACAGGCAAGGGCTGCAAGCAGCGTGTACGCGATTGACGGGTAGCGTTTCATGTCGGGTTGCACGGTGCGCCGTGCGAGGCTGAGCAAGAGTGGCGTGGCGACCCGGGCCGGGCCGCGGAAACAGAGTAATGCCGTATTCCGTCGCGATCGGCGGGTTAGCGCACAGTTCGAGAGGGTGTCATGGTTTCAACCACGCAAAACAATTCGACGCACGGGCCACGCGATGCCGCGGGCGGCACGGCCGGTGCAGGTCGTTTGCCGTGGCGGTCGCGCGCGGCGATGGCGCTCGCCGCGCTCGCGCTGAGCGCGTGCGCGTTTGCGCCGGGGATGACGTATCAGGCGCCGGCCGACAATGGCGCGAATGCGCGCGTCGGCGCGGACGCGGCCGGCTCCGGCGGGCTCGACGGCGTGCAGAACGTATCGAGCGAGCAGTTGATCCAGATCACGCCCGAGCTCGTCGACAGCCAGCACATGACGCGCGGCGGGCAGGTCGATGCGGAGATCGGCCGCTTGTTCGGCGTGCCGAAGCCGTACGTGATCGGGCCGGGCGACGTGCTGAACATCGTCGTCTGGGATCACCCGGAACTGAACATGCCGGGCACGCAGGGCGAAAGCGTCGCCGATACCAGCAGCAAGACCGTCACGACCGGTTATACGGTCGATGCGAACGGCTTCGTGCAGTTCGCGTATGCGGGCCTCGTGCACGTCGCCGGCCTGACCGAGGCGCAGGCGCGCGACGCGCTGACGCGCCGGCTCGGCGAATACGTGCGCAAGCCGCAGCTTGCGCTGCGGATCCAGGCGTATCGCAGCAAGCGCGTCTATCTCGACGGCGAGGTGCGCACGCCGGGGCTGCAGATCGTCAACGACCTGCCGATGACGCTGCCGGAGGCGATCGATCGCGCAGGCGGCTTCACGCCGACGGCGGACCGTTCGACGGTGACCGTCACGCGCGGCAACGAAACGGTGACGGTGAACCTGCCGGCGATGATCGCGTCGGGCCTGAATCCGTCGAAGATCCTGCTGCGCGACGGCGATCTGGTGCGCGTCCATCCGGCGACCGACAGCAAGGTATTCGTGCTCGGCGAAGTGACGCGGCCGGCGACGCTGACGCTCACCGACGGCCGCATGAGTCTCGGCGAAGCGCTCGGCGATACGGGCGGCGTCAGCCAGTACACGGCCGATGCGCGACAGGTTTACGTGGTGCGCCGCGGGCCCGGCAACCGTCCGCTGGTCTATCACCTCGACGCGAAATCGCCGGCGTCGATGGCGCTGGCCGATCAATTCCCGCTCAGGCGTCACGACGTCGTGTTCGTCGATGCGTCGTCGCTGGTGCGCTGGTCCCGCGTCGTCAACCTGCTGATTCCGTCGGCCGCGCAAGGCGCGTTGACGGCCAAGGCCATCTCGCCGTGAACGTCGTTCCGGTCCTCGTCACCGCGACTCGTCGCGTCTTACGGAAACCTGTTGTATGAGCCATCTGACCTTGCCTGAATCGCGTGGCGGGCCCACGGCCCGGCCGCCGCATCCGTTCCGCCGGTATTGGGGCATGCTGTACGGCGGCCGGCGAATGATCGTCGGCAGCGCGCTGATCTGCGTCGCGGCGGGCGCGTTGTATGCGCTGTGCGCGCGGCCCGTGTATCGAAGCGACGTGCTGTTCCAGGTCGAGCAGAGCCCGACCGACACCAAGCCGGCTTCGCCGACCGGCGATCCGTCGTCGATGTTCGACCTGAAGACCGATGCCGCGACCGAAATCGAGGTGCTGAAGTCGCGCGCAGTGATGGCGCGCGCGGTCGACAGCACGAAGCTGTACATCGAGGCGCGGCCGCGTTACGTGCCGCTGATCGGCTGGCGGCTGGTCAACGGCGCGGACGGCCTGTCGTCGCCGCTGCCGGGCGGATACGTGTACGGCACGGAGCGGATCGACGTGGCGGCGTTCGACGTGCCGAAACGCCTGTACGACCGGCCGTTCGCGCTGACGGTCGGACGCGGCGGGACGTACACGCTGCAGCGCACGGGCCTGTTCGGCCGGAAAGGCCCGGTCTGGCAGGGGCGCATCGGCGAAGCGCTGCACGCTGAGACGCCGGACGGAAGCATCGACCTGCTGGTGCGCGGGATCGACGGCGAGCCGGGCGCGCGTTTCGACCTGACTCGCCACGGCGAGGCCGAGACGACCGCGTGGCTGCAGAAGAACGTGCTGATTTCGGAGCGCGGCAAGCAGTCCGACATCATCGGCGCGACGCTCGACGGCAGCGATGCCGAGCATATCAGCCGCATCCTGAACGCGATCGGCGACGCGTATCTGGCGCAGAACACGCAGCGCAAGTCGGAGGCGGCGGACAAGCTGATCCGTTTCATGGATGCGCAATTGCCGCAACTGAAGGCGCAGCTGGAAGCTGCCGAAGGGCGCTTCAACGCGTATCGCGCGTCGCACGGCTCGGTCAATACGAGCGACGAGGCGCTGGCATTGCGCCAGCAGTCGGTCGATATCGAAACGCGCATCCTGACGCTGCAGCAGCAGCGCCAGGAGCTGCTGACGCGCTTCATGAACAAGCATCCGGCGGTGGTCGCGGTCGACGCACAGCTCGCGGACGCACAGCGTTCGCTGGCCGCGGTGCGCGAGCAGATCCAGAAACTGCCGGCGGTGGAACAGGGCGTGCTGCAGCTCCAGCGCGACGTGACGGTCGATACCGCGCTGTACACGAACCTGCTCAATGCGCGGCAGCAGATGCTGCTGGCGCGTGCGAGCAAGACCGGCACGGTGCGGATCGTCGACCGCGCCAAGGTCGCCGATCTGCCGGTGCAGCCGCACCGCGGCGTGGCGGTCGCCGCTGCGCTGGTGCTGGGCGTGCTCGCGGCGGCGGCGTACCTGGTGCTGCGGCAGCGGTTCGTCGGCACGGTGTCCGATCCCGGCGAAATCGAATGGACGACCGGCCTGCCGGTCATCGCGACGGTGCCGCGCGGCGAGTCGCCGCGGCTTGCGAACGCGGACGCGCACCACCGGCCGCACGCGTCGTCGGCCGCGTTGCGCGGCGGGCCGCCCGATCCGGCGATCGAAAGCCTGCGCAATTTCCGCACCACGCTGCAGCTGTCGCTGCCGGATGCGCCGAATCGCGTCGTGCTGATTTCGGGCCCGACGACCGGCGTCGGCAAGTCGTACATCGCATCGAACCTGGCTGCGCTGGCCGCCGCGGCAAGCCAGCGCGTGCTGCTGATCGACGCGGATCTGCGCAAGGGCGCGCTGCACGATCACTTCCGCTACAGTCGCGCGCCGGGGCTGTCCGACGTGGTGATGGGCACGCATCGTCTGGACGAGGCGCTCAAGCGCGATGTGCGGCCCGGTCTCGATTTCCTGTCGATGGGCAGCATCGTCGCCGATCCGGGCGAGGTGCTGCTGCAGCCCGCGCTGGCGGAGCTGATCGAGCGCCTGTCGTCGCAGTACCGGATGATCGTGATCGACGGCTCGCCGCTGCTGCCGGTCACCGACGGGCTGGCGCTCGGCCGGCTGGCCGGCATCGTGTTCCTGGTGGCGCGCAACGGCGTGACGACGCTGGCGGAAATCGACGAAAGCGTGCGCCGGCTGGAGGACGTGCAGGTGGCGGTGCGCGGCGTGATCCTGAACGACTTCGCGCACGGGCCGGGGCAAGGCTATGGCTACGGGAATGCGGAGACCCATCAGGCCGCGTCCGGCTATGCGGGGATGATGACGCATCGGCCGGCCGGTGCGACCGGCAAGGGCGACCGATGACGGGCGCGGGCGGCGGTGCGGGTATCCGCCGATTGGCCGCTGCATGCGCCGTCGCGTTCGGCGTCGCTGCGGCCGGCGGACTGCCGGTGTCGAATGCGGCGGCAGCCACCGGCGCAGGCGAGGCCGCAGCCAGTCGGCAGAGTGTGCCGGACGCGCACGTGTCTCCCGCCCGCGACGGCGCCGATCAGGCCGATGCGCTGCAGCGCGCACTGGATGCGCTGCGGCCGGGCCAGCGGCTGGTGTTTGCGCCCGGACGGTATGTCGTCGGCCGTTCGCTGGTCGTGCGGCAGCCGCGTGTCGTGCTGTCGGGCTACGGTGCGACGCTGATCGCGACCGACGACCAAGACCAGGTGATCGAAATGCGCGGCGACGGCACGACGATCGCCGGTTTCACGCTGGTCGGGACCGGCACCACGCGTCTGTCGACACCGGAAGCGACGAAGCTCGAGGTGACCGGGCGCGACGTGCAGGTGCTCGACAACACGATCGACGGCGGCAGTTGCGGCGGCATCTTCGTATTCGGCGGCACCAACGTCGCGATCGTCGGCAACGAGGTCCGCTCGACGCTCGCGGACGCGATCCACATCACGCATGGCTCGCGCAACGTGCTGGTGCGCGGCAATGTCGTGCGCGGCGTGGGCGACGACATGATCGCGGTGGTCAGCTACGACAACGAACCCGAGCTGACCCGCAACGTGCTGATTACCGGCAACGTACTCGAAGGCAACTACTGGGGGCGCGGCATCACGGTAGTCGGCGGCGCGGACGTGACGATCGCGAACAATATCGTGCGCAACGTGCAGGTAAGCGCCGGCGTGCTCGTCGCGCAGGAGGACAGCAACCACACCGCCGGATCGTCCGGCGTGCTGGTCGAGGGCAACGTGATCGAGAACATCCAGACCGCGACCGACCGCACCGATCCGCGTCCGCTTACCGGGCAGGCCGCGATCGACATCAGTACGTGGTCGGGCACGGTGACGCGCGTGGCCGTGATCGGCAACCGCGTGTCGAATGCGCGCTTCGGCGGTATTCGCCTATGGGGAAACGTATCCGCGGTCCGTCTGGCCGACAACCGCCTGTCGGGCATCGGCGGGATGCCGGTGCAGATCGGCGGCGCGCGAGATTGCGGCGGGGCGGCGTGCGCGAAAGCGGCGACGCAGCTGTCGGCGGCCGACGCGGTCGGCGTCGACGCGACGCAGCTGCCGCGCGTACGCGAATCGCTCAGGCAGTTGCGCGGCGCGCAGCGCGGCATCGACTGACGATGCGACGCACGCGTGCGTGGAGGCACGCACGTTGCGTCGCGTCTTCGCGCGTGTGCCGCCCGCGCCTTGTGTTTTATCGAACGCCATCGCGCACTGCCGCTTCGGCAGGCTCGGACGCTTCCTCGTTGCGCGCCGCGAGCGGGGCAGGCTTGGCGGGCGCCGCCTCGACCGCGCGGCCGTACTGATCTTCGAAGCGCACGATATCGTCTTCGCCGAGGTAGTCGCCCGACTGCACCTCGATGATCTCGAGCGGAATCCGGCCGGGATTCTCGAGCCGATGCACTTCGCCGACCGCGATGTACGTCGATTCGTTTTCGCTGAGCAGGAACGTCTCGTCGCCGCGCGTCACGCGCGCGGTGCCGCGCACGACGATCCAGTGCTCGGCGCGGTGGTAGTGCATCTGCAGCGACAGCCGCTTGCCGGGCTCGATGACGATCCGCTTCACCTGGAAGCGCGTGCCGACATCGATCGAATCGTAGTGGCCCCACGGCCGCTGCACCTTGCGGTGTTCGCGCACCTGCGGGCGCTGGTCCATCTTCAGGCGCGCGACGATGTTCTTCACGCGCTGCACGTCGTGCTTGTTCGCGACCAGCACGGCATCGGCCGTTTCGATCACGACCACGTCCTTCATCCCGATGCAGGCGACGAGCCGACCTTCGGAGCGCACGAGACTGTCCTGCGTATTCTCGAACACGATCGGGCCGCGCGCGACGTTGCCCTGGTGGTCCTTCGGCATGATTTCCCAGATCGCGTCCCAGGTGCCGACGTCCGACCAGCCCGCCGCCAGCGGCACCACGATGCCTTCGATGCCGAGCTTGCCGCTGTCCGCGAGCCGTTCCATGACCGCGTAGTCGATCGAATCGGACGGGCACGCGTCGAACGCCGCCGCGTCGATCCGGAAGAACGGATCCTCGGCGACGCCCGCGCGCCATGCCGCGTCGCAGGCTGCATGAATGTCCGGCGCAAGCGCCTGGATCGCCTTCAGCCAGACCGACGCGCGCGTGATGAAGATGCCGCTGTTCCACCAGTAGTCGCCCGATTGCAGATAGCGCTCGGCAAGTGCGGCATCGGGCTTCTCGACGAAGCGGCCGATCGTATAGCCGCCCTGGCCGCCGCGGCGGCCCGCACGCGGTGCGCCGACCTGGATGTAGCCGTAACCCGTTTCCGCGCGGCGCGGCAGCACGCCGAGCGTGACGATCGCGCCTTCCTGCGCATAGCGCGCGGCGCGGCCGACGGCATCCTGGAACGCGGCGGCATCGACGATCACGTGGTCGGCCGGCATCACCGCGAGCACCGGGTCGTCGGCGAATGCGCATGCGTCGAGCGCCGCCAGCGTGAGGGCGGGCGCCGTATTGCGCGCGCTCGGCTCGAGCAGGATGCGCGCGGGCGCGGTGCCCTGGCCGGCGACTTGCGCGGCGCTCATGAAGCGGTGCTGCTCGCCGCAGACCAGCAGCAGGCGGTTGTCGAGCGATGCGTTCTCGATGCCGTTCAGGCGGCGCGCCGTCGCCGACAGCGGCGACTCGTTCGAGATCAGTTCGATCAGCTGCTTCGGATGCTGTTCGCGCGACAGCGGCCAGAGGCGCGTGCCGGAGCCGCCCGCGAGAATCACGGGCAGGATGCGCGGCAGATCCGGTTCGGGGACCGGGCGAAGGAGGCGGGTCATCGGTTGGCTCCGGTGTCGGCCGGCTGCCGGCTGGGGGCGCGGCCATCGGCATGCGGGTCGGCGTTGCCGGTTCCGGACACGGTCACGACGCGCGACAGCAGCGTGCGCAGCGCGCCTGCCGCGCGGTCCACCGGCCGGACCATGCCGACGAACGGCGCGCCCTGTTCGAGATACGGGCCGTAGGCCTTGCGGAATCCGAAGCGCTTGTAGAACGCCTGGCGCGATGCGGGAACGTGCGTGCGCACGGCGGTGTCCGGCCACGCGACATGCGCGGCGGCGAGCGCGCGCTCCAGCAGCCGTTCGAGCGTATCGTCGTCGCGGCACGCCTCGCTCGTCAGCACCTTGTCGATCACGACGTCCGGATCGATGTCGTCGCCGGGCAGGATGCGCGCGTAAGCGGCGACTTCGACGGTATCGTCGTCGTGCACGCGTGCGTACACGTGCAGTGCGCCGGCGTCCTTGCCGTCGATGTCGAGATGCGTATGCGCATCCTCGACCACCAGCACTGCATTGCGGGCGCGCAGGATCGCGTAGAGATCGACGGCGCCCAGATGTTCGAATTCACAACAATGCCATTCCATGATGCGGTCCTCGCGTGATGCCTTCAGCGTGCCGCTTCATGCGAAGATGCGGCGCGACGACGGTCATGATGCGGATTTGCCGCGCGATGGTCTGTTCGAAAGCCTACTCACACTCCGGTTCCGCCCGGTGGCGTTTCACGAGAATGGTGCAATGTGCGGTAGCACACATCGGTGCCGCCGCGACTTTTCGATAATGAATGCATCCGGACGGGGCGGCGCGATACGCGGTTTGCCACCGCCGGGCACGAATGAACGAACCGGGGAAGCACTTGAAGATTGCGATCGTTCACGACGGGCAGCGCGTGCCGCGCGGCGCCATGCGGATGCCGGCGCGCCGGCGTGCATCGCGACGTGGCGCAGCCTGCGATCGCGAAAGCGTGCGTCGCCTGCAGGCCGTCCGTCGGCGTTGCGCCACGGTGCCCGGCCTGCCGATCGTACCGAACCGATCGTTCGGAACGCTCCCTCCCGATCCAGGCCGCTCGATAGCCCGCCCGCTCGCCGGCCGCCGGTCGCGCGTGTCGCTGTCGACGAACGCCGATGCTGCATCGCGCAACGAAGCGCCCGGGCACGCCGCTTGCGCGTCGCCCCGCGAAGCCTGCAATCCATTGCGATTCGATGGGCGAGTGGCGATCGACCGGTGCCCGACACCGAGGCCGAGCCGGTTACGACGATGTAACGGACATTCGCCGCAGGGGTGCCTGCGGTGCGTCTGCGGCCCTGCGCGACACATGCGATTATTCGGTTTGCGGAACGGCTGGCGGGCGTTTCACACGATTCCGCCGTGAATCGCGGGCAATCGTCGCGGCCCAATGCGCGGAAAAGTAGTATTTGCCACCGATTGACGCGAATGGTCGTAGATAATCAAATCTGAGTCGCTAAACGGGGCGCTTCACGTATCGGCCACCGACGTAATCGAATGATTCGATGTATTGCTTTTCGTAACAAACCATCGTGAGACGGGGTGTAAATTCAGAAACGGATGAAATCAGGGCGTCGTTCCGGAAACGGATCGGCGGCCGTCCGGTTCGGTATTGGCGCGGCTGTCGTGTACGACGCGACGCAAATGCGGACGGAATCCCGTTTGCCGACGTGTGGCGACTGCTGCGCGTCGCATCAAAGCCGGAACGCCGTGGCTCCCGAGGCCGCGTGTTTCCTTCGAGTACGATGACAACGAGGCCGGATGACATCCGGCTCGACCTCCGGGGGCTCTCGCCGTGTGCATTTTCGATCTTCGCCAAAGCTGCGGAAACGCAGCGCGGACAGGCGGCCATGCGCCGCCACACGCAGCGCACGCGAGCGATTCGCGGAGCGGAGAAAGTGACGGTTCGTTATGAATATGCCAATAACGCGCGATAAGAGCGCCGGCGGGGGGAGTGCGGCCGGGCAGCGTCCGCTGATTTACTGGACGCAGGCGCCATCCGTCATGCTGCGCAAGGAACTGGCTCGGCGCGACTGGAAGGTCTCGGTCGTCTCGCACGCAAGCGAATTGCGTGACACCGCCAGCGAAATCACCTGCGGCATTCTCGACCTCAGCGGCGGGCATGCGGACGCGATCGGCAGCATCGCTTCCACCTGCGCGTCGATGCGCGACGTCGTGTGGGTCGCACTCGTCGATGCGGGCCAGACCGCGTCGCCGAACGTGCGCGCGCTGTTGCGCGACTATTGCTTCGACTACATCACGCTGCCCGCGTCGCATCAGCGGATCGCGGATACGGTCGGCCACGCTTACGGCATGGAATGCCTGTTCGCGCGCGATCGCGAGCGGCTCGAATCCGACGAGCACGGAATCGTCGGCACCTGCAGCGCGATGCTGCGGCTGTTCGATACGGTGCGGCGTTTCGCACGCACGGACGCGCCCGTGTTCGTGTTCGGCGAAACGGGCACCGGCAAGGAACTGACCGCGGCCGCGATCCATCGTCACTCGGAGCGGCGCAACGGGCCGTTCGTCGCGGTCAACTGCGCGGCGATTCCGCCGCATCTGCTGCAATCCGAACTGTTCGGCTACGAGCGCGGCGCGTTTACCGGCGCGAATGCGCGCAAGATCGGCTACGTCGAGGCCGCCAACGGCGGCACGCTGCTGCTCGACGAAATCGGCGACCTGCCGCACGAGAGCCAGGCGAGCCTGCTGCGCTTCCTGCAGGAGCGTGCGATTCACCGGCTGGGCGGCAGCGATCCGGTGCCGGTCGATGTCCGGATCGTGTCCGCGACGCACGTCGACCTGCACGACGCGATGGAGGAAGGGCGGTTTCGGGCGGACCTGTTTCACCGGCTGTGCGTGATGCGCATCGACCAGCCGCCTCTGCGCGCGCGCGGCAAGGACATCGAACTGCTTGCGCACCACATGCTCGAGCGTTTTCGCGGCGATGCGCGCCATCGCGTGCGCGGCTTCTCGACGGATGCGATCACCGCGCTCTACAAGCACGACTGGCCGGGCAACGTCCGCGAGCTGATCAACCGCGTGCGCCGCGCGGTCGTGATGACGGAAGGGCGCCTGATCACCGCGCACGACCTC
The DNA here is from genome assembly GCF_902499075.1 of Burkholderia pseudomultivorans. Lineage (GTDB taxonomy): Bacteria > Pseudomonadota > Gammaproteobacteria > Burkholderiales > Burkholderiaceae > Burkholderia > Burkholderia pseudomultivorans. The sequence goes on along the minus strand of NZ_CABVPP010000001.1, from coordinate 43,387 downwards.
GAGCTCGAATACTGTCTCGACGCCGCGTCGCCGTCGGTGGCCGACATCCGCAAGTCGATCGAGCGCGAGGCGATCGAAACCGCGCTGCTGCGCACGCGCGGCCGCGTTGCGGCGTCCGCGCGCGAACTCGGCGTATCGCGCGCGACGCTCTATCGCTGGATGGAGGCTTACGGGATCGAGCGGCCGCGCGGCACGGGCTCGTCGGACTGACGGCGGCCCGCCGCGCGCGGCCGGCGTCAGTCGGCCTGTGTCGCGCGCACGGTGCGCGCGGCATTGACCGCGCGGATCTCGACGGCCGGCGGCGCGCCGGATGCCGCACCGTCGTCCAGCGGCATCAGCGCGACGCGCGCAGGCGTGCCGGGCGCGAGATGGAACCAGTCGTCGCGCGGCACGAAGCCCGGCGCGTCGATCTGCACGTGACGCGCGACATGACGCGTGTCGATATCGACGTGCCACACGTCGCCGCTGCGCGACACGCAGGCCTCGATCCCGAGTTCGCGCGGCGCGAATACCGCAGGATGCGTGCGGGACGGGAAATGAAACGCCTGCGACAGCAGCGTGCCGTCGTCGGCGCGCAGCGTCGCGACGACCGTGTCGTGCTCGCATGGGCCGAAGCGGTACGCATAGGTCCAGTCGAAGAAGCGGCCGAGCAGCTCGGCCGAGCCGATCCGGACTGCATCGTGCGCGGCGATCCGGACCGGGCAGCCGGCCCGTGCGACCGGCGTGCGGCCGTCGCGCAGCGCGATCAGCTCGACGGCCGCCGACAGCGGCGCCGGGCGCTCGTTGATCACATGCAGGTCCAGGCCGTTCAGGCCTTCGTCGACGAGCAGCACCTGCACCGGCTGCAACACCTGGCGCAGCGCGTGCCATGCCGATTTCGGCCGGTGCGTCGCGTCGATCACGCCCCATCCGGCGCCGGGCATCACGTCCTGCAACTGCCAGACGAGCGCGCCGGCGCAGCGCGAGCCGGTGCGGCGCCATTCGGAGAACGTGTCGCGCATCACGTCCGCGATCGCGGCGCGCGACAGCTCGAAGTAGCGCGCCGGATCCTCGCGCCGCAGCCGGTCGGGCGCCACGTCGTACAGCGTGTGCAGATAGTGGTCGCGAACGTCTTCGAAATCCCACGACGTGCCGGGGTCGCGCGGCACCGCCGCCTTCCAGCGCGGCTCGTGCACGCCCGGCCGGCCGAGACTGTCGAGCATCGCGTCGCACGGCACGTTCGCGAATGCGAGGCATTCGCTCGCAAAACGCACGTCCGCGCGGCGCGCGTCGTCGAGCGGACGCAGATACGCGCCGACGCCGTAGTAGTGCGACACGCGCTCGCGCGGCAGGAACGGCAGCACGCCGCCGTCGGGCGAGTCGGGCACATAGATCGCATCGGGCCGTCGCGCTGCCGCATGACCGGCCAGCCGGTCGGCGGTCAGTTCGAGAAAGCGCTGCTTCGGCCCGAGCCCGGACATCGCGGCCTGCTGCGCGATCTCGCTGCCGCCGCACAGCACCGCGAGCGACGGCGATGCGCGGTGGCGCGTCAGGAACTGTTCGGCTTCGCGGTCGATCGCATCCGCGAACGCGGGCTCGTCGAGCGCGTAGTCGAAGTTCGCGAACATGAAGTCCTGCCAGACCAGCAGCCCGAGCCGGTCGCACCATGCATGAAACGCGTCGGCTTCGTAGCTCATCGTGCCGCCGACGCGGATCATGTTGAAGCCGGCGTCGCGCGCGTGCGTGAGCAGGCGGCGGTAGGCCGCGTCGTCGGCGTGCAGCGCGAGCGGCGCGGCGCTGCTCCAGCAGGCGCCGCGCGCGAACACGGCCACGCCGTTGACGCGCAGGCCGAAGCCCTTGCCGTCGGCGCCCGGGTCTGCTTCGATGGTCCGGAAACCGGTGGCGCCGAGCGCGCGCCGTTCGGCGCCGATATGCAGCGCGACATCGTAAAGCACCGGCTCGCCATGCGTGTGCGGCCACCAGCGGCGCACGTTCGGCACCGCGACGGTCGCGCGCAGCCGGTCGGCGGCGCAGCGTTCGAGCGTCGCGTGATGCTCGCCGCACGACAGCCGGGCGGCGAATGCGTCGGGCAGCGGTGCGGCAAACGCAAGTTCCGCGTCGAGCCATCCGGTGTCGCCGTCGACGCGCGCATGCAGGTCGCAATGGACGACGGCGGGCCCGGCGGCCGGATCGATTACTTCGACGGGCCGCCACGGGCCGGCCGGCACGTACGGCGGAAACCAGCCCGGCATGTGGCCGAACAGCGACGTGCGCACGGTTCGAAGCCCGGCCGGTTCGGCGAGCCGCGTGCGCCAGCGCGCGCGGCGCGTGGCGCGCACGTCGCGCAGGTGCGGCGCGAGCGCACGGAAGCAGAGGGTCAGCCGGTGCGTGCCGTCGAGCGACACGGGCACGTCATGTGCGACGAACATGCTGTTCGAGCGGAGAATCGGCGTGTCGTCGAGCCACGCTTCGGCGAGCGTCGCCAGCCCGTGAAAGCGCAGCAGGCGCGCGCCGTGTCCGCGCAGTTCGAGCCGGTACCAATGGTCGCGCTCGTCGAGCGTGCCGGCTTCGTCGAGCCGGCCCGCGAGCATCAGCGCCTGTGCGACCGTGCCGGGCACGGGGGCCGCGATCCAGTCGGCGCCGTCGGGCAGTTCGCGCGGCGCGCGCGCGGCGCCCGCGGCCGTCGCCAGCATCGACCACGCGGATGCGGCGGGGGCAGCAGGGGCGCGCGTCACCGCGCGAGCGGCGCGAACGCCGCGTCATGGCGAAGCGGCACCGCGTGCTGCAGCGGCGGCGCGATCTGCCGCGCACACGCGACGATATCCGCATAGGCCGCCTGGATCGCCTCGAGCGTCGAGTCGCCGCGTTCTTCCTTGCCGCGCGCGCACGCCCGTGCGAGCCGGAATTCCAGCACCATCGCCTCGGACGCGATGCGATCGCACGCGGCGCGGATCTCGGCGAACGGCCCGATGCAGCCGCTGGCCTGCAGCCAGCGCGCGTAGTGGCCGAACAGTTCGAAATTCGCGCCGAGCTGCCGCACCGAATTGAACGAATACGCGTGGAAGCGCTCGATCGGCGAAGCGGCGAGCGTCCTCGCATCGCTGTGCAACTGCTGCCGGAACGCCGCGATCGGATCGACGACCGGCAGGCGCCGCAGGTGGCGTTGCAGCGCCGCGAGCGACACCTCGCACAGCGTGCGCTCGTCGAGCGGCGGGAAGCGCCGCTTCGCGCATTCGACATACGGCGGCAGTGCCATCGGCGAACCGTCGCCGACCAGCCCGTCGTAGTCGACGCCCTCGGCCACGTAGTAGCCGCTGTTGTGGAAATAGCCGAGCTGGCGATGCGCGCGATCGATCGCGTCGATGCCGATCGTCGTCTTCGTGTGCTGCGTGCGATAGCTGATCCCGCGCGTGTCGGGCAGGAACCACGCGTCGACTTCGACGATCATCAGATGGCCGCGCGCGACCTGCGTCTCGACATGCCGGTCGAGCGGCTCGTAGATCGAGTGCTCCTGCACGACGATGCCGTAGAGCCGCTCCAGTTCGTCGTGCGGAAACTTGAAGAACGTGAACTCGTCGCCCTCGAAATCGAGCGCGATCGTAAACGGCAGCGCCGCGTATGGATTGAAGCCCCACCACCGGAGCACTTCGAGCCACATGTCGACGTAGCAGTTGGTCTGCTTCCAGACCATCTCGTGGCCGTGCAGCGGATGCGGCCGGTAGTGGCGTGCGCGATGGCGCACGTCCTCGAACGACCGGTCTTCGCCGTCGCGGGAAACGAATTTCATGGCGATCCCCACAGCACGTCGCGGACCTCCTGCGGCCAGGCATCGATGTCGAAACCGTGATGGCGGAACAGCGCGAGCGTGAGCCGCTCGAGGCCGAAGCCGACGCAGCCGGTGTGCGCGACTTCGTCGGTCGCGGTCCGGATATTCCACAGCAGCCCGAAATGATCCATGTGGTAGTTGAAGCTCAGGCATGCGGTCTGCCGGCCGTCGTGCTCGATCGGGATCAGCAGCTCGAACTTCAGGTTCTGCTCGCGCTGGCTGTTCGCGACGATCTTGCCGCCGCGCCCGAAGAACGGGTCGTTCGCGAGGTCGATCGCGTTCGGCAGCCGCAGCGCCTCGATCATCCGCGTGCCGCGCTCGATCCAGGTCTGGCGGAAGGCGACGATCTGCTCGGGGGTGCCGATCCGCACGTACTCGCGCATCCGGAACAGCTGCATGCGGGTCGGGTCGAGCGACGGCTCGTGGCGGAAGCAGTACGAGAACACGTCGACGATGCGGCCGTCGGCGGGCAGCGCGCCTTCGCGCGCGATGACCGGATAGACGGGATAGCAGGCGGCCGGCGTCATCACGACATAGGTCGGCTTCTGGTTTTCCGTCCAGTCCTCGCCGCGATCGAGGCATTGCAGCAGCCGCTGGTGCTGGCGCTCGTCGCCGCAGAACGAATGCACGCTGCCGGCAAGCTGCGGGAAGCTCTTCATGTATTCGCTGCGCTCGAATTCGAGGCGGCTGATGGCCGGCGGAAAGCGCAGCACTTCGGCCTGCTGGTCGGCGCCGAGGCGCGTGACGAACGCGTCGAGCGCCTCGACCACGCGCTCGAACGAGGCGCTGCGGCCGAACAGGCCCTGGATGCCGGTCGAGACCAGCAGGCCCGCGTCGATCAGCTCGTCGCGCAGCGGGTTGACGCCGGCGCGGTCGAGCGGCGCATCGACAGGGGCGGAAGCGGCGGGGGGCACGGACAGGCGGTCGTTCACGTGAGTTTCTCCAGCGTCGCGGGACGCAGCGCGAGCAGCAGGCTCGAAGTGTTGGCGGCAATGCGGTCGTTGTTGATCATCAGCGGCGCCGCGTGCAGGTCGCGAATATGCCGGCCGACGCTGAACGGCGTGCCCTGCTTGTAGCCGGCCATCCCGCAGATCATCATCGCCTCGTGCGCGACCTGGAGCGCAGTCGTCGAGACGTAGGTCTTCAGCGTATTGATCTCGGCGGCCCAGGCCATGCCGGCCGACCACGAGCGCGCGGACGCGTTCGCATACAGGCGCAGCACGTTGTCGACGCGGGCCTGCATCGCCTGCATCAGCGCGAGCGATTCGGCGATGCGCCGCGTTGCCGGCGACGGCGCGCCGTCGGTCTGGCGCGCCTGCGCGCGGAAGAACTGGTGCGCGCGATGGAACGCGTCGCCCGCGACGCCGATCCACACGGCGGCCCACAGAATGTGCGACACGGGCACCATGGTCTGTTCGGCGATCTGCGCGAACGGCACCGGCAGGCATTGCACGGCGGCGCCCTGTGCGTCGAGCGTGAAGCCGTTGCTGCAGGTGCCGCGCATGCCGAGCGTGTCCCATTCACCGCGGCGCGTCAGCGTATAGCCGTCGCGCATCAGCGTGACGAGCACCTGCTCGGAGGCGGGCGCCTGCGCGTCGCGCCGCGCGGTCGCGAGGATGCCGTCCGCATACTCGCCGTACGAGATGGTCGGCGCGGACTTGTGCAGACGGAATTCGCCGCCGTCGGTTTCCAGCGCGCACTGGCTCGCGCGCAGGTTGCCGCCGACGCCATCCTCCGACGTGGCCGACGCGAGCAGCCACTGGTGGCGCACGAGCTGTTGCAGGAACAGCTTGTGCCAGCCGTGGTCGGCCGCATGATCGACGATGCACGCGACCTGGATCTGGTGCATCGCGAACACCATCGCCGACGAGGCGCAGGCCTGCCCGAGGATCGAGCATGCCGACGCGATGTCCGCAAGCGATGCGCCCGCGCCGCCCAGCCGAGTCGGCACCATCGCGCTCAGCAGGCGACGCGCGCGCATCGCCTCGATCGCCTCGACAGGGCAGCGCGCGTCGCGGTCGACCGCGTCCGCGTGGCGGGCGGCGATCTGCGCGACGGCGTGCGCGGCCTCGTCGAGCCGACGGGATTCGTCGTCGGCCGCGAGTTCCGGAAGCAGCGCGCTCATGCGGAATGCTCGGTGCGTTGGAGGGTGGCGATCGTGTCCGCGAGCGCGTCGATGCTGCGGAACAGGTTGCGATTCAGCATCTCGTCGGGAATCTCGATGTTGAACTGCTTCTCGATCGCGAGCATCAGCTGGATCGTGTCGAGCGACGACAGGCCCGCTTCGTAGAGGTCGTCGCCGTCGCCGATCGAATCGACCGCAGCTTCGAGATGGGCGACCTGCTTGAGGATGGTTCTGATTTCGTTTTTCACGTGCTGCTCCGGCGTGCGTGGTTGCGTCGATGCGGGCAGACACGGCGCAACGCGCTGACATCCCCCCGGCAGTCCGACATCAGTAGACCATTCGCCGCCGTTGCGTTCTGTTCGCCACCCTACAATCTGCTGACCCCGCGTGTGCGTGCGCGCCGAAGCGTTGCGCGCGTCACGCGCGCGCGGCGGCCGGCACGCCCGTGTCGGCCGACAGGATGCGCTTCATCTCGTCGCGCACGATCGCGCGGCAGCCGCACGACATCTTCTCGAGACCGGCGAGATCCGCGAGCACGATCGAGCTGCGGTACTGCCGGATCAGCCCGAGCTTCTGGATTTCGCCGGCCGCGTCCGTGACCGTCTCGCGCCGCACGCCGAGCATCTGCGCGAGCATGCTGTGTGTGACCTGGATCTCGATGCTGCGCGAACGGTCGTACGCGAGCAGGAACCATCTGCATAACTGATGTTTGAGCACGTGATGACGGCTGCAGAACGTGATTTGCGACACCTGCGCCATCAGCAGCCGCACGCAGACGAACACGAGATGGCGAATCACCGGCGACGCGTCGAACGCGGCGGCGAACACGCGCCGGTCGAGGCGGTACACGAACCCGTCCCGGCACGCGACCGCGCGACACGGCATCCGGCCGCTGCCGCCGATCACGTCGTCGCAGACGACGCTCTCGCTGCCGATTTGGGCGACCTCCAGCGTCATCCCGCCGGACGACACGTACTGCAGCGAGATCGCGGTCGTGACGGGCAGGTAGACCGCGGCCAGCGACTCGCCGGGTTCGCACAGCACCTGACCGGATTTCAGGTGGACGAGCTGCAGTTGCGGGATCAGCGCCGTACGGTCGTCGCGGTCGAGCGCGGCGAGGAACCGGTTGGCGTCGAAGCTGTGGGACAGCTCGATCATGCCGTTCGCGCGGGCGACGGCGTCATTGGCCTGTAGGGTCACGACACATCCTCGTATGGTGGCAGTCGCGCAGCGTCGCGCCGAGATTCCGCAACGGGAATTCGCACGCGCGTGCGGATCTGTGGTTCGTGAATATTTGAAAGCGAGTGGTGCGTAAAGGCTAGCACGGCATCGAAATTCGCGAATCCCGCATTATGTTATTTCACAGTGTTTGACGATTTCGGTGCGCGTGCAAACGTTATCAGAAATGCTGTTTCCGAGGTTTTGCGGAATTAATCATCCTGGTTTGGAATGGCGCGATGGGAATGTATTCAACGACGCTCGCGCATCAATCGGCGAACCTCATCGAGATAGTCGGAAAACAAAAAAGCAACATCAAACATTATTTGACATTTATGTCGGTGTGGAAATTTTACTCATATAAATCAATGGTTTGCGTGTTATTTGTGCGACAGATAACACATTGCTGGATTAGAGTCGCGATTCAGTTTTGAGACAGTTTCAAACGACTGTGTGAGCAGGGTGAAGCACGTCGGCCGACGACCCGGAACGTCACGGAGACGATTGAAAATCAGATGTAAGTATTTGAACGAAAAGCCTGTCGCGTCGAATGGCCGGCTCGCTAAGGGTGCTTGCTTATTGATCAGTCGAATAGGCCGATGTGTCGGCCGCGGCGGCGAGTGTCCGGAAATGAGACGCTTTTTTTGATCTGCGTCGACTCATTCTGGCGACCTAAATCGCCGGTGATTTACATATTAAGGACGAGCCGGTATTGGCACGTAAATCGCTTATTGAGGCCGGCGTGTCGAAACGGTGTGATCGACCGGACTCGGACTTGACAAGCTGTCGTCAGGCTGGGTTCGGGGTTGTTGGCCGCAACCGCCGGTCACCCGCGGCACGCATGACGAAAACGAATTCCGCCGGCCGGCAGTACGCGGCGCGGACAATAAGAGGGATACAGACATGCTTCATCTTCAATCGAGCTACTCGGCGAACGCCATCCTCGACGCGCTGCCGGAGGACAGCATTCGCGCCATCGCACCGCATCTTGAGCTGGTCAGGATCAAGCCCGGCATGCTCGAGCGCGTCGGCGAGCCGATGCGCCACCTGCATTTCCCGACGACCGCGATGATGTCGGTGCAGCACCTGATGGAGGACGGCGCGATGGTCGAGGTGGCGGTCGTCGGCCGGGAGGGCGTGGTCGGTCTTGGGACGCTGGTCGGCGGCATCGCGATGTCGAACCGGATCGAGGTGCGAATCGGAGGGATGGCCTACCGCGTGCCGACCTGCGTGATGCGCACGGAGTTCGAGCGTTCGCCGGCGACTTACCGGCTGCTGCTCAACTACTGCCAGGCGGTGATGGCGCAGATTTCCCGCAGCGCGCTGTGCAACCGGCATCACTCGGTCAGCGAACAACTCAGCCGCTGGCTGCTGCTCGCGCATGACCGCATCGACGGCGACGAGCTGACCGTCACGCAGCAGACGATCGCGAACATGCTCGGCGTGCGTCGCGAAGGCGTGACCGAGGCGGCCGGCAGCCTGCAGGATGCCGGGCTGATCCGGCAGCGGCGCGGGCGCATCACGGTGCTCGACCGTCACGGCCTCGAACACCATGCGTGCGAGTGCTACGACATGATTCGCTCGGACTATCGCAGGCTGCTCGGCGTGCGCGACAGTGCGCGGCCCCTGTCGGTTCGCCCCCGCGTGGCGGAGGTGCGTTACGGATTCCATGCCCATGGTGCGTGACGATGGGGGCGATGGCGGGAGGAACGGGTACGATGCGGCGCGCCGCGATCGCGGCGGCCGACGTCGTGCTCGTGCTGGCCGGCGCGCTCGCGGCGCAGGCGGCGGCCGGGCTCGCATGGGGCGAACTGTCGGATGCGCGGCGTGGGGCGATCGCGCTGCTCTGCGTGCTGACCGTCGCGCTGCTGCCGCACCGCCTGCGCGACCTGCGGGCCGGCGCGTCGGCCGCTGAAGGCGGGCATGCACTGACCCGCGTGGCGATCGCCGTGGTCTGCGCGAGCGCGCTGACGGTGGCCGGCGCGATGTGGATCATGAACCGCGGCGGCACGATCACGCTGCGCTGGATCGTCGAGACGGTGCTGGCCGGCGACGCGGCGCTGCTGCTCGGCCGGATGGCGCTGCGCGCGATCGTGGTGAAGCGCGGCGATGCGCGCGCGCGGCAGCGCCGCGTCGCGGTGGTCGGCGCGACCGCCTACGGGCGCGTCGCGATCGAACGGATGCGGCTCGCGCCGCACGGCCCGTACGCGGCGGCATGCGTGTTCGACGATGCTGCGCCGGGTGCGGCGGCCGACATCGGCGGCGTGCCCGTGATCGACGACTGGCACGCATTGCGGCGGATGATTCGCGACGGCGAGATCGACGAGGTGTGGCTCACGCTGCCGATGTCGCACGAGTGGCGGATCCAGCGCATCGCGCGCGAGTTGCGCGACGAGTTCGTCGAGCTGCGGCTGCTGCCCGATGTCCGGCAGATGGCCGTCGTCGATCGCTCGGCGACCGACGTGCTCGGCATGCCGGCGATCAATCTCGCGACGACGCCGCGCTCGGCCCCCGAGCTGTGGGCGAAGTTCGCGTTCGACCGGCTGTTCGCGATCGGCGTGCTGATTCCGCTGCTGCCGCTGCTCGCGGCGCTGGCGATCGCGGTCAAGCTGTCGTCGCCGGGGCCGGCGCTGTTCAGGCAGCGCCGCAAGGGCGTCGACGGCCGCGAATTCGACATCCTGAAGTTCAGGACCATGCGCGTGCATCGCGAACAGCCCGGCGTATTGCGACAGGCGTCGCGCAACGATACGCGCATCACGCCCGTCGGCGCTTTCCTCAGGCGCACGTCGCTCGACGAGCTGCCGCAGTTCTTCAACGTGCTGTTCGGGCAGATGTCGGTGGTCGGCCCGCGGCCGCACGCGATCGAGCACGACGACTTCTACCGGCAGCTGATCGACTGCTACATGTATCGCTATCGCGTGCGCCCCGGCATCACCGGATGGGCTCAGGTGAACGGCTATCGCGGCGAGACGCGCAAGGTCGAGGCGATGGCCGCGCGCGTGAAGTTCGACCTGTTCTACATGCAGAACTGGAGCTTCTGGTTCGACATGAAGATCATCCTGCTGACGATCGTGCGCGGCTTCATCGGCCGCAACGCATTCTGAGCGCGATCGCGCTGCGGCCGTGCGCCGTCAGCGAATCGCGAACGCGTCGGGATAGGCGGTGCCGTCGGCCGTGTCCCGCGCGCACGCTTTCGCGATCGCGAGCACGTCCTGCACGGCCGGATTGTCCTTCAGCGCGTGCTGGTGCACGAGATAGAAATTGAACCACTGGCTGGAGTCGAACGCGCGCGCGACCAGGTCGCGATTCGCGCACAGATCGGCGGCGGTCAGCGCATTGAGCAGGCTGACGCCTTCGGTAAGCCGGATCACCTCGCCGAGCGAACTCATGCTGACGCGCAGCTCGTAGCCGAGCCGGCGCCGGTCGCTCGAATCGTCGTAGATCAGGTGATCGGACTGGATCGGCTTGATGTATTGCTGGCCCGCAAGATCGTCGTACGTCAGCAGCTTGCGCGCGGCGAGCCGGTTCCTGCGCGTGAGCAGCGCAACCATCTTCGCACCGAATACCGGCACGAAGATCAGGCCCGGCTCGTGAATCTCGTACGACACGATCGCCAGATCGAGGCGACCGCCTTCCACGTCCGCGATCAGCCGGCCGCTCGACGCGACGTCGAGCGCAACGCCGGTGCCCGGATGCGCGTGCACGTACTGCTGCGCGACGCGCGGGCCGAAGCGGTGGCACAGCCCCGGCGCGCAGCCGATCCGCAGCGACGCGACGCCGTTGTCCTGCAACAGCGAAATCTCCTCTTCGATCCGGTTCAGCCGGTCGAGCAACTGCACGGCCTCGTCGAGCATGTAGCGGCCGGCCGGTGAAATCTGCAGCCGCTGGTTCTCGCGTGCGAACAGCCGGATGTGCAGGCTGTCCTCCAGCCGCGCGAGCGCATGGCTGACCGCCGACTGCGTGATGCCGAGCTGGACGGCCGCCTGTCGCGTGGAGCCGGCGGTCGCGATCGCATGAAAGATCTCGATGTCGCGCAGGCTGAAGTCGGTCCGCATGTTCGCTCCGGTCAATCAATTGATTAAAAAAGATCATATATTGACCGAAAAATAATTCATAGCCAGACTGCGAGCCAGTCAAACAACACGCCGGTTCCTTCTGTTGCGGGCCTTTCGGAGGTTCGTCAGATGATGAATCAAATCGGTCAACTATCCTGCGGAGACATCTTCAGCACCGCATCGCCGCGCGCGATGCGGGCTGGCCAGACACGCCATGTTCGATATCCACCTCGTGCTCAAGTACCTGCCGATGCTGTTCGAGGCCGCCGGCGTGACGGTGCAGCTCACGCTGCTCGCCACCGTGGCGGGCCTCGTCATCGGCCTTGCCGCCGCGCTCGGCCGGCTGTCGCGCCACCGCGTGCTGCGCGATGCGATGGGCGCCTACATCTGGCTGATCCGCTCGACGCCGCTGCTGGTGCAGCTGTTCATCATCTATTTCGGGTTGCCGCAGTTCGGCGTCGAGCTGTCGCCGTTCACGTCGGGCGTGATCGGGCTCGCGCTGAACGTCGGCGCGTACAACGCGGAGACGATCCGCGCCGGCATCCTCGCGATTCCGCACGGCCAGATCGAGGCGTCGCGTTCGCTCGGCTTCGGCGCCGCGCGCACGATGCGGCTGGTCGTGCTGCCGCAGGCGCTCAAGCTGATCGTGCCGCCGCTCGGCAACAACCTGATCATCCTGACCAAGGACACGTCGCTCGTATCGACGATCACGCTCGCCGAGCTGTTCATGCGCACGCAGCAGCTGGTCGGCGCGACCTTCAGGCCCTTCGAACTCTACTTTGCGTGCGCGATGATCTATGCGTTGCTGACGACCGGAACGAGCGTGCTGCTGCGGCAGTTCGAACAGCGACTGATCCTGAAGGGAGGCCGCGCATGAACGGGGGCCAGCCGCAGATCGCACTGCGCGACATCCACAAGACCTACGGCGCGCTCGAGGTGCTGAAGGGCATTTCGCTCGACGTGCACAAGGGCGAGGTGGTCGTGCTGATCGGCCCGAGCGGGTCGGGCAAGAGCACGCTGCTGCGCTGCGTGAACCAGCTCGAGACGCCGACGCGCGGCGAGGTGCGCGTGCTCGGCAGCCTCGTCAACGATCCGCGCCGCAGCCACCGCGCGCAGGAGCGCTACCTGAACGCGATGCGGATGAAGGTCGGCATGGTGTTCCAGCATTTCAACCTGTTTCCGCACCTGACGGTGCTCGAGAACCTGACGCTCGCGCCGATGCAGCTGCTCGGGCAGCCGGCCGCGCAGGCGCGCGACGATGCGCGCGCGCTGCTCGACATGGTCGGCGTGCTCGACAAGCAGGACGTCTATCCCGGCAAGCTGTCCGGCGGCCAGAAGCAGCGCGTCGCGATTGCGCGGTCGCTTGCGCTGAAGCCGGACGCGATGCTGTTCGACGAACCGACGTCGGCGCTCGATCCGGAAATGGTCGGCGGCGTGCTCGCGGTGATGGAGCGGCTCGCGAAGGCCGGCATGACGATGATGATCGTCACGCACGAGATGCGCTTCGCGGAGCGCGTGGCCGATCGCGTCGTATTCATGGCCGACGGCCGCGTCGTCGAGTCGGGCCGCCCGTCGGCCATCTTTCATCAGCCGTCGCACGAGCGGACCCAGGCGTTTCTCGCCGACATCCGCTGACTGCGCGCGGCCATCAGCCGAGCACACAACCAAAAAGGACGTCAATGAGCGACCATCTCTTCTATCAGTCGGCCGTGAGCCTGCCGACCATCGCACGCGCCGAGGGCATCTACGCGTGGGATACCGACGGCAACCGCCATATCGACGCGTGCTCGGGCGCGATCGTCGCGCAGCTTGGGCATGGCCATCCCGCGATTCGCGACGCGATGCTCGCACAGCTCGACAAGGTCGCGTTCGCGTACCGCACGCAGTTCGAGAACCAGCCCGCGGTCGATCTCGCGGAAAAGCTGGTCCAGCTTGCCGGCGGACGCTTCGATCGCGTGTTCTTCTCGAGCGGCGGTTCCGAGTCGGTCGAATCCGCGCTGAAGCTCGCGCGCCAGTACTGGGTGTGCAGCGGTGAACCGCAACGCAACGTGTTCATCGCCCGCAAGCCGTCGTATCACGGCTCGACGATGGGTGCGCTCGCGATGACGAGCTATACGCCGCTCACGCAGCCGTTCGAGCCGATGTTCCAGCTGTATCCGAAGGTGGCGTCGCCGACGCAGTACCGTGTGCCGGCCGGCAAGACCGCAGTCGAGCATGCGCTCGACTGCGCGGACGAGCTCGACGCAGCGATCCGCGAGATCGGCGCGCATCGCGTGGCCGCCTTTGTCGCGGAGCCGATCGGCGGCGCCAGCACCGGCGCGGAAGTGCCGCACGACGCGTACTTCGCGCGCATCCGCGAGATCTGTTCGCGGCACGGCATCCTGCTGATACTTGACGAAGTGATGACCGGTATCGGTCGTACCGGGCGCTGGTTCGGCTTCCAGCACTGGAACGTCGAGGCCGACATCCTGTGCGTCGCGAAGGGGCTCGGCGCCGGCTATTACCCGGCGTCGGCGATCGTCACGCGCGCCGCGCTGACCGATCCGATCCTCGCGTCGGGCGGGTTCCAGCACGGCTATACATACGCGGGCAACCCGCTCGCGAGCGCGACCGCGCTGGCCGTGATCGGCGTGATCGAGCGCGAAGGGCTGGTCGAGCACGCGGCGACGACCGGCGACTATCTGCGCGGGCTGCTGCAGGATCTCGCGACGCGCCACGCATTCATCGGCGACGTGCGCGGGCGCGGTTTCCTGCTCGCGATGGAATACGTCGCCGATCGCGCGACGAAGGCGCCGTTCGATCCCGCGCTGCGGTTCGGCGAGCAGGTGACGCGCGCGGCACGCGAACAAGGCGTGATCGTCTACCCGCGCAAGTCGCTGATGGGCGAGACCGGCGATCACACGCTGATCGCACCGCCGCTGATCACGACGCGTGCGCAGTGCGACGAGATCGTCGAGCGGCTCGACCGCGCGTTCCGCACGATCGGCCGATGAGGCGCGCGGCGATGAGCAAGCTCATGCAACTGGCCGACGCGGTCGCGCCGATTCCGGACGGCGCGACGATCATGGTCGGCGGATTCGGGTCGCCCGGCACGCCGTTCTCGCTGCTCGCGGAGTTGCAGCGGCAGCGCAAGCGCGACCTGACGATCATCAAGAACGACGCGAACCAGGACGGCTACGGCGTCTCGCGGCTGATCGAGGCGGGCGTCGTGCGCCGCCTGCTGACCACCCACCTCGGCCTGAGCGGGCCCGCGCGGCGCGCGCATCTGGCCGGCACGCTGCAGGTCGAGTTCTTCTCGCAAGGGCTGTTCGCCGAACGGATCCGCTCGGCCGGCGTCGGCCTGCCGGGCGTGGTGACCGACATCGAGCTGCCGCCGGAACTCGGCGCGGCGCGCGAGACGATTTCGGTCGCGGGGCGCACGCTGTATTTCGAGCCGGCGCTGCGCGCGGATTTCGCGCTGCTGCGCGCGGACCGCGCGGATGCGTACGGCAACCTGCGCTATCGCGGCGCGGCGCGCAATTTCTCGCCGCTGATGGCGATGGCCGCCGATCGCGTGCTGGTCGAAGCGCGCGCGATCGACGATGCGCCGCTTGCACCCGACCATATCCATACGCCGGGCATCCACGTGCACGGCCTGATCCAGATCGACGGAGACGACGATGAATACCGGCCCATCGGGCGCTGACCCGCGCCACGTGATTGCCCGCCGCGCCGCGCGCGAGGTGGCGCGCGGGCAACTGATCAACCTCGGCATCGGACTGCCGACGCTGATTCCGGCCTACCTCGACGCGGCGTCGGCGGCCTGGATTCATTCGGAGAACGGCATCGTCGGCGTCGGCGCGCTGCCGCGCGACGACGCGCCCGACAGCCAGCTCATCGACGCGGGCGGCGGCTACGTATGCGTGGTGCCGGGCGGCGCGATCGTCGACAGCGCCGCGTCGTTCGGGATGATCCGACGCGGGCTGATCGACATCACGTTCCTCGGCGCGCTGCAGGTGTCGGCGCACGGCGACCTCGCGAACTGGCTCGTGCCGGGCAGTCTCGTGGCCGGCATCGGCGGCGGTGCGGAGCTCGCGCAGAAGGCGCGCCGCGTGATCGTGACGATGCCGCACGTCGACAAGAACGGCCGGCCGAAGATCGTCGCGCAGTGCACGCTGCCGCTCACCGCGCGGCGCCGCGTCGCGACGATCATCACCGAGCATGCGGTGTTCGCCTGCGGCGACGACGGCTTGCGGCTCGTCGAGCGGCTCGGCGAAGCGAGCGTCGCCGAGATCCGCAACCTGACCGAAGCCGATTTCACGGTCGACGAGGTGGCCGCATGACGCATCCCAGCTCCGACGCGTGGATCGTCGGCTACGCCCGCACGCCGATCGGCCGTGCGTTTCGCGGCGCGTTCAACGACACGACGGCGCCGACACTGGCCGCGCATGCGCTGCGCGCGGCGGTCGCGCGCAGCGGCCTCGATCCCGAACGCATCGACGACGTGATGCTGGGCTGCGCGCTGCCGGAAGGCACGCAGTACTACAACATCGGCCGGCTCGCGGCGCTGACGGCCGGCCTGCCGGTGACGACGCCGGGCATGACGGTCGACCGGCAATGCGCATCGGGGCTGATGTCGATCGTGCTGGCCGCCGCGCGCGTGACCGGCGGCGAAGCCGACGCGATCGTCGCAGGCGGCGTCGAGTCGATCAGCCTCGTGCAGAACGCGCACATGAACCGGCATCGGCAGCAGGACGCGCAATTGCTGGAACGGCACGGCGACGCGTATATGCCGATGGTCGACACCGCCGACCTCGTCGCGCGCCGCTACCGCGTGTCGCGCCGCGCGCAGGACGACTATGCGGCGCTCAGCCAGCGGCGCGCGGCGCAAGCGGCGCAGGCCGGACTGATGCGCGACGAGATCGTCGCGGTCGACGCGCGCAAGCTCGAACACGACAAGGCGAGCGGCAACAGCACGCCGCGCGAGGTGCGCGTGAGCGCCGACGAATGCGGGCGGCCGGGCACCGACGCCGATGCGCTCGCAACGCTCGCCGCCGTACGCGACGGCGGCACCGTGACGGCCGGCAACGCGTGCGCGCTCGCCGACGGATCGGCGGCCTGCGCGGTGGTGTCGGGCGCGATGCTGCGCACGCTGGGCGTCGCGCCGCTCGGCCGCCTGATTGCGTGCGCGGTGGCCGGCTGCCGGCCGGACGAAATGGGCATCGGCCCGGTGCCGGCCGTGCACCGGCTGCTGGCGCGCACCGGCCTGTCGATCGCCGACATCGATCTGTGGGAACTGAACGAGGCGTTTGCGTCGCAGGTCGTGTACTGCGTCGACACGCTGGGCCTGTCGTACGAAACCGTCAACGTGAACGGCGGCAGCATCGCGCTCGGCCATCCGTACGGGATGACCGGCACGCGCATGGTCGGCCATGCGCTGCTCGAAGGCGCGCGACGCGGCGTGCGGCGCGTCGTCGTGACGATGTGCATCGGCGGCGGGCAGGGCGCCGCCGCGCTGTTCGAAGTCGCGCCGCGGTAGCCGTTCGCGCAGCGCGTCGTGCGTGCTGCGCGTCAACGACGAACATCAACCATTCAGGAGACGAAAGATGAAGTGGACGAAACGACTGATGACGACGATATGCGCGGCGCTGCTCGGCGCCGCCAGCCTGGCCGCGCATGCGGACGATCTCGACAAGGTGAAGCAGACCGGCAAGCTGACGTTCGCGCTGACCGGCAAGTACCCGCCGTTCAGCTTCATCGACGAGTCGGGCAAGCTGAGCGGCTTCGACGTCGATATCGGCAACCGCGTCGCGAGCCGGCTCGGCGCGAAGCCGGTGCCGGTGATGACGGCATGGGACGGCATCGTCGGCGGGCTGCTGGCCGGCAAGTACGACGCGATCATCGGCAGCCTCGCGATCACCGACGAGCGCCTGAAGGCCGTCGATTTCACGCAGGCCTACTATCGTTCCGGCGCGCAGCTGTTCGTGCCGAAGGGCAGCAGCGTGCAGGACCTTGCGCAGCTGAAGGGCAAGGTGATCGGCGTGACGCTCGGCGAGACCTATGAAGGCTGGCTGCGCAAGAACCGGCCGGATGTGCAGGTCAAGACCTACAAGGGGCTGCCCGACATCCTGATCGACCTGCAGAATCGCCGCATCGAAGGCTTCGTGACGGATCGCATCGCGGGCATCCTGACGATCCGCGACAAGCACATCGATGCGAAGCCGGCGGGGCCGCTGCTCTATCCGGAGCGGATGGGCGTCGCGGTGCGCAAGGACAGCCCGAAGCTGCGCGACGCGATCGACGCGGCGCTCGACACGATGTTCAAGGACGGCGAGTACGGTGCGATCAGCAAGCAGTGGCTCGGCGAGGACGTGCGCTGATCGCGTGCGGCACGGCGGCGGGCGCTGCCTTCCGTCGTGTGCAGCGCGCGTAGCCTTTGCTCGTCCGTTCCCCGTTTATTCGCCGCTGCCGCGCATGTTGCGCCGCGTCTGACGCCGGTCAACACATGCGCGGCGGTTGGGTTTATGCTGCGTCGAATGCGTCCGGCGCTTTCCAGCCGGGCGGGCATCCGGAAACGGCGGCGCAGGTCGGGCCTGCGCGTCGGCCACCGGTGCGGCCGACGCGCGTCGCCTGTGTCTCGCGCGGAACCCGGAACAGGAGAGATGGCGATGGCGCTCGACGAACGACAACGGCAGACGCTGCAGCAGCGGCTGGACGAAAGCGAGCGCGCGCTGCGTGCGGAAATTCGCACGAGCGAGGACCAGCGCGCGTCGGAGTCCTATGCGGATCTCGCCGGCGCGTCGCCGGACGAGGGCGACGAAGCGAACGCGGATCTGTTCGTCGACGTCGATCACGCGCTGATCGGAATGAAGCTGGCCGAGTTGCGCGCGATCGCGCGCGCGCAGCAGCGGATGCGCGACGGCAGCTATGGCGAGTGCATCGACTGCGATGCGCCGGTCGGCTACGAACGGCTGCTCGCGCGGCCGACCGCGGAGCGCTGCACGCATTGCCAGGCGATCTACGAGCGCCGGTACGCGACGACGCCGCGCGCGTCGCTGTGACGGGGCCGGGCACGGCCGTTGCGGCGCCTCGACGCTGCGCGCGTCGCAAGGTGGGCGTACGATGACGAACGGGCGTCCTGCGTCGGCAACATGCGTCGACGCGGACGATGCGCGGCGTCATCCACGCGGAAGGGAGCCATGCCGATCCACAATGCCGAGTGCGCGGCCGTGTTCGCCGAAATCGCCGACATGCTCGAAATCCAGGGCGCCAACCCGTTCCGGGTGCGCGCCTATCGCAACGCCGCGCGCACGATCGCCGACTACGGTCGCGACATTCCGTCGATGATCGCGAGCGGCGGCGATCTCGGCCAGATTCCATCGATCGGGCCCGATCTCGCGTCGAAGCTGCGCGAGATCGCCGCGACCGGCACCTGCGAGCTGCAGCAGACGCTGCGCCACGCGCTGCCGGGCGCGATCGTCGAACTGCTCGACGTGCCGGGCCTCGGCGCGAAACGCGTGAAGGCGCTGCACGACGCGCTGCACGTCGATACGCTCGAACAGCTGCGCGCGGAAGCGAAGAACGGGCATGTGCGCGCGCTGCCCGGCTTCGGCGCGAAAACCGAAGCCCATCTGCTCGAAGCGCTCGACGAGCGCCTGCAGCGCACGCCGCAGCGATTCCTGCTGCCGGCCGCGACGCAATCGCTGATGCCACTGCTCGACTGCCTGCGCGCGGTGGCCGGCGTCGGCGATGCGGTGGCGGCCGGCAGCTTTCGCCGGCGCCGCGAAACGGTCGGCGATCTCGACATCCTCGTCACCGCGCGCGAGGCGGCTGCGGTGGCCGATGCGTTCGTCGGCTACCGCGACGTCGCGCGCGTGCTCGCGCACGGCAAGACGCGTTCGAGCGTCGTGCTGGCGAGCGGCCTGCAGGTCGACCTGCGCGTCGTCGATGCCGCCGCGTTCGGCGCGGCGCTCGTTTATTTCACCGGCTCGAAGGCGCACAACATCGCGTTGCGCCGGATCGCACAGGCCGGCGGCCTGAAGATCAACGAATACGGCGTGTTTCGCGGCGACGAGCGGATCGCCGGCGAAACGGAGGCGTCGGTCTACGAGGCGATCGGCCTGCGCTGGGTGCCGCCCGAATTGCGCGAGGATCGCGGCGAGATCGAAGCGTCGCGCGGCGGCACGCTGCCGGCGCTGGTCGAGCGCAAGCATCTTCATGGCGACCTGCACGCGCATACCGATGCGTCCGGCGGTCGCGACGGTCTGCGCGCGCTGGCGGACGCCGCACGCTCGCGGGGGCTCGCGTATCTGGCCGTCACCGATCGCGTGCCGGCGAGCGGCGGGCGGCGCGCGGCCGGGTTCGACTGGCTGGTGCGGCAGATCGACGAGATCGACCGCGTCAACGCAGCGTTCGACGACTTCGTGCTGCTGAAAGGCGTCGAGGCCGCGATACGTGAGGACGGCAGCCTCGATGTGCCCGACGACGTGCTCGGCCGGCTCGACCTCGTCGTCGGCGCGGTGCACGACGGCTTCGACCTGTCGCGGGACGCGCAGACCGAACGCATGCTGCGCGCGATGGATCATCCGCATTTCACGATCCTCGCGCATCCGACCGGCCGCCTGCTCGGCGAACGCGACGCGTGCGAGCTCGACGTGCCGCGCGTGATCGCGCGGGCCGGCGAACGCGGCTGTTTCGTCGAACTCGACGCGCAGCCGCAGCGGCTCGATCTCGCGGATGTCTGGTGCCGCGAGGCGGCGAAGGCCGGTGTGCCGGTGGCGATCGGCTCGGATGCGCTCGGCGCGGATGAACTCGACAACCTCGCTTACGGCGTCGATCAGGCGCGGCGCGGCTGGCTGACGCGGCAGGATGTGCTCAATACGCGCACGCTCGCGCAACTGCGGCCGCTGCTGGCGCGCACGATGGGCGAGAGCGGCGCAGCGAAGCGGGCGCGGCCGAAGAAGGGGGCGTGAACGCGGCGCGACGGCGAGCGTGAAGCGGGCTGCCTCTTTCGGCCGCGCTACGCGAGCATGTCGATGGCCGGCACGTAGGGCAGGCCGAGCGCCTGCGCAACCGCTTCGTACGTGATCTGTCCGTCGCAGACGTTCAGGCCCGCGCGCAGGTGCGGATCGTCGGCCATTGCCTGTTTCCAGCCCTTGTCGGCGAGCGCGAGCGCATGGCCGAGCGTCGCGTTGTTCAGCGCGAAGGTCGACGTGCGCGCGACGGCGCCCGGCATGTTCGCGACGCAGTAGTGCACCACGCCGTCGACGACATAGGTCGGCGCCGCGTGCGTGGTCGCATGCGAGGTCTCGAAGCAGCCGCCCTGGTCGATCGCAACGTCGACGACGACGGCGCCCGCGCGCATCGTCGCGATCATGTCGCGCGTGACGAGCCGCGGCGCCGACGCGCCCGGCACCAGCACCGCGCCGATCACGACGTCGGCGTCGCGCACCGCTTCGTCGATCGTCTGCGCGTTCGAGCAGACGGTCGCGATCCGGTTCGCGAAGATCAGGTCGAGCTGCCGCAGCCGGCCGACGTTGGTGTCGAGTACGGTAACGCGCGCGCCGAGGCCGACCGCCATCTGCAGCGCGCCGGTGCCGACGACGCCCGCGCCGAGCACGACCACGTGTGCGGCCGGCACGCCGGGCACGCCGGCCATCAGCATGCCGCGGCCGCCGCGCGGGCTTTCGAGGTGAGTCGCCGCGACCTGGATCGACATGCGTCCCGCCACCTCGCTCATCGGCGCAAGCAGCGGCAGGCCGCCGCCGGAGCCCGTCACGGTTTCGTACGCGATGCATACCGCGCCGGATTTCACGAGCGCGGCCGCCTGTTCGGGATCGGGTGCGAGGTGCAGGTAGGCATAGAGGATCTGGCCGCGCCGCAGCATCGCGCATTCGGCCGGCTGCGGCTCCTTGACCTTGATGATCATGTCGGCGCGCGCGAACAGCTCGTCGGCGCCGTCGCACAGCGCCGCGCCGGCTGCCGTGTAGTCGTCGTCGAGCAGGCCGATCGCGGTGCCGGCGCCGCGCTGCACGAGCACCTTGTGGCCGTGCCGCGTCAGCTCGCGTGCGCCGGCCGGCGTGAGGCCGACGCGGTATTCGTGGTTCTTGATCTCCTTGGGCACACCGATCAGCATGAGTCACCTCCATGGGCCTTCGTTATCGTTGTGCTGTGTGCCGGCGCTGCGCGTCATGCGCGTCAGACGCTCGGCGACGATGGCCCGGCAGGCCGGATGCCGGCGCCGAACCACGGCACGTCGCCGGCGAGCGCCGCCGCATAGCGCGTCCAGCCGAGCGGATTGCCGGCGAACAGGTGCGCGCAGACCGGCACGGCGAGCGCGTCGCGATCGAGCGGTGCGTCGAGCAACAGCCGCGGCCACAGGCAGAATGCGTGCGGCACGGCGTCGGCGAATTCACGCACTGTCATCCGTGCGAACACGTGCTCGAGCAGCGGCAGGTCCGACAGCATCGGACGCGTCGCGACCAGCTCGCCGACGAACGCGTCGTCGCGCTCGTTCTCGAGCAGGCAGCTGACCGTACGCAGCACGTCGCCCAGATGCAGCAGCAGCGCGCGGCGTTCGTGGGCTTCGCTCATCGACGACTCCTTCGGCAGACGGATACGACCGAGCGCACGGCGCACCGACTGCAGCACTGGAATAAAAGGGTAGTGGTGCGCGAACGGAAGTCAAGCGAGGCGGCGCGACGATCGCGAACGTGCCGCGGCGCTTGCTGCCGTGCAGCGCGGCGACGCGCGATCGCGCAAGCCGGACGCGCACACCGGCGGATGCACGCTGCGCACGATCCTCACTGCGCCGCACCACGGCGCGCGGCCGATTGCGACAGGGCGTCGCAATGCATGCGCTGCGCGGTTTCGGTATCGTGTTGCGTGACGCGGAACCGAAGCCGCGCGCCGGCGCGCTTCCGGCGACAGACAAACAACGATCCGAGGAGCCTTATCGACATGACCGGTGCGTATTTCAGCGTGCCGACGCTTTGCGTGCTTGCGCTCGTGCACGTCTACTGGGCGTGCGGCGGCCGGCTGGGCAAGCGCGCGGCGATTCCCGAGCAGGACGGCGTACCGCTGCTGAAACCGAGTGCGGCCGGCACGCTGGCCGTCGCGGCGGCATTGCTCGGCGGCGCGTGCGTGGTCGCCGCACGCGCCGGCTGGCTGCGCGCCGACCTGCATCCCGGCGCGATCGGCCTGGCGGTCGTGATGCTCGCGCTGATCTTCGCGGTGCGGGCCGTCGGCGATTTCCGCTACGTCGGCTTCTTCAAGCGGATTCGCGGATCGCGCTTTGCGCGGATGGATACGCTGTGCTATTCGCCGCTTTGCGCGGCGCTTTCGCTGTCCATTGCGTCGATGGTCTGGCCGGGGTGAAGGGCGGCGCGCGGTAGCGGCTTGATCGCCCGCCGCATTGCGATGCGAAGCAGCGCGCTTTCGGCGACAACGCGCGTTGACGAATCGCCGGTGCAGGCGGGCGCCCATCCCGCCGTCCTGCGTCGGCAGCCTGCGCATCTTTGCGTATCTTGATATCGCAGTTTTCCAATTGTTGCGATTTTCGATTCAATGAATTGCGTCTCGGTCATATCGAAATGGAACCGGTTCCATTTATAATGCGCGGCACCTGTCGCCAGACCCGGAATGAGGGTCGTGCACGTTGCGCTTGCCGTCGGCAAACGCGGCGTCTAAGTTGAACAAGGGTCATGACGACAGCGGACGGACTTCGGCCGACAGGCTGCGGTCGGTCCGACGACCAGGCCCGCGAAGAGGTCGATCCGCCGGCGCCTCCGGATCAGGCGCACGGCGGCTGCATGACGGCGCCGCCGCACATCGCGGTCGGCGCCTGTATCGAGGTTGTTCGCAACATAGAAAGAACAGGGCGGCCGATGGCTGTCACGCCGGACACACCGCAACGCATGCGTGTGTGCGAACCACGATCCCCAACGATCAACATCCGACCATGTCTACTGACCAACCCAACTCGCGCCGCCGATTCCTGCGCACGTCGGTCGCCCTCGTGCCGATCGCGTCGGTCGCCGGCTGCGACCTGCGCTCGTCGTCGCCGTCTGCGACGACGGCCGGCAATGCGCCTGCGGCGGCCGATGCCGAACGCGCGCCGTACAAGCCGACCTTCTTCGACGCCAAGGAATGGGCGTTCGTCCAGGCTGCCGCCGACCGCCTGATTCCGGCCGATGCCGAAGGCCCCGGCGCGCTGGAAGCCGGCGTGCCCGAATTCATCGATCGCCAGATGGAAACGCCTTACGCGCACGGCGCGACGTGGTACATGCAGGGCCCGTTCCAGCAGGGCGTGCCCGAGCTCGGCTATCAGCTGAAGCTGGTGCCGCGCGACATCTACCGGCTCGGCATCGCGGCCGTCAACCGCTATTGCGAGAAGGCGCACGGCAAGGCGTTCGCCGATCTCGACGCGCCGACCCGCGACGCGGTGCTCGGCGACCTGGAGAAAGGCGCCGCGCAGATCGACGACGTGCCGCCCGGCGTGTTCTTCGGCCAGCTGCTGCAGAACACGCGCGAAGGCTATTTCTGCGATCCGGTCCACGGCGGCAATCGCGGGATGGCCGCGTGGAAGATGATCGGCTTTCCGGGCGCGCGCGCGGATTTCATGGATTTCGTCAACCAGAACGGCAAGCCGTATCCGTACGGCCCGGTCTCGATCAACGGGGAGCGCAGCTGATGGCCGCAGAGAAAAAGCCGCATGTCGATGCGGTGATCGTCGGCTTCGGCTGGACCGGCGCGATTCTCGCGAAGGAACTGACCGAAGCGGGACTGAAGGTCGTCGCGCTCGAACGCGGCGAATATCGCGACACCTATCCGGACGGCGCGTATCCGAACACGATCGACGAGCTGACCTACAACATCCGCAAGAAGCTGTTCCTCGACCTGTCGAAGACGACCGTGTCGATTCGCCACGGCGTGAACGACACCGCGCTGCCGTATCGGCAGCTCGCGGCGTTCCTGCCGGGCGAGGGCGTCGGCGGCGCGGGGCTGCACTGGTCGGGCGTGCATTTCCGCATCACGCCGGAAGAGCTGCGCCTGCGCAGCCACTATGAAGAGCGCTACGGCAGGAAGTTCATCCCCGAAGGGATGACGATCCAGGACACGGGCGTCAGCTACGACGAACTCGAACCGCATTTCGACTTCGCCGAGAAGGTGTTCGGCACGTCGGGTCAGGCCTACAAGGTCGGCGGCAAGGTGGTCGGCGACGGCAACGTGTTCGAGGCGAACCGCAGCGACCACTTCCCGCTGCCGGCGCAGCTCAACACCTATTCGGCGCAGCGCTTCTTCGACGCCGCCCAGTCGCTCGGACTGCATCCGTACCGGCTGCCGTCGGCGAACACGTCGGGCCCGTACACGAATCCGTACGGCGTGCAGATGGGGCCGTGCAACTTCTGCGGCTACTGCAGCGGCTATGCGTGCTACATGTACTCGAAGGCGTCGCCGAACCTGAACATCCTGCCCGCGCTGAAGCAGGCGCCGAACTTCGAGCTGCGTTCGAAGTGCCACGTGCTGCGCGTCGATCTCGACGACACGAAGAAGCGCGCGACCGGCGTCACCTACGTCGACCCGGCCGGCCGTGAAGTGCAGCAGCCGGCCGATCTCGTGATCGTCGCCGCGTTCCAGTATCACAACGTGCACCTGCTGCTGCTGTCGGGCATCGGCAAGCCGTACGACCCGATCTCGGGCGAAGGCGTGGTGGGCCGCAATTTCGCGTACCAGAACCTGTCGACGATCAAGGCGTTCTTCGACAAGGACACCTTCACGAACCCGTTCATCGGCGCGGGCGGCAACGGCGTCGCGGTCGACGACTTCAACGCGGACAACTTCGACCACGGTCCGCTCGGCTTCGTCGGCGGCTCGCCGCTGTGGGTGAACCAGGCCGGCGTGAAGCCGATCAGCGGCATCGCGACGCCGCCCGGCACGCCGCAGTGGGGTTCGGCATGGAAGAAGGCGGTCAAGGACAACTACGCGCATACGGTGTCGATGGACGCGCACGGCACCAACATGTCGTACCGCGATGTGTACCTCGACCTCGACCCGACCTATCGCGATTCGTACGGCCAGCCGCTGCTGCGCATGACGTTCGACTGGAAGGACAACGACATCCGCATGGCGCAGTACGTGACCGGGCAGATGAAGAAGATCGCCGAGGCGATGGGGCCGAAGGCGATCAGCGTATCGACGCGCGAGTTCGGCAAGCACTTCGATTCGCGCGCCTACCAGACGACCCACCTCGTCGGCGGCGCGGTGATGGGCACGGATCCGAAGACCAGCGTGCTCAACCGCTACCTGCAATGCTGGGACGTGCACAACGTGTTCGTGATGGGCGCGTCGGCGTTGCCGCAGGGTATCGGCTACAACCCGACCGGGATCGTCGCGGCGCTGGCCTACTGGTCCGCGCGTGCGATCCGCGAGCAATACCTGAAAAACCCCGCCCCGCTGGTGACCGTATGAAGAGGACCGTGAATCACACTGCCGCGCGCCGCCTTTCCCCGCTGCAGCGCGCACTGGCGACGGGCGCCGCGTGGGCCGCGTTCGGTCTCGCGAGCGGCGCGGCCGGCGCGCAGCCGGCGACGACGCCTGCACCGGCATCCGGCCCGGCGGCCGCGCCTGCGGCGCGTTCTGCCGACGCCGATCTCGTCAAGCGCGGCGAATACCTCGCGCGCGCGGGCGACTGCATCGCGTGCCATACCGCGAGCGGCGGCAAGCCGTTCGCGGGCGGGCTGAAATTCGACACGCCGATCGGCGCGATCTATTCGACCAACATCACGCCGGACCCGAAAACCGGGCTGGGCGGCTGGACGTACGAGGACTTCACGCGTGCGGTGCGCGAGGGCGTGCGCAAGAACGGCGACACGATGTATCCGGCCATGCCGTTCCCGTCGTATTCGCGGCTCACCGACGACGACATGAAGGCGCTGTACGCGTACTTCATGCATGGCGTCGCGCCGGTCGAGCACGAGAATCGCGCGGTCGACATCGTATGGCCGCTGTCGATGCGCTGGCCGCTCGCGTTCTGGCGCAAGCTGTTCGCGCCGTCGCCGAAGCCGTTCGATGCGGCGCCGTACAGCGATCCGGTGATCGCGCGCGGCGCGTATCTGGTGCAGGGGCTCGGCCACTGCGGCGCGTGCCACACGCCGCGCGCGCCGACGATGCAGGAGCGCGGGCTGACCGATGCGGACGGCCCCGATTTCCTCGCCGGCGGCGGCGCGATCGACGGCTGGGTGCCGACAAGCCTGCGCGGCGAGCCGCGCACCGGGCTCGGCACCTGGACCGAAGCCGAGATCGTGCAGTTCCTGAAGACGGGCCGCACGCTGCGCACGGCCGCGTTCGGCGGAATGACGGACGTGGTCGGCCACAGCATGCAGCACATGAGCGACGACGACCTGAACGCGATCGCGCGCTACCTGAAGACGCTGCCGCCGCGCGTGCCGGGCGAGCAGCCGCACGTGTACGACGCGGCCGCCGCGAAGGCGCTGCAGACCGGCGACGCGAGCAAGCCGGGCGCGGCCGTCTATCGCGACAACTGCATGGCCTGCCACCGCAGCGACGGCCACGGCTACACGCGCGTGTTCCCGGCGCTCGCCGGCAACCCGGTCGTGCAGGGCGACGATCCGACCTCGCTGATCCACGTCGTGCTGGAGGGCAGCGCACTGGAGGGCACGCACACCGCACCGTCCACGTTCACGATGCCGCCGTTCGGCTGGCGGCTGTCGGACCAGGAAGTCGCCGACGTGTCGAACTTCGTGCGCACGAGCTGGGGCAACACCGGGGCGACCGTGACGGCCGCACAGGTCGCGAAGGTGCGCAAGAGCGTGCCGTCGACACGGCCGGAGCCGCCGCCGGGCGCGCGCTTCCCGCAGGCCGCGCGCTGACGGAAGCGGGCGGGGCGCCGGTGTATCGGCGCGCCGTTCCGGACCGTCGAATCGCGGCGGCGCATCGCCGATGCGCCGCCGTCCTGCCGGCCGGGGTTGTACCCCGGCCATCGCGCCACCGCGTGAATTTTTCGCGGTGGCGTGCCATTTGCCCGCCTCATCCCTTATCCTTTCGTTCTTGAACCTTACTAAATAGTTACAAGACCTTGGGAGGGGGGATGCCTCATGACGTCAGCCTGATTGCACTGCTCGCGGCCGGTTTCGGTCTCGCGATGATCTTCGGCTATCTCGCATCGCTGCTGAAAATGCCGCCGCTCGTCGGCTACCTGCTGGCCGGGATCGTGATCGGTCCGGGCACGCCCGGCTTCGTCGGCGACCTGTCGCTGTCGCAGCAACTCGCCGAGGTCGGCGTGATGCTGCTGATGTTCGGCGTCGGCCTGCATTTCTCGCTCGGCGATCTGCTCGCGGTGCGCAAGATCGCGCTGCCGGGCGCGATCGTGCAGATCACCGTGGCGACGCTGCTCGGCGGCGGCCTCGCGCTCACGTGGGGCTGGAGCGTCGGCGCGGCGCTCGTGTTCGGGCTGGCGCTGTCGGTCGCGAGCACGGTCGTGCTGCTGCGCGCGCTCGAAGGGCGCGGGCTCGTCGAGACGGTCAACGGGCGCATCGCGGTCGGCTGGCTCGTCGTCGAGGATCTCGTGATGGTGCTCGTGCTGGTGCTGCTGCCGCCCGTCGCGGGGCTGCTCGGCGGCACGCTGCCGGGCGGCGAGCACGCGGCCGGCGGCAATCTCTGGAGCGCGCTCGGCATCACGATGCTGAAGGTCGCGGCGTTCATCGCGCTGATGCTGGTGGTCGGCAAGCGCGTGTTTCCGCGCATTCTGTGGCTCGTCGCGCGCACCGGCTCGCGCGAGCTGTTCACGCTGTGCATGATCGCGGCCGCGGTCGGCATCGCGTTCGGCGCGGCCAAGCTGTTCGACGTCTCGTTCGCGCTCGGCGCGTTCTTTGCCGGCATGATGATGCGCGAGTCGGAGTTCAGCCGGCGCGCGGCCGACGAGACCTTGCCGCTGCGCGACGCATTCTCGGTGCTGTTCTTCATTTCGGTCGGCATGCTGTTCGACCCGAAGGTGCTGCTGGACGAACCGCTGCACGTGATCGAAGTCGCGGCGATCGTGCTGATCGGCAAGACGCTCGCCGCCGTCGCGCTGGTGGTCGCGTTCCGCTATCCGCTCAACACCGCGCTGATCGTCGGCGCGGGGCTCGCGCAGATCGGCGAATTCTCGTTCATCCTCGCCGGGCTCGGGCACTCGCTCGGCCTGCTGTCGTCCGAAGGGCAGAACCTGATTCTCGCGGTCGCGCTGATCTCGATCGCGCTGAACTCGGTCGCGTTCGCGGCAATCGAGCCCGGGCTCGCGTGGATCCGCAAGCGCTCGGCATTCGCGCGCCGGCTCGAGGCGCGCGACGATCCGCTTGCCGCACTGCCGATGTCGACGCCGCACACGCACCTGACGGGGCAGGTCGTGATCGTCGGCTACGGCAAGGTCGGCACGCGCATCGCGCATGCGCTCGACGAGCACGGGATCGCGTACGTGGTGGTCGAGCAGAACCGCGAGATCGTCGAGAAGCTGCGCGCGGGCGGCGTCGCGGCCGTGTCGGGCGACGCGATCGAGCCGATCGTGCTGGTGCAGGCGCACATCGCACGGGCGGGCATGCTGGTCGTCACGTTGCCCGACGTGTTCGACGTGCGGCAGATCGTCGAGATCTCGCGCACGCTCAATCCGGCACTCGAGGTCGCGCTGTGCACGAACAGCGGCGACGAAGCCGCGCTGCTGGCGAGCGAGGGTGTCGGCACCGTGTTCGTGAGCGAGACCGAACTCGCGCGCGGGATGACCGAGCACGTGCTCGGCCGGATGGCGAAGCCGGTCGCGGCGTCGCATTGACGGCGCGCGGCGTCGCGCCGCGTGCCAGGCGGCGTGGTGTCAGCCGGCCGCCGTTTTCTTCTGCACGGCCGTGCCGGATTGCGCGGCCGTTTCGACTGGTGCGGCGGACTTCGGGGCGCCCGCGGTTTTCGCTGCAGCGCCTGCCTGCGGCGTCGTTGCCGTCCTCGCATGCGTGGCCGCGGCCGTCTTCTGCGGCACCGGTCCCTTCCTGACCGGCGCATCCTTATCGGCTTCGACCGGCGCATCGGGCGGCACGCCGAGCAACTGCAGCGAGCCGCTCGTGACCGACGAGAACACCGGCCCGGCCACCGTGCCGCCGTAGTAGCCCTTGCCGCGCGGCTCGTCGATCATCACCGCGACGATCAGGCGCGGGTTGCTCATCGGCGCCATGCCGGCGAACAGCGCGCGGTACTTGCCCTTCGCATACGTCGCGCCGACCTGCTTGCGCGCGGTGCCGGTCTTGCCGCCGATCCGGTAGCCGTCGACGCGCGCGCGGCGCCCCGTGCCGCCTTCGCCGACCGCCATCTCCAGCATCGAGCGAATCGCTGCGGCCGTCTGCGGCGACGTCACGCGATGGCCGCGATGCGCGTCGATCGTTTGCTGGTCGGTGCCGTTCTTCAGCAGCGACACCGGATGCAGCGTGCCGTCGCCCGCATACGCGGTGTAGGTCTGCGCGATCTGCAGCAGCGACATCGACAGCCCGTAGCCGTACGCCATCGTCGCCTGCTCGATCGGGCGCCAGCGCTTGTAGCCGCGCAGCCGGCCCGACGCGACGCCGGGGAACGTCAGTTCGGGCGCGCGGCCGATTCCGTATTCCTGATATTTGTTCCAGATCGTTTCGGCCGGCAGGTTCAGCGCCAGCTTCGCGAGCGCGACGTTGCTCGACTTCTGCAGCGCCTGCGACACGGTCAGCGAGCCGTGGTTCGACGTGTCGTGGATCACGGCCGGCCCGATCTTGTAGGTGCCCGGCGACGTATTGATGATCGTGTTCGGCGTGACCTTGCGCTCGTCGATCGACAGCGCGACGACGAGCGGCTTGATCGTCGAGCCGGGCTCGAACGTGTCGATCACCGCGCGATTGCGCAGCTGCTGGCCCGTGAGGCGCGCACGGTCGTTCGGATCGAAGGTCGGGTAGTTCGCGAGCGCGAGGATCTCGCCGTTCTGCGCATCGAGCACGACGACGCTGCCGGCCAGCGCATTGTTCTCGATCACCGCCGCCTTCAGCTGGCTGAACGCGAGCTGCTGGATGCGCCGGTCGATCGTCAGCTCGATCGTCGCGCCGTGCTGCGCGGGCACCAGCGGGCGCGTGTCCGACACGATGCGGCCGAGCCGGTCGCGGATCACCTCGCGCTGGCCGGACGTGCCCGACAGCCGCTGGTTCGCCGCGAGTTCGACGCCTTCCTGGCCCTGGTCCTCGACGTTCGTGAAGCCGACCACGTGCGCGGCCGATTCGCCTTCCGGATAGAAGCGTTTCGAGTCGGCGATCTGCGTGATGCCGTCGATCGCGAGCTTGTCGAGCCGGCCCGCGGTATCGGCGTCGACCTGGCGCTTGAGCAGCACGAAGGTCTTGTCGTTGCCGAGCCGCCGCTTCACTTCGGCGAGCGGCATGTCGAGCAGCTTCGCGATCTGCGGGTAGTCGGTGTCGGCGACCTGTTTCGGGTTCGCCCAGATTTCGTAGGTCGACAGGCTGACCGCGAGCATCGCGCCGTTGCGGTCGACGATGCGCCCGCGCATCGCGTCGAGCTCGATCGTGCGCTGGTAGCGCTTCTGGCCCTGGCCGACGTAGAAATCCTGGTTCGCGACCTGCACCCAGAACGCGCGCGCGATCAGCGCGGCGAACGCGAGGAACACGATGATCACGATCAGCTTCGAGCGCCACATCGGCAGGCGGGATGCGAGCATCGGATGCTTGGTCGCGGTTGCGTACGGATCGGCGGGGTGGGTCTTCTTTTTTACGCTCATGCAATGGCCGGGTCGGGCCGCCCGTCGGCGGCGGTTGATTCGGAATAATGCGATTGTAATAAATGAGTAAACATCATGTGGGGAAAGTGTGCTCCGGCACGCATGATTGTCGTGCGGAGGCAGGTCGGACGATCGTTGCGAAAAAGTGCGGAAAGCGTGCCGGACGGCTCGATTCGGTCGGCGGGGTAGCGAATCGCCGGCGCGGTCCGTGCGAAGGGGTGAGGCCCGATGGGGCGGGGCTCGGAGGGAATTCTCGCGGCGCGCAGTTCCGCGGCCGACAACGGATTCATCTCCGTCCCCAAATAACAATTAAATCGAAAAATAAAAAAGCGCTCCGCCGCGGAGCGCTTTTTTTATTTCGAATATCGAAAAGAATATTTCCGATACGGGAATAAACCCGAAAACCGCAGACGATTGGGTCGGGGAATTATCGGGCAACCGAAATGAATTCGTGATATTCCGGCTGGGTCGTGCAGCGATCGACTTCCTGCAGCCGCCATGCGCCGTCGGGATGATCGCCGGCGAGCACCGCGGTGCCCTGTTCGCGCTGCGTCGCATCGAACGACAGCCCTTGCAGCTTGCAGACGGCGTTCCCGCCATCGGCCGCGCAGAGCGCCATCGCGCCCTCGACGTCGCGGACCTTGCCCCAGGTTGGAAGATCGATGCCCTGATGTGCCTCGCGCGACCACAGTCCTTCGTCGGTGTCGACCCACAGTACCGCGAAGGATTGCCGGGTTGCCGATTCGCTGCCATTAATCCGAATGGTGAGGCGCATTGGATCGTCTCCTATAAGAAATGACAAACTCGATCGATTTGACTTGAACAGTCTAGATAGACTGCGGTGAAACGCAAGTGATAATCCTCGATAAATCTGCGGCGCGTTCATTGGCGTTTCATATGAAACGATGTCTGACGATACACGGTCGTGCGGCCGTGGGCGGCGGACAGGCGCGGGCATGGGGCCGGCGGGCGAGGTGGGTGAGGTGGGCGGCGATGCCGGTTCGAGAGATCCGACGACTCCGGCCCGCCCGGACGCGTCGATCTGTCGCGCTGCCGCGGTTGCCGGCATCGATCGCGGCGCGTCGGCGCCGGTGCACATGACAGACTCCGACAATCGCGTACAAATCCACACACTTTCACGAAACTTTCGGGACAGACTTGCGTTCGATCGGGCCCCACACTGGGAATTTCCCGATTCTGCGCTGCGGACCCGCGTCCGCGGCGGCGGCCGCCTCGTGCCAGAGACGCGATCGACGCGATCGCGGGCCGTTTGCCCGGTCGGGACAGCGCCGGGGCGCGCGTCGCCCCGGCCCGGCCGACTGGCGGGGGCAACCCGTATCCGGGTTCATCGTGCCGCCGGGCCGATTCTTCGAAGGAGACTATCGTGCTGATCTGGAAAACCGCGCTGTCGCTCAACTGGCGCACGAGCCTCGTGTCGCCGGCCAGCGCACCGGTCGCAGCGGCGAACGTCGAGCGGCTGGTGCTGACCGGCGCGACCGGCTTCATCGGCAGCACCGTGCTGACCGCGCTCGTCAACGCGGGGCTGCTCGAGCGCATCGTGTGCGTGGTGCGCGCGCAGGATCGCGGCCATGCGGTCGCGCGGCTGCGCGAAGCGGCGCTGCGCGCCGGGCTCGCGCCGTACTGGGCGTCGCGCCTCGGCGATGCGAACGTGATCGTCGGTGCGCTCGGCGACGTCTGGCACGGGGCCGACGCGTCGCGCCTCGCGGGCGCGACGCACGTGATCCACTGCGCGGGCCATGCGTCGCCGGCCGACGGCGCGCACTTGCAGGCCGACCTCGCCGATGCGCTGCGCTTTGCCGAACGGTTCGCGCGGTCGCCGCGCCTGCAGCGCTTCGTCTACGTCGGCACCGCGTTCGCCCATGCGGGCCGCGGCGGGATCGTGCACGAGCAGCCGGCCGACGATGCGGTCGCGGCCGATGCGACCGGCGACGGCGAACGGCTGCCGGGCGCCGTGCTCGCGGCCGGCTATCTGCATGCGAAGGCCGAAACGGAGCGGCGTCTGCGCGCGCTCGGGCTGCCGCTCGTCGTCGTGCGGCCGTCGCATGTCGTCGGCCATACGGTGCTCGGCACGCGGCCTGCGCCGAATTCGTTCTGGATGTTCCGTGTCGCACACGCGGCGCGCCGCTTCACCGCGCGACCGATGACGCGCATCGATATCGTGTCGGTGGACGACGTCGCGCGCGCGACGATGCTGCTGGCCGTCAAGCCGACGCTCGCGCACGACGTCTACCACGTGTCGGCGGGCGACGAGGCGCCGCAGGTCGCGCAGATCGTGCGCGCGATGGACGAGGCGGCCGGCATGACGGGGGCGCCGCGCTATGCGGCGTGCGCGCCGGCCGATCTGCCGCTGGTGGTGCGCGACGTGCTCGGTCGGCGCGATCCGGCGCTCGAACGCGTGATCGGCAAGGCGCTGCGCCGTTTCGCGGAATTCTCGACGGTCGATCGCGTGTTCGACAACCGCCGCGTGCGCGACGAAATCGATTTCGAGCCGCTGCCGTTCATCGACTACGTCGAGGAATGCATGCGCACGTCACGCGGGATCGCGGTGACCGAACTGATGCGGGGCGCGCTGCACTGAGCGCGTGCGCCGCGCGAAGCCGGTTCCCGTCGGTGGCACCGGGTTTGCCGACGGGCGAACAGGTGTCGTCGCGTCATCACGCGCTACTGCCGAGTTCGATCAGCCGGTCGAGCGCGCGGTAGATGTCCTCGAGGCCGTCCTGGCCGAAACGCGCTTCGAGCTGCCGGTACTGCTCGTCGATGCGCGGACCGATTTCCGTGACCAGCTTCCTGCTTTGCGGCGTCAGGCTGACCAGCAGCCGGCGCTGATCCTCCTGCGCGCGCGTGCGCGTGATCAGGCCGTCGCGCTCCATGCGTTCGAGCACGCCGGTGAGGCTCGGGCTCAGGATGCAGCAGCGCCGCGCGATCTGGCCGGCTTCGAGCGCTTCCGACGGTTCGCCGTCCAGCACGCGGATGATCCGCCATTGCTGTTCGGTCAGGGCGAATTCCTTCAGGATGGGGCGGAACATGCCCATCAGCGTTTCGCGGGCCTCGAGCAGCAGCATGGCGAGATTGCGATGGTCGAGCGTACGGTTCATCGGGGTCGGATGTAGACGAGGATGCCTGAATCTTAGCAGCCGGCGGTGGCTCGATTCGCGTATCAGGGTAATCGAGGTTGTCAGCGTCCGATTGTTTACTTAAGATGTTAACTATTGACGATGCGCCGCGACGCGCGGCAGGGGAATGACGCATGGAGCTGTATTGCACGACCGCCGCGGCACCGCCGCTTCCGGTTGCGATCGGTACCGTCTACGGTACGCTGCTCAACGAGCGTGCTGCGCTCGACGCGCTCGGCGAAGCCGTCCACGCGGCGCCTTACGGCCGTCCGCCGCAGGCGCCGATCCTTTACATCAAGCCGGCCAACACGCATGCGGCCGACGGCGCAGCCGTCGTCGTGCCGGCCGGCGTCGACGCGCTGGAGATCGGCGCGTCGGTGGCCGTCGTGTTCGCGCGCCGCGCGACCCGCGTGCCGGCCGCGCACGCACTCGGCTACGTGCACGGCTTCACGCTCGCGAGCGACGTGTCGGTGCCGCATCCCGACTATTACCGTCCGGCCGTGC
Source organism: Burkholderia pseudomultivorans (assembly GCF_902499075.1). Lineage (GTDB taxonomy): Bacteria > Pseudomonadota > Gammaproteobacteria > Burkholderiales > Burkholderiaceae > Burkholderia > Burkholderia pseudomultivorans. The sequence goes on along the minus strand of NZ_CABVPP010000001.1, from coordinate 8,781 downwards.
GTTTCAAGTGCCGCGACGGCTTCTGCCCGCTGGGCCCGGCCATCGTGCCGGCCGCCGCGCTGGCCGACGTCGACGCGATCGGGCTGACCGTGCGGATCGACGGCGAAGTCGCGGCATCCGCATCGACCGCCACGCTGATTCGCCCGGTGCGCGAGCTGATCGCCGACATCACGTCGTTCATGTCGTTCGACGCGGGCGACGTGCTGCTGCTCGGCGTCGCCGGCGGTGCGCCGCGCGCCCGCGCGGGCAGCGCGATCGAGATCGCCGCCGACGGCATCGGCACGCTGCGGCACACGCTGATCGAGGAGGGCGCACGATGAGGACCGCACGCGTGATCTACAACGGCGCATTGCACGCGGCCGAGCCGGCCGGCGACGGCGCGATCCGTCTCGATACCGGGCGCGTGGTCGCCGAGGACGCCGTCGCGTGGCTGCCGCCCGTCGCGCCGCGCACGACCTTCGCGCTCGGCCTGAACTATGCGGACCACGCGAAGGAACTCGCGTTCAAGGCGCCGAGCGAGCCGCTGATCTTCCTGAAGGGGCCGAACACGTTCATCGGCCACCGGTCGCGCACCGTGCGTCCGGCGGACGCGATGCACATGCACTACGAGTGCGAGCTGGCCGTCGTGATCGGCCGGCCCGCGCGCAACGTGCGCCGCGCGCAGGCGCTCGACTACGTCGCCGGCTACACGGTCGCGAACGACTACGCGATCCGCGACTATCTCGAGAACTACTACCGGCCGAACCTGCGCGTGAAGAACCGCGACACCTGCACGCCGCTCGGGCCGTGGTTCGTCAGCCGCGACGAGATCGGCGACGCGAACGATCTCACGTTGCGCACGACGGTCAACGGCGAGGAGACGCAGCGCGGCAGCACGCGCGACATGATTTTCGACGTGCCCGCGCTGATCGAGCACATCAGCGGCTTCATGACGCTCGCGCCGGGCGACCTGATCCTGACCGGCACGCCGGAAGGGCTGGCCGATACGAAGCCGGGCGACGAGGTCGTCACCGAGATCGAAGGAATCGGCCGGCTCGTGAACACGATCGTCGGCGAGCACGACTACTATCGCGCCGGCTGAGCCCGTCGCACAAGGAGAGCAGATGACCATCAAGCACTGGATCGACGGCCGCGAGGTCGACAGCCGCGAGACCTTCACGACGCTGAATCCCGCGACCGGCGAAGCGATCACCGAGGTTGCGTCGGGCGGCGAGGCTGAAGTCGACGCGGCCGTGCGCGCGGCGAAGGAAGCGTTCCCGAAGTGGGCCAATACGCCCGCGAAGGAGCGCGCGAAGCTGATGCGCAAGCTCGGCGAGCTGATCGAGAAGAACGTGCCGGCGCTCGCGGCGCTGGAGACGCAGGACACCGGCTTGCCGATCGCGCAGACCAGCAAGCAGCTGATTCCGCGCGCGTCGGAGAATTTCAACTTCTTCGCGGAAGTCTGCGTGCAGATGAACGGCCGCACCTATCCGGTCGACGACCAGATGCTGAACTACACGCTGTACCAGCCGGTCGGCGTGTGCGCGCTGGTGTCGCCGTGGAACGTGCCGTTCATGACCGCGACGTGGAAAACGGCGCCGTGCCTCGCGCTCGGCAACACGGCCGTGCTGAAGATGTCCGAGCTGTCGCCGCTGACGGCCGACCAGCTCGGCCGCCTCGCGCTCGAAGCGGGGATTCCGCGCGGCGTGCTGAACGTCGTGCAGGGTTACGGCGCGACGGCCGGCGACGCGCTGGTGCGGCATCCGGATGTGCGTGCGGTGTCGTTTACCGGCGGCACGGTCACGGGCAAGCGGATCATGGAGCGCGCGGGCCTGAAGAAGTATTCGATGGAGCTCGGCGGCAAGTCGCCGGTGCTGATTTTCGACGATGCCGATTTCGATCGTGCGCTCGACGCGTCGCTGTTCACGATCTTCTCGATCAACGGCGAACGCTGCACCGCGGGTTCGCGGATCTTCGTGCAGCGCACGATCTACGATCGCTTCGTGCAGGAGTTCTCGCGCCGCGCGAACAACCTCGTGGTCGGCGATCCGTCCGATCCGGCGACCCAGCTCGGCGCGATGATCACGCGCCAGCACTGGGAGAAGGTGACGGGCTACATCCGCATCGGCGAGCAGGAAGGCGCGCGAATCGTCGCCGGCGGCGCGGACAAGCCGGCGGGCCTGCCCGATCACCTGCGCAACGGCAACTTCGTGCGGCCGACCGTATTCGCCGACGTCGACAACCGGATGCGCATCGCGCAGGAGGAGATCTTCGGGCCGGTCGCGTGCCTGATTCCGTTCGAGAACGAGGAAGAAGGGCTGCGGCTCGCGAACGATACGGCCTACGGGCTCGCGTCGTACATCTGGACGCAGGACGTCGGCAAGGTGCATCGTCTGGCGCGCGGCATCGAGGCCGGCATGGTGTTCGTGAACAGCCAGAACGTGCGCGACCTGCGCCAGCCGTTCGGCGGCGTGAAGGAGTCGGGCACCGGACGCGAAGGCGGCGAGTACAGCTTCGAGGTGTTTGCGGAGATCAAGAACGTCTGCATCTCGATGGGCTCGCATCATATTCCGCGCTGGGGCATGTGACGGCTGCGGGGCGATCTGCCGAAAGAACAAAAGGAGACTCATGATGGGCAAACTGTCCCTCGCCGCGAAGATCACGCATGTGCCGTCGATGTACCTGTCGGAGTTCCCCGGCAAGCATCATGGCTGTCGTGAAGCGGCGATCCGCGGCCATCAGTTGATCGGCGAGCGCTGCCGCGCGCTCGGCGTCGACACGATCGTCGTGTCGGACGTGCACTGGCTCGTCAATGCCGGCTATCACGTGAACTGCAACGCGCGGTTCGCGGGCACGTACACGAGCAACGAGCTGCCGCATTTCATCCGCGACATGACGTACGCGTATCCGGGCAACCCTGCGCTCGGCCGGCTGATCGCAGAAACGGCCAGCGAACGCGGGATCGCGACGCGCGCGCACGAGATCGACAGCCTCGAACTCGAGTACGGCACGCTCGTGCCGATGCGCTACATGAACGGCGACCAGCACTTCAAGGTCGTGTCGATCGCGGGCTGGTGCGCGTGGCATCAGCTCGACGAAAGCCGCCGCTTCGGCGAAGCGCTGCTCGAAGCGATCGAGAAGAGCGATTCGAACGTCGCGTTCCTCGCGAGCGGATCGCTGTCGCACCGCTTCAACGACAACGGCAGCCCGGAGGAATCGATCCACGAGATCAGCCGCGAATTTTTCCGTCAGGTCGACCTGCGCGTGGTCGAGCTGTGGAAGCAGGGCGATTTCAAGACGTTCTGCGCGATGCTGCCCGAGTACAACACGCATTGCCACGGCGAGGGCGGGATGCACGACACCGCGATGCTGCTCGGGCTGCTCGGCTGGGACCGTTACGACAAGCCGGTCGAGATCGTTACCGACTACTTCGCGAGTTCGGGGACGGGGCAGATCAATGCGATTTTTCCGCTGCGCTGAGGGCTGAAGCGCCCTCGACAGGAGATTGGCCATGCCACATATCGTCGTCGAATACACCGCGAACATCCGCGACGACGCGCGCATTCCGGCGCTGCTGCGCACGATCAACGCGACGCTGATCGCGCAGGGCGGCGTGTTTCCGATCGGCGGCATCCGCTCGCGCGCGATCGAGCTGCAGGACTACTGCGTCGCCGACGGCACCGCGGACGACGCGTTCGTCCACGTGACGCTGAAGATCGGCTCGGGCCGCAGCGACGCACAGAAAAAAGCCGCGTGCAACGCGCTGTTCGATGCGATCAAGACGCATTTCGCCGAACTGTACGCGAAGCGCTATCTTGCGCTGTCGATGGAGCTGACCGAGTTCAGCGAAAGCGGCACATACAAGCACAACAACATCCATGCCCGCTACAAGCGGGCCGACTGACCCCGATTCCGACCCGACCATGCTCGATACCGCCACCATCGACCAGCTCGCCCGGCGCCTGCACGACGCCGAGCGCGAGCGCAAGCAGATCCGCCAGATTTCGCTCGACCATCCCGACATCACGATCGACGACGCGTATGCGATCCAGCGCGCGTGGGTCGCGCTCAAGCTCGCGGAAGGGCGCACGCTGAAGGGGCACAAAATCGGCCTCACGTCGAAGGCGATGCAGAACACGTCGCAGATCGACGAGCCCGACTACGGCGCGCTGCTCGACGACATGTTCTTCGACGACGGCGGCACGATTCCGACCGGCCGCTTCATCGTGCCGCGCGTCGAGGTCGAGCTCGCGTTCGTGCTCGGCAAGCGCTTGAGCGGCCCGGACTGCACGATCTTCGACGTGTACGACGCGGTCGACTACGTGGTGCCCGCGCTCGAGATCATCGATGCGCGCAGCCAGTCGATCGACCCCGACACGCAGCGGCCGCGCAAGGTGTTCGACACGATCGCCGACAACGCGGCGAACGCGGGCGTCGTGATCGGCGGACGGCCCGTGAAGCCGCAGGACGTCGACCTGCGCTGGGTCGCGGCGATCATGTCGCGCAACGGCGTGGTCGAGGAAACCGGCGTCGCGGCCGGCGTGCTGAACCATCCGGCGAACGGCGTCGCGTGGCTCGCAAACCGGCTGTCGCGCTTCGACGTCGCGCTGGAGCCGGGCCAGATCGTGCTCGGCGGATCGTTTACGCGGCCGTGCGCGGCGCGGCCGGGCGATACGTTCAGCGTCGACTACGGCCCGCTCGGGACGATTCAGTGCTACTTCGGGTGAACCCACGATGCAGATTCCTTCGAATGCCTTCAAGGCCGCGCTCGCGCGCGGCGACGCGCAGATCGGGCTGTGGCTCGGCCTGGCCAATGCGTACAGCGCGGAAGTCGTCGCGGGCGCCGGTTTCGACTGGCTGCTGATCGACGGCGAGCACGCGCCGAACACGGTGCCGACGATCCTCGCGCAACTGCAGGCGATCGCGCCGTATCCGTCGCAGCCGGTCGTGCGCGTGCCGTGGAACGATCCGGTGATCGTCAAGCAGGTGCTCGACCTCGGTGCGCAGACGCTGCTCGTGCCGATGGTGCAGAGCGCCGACGAAGCGCGCGCGGCGGTGGCGGCGACGCGTTATCCGCCGCACGGGATTCGCGGCGTCGGCAGCGCGCTCGCGCGCGCGTCGCGCTGGAATCGCGTGGACGATTACCTGCATCGCGCGAATGAAGAGATGGCGGTGCTCGTGCAGGTCGAGACGCGCGCGGGACTCGATGCGGTCGATGCGATCGCGCGCGTCGAAGGCGTGGATGGCGTGTTCATCGGGCCGGCGGATCTCGCGGCCGATCTCGGGCATCTCGGCCATCCCGGGCATCCGGATGTGCAGGCGGCGATCGACGGCGCGATCCGGGCGATCAAGGCGGCGGGGAAGGCGCCGGGGATTCTCAGCGCGGATGAGGCGGCCGCGCGGCGTTATCTCGAAGCGGGGGCGCTGTTTGTGGCGGTCGGCGTCGATACGACGCTACTGGCGAGGGGGGCGGAGCGGTTGGCGGCGCAGTTCAAGGGGAAGGAGGGGGATACTGGGAAGAAGGGGGATGGGACGTATTGAACGGACCGGACATGTCGGTGTTCAAAGGGCGGCATCAATTTCCGTTTGCTGCGATTTTCGTTTATATCGAACAAAGTTGCGCCATCCAGCCCCCCGTTTGGAGCGCGTGGCGCCTCACACCGCGATGACCGATACGATCTCTCTCGTCGAGCGCTAGATGCGGGCGGCTGCCGAAGGGAGGCATGCGCTAGTTGTGAAGCGTCAAGAGGTTGTTTCTCGACGCAGGAAGTCTCGCCATCGGCGCAACGCCGCCGATGGCGCTATGAGCTCGATGCCAGTTGTCGTGATGCTGCCACGCCAAGGCTTCGATGCGATGAGCCGAGCTTTGGTACGTCCATGCATAGGCCCACTCACGTAAAGCCGACTGGATGAAGCGTTCAGCTTTACCGTTGGTCTGCGGACGATACGCTCGCGTAAATTTGTGTGTCGGATACCCAGAACCTGTCCGCATTTTTGTGGGCGAGGCGGTTGAACAACGCGTTATCCACGCGCCTGCGTAAATCGCTCTCCGAACAGGATAGCAAACTGGTTGAACCGCCCCGGATTTTGTGGAGGCTCCAACTCTTGAGAGAATGGAGCCATGAACAAGAAGGGAACCAAGTTTTCGCCGGAAGTCCGGGAGCGCGCAGTGCGTCTGGTGCGCGAGCAGCGTAGCGAACATCCGTCGATGTGGGCGGCGGTCGAATCGATTGCGCCGATGATCGGCTGCACACCGCAGACACTGCACGAGTGGGTCAAGCGCGACCAGATCGACCACGGTGAGCGCGATGGCGTGACCTCAGACGAGCGCGAGCGCCTCAAGGCCCTGGAGCGCGAAGTCAAGGAGTTGCGTCGTGCCAACGAGATTCTCAAGGTCGCGAGCGCGTTTTTCGCCCAGGCGGAGCTCGACCGCCGTTTCAAGTCCTGAAGGCCTTTATCGATCAGCATCGCGACACTTTCGGGGTCGAGCCGATCTGCAAGGTCTTGCGGATTGCCCCGTCGGGCTACCGACGCCATGCCGCGCAGCTTCGTGATCCGTCGCGGCGCTCTGTTCGCGCAATCCGCGATGAACGTCTGCGGCCGGAGATCGAGCGCGTGTGGCGGGCCAACATGCAGGTCTACGGCGCCGATAAAGTCTGGAAGCAGATGAACCGGGAGCGTATCGCGGTGGCGCGCTGCACGGTCGAACGGTTGATGAAGCAACTGGGTTTGCGCGGCGTGATGCGAGGCAAGCGTGTTCGCACGACTGTTCCTGATGCCATAGCCCCGCGCCCACTGGATCGGGTCAATCGCCAGTTCAAGGCGGCACGGCCGAACCAGCTCTGGGTTTCGGATTTCACCTACGTTTCGACGTGGCAGGGCTGGCTGTACGTAGCCTTCGTGATCGACGTGTTTGCTCGCCGTATTGTCGGCTGGCGCGTCAGCACCTCGATGACCACGGACTTCGTTCTGGATGCACTTGAACAGGCGCTTTACGCGCGACGCCCGGGCGACGACGGGACCTTGATCCACCATTCGGACAGAGGGTCCCAATACGTCAGCATTCGCTATAGCGAACGGCTGGCCGAAGCGGGCATCGAACCGTCGGTCGGCAGCCGGGGCGACAGCTATGACAACGCCTTGGCTGAAACCATCAACGGCTTGTACAAGGCCGAACTGATTCATCGCCGCACCTGGAAAACGCGGGAATCCGTTGAACTGGCAACGCTGGAGTGGGTGGTCTGGTTCAATCATCATCGATTGATGGAACCTCTCGGCTATATCCCGCCCGCCGAAGCTGAGGCAAACTACTATCGGCAACTTGAAACAGCTGCCGCTGAACCCGTATTAACTTAAACCAACCAGCCTCCACGATTCCCGGGGCGGTTCACACCCAACCTTCACCATCGATGGTCGACGCGTGGCACTACATGGTCATCGGACCGAATGTGGGTGCACCCTAATCGGTAGTATGTCTGTGGAAATCGGAGACTGAACCGCGCTACGCTTCCAAGAATGCTTTCAAGGGTTGGCGCCGGCAGCATACTGTAGTCACTGAGGGCCTTGTGTCGGCTGACCAGAGACTTTCGACTTGCTGCAATTCCTGATGATGCACGATTGGGATGCGGCGGTTCCTTGGCGGAGTTCGGCCAATATGCGCTGCAGGCGGCGATCGATGGCGCGATTCGGGCGATCAGGCGGCGAGGAAGGCGCCGGAGTTGTATGTCGAGGTCGGTGTCGATACAACGCTGCTGGCAAGGAGCTCGGAGCGGTTGGCGGCGCGGTTCAAGAGGAAGGAGGGTGAGGTCGTGGAGAAGGGAAACGGGACGTATTGAACGGACCGAGTCGGCGACGTCGATCCGATCGCCCCCCCGCGCTGCACGCGGATCATGACGAACTTCCGTCCTTCCTGGTTTCAAGTCGCGCAAGCTCCCCATACTTCCCCGGCGTCGTCCCTAGCGCACGCCGAAACATGTCGATGAACGCGCTCACGTTGTCGTAGCCGAGATCGAGCGCGATCGTCGTGACCGGCACGCCGTCGGCCAGTTTCTCGAGCGCGCGCATCAGCCGCGCCTGCTGACGCCACTGCGCGAACGTCAGCCCCGTCTCCGCGACAAAGCGCCGGCTCAGCGTGCGCGCGCCGATCCCGGCCCAGCGCGCCCAGTCTTCGAGCCGGCGGTTGTCGGCCAGATCGGCCGCGAGCGCATCGGTGATCCGGACGAGCCGCGGGTCGCGCGGCCGCACGAGGCCGAGCGACTGTGCCTCCGACGCGGCGATTTCGTCGACGATCACTTCGGCGATTCGCGTCTGTGCGGCGTCGAGCTCGGATCCATCCCAGCTCGCCGCGCGCCGCACGGCTTCCCGCAGCAACGGCGTCGTGCGGATCGCGCGCGGTTCCGACGGCAAGGCGCCGCAGCGCGCCTCGGCCACGAACACCGACCATCCCGAAAACGGCCCGAACGACTGCAGCCCGTGCCGGCAGTGTGGCGGAATCCAGATCGCATGGATCGCCGGCACGACCCAGTCCTGATCGTCGAGCCCGATCGACAGCAGCCCGCTCAGCGCGCCGACGAGTTGTCCGCGCGCATGCGCGTGCGGCGCGGTCGTACGCGCGTCGCGCTGCGTGAGCACGGCCGCGGCGACGAACGGACCGTCGTCGCTGAGCACGAGCCGCACGGGAAGAAGAGGGGCGGACATGGCCGAATCTCCGTATCGAATGGCTCTTAAAAGCTCTAACAAAAAGAGTTACGAGGGCTGTTAACCCGCTGCACGCTCTGTTAACCTCATCGTTGTTTCGCTAAC